>CAWBWE010000001.1:0-19471 GCA_963792395.1 uncultured Bacteroidales bacterium
AATATCATGGAGGGAAAGAAGGAGATGATCTCAGAGCTGACAAACACCGTTTGCAGCCTGATACAGGAATACCAGCAGGAGGTCCTGGATAAAAAGCTGCCGCTGGACTCGGCCAGGAGCCTGGCCATTGAGCGGGTGAGCCGGATCCGTTATGGCGATGAGCTGAAAGATTATTTCTGGATCATCGATAAAGAACCCACCATGCTCATGCACCCATACCGGCCGGAGCTGGTAGGCACCGATCTGAGCTCCTACCAGGATCCCGATGGCAAACTCCTGTTCGTGGAGTCGGTTCGTACCGTGGAAGAGTCGGGAGAAGGCTTTATTGATTATATGTGGCAGTGGAAAGATGATTCCACAAGGATTGTTCCCAAACTATCCTATGTGCGGGAATATGAGGCCTGGAACTGGATTGTTGGTACGGGGATTTACCTGGAAGATGTACGGATGGAGATCCGCTCCCTGAAGAACCGGCTTCTTCGGGTGGTTTTGATAATTACGCTGGTCATCAGCATCCTTCTTGCGGTCATTATCCGCCAGAGCCTGAATACGGAACGGAAGAAAAAAAATGCGGAGGATGCCCTTTTGATCTCCAGGGAAAAGTATAAATCCCTGGTGGAAGCGGCCACAGAAGGAACCCTGATGATGGTGCAGGGTGAATTTGTATTTTCAAATTTCCGCTTCAGTGATCTGAGTGGGTATTCTCCTTCCGAGCTGGGAAACATGCAGTTCGAGGATCTGTTTAGTCTGAAATGGAAGAACCTGGCGGCTGAATTTAAGGACCCTCAAAAATCCATCTCCCGTGAAACCCTGCTAAACTGCAAAACAGGTCAAAGGAAAGAGGTGGTCATCTCTGTCTCCAGCATCACCTATGCACAGCAATCCGGGTATATCATTGTGATTAAGGAGCTTAGCAGCCAGATGCAGTTTGAAAAGGATAGTGAGCTGCTGGCAGGAGAGCTTCAAACCCTGCTGATGATGATGCACCAGCCCCTGAAAGCCATCTCCAGGGAGATCAGAAGAGTGCATGCCGAGGCTTCTGTCCGGGAGGCTATCCGGATGATGACCCGGCAACGCTGCGATATCCTGTTTGTCAATCAGGGGGATAAAATTATCGGGGTAATTAATCAGCACGATCTTACGGAAAGAGTACTGGCCACCGGCCTGGAGCCGGATAAGAAAGTGATTGAGATCATGAGCTCTCCGGTGGTCACCCTGCATGAAAATGCACTATTGTTTGAAGGATTGCTCACCATGAAAAAACGAGGGCTCTCCCATATTGCATTGACCGGAACCTCCAAGAAAATCAGCGGGGTGGTAGGATACCGAGAGATTGGGGGAATCCAGGAGAACCTGGCGGGATTCCTCATCAAAGAGATCGCTGTGGCCGAAGGGGTCGAGCAACTGAAAAGGATTTACAGGAGATTGCCTGTCCTGGTTAAGGCACTAACGGACAGTGGAGCCCATACCGGGATTCTCACCCGGATCATCAGTTCAGTGGGAGACTCCATACACCGGCGACTCATTGATCTGGCCATGGAAGAGCTCGGACCGGCTCCCTGTAAATTTGCATTCATTGCCATGGGTAGCCATGGCAGAGGAGAACAGACCCTGGCCACAGACCAGGACAATGCCATCATCACGGTAAATATGCAGGAGAGCTACCGGCAGGATGCTCAGATCTACTTCCAGGTACTGGCCCAAAAAGTCAATATGGAGCTGGATGCAGTGGGCTACCGCAACTGCCCGGGCGATATGATGGCCAGTAATCCCAAATGGAACCGCGAACTGGATGTATGGAAGAAGTACTTCAGTGATTGGATTGGCAGCAGCACCCCGCAGGATATTCTGGATGCGGCCATCTTTTTCGACTTCCGTTGTATCTATGGAGAAAATATCCTGGTGGATCAGCTTCGGACCCATGTGAATAAAACCGTCAAAGGCAAAGCGGTTTTCTTTTACCATATGGCCCGATCCATAAATCAGATGAAGGTTCCTAAATCCGAGGAACCCCTACTGGATCTCAAAAAGATTCTTTTGCCGGTCACCTCCTATATCCGGCTGTACGGCATCCGGGAAAACCTGGAGGTCACTGAAAGCAGGGAGCGGGCAGCCTTGCTCCTGGAGAAAGGGGTCTTTGATCCCTCTCTGCATGAAGAACTGATGCAGACCTTTGATTTTATGACAAACCTCCGAATCAGAAGTCAGGCCGCAAGCATTTCCCGAAACGAGACCCCCGGAAATACAATTGATGTCCGGATGATGGACCGGATCGAAAAAATGATCCTGAAAAAACACCTGCATGACATTTCTGGTCTTCAAACCAGGCTGAGCGGAGAATTCAGCAGTGTCGAGTAGAGCATAACTTAATAATCGAAAAACCGAAACAATGAAAAAAACGATCTCACTCTTTTTTCTAATGGCTCCTGTGTATCTCTTTGCTCAGGAAATCCAGGAGGCAGATGCGCTGGTTCACCCTAGGGTAGCCGAACGTACCATTTCTGTTGGAGGAGAGGATGCACATATTTCCGGATACAATTCCCTTTCTATTCAACTGGCCATAGACGCCCTGGAGGAAAGCGGTGGAACCGTTTTTCTGAATCCGGGGGAATATAGCATCTCTGCCCCCCTGAGGCTGAAGAGCCATGTAAACCTGATGGGTTCCGGCAGGGAGACCGTGCTCAAAAAAGAGCGGGGCGTGCAAACCAGGTATATTGTGGATGCCGATTACGGGGAGCTGAAACTGACCGTTGAAGATACGGAGGGCTTTGAGATTGGAATGAAAATCCAGGTGACTGACAAGGAAAACAGCGGATGCTGGAATGTCTCCACCGCCTACATCACGGATATCCAGGAGGATGTGATCTATATAGACCGGGGACTCATTCGAGATTACCGTTCTGACCTCAACGGGCTTATCTCAAACGCATCCTCGGTGATTGAGGTGATTGAAGCGGAACACTGCACGGTCTCCAATCTATCCATAGAAGGTAATCGCAGGGAGAACTTCTTTGCCGACGGCTGCAATAGCGCGGGGATCCTGATCCTGAAATCCAGCTGGGTCACCGTTGACGGAGTCCGGGTAAATGAGTTCAATGGCGAGGGGATCAGCTGGCAAATCACGGAAAATGTGACCATAAAGAACAGTGAAATCTCCGGTAGCGGCAACACCGGCCTGCACCCGGGCACAGGGTCCCCCTTTTCACTCATCGAAAACAACGAGGTACATCATAATGACCAGGATGGGCTATTTATCTGCTGGAGGGTATACCAAAGCAATGTGATAGGCAATAAATTCCACCACAACGGCCGCTATGGAATCTGCACGGGACACAAGGATACTGATGTCCTGTTTGAAAATAACCACATTTTTGAGAACAATGCAGATGGAGTTCATCTTCGCGGAGAAAGAGAATCCAATGCACCCCATAGAAACGTGTTCCTCCGGAATATCATAGAAAATAATGGGACAGAGGAAGGGGGCTATGGGTTCTCCATCAACTCTCCGGCCAGGGAGTTAAAACTTTTCGAGAATCGCTTCCTGAACTCCAAACAAAGCCAGAAGGCTGCCATTTATGTGCACCAGGCCGGTTTGGAACCTGAAATGATAAATAACCACTTTGATCCGCACGAACTGGGAGAACTGCTATTTGAAGATTCGGTAAACAGCAAAGCGGAAGAACCTTTAAAGCCAGAGAATATGAGCGTTGACTACAGACCCATCGGGGAGTTCCATACAGAACTCAGCCCGCAGACCGGTGCTCCGCGCCAGGGGAGACTGGTTCCTGAAAACCGGGGGGTCATTGAACTCTATCCCGGATTTGAAGAAGCCATGCAGGATTTGGAAGCATTCCAATACATTATTGTGCTATACCATATGCATCTGTCAAAAGACTGGAGGCCGATGGTAAGACCTCCCGGCAGCAGCAGAGAGTTTGGCCTCTTTTCCACGCGTTCGCCCAACAGGCCAAACTCCATCGGATTCGGGGTGCTCAGGCTGGACAAGGTGCAGGGTCGTCAACTGTTTGTGAGCGGGATCGATGCCTATGATGGAACCCCGGTTCTGGATATCAAGCCCTGGCTGCCCTCCATCGATTGTCCGGAAGATCCCTCTTCTGAAGCCATTGAAAAAGCCCTGGGAATTAAGGACTGAGTGCTCCTTACTACGCTTTATAGATAATCAGAGGCAGATCAGAATCAAATTGCAGGGTAAAGCTTTCTGCCATTGCTTCATTCAGGCTGGCCCGGAACCAGTTGGAAAGCTTCAGATTTTTCAGGGGATATTTCAGTCCGGTTGAGCTGACCCGGACCCTGCTGTCCACCGAGAAAATGGAAATTTTTTCTCCCGCAAAGGATTTTATCCGCTCCCCGCTCTGAACCAGGAAGAAGACACCGTAATCGGATAGCATCCTGACCTTTATATGTGGAAAATACTCCACCATCAGGGAGATATTGCCCAGGGTATGGTCCTCCCGTAATCCGGTTGCCCCGAGAATAGTGACCGCTTTATAGCCTTTTCTGATACAATACTGGACCGCCTTGGTCAGATCGTTACTCTCCTGATCCTCCAATTGAATGGTACTGGCCTGGTATTTTTTCCAGACTCGGGATGAAAGGGAATCCAGATCGCCAATGATCAGACCAGGCTCCAGTCCGAATTCAACCAGCTTATCTGCGGCTCCATCACAACAGATCAGCAGATCTGCCTTCTTCAGCAGATCCAGGCCCTGCCGGGCGGATGGAAAACTTCCATTGGCCAGAATAACTATCTTAGGATCTTCCCGCATCTTCAAGGCTCTTAATCATCGTTCTTTTCCATTCGAAATACCCGTATACCGCCATTCCTGTATAAATGGCATAGAGAATGACCGTAGGATACAGGCCTTTGTAAATATACAGCCCTATGCTGACAACATTGGCAATGATCCATAAAAACCACTGCTCAATGATTTTCCGGGTGAGCATCCAGGTTGCCACAATGGCCAGAGCCGTGGTAAATGAATCGCCCAGCGGTACGGTGGAGTCCGTATACCGGTCCAGAACAAAATAGATAGCTGCCCAGGAGAGACCAAAAGTGAAGAAAACAAGTAAAAGCTGCCTTCGGTTGATCCGGACCACCGGAAGCTCCCCCTTCTCTGCTTTGGCTCCTCCCCTGCTCCAGAAATACCAGCCATAGATACTGATCAGAACATAATACACCTGGAGACCCATATCGGCATAAAATTTCCCGGTGAAGAAGATATAGATATAGGCCGCTGAAGTGATTATTCCCAGGGGCCAGAGCAGGCGGTTTTGCCTGACCTCCAGAATCACATAAAGAATTCCTGTTACGACTCCGAATATCTCCATCCACATCCTGCTGTATGCTTTAAATGGATTAGAACCTGAGGCTCACCTTGGCCAGGTAATGGATGGTTGCCTGCGGGAAATAAGCTGACCAGTAGTACTCCTCGCCATCCTGCCACCAGGTTCCCCCGTATGCATTATTCTCATAAAGCGCTGAAAAGAGATTATTAATCTGGAACTGCAAGCCCAGCATACCTACCTTCTTTACCGGAAAGGAGTAATCCAGCCTCAGGTTATTTACAAACCAGGCATCCAGCTTCATATTCTCATTCATGGTATTTACAAAATACTGTTCACTCACATACTGACTGATCAGGTGAAGGTCCAGGGAGTTCGCCAGGTGAAACACCAGGTCACTTGAGGAGATCACCGCGGGTGAATAAGCAATATCCACATCCCCCAACTCTCTGGAAAAAGGGGTACCTGCCCAGGTGCCGGAATTGTAATCCACGTAAGACTCCCTGAAGTCCCTGATCCTGTTCCGGCTGAGGGTCAGGTTGGCGTTCCATTCCAGGAAGGATACCGGCTGTATCCCAAAACTCAATTCCACCCCCGACCGGTAACTGCTCTCTACGTTGGTCATGATGGGGTAACCATCCTGGCTCAGCTCTCCCGTGGGTACCAGTTGGTTCCTGTAATCCATATAGTACAGATTGACTGAAGCTGCCAGGTGGGGTGAAGAGAACGAGTAGCCAAGCTCCAGGTCCCTCAGTTGTTCTGCCCTGGGGGTAGCTTCCAGATCGCCCGTGGCATCCTTGAAATTTTGTCGCGTTGGCTCCCTGTTCCCCATGGAAAAAGAGGCATAGGCATACTGGGTGCCACTGATTTCCAGCTGGGCCCCCAGCTTTGGATTAAAGAAGTGAAAGCTATGCTCCTGATCCAGCTCTCGCATATACCCGTCATCGTCAATACCCTCCAGCAGGTAGTGCACATAGCGGTATTGCACATCTGCAAAGAGATTTAATTGAGGGCTAATCTGGTAAGAGGTCTTCAGGTAAAGATTTCCATCCCATTTTTCGGCATTGTTCCGGTACCATTCATGCTCCTTTTCGGTATCCCCCGCATACCTCATCCAGATAATTTCTCCAAAATGATCCCCCGCATACCTGTTTATGCCACCTCCACCGGTTAACTTCAGCAAATCCCTCGAATAGATAAGAGAGAAGACGCTTCCGTAAAATCCATTGTCCAGCCACTTCTGCCGGATCAGATCTGTCTGGCTCAGGGTATCGTTTTCCACCACGATATCCGGCAGATAGTACTCGGCCAACTCTTCCTCCTGTTTAAACTGTTCGTAGTATCCCCGGCCATCCACATAAAAAAGTGCCGCGTTAAACAGGAGCCTCTCCGAGAGATTGGTGGAATAAACCAGGTGGTAATGGTTCTGCCAGTAATTATCTGTCTGGTTTTCGTAATAGCGGTTTTCCCCCGATGGAGTTACATACTGACCGGCTGGATTATAGGTCCGGTTGCTTTCCAGCGTGGCCTCATCCACTCCCCACCAGCTGATCCCCGTATGCTGCTCACCCAGGATGACATTGGCCTTGATTCGTCCTCTCCTGGTGAAATAGTTGGCCGTAAACTGCGCGGACTGGTTATCAGAAAAGGCATAATCCACATACCCATCCGAGTTCATTTTGGAATAACGAAGATCCAGGCTGAAACGGTCCCTGATCAGTCCCGTTCCCGCTTTTACCGTAGAAATCCAGGTGTTGAAGGAGCCGAAGGTAGTGCTGAGATCTGCATAAGCCTCCCTGGAGGGAATCGCGGTCTGCATATTGACCGTTGCGCCAAAGGCTGCGGCTCCATTGGTGGAAGTCCCCACCCCCCGCTGCACCTGGATACTGTTCAGAGAGCTTGAAAATGAGGGCATATTCACCCAGAATACCTGCTGCGATTCTGCATCGTTGAGCGGTATACCGTCCACAGTGATGTTAATTCTGCTTGGATCGGCACCACGGATCCGAAAGTTTGTATAGCCAATGCCCGTGCCCGATTCGGAGGACTGGACCAGGGAGGGAGTTAAACTTAAGAGGTAGCCCATATCCTGACCCATATTCTGGGCAGCTATCTCCTCCTGCTCCATATTCTCATAGGCCATGGGTGTTTTATTTCCCGCCCTGGTGGCCCGGACGACCACCTCGTCGGCAATAAACATGGAAGCGGCCATTTCTACCTGGTAATTCTGATTAAAGGGGGGAGTGACTTCGATTACCTCGCGTTCATATCCCATATAGGAAATGCTTATCTCATAGGATGTTTTTGCATCCAGAAGCAATTCAAACTTTCCTTCCGTACTGGTAATCACCCCTAACTTGGTATTGTTCACTACCACATTGGCCCCCATCAGGGGCTCCCCGTCTGTATCTGTGACGCTCCCCTTCACAAGCGTTTTCTGGGCCAGGACTGCCAGGGAGCAGGCCACCAGGCTTAAAAACAGGAATATCCTTTTCATAACTCTCCTATTTTGATAAGAATCAACAGTCCGAAAAAGGGGGCTTCAACAGGAAATTTTGTTCCCTACGCTGGCATTACCCAGATCAGGTAAAGGGTGTGATCTCAGCCCGTACTATTAAGGCACCCCGAATTCCTTGTAAAGGTACGAGAAAAAATATTACTTTTACATATCATTTTATCTACATATTTACATATATGCAATTCAAACAACTGGACCTCAAACCACAGGGAAGCTGGATCACACGTACCATTCATTCCCCCCGGTTTAAAACGACTCTGACGGCTGTTGCCGCAGGTGCTGTTCTCGGCTTTCTCTTCTTCTATTTCACCGAAGGCCGGTTGATGGAAAGTATTCCAGGCAAAGAGGTACTTAAAAGCCTGCTTATTGGAGGCTTTTTCGGATTCTTCATCACCAACAGCCCCTGCGCCAGGGGAAGATGCTAAGCAACGGATTTCTTGAAGTAACATTTTAATGTTTAATATAAACATATAAGTTCCAGCCCTGAGTCTTTGGGCTGTAAAGGCTTATTTATATTGACTTTATGATGACTTCTTAATACATTAGGAATTTCTGATCTTAAACATAAGATGCCCATGAAAACTGTTGAATTTGTACTTAATGGCAAACAGGTCTCCGTGAATGCGCAGGAGGACGAAGCCCTTCTGTGGGTCATTCGCGAGCAACTGGGACTGACAGGCACCAAATTCGGTTGCGGTGAAGGCTTCTGCGGTTCGTGCACGGTGATCATGAACGGTGAAGCTGTGCGCTCCTGTACCCTTGCTGCTGTTGAAGCAGCCGGAAGCACTGTCCTGACCATCGAAGGACTCTCTAATAACGGAGCCCTGCATCCCCTTCAGGATGAATTCGTAAAAAACGATGCCCTGCAATGTGGCTTTTGTACGCCAGGCATGATCATGAACGCCTATGGGCTGCTCCTGAACAATCCTGAACCTTCCCGAGAAGAGGTCGTCATCGCGATGGACGAAAACCTGTGCCGCTGCGGAGCCCATGGCCGGATCATAGAGGCCATTCAGAATGCCGGAAAAAAGATGAAAAAAGCATGAAATCATGAATAGCGATAAAAAATACAACGACAGGCTTTTTAAAAATATGGGGAATCCCTTCGAGATGGACCGACGGGATTTCATGAAACGGATGGGGACCGGGCTGGTTGTGGCCTTTTCCGTAGGAAGTACTCCCTTGAAAGCCGGGCTACCCCAGGACGAAGATCCGGGCTTCAACGCCTATCTGCGCATCGGAGAGGACGGGAAAGTGACCCTGTTCACCGGTAAAATTGAGATGGGACAGGGACCTATTACCTCCCTGCCCATGGAGCTGGCCGATGAACTGGACGTCCGGCTGGAGGATGTGGATATCCTGATGGGGGATACCGACCTCTGTCCCTGGGATGAGGGCACCTATGGCTCCCTGTCGACCCGTGTATTCGGACAGGTCCTGCGCTCGGCCGCCGCCAAAGCCAGAGCCATCCTGATAAAAATGGCGGCCGGGGAACTCTCCCTGGAAACCAGCCAGCTGGAGGTAATCGACGGCATGATCCGCTCGCGGGAGGATCACACAAAAAAGATCAGCTATGCCCAGCTGACCAAAGGCAAAAAGATCCTGGAAACGGAGATCGGGGATGTTCCCATGAAAAAGGCCTCTGAATTTAAAATAATGGGGAAACCCCGCTTACGGGTGGATTCGGTGGAAAAGGTGAATGGAGAGGCAAAATATGCGGGGGATATCCAGCTCCCGGGAATGCTGACAGCAAGGATCCTGCGTCCACCTTCGCTGGGAGCCAGGCTCTTAGCGGTGGACACCTCCGAGGCCGAAGGCATGGAAGGAGTTACTGTGGTTAAAGACGGGGATTTTGTGGCTGCTCTGCATTCCACGCGGCATATGGCAAGCAAGGCGATCGAATCCATAAAGGCTGAGTGGGAGGAAGAAGCGCTGGAGCTGAACCATGAAACCCTTTTCGATCATATCCTGGAAATCGCCACAGAGAGCCGGGAACTTGCATCCGAAGGTCAGCTTCCCCAGGGAAAGTCGGCCGCTGTTCAGCATATTGAAAGCACCTTTCAGGACCCCTATATTGCTCACTCGCCCATTGAAAATCATACGGCCACTGCCCTTATGGAGAATGGCAAAATGAAGGTATGGGCTTCCTGTCAGACCCCTTATCCTACTCGCGATGATATCGCAGAAACGGTGGGCATGGATCCAAAAGATGTACAGTTGCTTCCTGTTTTTGTGGGAGGTGGCTTCGGGGGGAAAATCTACAATCCCCAGGCGACAGAAGTGGCACGTCTGGTAAAACTCACCGGGAAACCTGTTCAGCTGGTCTTCAGCCGCGAGGAGGAATTCATGTACGATCGCCTTCGTCCCGCTGCCGTGGTAAAAATAAACGCCGGGCTTAGTGAGGCCGGGCGGATCAGCTACTGGGATTACGCCGTTCATCAGGGAGGAGGCCGTGAAGCAGCCCATTTTTACGACATCCCGCACTCCAGGACCAGAGCCCTGGGTGCTCCCCGCGGAACCATGGGACATCCCTTTTTTACGGGTGCCTGGAGGGCCCCCAGCGTAAATACAAACACCTTTGCCAGGGAATCCCAGATGGACATCCTGGCCGTAGCTGCAGGGGTGGATCCTGTGGAGTTCAGGTTACGCCACCTGGAACACGACCCGCGAATGGCAAATGTGCTTAAGACCGGCGCGGAAAGATTTGGCTGGACCCCGGCTAAAGGTCCCAGCGGAAGGGGTTATGGCTTTGCACTGGGTATTGATGTGGGGACCTACGTGGTGGTTTTCGTGGAGGCTGAAGTGGACAAGAATACCGGATATGTACAGGTGAAAAGGGCTGTATGCTGCCAGGACATGGGTATGATAGTCAACCCACAGGGCGCCACCCTGCAGGCAGAAGGCTGCATGTTAATGGGCCTGGGCTATGCTCTCAGGGAGGAGATCCAATTTGAAGGCCGGAAAATGCTGAGCAGGAATTATGACTCCTATGCCATCACTCAGTTCAACATGGCTCCTGAACTGGACGTGGTCCTTATGGATTCACCCCATGACGTTCCCCATGGAGGAGGTGAACCGCCCATAGTATGCATGGGAGGCGCTGTAGCCAATGCGGTATTTGATGCGACGGGGGCCAGGGTGTTCCGCCAGCCTCTGACACCGGAACGTGTGAAGCAGGCCATCGACGCCATCTGATCCGGAGATTCATGCAGCTGGAGATCTTCTTCATCCTGGCGATCTGCCTGGTCGCCTTCCTTTATTCATCGGTGGGCCATGGCGGAGCCAGCGGATACCTGGCCCTGATGGCGCTGTTTGGCGTAGAGGTGGCCCTGATGAAGCCCTCGGCCCTCATCCTGAATCTCTTTGTCTCTTCCATTGCCTTTATCGCTTTTTACAGGGCAGGGCACTTCCGGGCACGGCTACTCCTCCCCTTTGTGATCACTTCCATCCCCATGGCCTTCCTGGGTGCCTCCCTGGAGGTTCCCCCCGAGCTTTACAAAAAAATCCTGGGGGTCTGTCTTTTCCTGGCTGCCCTGAGGATCGTGATCCGCACGGGGGAAAATGGTGATCGCAAAAAGCTGTCCATTCCCATCGCCCTGGCTGCCGGAGCCCTGATTGGCTTCTTTTCAGGGATGATCGGGATCGGCGGGGGGATCATCCTCAGTCCCCTCCTGCTGCTCACTCGCTGGGGGGGCATGAAGGAAACAGCAGCGGCCTCGTCGGCCTTTATTTTCCTGAATTCTCTGTCGGGCCTGAGCGGTCATATCGTGGCCGGGATGGAAGTCTCCCCAAAAATTGCCCTGTGGATCGTGGCTGTGATGGCAGGTGGTTTACTGGGATCCTGGACGGGTGGGTTCAGGCTTACGGCAATTCAGCTCAAATACCTTATTACCACAGTACTACTTATTGCGAGTATCAAACTTTTCATTATATAAATAGAAATCTTTTACATTTACAGAAATACAGAAAGATGATTCAACTGAAGGAGGCACTGGCACTGGCAGGGGAACACCCGATCCGACCGGGAACGGTAAGGATTCCCCTGAATGAGTCCCTGGGCAGGGTACTGGCAGAGGGGATATATGCAGACCGGGATGTGCCTCCCTTCTCACGTGCCACCATGGACGGATATGCCTGCAGACGGGAGGATCTGCCCGGACCCCTGAGCGTACTGGAAACGATTCCGGCCGGGACTATGCCCACTCAGAAAGTCAGAAAATCGCAGTGCAGTAAGATCATGACCGGGGCGACGATCCCCGAAGGAGCTAACTGTGTGATCATGCAGGAACAGGTGGAGGTCGCAGACGACAGCACCATTCTTTTTTCCGCCAGCGAAACTGATCGGAATATTGACCTCCGGGGACAGGATCTGAAAGAGGGAGACCTCCTGCTCCCTTCAGGAACCATACTGAATCCCGGACACCTGGGGATCATTTCATCCACTGGAAAGGTACAGATACATGTGGCCCGTCAACTGGCCATTGGCATCCTGGCCACCGGCAGCGAACTGGTCGAAGCCTCTGAGATCCCTAAGCAAACTCAGATACGGAACTCCAACAGCCACCAGCTGGCAGGGCAGGTTCGCCGGGCAGGCCACATCCCAAAAAACATGGGAATTGTTGAAGATCAACCCGGTTACACTGGCTGAGAAGATCTCCGGAGCCATGGAGAACCTTGACTTGCTGATTCTTACCGGAGGGGCCTCCGTTGGTGAACTGGACCTGGTTCCCGGAGTCCTGGAAGAACTTGGTTTCCAGCTGGAATATGACCGGGTGGCCATTCAGCCCGGGAAACCCGTGTCCTTTGCCCATAAGGGCGGGGAGGCTATGTTTCGGACTCTCAGGCAATCCGGTTTCCAGTTTCGTACAGTTCGAAGTGCTGGTAAAACCATACCTGGAACTCTGCACCGGGGCCATTCCGGTAAATAAACGGATTAAAATTACCTGGGAGAAGGAGTACCGGAGAAAGCTGGCCGGCAGGCACTTTTTTCTCCCTGTATGTTTTACGGAAAGAGGAAGCTGTGAAGCGGTTAAATACCACGGATCAGGTCACCTTCACGCCCTGGAAAAGGTGATCGGTTTTGCAGAAATGGCCGCTGGACAAACAGTTATTAAGAAAGGAGAAGAGGTGTATGTACGACTCATTTAACAGGCAGATCAGCTACCTGAGGATCTCGGTAACAGACCGTTGTAACCTGGCCTGCAACTATTGCATGCCCGAGCAGGTGGCCGCCGTTTCAGACAGGAACAGGATCCTGGGTTTTGAGGAGATCGCTCAAATCGTCCGCACCCTGGTTCCCCTGGGGATTTCAAAGATCCGGCTTACCGGGGGTGAACCACTTGTCAGGAAAGGACTGGAAAAACTGGTCGGCAGGATCTCAGGGACGGAGGGGATCCGGGAGCTTACCCTGACTACGAATGGTATTTTGCTTGCCGGAATGGCTGAGAGGCTCGCCTCAGCTGGTTTGGATCGTGTGAATATCAGCCTGGATACCCTGGATCCGGAGCGATTCCGGGAGATCACCAGGGGTGGGGATATTCGCCAGGTAAAACGGGGCATTGAGGCCGCCAGGAATGCCGGTTTGAATCCTATAAAAATCAATTGTGTGATCACTCCGGACACCACGGCAGAAGAGATTGAGAACCTGAAAGAATTCTCCCGGGCCAGGGACCTGGGCTTAAGGTTCATCCGGCAGATGAGCCTGGGATCGGGCAGATTCTGGAAGGTGGAAGGCGGAGAGGGAGGTCACTGCCTGATCTGTAACAGGATACGGCTTACTTCCGATGGCCGGTTTATTCCCTGTCTTTTCAGCGACAAGGAGTTCCACATCCAGGAATACGGAATTGAAGGTGCCTTTAAAAGGGCTGTGGAACAAAAACCAGAGAGGGGCCGGGTCAATTCCAGGAACACCTTTTACGGAATCGGCGGATAATGAATCCCTGCGGGGATAAAAACGGACAGATGATGAGTATTAAGCAGGAGCATAAGGGGCATCTAAGCCACATCGACAAAAAGGGGGATGCCCGCATGGTAGATGTGGGGAACAAAAAGATCGTACATCGGACAGCCATGGCACAGGGTCTGATCCGGATGGAGGCCCCAACCATTCAGGCCATCAGGGAGGACCAGGTGAAAAAGGGGAACGTACTGGCCGTGGCCAGGATAGCGGGGATTCAGGCTGCAAAAGGAACACCTGACCTGATTCCGCTGTGTCACATCCTGCCGCTGGATGCAGTTCACATCGACTTTGAATTTTGTGATGAGGGTATAATTGCCAGCTGTGAAGTTAGCTGCCAGGCCCGTACCGGGGTAGAAATGGAAGCGCTGACCGGTGTATCAGTGGCGTTGTTAACGGTATACGACATGTGCAAGGCCCTGGACAGGCAGATGGTCCTGGATCAGATCAGGCTGGTTCATAAAAAAAAGGAGGATCTCCAGGTATGAAACAACTGGTCACCATCCGTTCGGTCAATCTATCCGGCACCAAGGGAAAGGCCAAAACCCCGGTCCCCGAAGTTCTGATCAACCAGGAGGGTATTGCAGGAGATGCCCACGCCGGGCCCTGGCATCGTCAGGTAAGCCTCCTGGCGGCTGAGAGTATCCGGAAATATGAAAGCCATACCGGATCCCGTGTTCCTGACGGGGGATTCGGTGAAAACATCACCACCTCAGGATTAGCTCTTCACCATGCCCGTCCGCTGGATCGCTTTATTCACGGGGAAGTGGTCCTCGAGCTCACTCAGGTCGGCAAGAAGTGCCACGGGAAAGGGTGCGCCATATACAAGGATACCGGGGAGTGCATCATGCCTGATGAAGGAATATTCTGCCGGGTAATTCAGGGGGGAACCCTGAAAGCCGGGGACCGGCTGCAATATGTTCCCAGGACCTTCAGGCTGAAAGTGATCACCCTCAGTGACCGGGCTTCAAGCGGTTTCTATTCCGATCGCAGCGGACCCCTGATCCTGCAGGAGATGGAAAGATGGTTTGAGGAGAAAAAACTGAAGCATAAGGCCAGCACCGTGATTCTTCCTGACAGCCGGGAAGCCTTTTCCGGGGAACTTGGAAGAGCCATCGGGGAGCACATGGACCTCATATTTACAACCGGAAGTACCGGGCTGGGTTCCCGGGATATGGCTCCGGAGGTAGCCATGCAGCACCTGGAAAAGCAAATCCCCGGGATTATGGAGCTGATCCGCGTGAAACACGGCATGGTTAATCCCAATGCAGCTTTGAGCCGCTCCATAGCGGGAACAGCAGGGAAAACGCTGATCTTCATAATGCCCGGTTCCACCCGCGCCATCAAAGAGTATATGGAAGAGATCCAAAAAAGTCTCTGGCATATGATCCTTATGGTGAACGACATTGACAGCCACTGATCCCTGAAGAAAAATGCCGGAACCGGAAGTGCTCAGGACCTGCGCTTGTACTTTGCCAGTAAGTCCTGATAAGCTTCAGGAGTATCCATATCCTCCAGCAAGTCCCCGCTTTCCATGCTCCTGACAAATCGGGGATGCTGACGGAAGATCTTTCTGGCCCCTTCCTCCCCCCTGAGATCCTGCAACGCTTTAAAATAATACCTGTCGAACAGTACCGGTACGCCTTCCCATCCTGCTTCCGTGCGTGAGACTATAATTTCCTTTAATCCAGGATGATACATACTAAGCATCTTATGAAAATGTTCTTCCGTGAGCAAAGGTTGGTCCAACTGGGTAATGAGGGCTCCGGCAGCTTTCGGAAATTTTTTATCCAGTTCCTGGATCCCGAAAGCAATGGAAGTTCCCATTCCCTTCTTCCAATCCCTGTTTGTCAGGGCCAGTACCGGATATCTTTCCAGATGAGTCTCCATCCTGTCCGATAAATGGCCCAGAACCACCACCACTGGCTGCCCCGTTTTTAAAAGGGTCTCAAGCTGGTGCTCAATTAGCGTATGCGTGCCCCAGGACAGTAGCTGCTTGGCCTGTCCCATCCGGCGCGAAGCTCCGGCTGCCAGAAGGAGCATGGGTACCTCAACCATGTATCGAACCGCTCTTCTGCCTCAGAGCCACAGGCTTCTGATTGCGCAGCACGCTTAATATTTCGGCCAGGATGGATATTGCTACTTCAGAGGCACTTTCGGCGCCAATACTGATCCCTGCCGGACCGTACATTTGCTTCAGGAACTCAGAGGATACATCGGGACAATGGTTGATGAGCTCCTCGAGTAGGCGTTCCCTTCTGCTAGCGGGGCCCAGAAGGCCAAAATAGGCCGTTTTTATATCTTTCAGGGCAATTAAGTACTGTACATCTTTATGGAAACTGTGTGACATAAGAATCACTGCCGTATGCTCATCCAGCATAGAAGCATCTATGTCCTGGAAAGACGGCGTGATCAGGCGGGCCGCTCCGGGAAAAAAATCCAGGGATTTGGATTCATCCGGTGCAGCCACAATGGTAACTTCCCAGCCCAGGGGAGAGGCTGCCCGGCACAGGTGGACCGCATCATGTTCTGCTCCGAATATATACAACTGGAACAGAGGAGGAAAGTTTTGACTGAAACACTCCACCCCGGTCTTCCCTTCCGGCTTAAATGCAGGATTCAGGGAGTAAGTGCTTCCTTCCAGTATCAAACTGGTCCCAATGCCTTCAAACTCTCCAGGCTCAGGATAATAGTAACTATCTGTTCTGAATGCCTGGCGTTTATTCAAAACGACATCAAGGTCCTTCCAGAGATCCTCCGAAATATAAAGGGGTTCCAGCAGCAGGGATATGATCCCTTCACAGCCTACCCGGAAGCGACCGTCGTAGTTCATTATTTTCGGGGTACCTGTCCCTGCTACACTCTGTGCCTGACGGATAATCTCTTTTTCCACACAGCCCCCGCTGATAGCCCCTGCAGTTTCTCCCGTTTCACTGATCAGCATCCGGACCCCCGGTCTCCGGTAGGAGGATCCTTCCAGGTGGACTACCGTGGCCAGCACACTCCTTTTTCCGGCTTGCCTCCATAGCAGGGATGTCTGGAACAATTCTTTTATTTCATGCGTCATACGCCGTTAATAAAGGGTTGGTGATAATGTCGTTTCCCGGTAGCCCTGTAAAGGGCATTTGCCAGGGCGCCCATAACCGGGGGAAAAGGGGGTTCTCCCATTCCAGTGGGATCGATCTCGTTTTTCACAAAATGAACATCGATCTTTCTGGGTGCATCGCTGGTGCGGATCAGTTCATAGCTATCCAGATTATCCCTGTCGGGTTTTCCATCGGTGAAACTCATATCGCCGTACATGGCCACCCCTATACCATCCACAATAGCTCCTTCGGCCATGTTGGCAGCCGGATCGGGATTTACCACAATGCCGCAGTCAATGGCACAGCTGACCCGGTCCACCACGGGCTGACCATTTTCGATCACCATATCCAGGACCTGTGCCACGTAGCTGTTGTGGCAGAAATAAGCCGAAACACCCCGATGGACACCGGGTGCTTCCGTCCCCCATCCGGATTTTTCCCGGACAAGCTCCAGCACTCCGGCATAACGAGCTGCCTCATAATCGTTGCGTTCACCCACGGGATTTTCCTGTGCCCGCTTCAAAAGTTCCAGGCGGAAGTCAATGGGATCCTTTCCGGCAGCTTCGGCCACTTCGTCCAGGAAAGACTGCTCGGCGGCTGCGTTGAAATTGGACCTGGGTGCCCTGAACGCCCCGACGGTGATATTGGACGCAATGGACCAATCCTCAGCCAGGTAATTATCTACGGCTCCTGCCGGAAACCTGTTGGCATGCAGGGGACTTTCGGGAATTCCGCCTCCCCGGATATGGAGGCCGGTCAGCTTATTATCCGCATCCAGAGCAGCCCGGTAGATCATGTGATAAGTGGGCCGGAATACTCCAAAGGTTATATCATCCTCCGGGTATATACCAGCTTGACGGGGGCTCCCACTTTCTGGGAAATGAGCGCTGCCTCCACCGCATAGTGGCCATAGGCACGCCTGCCGAACCCACCGCCCATACGGGTCAGGTGAATCTCAATCTTTTCCAGGGGGATTCCGAGCCTGGCGGACAGCGCCTGTTCTGCAAACTCGGGTGCCTGAAGGGGGCCGGCCACCTCTGCCCGGTCTTCCGTAACATGCGCAAAAAAGTTATGTGGCTCCATGGACACATGTGGCAGAAAAGGGGCCGTATAGGTACGTTCAATAACCTTCGCTGCATCCCTGAAGGCCTGCTCCGGATTGCCGTCCCTTCTTACTTCTCTTCCGGGTTTGGCAGCCATGGCATCCATCTGAGCCCTATGCTCCGTCGTGTTTTCAAGTCCCCCTGGCACCAGAACTGTCTGCGAGCCGCTGAAACCTGCCATTTGAAAGCTCTGTTCACCGAAGGGCTCCCATTCCACCCGGAGTACTTTCCTGGCATTCATTACTTCCCAGGTAGAGTTCCCCACCACGGCCACCAGGTCAGGAAAGGCATTGGTATCAAAAAAGTTCCGTTCATAATCGTCCAGAAAGGTCTTGATCTGAAATATATCTTTGATGCCGGGCATGGACCTTGCCTCAGAGTCATCAAAAGATTTTAGCCTCAATCCAAAAGCCGGGGGATGGACAATCATGGCTGTATGAGTTCCTTCCTTATAGTAGTCAAGTCCGTATAAGGGTTTACCTGTTACCATTTTATGCGCGTCCACATTTTTCCGGGAAGTGCCTATAATCTTGAAATCTTTGGGTTCCTTTAGCTCGACTTCCTCCGGGACCGGGATTTGGGCAGCTGCTGATGCCATCTCTCCGTAAGCGGCAGATTTTCCACTGATTTCATGGTACAACACTCCCTCCCTGGTGCTGATTTCCGCTAACGGAACCTGCCAGGCCTCTGCAGCGGCCTGCCGGAGCATCTGCCTGGCAGTGGCCCCTGCCATGCGGAGCGGGTCCCAGCCCCGGCGAACGCCCTGGCTACCCCCGGTAAACTGGCGGTCATAACGTTCAGGATGGAAATGGGCCTGTTCCACCAGGACCACATCCCAGTTGATATCCAGTTCCTCGGCCACCAGCATGGGCATGGAGGTCTTCACGTTCGATCCAAATTCGGGATTGGGCGAATAAATGGTCACCACTCCGTTGTTCCCGATCTTCAAATAGGCATTGATCTCAAACCATTCATCAGAAGAGTGAGGGCCTCCTCGGGCCGGACCTTACAGGAAGCCAGCCAGCTGAATCCCAGCATCAACCCCCCGCCTGCCAGCAGGCTACTTTTAAAAAAGGATCGTCTATCGAATGTAGTTTTTACAACAGTCATATCGGGTCAAATTAAAATATATTAGAAAGAGGCAGCGGTTTTGATGGCTGCTTTATTCGGGTATAGGTGCCGCAACGGCATAAATTACCATACATGGCTTCCTCGATCTCCTCGTTTGTAGGTTCCGGATTGTGTTTTAAAAGGGCCGTGGCCTGCATGATCTGCCCTGGCTGACAATAGCCGCACTGAGAGACATCATGCTCCAGCCAGGCTTTTTGAACCGGGTGATCTCCCTTTTCGGACAAGCCTTCGATGGTGGTAATGCTTTGGTCGCCGACCTCTGAGACGGCCAGCTGGCAGGAACGCACAGCAACATCCCCCAGGTGGATGGTGCAGGCACCGCACACCGAAACTCCGCACCCGAATTTAGTGCCAAGTAAGCGGAGGTGGTCCC
>CAWBWE010000002.1:0-17905 GCA_963792395.1 uncultured Bacteroidales bacterium
CCGTACTCTGCGATGGAAGGGCCGTAGTACATAATCTCTCCCATGGGTTTGGGAGGTACGAGCCAGTCATTGATATTGACAAAGTTGATGATCCAGTATCGGAACAATTCGGATGCCCGTTTATTCAACCCCCATGCTGAAAGTGCATCGACAGCTGCAATGATGGTGGGAGGGAAGCCATCGTGTTCCAGCCTTCCATAGACTCCAACCCCGTATTTGGGATGATCGCCTTCAAAAGTGGCATCAATGTGTGCCAGGCCGACTTTGATGGAGTCGTCCAGAAGTTGGTGGCCGGTATTAATCTCCGGGCTTGTTTTCAACTGGTCCACGATGCTTTTTATTTCAGCAGGATCAAAGGCTGCCTCACCGGTTTGCCCTGGGAACAGGGTCAAGATCTGATCCAGGTCCGGCTCTTCAGGTAAAAGCTTGTAAACCGGATCTTCTCTCATTTTCAACCATTTTTCGATTTGATTCTCATCTTCACCGGCGTTTATTGTGCCCGGAAAAAGGAAGGCAGAGGAAGCAAGGACTCCGGTGGTTTTCAGGTAGGTTCTCCTTTTCATTACTTAGTACGTTGAATTGTATTGCCCCCCCCTTTAAACTGTACCAGTCATAAGTAGAGAAATCGGGCTTTTTATTTGTTCCGAATGCAGCTCATTCGGCGTTCAATCATTTCATGCATAGTATCCATTAAAGATAAAAACCAATTTGAATTAAAACACGCGGTGTAGTTATCCGAAGTGTCTGCATGAAACGGGGAAGTCCAAAGGTCAGTCCTTCATATACTTGACTTGTGTCTGGCTAAAGGTTACCTTTGACTTTGGACCTGGTCGAATTGACTGGAAACTAATTTTTTAGGGGGCAATTACTTTTCGATTTTATCATATTGCTAGAACAGTTCAGGCGAATTATAATAATAGATAATATCCCTTTTTATTCATTTAAAACCTGGCATAATATGAAAAAAAATCTCACCCTTTTGACAGGAATTGTATTTCTATTTGCAATTCTGCTTGCCGTTGGTTGTGGCGATCGTACAAAACAATCTGACTCGACAACGGCAGGAATTGACCTGCTAGCAGATCGACCTTAGTAGCAGATGACTCGACAATAGTTGAAGTTTATTTGAAAGATAAAAATAGATGGGAGCATGCACCTTTTAATGTATGATTCAAAGACACCGAATGGGAAGTAATCGATAGTCTTCTTACAGTTGTTTATCGTGGAGATACTGTTATTTTCATGAACGCAAAAGATAGTAATATCGAAGAAGTAATAACATCGTAGTAGTAGAAGGGTTATTCGAAGAATTATAAAGGAAAGTAGACACTTATGGGTAGAAGTTTATATAAGCTTGAGATACGATCCCAGTAGCACACCACCGACACCATAGAAAATACGAAATAGTATTTACGGTTAAGAAGGAGGATGATAAGGAAACAACCTGGTGTATCGATCCTTATTTAAGGATTCCAGATCTGAGATATCTAAACCCTGATCAATGTGTCATCGTATTATTTCAGCTATTCTTGTTGCCTTTTTAACTGTAGTTTGTTCTCCGGACCTTATTAAGGGGCAATCCATTGACAGCCTGTTGTATTTAATAGACAATGACCTGGTTAAAGATGATTCTGAGAAATACGATCTATTGTGCCAGGTAATCAAGGACATAAATGATGCTGAAAGCAAAATACAGTATTGTGACCAGGCCATAGAACTTGCCCAGAAGCTGGATATTCTGCCTGCACTGCCGTATCTTAAGAAAGGCGAAGCATACCTTGATTCCGGTAAATTTGCATTAGCCCTGGAATGTTTTATTACAGGCAGCCAGCTATTATGAAGAACATGAGGATAGTTCAGATCTTGGAAGGGCATACCTGTTAATGGCTGAAACCTATAACATACAGGGAAACCGTGAAAATGAAAAGCTCTACCTTCAGAATGCTATCGAAATCTTTGAACAGGAAAAGGATTCAGTTTCGCCTGGTGTTACGCCCTTCACAATCTCGGTTATTTTAATTACAGTATGGGGCAGTATGATACTGCGTTGGTCGTATACACCAAATCACTTGATCTGTTCAAAAAGTTAAACCATCCCTATGCATCTATGCATATTTCGTCTGTCTTGGCAACCTGGGATTGGCATATTCCGGGCTATCAGATTTTGACAAAGGCAGAGGAATATCTTCTTACGGCAATTGATACCCTTGCCGGGTTATGGTGATGACGAGGTACGCTACCAGAGTTCATGATTGAATATGCAAATATTCTTCAGCAGAAAGGAGAAATTAAACAGGCCATTACCTATGCTTCCAGGGCTTTAAAAATCACAGATAATCCGAATTATAAACGGGATGCATCACACTTGCTTACTCGCTTATATGAGATTTCGGGCAGGTATGACAGTGCTTATTATTATCAATCCATATATATAGTCTGCAAACGACAGTATAAAAAATATTGAGAGTGTTCAGAAAATGGCTGACCTGCGTACTCGAATATGAAGTCGGGAAGAAACAGGCTGAGGTTGATGTACTGGAGAAGGATAAGCTGAAAAACAGAATTATAAATATTGGTCTGGGCATAATTCTCATTCTGGCCATAGGGCTGGTCACCTCGTACTATAGAAACCTGAAACGTTCCAGAAAGCTTACTGCAGCCCTCGAAGAACGCCGGGTATTACTGGCAAATCAAAGCTCGGAACTGAAAGAAAAAAATGACAAAATACTCAGGGCATATGAAGAACTGACTGTGTTGAACAAGGCCATGAGTAAACAGAATGAACAGATATTGGAAGCCAATGAGGAACTAACTGTTTTGAACGAGGCTGTCAACAAGCAAAAAAATGAAATTCTCGATAGCATCACTTACGCAAAGAAGATACAGGCCGCGATGCTGCCCCCTGAACAGTATTTTCATGAGATCTTAAATGATGTATTCATTTTATTTAAACCAAGAGACATCGTAAGCGGGGATTTTTTCTGGATCAAGCATGTGAACCAGTATGTGATCCTGGCAGCGGCCGATTGCACGGGTCATGGCGTACCGGGTGCGTTTATGAGCCTGCTGGGGATCAGTTTCTTAAATGAGATCGTACTAAGAAGGGAGATCACGCAGGCCAACCAGGTGCTCAATGAACTCAGGAAACAGATCCGGAATTCACTCCGGCAGCATGGTCAGGCGGAAGAGTCCAAAGATGGGATCGATATGGCCTTATGCGTCATTGATGAAAAGAATAAAACGCTGCAATACTCCGGCGCCAACAATCCATTGTACCTGATCAGAGATAAGAACGGGGCTCCTGAACTAACTGAATTCAAGGCTGATCGAATGCCCCTGGGATATTACCCGGGCAGTTTTAAAACATTCACCAATAAGGATATTCAACTGGAGTACGGGGATGTGTTTTATCTGTTTTCAGACGGATTTTTGGATCAAAAAGGAGGCAAGAATGGTAAGAAGTTCCTGAGTAAGAATTTCAAGAAGCTACTTCTGGAGATTCATCAGGAGCCCATGCGGGAGCAGAAAAACATCTTGGATAAGACCATTGGAGATTGGATGGGTGATACTTCACAGATTGACGATATACTGGTTATAGGAGTGCGAGTATAGATTATTCCATACCTGAGAGGTTTATGGAAACCAACTACCAGTCAGTATTCGAATCGGGTTTGCACAAGTTTTAAAACACCGGTTACTATTCAATAAGTGATGTCAATGATTTCAAAAACCAGATCTTCCTGGCCTCGTTTCAGAATAGGTTTGTCCCCAATTTTCTTATTGATCAGTACTCTGGCCAGGGGTGAGGTAAAGGATATTTTCCCTTTGGAAATATCTGCTTCATCAACGCCTACTATTTGAAAAGTCTGAATGCTATTATTTGCGACTATTTTGAGCTTTATCACTGCACCGAACCTTATTTCATTCCGAGTCTGCTCCTTTGGCTTCACTATTTGGGCTGTGGCAATTCTATTCTCCAACAGTTGTAATTTAGCATTGATATGGTTCAGGGCTATTCGCTTCTCATTTTCGTCGGATATTTCCAGTTTGGTTTTTTCATGGACCAGCGTTTGTTTTTCTGCCAATAGTTCATTCATCCCCACCTGGGTCACATAGTTGGTTACGCCTTCTGGCAGATCAGCCCTGGGAGGTACCATCGGAATTTCTTCCTGATCGTCTTCTTTCACAAATCCTCTGCTCATTTTTTAGTTGAATAGCGTTTACTCAAATATATGAAAAGGGGACCAGTGTTCATATTCAATGGCATGGAGCAATAAAAATCGGGGGTTTGTGAGCATATGATTCCAGCAATGTTTAATGAATAGCGAACTATTGACTTATGTCTTAAATCACAGTAACTTGTAGTTAGTCAACCTTAACCGGAAGGTAAATAACTATTCTAATTAACTGAACCTAAAACTATGTCATGAAAAAATTAAGTCTCCTTTTAATGCTTGTTTCGTTTCTCACATTTTCTATCGGACCCGCCAATGCCCAGATCAAATTAAAAGGTCTGAAAGATAAGGCGAAATCTTCTATGGGTGTCAAAGAAACCCCCAAACAAGACCCTGCACAACAGAATGAAGCGACGGTTACAAATACAGATACTCCGGCGCCTCCACAAGCTGACAGAATTATTTATGTATCGAAATCCGGCAGCAATAAAAATGATGGCTCAAAGGAATCCCCAATGAAAAACATTGATAAAGCCATTGCCGCCGCTGCTCCTGGAGATGAAATAAGAATATCCGAGGGGACTTATATGGGCACTTTTAATATCGGTTATCTTGAATCTGACAAGCCTGTAAAACTATATGGAAGTTGGGATGCCCAGTTTGCACAGCAAGATATTGTCAACCATCCTACTGTTTTTCAGCCGGATAACGAAAGTGGCGGGAAATCAAGGAAAGCACTGCTGAAGTTTACCAAAGAGGTTGCCGGGACCGTCGTGGATGGTATTGTTTGGGATATGGGAGAAAGGAATGTTTACCATGACAAGGAAGGGATTGTGGAAGGCGTAGAGGGTGGAAGGATCAAATCTTCTACGGAAGCCTCTCCGGGGCAAAACAGCACCGTTGAAGAGCCAGCCATCTCCTTTGCAAGCGCTACCCAGGGTGGAGACATTACTATTCAGAACTGCGTATTTGTTAATGGGTCCAGTTTTGCCATCCAGGCTGGTCTCCGGAGTGGGACATTCAGGGTGATCAACAATGTTTTTGTGGCAAACAAAATGGCTGCAGTTGAAATCTATGGGACCTGCTCAGGCAGCAACCAGCAAAGAGACATGGTCTCCTGCGGCGAGGTTGAGGTTGCGTACAACACCATTCTATTTACCTGGAGCCGGTTGAAGGATTTCCTGGATATGGGATACGGGGTAAGAATCATGACCAAATGCACCTATAATATTCATCATAATATCATTGGTGCAAGCATCATGGGAGGAATAGATAACAGCCGGTTCTGTAAGGATGAATTTATTAAAATTGATCATAATATCATGTTCGGAAATAAAGGCGGAGATCTCTATTATACACCCGCCAGTAACACCAAGCTGCAACTCACCGTCGATCAATTTGAAGACCTGGAATTCGAAAGTGCTGCAGGCAATATCGGGCAGGCCCCTGAAATCCCTGTTAATCAGGCTTATATGAAGGGATTCTTTAGTGCAAGGTACTCGGAGACGACCAGTTATGATCCCAATTCCTCACAGAATCAGTGGGCACGGGCGCTGGGAATGAATCAACAGGGCACGATGAGTTCCAACGTAAGCATGTTTATGAATAAATATCCGTGGGAGGAATGCCTTAAACTTTTTGGGGCTTCATCAGAGGCCGGCGCACAGTTGGTTGAATGATAATTACCTAATAACAAATACTTATGAAAGACAAGGAAAAAAATAAAATCACGGGCTGGAAATCATTGGTCGACCAGCTGCAGGCTCAATTGGAGCATGGTTCCGAGGAAGCCAGGGAGGAATTTGAAAAGCAAAAGGGAAACCTCTCCGTCTGGCTGAATTCCGTGGATGAAAAATTGAAAAAAACGAAAGATAGAGGCAGTGAAAAGGCACTGAAAATGAAAGCTTCCCTGGAAGAGTTGCGTGTTCAGTCTGCACTTGCCAGAGCCGAAACGGAAGATGAGATTAAAGTACAACAGAAAAAGATTGCCGAAGGTCTCCAAAAACTCAGGCGCGAAATCTCTGAAACCTATGCAGAATCGAAAGAGAATGTGGAAGATCTCCGGGAGAAGATGGATGACAGCTTAGACGATTTTCAAACCCGGTTCGATCTTTTCAAACTTCAGTTACACCTGGGGGAGATGGAAGCGGCAGAAAACTGGGAAGAAAAAAAGCAAAGCATAGCCGAAAAATTATCGCATTTAAAAGCGAGATTAACAACAAAGAGCGATGAAATAGAAGACAAATGGGATGAATTTTCAGGCGAAATTTCAGAAAAATGGAAACAGATCCGGGACATCAATTAGAGCATAGTGCCTGCTAAAAAGAACGGCTCCTTGTTAAAACCTTGTTAATACACTTTGTTTATTTTGCTGAATAAACTATATTTATAAGAACTAATTCAATATTCTGATTCTAAACCTAAAAGAAATGAGCAGGATCCTTCTAAAAAGTTTTTCCGTATTTATGGCTATGGTTTTTTTATTTACACAGACCTTAAGCCTCTCTGCCAGAGCTTCTGAAGCTCCTCTACCCAGTATTGATGAATCTGTTCTGACGCTGGATGAATCGGCCCTGAATGAGGCCATGCAAGAATTGAATGTACTGGATGAATTCCTCAATGAAAATGCAGGAGTCACCTACACTGATCTGGAATCCGCCGAAAGTGAGTTAATTATCGGTGTAGAGAATTCCACTGCACCTCTGGGTATGGATTCGGAGAGTGAGCCACCTCTTGGTATCCCTTCATTCTTATGGGGATGTATTCTTGGTGTTATTGGAATATTGCTCGTCTATCTTCTGACAGATGGCGATAAAGACGAAACCAGGAAGGCTCTCTGGGGAATGCTTGTTTGGATAGGTGTTTGGGTTATTCTGTATGTGGGAGTATTTTCCAGTGCTGCGCTCTGGTATTAGCGACTTAATTTCATAAACCGTAAAAAAGGTGCCCTTGATCGTTATCGAGGGCATTTTTTTACTATAATTAGGGATATTTCCATATAAAAAAGCGGATATGAAATATATGTTAAAACCAGGTATCATAGTCTTTCTCTTAGTCCTGACAATATTTCAAACTATCCAGGCACAAGAGTACTACCGTGTCAACGCAGATTTTGCCGTAAAAGTTAAGCGCGCCGACGGCACGATGAACCTGACCAGGGGCTCCGTATATTACGACAAGAACATTAAGGAGCTTATTTACAGGGTCTCATTTCCACAACCCGAAGTTTGGGTCATTGCGGATACTTCCATATTCAAATTCAGAAGTGACACGCTCTACGATCGTATTTCTATTCCATCGGTAAATGAATTTACGGTATTTCATCTGAGCTTGAATTCCGGAATCAGTGATTTCGGAATGAAAAGATCCAGGTTCAAGGTTTCCAGGGTAGAGAAGAAGGATGATCTTGTACTTTCCTACTGGAAAATACCTGACAAAGCTGAAATCTCCATTGATCATATCGTGGTGGCCAAAAAAGAGAATCGACTGGAAAGTGTCATCATGGTGGGAGATTCAGCTAATGTTCTAAGCCGGCAATTCTACAGGAATTATATGAAATCAGGAGCATTTGAATTTCCACAGCAGATCGTTCAGATCCTGCCCGGGGAGAATGGGGAAGACAATTATCAGGTCACGGAATTTAAGAACATAAAGGTAAATGACATGGAAAACGATGAGCTGTTCCGACATCGTTCTTCCTCCGTTAAATAGGATTTCATGGGTGATTCGAACAGACTTGGGCTAATCCTGTTGTTCCTCTTTGGCGTGCTTCTTAGTTGCCCTGGTCAGATGGAAATCGATGAAGAATTACTCACGCTATTTCAGACCAGGGACACTGTTAAGCAGGACTTCGGATCACCCCTCCGGGAATCCACCAATGATATTACTACCGTCGCATCCGTAGGCTTCCTTTTTTATAAGTCGTTCATTTCTTCTCAGGATAATCCTTCCTGTGTTTTCACACCGTCCTGTTCGGAGTATGCCATGCTGTCCATTCAGAAAAACGGCTTTTTTCTGGGCTGGCTGAATACCTTTGACCGACTCTCAAGGTGTCACGGACTGGTGCATCATAATCATTATCCTTTTGATATTGAGCATAATAGATACTATGACCCGGTGCAATAAGAAAACTCTGCTTGGAACACTTATTCTATGCATTGCTGCATTACCAGCCTTTGCACAGGAGGATTTAATGAACTATGACAATTCTTTAAAGTTCGCCAGGTACCTTAGCCAGTCCCAACAGTATGAGTTTGCAGCAGAGGAATATGAACGGCTTCATTTCCAATGGCCCGATGATACCACCGTTTCTTTGGAATTGGTCACCACCTACCGGTTGAACGGGAATTGTTCGCAATTCCTCAATTCGTACCAGATTTTATCCAGCAATAACAGCTTATATACTCAAAAATCATTCGCCAAAGAGTACCTGAGGTTCTGTTTAAGCTGTAAAATTGAACACCCCCTCTATTTTGATATTACTTCCACCCTGGACCAGGATGAAAAAGTTTTTTATACCCTTGGATACTTTTGGGCCCAACAACAATATGATTCGGCATTTTCCTTTAACTCCAGAAATGCTGATATTCTTTCAGAAAACCATCCGCAACTGTTTTCTCTTACTCAATCCTTTCAGATGCAGAGATTTAAGAGCCCCGCACTGGCCATGGCCATGTCTGCAGTGTTGCCAGGAAGCGGTAAAGCCTATTCAAAAAGGTGGGGGGATGCAGCAATTTCCTTTATTCTTGTTTCAACCAGTGCGTTTGCATCCTACCGTGCGTTCAAACGAAAGGGGATTCAAAGTGTTAACGGATGGATTTTTGGTGGCGTAGCATTTAGCTTTTACTCAAGCAACATTTATGGATCATATAAATCTGCGAAACGTTACAACGAGGACCTCAGGATACAATATCAGAATAATGCGGAAAGCACTATTTATAATTCATTTTAGCTGGATCTGCAGCACGCTCGTGTTTTCTCAAAGTATATCCCAGTTGAAAGGGTATGCTGACAAGCAATATGAGAAAGGGAATTACCCTATTGCCCTGAAAGAATTTCAACGCGTACTGCTATTTGATGAGGAACATCAGTTTAATGACCTGTATTCTAAAGTAGCAGTGATCTATTACGAAATCGAGGAGTATGATAAGGCCATCATATACTATGATTTTGCCTGGAAAGCGACTGAAAATGACAGTATTAAGATTGAACTGGCATTTAAGAAAATACTATGTTATTTTCAACTCAGGGACTACTATTCAGGGCTATCCGAACTATATGATCTGCCGGAACAACTTTCGCCCTATTTTGAGCGATTGAAGAACCTGTACTTTGCCATCTGCCATTTTGGGCTGGACGAAAAATATGAATCGCTTCAATACTTCTCCCAGATTGTGGATTCTGCCGGCCTTGAACAGATTGATTCCTGTTTCGTGCAGCTTAACAAGGTTGAAAAGAAATACGATCCGGATAAACTGGAGATGATGAGCATTATCCTTCCCGGCCTGGGGCAAACCTATGCCGGGGATTTGAGAAGTGGCCTGAACTCCCTGCTTCTACTGGGGGGAATTGTCACTTACGCTTATCATACCATGCTCGTTTATAGCATCCTCGATGGCACCCTGGTGTTAACCTCGTGGTTTTACCGCTACTACACAGGTGGCCATAGAAAGGCCTATGATCTGGGTGTCAAAAAAATCCAGGAGCAGAGAAATGACACCTATCTCCAGGTAATGGATATCACAAGGAATAAGGCCTCCGGTTGATCATCCAGGATCAAACTGACTTAAATTCAACTTGGGATCAAGACTTTGTGACGAAAAGCGAAGATTGTCCCACCTGGTTTTTTCTCCGGACATGGCTGCTTCTCTTCCCAGAATAGCAGTTAAGGTAGATTCAACTCCGGAAAAGGTATCGTTCAGATATTTTCCGCTCTCAATGCTTTTAATAAATGCTGTTCCTTTATTCAGGTCGGCATCGTGCAGGGAGGAGGTAAAAGCTCCGGTCCTTCGTTGCTCTTCGGTAGGTTCGTTATCCGCATTTCGGATGATTCCCGAATCCCATGGGTTCTTTCCTGAAATATAAACGCCTCCGGTGTAGTAGGCTTCGGCAATCCCTTCCGTTCCGATAAATTTTGCACAAACGCCTCCCCACTCGGTACCGTATTGTGTAGCCTGAACCAGCACATTGGTGGAGGGGTACTCATAAGCTACCTGAAAATGTTTCCAGGTATCTCCCAGTTTTTGCGACTCATCCATGCCGCCTGTTCCAATGGCACTTTTGGGATGTTCCCGGAGGGCCCAGTTACAGACATCAAGCATGTGAATGGATTGATCGAGCAAGGTGCCTCCTGATAGGGCATGAAACAGGTACTGGTTCCTGATTCGCTTTTCGTCGTATGATTTCCCGGGGGTATCGTGTACCCTGGTTTGGGCTGACAGATAATACAACTGGGCACTGAGTATCTTTCCGATATCCCCGCGATGAATCCGTTCGACCATCTGTGCATAGGGTGTGGCATACCGGATCTGAAAACCTATGGTCATACTGAGCTTTTTATCGTATCGCTCACCCACTTTCTCCATTTTCCGGCAGCCTGCCACATCGGGAGATACGGGTTTTTCGCAATACACATGCTTCCCGGCAGAAGTGGCTGCTTCCATAAAATCGGCATGGGTATACGCTGGTGAGGAGATCAGGACGGCATCCACCTCCTCATTCTCCAGAAGCTGCAAATACGCCTGCGACCCAACATAAGTAGATGATTTATCAATTTCAGAAAATCCCCTCTCCTTGTTCTGAGCGTCAAGCCGGATCTTTGCTGCATCCAGTTTGTCCGGGAACAGATCGGCCATGGCCACAATGTTTGTATTGGTATTCCGCGACATGGAGGAGATGACTCCTGTTCCCCGTCCCCCACATCCGATGATGCCCATTCTGATGGCCGAATTTGCCTTGCTCCCGAATGCAATGCCCGGGCTTACTATAGTTAAGGTGGAGATGGCTGCGGTGCCTTTAATAAATTTTCTGCGGTTTAGATGTGTCATAATGCTCATTGTAAAGTTTAGAACCAGTTCGCATAAATGTAAGAAAAATGTCCTCTATCTGGAATACCTGGCGGAGAACGCTGGCTTGCCGGACCGAATGGAACCCTGTTACCTATAGGTGAAGCGCAGGCCGAAATTAAATTGTCTGGGCGAACCGGGATAATAATAGCGGGCTGCCTGGCCTCCGAAAGACGGGGCATTGATCAGGATCATGGAAGCATGGGGTACATTGAACAGATTCCGTATCCCTGCATACCACTCCAGATGAAATGGCGATGACGCAATCCCGAGTTTCCAGCTCAAACGCAAATTGGTAAGATGGAATCCCTCATACAGTTGATCATTGGCGTCGTTTATCCACTGCTTGCCCGTATAGCGGTGTTGGAGAGAGAGATGGACATTTTCAAAAGACCCCGTAAGCTCTGCTGCCAGTTCCTGGACCGGAATACCCGGAAGGGTGTTCCCGCTGTAATCTGCTCCGTCATCCACAAAATCGATAAAGCGGTTGTTGGACAGATTGTAAGCTAGACTCAGGGTAGCATTGTATCGGGAAGAAAGGGCTTCCGGATCCAGGCTGCCTTTTATGAAAAGTTCAAGACCTGTATTTCTTGCCCTTCCCGCATTGATCCCCGTAAAGATATCCTCCGTGATTCGTTCGGTGACGAGCATATCCCTGAGAAAGATGCTGTATGCGGACAACTCATATTGCAAGTGATCAGCAAATAAACTCCCTCTGTTTCCGAGCTCCAGGTTCCATCCGGTTTCCGGTTTGAGTGCGTTATTTACCGTGCCTTCCGGAAGCAGCGTTTCTTCCAGGGACGGCGCCGAGAATCCGCTTCCTGCCGTGGCATAGGTCCAGATCTGCCCGCTGTGTCTGTAGCTGATCCCCAGCCGGGGAGAAAGCACCGGCCGGTAGCCGTATTCCCCCGATTGATCGGTGGAATCTGCGCGGAAATTGGTGTGCAGGCTGTAGTTTAACAGGTTCACATTGAGGCCGGCATCCACAAGAAGCTTAACAGTGGGCCTCCATTGTCCCAGGATAAATCCGTTCAGGTAGCGTCTTATTTCTCCATGATCTGCCAGCAGCGTTCCGCTGCTTTCCGGAAGGGTTTCATAAATCTGCCAGTCATACCATTCGTGAAAATACTCAAATCCGGTCTGGAGTTTTATGGCTTGAATGTGGAACTCCAGGTATTCGCGGACACCCAGATTGAAGCTCCGATCATCGAGCGTATTAAAGGGTCTTCGCTCAAAGGGATCGGCAGAGGTAGAGAAGAGGGTAAAATGGTTCTTAAGCTTTTTGCTCAGCTCCGATTCGAGCCTGATACCCCCCAGCAGCTTCAAATATTCTTCGTATCCATGGATTTGCCCCCAGGATCCCCCGGACAGGGTCGGATCGTTCAAAAAATCGGTTTCACTGAGAGAACTGGGGATTTCTGCATAGAGCTTGATCAGATGTAGGGTCAGGGAGAGAGTATGCGTCTTTCCGAACCTCCGGGCATTCATAAAGGCCGAGGTTCTCTGGTAATTGCTGTTTTCCCGGTATCCGTCTGTGGAGGTCCGGCTCGCCCCGCCTGCGATGGCCCAGAGGTTTTTCTTATAGGTGCTGGTAAGTCCAACCTTCCTGCTGCGGAAGGATCCGAACTCGGAATTTATGGACGCAGAAAAGCCGGGCTGGTTTGGGTAGGGGGAAGTGAAGCGTATTATCCCTCCCAGTCCGGGCCCGTATAAGGCTGAGGAGGGGCCTTTCAGAATTACCAGCTTGCCGATGGAGGAAACATCGATATCTTCCAGGGTGCTGATCCCATCGCCCGAGGTAAGTGGAATGTCGTCCAGGTAAGCCCTGATGCGATTGGTATTGTAAGGAGTGCGGGATCCCACCCCTCTGATCACCAGCCTCTGTGTATTGAGGGTTCCGCTAGCCATATGTACCCCTGGAGCCAGGGCGAGCAGATCGGAAGAGGAGAAAAGTCCACTCCTGTTTATTTCATCGAAATTCATCTGAAATACGGCCCCGGTGGCTTCCCGGGGACCTTCCCGGAAAGGGAGCACGCCGATGGTCACATCTTCCAGTTTAATGGTATCGACCGGGGCAGTTTCATGGTCCTGACTGCTTTGCTGGCCGAAGATGGCCAGACCTGTCAGGATCATCACCCCCGATGTAATCCCCGTCCTTTTCCCCATCCGGCAATTTACTCAGAAATCTGCAATGTTATTTGGTGCCTGGATCACCACCCCCATGGAAACTTAATTATTCTTCCGGATACGCAACAGTTCCATTTGAAAGAATAATTATAAATTTAGAGGATCGACCCGGAATGAGTGTTATCAATAAACCTATTCTCCAATGAAAATTCTTACCATTCTTAGCTTCGTATTTCCCTTACTCTTAATGGATTGTGCCCTGGGTGGGGAGCCTTCGGATCCATCCTACGTGAATACCTACAAGGTAGTCTGGGAAAGTCCGTCGAAAGATGCTTCGGGGCAGATGCCGCTGGGGAACGGCGATATTGCAGCGGGAGTGTATGCCATTGAAGAGGGCGACCTGTATCTCCTGCTGTCGAAAAACGATGCCTTCACGCAGCACGGAGATATTTTCAAGACCGGCAGGGTGCGGATAGCTCTGTCGCCTAATCCTTTTGAAAGCGGCAAAGCTTTCCGGCAGGTCCTGGACCTGGAAACCGGTTCGGTGGCCATTGAGGCGGATGGCGTCCGCTTTCGAATCTGGGCGGATGCCAACCGTCCGGTATATCATGTGGAGGTAGAGACCAACCGGGAAATCTCAGTCAGGGCAGAACCGGAATTCTGGGAGCGATTTGAGAGTTGTGCCTTCAACAATTTTGATGTGACCCCGGGAACGCAGGATCCCCTCAGCATCCCACCCGTTCAGGATGTTAGGCTGGAACGCCATGGAACTATTATGTGGTACTATGCCGTCGGGGACTATAGTGATTTTGAGGCGGACATGAGCTATTACCAGGTGGAGGACCAGGCGAAGGATTTTCACGATCCCTATCGTTACAACACTTTTGGAAACCTGATGGAAAGCCCCGATCTGGAACTGGAGAACGGGGTACTGACCGGCAAAGGAAAACGCTTTGACCTTCGGATCCACTCCCTTACCAAACAGACGCCTGATATCGCTGAGTGGATTGCTACCCTGGAGGGGCAGGCCTCTGTACAGGTTGATCTGGAAAAAGACTGGGAGGCACATCGACTCTGGTGGTCTGAATTCTGGAACAGAAGCTGGATCAGGGTTTCTGATAACTCATTGCCCGAATCAGAAAGAGAAAGCTTCAGCCATGAAGGGTATACGACTACCCGCGGGGAGAGAGATGGCGGCGCCCTGGTGGCTCAGAGTTATAATGTATTCAGGTATATGATGGCCTGTCAGAGCAGGGGAAGGGTGCAGACCAAATTTAACGGCGGATTGTTTACCCAGCCCTTAAAGTGTACGGATGAGGACAAATGGAACAAAGTGGTCACCCCGCAGGGAGATGGCAGCTACCTGAGCCACGAAGATGACCGCGACTGGGGCAGGCGGTTTACCTATCAAAACCAGCGCCTGCTTTACTGGCCCTTGATGATGAGCGGTGATTTTGATCTGATGGACCCTTTCTTCGAGTATTATTTTAAGCTGCTTCCCGTACGTAAAGCCATTACACAGGCCTGGTTTGGCCATGAAGGTGCCTACTACCGGGACAATATTGAACCCACCGGCGGGGAACGGGATTGTGGCCGCGACGGGAAGCCCCCGAAGACCAAACCCGGTGAAAACAAGGGAGAGGGATATTATCATAGTTATTATTTTACTTCCGGACTGGAAACCACGGCGATGATGATTGACTACGTGAATTTCACCGGAGATGAAACATTCAGGGATGAAAAGCTGGTGCCCTTTGCAAGGGAGGTCCTGAAGTTTTTTGATCAGCATTATCTGCGCGATGAAAAGGGAAAAATACGCCTGGATCCGGCCATGGTTCTGGAAACCTGGTGGATCGCCGTAAACCCCGCCCCGGATGTGGCCGGATTGCAGTACTGTCTGGACGGACTGATAAGAATGGGGGCAGGAAGTGAAAAGGATCGCGATGAATGGCAACGGTTTCGGACCGAGGTCCCGGAGGTAAGCCTGCAGAAAACAGGTGGCAGGGAAGCCATCGCTCCGGCGGAGGTCTTCGAGAAAAAACAAAACGCGGAGAACGGGGAGCTCTACCCCGTGTTCCCCTTCCGCTTGTTCGGGCTTGGCCATGGAACGGAAGATATCGTGCTGGCGACCATGGATCACCGGACTTCCAAAAACAGCTTTGATTACAAGTGCTGGACCCAGGATCAGATTCACTGGGCGTATGCGGGAAATGCAAAGGAAGCGCAGGACGGCCTGGTTCACCGTTTTCGCCATGCCTCCACACAGTGCCGTTTCCCGATCTACGGAAGCCAGGGACCGGATTCATGCCCCGATTTCGACCATTTTGGCTCAGGAAGTACGGCTCTTCAGCGAATGTTGGTTCAGGAAGTGGATGGAAAAATTTTGCTGCTGCCGGCCTGGCCCGCCAGCTGGGATGCCAGTTTCAAACTGCACCTGCCTCAGAAAACCATCATCCAGGGTGAAATCAAAGACGGAAAATTAGTGGATTGGTCCATTGAACCTGTATCCCGGAAAGCGGATGTGACAGTTTTTCCGCCGGCCTCTTATAAATGATGTTTTTGCCTGAGGTCCCTGATCCTGTCCTTTATTTTCGGGGACAGCAGCGCAGCCATGGACAAGATTCCCAGCAGCAGCCATAGAGGCACCTTCCCCAGGGAGGGACTCTGCTCCGTGGGTGCTGCCTGCCGCTCATTTTTCCAGAGCAGATAAAATAAGGCAGAAATTATGCTGACGATGACAAGTGTGATCATAACTGTTCTAGTTTATCCGGAAGCCTTATCTTCCTTTACTCAAGTTTCCTGTATTTCAATGTTATTGCCCTCCAGGTCGGACTTTATTACGCGGTCAATATTCCCCTCATCGAGTATGGATATGCGCAGGAATTTCTGATTCTCAGCCGTTTCTACTTTCTCGCAGATACAAATACTCCCGGAGGGGAAATTTGAACGGATATAGGAACTCAACTCGGCCGGGACTTCCATTTCGGAGATTGTTTCGGCAGTCTCCAGCCATTTTCCCTGCTGATCGAAGATTGCGGTGAAATTGCCTCCCTTCCAGGTATAATCAAAATAATACAACTCACTTAACTCCCACCAGCTTCCTAATCTTGCTTCCTTGTATTTTGTTTCAAATGCGGATTTCACTTCCAGAGGAAGTTCCCTTTTTTGGGTATAGCCTGTGATACTTACCAGTATCAGCACTATCGTCCATAATTTTTTCATGACTTCCAGTATTATTTCCTTGTTATTATGACTGGAATAGTCGCTCAGGTAACAGGGATTTTATGAAAAAATTCAGAGCTTAACCAGCAGGCTCATCGAATGCTCTGGCTGTAATCAAAACACGCCTCAGGAACCCATATGGGTGATGGCATGATAACAGCTGCTTACCACGCCTGTCATCTTATCAAAATCCAGGGTGTCAATGGTATCCGACACCAGGTGGTAGTTGGGGTTTCTCATGAAGGAGGTATCGTTGATCATCACGGCATCGTAGCCAAATTTCCAGTAATTCCGCTGATCCGATCTGGCAGCAAGTTCATTCGCATCGGGAAAATCAATTCTTTCAACGGCCACCTCTCCACACTCTTTCATTAAGCCATATACCTGTGTATTGAACCTGCGGCATTTTTCAATCCCCACCACCACAATGTAGTTGCCGGTATCGGGGTACATACGCGCCACCTCTTCTGAAGGAAACTTCTGGGAGCCGGGTTCATCCGAAAAGTAGCCGATCATCTCGTAACAGATCATGCCCAGCACATGGACTCCTGCATCATGAAGGGACTTTGCATGGATGAAGCTCCCCATCTTTTCTGTGGTGAAGAAGGGCAGCTCTTCGAGGTTGAAGGCAACGAAATCGATGCCGTATTCCAGTTCAGGCTGGTTCTCCGATATGAGCCGGGCCGTTTCCAGCAGTCCGGCCACCGCACTGGCATTGTCGTCCGCTCCCTCCTGGTCGCCGTTCACATCATAGTGCGCGCCAATGATCAATCGACGTTCTTTCTCTTCCCGGTAGGAAGCAAGGATGTTCTTATACTCATTGCCTTCGGCTTCCCATATTTGCTCAACGGGGGTATACCCAAGTCTGGCAAACTCCTCCGAAATATAATTTGCCGCCTTTTCCAGGGAATCCAGGTTCTTGTAATTTCTGTAGGGCCGGATCTTGCATAGGAAGTCCACATCCTTGTATAGTCTCTCTCTTTGGGCTTTAATCATGCGGCAAGATAATTATTCTAAAACAATGAGCTGTTCTTTACAGCTATCCGCGTCAGGTAAGTTTTGGCAGAGGGGCCTTTATTTGTCTCCTATATCTCAGAGTTGTATCTTGCCGGGCATTTATTTGATTCCTTATGCGCAGTTTGGCCCATGTGCTTTTAGCAGGCATTTTAATTTTCATACTCCCTCATGCTCTTGGACAGGATCAGCGGGTGGCAGATAGCCTGGCCAGGATCTATCTGGAAGACGAGCTGGAGGGTGCGGAAAGGTTAGAGTTGCTGAAAAAATTAGCCTTCAATGAGTTGAATGATAGGGAACTGA
>CAWBWE010000003.1:0-5182 GCA_963792395.1 uncultured Bacteroidales bacterium
GGGTCAGCAGCAGGAGCTTATCCTTGAAGGAGGAGGTGTCCAGTGCAAGGCTGTTTTTCCCGGGAATTACTTCCAGGTTGGGACTCTGGAAAATGATCTGTCCCGACAGATTACTTATGAAATAGTGGACAATGCCCGCGTCAAGAAGTTCAAATTCAATGTTCACAAAAGTACTGGAGGGATTTGGATAGACATGGAGGTCCAGGGGATTTCTGCCGGCGTCAATGGCGATCCAGCCATTCGCAAGATTTCTGATCAGCCGCACCTCAAATATGGTGCTGTTTGCCCAGGTACTGGAAGTCTGGTTGTTGGTGAAGGGATTAAGGCTCGGGCTCTCCAGCCCGCCATAGATATGGCCGATGCTGAAGGAGTCAGCCTCCACCAGGTTCAGCTGGAGTATTCCAGAAGCGGTATGGGGCAATTGCTCCGAAGGGATAAATTCTGCGCTGGCCCCCTGTAGTCCGGGCATTTCAATATCCAGCTTATGTTCTTCCAGGGTTCCGCTGGCATCCCTGCTCAGCCTGCTGATCGTCTTTACAAAGGGGACCAGGTCATCCTGGATCAGCTGACCATCCTGGTAATAATACTGGCTCATGCCCCCAAAAAAGATGGAATGCATCTCGTTCAGGACGCTGTCATACATTACCGCCACCGCTGAGTGGTAATGGCTCAGGTATTGATTAAAGTCTGTAACCGGGGTATAAGAGGTTTCCCGGATATCCACGGGGTAGAGGAAGGGCAAATCGGCACCTGCCTGGAAAACCCCCGAGGAAATGGTAAACCCTTCCTGTCTGTCCGGAAAAATCTGGGGAAGCAGGTTATAGTCCCTCCGGTGAAGGTGGACTTCGTCCGTGATGCTGCTGTAGTCTGCGACACTGAATCCACCTTCCGCATCTTCCAGCCTGAATGTTCTTATCTGGTTGGTGTATTCCTGGGAAAAAGTGGGATTCCCCATGGGATTGTATAAGCCATCGAAACGTTGTCCCCCCACCAGATAAAACAGACCGTGCAGTTTTTCCAGGTGACCTCCAGTGACAGCAAATCGCTCTTCCTGAATTTGTTCAAAATAGGAAGCAATCGCTTCCCCAGCGACGACTGCATCTATCAAACCGGGAACATCGATGCGGGTTAAATAGGGAAAGGTAATATGAGCATCCAGAGAAGCTGCGTATGCGTATCCTCCAATAAAATAGAGTGTTCTGCCTTCCTGATGAAAATTCATATTGGTCGACTGAATCTGCTCCCTGATGCTCGTTGGAAGGCCGGTAATCTCAGTGGACCAGAATTGTTTATCTTCCGGGTCAATCACATAAATCACAGTATTGTTTCCCTCGCCGGGAAAGGAATTAAATGGCTGACGCGCATGCAGGCCGTCCTTTCTCCCACCCAGTACCAGCCATTTCCCTTCATGCTGGGCCCAGGCGTAGGAATGCAGCCCGGGCAGTCCGCTGATTTCCACGGGGACTAACTCGAGGGTGTAGGGGAAAGTGGTTTGAGCATAAATCCCTGAGGATATCGCTGAGAAAAACGCAACACATGCGAAGATTTTCTTCATACAGCGAAGGTAGGGTAAAAGGAATTTTCAGTCAGTGACATAGATCACCGACCGATTGTTAAATACCCGGATCTGATCCGGGATTCAGGGATGTCCTTTATACGAAACTAATTCATTGAACGTCATCCGGGTCGGGCAATGGCCGGAGGAGAATGTATTCATTGGATCAAAGGTGCTTATTGGTAAAGATGCTCGTTCATGGCATCCAGCAAATACTCTTTGGGATCACTTGCATATTGCCAGAACATCATCCCTGCCAGGTGCTTGTCCAGCACATATTCACATTTAAGCCTGACAGATTCCTCATCGTCATAGGTGAGCAGCTGATTGGTTTCACTGTTGAACAGATAGGGCGCCTTTGCGTTTTCATCCCAGTACCGGACAAGGCCATTCTTATCCACCAGGCTGTCTTTAAGGTAAGTGTATCCTCCGCCCCGGGCTCTTCCTTCCACCGGCATGTTGATGCCGTGCTTATCTGCACTTCTCATGATCCAGCTCCTTCCGTAAAAAGGCACTCCCAGAACCAGCTTTTCTGCAGGCACTCCTGCTTCCAGGAATAATTGAACCGACTTATGGGCCGAAGCATCCTTTTCATAATCCTCCGGTGGATACAGGTTGGAATGATGACCCGCCGAATCGCCCGAAGTATAAAAGTCATAGGTCATGAGATTTACATAATCCAGGTATTTAACAGCCTTATCCATTTCTGTATGCTCGATGTACCTGTCATTAGCTCCGACTGCGGTGGTCAGTTCATAATATTTCCCTGTAACTCCTGAAAGCGCATCCAGTTCTTTCCGGAGCGCTTCGAACATCAGCGTATAATTTTGCTTGTCTTCCGGCCGGAAAACATTGTTATCCCCGATCTGGCCCGGGTATTCCCAGTCAATGTCGACCCCGTCCAGATCATGGTCCGCGACAATTTCCACACTGGTCTTCGCAAATTTGGATCTGGATTCCGGGGTCAGGACCGCGTCTGAAAAATTCCCGCTCCAGGACCAACCACCTATGGAAATCAAAATCTTAAGGTCCGGATTGACTTCTTTCAATTGATTCAGGATCCTGAAGTTGACCGTATCGGTCTCCCTGTTGGTCAGCCAGGCCATGCTGTCCTGCACATTTACAAAGGCATAATTGATATGCGTGAGTTTACTGGCGTCAATGGACAACTGGTCCAGCACTCCGCGGAAGCCCGGGACGTATCCCACAATGATCTTTTTATCCGTGGCAGGCGCTTCCCCGGGTTTTTCTGAACAGGATATTAACGCAATGCACCACAAGAGCAAGAACAACTGGAAAGATTTTCTCATGACTTCAGGATTGGGTTTAATCAATATTGCCTCCCGTAAATTAGCTTATCGTTTCCTTATGGCAAAATCTAAATGAGTTTGCCGGACAGGACGGAGCCCGGTCCTGAGGGCAGAGGGATCCTCTTTTTGTTTGCTGTTGATTTCTGCCTTGAATTTATTTATATTTCCTGTCACACCATGACGAAAGTCCGCGATTTTTATAAAGGTGCAGGACGATTGATTCTTTCCCTTGGTCCGGGGATTTTTTGCATCGGGTACACCATCGGTACAGGGAGTGTCACTTCCATGATCAAAGCCGGCAGCATGTTCGGTACTCAGCTTTTATGGGTGCTTTTCCTGAGTGCTTTTTTTGCCTGGATCCTGATGGAAGCTTACGGCAGGTTTGCTGCAGTCACCGGCGAAACGGCCATCCACAGTTTCAGAAAATATTTGAAATGGGGAAAACTCTGGGCGATCCTTACCATCACCGGAGTAGTTCTGGGGCAATGGAGTTCCCTGTCCGGAATCATCGGATTGACGAGCAGTGCCCTTTATGAGATGGTCAGGCTCTTTGTTCCGGGATTGAAAGAGAACAATTACTGGGCCGTCCTGGGCATAGCCCTTACGCTTATTATTATTATGTATGCCCTGCTGTTGGTGGGGAGATACTCTTTTTTTGAGAAAGTTCTCATCGTTTTTGTCACCATTATGGGACTTTCGTTCATGCTCTCCATGGTCATTGTGCTGCCCGATCCAAAGGAGATTGCCCTGGGATTTATACCAAAGATCCCGGTGGGGGGGCAGCTCCTGGTGGCGGCCTTCGTTGGAACCACCATGGCTGCGCCCACATTTGTTGTGCGGCCGCTGATAGTCAAGGAAAAAAACTGGGGCAGGGGAGAACTCAAAACACAGTCAAGGGATGCTTTAACTTCAGCTATCCTCATGTTTTTGATCAGTGCTTCCATAATGATCGCTGCCACCGGGGCCCTGTTTCATGAAGGAAAAGCGGTGATAAAAGTACTGGATATGGTTCAGGCACTGGAACCCGTGGCCGGAAGGATAGCTGTTAGTATTTTCATGGTTGGGGCCATGAGTGCCGGATTATCATCGGTGTTTCCTATTTTGATGGTATTGCCCCTTCTTATAAGTGATTACAGGGATGGAAAAATGGAAACCAGATCGCGAATGTTCAGGATCCTTGCTGGTATCGCCTGTGTGATTGGCCTCCTGGTACCCTTGATGGGTGCGAATCCCATTGTGGCTCAGATAGCGACACAGGTGGCCAGTGTTTTTATTCTTCCTGTTGTAATCGGTGGAATTATCCTATTGATCAATAAAAAGGATCTGTTGGGTAAACATCGTGCCGGGTGGATGCTGAACTCCATGCTGGTTATAGCGCTTCTGTTTTCACTGATCATTTCCTATAATGGGATACTTGCCTTGGTCGACCTAAACCACCAGGCAATTATACCACTTACAAATCCTTCGCAATAGGGGCCCCGGCCTTCCGGAGTTTTTCCTCCAGGGCAGGCAGGGTGGTGTTTTTCAGGGTTCGAAGCTGCCCGGTGATGGGCTTTAGCTCCTCGATTCCCAGCTGGAGATTTTCACGGTGCATAATGGTGGGTCCATAGGAGGTGGACAGTCCCCTCTGGGCCACAGACCATCTTTTTGCCAGGGTGGCTTTCCTCCTGTTCTCCCACCTGAAGTTGAGTTTGCTTCCCGTTCACCTGCTGGTTCAGCTTTTGCACTTCAGCCTCCGCCCGGTACACCTCTTCAAGCAGGGCTCCGGCATCGTCCTCCATTCTGAAGGCGGCAGTTTTCAGCACTGTAATTCGCTCGGAGGTTTCCTGCAGTGCTTTTCTTACGCTTTCGTATTCCAGCCTGGCAGCTTCAAGTTCCTCCCGGTATGCCTCGATCTCAGCAGGTGTGGCCGGCTTCAGGACCTGTTCAAACAATGGTTTTACCTGGAAGGAAACAGCTTCTGTTAATTGATCCACTTCTCCCTGATTCAGGGCATAGAGGCTGACGGAATAGGTTCCCGGGCTAAGCATAAATCCCCTGGATTCCACCTTTAAAGCGGTATCGCTTTCCGGGTCCAAAAGATTCCCGGAGGCATGCCGGAGATCCCAGCTGACCCGGTGGATGCCTTTCCTGGCAGGTGCTTTCACATGGTTGACGACTTTTCCGCTTGCATCCTTCACGGTGAATACCAGGAGGGGTTCATCCTCATGAAGCTCTGCCTCCACGGCCTCCCAGCCGGGGAAAGGGATGTCGCTGTTTGAGTCCTTGAGTTTCTTCTCCTTTTCTTTCCTGAGCTCTTTCAAGGATTTCAAATCTT
>CAWBWE010000004.1:0-2500 GCA_963792395.1 uncultured Bacteroidales bacterium
TTATCTTTGCATCCGCTTTTCACAAGCAGTTGTTCTAAAAAAGATGGATTGAGCTCCGAACGAGTGAGTAAATGTGAAGAAAGATTTTGTGAGGATTAAGATAAAGTTATTATCTTTGCAGTCCGCAAAAACGAAAGTAACGGAACAAAGTTCTTTGAAAATATTGAAGTAAGAAATAGGTAAAGAAGTCACCTGAAATTCCAAAATGAATTTTAAGGAGTGAAGAATCTTGAGCAATATTTAAATTTTTTTACAATGAAGAGTTTGATCCTGGCTCAGGATGAACGCTAGCGGCAGGCCTAACACATGCAAGTCGAGGGGTAACGATGTCTTCGGACAGGCGACGACCGGCGCACGGGTGAGTAACGCGTTTGTAACCTACCTTTAACTGGAGAATAGCCCGAAGAAATTCGGATTAATACTCCATAATACTATGATCTGGCATCTTTTTATAGTTAAAGCTCCGGCGGTTAAAGATGGGCATGCGTGACATTAGTTTGTTGGTGAGGTAACGGCTCACCAAGACTACGATGTCTAGGGGGTCTGAGAGGATGGTCCCCCACACTGGTACTGAGACACGGACCAGACTCCTACGGGAGGCAGCAGTGAGGAATATTGGTCAATGGGCGCAAGCCTGAACCAGCCATGCCGCGTGAAGGATGACAGCGCTATGCGTTGTAAACTTCTTTTGTACAGGAAGAAACACTTCTACGTGTAGAAGCTTGACGGTACTGTACGAATAAGCATCGGCTAACTCCGTGCCAGCAGCCGCGGTAATACGGAGGATGCAAGCGTTATCCGGATTTATTGGGTTTAAAGGGTGCGTAGGCGGAAAATTAAGTCAGTGGTGAAATCCTGCAGCTTAACTGTAGAACTGCCATTGATACTGGTTTTCTTGAGTATAGTTGAGGTAGGCGGAATGTGTAATGTAGCGGTGAAATGCTTAGATATTACACAGAACACCGATTGCGAAGGCAGCTTACTAAACTATGATTGACGCTGAGGCACGAAAGCGTGGGGAGCGAACAGGATTAGATACCCTGGTAGTCCACGCCGTAAACGATGATCACTCGTTGTTGGCAATACATCGTCAGCGACTGAGCGAAAGCATTAAGTGATCCACCTGGGGAGTACGATCGCAAGATTGAAACTCAAAGGAATTGACGGGGGCCCGCACAAGCGGAGGAACATGTGGTTTAATTCGATGATACGCGAGGAACCTTACCTGGGCTTAAATGTAAAACGACGGATCGGGAAACTGATCTTTCTTCGGACGCTTTGCAAGGTGCTGCATGGCTGTCGTCAGCTCGTGCCGTGAGGTGTCGGGTTAAGTCCCATAACGAGCGCAACCCTCTATCGTTAGTTGCCAGCGGGTAATGCCGGGGACTCTAACGAAACTGCCGGTGTAAACCGTGAGGAAGGTGGGGATGACGTCAAGTCAGCACGGCCCTTATGTCCAGGGCTACACACGTGTTACAATGGTCGGTACAAAGGGCAGCTACCTGGTGACAGGATGCTAATCTCTAAAACCGATCTCAGTTCGGATCGAAGTCTGCAACTCGACTTCGTGAAGCTGGATTCGCTAGTAATCGCGCATCAGCCATGGCGCGGTGAATACGTTCCCGGGCCTTGTACACACCGCCCGTCAAGCCATGGAAGCTGGGGGTACCTGAAGTCCGTAACCGTAAGGAGCGGCCTAGGGTAAAACTAGTAACTGGGGCTAAGTCGTAACAAGGTAGCCGTACCGGAAGGTGTGGCTGGAACACCTCCTTTCTAGAGAGGTTCTTTACGATGACTTCTTTCCTATCTTACTTCATTATTTATATATCCTTGTTAAACGCATTTTGACGCTTTAACTGGATATAATCCCGATGCTCAGTGTGTTACAGGCATGTAACATCCGGGATGACGGGATGCTGAGTGGGATATAATAGTCCCGTAGCTCAGTTGGTTAGAGCGCTACACTGATAATGTAGAGGTCCGCAGTTCAAGTCTGGGCGGGACTACTTCAAAATGCGGGGGATTAGCTCAGTTGGCTAGAGCGCCTGCCTTGCACGCAGGAGGTCATCGGTTCGACTCCGATATTCTCCACAATTCCAGATTCCGATGAATTCGGATAGGCAAAGGTTCTTTGACATATTGGAAAGAAGATTTTTTAATTAACCGTAATTGAAAAAAGTAAGTAAGAGCGTATGGTGGATGCCTAGGCTCTCAGAGGCGATGAAGGACGTGACAAGCTGCGATAAGCTACGGGGAGGTGCAAATAACCGCTATATCCGTAGATTTCCGAATGGGGCAACCCACCTGGTTGAAGACCAGGTACTCCGCAAGGAGGGCAAACCCGGAGAACTGAAACATCTAAGTACCCGGAGGAAGAGAAAACAATAGTGATTCCCTAAGTAGTGGCGATCGAACGGGGAAGAGCCCAAACCAATGTTGTTTCGGCGACATTGGGGTTGTAGGACTACAACATGGATTATAAATTCGAAATGGAATTTTC
>CAWBWE010000004.1:5000-76847 GCA_963792395.1 uncultured Bacteroidales bacterium
TAAAGGCAGTAATGTCAAAGCCGAGCAGTACTAATTACCCGTGAGCTTTTTTCAAGGCTAATTAAAAGATACTTCTTCCAATATGTCAATCTTATTTGAAGATTTTAGGTGACTATTGCAATGGGGAACCACCTCTTACCATTCCGAACAGAGAAGTTAAGCCCATTAGCGCCGATGGTACTGCGTATTGTGGGAGAGTAGGTCGTTGCCTATCTTATTTAATCCCATTCGGTTTTCCGGGTGGGATTTTTTTTATATATGTTGTTAGTTTGTGATGACATTTGCTAATTTAGCATATACATTTGCACCCATTGGTGAGAAGAATTCTATTCTCATATTCAGCTCTTCCGTTTCTTGCATTTTGCGGTTCAGTGCTCAGTGGACAGGTCATTGATACTACCAGGAAAATCAATACCTGGAAGCTGAAGCACAACTTTCACCCGTTTTGAGGAGGTCCAGCTGGACACCAATATGCACCAGGTGCAACGGGATTTTAATCCGGCCTATGAACAGGGATTCAGTTATGAATCGCTTGGGATTCTGGGACATGGGTTGAATCACGTGGATTTTATCTTAAGGCAGGATCCCACCCAATTCCTTTTTGGAAGAGCCTGGGATCCAAACCTGAAAACCGCGGAGCGGACCATCTTCTATAATACCAAGACTCCCTTTACATCTCTTTCTTATTCAACCATCCCCGGGAACGACTGGAAAGAGGATAATATTGAGTTGATTCACACACAGAATGCCTCCCCATTTACCAATTTCGGACTGGAGTTTAATATAATCTCCAGCAAGGAATTATACCTGAACCAGGAAACCAAGAACAACCGGGTCGGACTGTTCGGGAGTCATGCCAGGGACCAGTATAGCATATTCGGGACCTTCTACTATAACGATGTAAAAGCCGGGGACAATGGAGGGATCACAAACAGGGATTCATTTTTACTGGATGTGAAGGATCAATGGTATGAATATGAAGTGAACCTTGAGGAGGCAAATTCCCACTACAGGAACCTGTCCCTTTTCACCACACAGAAATACAAGCTCCTGGAGCGGCAGATACATACAGACAGCCTGGGAAACAGCACAAGCACCGGAAAGACCCTTGCCCTCTCACATCAGCTGATGATAGAGCGTCAGCTAAAGGATTATGCGGATGAGGTGGACATGGACCTGCTAGCCCCGGTTTACAGGAATTATTACTATTTGGATTCAGAGGCACTCGATTCTGCTTCAGAGGATAGGATCTCCAACGTGTTCCAGTTGATCCTGGGGGATTCAGATTATGATAAGATCTCGGCACGGATATTTGCCGGACATGAGTTCAGGCGCTTTGGTATGCTTACACCCCAGACCCTTTATATTGATTCCCTGGACCAGGATACGGTGGTCAGTCGACTTCCAGCTGGAGACATTTTAACGATGTAAGCCTGGGCTTCCACCTGGCCGGACCTACCACCGGGATCTGGGACTGGGTCATCGATGGGACTTACTATCTGCTGGGGTACAATCAGAATGATTTCAAGCTGCATTCCACCTTCTCCAGGGAACTGGGAGGAAGAACAGACCTGGGACTACGGGCCAGCCTTGAAAGTTCCAGACCGAACTATTTTACCAACCGCTATTCCTCCTCATTCTTTCAGTGGGAAAATGATTTCCCGTCCATGTATCGGATCAAGGGAGAAGCATTTATCCAGAGTGACAACAGAGATACAGATATCAGGCTGGGGACCTCATACATCATCCAACTATATATATTGGGACGAGGATGCTTTGCCCCGTCTGTACGACAAGGACCTTCTGGTTTTTACCGCCCATATGTCCAGGCATTTTAAACTGGGGGGCTACAATTCCGAAACCAAACTTCTGGTTCAATATACCACCGCAGATGATGTGCTTCGTCTGCCCCTGGCTGCCCTCTATTCGTCCAACTACTGGAACCAGTCGCTTTTTAAAGGGGCCCTGGTTGCAGATCTGGGATTTGATTTCTATTACACCACCAAGTACCGGGCAAGCGCTTATATGCCGGCCACCGGAGTTTTCCATCTTCAGGATGAGTATGAGGTGGGAGGATACCCCTTTCTGGATGTATTTCTTGCCTTCCGCGTAAAACAGACCCGGATGTTTGCTTCCTATCAACAATATACTGCAGGGTGTTGGATCTGTAGGTAACAACTATTTTATACGGCCTACCGCTATCCCATGAAACCCAGGCATTTCAGGTTGGGGATCATATGGTACTTTTATGACTGAGAAGCTAAATATAAGAGCAGAAAAGTGATCATGCTGATGCTCGCTCCCATGCTGCTTTCCTGGGATCATGCAGGCGAGGGGAAGAGTCCAGGTTCAGGGATGTCGAAGACCTGCTACCCGGAGAACCGGATCACACATCTGGAGATGATCCGGCAGAACGGGGAGTTAAAGGTAGTCACAGAGTATAATTCCATCAGTTACTTCCTCTACCGGGGGCAGGCCCTTGGATTTCAGTACGAACTGTTGCAGAGGCTGGCAAACCACATGGATCTGGCTCTTGATGTGAGTGTGAGCAATGACCTGTAACCAGAATTTCAGTGACCTCCGGGAAGGGAAGGTGGATCTGATTGCCATGAATCTGACGGTCACGGCGGAGAGAAAGTCGGAAGTGGCCTTCACTGCACCGCTTCTTCAAACCAGGCAGGTGCTGGTTCAGAGAAAACCGGAACTATGGGAGAAAATGAACTCGCAGCGAGAATCTGCATTGGTCCGAAACCAGCTGGATCTGGCAGGGGAAAACGGTTTATGTGCAGGCAGGATCGGTATATGCAGCCCGCTTACGCTCCCTTTCCAATGAGATTGGTGGAGGGATCCATATCGAGGAGGTCAACTTGGAATCGGAGCAACTTATCCAGCGGGTAGCATTGGGAGAGATCGAATATGCGGTTTGTGATGAGAATGTGGGGCTGGTCAATGCCACTTACTTCCCCCAACTGGATGTGGGTACGGCCATCTCTTTTCCCCAGCATGTGGCCTGGGCGGTCCATCCCCGTTCCGACAGTCTGTTAAAGGTGGATTAACCAGTGGATCAACAGCTATCCGGAGGACCAGATGAGATATGCGATCCTTTATCAACAAATATTTCAATAACAGGCACTCTTACAGGAGTATTCACAGTGAATACTATACCCTGGGGAGCGGAAAAATATCCCGGTATGATGAGATCATCAAAAAAGAAAGTGAACGCATTGGCTGGGACTGGAGGTTGCTTGCATCTGTGATATATCAGGAGTCCAGATTCAACCCTGAGGCAATCTCCTGGGCAGGTGCCTTCGGATTAATGCAGCTGATGCCTATTACTGCAGGGAGTTACGGAATAAGCCCGGATTCATCCCCTGAAGAGCAGATCCGGGCAGGGGCCAGTTTCATTAAGTGGCTGGACGATCGTTTCGATGAAGTGATTACGGATCCGGAGGAACGGATTAAATTTGTTCTGGCTTCTTACAACATCGGACTGGACATATCCAGGATGCCAGAAGACTGGCAGAGCGCTATGAATCTGATCCAAACCTTTGGTTTGGAAGTGTGGATGAGTGGCTGCTGAAGAAGTCGGATCCCCAATACTATTCCGATCCGGTGGTCAGCCACGGCTATGCCCGGGGGATAGAGACCTACAATTTTGTGAAGAGATATTATGGACCGCTACGAGCACTATAAAAATATCCTTAACCAGGATGTGATGAAAGTCTCCCAGCCAATTGAAGCAATTCGCTCAACATCATTGCAGTAGCCCCCCAGATCTTCTCTTTTCCAACGCGGTAAAATGGGGCCTCTATGGTCCGGCCATGATGCCAGATGGTTTCCGATTCGCAATTTGCCGGATTCAGTAATTCGGCAACACTTGCTTCAATCACATACTGGACCTCTGAAGGATCGGGATCATACAAAGGAGCATCAGGCATCCATCCTAAAAAGGGATAGACGATAAAATTACTGACCGGAATGTGCAGTGGAGTCAGGGCTCCCAGTATGTCAATGCATCCGGAGACACCCAGTTCCTCCCGGGTCTCCCTGAGAGCGGTGTCCTCCAGAGAATGATCTCCTTCCTCCCAGGCACCCCCCGGGAAGGAGACCTGGGCGCTGTGGGGACCATCGTATTCATTGCGTTTCGTAAATACCAGTTGAGCATCCCCCCCGGAGGGATAGAGCAGGGCCAGCACCGCGGCCCGGACTGGTTCCTCCTGTTGCGGAATGCTGCCCCTGAAGGTGGGAGCCATCTTTAGCTGGGCGCTTTCACCGGGCAAGGGCCCTTTCAGGCTCTTCCTCCACCATTCCGGGTTTACGGTCTTATTCATAAAGATTTTGCGGGCCGCGCTACTGCAGTTTTATTATTTTTTGATACATCCTGGTATCAGAGTACGCTACACTCAGGATATAAATGCCATCGCTGAAGTTCGAAATATCTATCTCTATGGCCTCCTTTGCGTATATCTGATGCAATTCTTTAACAAGCAAACAGCTCCCTTTGTTATCCAATAACTCGATTTTCAGAGGGCTTTCTATGGAGTGTTGACTCTCCAGGTAGATCAGATTTCTGGCGGGATTGGGATATACAAGGAGACTCTTACCCCCGGCGAGCTCTGATATGGAGCTTGTAATAACCGAAAAAGTGATCGGGGCGGTCCATACTCCTTCATCCGAATGGATTGCAAGATCAAAGCTGATCTCTTTTTCGGGACACACATCTGAAATAGTCACCACAAATCCATCCTGACATTTTTTATATTCTCCTGCCGGAATAAATCCAAAAAAGTCATCCGAATCGCTGATGATGATATGGGGATCGTCCGAGGAAAGCCCGGCAGATACATTATGAGCATCTCCCTCACCGTTATTGTTTATCCAGATATTCAACCTGAGACTCTCGCCCGGTTCGGGGACTCCGTCATTGTCACCGGTCTGATTGAGGTTGTCCTCAATTTCCTGATTAAATATTCCCAGAAGTGGCAGGGCAGCCGGCTCCGGGCAATTTATATGGAATTGCTGGGTTTCAGCGACATTATCCAGCCCTTTCAACAATAGATAATAGGTATTGCCGGCGGTCCAGTCCATGCTGCCATAGCTTCCTGGCTGAGAGCTCAGGTCTCCAATACAGTTCCACTCCTCAGGATTACAGCTAGTGCTCCAGGCATATAAGACATGATCACCGGCGGCCGTCAGTTCAATGCTGTATACCCCGCTTTCCGGAGCCACAAAACTATATACCTGTTCCGTGCCATAAGCCTCATAGCCACAGAGACTCAGGTTCCAGCTACCGGTGGTTGATTCACTGGTAAAGGTCCGGGCGTGCGCTGAGCCACATCCACCTATGGAGATAATATGCTCACAGGGATCAGGTGGAGGCGGATACACATGCAGGGAAAACTCTTCGTTCCAGTCCTGCCGGGTGGTATAGGCATTCAGATTAAATACAAGGTCTCCTTCCGGACAATCTTCCCCAACGGTAAAGGTGAAGGGTCCGGTTCCGTTTCGGCTTTCATCTGCCGGAATACTACCGAATAAGATATCCTGGTTCACGAACTGAATATCCGCATGGCTGCTTTCCAGAATGGCTCCGGCATCCTCCGCATCCCCGGGTCCGTCGTTATGAAGGCTCAGCATCAGCTCGATGGTCTCCCCCGGTTCAATCAGTCCGTCACCGTCTCCGGAGCTCTCCCCGTTATCATCATCGTCAATGCTAAATTGGTCCAGCCGCAGGTTCGCAGGGGGTGGTTCCGGGCAGTTAATGTGGAAGCGCTGGGTTTCAGACGCATACTGCAGCCCTTTCAGCAGAATGTAATAGGTGTTCCCGGCAATCCAGTCCATGCTGCCGTAAGTACCCGGCTGGGTACTGAGGATTCCGATACAGTTCCAGGCTTCAGGACTGCAGCTTGTGTTCCACCCGTAGAGCACCTGGTCGCCGGCAGAAGTCAGCTCAATACTATAGGTGCCAGATTCCGGTGCCACAAAGCTGAATATTCGCTCAGGACCTACTGGCTCATAGGAACAGAGAGTCAGGTCCCAGGAGCCTCTGCTTAATTCACTGGTAAAAAACTGGCTATGCTCTGGACCACATCCGGAAATGGGAAGGATATAGTTGCAGGGATCTGCAGGAGGCGGATGAATATGCAGGAAAACCTCCTCGTCCCTGTCCTGCTGCAACGAAAATACATTCAGATTAAAAGGGATGTCTCCTTCCGGACAATCCTCATGCACAGAAAAGCTAATCGTTCCGGTACCACTTCTGCTGTCCCCGGCAGAGATGGGACCAATGTAGATTTCCTGGTTCACAAATTGAATATGAGAATTGGTGGTTTCTAAGAGAATCCCGGCCTCCTCGGCATCTCCGGGTCCGTTATTAAAGATCCAGAAGGTCAGTTCAATGGTTTCTCCGGGTTCAATCAGGCCGTCTCCGTCTCCCGAACTCTCCCCGTTGTTGTCATCATCAAACAGATAGTAGTCCAGCTGAAGGTCCGGCGGGGTATCCTCCGGGCAGTTGATATGGAACTGCTGGGTTTCCCCAACATTGTCGAGCCCTTTCAGGATGATGTAGTAGCTTTCCCCGGCGGTCCACTCCATGGCCCCATAACTCCCCTCCTGGTAGCTCAGATCACCAATACAGTTCCATTCACCTGAATGGCAGGCCGTGCTCCATCCATAGAGCACATGATCGCCAGTGGCCGTCAGTTCAATACTGTAGGTGCCGCTTACGGGAGCCACAAAAGAATATACCTGTTCCGTGCCATTCGCTTCAAAGCCGCACAGGTTCAGGTCCCAGATCCCGGTACTGGATGCACTGCTAAAGGTCTGGACATGACCGGGGCCACATCCGCCAATGGGAATCACATTATTGCAGGGGTCGTTGTCTGGCATGATACCCATTATGGCCCACTGGCTGATATGGTAGTTGATTACATCAGTACTTAAGGGGTCCAGGTAAAAATAGCCATCGTGACTCCCTCCCCACCCCCAGTTAAAATGGAAGTAGTCGCTTCCCATGTATCCGTCACAAATAAATGCATGCCCCCCGCCTTCGTCACTGTTTCCCCGGTAATACACCGGCCTGCTATTGTCCAGTTCCGTGCGGAGCATCTCCTCCCATTCACTGCTTGAATAAGCATCCTTGGACAGGTAGACGGATTCGTCCGAGAAGGAGAAGATATTTTGTAAGGCTGAATGGGCCCAGCCGGAATATGCGGAGGAGCCATCAGGTCCGTAATTCATCCGCACGGCGACTCCGCAATGATATAAAAAACTTCCCACCGCTTCCAGTTCCGGAGAACTGCTGGAGCTGTTCAGGGTGTTACTCATGACGGACCAGTCATAGCTAATCTGATCAATATCCTCTATCCACCCGTAGGTGCTGTGGGTATACCCGGGTATGTGATCCACATAAGCAGGATGTTCCCAGTAATGGATGATCTGGGCCATGGCCACCGCCACGCAACCCACCAGGGCATGATCACAGGGTCCTTCCGTATCGTCGGGGCAATAGGTATTGTAGTAGCAGCCCTGGTTCCAGTGGGCCTCGATCAAAGGAGATACATCTTCCTCGGCCAGGGGAGTTTTGGGCATGGAGTCGCCTCCAAAGCTATCCCAGATCTCTGCTGCATCATCCCTTCCCTCCAGGCCATTTGCGATGATAAAGGAGATTTGATCTTTATAATTTTCCATCCAGTCCTGGAAAGCGGGTGACTGGTTATTAGCGGAATAGGACCCTGTAAAGGAGTAGCCGAGGACAGCCGGAATACGGTCATCACCCGCAACAATCACATAGCCATCTGTTTCTCCCACATTAACGACATAGTAGAGGGGAGAGGAAGCAGATTCACTTTTCAAAGCGGAAAGATCTTTCCACTGACCATATTCCCGGTGGGCCAGGGAGAAGTTAAACTCCTTACTTCCTTTTAAAAAGGAACCCTCTGGCAGGTGACTGAGGTAAAAGTTTCTCGCAAGCCCAACAGCGCTGATGGAATCTACCGGGGCACCAGAAAGCGTACTGAAGATCAGTAATCCAAGTACAAGCAGGGCCAGGAAGTGATATTTCAGTCGGGGAAAGATCATAGGTATTTTTGCTTAACTACAAGAAAGTTAAGAATTTAATCCCTAAATCAAAATCCTCCCTGGCCTTAAGCTGCTGATTTATGAGACCTTGGCCTAGTTAAAGCGGATGCTCTTATCCGGTGAGATCCGGGCAATGATACTGGATGGGATCAAAAGAAAAAGGAAGGTAATCAACATGGTCCCCAGGTTAAGCAAAATCAGATGGAGCAGGTTCAGGTTGATGGGAACCGTATCCAGGTAGTAGGAGCTGGGATCGAGAGGCACCAGGTTCAGGTATTTTTGAAGGAGGCAGATTCCAAGTCCGAAGAGGTTTCCCCATAATAAACCCACCAGAGTCAGGTAGCCACTCTGGTACATGAAAATCTTCCTGACAGATACATTGTTGGTTCCCAGGGCTTTCAGAATACCAATCATATTGGTCCGTTCCAGGATCAGGATCAGCAATCCCGAAATCATATTAAAGCCCGCCACGATCACCATCAGGACGACCAGGACCACTACATTCATATCCTGCAGATTCAACCAGTCAAAGATCTGGGTGTTCTTTTCCAGGATGGTCTCCACCTTCAGGCGGCTGCCATCCTCCAGAAAATCAGAACCCGCCAGTTCCCTGACCCGGCCGGTAAGTTCAGGAAGATCCTCCATTTTATGGATCAGTACCTCATAACCGCTTACCTGATTCTCGGTCCAGTTGTTCAGCCGCTGTACCTGCTTGATATCGGCAAAGATATAGAGCTGGTCAAATTGCTCCAGGCTGGTATTGTACAGACCGCTGACGGTAAAGGTCCTGGCTCTGGGAGGATCCTGGATGAAATACATGGTAAAACGATCACCCACCCCAAGATTCAGCAGTCTGGCTGTGGATCCGGAAAGTACCACATTATTGCTTCGTACGGTATCGCTTACCCGGAACAGCTCCCCTTCAGAAAGGTGTTTTTCTATGAAAGTCCAGTCATAACTGCCATCGATCCCTTTCAGCACGGCTCCGTGGATCTCTTCCCCGGTTTTGATGATTCCGGCTTTTATGGCAAAGGGCTGTACATTCTTGATCCCCTCCAGTTGAGAGATCCTGGACACACTCTCCAGGCCGGTGGGTACCGGTGTGGTTTCATAGGAGAGGTTCGAATCCAGATTCACAATCTGCATGTGTGCCCCAAAACCGGTTACCTTATTGGAAATCTCTTTTTTAAAGCCGGTAACGATAGCCACGGCTACGATCATAACGGCCAGGCTAAGTGCAATGCCAAACATGGCAATTCCCACGATGGATCGCGAGAAACTGCGTCCCTCTTTCCTGCTGCCGATCATCCGGCGTACGATAAAAAGTTCGGTATTCAAGGATTCTTAATTCGGTTCAGCAAAGGTAACCATCTTTTAGCTATTTTTGAGATATGAGGAAATTGTTAATCTTAACTTACCTGATTCTTTCCGGCATCTGGACGGCCTGTTCGGCCGATCGAAATCCCCTTCGAAGCGGGGCAGAACAAATGAACCGTTATCTCCCACTTATAGCGGGGAAGCAGATTGCCCTGGTGGCCAATCATAGCTCTCTGGTGGAAGGGAAGCATCTGGTTGACACGCTCCTGGCCAGCGGCATTGACCGGGATCAGATTGTGAAAGTGTTTGCCCCCGAACATGGCTTCCGGGGCGATCGGGGAGCCGGCGTTCAGATTGAGGACGGGACCGATCCGCTTACGGGCATTCCGGTAGCCTCCCTCTATGGCAGTCACAAAAAGCCGGAGCCGGAAGATCTGCTAGGGATTGAGCTTATGATTTTCGACCTTCAGGATGTGGGGACACGCTTTTATACCTATATCTCCACCCTGCACTATGTCATGGAAGCCTGTGCGGAGAACAATATACCACTGCTTCTGCTGGACAGGCCCAATCCCAACGGGGCTTATGTGGATGGACCCGTGCTCGATACGGCATTCAGATCCTTTGTGGGCATGCATCCCATTCCGGTGGTCTACGGACTGACCATAGGAGAGCTGTCCGGAATGATAAACGGGGAGGGATGGCTTGGGCATGGAGCCCGGTGTGAGGTGACAGTGATTCCCTGTGAGGCATATACGCATGGCCGGCCATATTCCATGCCTGTGAAGCCTTCCCCCAATCTCCCCAACGATCATGCGGTGCTGATGTATCCCTCCACCTGTTTTTTTGAAGGCACCGTGTTGAGTGAAGGCCGGGGAACTGATAAACCCTTTGAAGTTTACGGGCATCCGGAACTACCCGGGGACTTTAGTTTTGTACCCAGAAGCATCCCCGGTGTGGCCAGGAACCCAAAGTTTGAGGGGAAGCGCTGCTATGGTGCCGATCTGAGCTCTTTTTTTCCGGAGGAAGGGTGGACCCGTCTTCAACTTCGTTTTTTGCTGAAGGCCTATGAGGATTTTCCACACAAAGAGGAGTTCTTTACCTCCTTCATAGATAAGCTGGCGGGTACAGATGAACTCAGAAAGCAGATCGAAGCAGGATGGGATGAAGCAAGTATCCGGGCCAGCTGGGAGCAGGGGCTGGAACAGTATAAGTTGGTTCGAGAGAAGTATTTGATCTATGATGATGATGAATAGAGTTGCTCCGGGTCTGGTCCTTTTCCTTACCCTTCTTACGACCAGCCATAAAGCGGATGCCCAGGTGATTCACCCCGAAGCCGGATTTCTGTTTGATGATACGGAGCTGCCCCGGGTTGATCTGAGCATTTCAGGCTCCAATCTCCAGAGTCTCTATGCAGATCCTGAAAGTAATACGGAATACTTCGCAGTTTTTTATTTTACCCGTGGTGACAGCATCGTGGGACCCCTGGATGTGGGATTGAGGTTCAGGGGCGATACCATCCGGAATAAGGAGAAAAAATCATTTCGCATCTCCTTTAACTCCATTGATTCCGGGGCTGAGCTGTACGGCATTGAAAAAATGGATCTGAATGCCGAGGTCAATGACCCCTCACTGATCCGCTCAAAACTGGGATGGGATCTGTTCCGTTACCTGGGTGTGCCGGCATCAAGAAGCAATCACGTGCTGCTCTATATCAACAACAACTTTTACGGAGTCTATCTGAACACAGAACATATAGATGAACGCTTCGTAAAATCCCGCTTTGATAATAACGATGGCAACCTCTACAGGAATCTGTGGCCGGCCGACCTGGTTTACCTGGGCGCCAGCCAGGAGGTATATAAATATGAATACCAGGGCCGACGCGCCTATGCCCTGCGGACCAATGAAGACTGGGACGATTATGAGGATCTGGCTGTCCTGATTACAAGCCTGGATCAAAACAGCGGGGCGTCTTTGAAGGCAGACCTGGAGAACCTTATCAATGTACAACAGTTTTTGAAGGCCATGGCCGTGGATGTGATCATGGGGAACTGGGACGGGTACAGCGGTGATAAAAATAACTACTTTCTCTACCGTGATCAGGTAAGCGGCAGGTTTGAGTATATTCCCTATAACCTGGAAAACAGTGTGGGGATCGATTTCAGAGAGGTGGACTGGACGACTCGATCCATCTATAACTGGAACCTGAGTCTGCGACCCCTCTTTGAAAAAATCCTGGAAGTGGACGAGTACAGGGAGCAGTATACCTTTTACCTCAAACGGGTGGCTGCTTATGTTTCCTCTGCCGCCTTCAATAACGAACTGCTGCGCTGGAGACAGCAGATCAGTTCATTTGTGGAAGTGGATAGCTACTATCCCCTGGACTGGGGATTTAGCTTTGCCGATTTTGAGTCCGCTCTGACGGGTGGCTGGGGTTCCCACGTGACTTACGGGGTACAGGAGTTTCTGGTGGCACGCAGCGCCAGTGCCCTGGCCGAAGCCATCGATGCGGATGCCGCGCCGCTCTTTTCTTTTGTGAGAGTAAACCCTCGTTTGGGGCAGATTGAACTGGAGTGGACGGTGGAGGATGATGAGCCCGGGATCACGTCCACCCTCCACTACCGGATTGACGGGGGAAGCTGGAATAGCCAGCTGAAGAGCAGTCCCACCGTGACGGATCCTGTTTCCGGGGCCTCCAGCTACCGGGATACCATCTTTTCCCTGGATGCTGCCACCGGGGTGGAACTCTATTTTACAGCCGCAGATCAGGGCGGCCAGGAAAATCGCTATCCCGATACGACCCTGCTTATTTCCTATCCGCTTGTCTCCGGCCCCCTTTATATCAATGAGTTTGTCGCTTCCAATCAGAGCGTCAAAAAGGATGAATTTGGAGAGTTTGATGACTGGGTGGAAATCTACAATGCCAGTGAGGAACAGGTCTGGCTGGCGGACTATTTTTTAAGTGATAATATGGGTTCTCCCGGTAAATACAGGTTTCCGGAGAGGTATCTCCAGGCAGGGGACTTTTACCTGGTCTGGCTCGATGATCAGGAGGAACAGGGGGAAAACCATGCGACCTTTAAAATAAGTAAGGAGGGAGAGAAACTCCGGCTCTCAGAGCGGCCCTCCACCGGGTACCATGTGGTGGATTCAGTGACCTTTGGCCTTCAGGAAACGGATGTTTCCATGGGACGCCTGGTGGATGGGGGAACGGAGTGGGTGACCTTTACCTCCCCCACGCCCAGGTACTCCAATTTAAGTACCGGCTCAGAGGATTTCCCGGCTCCCGCAGAAACCCTCATCCTTTATCCCAATCCGGTAAGTGAGGGAGTCGTGCATTTTAATAAAAGGGTAAGTGGTGCCATCTACAATATAATGGGCCGGAAGATGATGGATCTTGTGGAGACAGAGCAGGTATCTGTAACTTTACTGGAAGAGGGCCTTTATATCTTCAGATCGGAAGAGGGGGCTTCGGTCCGGTTTATTGTAAGCCGGTAGGTTTCCTATCTTTTCCCGGGTTTGTTCCCGTACTGTTTACCACGGTTTTTTCCACCTCCACTGTAGCTTCCGCCCCCTTTCGGACTGCCTCCGCTTCGCCTGTTTCCGCCTCCCCTGTAGCCACCCGAACGTCCCCTGTTTTTGGAGGGATCATAGACGGGAATTTCCCCGAACTCTTCAGGAGCCGATACTTTGGTAACTTCCTTCTCCAGCATTTTTTCGATACGGGAAAATTTGTACTGCTCTTCCTGACTGATCAGGGTGATGGCCACCCCGTCCGATTCGGCCCTGGCGGTCCGACCGATCCGGTGGATATAGTCTTCTCCTTCGTGGGGTACATCATAGTTGATGATCAACTCAATATTATCCACATCGATGCCCCTGGATAAAAGGTCGGTGGCCACCAGGATGTTGAGTTTTCGATTCCTGAAATCAAGCATAAACTCCTCCCGGGTTTTCTGGTCCAGGTCGGAATGGATATCCTGGGCCTTCAGCCCCTCTCTTTTCAGCTCCCGTCCCAGCTGCTTGGCGGATAACTTGGTGGAGCAGAATACAATAACACTTTTCAGGTCGCGCCCTTTCAGCAGGTGTTTTACCAGGGGGAGTTTCTGGGTTTCATAGACCACGTAGGCCACCTGCAAAATCTTTTCGGCCGGTTTAGAGATGGCAATGTTCAGCTCAACCGGCTCGTGCAGTACCTTGCGGGCCAGCTTGCGGATATCATCGGGCATGGTGGCTGCAAACATCAGGTTCTGCCTCTTTTTGGGCAGGTACTGGATAATTTTCATGATATCCTCATGGAAACCCATGTCAAGCATGCGGTCGGCCTCATCCAGAATCAGGTACTTCAGGCTGTCAAACTTAACGTAGTTGTTGTTCAGATGGGCTATCATCCGGCCCGGTGTGCAGATCACCACTTCGGTTCCCTCCGAGAGCGCTTTCTTCTCCTGGGCAAACAGACTGCCATCGCCTCCTCCGTATACCGCTATGGAGGTGACCGGCGTGAAATAGGAGAATCCCTCCATATGCTGATCGATCTGCTGGGCCAGCTCCCGGGTGGGCACGATCACCAGAGCCCTGGTTTTACTTGCCTCCCTGGAGGCAATGATGTTCTGAATAACGGGTAGCAGGAAGGCAGCCGTTTTACCTGTGCCAGTCTGTGCAGACCCGATAATGTCTTTGCCTTCGAGTATGGCCGGTATGGCCTGTTCCTGAATGGGGGTGGGCTTTTCAAAACCCATGGCACTGATCCCTTCCATCAGGTCAGGATCGAACCCAAAATCACTAAAATTCAAATCTTCTTCTTATAAGTTAAGTGGATAAAGGTAGTCATTATTGAACGACCTTCTCTATATAAAACAGAACCGGGATCAATTGGTTCGACCGGGGTAGGCTTTCAGGGCCTCTGCCAGAGTTTCCATGGCCATGGCCAGGTCCTCCTTCTTCAGCACATAGGCGATTCTTACCTCCTGTTTCCCCAGTCCGGGGGTGGAATAGAAACCGGAGGCAGGGGCCATCATTACCGTCTGGTTGTTATATTCAAACTCACTGAGGATCCACTGGGCAAAGCGATCGGCGTCGTCCACCGGAAGATGTACCACGGTGTAGAAAGCACCTTTGGGAGTGGGACACTTGACACCGGGCATCCGGTTCAGGGCCTCCACCATAAAATCACGGCGTTCCAGGTACTCCTCATAGACCTCTTTGAAGTAGGAGTCGGGTGTGTCCAGAGCTGCTTCACCCGCCACCTGTCCATAGGAGGGGGGGCTCAGCCGGGCCTGGGCAAACTTCAGAGCAGTGGAGATTACCTCCTTATTTTTGGAGATCAGGCTCCCCACCCTGACCCCACACATGCTGTAGCGCTTAGAGACAGAGTCAAACATGATCACGTGCTCCTCCAGACCAGGGAGATCCATGGCCGAAAAATGCTTCTCTCCGTCGTAGCAGAATTCCCTGTAAACTTCGTCGGAGTAGAGATAGAGGTCGTATTTTTTAACGATTTCACCCAGCAGTTCCAGCTCCTCCTGCGAATAAAGATACCCGGTGGGATTGTTTGGATTGCAGATGATAATTCCCCGGGTAGCCGGAGTAATGACCTTTTCAAACTCATCAATGGGAGGGAGTGCAAACCCATTTTCGATGCTGGAGGTAATGGGGACCACCTTGATTCCGGCTGCCACGGAGAAGCCATTGTAGTTGGCATAGAAGGGTTCCGGGACAATCACCTCTTCGCCCGGGTTTATGGTCGACATCAGGGCAAAGGTGATGGCTTCGGATCCTCCGGTGGTCACCAGGATCTCGGTGTGATCCACCTGGATGCCAAGGCCCTGGTAGAAGGCTGCCAGTTTCCGGCGATAGCTTTCATTCCCGGCCGAGTGGCTGTATTCAATGACCCTGGCAGTCATGTTCTTTACCGCCTCCCGGGCCACTTCCGGGGTTTTTATATCGGGCTGGCCAATATTGAGATGGTAGACCTTTCTTCCCTTTCTTTTTGGCTTCTTCGGCAAAGGGGACCAGTCTCCGGATGGGAGATGCTGGCATTTGTTGTCCTTTTGTTGAGATCCCTGGCATAATATCCTGAGCTTTGAGTGTTATAATTTTTCCTTTTCTGTGGCAACCACCCTGCCCCTGATCTGAAGTTTCACAGGTGAGTTGGCTGCCGACGAGTATACCACCACCGATTTCAGGAAGGTCCCTGTGGTGGCTGTGTTATACTTCACCCTTATTTCCCCGGTGGCTCCCGGTTCAATGGGTTCCCGGGGCCAGTCGGGTACCGTGCAGCCACAGGTGGATCGCACACGGTTGATTACTATAGCCTTTTCCCCCAGATTCTTAAAGACAAAGGACCAGGAGCCATCACTATCCTTCTCCAGTTCTCCATAGTCGTGCAGGTACTCTTCGAACCAGATATCCTGGCCCTTTTCTTTTGCTTTCTCCTCCGGTGTATCTGAACATCCTGCGTTACAGAGGATCAAAACCATGAGGACCAATGAGCTTATAATTGGAATTTTCATAATTTTAATAGAATGCTCAAAAGTACTTCATTTTAGTGAAGGGGAAAATGATAAACAACAGGAAGTAGCTATATTCACAGGAAATTTCATTTGAACATATGAGAAAGTCCAGTCAGGAAATCAGGGACCGGAAGAGCCTGGAGGAAATACTCAGGAGCCAGCTGATATGCAGGCTGGCCATGGTGGACGGGAATCACCCCTACCTGGTTCCGGTGAACTACGGGTATAAGGAAGGCTGCCTCTATGTACATTCTGCCCCGGAAGGAAAAAAGATCGATCTCCTGCGTAAAAACCCGGAAGTGTGTTTCGAGGTGGAAGACAGCATGGAGATCCTCACAGGCAAGCAGGCCTGCGACTGGAGCACCCGTTACCGGTCCTTAGTGGGGTATGGAGAAGTGGAAATCCTTTCAGACCATAATAGCAAACAACAGGGATTGGAGGTGCTTATGGCCCAGCACGGAGCCCCTGAACTGACAATATTTAACCAGAAGAACCTGGATCGCATGGTGATCCTGAAAATCAGGATCACCTCCATGAGCGGTAAAAGATCGAGTAATTATTAGACCGTGTTCGCAGGGAGCCTAATAGGAATCCACGATATTCCAGACAAAGGCCCGGATGCCCACATCCTTGTTCTCCTCATCCAGGCGGCGGACTCCATCCAGAATCGCTGCTACAGCATCATCTTCCATGACTGCCATACTGGCCGTGTTCTGTTCCGGCCAGGTGTGGGTGTTCATATGGGGAGGACCATCCACGCTGCCCCGGCCCGTCAGGTCGGTCCAGCGTGTAAATCCCCGGATATTCAGTTTGTCGAACAGGTACTCGACCTTTTCGGTATGAGCCTGGTTATATACTATAAATACAGCTTTCATTTTTTCTGGGTGTTTTCAAGGGTATTTCCGTTTCCATTTCCATTCAGGAAATTGTATTCCACGGCTTTCTTTTTCTCATCGCTCCTGCGCAGCATCATGTGATAGATCATTGGCACCAGGATCAGGGTCACTATGGTCGAAAAGATCAGACCGCCTATAACCGCGATCCCCATGGGGCTCCAGATCTCAGAACCGGATCCGGTACTCATGGCCAGGGGCAACATGGCCAGGATGGTGGTCAGGGAGGTCATTAGCACCGGACGTAACCTGGATTTTCCCGATTCTACAATCGCATCTTTCAGTTCCAGGCCGCGCTCTCGCATCAGGTTGATATAGTCCACCAGTACAATGGCGTTTTTCACCACGATCCCGACCAGCATCACACCCCCCACCATGGAAATCACACTCATGGTGGTACCGGTGACCAGGTGGGCCAGGATCACCCCGGTAAAAGCAAAGGGGATGGAGAACATGATAATAAAGGGCATCTTTCAGAGATTCGAACTGGGAGGCCATAACCAGGTAGGTCAGGATCAGGCTGAGCAGCAAAAGCAGCATCAGGTCCTTCATGGATTCCTGCATATCCTCCACAGCACCTCCCATCTGAATATTAACCTCCGGAGGGATATCCATGCTGTCGATTTTAGCCTGTACCTGCTCTGCCATCTTGTTCAGGGGGACCTTGTAAGGGGTGATGGATACGGTAACCATCCGTTCCCTGTTTTTGCGTTCAATGTTGGGAGGCGACCAGTGCTCTTCAATATCCGCCACTTCACCCAGGCGGATCACCTGGTTTTGGGATATTCATCAGTGCAATATCATTCAGATCCGACAGTGAGCTGCGTTCGTCCTTCTACGAAACGCACCACTATGTCATACTCATCGCCTTCTTCCCGGTATCGACTCATGTAGGGACCTTCGACCCGGTTCCGCACGGACGAGGCCAGCGTATAGGTATTCAGACCGTGCTGGGCCATTTTTTCCCGGTCGGGCACAATCTGCAGCTGTGGCTTGGATGGATCCCGGCTTACATTGATGTTGGTGGCTCCCGGTATGTTGCTCACACTGTCGGCCAGGGCAGTTGGCAATCTGGGAAGTGGTCTCAAAATCGTAGCCAAAGATCTCCACCACCACATTATTTTCCGTGGTTCCCCCCATACCCCCGTTCGGGACCACGTCAAAGTTGACAATCTCCGGGATCGTTTCCAGGTACTCGCTGAGCTGGTTGGCCAGTTCCCAGACATCTCGATCCCTCTCCTCCAGGTCAGTGAGCGTAAAATTGATGTTGATCCGGTGCGATCCCGATTCCATAAACAGGGACATCATTCCTCCCTGGTCGTCCGATCCTGAGGAGGTATAATAAAACTTGGCTTCGGGCATATTCTCTTCGATGAATGCATCGATCTTGCGTGCCACCTTGGTGGTTTCATCCACCCGAAGTCCGGTCTGCAGTTCAATGGCTGCAGTCATGGATCCCTGGTCGGCTTCAGGCATAAACTCAAATCCCATGCCGCCTGCCATCATCATGGATACCAGGAAGATGAGAAAGCGCAATAATCAGAGTGCCCCATCTGAAGCGCAGTGCCGTTTTCAGTGAACGCTCATAAAACTGGTCCAGCCAGTTCAGGAATCGTCCAATGCTGTTGTCGTAGGTGACGTTCCGGACCTTTTTTGGTTTTTTCCTGAGTTTCATCATTTTGGAAGCCAGCATGGGAGTCAGCGAAATGGCACTGATGGTAGAGGTCACCACGGTGATGGTCACAATATAGCCCAGGGGCCGGAACAGTTCACCGGTCATTCCGCCAATCAGGGTCAGGGGCAGGAATACGGCCACCACGGTAAGCGTGGTGACGATCACAGCCAGCCATACCTCGTTGGTGGCATAAATCGCCGCCTCCCGCGGACTGGCCCCCCTTTCCACGTGTTTGGTGATATTCTCCAGGACCACAATGGCATCATCCACCACCATCCCGATGGCAATGGACAGGGACGACAGGGCAATGATATTGATGGAGCTACCGGATATATAGAGGTAAATAAAGGAAACGATCAGCGAAATGGGAATGGTCAGGATCACGATAAAAGTGGCCCTCCATCGTCCCAGGAAGAAGAGTACCACCAGGATTACTGCAATGGCTGCATACATCAGGGTATTTGTCAGGTTATTGATGGAATCGACAATAAATTCGGAAGAATCAAAAAAGGTAGTGATCTCGATATCCTCGGGCAGGGTTTCAATGAGTCCGGGCATCATGGCCTGGATATCCTGGCATACCTGAACGGTGTTGGCCCCGGATTGCTTCTGGATGATAATCCTCATCCCGGTTTTTCCGTTCAGGCGCTCATCCAGGGAGGTGTCGCGGATGGTATCTCTTATGGTGGCCACATCACTCAGGTAGACGGTTTGGCCGTTAAAACTGGCCAGTACAATGTCCTCAAGAACATCACTGGAAGGAAATTCCCCCTTGATCCTCAGGGGATAATCCATCATTCCCATTTCCAGGTTCCCGGCGGGCAGGTTCAGGTTCTCTGCATTGAGCACCCCGGCGATCATCTCCACGCTTACATTGTAAGACTCCATCTTTCGGGGATCAATATCCACCTGAATCTCACGACCTGGAGCACCCATCAGTCCCACATGAGCCCACTCCGTCGATTCGGTTGAGTGGATTTACGATTTTCTCGTCCAGGATGTTGGCAATGGCCGGCATAGCTCTCCTCGGCTGTTACCCCGTAAAAGAGCACGGGCATGGCACTGGAGCTGAATTTGAACAGCATGGGTTTATCCACTTCTTCCGGCAGGAATTGTTCTGCAAAACTGATGGCATCCCGCATTTCGTTGGATGCTTCATCCAGGTTGGTTCCCCATTCAAATTCACATACCACGATCGACATGTTATCGCGCGATAGTGGAAGAGATGCTCTTCAGATTTCCTACCGAGTTCAGTTCGTTCTCCAGGGTCCGGGTCACATTGGTCTCAATGTCGGCCGCACTGGCACCGGAATAGGTGGTGATTACCGATATGGCCGGAAAATCGATATCGGGGTAGAAATCGATGGGCAGCCTGTTCAGGGAGTAGAATCCCATCACCAGCAATGCCACAAAGATCATTATTGTTGTGATCGGTCGTTTGACCGCATTTCCGTATATGCTCATCTTCAGATGCTTTATATATTATTCAGCCACTACCTTTACTGGAGCGCCATTTTCCAGCTGGCTCTGTCCGGCATAGATCAGCTGTTCACCACCCTAAATTTGAGAAGGAGAAGTAATTTCCAGCTGGTCATCATGTCTGTTCACGATTTCAACATTGACCCTTTTGGCGCTACCGTTCTCATGCAGCATGACGTACCGTTCGTTGGTCCCTGATTGCTGCATTACGGCAATGGAAGGTACAATCAGGGCTTCCGCTTCACCCAGCTTGAGGCTTACCCGGGCAAACATCCCCGGTAGCAAGCTTATGCTGTTGGTTGGGAACCTTGACCTCTACCGTAAAGGTCCGGGTGGCTGCATTGACGGTGGGATGGATCCTGAACACGGTTCCCTGGAAGCTTAAGCTCGGGGTATACATCGGTGCTTATCGTGGCTTTCATCCCCGTTTTGACCAGGGGCAGGTACTTTTCGCTCAGATTGACCATCACTTTGACCGGATCGATCTGGATCATAGAGACCAGGGCCGCTTTCCCTACAGGAGTATTGGGAGTTGGCGAGAAAAGCTCTCCATCGTTGTAATACTTACCGGTAATGACTCCGGAATAGGGAGCCCTCAACAGGGTGTTCTCCTCCAGGTTTTGCAGGATCAGTTCGGTGGTTTCCACCTGGGCCTTCAATTGATCATAGGCCTGTTGGGTAATGGATCCATAATGGAGCAGGGTGTCCATGCGGGCCAGGTCGGTTACTAATTGCTGATACTGCAGTTGGGTCTGGTCCAGCTGGGTCCGGTCCATCTCCACCAGGAGCTGTCCCTTCTTCACATGGTCGTTTACTTCTACCTTTACCGAACGGATACGTCCCTGACAGGGCCGGGGAAAGATAGGTTTCTTCATAAGGCAACCACGGTGGAGGTGAAGTCTGTTCAACGGCTGTTTCCTGATAGTCAAGGTCCATGACCTTGACGGGTTGTGCCTTTTCACAGCTTCTGTTGCTGTCTCTGAAGCGGCTCCCGGGGGCTGCATGTTGCAGGATATCAAGGTGGCACCTGCGCAATGAGCGGTGAGCAGGGCTAATCTTTATTGTTTTCATGGTGAATATGGTTTTCATAATCGGTCTTGTTTTCAATATCGTTGGGCTAAAGGTTGTTCATCAGTTTATCCAGCTGCAGTTTGGCGTTCATCACCTCCATGATGGCAGTTCAGGTAGTTGCTTTCGGCATCCAGGTAATTGCTGTTGGCCTGGGTAAGATCCAGACTGGTGGCCATGCCCTGTTCAAATTTCCGTCGGTAGCTGTCATACACCCGCTGAGCCACTTCCACATTCTCCTGTTGGGTAAAATAGTTTTCCAGGGAGCTTTGCAGGTTGTATTTGAACTGTTTCTCCTGCAGCTTCAACTGATCCTCCAGGATAAGCTCTTATTGGTCTGGGCCATGTTATAGTCGATCTTGGCCTGGTCTACCCTTGCTTTTCGCATACCACTGGAAAAGATAGGGACCGACATGTTGAGACCCACCAGGTGGTTGGGATTCATGTCAAAACCGGAGGTGAGGATCTTCGCGTTATAGTTATAGAACCCGGCAATGGTAGGGGCATAATTCCACTGTTCCAGATCCACCAGGCGTTTGTTGATCTCTTCCTGGGTCTGCATCATCTGATAGGTGACATTGTTTTCAATGGCAAAGGGCACAGCCAGTGCATTTTCCGGGTTCATACTGGTAAAAAGCGCTTCCAGATGATCGGTCAGTTCCAGCTCCACATTGGCTTCCAGGCCCAGCTGGAAACGCAGCAAATTATAGTTCAGCTCCACGTTTCTCTGCAGCGAATTTCTGGCATTCACCAGCTGATTTACGGTGATGCGGATCTGGTCCACATCGGTCTGTTCGGCCATACCGGTCTTGAACATCGTTTCTGTCTGGACCAGGGTCTTCTCCAGATTGACCAGGTTTTGTTCTATAATCGCCAGCGATTCTTCCGTGATCAGAACCAGGTAGTAGGAATTGATCACCATCTCCTTGGTATTCAATTCGTTGAACTCCAGGCTTTGCTCGGAAATTTTCCGGGCAAGTCTGGCAGTCTGAATCCCAACAATATATTGTCCGCTGAAGATCAGCTGCGAGACCTGCAGCTTGGCGGTACTCTGGTCCGAAAGGATAATAGCGGTGGGACCGACCATGTCCTGAAGTTGTCCCTCGTAAAAAGTATTTGCTGCAAGCAGGCCCACATCATTTTGCGTGTAGAAGGGGAAGACAGCCTGGGTCTGGTTAAAGGCTGCCTGCAGGTCCTCCGGGGAAAAATCAGGCACCTCGCCCCCCCCGAAATTAAACTCCATTTCGTAATTGAAGTAGGACATATAATCCATGGTTCCATCTACCTGGGGAAGTCCCTGCGCAATGGCTTCCCAGATGGATTTCCGGGACTTCTCTACCTCCAGGCGTGAGTTTTTCAGGGATTTATTAAAGTCTATGGCATGATCGACGGCTCCCTGCAGGTCCAGTACCAGCCGTTCGGCAGGTTCCTGGCTGATCCCCGTGGCAAAGAGGCCCATGGGCAGGAGCAGAGTAATTAGACGGATGAACTTTCTCTTTTTCATATCTCGGTCTGGTTTAATCTAGTATGGTTCTACAATCTTCCAGGAGCTTCCGCCCCTTCTTGGTGGATATTCCCCTGAAATAGGGAATGAGTATATGGTCAAACATATCTTTACGTTGGTAGCCGGCATCTATCATTCTGCTGTGATGTCCAAAAAGGTCAAATAGGGAATGGATGGCCTGGTTGACGATCTCAAGGTTAATATCATCCCGGAACACTTCCTGTTCAATGCCTTTCTCAAGCAAGCGCCTGGTCATACTAAAATCGCGGATCTCCCCCGGTTCGGAAAACTGTTTAAAGACTTTCTGATGGTATTTTTTAAAATCATGGAAGAAGGCCGGACTCATGCGCATCATCTGGTCGATGGTCATTTTAATGATCCGGAAAAGTGCTTCTACGGCATTGTCTGACTGATCGATAAGTCGAAGCGCCTCTTGCTGGGTCAGGTTCTTGTAGTACATGACGACCTCGATCAACAGCGTGTCCTTGTCCTTGAAGCGTTCATAAATGGTCCGCTTGGAAATTCCCAGCTCCTCCGCCAGGGAATCCATGGTCATGCTTTTAATGCCATACTTGCCGAACAGGATGCCCGCTTCAACCACTATTCTTTCTCTAACTTCCAATTCCAGAGATTTTCGGCAAGTATATGAAAACTTTTTTAGTTTTTTTAGTTTTCTGGGATAAAATAAAGTGTAAAATCGGCGAACGGTATTTTCAGAGGGGTGAACGACACGCGGGGTGAAGACCGGCCCATTTTTTTACTACTTTTGCGGGCATGAATATTCCGTCAAAATATGATCCGGCCAGTGTAGAGGATAAATGGTACTCTTACTGGATGGAAAATGGCTTTTTCCGAAGTACTCCTGACGAGCGTGAACCTTATTGCATTGTGATTCCACCACCCAATGTAACGGGCGTCTTGCATATGGGTCATATGCTGAATAATACCCTGCAGGATGTACTGATCCGCCGGGCCCGTATGCAGGGGAAAAATGCACTCTGGGTGCCGGGGACCGACCATGCTTCCATAGCCACCGAAGCACAGGGTGGTAAATAAGCTGGCAGAGGAGGGCATAAAAAAAACTGATCTGACCAGGGAAGAATTCCTGGAGCATGCCTGGGAGTGGACCCATAACCACGGTGGTATCATTCTGGAGCAGCTTAAGAAGCTGGGGGCTTCCTGTGACTGGGAGCGGACCTGTTTCACCATGGATGAGGCCCTGTCGGAAAGTGTGATCCAGGTGTTTGTGGATCTGTACAAGAAGGGCTTGATCTACCGGGGGGTACGTATGGTGAACTGGGATCCCCAGGCCCTTACTGCTGTATCCGATGAAGAGGTGATTCACAAAGAGGTGGCATCCAAACTATACTATCTAAGATACAGGGTGGAGGGAGAAGAGGATTATATCACCATTGCCACCACCCGCCCGGAAACCATCCTGGGTGATACCGCAGTCTGCGTGCATCCGGAGGATGAGCGTTTTAGAAAATTTCATGGCAACAGGGTACTGGTGCCCCTGGTGAACCGCTCCGTACCCATCATTGTGGATGAGTATGTGGACCGTGAGTTTGGAACAGGAGCACTGAAGATCACCCCTGCCCATGATATCAATGACTATGAACTGGGATTGAAACACAACCTGGAATCCATTGATATATTCAATGACGATGGAACCCTTAATAGAAGCGCACAGGTGCTGGTAGGGGAAGACCGTTTTAAGGCAAGGAAGCTGATCATTCCCCTGCTGGAGGAAGCCGGAAACCTGGTGAAGACCGAGGACTACTTGAATAAGGTGGGCTATCTCTGAGCGCACCGATGCGGTGATTGAACCCAAACTGAGTCTGCAATGGTTCTTGAAAATGAAGGAGCTTGAGTGCACCGGCACTGGAGCATGTGATGAACGATGATGTACAGCTGCAGCCCGCAAAGTTTAAAAACACCTATCGCCACTGGATGGAGAATGTGAAGGACTGGTGCATCTCCCGTCAGCTTTGGTGGGGCCACCGGATTCCGGCCTATTTCTACGGGGAAGGTCCCAATGATTATGTGGTGGCCCAATCCCTCCAGGAGGCCCTGGAGCTTGCCCGCGAGCGAACAGGAAACAGTAAGTTGACTGCTGATGAGCTGCAGCAGGATGAAGATGTGCTGGATACCTGGTTTTCTTCCTGGCTGTGGCCCATTTCGGTTTTCGATGGCATCCGTTATCCCGACAATGAGGATATCAATTACTACTATCCCACCAATGACCTGGTCACTGCTCCTGAGATCCTGTTCTTCTGGGTGGCCCGGATGATTATTGCCGGCTATGAATACCGGAATGAGAAGCCTTTCGACTCGGTATACCTGACCGGGATCGTACGTGACAACAAAGCGCAGGAAGATGTCCAAATCGCTGGGAAATTCTCCGGATCCCATCGAGCTGATGAAAAAATACAGTGCCGATGGTGTAAGGGTGGGAATGCTTTTCTGTTCACCAGCTGGAAACGATCTGCTTTTTGACGAGGGACTCACCGAACAGGGAAGGAACTTTAGTAACAAGATTTGGAATGCCTTTCGCCTGGTGAAGGGATGGGAGGTGGATGATCAACTGGAACAGCCCGCCCATTCAGCCGAAGCGGTAAAGTGGTTCGAAGCCCAGCTGAACCGTGCCTTTATAAAGGTGGAGGATCAGTTTAAAAAGTACCGGGTAAGCGATGCCCTGATGATAATCTATAAGCTGTTCTGGGATGAATTCAGCTCCTGGTACCTGGAGACTGTCAAGCCGGCCTATCAGAAACCCATCGATGCGCTTACTTATGAGCGAACCATCGGGTTTATCGATCAATTGCTGCATATGCTCCATCCTTTCATGCCCTTTATCACCGAAGAGATCTGGCAGCTGATCAAAGAGCGGAAGAAGGGGGAGAGCCTGATGGTTTCCCCCATGCCCGCACCGCTAAGCTATGATAAAAAAGTGCGCAGGCATTTTACGGAAATCAAGGAGGTGGTCACCGCCATCCGGTCTGTTCGAAAGGAGCAGAACATAGCCCCCAGGGAGGCCCTGAAACTGATGGTTCGTATTTCTGAAGATAGCAAATACAGAGAGTACCTGGAGCCGGTGATCATGAAACTGGCCAACCTGTCCGAAGTGGCTTTGATCCATGAGGAACCGGAAGGTGCCGTATCCTTTATCGTGAAGAACGTGGAGTATTATGTCTCCGTGGGCGGCATGGTCGATCCTGCTGAAGAACTAAAGAAGTTGGAAGAGGAATTGGCTTATACCCGGGGTTTCCTGAAAAGTGTGGAGAAAAAACTGAGCAATGAGCGCTTTGTGCAGCATGCTCCGGCTTTGGTGGTTGAAAAGGAACGGCAGAAAATGGATGATGCTGCTGGTAAGATAGCTGTACTGGGGGCGCAGATCAAAAAGCTTAAGGGGCAAGCCTGACACGGCTCCAACCCTCCTCTTTTTTTGTATAGGCAAAACGGTCGTGCAGTCGGTGCATGCCCCCCTGCCAGAATTCCATATACTTGGGATCGATGGCAATCCCACCCCAGAAGGCTGGCCTGGGGACCTCCTTGGATCCCTCGAATTTTTTCAGGTACAGCTGGTACTGTTTTTCCAGGTAATCCCTGTCGGGGACCACTTCGCTCTGGGGGGATGCCCAGGCTGCAACTTTGCTTTCAAAGGGCCTGGAACTGAAATAGAGGTCGGACTCAATATCCTCCAACGTTTGGGCCACCCCGGAAATTTTAAGCTGACGTTCCAGCTGGGGCCAGTAGAAATGAGCCGCCACCCCGGGATTATTCCGCATTTCTTTGGCTTTTCTGCTCCGGTAGTTTGTAAAAAAGATCAGCCGGTTCTGATCTATCTTTTTCAGCAGAACGATCCGGGAGGAGGGTGAGCCCAGCTCATCCACAGTGGAGAGTGTCATGGCGGTGGGATCGGGAATCCCCGAAGTGCCGGCCTTCTGTATCCATTCCACAAAGAGCAGGATCGGATCGTCCGGTAATTTTAACTCGTCCATCCGGCTAAGCTCATATTCTCGGCGTACTGCTCCAAACTCCTTATAACTCCATGCTCCCATCTTAAAAATCTGCTTTAAGGCTTAGATCCAGGCTCTTGATCTGGTGAGTCAGGGCCCCCACCGAAATATAGTCCACCCCGCATTCCGCATAGCTTCGGATGGTCTCCCTGTTAATGCCACCCGAGGATTCGCGTCTCCACCTGGTGATCGATCAAGACGGACCGCTTTTCGGGTCAGTTCCACGGAGAAGTTATCCAGCATTATCCGGCGGACTCCACCCATGGAAAGAACTGGCTTCAATATCTTCCAGGGAGCGGGCCTCCACCACCAGCTCCAGGTCCAGTTTTTTTTCTTTCAGGTAGGCCCTGGTTCCGGAGATGGCCTGTTTGATACCTCCTGCGAAATCGATATGGTTGTCTTTGATCATGATCATATCGTAAAGCCCGAAACGGTGGTTGACCCCTCCTCCCAGCCGGACTGCCTCTTTTTCAAGGAAGCGCATTCCCGGTGTGGTTTTCCGGGTATCCAGAATTTTGGTACCGGTTCCATCCAGCAATCTGACATATTCATGGGTGGTGGTGGCAATGCCGCTCATACGCTGCATCACATTCAGCACCAGTCGTTCACACTGCAGAATAGTGTGCACCTTCCCGCTTACACGAAATACCAGGTCGCCAGGGGTGATGCTGCTGCCATCCTCCATCAGAGGCTGAAGTTGAATTTCCGGATCGAAGCGCTTGAATATCCGCTGGGTCACTGTCAGACCGGCCAGGATCCCAGTCTCTTTCACCAGCAGTTTTGCCGATCCGGTGGCACTATCCGGAATGGTACTGAAGGTGGTATGATCCCCGTCTCCGATATCTTCCCGGAACCAGAAGTCTATGGCAGAATCAAGGTCATGGACAGAGTTCATATTGAGACTCTTTTTCTATACTCAGGTAATAGATAAGCCGTTTGCCCTCTTTAGTTGAGAAAATACATATTGACCCTGAATTTGCCTGCGGAAGTGTTCAGGGTCCCGATGGCATATTTGGATTGCTCTTTGGTCCCTTCAAAAGAGACTGGTGAATCCGGTAGGCTTATGCTTCTTGAAAAAACTCTCCATGAATCCTGGTAGCCTGGTTTTTGCTGGTTTCATACTCCTCTTCCAGGATGGTCATCTCCAGGCTCTGATGAAACCAGGCCGACATGGCAGTAGCATTTCCCTTGCCCATGGCCTCGGTTAGTTTCGCAGGAACAGTCTGGCCTAAAACTTGCGGTAGAACCAGCATGTTCAGTCCATAAAATAGTTAATATCCTCTGTTTCACTTTATCTAAATATCAAGTATGTTTGTAACACACCGCAACTATTGGGCCAATAACGCGGTCCTGTGCAAGATACAAAAAACCTGTCGATAAATCCGGTATGCGCATTACTCTCATTGAAAGCGGAAAGACCAGGGACCCTTTTATCAAGGAGGGTGTGGAGCTGTTCAAAAAAAGAGTGGAGCGCTATGTCCCTTTTCAGATTGAAACAATCCCGGACCTGAAAAATACCCGGAACCTGACCATGAAGGAGGTGCAGGAAAAGGAGGGCAGGCTTCTATTGAAGCGCTTGAATCCCGGCTATTACATGATACTGCTGGACGAACGGGGACGGGAGTTCCACTCCATCGCCTTTGCCGAATACCTGAATAGTCTGGAAGGCAGGGTAAATCACCTGCTTTTTGTGATTGGGGGACCCTATGGGTTTTCACAGGAGGTATATGAAAAAGCCGATGGACTTGTCTCACTTTCAAAACTGACCTTTTCCCATCAGCTGGTGCGTGTGATCTTTATGGAACAGCTTTACCGGGCTTACACGATTTTAAAAGGGGAACCATATCACCATGCCTGATAAGAAGAGATATCCCAGATTAATACTGCTGCTGGCAGCCTCTGTTTTTATGGTCGTAGGATTCATTTCTGCCACTCTTTTCAGGGAAGCCAGCTATTCCCGGAAAGATGCCAGGAAGTTTGAACAGGTCTTGCATGGAAAGGAGAGCCTGCTTAAAAAGGAATTCAGAGAGCTGGACGCTCTTTTCATAAGCGAAGACCCGACCCTGGTGCTTGATAGAAAATCTGCTGAATATCAGGAGCTTGCCACGAAGGAAGGGCTCTATATATTTTATTATGAAGAAGGAGTTCTGAGCTATTGGTCCGATCATACCGTCCCCGTCTCGGACCGATGGCGGCCCCGGATGGACAGGCCCTTTGTCTCCCTGAGAAATGCATCCTACGTCACCATAAGCTCTCCCCTGAAACAGGGCAGGCTGGTGGGAATGATCGAGGTAAAAACGCAGTATAGCACTCAAAATGCCTTTTTGGCAAATGGATTTCAAAAGGATTTCAAACTGGATCCTGCAGTGGCCATTGAGTTTTTCGAAGCCGAGGGGTCCGAAGCTATCTACAATGAGGCGGGGGACTATCTGTTTTCCCTGAACTTTTCAGGTGCCGGGCCCCGGATGGAAGGATTGAAGATCCTGGCTGTCTGCAGCCTCTTACTCTCACTCCTGCTTTACTTTGCCGGATCATGTGCCGTCCTGAACCGTTTAGCCGGCAGAAGCAGATACCTGTGGCTTGGTGTGATCACTCTCCTGCTTACGGCAGGGGTGTTGGGCGTGTTTAAATACTCTTTTCCAGCTCTGCTCACCGATTCGAAGCTCTTCCAACCTGAGATCTTTGCCAGTCGCTTCTTTCCCTCCCTGGGCGCCCTGTTGGTATTCTCCCTGTCCGCTCTGCTGCTTGGAGGTTATTACTACCTCTTTGGAAATCTGGAGAAGATCGAATCAGATAGGTGGAAGAGAGGTCTCGCGACTTTGCTGTTTGTGGGCTCCGCCCTGCTTTTATTGCTCATTGAACAGCTGATCCGGATCCTCGTGCTGGATTCCAGCATCTCCTTTGAGGCGCACCGGGTGACCACCTTTACCGGCAACACCCTGGTGGGTTTGACCCTTATTCTGATGTGGTTTCTTCTGCTTGGACTGGTGCTTGACAAAGCACTTATCCTGCTTTCAGGATCCCTGTTAAAGCCCCTTCTATACGGATCGGTCACCATTTCTCTGACCTTTGTGGCGGCTTCTTTTATTCCGGGTATGCATAGCTCCTGGCAGGCTTGGCTTGCCCTCCTGCTTATTCTGGGCGGACAGTTCTATATCAGGCACCGTCAGGAGGGAAGGATTCCTTTTTCACGTTTTATATTCCTGCTTCTCTTTATCTCCATCTTTATGACTTTTAGGCTGCAGGAGAACAATCGCATCAATGTGGAACAGAAGCGGGAGGTGGAGCTGGTCAAACTCTCTTCGGAGCACGACCCGGTGGCCGAGATGCTCTTCAGCGAGATCTCCATGGCCATTCGTAACGATTCTGTATTTGCCCGTTATCTGAACCAGGAATATATCCCCATCGACGAGGTGGTTGAACGCCTCCGCCGGAACTACCTCTCGGGCTACTGGAGCAAATATGATATTCAGGTCACCGTATGCCGCCCGGATGACCGGGTTTATCTGGAACCTCCGGATGATGAGTACCACCATTGCTATACTTTTTTTGACGAGATGATCCTGGAGAACGGCATGGAGATACCGGGAAGCGATTTCTATTTTCTGGACAACCTGAATGGCCGGATCTCATACCTGGCATCCATCCCTTATTTCCAGGCTGAAAGTGAACACAGGGTCTATATTGAGCTTGATTCCAAGATTTTTTCTGAGGAGCTGGGATATCCCGAGTTATTGCTGGATGAGAACTACCGCTCCTTCACCAGCAGCAGGTTCTCCTTTGCGCGTTACAACGGTGGAGAACTTTTCTCCCACGAAGGGGATTTTCCCTATCGGACCGCCTGCTCCCACTATACCAGCAGGGAACATGAATTTGAGACCATCACCCTGGATGGCTACGATCACAACATCTATAACGTGGATGAACAGAACACCATCTTAGTGGGAAGCCCGTCCATCACCATGATCGACTACCTGATCTTCTTTTCCTATATTTTCGCCTTATGCTTTTTACTGGCGGCACTTGGCTACCTGCTTGTCAGCATTCAACTGAGGCCTTCCTTTAACTGGAGCTTTAAGAACAGGATCCAGTACTCTCTGATGGCCGTCCTCTTTTTCACTTTTGTGCTGATCTGTTCCGGGACCATCTATTTCATTGTCCAGCAATACCGGGTCAAGCACAACGATAACCTGAGAAATACCATGCGCTCAGTCTATATCGAGCTGATGCATAAGCTGGAATTTGAAGAGGATATTGAAAACTGGTCATCCGATGACTACTACAACCTGGATGAATTGTTAAGGAAGTTTTCCAATGTCTTCTATACCGATATAAACCTCTATAACCAGGAGGGCTACCTGCTGGCCACATCCCGATCGGAGATTTTTGACAGGCACCTGCTGAGCTTCCGGATGAACCGCCTGGTCTATGAAAACTTATCCAGGGAGAATGCATCCGAGTATATACACGATGAGCATATCGGGGCCCTGCAGTATATTTCAGCCTATGTGCCTCTGATGAATAGCGAGAACAAGTTCCTGGCCTATCTGAACCTGCCCTATTTCACCCAGTCGGGGGCCCTGGCCAGAGATGTAACCAACCTGGTAGTAGCTGTGATAAACGTCTACATGATCCTGATGCTTCTTATTCTCCTGGTCAGTGTCATACTGGCGGACCGTATCACACAACCCCTCAGGATGATCCAGAACCGCATTGCCCAGGTGAGCCTGGGTCAGAAAAACGAGAAGATCCAGTACAATCGCAGCGATGAGATCAGAGGCCTGGTGGAGGAGTATAACTTTATGGTCCAGGAGCTGGAACGGAGCGCGGGATTACTGGCCCAGTCGGAACGGGAGTCCGCCTGGCGGGAGATGGCCAAACAGATCGCGCATGAGATCAAAAACCCGCTGACTCCCATGAAGCTGAATGTACAGCACCTTCAGCGTGCTATTGCCGAAGGAAAGACCGATCCTGAAATGGTGGACCGGATCTCTGCCACGCTCATTGAACAGATTGACTCCTTGTCGGCCATCGCACGGGAGTTTTCCGATTTTGCAAAAATGCCCCAGGCCAGGCTCAGCCGGATCAATCTTGTTCCCAAACTGAACAACATGCTGCAGCTTTTTGAATCCAGCGACAGCGCGAAGATCCATATTGATCTGGGGGGACTGAGCAAGGTGTACGTGATGGCGGATAAGGAGCAGTTGATGCGGGTCTTTATTAACCTGGTGAAAAACGGACTTCAGTCCATTCCCGAGGGCAGGGAAGGCCTTATCCGGGTTGCTCTGGAGAAAGACGGGGACCAAATGGTGAAGATCACTTTTAAAGATAACGGCAAAGGAATACCAGAGGAGATTAGGGATAAGCTATTTCAGCCAAACTTCACGACCAAGTCGGGGGGAATGGGGATGGGCCTGGCCATTTCTTACAATATAATCAGGTCCCTGGGGGGGAGAATCTGGTACGATACGGTGTTGCATGAGGGGACCACCTTCCATGTGGAACTGCCTGAATCCATAGAAAAAAGATAAATTTCATCTGTTTTTTTTGTTATATTTCGCTTTGATTGCCATAAGACCCCAGAATTGAACCGGAAGAAAGCCAAATACCTCTTTGCTTTATTACTGAGTTTAGCTGTTCAGCAGTCCTATTCCCAGTCCTTTACTCCCATTAACGGGGTCATCAACGATTATACCTCCATCACAACGATTCAGAGCGCTCAGGACTTCAATCCTGACACCGTTGTAGTGGCTGACCCCGCTGGATTTGCTGTGGATGATACGGTGATGGTCTACTGCGTCAAGGGGGCGATTATCGGAACCGGAGATCCCTCTTATACCCCCGGTGACGAACTTTATGCACCTGGCTTTGATGCTCAGGGTCCGCGTAACACCGGTAAATATGCCTTATTTCTGATCGGTGAGGTACTGGGGAATAGTATAGTGCTGAATGCCGCTTTAAACCCGGAAATCCTGCCCATGGGAGTGGGGGAGGTGGCCCAGTTGATCAAGGTTCGCTCCTACCGCTATGCCAATGTGACTGCCTCGGGCCTGTCAGCCCAGGCATGGGATCCTGTGGCAGGTACCGGGGGAGTAGTAGCCCTTTTTGTGCACGGGGTACTTCGGCTGGATGGGGATATTGATGTTTCAGAAGATGGCTTTGGGGGGGCTCCCGGAAGTACGGATGATCTGTATACCTTTGACTGTCTGGACGGGGATACCATGTCCTATTTTTATCTGGATGGAGAGCTTTGGTCCGGGCTCAAGGGAGAGGGCACCACCGATACCCGCTTTCTTTATAATCGCGGGAAGGGCTCCAATATCAATGGCGGGGGCGGAGGCAACGGACTGATGGCCGGTGGAGGTGGTGGTTCCAACTACTCGGCCGGAGTGCGTGGAGGAGAGCAGTCCACTGAATGCGGTACCCCGGGAGATTCACTTACCGGTGGAGAGGGCGGGTTTGACCTGGGCCGCAGTGGTTATTACTATATAAACGGCAATCCATTTAACAGGGGAAACCGGATCTTTTTTGGAGGGGGCGGCGGTAGTGGTACCAGGCGGGTCACCTCCGTAAATACCGATGGGGGCAATGGCGGAGGGATTGTTGTCATAGTCGCCGATACCATTCAGGGAAATGGCCACTGGATCCGGGCAGATGGTGGGGATGTGACAGGCACCGCAGTTAGTGGAGCGGGTGCCGGCGGTGGAGGTGGCGGCTGTATTATTCTGGAAGTGGCCGGTTACCAGACGGCACTGAATCTTTCAACTGTGGGAGGCGACGGGGGGGACACCCAGGGGCCCGATACCACGGGTATGGGAGGTGCCGGTGGCGGAGGAGTTTACTGGTTGGCGGGAGATACCCATCCGGGTGTGGTGACCGACTTCTCCACAGGCACCAATGGAGTATTTCTTAAGCGCCCCTCCCTATGATCCGCTGGAGTCCCCCAGGGCCCCTTATAAGCGGAATGACCTGGTGGCTCCCCTCAGGGGTTTCCTGTTCAATCCGGTCCCCAATCAATTTACCTTTTGTTCGGATCAGGATCCGGATCCCATCATTGCTTCCGAGCCCAAGGGGGGGGACGGGACCTATACCTACCAGTGGATCGACAGCTCAAGCACGCAGAATTTCTGGGACGATATCCCTGGTGCAATTGAAAAAGATTATGATCCCGGGCCACTTGCGGATACCATCTATTACCGCAGGATTGTGAGTTCTCTGGGCCTGGCAGATACCAGTTTCCGCATTGATGTATTCGTTCATCCGGCCATCACCAACAATACCATAGCAGCCAGCGATACGGTGTGTTCGGGAAATGCCCCGGAACTCTTTGAATCGGCTGTCCCCATTGGAGGAGGACCTACCGGGGGGACCTTTACCTATAAATGGCAGCACCTGCCCGACGGTCCCGGAAGCTATTCCGATCTAACAGCTGCCATAGAGGAACCCACCTACCAGGCGGGCGGGCTGACTACCTCCACCAACTACCGGAGAATTGCCTATGCCGGGGTCTGCATCGATACCTCCAACGTGGAACGTGTCCGGGTGCTGGAACCGCTCACCGGCAATGACATCAGCCCTTATGATACCATCTGCATCAATACCCAACCGGACCTGATTAACGGTCCGGCGCCCTCCGACGGAGACCAGGATGATCTGCGTTACCAGTGGCTCAGCTCCACCAGTGCCGGGGCGATGGGCACCGTGATACCCGGTCAGACAGCCATCAGCTATCAATCTCCGGCCCTCAGTCAGACCACTTATATCCGCAGGATCGTGCTCTCGGGAAATGATGATGCCTGCAGGGATACCAGTGCCTATGTGGAGATCCTGAATATCCCGGCCATCACGACCAATAGTATAAGTGCCGCCCAGACCCTTTGCCAGGAGGATCAGGCGGATCTGCTTTCCGGCAGCGCTCCGGGGGGCGGGTACCTGGGCCAGTACAATTATACCTGGATCTCCAGTACGGATCAGACCAGCTGGGTCCCGGCCACAGGCGGGGGAGCCAATGATGTGGCCACCAACTTCAATCCCGGAGTTATGAGCGGGGATACTACCTGGTATCGAAGGGTCGTTGGATCCGGTGGTCTGGAGCTGGTCTGTAAAGATACCAGTGCTTCCATCGTGATCAATGTACTTCCCTCCCTCACCAACAATGTGATTACCCCGGTGGATGATATCAAGTGCCAGGGGGATCTCCCTGAAATAATTAATGGTTCTTTGCCGGGAGGTGGAGCCACCGTGGCAGGGAATGATCCGACCCGCGTATATCGCTGGGAACTGGCCGGGATGGAGATGGATCCCGGACCGGGCGACTGGACTCATCCCTCTGCCGGAGCAGCATCACAATCTTACCTGGATCCGGATCCACTTTCCTCGGATGTGGATCGCTGGTACCACCGGATTGTGATCAGCGGACCCGATGGGCAGTGCATCGATACCTCCAACCGGGTCCACCTGGATGTGCATACAGGGATCACTGGCAATGCCATTGATGCCGCCCAGGCCATCTGTTTTAATGATACCCGGGCTCTGAGGCATGTCTCCCTCACAGGGGGCGAAGTGGTGATCACTCCGGTTTATACCTGGCGCAGCTGGCTGGAAGGAGAGACTTCGGCAGATGCAACGGACATTTCGGGCTCAGACCAGCAGGCTTATGTGAGCGGACCGTATACCGATCCGGGGACCTTAATATACTACTACGACCGGGTGGTGGAAATTGGAGCCTGCCGGGACACTTCCGAGGCCATGCTGGTCACCATCATGCAACTTCCGGGAGGGGAACTGACGGATGCAGATTTTACAGCCTGTGAAAAGGATACGGTCCTGCAGATTGATCTGAATCTGGCCGGCCTGACCCCGGGACACTTTTTAAGCCCCTGGATTGTATATCTGAAGGATGGGGTGCATACCGGAATCGGACCGGGCGTTGTATACCAGGACAATGATGAAATAGTCATCACCATGGATACGGAAGGGGCTGATAACATCAGCTACACCTACGAAATCGAGTCGATCCTATATTATCCGGAGGATGGCTATGCCTGTATATCTCCTGCAGCCAACCTGCCTTTCAGCCCGGTGGATGTGGATCTTTCCCGCAGGCCCGATCCACAGATCCTGGTGGATGGCCTGGCCCGGGATAGTTTCAAGGTTTGCAGTACCACTGCCAGCTTGCAGATGGATCCCGATAACGGAAGCTCCAGCAGATGGAGTACTCCCGCCGGCAATCTTTTCTTCTCGCCGGGCAGCGGACAGGATGAGTATAATGTCTCCATCCCGGACAACTCTGACGATTATGGGGAATACCGGATCTATGTGAGGAGCGAGGCCGGAGATTGTGCCGGTCTGGACTCCATTGACCTGCACTTTTTTGAACAACCGGCCCCCGCCTATGCCGGACTGGACACCACCCTGTTCCTGGACAAAACAATACAGCTAAGGGCAGATCCCCCCACAGCAGGGATCGGGACCTGGACCACTACAGGCAGCGCAAGAATTGAGGATATTAATGATCCCCTTTCCGTTGTAATTGACCTGGAACTGGGAGAAGAGAACACCTTTACCTGGACCGTGCGAAACGGGGAGGATGAAGGGCTATGCATCTCCTCCAGTGATGTGACCATCGTGCTGCTCAATGAGTTAAAAAGATACAATGGATTTTCGCCTGATAATGGGGACAATATCAATGAGTATTACATCATGCAGGGGCTGCCCTATGCGGATGAGTTTTCGGTCTCCTTCTTTAATTCCCTGGGGAACCTGGTCCGCACCATCACCCACGAAAACGTGGATGAAATAGTGGTCGATCCGGCGCTGATCGTTAATGGACTGAGGGAAGATGAGATGGTGATCTGGGATGGCAGGTCAAAAAACGGAAACCTGGTTCCCTCCGGTACGTATTACTATGCGGGGACTTATACGATGTACCAGCACGATTATCTCAGCGGTGAGCTAATCCGGAAGGATCACTATCCAATTAAAGATTATGTGGTTGTAGTTCGGGAATAAGATGAAGAGAATTGGGCTCATAGGACTATTGGTAGCGGTGGGGATAAGTGTCTCTGCCCAGAATACCCTTGTTCCTTCTGTGAGCAATTACCATCTTACCTGGACCACCATCAATCCGGCCTTTTCCGGCTTCAGGGATGCCATTAGTGTCAGCTCCCTTTACCGTTCGGCCCTTTATGGTGCGCTGGGTCCCAGCGATATGCAGCTCAATGTGCATACCCCGGTGGGCAACTCCAAGGTGGCCCTGGGCGCCGTGGTGGCCTACAGAACAATTCCCGATGTCCAGAACCTCTACTCCATCATGAGCACCTATGCCTACCGGATCTATCTGGGCAGCGGGCGTCTTGCTTTTGGCCTCTCGGCCGGCATGTGGGGAGTGAACAGCGATCTGACCGGGATAGATATCCGTGATGGCGACGATCCAGCCTTCCCCACGGAGGTTTATCAACGCTGGTTCCCCAACTTTGGGACCGGAGTTCTTTATTACACGGAAAAATTCTTTTTGGGGTTTTCTGTTCCGGAATTGTTTTCCATTCCTACGGAAAGCCAGAGTATCGGATCTGCCAAAGTGGAAAACTACCGGTTTATTCTCACCGGGGCCTACCAGTTTAATATCAGCGACAATTTTCGCCTGAAACCCTCCCTGTGGATCGATTACAATCAGGCCTACACCTCTTTCAAGGCAAGTCTGAATGCCGGCTTAATGGACTCCCGGATCTATGTGGGAGGGGCCTATGACTATCCTAATTTTGTTATCGCGCTGCTGAACTTCCAGATAAATCCCCAGTGGCTGATAGGCTATGCCTATACCTTTAATACAGGAGTGGTCCGGTCGGCCCTTGGAGGAAGTCATGAAGTGGTGCTTCGCTGGGAATTCAGACCGGTCATTCGAACCATCCCCGATGACCCCTTCTATTTTTAGCAGATGAAAAAAGCAATTCTTGTCATAGGGTCCCTGTTGATGCTGCTGCCACTGGTGGTGGGACAGGATTATTACAAGGTGCGAAAGCAGACCAGGATCTCAACCGGACTTCATGAGGCTGCAGCAATTCCCTATGAAGACGGGGGAATCGTGTATATTACCGAATCCAACAGCGTGGGGGCCAGCAGTCCCACCGATGCCCAGGGAAGGAAACTTTATACCATGTTTTTAATGGAGAGCGGAGGGAAAAAGGGGCCCTTCAGGCCTGAGCTGGTCAGTCAAAAGCATGAGGGACCGGTCTCTTTCAGCGGCGATTTTAAAACCATGGTCTTTTCGCAACAGCGCCCCTCGTTAGGAAGGGTCGATCCCCTGGGACTCTATTTTGCCGACAATGAGGACGGGACCTGGGTCAATGAACGGGCCTTTGAGTTTAACGATGATGTGGCCTGGCTCTTCTCCCCCTCGCTTTCCCAGGATGGCCGGACACTCTATTTTTCAGCAAATTATGAGGATGGACAAGGGGGCTTTGATATCTACAGGTCCAGACTCAGGAATGGCGCCTGGAGCACTCCGGAGAATCTGGGCCCCGAAGTGAATACACGGGATAATGAGATCTATCCATTTATTCATCCTTCGGGCAGGCTCTATTTTTCGTCTGACGGGCATGACAATCATCTGGCGGGCTTTGATCTTTTCGAGACGGCCTATGTGGGAGGAAAGTGGGCAAAGGCTACCCGGCTGGGCGCTCCCTTTAATACCCTTTCCAATGAGTACCATATCTGGTTTAGCGAAGACTTTAAACAGGGCTACCTGACCAGTGACGGGAGGGGAGGCACCAAAGACGTTTTCACCTTCAATACAGACATCCCCGTTTTTGAATCCCCCGAACCCATCCGCAAGACTCATTATAAGTACATGCTTCGTGACAGGAACCTGGATACGGTGGACACCAATCTCTTTAACTACTATTGGGTGATCAATGATACCCTGGAGCTTCCCGGACATGAGGTGATTTACCAGTTTCCGGAACCGGGAATCTACGAGTGCAGATTAATGGTATTTGATATCCTGCTGGACACTCTGGTTGTTCAGGATACAAAATCCCTTCCCATCCGCTTGTATGAGCAGGCCGTGATCCTTTGTGGCGATTCAGTAAGGGTAAATACCCCGGTGCTCTTTGATGGAAGTGATTCTTATTTACCCGGGTTTAATATCGGGAGGTACCTCTGGGAGTTTGGAGACGGGACCTATGGCGAGGGCCGGCAGGTGACTCACAGCTACCTGTATCCTGGAAAGTACCGTGTGATGCTCGGGGTGGAACAGCGACGGAGAAACAGGAGAGATACTCCTGAAGTGAAGGTTAATTTCAAAGATATTATGGTACTCCCTCAGGAACAATAGTAACCCATCCCTTTTCTTTCACGTACAAGTATATTTAATAAGTCTTGCCCAAAGTTGCACGGATTTTGCATATTTTTAGGAAATATTGAATTATGAGGAAGATGAGCCGATTAGTTTATATACTTATACTATTGATTATTTGTACGATAGGATACTCTCAACCGGTTCCAAACGTGGAGGAGAATATCCCCTACCTGATGACTTTTGGGAAGGGGGCTGATACCGATTGGGGAGATGACGATTTTTCTCAGGCCTTTTTTTTTCAGATCCCCGAGGATTATAACCAGCCCTTTTTTATCCGTGTTTTTGATCCGGATACCGGTGGCGAAATTGATGAGATCGCAGGAGTATTCGATACCCGCTGTGTATTTGAAGTTTTTGGTGGAAAGGGTAACTGGTCTAACCCGGCCGCCAAGGAAACCAGTCCCGTGGGAAACTATAAAAGCGGTACCCTGCTGGCCACAAGGGCTTTTACCGCCAATCCCCGCTACGACAACAACTGGTTTACCTTTGGTCCGTTTAACCCCGCCCAGGGAGAATATGTGGAGGAGTTCAAGAGTTACATTTTCAAGGTGATCTGTGAGGGGGTCTCAGGCGATGATGGAAATATGTACCACTATTATCTGAGCACCAGTGCCACGGAGAACCGGAGCCTGGAGAACTCCAATGCCTTTGCCTATGAATACTCCTTCAGAATGCACAACGAGGTAGATGAGGTGGCTCATATCTACCCCTATGTGGATGAGGGTACCACTTCGGTCCAGATTTCTAATTTCGATTGGGACTTTGATGGCAATATTGTGGTGATCTCCGTGGCCAGGCAGGGCCGGGAGGTGAAAACCTCCGGAGAGGATCACTGGGCTCAGGATGAACTCAGGATACAGGAAGAAGAGATTGAACACTCCATGGATTTCAGGTTTGTAAAATCCCCCTCCCTGGTAAGGAACAACAATGTGGTAGTCAATGTGAGAAACCAGTATGGGGAAGCCATGCGTTTCTATAGCATTCCTCTGGGAGGAGTTCCCAAATACAGGGGAGAGGTGGAATTCGTTCCTATTGACTAAATTGAACTAATATATTTCCGGTGAAAAGATTTTCTGTTTTCCTGCTTATTTTCCTTCTTCCCCTTTTCGGATTGGCCCAGAACTACCAGTTCTCCAATTATGGGCTGGACGAGGGTCTGTTCGACAAATTCACCTATACCATGAACCAGGACCCGGAAGGTTTTTTGTGGATTGGGACCGGGCTGGGACTATGCAGGTTCGACGGGAACGAATTTGAAAATGTGTTCCAGGGGGATTCCATTACCAGCAGTATCGCACATGCCAGTCTGCTGGATTCCCGTGGGCGCCTGTGGTTTGGGCATGAAAATGGACTGCTTTCGGTATACCAGGATGGAGCTTTCCGGATGATTTCACCCAGTGATCAGCACCGTTCGAAGATAACAGCCATCAGGGAAAGAACTTCCGGAGAAATACTGGTCCTCTGTCAGCAAAGCGGACTGCTGGTGCTGAACAGGGACCTGAAAATTGTTTATGAAAGAGATCCGGAAAACACCGATGATCCCTTTGCTGGCAAGTCTCTGTTTGATATACAGGAAACGCCTGATGGGACCCTGCTTGTTGCTACCCAGGAAGGTCTGAGCCTCTACCGGTATGATGAGGACCTGAGGATCTACATCAATACCGGGGAGCTGCCCGATCTGCAATACAGGAGTGTCCGGGAGCTGGAAAAGGCAAGAAATGAAAACGAGTACTGGGCCGGAACAGATGATGAAGGCTTATTCAGGATTATTGGGGAGGGATTTGATCCGGCGGGGTACCGCGTGGAGAAAATCGGCCAGGATAAAGGTCTTAACTATGCCAGCGTTGCCTCCATTGTATTTGATGGAGACCGAAGGGTCTGGATCAACAGCCTGAGTGAAGGAATCTTCAGGTTCGACCTGGATGAAAAGGGAAACCTGGGTGCTTCCCTCCTGTTTAATGCGGAAAACGGACTACCCAATCCCTACATCAATCAGATTTTTGTGGACGAGGAGGGGAACCAGTGGTTCTCGACACCGGGGAACGGTATAACCGTCCTGCGGGATCAGGCCTTCACTTTCTACAACATCTGGAACGAGGAGGGCTATACCGATGTAAGTGCCATATATGTGGATGGAGATACCCGATGGTTTGGGGGAATGGGCCGGATCGCCATGGTCGGAGAAGATGGAGGATCTTCCTTTCTGGGAAGGGGCAACGGCCTTCCCGATGATAAGATTACCGCGCTCTATACGGATGGGCAACACAATCTGTATGTAGGAACCGAGAGTAAGGGCTTATACAGGAAACGGGCCGGAAGTTCCATGATTCTTCCCCTCTTGCAGTCTAATAACTCTCTGGAAAATAGTGTCAATGCCATCGATGGGAACGATACGCTACTCTATGTGGCCACCAACAGCGGGGTTTGTCTCCTGAACCTGCTTACCGGGCAGTATAGCTTTCGCACTACGGCCAACGGACTTCCGCATAATTTGATCAATGATGTTCTGGTAGACCGGAAGGGGGAGGTGTGGATTGCCACAAAATCCGGCGGATTGGCCAGTGTGAATACAGACAGGCGTATCCCGGTGACTGACAGGCCGAACATTGAGTACCTGACCCTGGTGGAGGGGGAAGAGGGGGAAATCTGGGCAGGTACCGCAGGGGACGGGATTTTCCAATTTGATCTGACCAGGGAAGAATTGCATTACTACTCAAGCGATAAGGGGCTAAAGTCCAATAACAGCTACGCCCTTGCTGCTGATCCCAGCGGTAAAATCTGGGCAGGACACCGGCTGGGTTTGAGTTCCATCAATCCCGGGCGAAGGACAGTCAGGAAGTTTGGCGCAGAATCCGGATTTAAATCCGATATCAACCGAAACGCTGTGGCAGTGACTTCCGGGGGGAAGTTGCTCTTTGGTTCCACGGGAGGGGTAATAGAATATGATACTTACCAGGCCCGGGAAGATACCGCCGCACCCAGGCTAAGCATTAAGTCCATCGAAATTAACGGGGATCCCTGGAGTTCCCAGGAGGACATCAAACTCAAGTATGGAAAATACCGGTTGCGGATCGAATTTGTAGGAATCAACCTCATAAATCCGGAACAGGTAAGCTATCAGTATAAACTGGAAAATTTCGATGAGGAGTGGTCACGGGCCTCAGAGCTCTCCTTTGCCTACTATGGACGAGTGGAGGACGGGGATTACACCTTTATGTTAAAAGCCTGTGATGGCAATGGCAACTGTTCCATGGAGCCGCTGACTTTTGATCTGAGCGTGCGGATCCCTATCTGGAAGGCCTGGTGGTTTATTTTGGGACTGATTTTGCTGGTGCTGACCATTATCTTTGCTGTTTTTAAGATACGTGAGCGAAACCAGAAAGCGATTCAGGAGTACCTCCAGCGCCAGCTGGATGAACGGACCAGAGAGGTGGTGCAGCAGAAAGAAGAGATTGAGGTTAAGAACCGGGATATCACTGATTCTCTCAACTATGCCCAGCGGATTCAGGCCAGTATTCTCCCATCCATTAAAAAGCTGCATGATGCCTTTACAGGCAGTTTTGTATTCTACCAGCCCCGTGATATCGTTTCGGGAGACTTCTACTGGTACGAGCAGGTGGATGAGAACAGATTTATGGTGGTTTGTGCCGACTCAACGGGTCACGGGGTACCCGGGGCCTTCATGTCCATGATCGGGACTACCCTGATAAAAGATATTTGCCTCAGAAGCGGGATAACCAGGCCCTCCCAGGTACTTACGACCCTGGATCATGAGGTACGGGAGGCTTTGAACCAGAATGTGGAGACCAGCGGTTCCAATGATGGAATGGATATCATTGTCGCCGAGGTGGATATGAAAACACATAAGTTTACTGTAAGTTCTGCCATGCGTCCCGTGATTATCTATTCAGGCGGAGAGCAGATATACGTTAAGGGGAGCCGGAGTTCCATCGGTGGACAACTGGATGAGGACCGGGTGGAGAAGGATTTTATAGATCAGGAATTTATGCTGAATAAGGGAGATATCGTATATATGTTTTCTGACGGCTACCCGGACCAGTTTGGAGGGCCGCTGGGCAGGAAGTTCAAAATGGTCCGGCTCAAAAATCTGCTCCGGGATATCCACGAAAAACCCATGGATGAGCAGTACAACTACATCAAGAGTAATTTCTTCCTCTGGAAGGAGGACCTGGAACAGGTAGATGATGTCTTGTTTATGGGGATCCGGATCTGATCAATCCTCCTCGAGGTCAATTCCGCTTAAAACGATCACATCGGTGGTATCGATGTTGCTGCGGTTATAATCCCTGTCATATATCCAGAAAGTGTAATAGATGGTATCGTGTATGATTATGGGATAAGAGATCTCCAGGTCCATGACCCCGCTTAAAGGTTGCTTGTCCAGGTAAGGGATCCTGTATTTCAGAAGGCCCCCGTCCTCGTCCGGAATTTCTATATACTCATAACCCTGAAGGTCATAGAGCTGAAGAAAGAAATTAAATTTGACCGTATCCGGCAGGTTCAGCTCAGTGGTGTCCACCAGAGGCGGCAATCCAAGATTCCCGTCACCATCTGTAAATTCAAAGGTAAGCTGTCCCATCAGCGTCTTATTTCCCAGTCCGTCTATGGATATATACAGGCCAAACCCCTGGTAATCAATCACTGGCTCATCCGGATAAACCGGATCAATCTTGTTGCAGGAAAGCAACAGGAGCAATACAGCGAGCAGAACTGACCTCATCTTTTTCATACAGATACAATACTACAAAAATCTTGCCTATTTTTTACGCATAAAGATCCGTAGGGGAACACCGGTAAATTTGAAGTGCTTTCTTATCTGGTTTTCCAGGTAGCGCTTATAGGGTTCCCGGATGTACTGCGGGAGGTTACAGTAGAATGCAAATGCAGGGGCATGTGTGGGCAGTTGGGTTACATACTTGATTTTGACATACTTGCCCTTTACCGAAGGGGGGTTGTACTCCTCGATAGCTTTTAGCATTACCTCATTCAACCGGGAGGTGGGGATCCGTACCTGGCGGTTGTGATAAACCTCAGTGGCCAGCTCCAGGGCCTTATGAATTCTCTGCTTGGTCAGGGCCGAAATAAAGAGTACTGGGACATCCACAAAGGGCTCGAGCCTTTTTTTGATCGCCTCTTCAAACTGTTTCATGGTCTGAGTCTCCTTTTCCACCAAATCCCATTTATTGACCAGCACCACCACCCCTTTCCTGTTCCGCTCAATGAGGTGAAAGATGTTCACGTCCTGGGATTCTATTCCGATGGTCGCATCGATGAGCAGCATGCAGACATCGGCATATTCAATGGCCCGGACCGATCTCATGACCGAATAGAATTCCAGGTCCTCCTTCACCTTGCCCTTCTTCCGGAGTCCCGCCGTATCCACCAGGTAGAAATCGTGGCTGAATTTGGTGTACCTGGTGTGAATGGAGTCGCGCGTGGTACCCGAGATGGGAGTTACAATATTTCTCTCCTCTCCGATCAGGGCATTTACGAGGGAGGATTTTCCCACATTGGGACGACCTACTACCGCTATTTTTGGAACCTCCTCCTCTTCTTCCACTTCCACTTTCTTTTCAAACATGGAGGTAAGCCGGTCCAGCATATCTCCGGTACCACTCCCATTGACGGAGGAGAGAGCCGAGTAATCACCCAGTCCAAGTCCATAAAAAACACTGGCATCATACAGCCTGTTCGAGTTGTCCACCTTGTTCACCACCAGCAGAACAGGCTTTTTGATCTTCCGCAACATACCGGCAATGGTCTGGTCCAGGTCAGTGATTCCCGAAATAACATCCACCAGGAAGAGCACCACATCGGCCTCATCTATGGCAAGCAGGACCTGCTTACGTATCTCCTCTTCAAATACATCATCCGAGTTGGTGACATACCCGCCTGTATCTATAATACTGAACTCATGACCGTTCCAGAGCACCTTCCCGTAGTGCCGGTCGCGCGTCACCCCGCTAACTTCATCCACGATGGCCTGACGGGTCTCGGTCAGGCGGTTGAAGAAGGTGGATTTTCCCACATTGGGTCTTCCTACAATGGCTACAATATTCCCCATACTTCCGAAAACTTATCGATACCCGAAATTCTTTATGTGACGTTCATTGTTGCGCCAGTCTTTCTTCACCTTCACCCGGAGTTCAAGAAACACTTTTTTCTGAAAAAAGGTCTCCATATCCAGCCTGGATTCCCGGCCCACTTTTTTTAATGCCTTGCCCTGGTTACCGATCAGGATCCCTTTCTGGCTATCGCGCTCCACATAGATCATGGCGCTGATGCGGATCAGCTTGGGATCCTCCTTAAAGGATTCCACTTCCACCTCCACGGCGTATGGAATCTCCTGCTTGTAATATAGCAGGATCTTCTCCCGGATCATCTCTCCCACAAAGAACCTTTCCGATTTATCGGTGAGGGCATCCTTGGGGTAATAGGGGGGAGACTCAGGAAGGAGCTCCAGAATCCGCTGAAAAATAGAATCCACATTGAATTTTTTCAGGGCGGAAATCGGGATCTTTTCCGCCTTTGGGAGAATCTCTTCCCACTGTTCCATGCAGATTCTCACCTTTTCCTGGTTACTCAGGTCAATTTTATTGATCACCAGCAGTACCGGCACTTTTGCTCTGGCCACTTTCTGAAGATAGACATCCTCCGGATCCGGTTTTTCACCGATCTCCGTCAGGTAAATGAGTACATCCGCATCCACCAGGGCCGAGCGGGCAGCTTTCAGCATTTTTTCCTGCAATTTATAACTGGGATCGAGAATTCCGGGGGTGTCTGAAAAGATCACCTGGTAATCAGGGCTGTTCAGGATCCCATGAATCCGGTGCCTGGTGGTCTGTGCCCTGGAGGTAATAATGGAAAGTTTTTCCCCCACCATGGCATTCATCAGTGTCGATTTGCCCACGTTGGGCTTCCCGATGATGTTGACATATCCTGCTTTATGAGTCATCCTATTCGTATGCATTCATTTTTAAGCGGGTCACCTCTTTTTCTGTGAGAAACCTCCATTTTCCCCTGGGAAGATTTTTCTTGGTGAGTCCACCGAAATACACCCTGTCCAGCTTTTCTACCCGGTAGCCCAGGGATTCGAACATTCTTCGTACGATGCGATTTCTCCCGGAATGGATCTCCAGTCCCACCTCCCGTTTATTCTCCGTGCTGGCGTAGCTGATGGCATCGGGCTGGATAAATCCATCCTCCAGGGTAATGCCCTCTGCAAGTTTGTTTAAATCTCCTGACGAAAGGCTTTTGTTCAGGAATACGTGGTAAATCTTTTTCTTATTGCTGGATGGGTGAGTCATTTTCTTAGCCAGCTCCCCGTCGTTGGTAAACAGAAGCACACCGGTGGTATTCCGGTCCAGTCTTCCCACGGGATATACCCTCTCCTGGCAGGCATCACGGATCAGCAACATCACCGTTTTCCGTTCCTTTGGATCATCTGTGGTGGTCACATAGTCCTTGGGTTTGTTCAAAAGCAGGTACCTCTTTCGTTCGGTACGGATACGCTCGCCGTTGTATCTGACTTCATCACCGGGATTCACTTTGCTCCCCAGCTGGCTGACGGTCTTGCCATTCACTGAAATGAGCCCGGCCGAGATCAGCTGATCCGCCTCCCGTCTTGAGCAGATACCTGCAGAGGCAATATATTTGTTAAGCCGTATCAGGTCGCCACTCTTTATTGAGGCATCCTGGCTGCTTTTTTTTGCGGTACCCTGGCTGGATTTTTTTGCGTTACCCTGGCTGGATTTTTTTGCGGTGCCCCGGCTGCTTTTTTTGGCCGCGGGACGCTGGCGTTTTTCCTGCAGTGGCTGGCTCCCACTTTCTCCGGTCAGCAAGGGCCTTTTACCTCCGTTCCTGCTCTCTTTTTTTGGTACTTTTGAACTACTCAATGGCCTGATCTTATTAAAAGTTAAAGGCTACAAAGATACGGCTTATTAACGTACATTCTTGGAATAATAATTTTAACTTTGGTGGCGTTTAAAAAATTTACACATCATGAGTTTAGTGATCTCAATTTCAGGTATTCGTGGCACTATCGGCGGTAGGCCCTCGGAAGGGCTGACACCCATTGATACGGTTCAATTTGCATCTGCTTATGCCGCCTGGCTAATCCGGGACTCGGGCAAAGAGAGGCCTTCCGTTGCCCTGGGCCGGGATGCACGAATTTCCGGACCCATGGTGGAACAACTGGTTACTGCCACTCTGTCGGCCATGGGGGTGGATGTATACCTGATGGGCCTGGCCACTACACCTACGGTTGAAATTGCGGTTACCGAGATGAAGGCTGATGGAGGCATTATCCTGACTGCCAGTCATAACCCGGCGCAATGGAATGCCTTGAAGCTTCTCAATCGCAGAGGCGAGTTTCTTTCCGGCGGAGGATGGAGAAGCCATCCTGAGGATGGCCAGAGCCAATGATTACAGCTATGCTGATGTTAAAATGTTAGGGGAGATTAAACCTCTGGCGGGAATGGACGTCAAACACATCGATCAGGTACTGAAACTGGACCTGGTTAAGCCTGATAAGATTAAAAAGAAAAAATTTCGCGTGGCTATAGATTGTGTAAATTCGGTTGGTGGCATCATCATCCCGCAGTTGCTCAGGGCACTGGGGGTACAGGAGGTAATAGAACTCTATTGCGATCCCACGGGTGATTTTCCACATAATCCGGAGCCGCTGCCCGAGAATCTCACTGAGATTTCTGAACTGATGGTAGGTGAGAAGGCAGATGTGGGTTTTGTGGTGGATCCGGACGTGGACCGGCTGGCTATTGTTTGTGAGGACGGCACCATGTTTGGCGAAGAATACACCCTGGTGGCCGTTGCCGATTATATCCTTTCCAGGACCCCTGGGAATACAGCCTCTAATCTATCTTCCACCAGAGCTCTGAGGGACATTACGGAAGGGCATGGGAAGTCTTATTTTCCTTCTGCTGTGGGAGAGGTCAATGTGGTCACTGCCATGAAAGAGCATAAGTGTGTGATTGGCGGTGAGGGGAACGGCGGAATTATCTACCCGGCTCTTCATTATGGCAGGGATGCCCTGGTGGGAATTGCTTTATTTCTCACCCACCTGGCAGAAAGCGGTTTGAAGTGCAGTGAATTACGAAGCTGTTATCCCGATTACTTTATCTCCAAGAATAAAATCACTCTGCCGGATGGAGCTGATCCGGATCAGTTGCTTGAAGCATTTAAGAAGGCACATGCCGCGGATGATATCAATACCGTGGATGGGGTCAAGGTGGATATGCCCGAAGGCTGGGTACACCTGCGGAAATCCAATACGGAACCGATTATCAGATTGTATGCCGAAGCCGGCAGCCATGAAGAGGCGGAACGCCTGGCGGCGGAAGCCATGCAGACCATTAATGAATTGATTAATTAGATATTTCAAAAGGAGACATGAAAAAGAAAACTTTAATAGCCATTGTTATTCCAGTAGTCATCATTGTAGCACTGGTGCTTTACTCGGTACTTTCCGGGAAAGAAAAAGAGATCGTGCTGGAAACGGAAGTGGAACAGGGACAGTTTGAAATTGCGGTCATGGTGACCGGTGAGCTGCAGGCCATTCGTGAAACTGAGATCCAGGCCCCTTCCCAATTGCGAAGCAGGAACCTGCGTATCCGTAGTGTGAAGATCCAGGACCTGATCCCCGAGGGTACAGTTGTGGATTCGGGCCAATGGGTAGCCACCCTGGACCGATCCGAAGCGGATAACTCGCTGAAGGATATCCTGGATAACCTGGAACAGAAAGAGTCGGAATATATGCGCACCAAACTGGATACGACCATGCAGCTGCGGGAGCTCCGCGACGATCTTTTTAACCTGAGTTTTGCCATGGAAGAGGCTGAAATTACTATGGAACAGTCAAAATACGAACCCCCGGCCACCATTCGCCAGGCAGAAATTGAGCTTGAAAAAGCCAAAAGAGCCTATGACCAGGCTGAAAGTAATTATGGCCTGAAAGTAAGTCAGGCCCGGGCAGAGATGCGCGAGGCAGAGATCAATATGGCCCGGGACCGTCGGAGCAAGGAGGAGATGGAAGCGGTGTTGGAAAAGTTTGACATTTATGCTCCCGCCTCGGGAATGGTGATCTATAAAAAGGACTGGAGCGGTCAGAAAAGAACCGCAGGCTCGGAGATCAATACCTGGGACCTGGCGGTGGCAACCTTGCCCGATCTTTCCACCATGATCTCCATGACCTACGTGAATGAAATTGACATCAGCAAATTAAAGAAAGGACAGGAGGTCGAAATTGGGGTGGATGCATTTCCGGAAAAAAAGTTTAGCGGCCAGGTGACCGAAGTGGCCAATATCGGGCAGCAACTGCCCAATACCGATGCGAAGGTTTTTGAAGTAAAGATTGAGCTGCATCAGAGGGATACCATCCTCCGGCCATCCATGACCACCAGCAACCAGGTAATTACGCAGGTACTGGACAGTGTGCTCTTCATTCCCCTGGAAGCCGTTCATGCCAATGATAGCCTGACCTTTGTATATTCCAGGGACGGCAGAAAGCAGGTGGTAGTGCTGGGTGAGTCCAACGAGAACCATATTGTGGTGGACATGGGACTGAAAAAGGGGGAGATGCTCTACCTCTCCAATCCGGAAAATCCGGAGAACTTTAAGTACGCCGGGCTGGATCTGATGAAGGAGATCCAACGCAGAAAGGCCGAAGAGGAACAGATGAGGAAGGAAATGCAGGAGCGGATGAACCAGCCGAGACAACCCCGCAATTTCCAGAGTGGACCTCCCCAGGCCAGGAGTACTAACCGAACAACGGCACAGTAGGATGGGACGCTATTTGCATGACATCGTTATTGCCATCGAGTCGATCCTGGCAAACCAGATGCGTAGTCTCCTGACGGCGCTGGGCATTATTTTCGGGGTGGCTGCGGTAATTACCATGCTGGCCATCGGAAAAGGGGCCCAGCAGGAGATTCTTGAGCAGATCAAGATGGTGGGGGTGAACAATATTATCGTCACGCCTATTATTGAAGCTGCTTCAAGGTGATGACAGTGAAGCTTCCGGAGAAACCCAGAAGAAAAAGTTCTCTCCGGGGCTTACCATGCAGGATGTGGAAGCCATTCAGGAGGTCATTCCCACCGTACGTACGGCTTCGCCTGAAATTACCCTGAACAGTTATGTGATCAAGGAAGGGAAACGGGCCAGTGCCAAATTACTGGGGGTATCCAATACCTATTTCGAGATTTTTAATCTCCCCCTCGAGGAGGGTACTTTTTTTAATGATTACCAGGAGGAGAATGGCATTCCGGTCTGTGTGATCGGAGCCAATATCAAGAATAAATTTTTCAGCAAGGAGAATGCCATTGGCAAATACATCAAATTTGACAAGGTGTGGCTGAAGGTGGTCGGTGTGCTGGAGAAAGAATGATGTAACTCTGACCCGCTTTGAGAACATCGGTGTGAATGTGATGAACGACAATATTTATGTGCCGGTGAAAACCATGCTCATGAGATACCAGAACCGGGCCCTGGTGGGTACCAGGATCAAGGGGAGTAGGCAGATGTAATGGCCGAGGACCTATGATCACTGCATTCGGTTCTGCCAACGATAGTGAGTCCAACTACAACCAGCTGGACCGGATCATTGTGCAGGTAAATGAATCGAGCGAACTCTCACCCTCCACCGACCTGCTGGCCCGTTTGCTGCTCAGGCGTCATGAGGAAGTGAAGGATTTTGAGATCACTGTACCCGAGCTGCTGCTGAAGCAGGAGCAGCGGACCAAGGATATCTTTAATATTGTACTTGGGGCCATTGCCAGCATCTCACTGCTGGTGGGAGGTATCGGAATCATGAATATTATGTTTGCTTCCGTGATGGAGCGTATTAAGGAAATTGGAACCCGGCTGGCCATTGGCGCGCAGAAAAGGGATATCGTGGTTCAGTTCCTGGCCGAGGCTGTACTGATCAGTGTTATCGGTGGACTGGTTGGGGTGATTATCGGAGTTTTAGCCTCCTGGCTGATCACCAAGTTTGCCGATATCGTGACCATGGTCACACCCATCAGTGTGATTATCTCATTTGCAGTATCAGCATCTGTTGGGGTTATTTTCGGGTACTCTCCAGCCAAAAGGGCTTCTGAGAGGGATCCCATTGAATCTTTAAGGTATGAATAACATGTTTCGAAATGTATTAATTTGGGCAGGCCTGGTACTGGGAATCCAGTCCTTTGCCCAGACGCAGTCTGAAGTAGAGGTGGTGGAGCTCACACTTCCGGAGGTCATTGATGTGGCCCATGAGCAATCCTTGATGTCACTGATGTCGAGGCACCGGTTTCGCAGCAGCTACTGGGAGTTCAGGGCTCACAAGGCCAGCACCAGACCCGGTCTGACCCTGGAAGGGACCCTGCCTTCTCTGACCAATGCCACTGAGAGTGTGATCCAGCCCGATGGTACCGAAGAGTTTGTAGAACGTTCCTTTATGAGAACCTCCCTGGATATGCAGCTGAACCAGAACATCTGGCTCACCGGCGGGACGAGTATTTGTATCTTCGCAACTTCAGCGAAACGATAATTTCGGAGAGGAACCGCCCACCAATTATCTCTCCTACCCGGTCACCATTGGATTTATGCAGCCCATTAATGGTTACAATGAGTTTAAATGGGACCGGAAGATTGAACCCATGAAGTATGAGGCGGCCAAACTGACCTATATCAATACTATGGAGCGGGTGAGCCAGCAGTCCGTCAGATACTTCTTCGACCTGGCACTGGCCCAGATCAACCTGGAGATTGCCGAGAAGAACCTGGCCAATTCAGACACCCTGTACCAGATTGCCCAGGGTCGTTACCAGCTGGGGACCATTGCCGAGAACGATCTGCTGCAGCTGGAGCTGAGCCGTCTGAATTCGGAAACACAATATAATGAAGCCACCATCGACCTGGAATTACGGAAGTCGAGGCTTCGTTCCTTCCTGGGCTTTAATGAAAGGGTCAGCCTGAAGCTGATCCTTCCCAACAGAGGTCCCGGAAATTACCATGGATTATAACAAGACGCTTGACGAAGCCAGGGAAAATAATCCGGAGATTCTGACGATGGAGCAACAGCTGCTGGAGGCTGAACGGGCAGTGGCCGAGGCCCGGTCGCAAAAAGGGATCCGGGGCGACCTGTTTGCCCAGTTCGGGCTAAGCGGGGTGGATGAGGATATCCGGAGCTCTTATTCGAACCTGACAAGGCAGCAACGGGTGGAGGTGGGGGTTCAGGTTCCCATCCTTGACTGGGGACTTGGAAAAGGGCAGGTACCGCATGGCCCAGTCGGCGGAGGAGGTGGTGAAAATGGACGTCAGCCAGTCCATGATCGATTTTGATGAGAATATTTTCCTTCAGGTCATGCAGTTCAACCTGCAGGATGACCAGGTGGCCATCGCCGCAAAAGCAGATACCATTGCCGATCTTCGTTACGAGGTAACCAAACAGCGGTTCTTAATCGGAAAGATCGATGTGCTTGATCTGAATGTGGCCCTGGAAGAGAAGGATGTGGCCCGGAGGGGTTATGTGGAAGCCATGAGAAATTATTGGGACTACTATTATGACCTGAGGGGCCTTACACTTTACGACTGGCAAAAGGATATCAAGCTCATCGAGGATTTTGACGAATTGCTGGAGCAGTAAGTCAACGACCGGAAAATCATGCTATACTGACATATGTGATTCAGGATGGCCCTATCCTCCTGGAATCAGCTGCATGCCCCTTCGTTCCATCACCAGGTTGGCCGTTTCCAGGACCTTATCCAGTTTATAATCTGAGAAACCCACCTGCACCACCCCAGCTAAAGGAAGGGATGAAGCTGGGAGGAAAGCCGGGACCAAAGATATTGGCCGATACTCCAACCACGGTGCCTGTATTAAACATGGTATTGATTCCGCATTTGGAATGATCGCCCATGATAAGGCCGCAGAACTGGCGTCCGGTCCCCACAAACTTTTTGGATGGGTAGTTCCAGATTTTAACCTCACCGTAGTTGTTCTTCAGGTTGGAGTTATTGGTATCCGCTCCCAGGTTGCACCATTCTCCCAGGACCGAATTGCCCAGAAAACCGTCGTGACCCTTGTTGGAATTGGCCTGCAATACACAATTGTTTATCTCACCTCCGGCCCTGCAATAGGGCCCAATGGTAGTGGGGCCATAGATTTTTGCGCCCATTTTTACCACTGCTCCTTCACACAGGGCAAAAGGACCACGAATCATACAGCCTTCCATGATTTCACTGTCTTTTCCCAGATAGATAGGTCCCCGCGAGGCATTCAGGATAAAATTCTCTCCCTGAAAACCCGATTCCACAAATACATTTCCAGGTACATCCACACTTACCGTACCACTTAGATTCTGACTGGTCCGGCCCTTGGTGATCCGCTGAAAATCGGCTTCAATTTCCTGCCCGTTCAGGCTGAATATCTTCCAGGGTCGGTCTGACCATGGAAAAAGGGCCTTCATAGCGTTCTCCCCTGTGCTAACCACTTACCGGGATCAAAATCTTCAGCATCTCTCCGCTTGGAACGAACTGCCAGCAAGGCCCCTTCGCTTATTAATGATTTTTCAGGACCAAGCTCTCGAATGGCTGCAACAAGTTGATTATCTGGAAGGAGGGCTCCATTAACAAAGAGATTGTCCTCACCCCTCTGGCAGGGATATTTTTCCTGAAGGTATTTTTCCGTATGGTGTAAGGCAGGGATTCCCAGTTCGTGTTCCCATTTCTCGGAAATCTTAAGAATTCCCACTCTGAGGTCTGAAACCGGCCGTGTAAAAGTCAGTGGTAACATGAAAGCCCAGCTCGGGCCGTCGAAGAGAATCAGCTGCATCTTTTTTATTTAAATGTAAAGAAAAGCATGGATACAAAAAAAGCCGGCCCGCCTGCGGCGGGTCGGCTTTCAGACAGGGTCTTATATCCTGCTATTTTTTCTTCTTGTCCAGGTGTGTCTTGTAACGGTTCATGAACTTATCCACACGACCAGCAGTATCGACCAGTTTCATCTTACCGGTATAGAAGGGGTGGGATGTACTGGAAATTTCCAGTTTAATCAGTGGGTATTCTACTCCGTCTTCCAGTTTCACTGTCTCTTTAGAAGCAGCTGTGGACTTGGTAACAAAGGTGAATCCGTTGGACATGTCCCTGAATGCAACAAGTCTGTAATTTTTTGGATGTATGTCTTTTTTCATTGCCTTATTGTTTTCAATACAAACCGCTTTTCTCAAAACGGAATGCAAAGATAAAAATGTTTGTTACAACTTCAAAATATTTTCTGGAAGTTTTGCCTCATCCACAGCCTCTTCCATAAATCTCTGGTAGGGTTTCTTCGCGGTCGAAAAGATAGCGATAAGTGTGGTGGGTTTTGGTGTGATAAGCACCGGTTGCTTCATAGAGAGAAATCATCTTGGGATTGAAGTCCCCGACCCAGGAAAGTTCAAATTGCTTGTAGTGAGGTTTATGATCCATTACCTTTCTTAACTGGTAAAAGATTCCCGATTCAACTCCTGAATTCTGAAATTTTGGAACTACCCCTGCAGCTGTTCCCCGGGCCCTGGTCATGGTGTTTTTCCTTTTGTAGTTGAGGAACCTGCAGCTTATTTATCAGATGTAGTTTTCCGTTCAGATGTCTGAAGATCTGATTGGCATCGGGCAGAAACATGAAAGAAGGCAATGGGTTCGTTCTTGTAGATAGGCATACCAGATCATCTCCGGATCCATGATCATCTTGACCTTCCTCAGTTCATCGTAGAGAGAGGCCGGATCCATGGGGGTATAATCTTTCCGTAGCTGGCTCCAGGCCTGGTCGTAAATAGAGGCCGTATCATCAACAAACTGGGCGGTTTTCTTCAGTCTCAAAGTGTTTGTAGGTAATAGCCCTTCCGCTTGTTGATCCATTCGGCAATTTTCCAGAAGCGCTCCGGGAAAGGTTTTATCGAGTCCAGATGAAAACCCAGCTGCCTGTAGTAGAGTTTGAAGCCTAAGCTTTCAAACAGCTCCTTGTAATAGGGCGGGTTATAGGTCATCCCCAGGCCCGGGGGAACAAAACCCTGGACCAGGCAGCCCCAGTTGGTATCATTCTCTCCGAAATTGATGGGACCGGTCATGGATTCATATCCATTTTTCTGGAGCCACATTTTGGCTGTATCAAACAGCAAGTCAGCCACCTCCTGATTTTCGATGCATTCAAAAAAACCGCAGCCACCGTCCCGTACATAGTCTGCTTTGTCCTTGTGGGTGTTATAAAAGGCAGCGATCCGGCCCACTGTTTCACCCTGATCATTTACGGCGATCCAGCGTACCGCGTCTCCATGTTTGAAGTAAGGATTAATTCGCTGGTCGAATGCAGACTTGATTTCGCTGTCGAACTGAACCACGTAGTTGGGATCATTGCGGTACAATTTTCTGGGAAAATCCAGGAAGTGTTTTTCGGTTTTTTTATTATCTACAGGGACAATTTGCATGAGGCACAGGATCTCTATTTACAAAACAAACCAATCGCTCATCATCTTCTCCTCGGGCAGGTTCAGGTGGTGGGTTTGATGAATAAATTCGTTTTTCTTGGATATATAATTGTATTCTTGGGCCCATTCTATGTGGTGGAGGGCCACCTCCCGGACGGCAAAGAGTACCTGTCGCACTTCCTCGTCGGTCATGGTGGGGTGCAGGGACCATCTGACCCATCCCGGTTTTTCGCTCAGGTCCCCATGATTGATCTTCTCCGTGATTTCCTGACTCTGGTCATAACTAACCTCCAGCAGGAAGTGTCCGTAGGTACCGGCACAGGCACATCCCCCTCTGGTCTGAATTCCAAAGCGGTCATTCAGCAGTTTCACAAAAAGGTTAAAATGGATGGACGGGTGGTAAAAGGAGATCACTCCCAGGCGGTCGTCCACGTTATTGGCCAGGATCTGGATCCCGTCAATCTGCCGGAGTCCGGGTAGTGCAATCCGAAGCAGTTCCTCTTCCCGTTTCATAATATTCTCCACACCCATCTGGTTTTTCAATTCAATGGCCAGGGCCGCTTTGATGGACTGAAGGAATCCGGGCGTCCCTCCATCTTCCCGTACCTCAATATCATCCACATATTTGTAGTTTCCCCATGGGTTCGTCCAGTCCACCGTACCCCCCCCGGGATTATCAGGGACCTCGGCCCTATACATGGCCTTGTCGAAGATCAAAACCCCCGATGCCCCGGGTCCGCCCAGGAACTTATGGGGAGAGAAGAAGATGGCATCCAGCTTTTCCATGGGATCCTCCGGGTGCATATCTATATTCATATAGGGTGCACTGGCCGCAAAATCTATAAACACCAGTCCCCCGTATTCATGCATCAGCTTGGCCATTTGGTAAAAGGGAGTTTTTACGCCAGTCACATTGGAGCAGGCCGTAAAGGAGCCGATCTTAAATTTGCGGTCCTTGTATTCCTCCAGCTTGGCTCTCAGGTCATCCAGGTCAACCCTCAGCTGATCATCGGGCTCGATCATCACTACATCGGCAATGGTTTCGAACCAGGAGGTGTGGTTGGAATGATGTTCCATGTGGGTGAGGAATACCACCGGCCGGTCTCCCTTCTTTACACAATCCTTTTTACTTCCCCCGCATCCTTTCAGGCTGAGAATCCGCATGAGTTTATTGATCACTGCGGTCATTCCGTATCCGGCGGTTATGATCACATCATTGGGACCGGCATTCACATGTTTCTTAATCAGCTGGTGGGAGCGGTGATAGGCTTTGGTCATCAGGGTACCCGTCAGGGTAGTCTCGGTATGCGTATTGGCCACGTAGGGTCCGAATTGTTTCTGCAGCTTTTGCTCGATGGGTTCATAGAGCCTGCCACTGGCGATCCAGTCCCCGTAGAGGATTCTTTTTGTTCCATAGGGAGACTCAAAGGTGGCCTCGTTCCCGATTATCTTTTCCCTGAAGGGTGCAAAATATTTTTCCAGATTACTCACACGTATGTTTTTAATCTCTTCCGGCAAACCTGGACAACAGCCTCAGGAACTCAATATAGAGCCAAATCAGGGTGACCATCAGTCCGAAGGCCCCGTACCATTCCATGTATTTTGGAGCTCCCATCCGGGAGCCTTTCTCGATGAAATCGAAATCCATGATCAGATTCAGGGCAGCAATCACGATAATCACCAGGTTGATCAAGATGCCCAGTGGTCCGGAAGAATGCATAAACCCCACTGACATGCCAAACATTCCCAGGATCCAGCTGATCAGGTAAGCAAAAAATACAGCCCCAGTGGCCATCATCACCCCGCGTCTGAATCTGGGTGTGGCCCGGATCCGTCCCGACCGGTAGAGGAACAGCATGGTAAACAGGGTTCCAATGGTCAGCAATACGGCCTGGAAGGCCACCCCGGGGTACATGTTATTCACAATGGCGCTGATAGCACCCAAAAAGAGTCCTTCCAGAATGGCATAGATGGGTGCAGTAATGGCCGATGACTGGGGTCGGAAAATGGTGACCAGGGCCATAATGAATCCCCCTATCGCTCCAACCAGTGCCAGTGTTCCTGCCCTGCCCGGATCGGCTCCAATCACTATGTTCCAGGTATAGGCTGCAGCTGCAATCACCATAAGCAGCATGAGTCCTATTTTACTAATGGTTCCATTTATGGTCATGGTAGTGCTGCCCGCGGCTGCAATACCGGCTTTCTCAAAAATCCTATCTGTCATCGCAGGATTGGATGACCTCAGTGCTCTCATCTTCTTCTATTTTGGGTTAAATATATATGAATTTATCCAATGGAGGGAGTCAAAAGGCATGCCATAGCGCAGCTGGGGACAAATACTGACAGAATTGCAGTTAAATTTCTATTTTTGAGTATGATTCGGGCCATTCGTACTATCTGGAAGAGCGAGTTCTTCAGGAACGTGGCCACCCTGATCTCCGGAACCACCCTGGCCCAGGCTTTTTCTGTAGTGATCTATATTGTTCTGAGCCGGATCTATACCGAGGAGGATTTCGGGGTGTTCGGGCTTTATATGAATATATTGAATATCACGATAATCTTCTCTACGGCCAAATATGAATTGGCCATTTTACTTCCGAAAAGTGAAAAAGATGCTGTCAATCTGCTGGGACTTTCCGGTCTGATCAGTCTGCTTGTCAGTCTTTTATTGCTGGGAATCGTGGTTTCCATGAATGATTTGATCTGCAGCTGGCTGGGTAGCGAAGAGATCTCGGTCTGGCTTTATTTCATTCCCCTTTCCACCCTGATGGTCGGCTGGTTCACCTCTTTCCGCAACTTTTCCAACCGGCAGAAGAAGTATCGCCTGATCGCGGGAGCCAATATCGGTCAGAGCATCAGTAACTCTCTTCTGAAACTTGGTCTGGGGGTGGTGATAGCCGGGGCTGCGGGTCTGATCTTTGGCGTGATATTCGGACAGCTGGTTGGTTTCCTTGTCTTTTTCGGGGTGCACTGGCGTCTCAATGGATCAAAAGCAGGATGGATCTCATGGAGCGAAATGAAGCGTCTGGGCAGGCAGTACAGGCTGTTTCCAAAGTACAATATGTGGCAGGGGCTGATCAATAACCTCTCAGGGGCCTTCCCGGTTTTTATTCTCAGCTCCTATTTCTCCACGGGTATCGCGGGCTTATACACCTTTGGATATATGATCCTTTACAGACCGGTGAACCTGGTGGCCAATGCCTTCTACCAGGTATTGTTTCAGCGCTTTGCGGAGAAGAGGCAACAAAACAGCTCTTTACGGCCCGAAGTGGTTTTATTCCTGAAACGCACCACACAGGTCTTGCTGCTTCCTTTTATCGCCCTGGGTATCTTTTTCCCTGAGATCTTCGGGTTCATTTTTGGAGACAAGTGGATCGAAGCAGGAAGATATGCCCAGATTCTCCTGCCCTGGATCTTTATGGTGAGTCTGGTCATGCCCCTTTCATTTATTCCGGATCTCTATAAGAAGCAGCGAGTGGCCATGCTGATTGATATGGTCAAGCTGGTGGCGCGACTGGGGGGCCTGGTGGTAGGGGTGATCCTGGAAAATGTTTATATTGGTCTCTTACTGTACAGTGGATTCAGCACCCTTATCATAGGGTACAGCTTGTTCTGGTATCTGAAGCTGGTGCAGAAAGAACCTCTGGCCGATGATCCGCTTATACCCTTGGGGAAGAATGAATAAGATTGGAAAAGCATTCAAAGCACTCTGGTGGATTCTCCGGAAGCCGGTTTTATTAAACCGGGTGCTGACTGATGAAGATACCTGGCAAAGCTATGTGGAGAAAAAGCATGGCCTGGCCCCTGGCTTACCCCTGGTGGAGATGGATCATCTGATAGGTTCAGGAGCCATTCAACTGGGTCCCATGACCTTTTTGGATGGGGGCTCCCTGCCCACCGACCTGATGTTGCTGGCCGGACTGGCCGAAAGGATCGATAATTGTTTCTATTTTGAGATCGGGACCTGGCGGGGAGAAAGTGTGGCAACGGTGGCCTCCAGAGCTTCCAGCTGTTTTAGCCTGTGCCTCAGCGAAAATGAGATGCAGGAACTGGGACTGCATGCCGGTACCATTGCCGCTCACATGCAATTCTCAAAGGGACTTACAAATGTTACCCAACTTCGTGGTGATTCCCGGAAATTTGATTTCAAGAAGCTCAACAGGAAATTCGATCTGATCTTCATTGACGGGGACCACCATTATGAGTTTATCAAAAGTGATACGGAAAACATTTTCAGGTACCTGGTTCATGACAAAAGCGTTGTGGTCTGGCACGACTACGGATTTCATCCCGACCGGGTGCGGTTTGAGGTGCTGGCTGCCATACTCGATGGGGTGGGGGCTGAACGGGCCGGGCAGGTATACCATGTAGGTCATACCAAGTGCGCCATATTTACCGGGGAACAACTGCCTTCCAGGCCGGCCGATTTCCAAAGGCTGCCTGAAGAATACTATCGTACGGAGATTTCCCGTCATCCCTTGAAAGACGATCCTTCCTGAGCTGAAATAAGCATGAAAGACAAAAAGCGTATCCTGATCCTTCCTTCCTGGTATCCTCCCGATGGGGGCTATTTTTTTAAGGAACACAGCGAAGCGATCCGGAAGGCGGGCTGGCAGGTGGATGTGCTGGTGAACCGGCTTGTGGGGGTGCGAAAGCTGATCCAGGTTGGCGCTTCGGCCCTTCAAAGGTACAGGCTTGAGGACGAAAACGGTTTAAGGGTGATCCGGTCCCGCTACCTGAAGCTGCCGGGGAGTGAAAGGTATAACATTCAGGGCTGGGCCCGGCAGGCCGGCAGGATCTATCTGAAGTATGTAAAACAGTTCGGGCATCCCGATCTTATCCTGGCCCACAGCGTTACCTGGGCCGGATATGCAGCCTATTTGATCAACCGGGAGCACGGAACACCCTATCTGATAGTGGAGCACCGCAGCTTCCTGGTCTGGAGCACCGAAGAGGCCAGAAAGATGGTGAAATCCTTCCACCTCCCCCTGTTTGAGCGGGCCTATGGACGCTGCAAAAAACTAGTCCTGGTCTCCGATAGTCAGAAAAAGGGGGTGGAAAGCCTGGTGCCTTCTGTCGTGGGAAAATCCATGGTGATCCCCAATATGATCCGGGAAGACCTCTTCCTCCCCCCGGCAGAGCCCCGGCAGAGGAATCCATTTGTGTTTCTCTGGGCCGGCAGACTGGAGGCTGTAAAGGGAGTGGATCTCCTGCTGGAAGCAGCTAAAGAGCTGGCAGATCAAAGCGATCAAGAATTCCAGGTGCGGCTTGCAGGAAAAGGATCCCTGAGGGAGGAGCTTGAGCGGAAGGCAAAGAAGCTGGGGTTGACTGCCCGGGTCAGCTTCCTGGGCAGGCTTTCCAGGGAGGAGATGCAGGAGGAGATGAAAGGAGCCAACTGTTTTGTGCTGCCTTCCCGGTATGAGGCATTTGGGGTGGTTCTCATTGAAGCCATGGCCACCGGGCTTCCGGTAATTGCCAGCAGATCCGGCGGACCCGATGCCATGGTCAACACCGACAATGGACTTCTTATTGATCCCGGGAGTGCCGGGAAACTGGCCGGGGCCATGCAGGATATGATGTCCCATATCGACCGCTATTCCGCCAGGGCGATCAGGGAGCAAACCCTGCAGAAGTACGGGCCAATCCCTGTGATGGAACAGTACGGCAGGCTCTTTCTTGAGCTTCTCGAGGAATAATTTATAGCAATGGATTTGGGGATTAATTTTTTTTGTAAATTTGCACACCCAAACGGTGGATGTAGCTCAGTAGGTTAGAGCGCTGGATTGTGGTTCCAGAGGTCGCCGGTTCGAACCCGGTCTTCCACCCCACTTGTAAAACCGTCAGGCAATTACCAGGCGGTTTTTTTTATGGCTGTATGGCTTGTTCACCACTTCATAGACGGCACCCGTGTAAAATAACAGCTGCATAGAGATATATGAACATCTTTTACTAACTTTGAGCAACTCGAAGTGTCTGACTGACCGTGCCATGGAATCATACAGCGACCAGCATATCATAGATAGTATCCGTAAGCGGGAGGATGTAGCCTTTAATTATCTTCAGGTGAAGTTCCAGGACGGCATACGCCTGATGGTGATGGAGATGGGAGGTAGCCAGGAGGATGCCAAGGATGTATTCAGCGATGGACTGATTGCGCTTATGCGGCTGGTGGACCGGGAAGACTTCGAATTGAATTGCAAGCTGGGTACCCTGGTTTATGCCTTGTGCAAAAAGACCTGGAAGCAACACCTGGAAAAGCAGGTGGCAGTCCGGAATTACCATGTCCGGAAACTGGAAACTTCTCCTGAGTGGGATTTTACGGAGGAGACAGATCAGCAGATTTATCAGGACATTTTCTGGGAGAGCTTCAAGCAGCTGGAAGAAGTATGTCAGGAAATTCTGGAAGCTTACCTGAAGGAGCTATCTCCCCGGGATATTGCTGAAAAACTGGGATATAGCTATGGGTATATACGAAAGCGGAAGAGTATGTGCCATAGTTTTCTAATGAAGATGATCCAGAACCATCCCACATTTAAAAAGATTAAACAGACCGAGTTAAGCCTGGATATCGACTAAAATTCTCTGAAGAATGGTGCCGACCATAGACATAAACAAAAGACTGGCAGATTACATATACAAAGATCTGACTCCTGAGGAGATGTACGTAATAGAACGGGAAATTCAAAAGGATCCGGATTTTTTTGATGCCTACCAGCTGAACAAAAAGGTCACGGACTATCTAAAGGCGAAGATTCAACTGGAGGAAATGAAATCAGATCCGCTTCTGGAAGAAGCCGAGGCACTGGCCGACCTGGCATTTGAGATGGATTCCGCTGAAGAAGACCTGCAGCCGATCCTCCCCGGTGGTAAAAGAAAGCGGAACAGGATCAGAAAAATAACTGTTGCAGTGGCCATAGCCGCATCGGTGGCCCTCCTGCTTACTTTCGGGATCCTGCCCTCACAACTTGATCAGGGCCAACTTTTTGATCAGTATTACAGTCCCCTGGAGGCTTCCGATTACTCACAACGCGGACAGAGCAATGTGCTCTACAACGATCTGGCGCTGGGGATAAATTATTATATGGATGGAGACTACCAGCGATCCATTGAAAAGTTCAGTGAGCTGGCACCTGCTCCGGAGGTACAATCTGAGGTGCGATTCTTTACCGCTCTTTCCTATCTGGGTCTTGAACAATATCAAGCATCACAAACCATCCTTGAATTTGGACTGGGTGCAGATAGCAGGTACCAGGCAGAGATCCTGTGGTATCTTAGTCTCTGCTATCTTAAAACCGGTGAGCCTGACAAAGCTAAGGCGCTCCTGATGAAACTGGAATTGTATGACGGGCTCTACAAAAAAGATGCTCAGACCCTCATCCGGAAACTCCGGCGTTTTAAATAAGCCCCTGCCAAAAGAACAACAAGGAGAGTTCCCAGGATATAGGGGACCCTCTTCCTGCTGTTCAGAGCCGAGTCGTCGCCTGTAATCTGAAAGGCAGCCCAGTAATAAGGATGGGTATAGAAGGGGGGCTGCTGTTCCAGATACGCTCTTTTCACATAGGAAAGGGCCCTGCTTTTGGATTTCCCCTTTTGGATTTCCCCGTAAAATCCAACCATGATTTCCCGGCTTTTTGCATCATCAACGGGCCAGAGCGTGTGGACCACGGCTGCGGCACCAGCCTGCAGGAAACTTCTTGACAGGCTCATCACCCCTTCCCCGTTGCGTAACTGTCCACCGGCAGTTTCACAACTGCTAAGAACCACCAAGGGAGCTGATAGATTCAGGCCATTTATCTCATAATCATGCATGCGGTTGGCCAGCAGGGGGTCGCTAAGCGTATCAAGCATAAAATAGGGGGAGCTACCATTGTTTTCGCTGGCCAGGGAATGCATGGCCAGGTGTAGAATCGAATTCTCCTGCAAAAGACCGGCTAATTCCTCTTTCTGCACAGATCTCGGGACCCTGTGTCCCCTGACGAGCTCCAGGATATCCCGGACTTCCTCTTCGGCCCCCTGCAGCTTCCCGAACCCATCCGCAGGGTTTGTTGCCTGCTCCGGGATCCAGGCCAGCACTTCCGGGAAGCGCAGGCCCCGGGAGTTAGAACCCTTTAGCAGGTGGGAATTATACATATAAGAGATGTTATAGTCCTTCAGCAGGTAGGGAATACCGGCATAATTCAGAATGGAGTCCGAATCCACCCGGGTGATCAGGGCATCAAAGGGAACAAAAGAGAGCCGCTCATCGGGGACAATCAGCAGATTCTTTCCCCTGAACAAAGGCTCTACCGGTTCAACCAGCTCCTGATACAGTCCAAAGAGGGCCAGCCTCAGACTATCGAAGCGAGCTTCCGTTTCCCTGTAAGGGACAAAGTCATGGAGCTGGTCCACAACGGTTTCCAGCTGGTTATGGAAGGTGCTATCCAGGGTAGAACGGTGCACCTGGATGCTGCCTTTCGTAAGCACAAAGATGAAAAGTTGCTCCCTGTCCGCGTCGTCCGCCCCGGCAAGGAAATACTCCACCAGGGTTTCATTTCGCTTCAGGTTCTGGCGGATCCGGTCCATGGTGATGTCCGCATTGTCTGTTTCAAAATGGCTGATTTGGGGCAATTCCTGACGAAGTTGCTCCATGTGCCTGTTAAAGGAGTCCCGGGTATGGAAAAGCTCCTCCTGCCAGTAAAGTATCTGAACCGAATCGGGATGCAGGGCCATGGTTTCTGTGCGGATCAGGTTCGAAAGGTGTTCCACTTCCTCTTTTAGTTCAGTGGCCACGATGGCTGCGGTATCCGTCAGGCTCTCCAGATACAGCCATTCCTTGACCTTCATTTCAAACAGTAGTTCCGAGGATTTTCCCCTTGCAGCCAGAAGGAAAGCCTCCTCCATCTCCTCCTTCCGGCCAGTCAGATCAAACAGCTCCAGCCGGAGGCGAATTCCGCTTGTAAAGAGATCCTTTTGCCGGGAATTCAGGTAAAGCCTGCTTTCCCCGGACAGAAAGCTGTCCTGGATCCGCTCGAGTACCTGAATGGAAAGAAGATTGGTGGAAAGAGCCGCCTCCAGGTAGGCCAGTTTTTCTTCATCGGCACCCGCATGGATGGATACTGCTTCCAGGGCTTTGGTTTTGGTAGCCAGGATCTGCAGGAGGGTTAGGTCGTTTCGGGAGCCCTCTGTGAGCGGATTGGAAAAGTGGTCCTCCCATACAAAATCACCTGTCAGGGAGTGCAGGGCCAGCTGCAGATAGTCCAGGGCCTCTCTCCATTCCTCCTGATCCATCTTCTGCCTGGCCAGGGCTTCATAAGAGGCCGCTGTCAGGGGATGAATCGGCCCATAGTTTAAGCGGTAGTTCTGCAGGGCCTTTTGCAGGTACTCAAATCCCTGCTCAGTCTGCCCCTGTCCCGACAGGAACTCACCCAGATAAAGATAAATATTGGCCAGTTCATAGTAGGTGGAATCATACTCAGAGCTCCATTGCCTGATTCCCAGGAGGTAATTTTCCCTGGAAAGATCCGGATTCTCCCAGGCTCTGGTACACCCGGGCCAGGTTAAAATAGACACTTCCCAGGTAGGGATGCTGGTGGTTTTCTTTAATCTGCGCACATTCCTCCAAGGCTTCCAGGGCTTCATCATACCTTTCAAGTAGGTACAGGGCAATTCCTTTATTTAGTAAAAGTGCGGATAGCTTGTTAAGAATGACCTGTTCATCCCAGTCCGGAATCCCTCTTAGCAGTCGAACAGCCTCGTTATTATATTCCAGGGCATTGGTGTAGTCCCCAAGGCCCTTATAATAAATGTCCTGGTTGATATAGATGCTGATTCGGAGTTGTAGGCTTAACAAATCTGTATCGGTGACAAGACTTTCAGCAAGCCGGTACTGCTCCCAGGGCTTCCGATAAGACGCCTCTTCTCATAATATACATAACCCAGGGCATTTTGCACGAGAGCCTGGTTGTAATCAGCTAATTGAAAATCTCCTTCAAGAAGATGCTCGTTAGAACAATTTCAGAGCGGTCAAAATCCCCCGATAGAGAATGCCTGCTGGTATTCATTATAGTAATACCGCGCCGAATCTAATAGTTTCCTGTGCGCAAGTATTGGCAATACTTGAATAGCCAAGTAAAAGAGAAAAGAGGAGCTTTCTCACAGATATCAGGTTAGTGTACCGTGTAAAAGTATCTAAAATACTTTCCTGATAAAAGAGAAAGCCTGTTAGCTTATTCTGGCCTTTTATCTCTCACTACAGCCAGGGATCATCAGTGGAGCCCTGAGCGCCATCACCATCACCACCTACCAGGTAGTTTAATTTTTTGTCCTCGATCATCTCTTTGCTGAACTTTTGTGTCAGGGCGCTTTTCTTCATTAAATTCTTTTTCATGATGCTTTGTTTTTAATGTGAATTAACGTTTAATCAGAAAGGGCAGGGAATTGTTACCCCATTTTGGCAAAAAAATGATAAAAAAATGAAAAAAAGACAGGTGGCTCAGCTTTCCGGGGCCGGCTTGAAAGCTCCGAAAGCCTTGTAAGCCACCTGTCGACGGGGATTCCAAATCTTTATTTACTTTTTTTTGAGGAGAAGAGGCTTGCCGGGTACAGATTGTCCAGGTTCTTCACCCCTTCTTCATCCAAATCGGGATTTCTGGCTTTGATGGTCCATCCGAAGATCGAATCTGTTCTTCCATACTTGGAGTACATCATGATCCGTCCCTCTTCATCCCAGCGCAGCACCTCCGGGGAGTAGTCCGGATTAATCCGGCCTTTCTTCCATACGGCATCCTTCACCGGTTTCTCCCAGCATATTTCTCTTAGTTCCATGGTATTCAACTCAGTTTCATCCTTCCAAATCTGTTCTTAAGCTCTTCTCTCCGGCTCGTTCCAGAAGTTCATTCTTAAATCTTTTCACTTCCGGGGTGATCCAGGCATCCGTGTTCATATAAATTAAAATGTCCTTATCCGTCTGGGACAGAAATACCAGTCTTCTTTTCCCATTTTCATCTTGCAGGGGTCTCATATTCAACTCTTTTTATAATTAATAGCCTTACTTCACATAGGATCAGACCCAAAGGGATCTGCCCATGCGATTATTTTAATTTCTACCGTTTAATCAGAAAGGCCATGTAATTGTTACCCGGATACGGGCATTTTTTTTCTATTTTTTTGCGATAGGAGTATCATAACACGTATTTAGGGCGATCTGGCTATACAATATACTTATATATAATTTGCATATATATAATAATGTTATATATTTGTCGTTATGATAGCAAATGATTTGTTAAAAGGTACCTTGAGAACCATTGTTTTAAAGTTGTTGGCCGACAACGGACGGATGTACGGGTATGAGATTACCAAAAAGGTGGAAGAGCTCATCCACCGGTAAGATCAAACTCACATTCGGCGCACTCTACCCGGTTTTACATAAACTGGAGGCTGACGGACACATTGCAGTACCGAAACGGAATACATCGGTAAGCGGGTCCGGAAGTATTACACTCTTACAGAGACAGGGCGATCGTGGACTGAGCAGAAGGTGGATGAGTTTTTTGATTTTGTAAATACATTAACCTACGTGCTTAAACCGACCCCTGCCTGAAATGATTGCCGCTGATCATTGACGACAATTATGAACGCATCAAAGCCGACCTGGTCGGTCTGTGGACTGACCTACGATCGGCTGATTGATGATCTGCTGGACCATGTCTGCTGCATGGTGGAGGAGTATATGGATGCAGGGAAAAGACTTTGAATCTTCCTACAGCCAGGTACTCGATTCCATCGGCGAAAAAAGTCTACCTGAAATCCAGCATCAAACATTGCTTAAACCTTGACAAAAAATTTCAACGCATGAAAAATTTCACATATATATTCGGACTTATCCTCGGCCATCCTGACCATTCTTGGATCCTTTTTAAGAGAATGCACTGGCCCGGCGCCGGTATAATGATCACGGTGGGCATGGTGCTGATTGTATTTGTTTTCCTGCCCCTGTACTTTATTACCAATCATCGCGAGCAGCTGGAGAAAAAGAACCCGGTATACGCCATTGTGGGTTATCTGACCATCGCTCTCCTTCTTGCCGGTGCCACATTTAAAATCATGCACTGGCCCGGAGCCGGATGGTTGATCTATACGGCTATCGGCTTTATCCTTATAGGCTTTATTCCACTCTATGTGGTCAATGTGTTCCAGCGAAGCGGAAAGGAGAAGGCAAATCTGCCCTATATTGTGATGTTACTGGTGGGAATTGCCTGTGTGATGTTGATAGGCAATATAAATATGTCCAAAGACTTGCTGAACATTTACCAGGATGAAGCTTTGGCCAATGAGGGCCGGGTGGAGCAGGTGCAGGAAGGTACGGCCGGTCTCCTGTTGATCGCTGGTGACAGTGCCCACATGGATCAGTTGGCCGCCATTGCAAGAATCCATGAACAGGCCACGGGACCTCCAGGTGATGATTACGGGTATGCAGGAGGGGATGATTGCATTTGTGGGGCAACCCGGTGCCACTATTGAAGAAGTCCAGGGTAAGGACAATAGGTTGGCCGGCAGAGATGCCATACTGGATAACGGGGCTGGGGTAGCATTTATCACAGAGGCTAAAAAGTATGCAGCTATGTTGAATGAACTGGTAAAAGATCCGGTGGCAAATGCACAGATCAAGGACCACCTGGAATTTGCCACCCTGGTTTGGGATTTTGAGCATGGCAGAGATGGCGTGCGAGACTCCCCCCTGATGAAGAACTACTTCAAGAACACCGATGCCTCCAAGGGGATCGCCCTGGCCGAATATGTGGCCATAGCCTACCTCTTGCATCAATAGCAAAGCCGGTAAATCAGCAAAAGAAAAAGGGGCCGGAAGGCCCCTTTTTACTAACCACTTAAACCTAAAAAGAAATTTTACTGTATCACCCGTTGGTGAAATGTAAAAGGACGTAAGATTTGTTTTCAGGTTATTTAAAACATTATTTGTGCCAAAGGTTCTAAATATTTATATTACAAGTTAATATAAAAAAACAGGAGCTCTTTTTTATTTAAAAAGGTGAACGTTTTTGGGATGGACCTGTCCGCTTCCGGACGATTTTACAACACTTTAACTATCCCTATTTGAAACAGCGTTTTTTTAGGTTTTCGGCAGTTCTTTAAAAGCACTAATTCTTCCTGGTCCAGATGGTTTTGCGACCCAGTGCTTTGATCCCGGCCACATAGCCTTTGAGGTAGAGATTGTTATAATCGCCGTCTTCGAACCAGGCAAAACAGTCGTAAGTCTTCCCGTTCTTCGGATCATAGATGGACCCGTCTTCCCACTTTTTCGAATTGCTGTCGTATTTGAAGTTATTTACAATTGCCAGGCCCAACAGGGGGCGCTTGGCCAGCTTGGGATCTGAATTCTCTTTGTCTACTTTGGGTTTTCCATCCTCATTTGGTTCCTCTAACCAGTTGATTTTTCCCACATACTTCCCGTCGGTACCCTTGGTTATTTCAATGGTGGACGTCTTCTCATCGTTGTACCAGGTTCCCTCTATTCTGCTGGCCTGCGCATGCAGGAAAAGGGGTACAAAAAGAATGGTAATGGCGGTAAACAGATACTTTTTCATGTTTTCAGGTTTAGATTTGAGTTGGAAAAAATAGTAAAATCAATGATCAGTCGCAACTAGAAGCCTATAATTATCCATTAATAGCTCTCCGTTTTCCTGCCGGACCAGCACCCTGGCTGCGCCGGGTCTCAGAAGAAGGTCATCCACGGTGATATACTTACCCCTGATGGTGAGCTGGTATTTCGTCCCTTCTTCCGGAACCAGGCAAGTGCTGACCCTGGCCCACATTCCATCCACATTGTGCACCTCCCTGGAATTCAGTTTCTCTTTGTGGATCAGCTGACCCCCATCGTCCCATTGCCATAGTTCAGGGGTGGGCATATTGTCTGTTCGGTGGTCCACATAGAGCCAGAAGGAGAGCTCCAGCTCGGTGGCTGAAAAGCGTTCAAACAGATTCTCCCGGAATAGCTCCATGGTTCCCTTCTTCTGATACCTGGCTCCTGAGCCGCTAAAGGTCTGGTCGGAAGAGAACTCCTCAAAATCCTGGTAGATCACCTTTCCGGGATCCACCCCGGTGCAGAGCATGCCGGTTCCCCGGAGGCTGTCTGCCAGGGGAGCAGCGAGCTTGCGCCAGGACTCATATCCCTGGTTGAAGGAGCGGACCGGAAGCAGGGCCAGGGAGAACCTGGGGCCCGACCAGAAGGTTTCTGCCCGGGCAAGCAGGGCCTGCTCCTGGCGGTTCAGTTCCTGGCGGCCAAGCAGCAGGAGCAGTGGTTTTTGATTCATATCGTCCACCCGCTGTTTGTAGATGGAGCTGTCGGCCAGCAGTTGAATGGAACTCATGGCCTGGGAAAGGGAGATGCGCGGCGAAAAACTCTCAATGATCGGGATCCCGGTCTGGTCGCTGCAACTCATGGCTTCTGAAAAAGCATCCAGGCCTCTTTCAAACTGAAGTTTGTCCCCGCTGGTATTGGCAAAGGGCAGAAAAAAGATTCCCTGGAACTCCTCAGAGCTTTTTCCTCTTGCTTCCAGGATCTCTTCCAGGTTTAGGGCCTTGTCAGAAAGCAGTTCATTCTTATTAAATATTCTTCGGGTGCTGTTGTGGATCCTTGAGGCGGCCTCCAGCCCCCAGAAAGACAGGATTATCACTAGGAACGCCATGGCCTGGGAGCGGTATCCTTTCCTGCGCAACACCCGGTAGACGGAATAAAGGTAGGTGGCAGTGAATACCGTGAATACATAATAAAATATCCAGGAGAAGCGGCCCAGGCAACGGAACTGCTTCAGGAGGGGAAGCAGTTCTGTCAGAAAACCAAGGCCCCATTTAAAGGGGATGCACATGGAGAAGAGCAGAACGATCACAGAAGCGGCCAGGTAGAGGTTCAGTCTTTTGTTGGGAAAGTAGGAACTCCAGGAAATCCTTTTCCGGCTGGCCACCTGGAGAAGCAGGGTCATTACAAAGGAAAGTGCCAGCAGGGTGGCTGGAAATCCCACATAAGCACGTCCTTCCCAGGTATAGTTTATATCGATGATTCCGCTGGTCAATTCTTTCAGGAGGGAGTGGGAAGGAAGAAAGATGCTGAAGATATTGGCATGGAAGACGAAAAATCCCCAGGGATTATCCGGTCGGTCATCCACCCAGTCGGTGAGGCTGACCAGGCCCTTAACGAGCAGCAGGGGCAGGATGGCGATCAATAAAAGATGCAGGCCCTCGGGAACATACCCCTTTAGCTCTTTGCGATGGTTCCACAGCTGAACCAAGAAGATGGCCAGGGGAAATATGGCCAGAAAGGCGGCATAGTAGGCGCTGGTAAACCCTCCGGCCAGGGCAGTTGCCAGCAGGAGCAGGGTCCATCCTGCTTTTCTGGAAGCCTCCTGCCAGCGGATCAGCAGGTACCAGAAAAGCGGGATAAAAAAGGCATAGACCATTTCAAAGTGTCCCCCCAGGCGGTCCACCTGGGGACTCAGAAACAGGATGATCAGGGAGACCACTGCTGCATACCAGGGCGGGAGGGAAAACTTCCTTAAAACCAGGTAGATAAAGGGGATGGCAAGCAACAAGAAATAATCATAGTCAGGTTCAGGATGCCCACCCCGTGCTCCGAGAGCGGGATAGATGCTTCTGTCCAGGAATTTGATGATCTGCAGGTAGAGAGGGTGAGAATTGATATATTGAAGATGATCACCATAAGGATAGTTGATCCCGTTATGGATCGATTCCGGAATCATATTTCAGGTAGTAGCTGAAGTTATAGTAGCTCTTGACGGCATCGCCCGAGGTGGAAAATAGATAGGAGTCAGGATTTACAATCACCCTGCCGAAAAAGAGCAACTCAGGATCAGCAATCCCGGTGCCCAGAACCGCAATCATGGCGATTGTGTTTTTCTTCATAAATCAAATAGTTAGGTGAGCTGGAAATATAGCAAAATTTGGTTACTTTATGGGATCATAAACAACCCGGTAAGGTAGATGGAGAAAGTCTCATTTGTGGTTCCTGTATTCAACGAGAAGGAGAATATTGAAGCCCTGTGCAAGGCCATCAGTGCTGCCATGGAACCCACCTCGTATTCCTTTGAGATGATCCTGGTTAATGATGGGAGTACGGACGATACCTGGGACGGAGATAAGCAGGCTTGCGGGGGAGTATAAGAACCTGGTGGCCCTGGATCTGATCACCAATTACGGCCAGAGCTCTGCGCTCTCTGCGGGGATCGATCAGGCTGCTGGTGAACTGATTGTGCTGATGGATGGGGATATGCAGAATGATCCGGCCGATGTCCCCATGATGATTCAGACACTGAAGGAGAGGGACTGCGATGTGGTCTCCGGTGAACGGATCGATCGAAAGGATTCAGCCATCTTCAGAAAGATACCCAGTAGAATTGCCAATTTCTTTATTCGCCTGGTTACCGGGGTGAAACTCAGGGATTA
>CAWBWE010000005.1:0-148007 GCA_963792395.1 uncultured Bacteroidales bacterium
CCCTGGCTGCCAATGGCTGCAACAATGTGCAGAATGTGGTCGTGAATATTGATCCGGAACCGGTGATCACTCCCAATCAGATTGCCACGGAATGCTCCGGGAATGCACTGAACTATGAGATCCAGCTGGATAATTTCAACTTCCCGGATGCCATCTTCACCTGGCCCCTGCCCACCCTGGATCCCATTGATCCCGGATTTAGCGGGGGAAGCGCCCGGGCAGCGGCCACGGCTAATAATATTACGGATACCTATACCAACACCACCGGCCTGCTGGGAGAAGCCACCTATGCGGTGACCCCCTACTACAATGGTTGCCAGGGAGCCACGGTGGATGTGGTGGTGCAGATCGGCGCACAGCCGGTTCTGGATCCCGGCCTGGATGATGAGGCCTGTAGCCGGGCTGCCATCGGATTAACCTTCCAGGAAGCCCCGGGTAGTATTGTTCCTGATCGTTACGAGATTACCTCTGTGGTTATTGATCCTGCACTGGTTGCAGGTGGAGGCAATAACGATGCCCCCATTGACGGAGTACTGGCCGATTACCTTTCGACCAACACCTACACCAATGTGACGGGTGTGGACCTGGATGTGGTATATACCGTTATCCCCAAGTTTGGAGCCACCTGTATTGGCGATCCGGTGGATATCACCATCACCATTCATCCCGAGCCGGTTATTGTACCCGGACAGTCTCCCCTGGTATGTAGCAAGGAGCCCATTGACTATGAAGTATTGTTGCTGCCGGCCAACACTCCGGCCGGAACTACCTTTGACTGGCCCGTTCCTGTCATGTCTGATGTTTCAGGACAGGGAACCGCCGGTGCCGGTGTTGCTGCCGATCCGGCAGGGACCATTCACCTGACGGATGCCATCCAGAATTACAGCGGGGCCAATATCACGGCCACCTATACCATTACTCCCACTTCGTGCCCTTGGTATGTGCCGGGAATCCCACAGATGTGGTTGTCAGGATCCAGCCCCAGCCGGTGACCACACCCATCGCGGGAGATGACGAGGTTTGTACCGATGAAATCAATATCATTTATCAGGTGACTTCACATCCGGGCTCCACCTATGCCTGGACCGTACCGCCGCAGGTGGGCACCACTACCTTTGATTTTAATACCAATGTGATTATTATCACCGCGGCAGCTGCTGCGGGATCCGGAGATATTACGGTGACCGAGACCAACAGCCTGGGATGTCCCGGCGATGAGGTAAGTCTGACTGTGGATGTCAGTGCCCCGGTGGCACCTGAGAATATTGTCGGAGATCCTGTGGTCTGTGCGCAATCCACCCATGTCTACAGTGTAACGGACCGGGTAGGATCGGTATACAGCTGGACCATACCGGGCGGAGCCGCCTTTGTGGGTGATCCTTCCGCCAGCTCCATTACCCTGATCTTCGGAAACAACGGAGGTACGGTTTCTGTGACCGAAACCACCGCTGCCGGTTGTGTTACAGCTCATAATCCATTTGCCGTAACTACCAATCCCCTGCCAACGGCAACCATCAGCAATGGAGGCAATGTCTGCCAGGGCGACGACCAGCCCCTGCAGGTAAGCTTTACCGGAACCGGACCCTGGACCTTTACCCATGCCTATAACGGGGTGGATCAGGCTCCCATTGCCACTGCTGCCAATCCCTATACCCTGAATGTCAGCCTGGGCGGTAGCTATACCATCACCAGTGTGACCGATGCCAATACCTGTACCGGAACAGGCAGCGGAACAGCCGTGGTCGGGGTGTACCCGACTCCTACGGGAGAAATTACCGGAACCACTGATATCTGTCCGGGCGAAAGCACGCTTATTACCATGTCCTTCACAGGCACGGCACCCTTCGACTTTACCTATACCGATGGAACCACTCCGGTGACCATTGTGGGTCATCCTTCCGTGGTATATACCACCTCTGTTATGCCGGCGGTTTCCACCACCTATACCCTGACGGCCCTGTCCGACGGGAACGGGTGTACCGGAACCATATCCGGGGCAGCGGATATTACCCTGAATATCCCCGCAGTGATCAATCTGACCGAGACAGATCCCCTGTGTGCGGGTGAGTTTCAACGGGGAGATCGACCTGCAGATCCTTAGTGGAACTCCGGCCTATTCCTTCGCGTGGACCGGGCCCAATGGCTATACGGCCAATACAGAAGATATCGCACTTCTGGAGGACGGAAGCTATAATGTGGTGGTGACCGATGGCAACGGATGTGAAACCACGGGCAATGTGGTCCTGACCGATCCGGCCGCTCTGACCGTAAGTGCTGCGGTAAGCAGTGCTTACAATGGAGCGGATATCTCCTGTAACGGAGCCCTGGACGGGGAAGTGACCGCTACGCCAGCCGGGGGAACCGGAGCCTATGGCTTTGAATGGTTCGAAGATGCCGGATTAACCATAAGTACGGGTCAGACCACGGCCATTGCCAGCGGACTGGCTGCAGGAACTTATTATATCCAGCTGACAGATGTCAATCTGTGTACTGCCACTGCCTTTGCGACGCTGACTGAACCCACTGCGCTTGCGGTAACTGTGAATGTCACCAGCGATTTCAACGGGGCGGACATTACATGTGACGGTGCCTCAGATGGTCAGGCCACGGCCATGCCCACAGGAGGAACCGGAATTTATACCTATGAGTGGTTCGAGGATGCCGGATTAAGCGTAAGCACCGGAATCACCACCCAGGTGGCCAATGGCCTTAGAGCCAGGGATTACTGGGTTCGTGTCAGCGATGTAAACAATTGTGAGATTGTGGGTACTGTTACCCTGACAGCCCCGCCGATCTTAACTGCAGTTGCCTCTGTTTCGAGCAACTACAACGGAGCGGATATCTCCTGCAATGGAGCCTCTGACGGATCTGCCACCGTATTGCCAGGAGGCGGCACCGGAACCTATACCTTTGAATGGTTTGATAATGCCGCTCTGACCAGCCCCATCGGGCAGACGACCCAGGTGGCCAGTAACCTGGCGGCCGGAACCTACTGGGTGGAAGTAACGGACCTGAACGGATGTACCGAATCCACCAGTGTGACCCTGACGGATCCTCCGGTTCTGAGTCTGGTTGTTGCGGTAAGCAGCAACTACAATGGAGCGGATATCAGTTGTGCCGGGATCGATGACGGAGAGATCACCGCCACTCCGGCCGGTGGTACCGGAGTCTACAGCTATGTCTGGTACAGCAATGCGGCCATGACCATTACCATTGGTCAGACCACCGCTACTGCAGTCAACCTGGATGCAGGCACCTACTATGTGCGTGTTACCGATGTGAATGGTTGTGAGATTACGGGCAGTGCCACACTGACCGATCCCCCGGCCCTGACCCTGAGTATTACCACTGACAGCAACTTTCAATGGAAGTGATATCTCCTGTAACGGGGCAACGGACGGACAGGTCACCGCCAATGTGGGCGGAGGAACCGGCGTCTATACCTATGAACTGGTATGATGATGCCGCTCTCACCAGCCCCATCGGGCAGACCACGGCTACAGCTACCGGCCTGGGTGCCGGGACCTACTGGGTAGAGGTGACCGATGAAAACGGATGTACCATTTCCGGCAGTGTAACTCTGACGGAACCTGCTGTGGTGGCCGTAACGGCTGCCGTAAGCAGCTACTTATAACGGAAGTGATATCTCCTGCTTCGGAGCGGCCGATGGTGAAGTTACGGCCAGTCCCTCGGGCGGAACAGGCGCCTTTACCTATGTCTGGTATGATGATGCCGCACTGAGCCAGCCCCATCGGGCAGACCACCCAGACGGCTGTCGGGACTCACTGCCGGGACCTACTGGGTCGAGGTAAGTGATGTAAACGGATGTTCTGAATCCACCAGCGTGACCCTGACCGATCCGGTGGTTCTGAGTGTCACCGCTGCAGTAAGCAGTAATTTTAATGGTGAGGATATAAGCTGCAATGGAGCAGCCGACGGTACCGTGCTGGCATCCCCTGCCGGAGGCACCGGATTCTATTCCTATGTCTGGTACGATGATGCCGCACTGACCAGTCCCATTGGTCAGACCACCCAATCGGCGGTCAACCTGACTGCAGGAACCTACTGGGTGGAAGTGACCGATCAGAACGGATGTACCGCATCCACCTCTGTGACCCTGACCGATCCTCCGGCCCTGAGTGTGGTAGTTGCCGTAAGCAGCACTTACAATGGCGCTGATATCTCCTGTGTGGGAGCCAGCGACGGAGAATTAACAGCCACACCTGCCGGTGGTACCGGAGCCTACAGCTATATCTGGTACAGCAACGCGGCCATGACCATCTCCATTGGTCAGACCACTGCCACGGCGGTGAACCTGAGTGCAGGCACCTACTATGTGCGGGTGTTCGACGACAATGGATGTGTGATTTCGGGAAGTGCCACGCTGAACAATCCCCCGGCACTGACCCTGACTACTTCGGTGGACAGTGATTTTAATGGAAGTGATATCTCCTGCAACGGAGCCACGGACGGAGTGGTCTCTGCCAGTCCCGGCGGAGGCACCGGTGCCTATTCCTTTGTGTGGTACGATGATATCGGGCTGACCAGTCCCATCGGGCAGACCACGGCAACAGCCATCGGTCTTGGGAGCCGGAACCTACTATGTGGAAGTGACGGATGCCAACGGATGTACCATTTCGGGCAGTGTAAGTTTAACAGAGCCTGCTGTAGTCAGTGTATCGGCCAGCGGTAAGCAGTGATTATAACGGAAGTGATATCACGCTGTGTGGGTGCGGCAGACGGAGAGGTCACGGCCAGTCCGTCGGGCGGAACAGGTGCCTATACATATGTCTGGTATGATGATGCAGCTCTGACCAGTCCCATTGGGCAGACCACCATTACGGCTACCGGCCTTGACCGCCGGAACTTACTGGGTCGAGGCCACGGATGTGAACGGATGTTCTGCTTCTGCCAGTGTGACCCTGACCGATCCTGCCCCATCACTGTGACCGCTGCGGTAAGCAGTAATTATAATGGAGCAGATATCTCCTGCAACGGGGCTTCTGACGGAGCAGTTACAGGCCAGTCCGGTTGGAGGTACAGGTACCTACTCCTATGTCTGGTACGACGATGCTGCACTGACCAGTCCCATTGGTCAGGCAACGCAGACTGCCATCAACCTGGCTGCCGGAACCTACTGGGTGGAAGTCACCGATCAGAACGGATGCACCGCATCCAACAGCGTGATCGTCACAGAACCTGTGGCACTTAGCGTGACCGCTGCGGTAACCAGCGACTATAATGGACAGGATGTAAGTTGTGCCGGAGCTACGGATGGCGAAGTAACGGCTACTCCAGCCGATGGCACGGGTATCTACTCTTACGTCTGGTACGATGATGCCGCGCTGACCAGTCCTATTGGTCAGACCAACTATATAGCCAGCGGCCTGGGTGCAGGAACTTACTGGGTGGAAGTCACCGATCAGAACGGATGTACGGCATCCACCTCTGTGACCATCACCGAACCGGTAGTTCTGAGTGTAGCCGTGGCAGTTAGCAGTAACTTTAACGGAGCCGATATCAGCTGTGCAGGGGCCTTTGACGGAGAACTTACCGCCACCCCGGCCGATGGTACCGGACCCTATAACTATATCTGGTACAGCAATGCGGCCCTGACCATTTCCATTGGTCAGAACACCGCCACAGCCGTTAACCTGGGAGCCGGCACCTACTGGGTGCGCGTGATTGATGCCAATGGCTGTGAAATCGTTGGTAGTGCCACCCTGACCGATCCCCCGGCACTGACCCTGGGTATTACTGTGGACAGTGATTTTAACGGTAGTGATATTTCCTGTAACGGGGCCACGGACGGACAGGTCACCGCCAATGCGGGCGGAGGAACCGGAGTTTACTCCTATGTATGGTATGATGATGCCGCACTGAGCAGTCCCATCGGACAGACCACTGCCACGGCCACCGGACTTGGAGCCGGAAGCTACTGGGTGGAAGTCACCGATGTAAACGGATGTACCATCTCGGCCAGTGTCACCTTAACCGAGCCTGCTGTGGTTGCAGTAACTGCAGCGGTATCGAGCAACTACAACGGAAGTGATATCTCCTGCTTTGGGGTAGCCGATGGAGAAGCGACGGCCAGTCCCACGGGAGGTACTGGAAGCTATCTCTATGCCTGGTACGATGATGCGGCTCTTTTAAGCCCCATTGGACAGACTACCGTTACGGCAACCGGACTTGATTGCAGGAACCTACTGGGTAGAAGTCACCGATGTAAACGGATGTGCTGCATCCACCTCGGTTACCCTGGTTGATCCTGCCGTTATTAAGCATCAGTGCTGCCGTAAGCAGCGATTACAACGGAGAAGATATCAGCTGCAATGGCGCAGCTGACGGAGCTGTTCTGTCCACTCCTGCTGGAGGGACCGGTATATACAGCTATGTCTGGTACGAAGATGCCGGGTTGAGCATTCCCATTGGTCAGACCACTCAATCGGCTACGAACCTGTTGGCTGGAACCTACTGGGTGGAAGTGACGGATCAGAACGGATGTACGGCATCCACCAGTGTTACGGTAACAGAGCCTCCTGCCCTGACCCTGTCGCTGGCCATCACCAGCAACTATAACGGAGAGGATATCTCCTGCAATGGAGCCCTGGATGGTGAAGTAACAGCCACGGCAGGTGGCGGAACAGGAACCTATTATTACAACTGGTTTACCGATCCAGGGTACACGGTACCGCTGGGACAGTTCACTGCTGTTGCCATAAATCTGGCAGCAGGCGATTACTACCTGCGTGTCACGGATGTGAATGGCTGTGAAATTACCGCCAGCATCACCCTGACCGAACCGGTGGCGCTGACTGCAGCGGAAACGGCGCGGACAGACGTAAGCTGCTTTGGCGGTTCCGACGGTTCTTTAACTGTTGAAGCCACTCCCGGAACAGGAACGCCTCCCTACCAGTACAGCATCAATGGCGGGGCCACCTGGCAGGCCATAGGTACCTTTAGCGCCCTGGGAGCCGGTATCTACGTGGTGCAGGTAGAAGATATCAACGGATGTACCTTCCCGGTGACGGTGACGGTTACACAGCCTACACCCCTTGCAGCCACGATCCTTGGAGTGAACAATGTATCCTGCAATGGATTAAGTGATGCGGATATCAGCGTGGAAGCCACTGCAGGAAGCGGAACCGCCCCCTACCAGTATAGCATTGATGGCGGAACCAACTGGCAGGCAACGGGCGACTTTGCAGGTCTGGCAGCCGGAGGCTACACCATTACCGTGGAGGATGCGCTGGGTTGCCTCCTGGACATTCCTGTTACCATCACGGAGCCTCCCGTACTGGAACTGAACCCCACAGCCGATGTGCTGCTGAATTGCTATGGAGATATGACCGGCACCGGGGCTTTCTATGCCGTGGGCGGGACCATCCCCTACACCTTTACGGAGGTAAGTAATACAGCCGGGGCCACCCTGGCGGCTCCCGGGTTCAATTCCCAGAGCATCTTCGGAGCCGGAGCAGGTATTGTGACCATCCGGGTGACCGATGGAAACGGGTGCCAGACGGAAGCTACCATTACCTTTACTCAGCCTCTGCCCCTGACACCCGGGGATATTGAAGCCGATCAGGTCATCTGCTTTAGCGATGATCCGGCTCCGCTTACCGAAGCCGTGCCGGCTGCGGGCGGACCGGGCGGATATATCTACCAGTGGCAGCTGGCCTCCAATCTGGCCGGACCCTTTGTAAATATTCCGGGCGAAACGGCAGTCACTTATGATCCTCCTGCAGGTTTAGGCGCAACGACCTGGTACCGGAGAGAAGTACGCTCAGGCGTTTGTACCCCTGAATATTCAGATACCGTAGAGGTGGTGGTGAATCCCCTGCCCTCAGGCTTGCTGACCGGCGGAGCTACCATCTGCCCGGGCGATGTGACCAACCTGAATGTCACCCTCTCCACCGGAGTGGGTCCCTTTGAACTGGAAATAGAGAATCTGGGTGTGGTACCGAACTACAACACCGGGGATAATATCCCTGTCTCCCCTGCTGTGACCACCACTTACAGGCTGCTGCGTATTACGGACAGCAACCTGTGTGAGGTCCTGGATCCCTCCGCTTACCTGAATGGCTCAGCCACGGTAACCGTGCGCGATCTGCCGGTGATCACTGCCGATCCTGTGGATGTGACCACCTGTGAATACAGCATGGTGACCTTCGATGGGGCAGCTACCGGATCCGACCTGGTATACCGCTGGGAAGTGTATGATGGCAGCACCTGGAGCGATGCCACCAATGGCGGAACCTATTCCGGTGCCACCACCACCAGCCTGCGGATATTCAGCGCCGTACGTGGCATGAATAACTACCAGTACCGGATGATCGCCTCTACCTGCGGAACAGCCGATACCACGGCCATAGCCAATCTCTTTGTGGAGACCGCCCCGGCCATCAGTGCACACCCCACGGATTCGACCCTCTGTGAAGGTCTGGATGCCACCTTCTCGGTGACAGCCAGCGGAGATAACCTGGCTTACCGCTGGTTTGTGGATGATGGAAGTACCACCACAGAAATCGTGAACGGAGGGATTTACAGCGGACAGGGAACTCCAACCCTGCAGCTTACCGGTGTCGACCGCACCTACCATCTGAACCGGTACTATGTAAGGATTGACGGAAGCTGCGTGCCCTGGACGCAATCGAACATTGCCTTCCTCTATGTGAATAATCCACCGGAAATCAATACGGAACCGGTGCCCAATATCCTCTGTGAGAATTCCAATGCGCTCTTTGAGGTGCAGGCAAGCGGGGAAGCCCTGATTTACCAGTGGCAGGAGAGCACAAACAACGGCAGTACCTGGAATGATCTTTCTGATGCGGGAATGTACGTGGGTACCTCCTCTTTCAGACTCACTATTTTCAGCGTGGACCGCAGCATGGATGCCAACCTTTACCGGGTGAATATCTCGGGTGGATGTGGTACTCCGGTACAATCTGCAGAGGTGGAACTGACGGTACAGACCGCTCCGGAGATCCTGGCTCAGCCACTATCCCTGTCGGTTTGTGAAAACACTCCGGCCGGATTTGGCATCGATGCCCAGGGTACCGGGATCACCTTACCAGTGGATGGTGAACGAAGGAAGTGGATTCAGGAGTATTGGTGTGGCAGAAGCCGAATACAGCGGAGCGGACAGCGATTCGCTGACCCTGCTGAGTGCGCAACTGACACAAAGTGGCTATGCCTATATGGTGGTGGTGAGTGGCAGTTGTACGCCCATTGCAAACTCTGGCGCAGTGATGCTGCTGGTGGAACCCAATCCGGTAATTACCACCCAACCGCTGAGTGATGCCATTTGTGAGAACGGATTCCATATATTCACGGCCGGGGCCAGCGGTCCTGCCGGTATGAACTACCAGTGGTATGTGGACCGGAACGACGGCAATGGATTTGTGGCGCTGACCGATGATGCCAACCATCCTGGGAACTAATACCGATCAGCTGGCCATTTCCAATGCCCTGGTGAGCATGGATGGATGGCAGTACCAGCTGGAAGTATCCACGCCTGTATGCCGGTTCTTATCTGCTGTAGTGACCCTGACCGTCTGGCAAATCCGGTACCAGACTATTACACCCTGTGAGTGCCCACACCCGACTATCCGCTGATCTGCGGTGGTGATGTGCTTACCCTGGACGGAAATTCATCCAGTGGGTGGATCGGGAACTTATACGCTGCATCAGTGGACAGGTGCCATTGGACCGCTTCCAGCCACCACACGAACAGGTGGTTGACTTTGAGACGATCATCAAAGGGACAGTACGCCCTGGCCTACACGGTGACTGACTGACCGCGGTTGTGTGGGATCGAATGTGTAACCATTGAGAATGACCGGCCCACGGCCAGTTTAGTCTCCGATGCAGTTCCCTCCTGCGGATATGTTGAGGTGAACTTCACCAATACCTCATCGGCCGATGCCACCTCCTTCCTGTGGGACTTTGACGATGGAACACACCAGTACAAGCAGGGATGTGACCCATGGATTTGATAATACGGATCCGGACTGGACAGGTGGCTATTACAATGTCTATTATGGATTGCCATCAGTGACCATGACTGTCGCGATACAGCCCAGAGTGTGGTTACCATCTATCCCAAGGTGGATGCTACCATTGACTGCAGATACCACTGAGGGATGTCATCCTCTGAATGTGACTTTACTGACGGCAGCCCGGTGCAGGCAGTTACCGCTGGGACTTTGGAGATGGAAATCGGCCAGGAAGACGGAGGATATGTGGCCTACCACCTGTATGAGAACTTTACCACAGCTGCTGAGGTCCATACGGTGGAACTGACCACCACTTCCTTCTATGGATGTCAGGATACCAGAAACCCTGGATATTACGGTTGAACCCATCCCGGCTCCTAACTTCACGCAAGCCCCATGGTTCAGACCTATCCGGATGCTACGGTGACCTTCACCAATGCTGACCACTCCGGGACCATGGACCTATCTGTGGGACTTTGGTGATGTCAATACCTCCACCGAGGAGAATCCGGTACACACCTATGCTGATCCGGGTACCTACCAGGTGAAGTTCTATGTGAACAAGGGAAGTTGTATTGACAGCATCGGAACTACCGTGGTGATTCATCCCAGGGTGCCTGTGGCTGCCATTTGAACGAACCCGCAAGTGGTTGTACACCGCTGGAGGTCCAGTTTGTGAACCAGTCGTCAGTGGGCCACCACCTACCTGTGGGACTTTGGCGATGGCTATGTTTCCACCAAGGAGAATCCCACCCATACCTTCTACGATCCGGGTGAGGTGACCATCAGGCTACAGGCTACAGGTCCGGGCGGAACCGACTATGCATCCTGGACGCTTAATGTGTATGAGACACCCAATGTGGCCTTTAATTCGGCTCCTGACTCGGTATTTGTGAAGGATAAGCCGGTCAGGTTCTTTAACCTGACTGCCGGAGCCACGGATTATCTCTGGGACTTTGGGGACTATTATGAGGATGGGAACTGCAGCCCCGCGAACTTCTCCACTGCGGCCGATACCTCACACATCTACTTTACAGAAGGTGGAAAGATGTGAAGCTGGTGGCCTGGAACGAACACTGTATTGATAGTCTGATCCTGCCTGTGGTGAAGGTTATCCCGGCCGGTGATATCCAGTTCCCCACATGTGTTCAGACCCGATCCGAGTGGATCCTAATGGAGGGTATGTCGATCCCAATGATCCCAACCTGGATCCAAATGTTGCCAACAGTATCTTCTTCCCGGGTGTGAACAAGCAGGTGGATGAATACCATCTCTACGTCTACAACCGCTGGGGTGAACTGATCTTCCAGAGCCACGACATCAACCATGGGATGGGACGGCTATATCAAGGGCACCCTGGCCGCACAGGGCGTCTACCTCTGGAAAGTGACCCTGGTCTATAAGAATGGTTCACCGGACAGTCATGGCGGGTGATATTACCCTCCTCTGGAAACGGCCAACAGTAGAATAATAGAGAACAGGGGGTATTTTAAACAGCGAACCTGGCATTATTTAGCGAAGCTAAATAATCACGTTCGCTGATTAAAATACCCCCTGATTTCTTTTATTGGTGTAATTGTAGAACCAGTTTGTAACTGATTTCCGGTAAAACTCGTTTAATTTTATAAATTGTAAATACTGAGTTTCAAAAAAGTTATTAAATTTAGTAATTCTATAAGCCTGTTTTAGTGAAGAGACTTGCACTTGTCATATTTGGTAGTTGGTTTGTTTCCCTGGGTAAAGGGTCAGGATCCGCAGTTCACCCAGTTCTACGCGAATCCACTCTACCTGGCCCCCTCCTTTGCAGGAGCCACCCAGGGGACAGGGTTACCGCCAGTCTACCGGAACCAGTGGCCCGAACTCAACAATGTCTTTGTCACCTACAGTTTCTCCTACGACCATTTTTTTGAAAATTTCAACAGTGGAGTAGGTGTACTGATCATGCGGGATGTGGCCGGATCCGGGAGACCTGGGCATTCTGAATGCAGGGATCCTGTACTCCTATGATATCCAGGTGAACAAGGAGTTTCATCTGCGGCCCGGGATTCATTTTAACTACACCCAGCAGGGAATTGACTATTACAAACTGATCTGGAATGATCAGCTCTCCACCGGGGGCACCGGGGGCGGGACCATCGAACAACCTCCCACGGATGCCTACAAACCCGATGTGGATTTTGCTGCTTCCCTGATCGGGATATACCGACCGGGCCTGGTTTGGATTCACCGTGGACCACCTGCTAAGACCCAACTACGGCCTGTACAACAACGAAGCCCGCCTGCCCATAAAGATTACCGTCTTTGGGGGATACCAGATCGTGAAAAAGGGCCGCTTGACCAATCCCATTGATGAAACCCTGTCACTGGCTGCCTATTTCCAGCACCAGGATGTATACAACCAGATGGTATTGGGGCTCTACTGGTACAAGGCTCCCCTGATGCTCGGATTCTGGTACCGGGGGATTCCCTTCCTGAAAGGCGGCAGTGAGGAGCAATATCAGAAGGATCCCAGGGGAGATGCCATTGCCTTCCTGGTGGGATACAAAATGGACCAGCTCCGGGTGGGCTACAGTTATGATTTCACCATCTCCAACCTGGTCTCCTCCACCGGTGGAGCGCATGAGGTCTCCATTACCTACGAATTCAAGACCCAGCGCAAACGGGAGAGACCACGAATGGTTCCCTGCCCCGAGTTTTAAAGTTGAAATATGGCTCCCGGGAGCTCTCCCTTGCTCTGAACAAAGCGATTACCAGGCTTGACCATAAAGAGCCTCCGCTTACCGCCAGTCCTGAAAAGTTCAGGAAATTACTTGCCATCCAGGCTAGCCTTCCCAAAAAATAAGATATCCAGTATTGGGATTGTCGTGGCCGATAAAACCAGGCTCTGCCAGTACCCCACCTACCTGCCTGTACTTACGGATTATCTGGTCGGGTCAGGCATTCCACCCTCCGGGATTAGCTTTTATATCGCCTATGGAACCCATGCCCCCCAGAGTGAAGCGGAGTGCCTGGAAAGCTATGGGGAGACCTACAGACAGTTTCCGTTTTGTGCACCATAACAGCAGGGCGACTGAGGGCTTTCGGAACCTGGGGACCAGCTCCCGCGGTACCAGTGTACGGATAGCTGAACCGCTTTTCCACCACGACCTGCTGATCAGTTTCGGAGCCATCCTGCACCACTATTTCGCCGGGTATGGAGGGGGACGTAAATTGCTCTTTCCGGGCCTGGCAGCCTATGAGTCTATCCTGGAGAATCACCGCCTCTTCCTGGATTTCAACACCCGGACCCTGGCCGCCGGATGCCAGTCGGGGGAGCTGGATCACAATCCCCTGGCACTGGACCTGGAAGAGATCAATCAGCTGCTTCCTCCCCGCACAGAGATCCATGCCATCCTGGACAGCCAGAAACAGGTCTGTGAGCTCCATGTTGGAACAAACTACGAAGACTTCAGGGAGGTATGCCAGAAGTATGATCGCTATTTCAGATCAGAGGAAAAGGGCCAATTCGACCTGGTGATCGCCAGTGCAGGGGGCTATCCAAAAGATATTAACTTTATCCAGGCCCATAAATCGATCCATAACGCCGCTTCCTTTGTGAAAAATGGTGGAAAATTGATCATATTTGCAGAGTGTCGTGACGGAATCGGAAATCAGGCTATATTGGATCTTTTCAGATTGGGCGACCGGGAGAATATTTTTAAGCAGTTGGCCGTTGAATATAAAAACAATGCCGGGACCGCCCTTTCCATGCTGGAAAAGGCAGAACGGATCGATATCCGGATGGTCACTTCGCTTAAGGAAGAAGAGGTTCAGCTGATGGGTGCTAAAAAGATATCTGAGCGGGAAGTCCAATCGATACTGGACCGGGAAAGCGGATCTGTGGCCGTTCTGGAGAATGCCGCCATGTTATACAGGTAGTGAACTCATGATAGTAAAAACTAAATATAGTTGCGTGGCTGATCTTAGGATGCTTGCTGTTAATCGGCGCTCCGGCTCAGGCGCAATACCTGCCCACCCATATCTCCAACCAGGGGATCTATCTTTTCCTGGATGAACTGGCCACCCAAAAGGTAATCGACCTGCATTCCCTGGTTAAACCCTATGGGAGGAAAGAAATTGCCGAACTGTTGCAGGAGGCAGACACCTCCCGATCCATGCTTAAATGCACGTCAACAGGCAGAGCTGGACTTCTATTTGCGGGATTATATGAAGGACTTACCCCCTGGTGAAGCAGGCACTTTTGGAACCAGCTGGTTATGGCTGGGTGGCAAGAACAAACGCTTTGATGTCTTTTATTACCGGGACTCCCTCTTTCAAATGACCGTGAATCCCATCCTGGGAAGTGATCTCTGGGTCAATCAGAATGGATCCTTCTACCACTGGTGGAACGGAGTGGAGGCCTCTTCCACCATAGGCAGGTTTGCTATCTGGGCCTCCACTGAGGGACAACCACGAGTCGACCGAACTAACGGCCAGGGATTTCCAGAACCAGCGGATCGGAGGATCCAACATCAAGGCATTTGCCGGTGGAAAAAGGGATTACTGGGAAGTGCGTGCCGGGATTACCTATGGATGGAACTGGGGACATGTGGGACTGATCATGGACCAGTTTGCCTGGGGGGAGAACAATGCCGGAGCCAATATTTTCTCAGGGCGAACTCCATCCTTTCCCAGACTGGAGCTGGCCATGGATCCGGCTCCCTGGTTCCGGTTCACTTATGTACATGGATCACTGGTTTCTGAGGTGGTTGACTCCTCCCTCTCCTTTACCACCACCACGGCCTATGGGACGCGATTACCGGGAAGTGTACCACCCCAAGTACATGGCGGCCAATATTTTCACCTTTACCCCTGTTACAGGGCTCCAGCTCTCCAGTAGGGAACTCGGTGATTTATGACTACCGCCATCCGCAAACTAGCCTTCCTGTTGCCGGTGGCCTTCTACAAAGCCATTGACCATAGCAACAATGCCGGTATCGACAACATGAATTCCCAGTTGTTCCTGGCTCGTATCTTCCAGGAACCTGAAGCACCTTCATCTTTATGGGACGGTATTCCTGGATGAAGTGGCGTGAGACAGGATCTTCAACAGCGATGAGCACAATTTTGTCTCCTACAAAGCCGGAGTGTCCACCACCATTCTTCCGAATACCCGGATATGGGACCGAGTATACCTGGACCAATGCCCTGACCTTCATGCACATACATGCCCACCACCACCTTTGAATCGAACCAGTATAACCTGGGGCACTACCTGGAGGACAATGCCAAGGAGTTCTATCTGGGAGTGGAATACCGACCGGTCCGGACCCTGAATCATAAAAGCCTACTATAAACACTCTGAAAAAGGACCCGATCATACGGCATTGGGCACCATGCCCCGAGACGAAAATAGCACCCTTTGATCCCATTGTATGGGAATCAGTCCATCTGGGGATCCTGGCCACCTATCAGATAATCAATGATCTCTATGCCAGACTGGGCTATGAATGGAGGAATGTAACTGGTGAACAGAGTACCTGGATCGATGGACCCCGGAGGAGTATCATGGAAAGACCGGTACCTTCCGGATTGGATTGAATTATGGATTTTAAGATCATAAATCCCATTAACTTTATGTTCAAAATATAATTATCAGGAATGGCAAAGAATATCTATCCCGTATTTGACAGAATATACGACCGCAAGGTAAAAGAGGAGATCCTCAGGCAGAGTGCCAAGGTGATCTGGTTTACCGGACTCTCGGGTTCCGGAAAGACCACCCTGGCTGCCAACCTGGAAAAGGAGCTCTTTTTCCGCAGGTTCTTCTGCCAGGTGCTGGACGGGGATAACATCCGTGCAGGCATCAACAACAACCTGGGATTTACCGAAGAGGACCGGCTTGGAAAATATTCGACGGATTGCCGAGGTATCCAAATTGCTGATCAATACCGGGATGATTACCATCTGCTCCTTTATCAGTCCCACCGACGAGATCCGGGAAATGGCCCGGAATATTATCGGGGAAAATGACTTTATCGAGATCTTTCTGAATCCCCCGCTTGAGGTGTGTGAACAACGCGATACCAAAGGACTTTACAAGAAAGCACGGGCCGGCGAGATCAAGGACTTTACGGGAATCTCCTCCCCTTTTGAAGCACCCAAACATCCCGACCTGGAAATCGACACCTCTGTGGTTTCCATCAAAGACTCGGTGGACCTGATCTTCAATACCATCATCGACCGGATTACGCTCTGAAGATTTAATGGCCTCCTAAAAACCTGCCAATATACTGCCGGTTTACAATCTCACCCGCCGTTCGTATGTAGTGTTTTAGTTCCGGTTTGGAACGGAGCATAAAAATATGATGATTCATTTTCCCTTTAAGGGTCGGGTACTCCGGACCCAGAATCATTCGTAACGAGGCCTCTTTCAATTTCTCAATTACCCTCCTGTTATCTTCCAGGTAATTGCAATAAACCTTCGGCAAGGTCTACATTAAATAGTTCACCTGCCAAATTCACACTTAGTCCAATCATTCTTTCAACTCCCAGGTTACTGGCATCTTCCAGAATTCTCTCATGATCCAGTTCCCACTTACTTAATGCCTGAGCAATATCCCGTAGCCAGAATAGCCGCCGATACTGATGTACGGCCCCATGAAGATTGAGATAGAGAAAAGTCTGATGCTTGTTCATGGTCTTGAAAGGCCTGCCCCCAATGTGGACCACCTCTGATTGTTGAAGAAACCTTTGCACATCAGGCTGCTTAAAGCCCAGGTAGTTTTCGAAACTGTAGTGCAGCTCTACCAGTAAGCCATGGGCTTTACTGGACAGGCCAATATCCTTTTTATATTTGGAGTAATACCTCCATTGCCGTTCCGTCAATCCTTTCTTTGGATAAGTCAATTCAAATCCCTCACTGAGCCAGGATTTCGATACTTTTATGCAAATCGTCAGCGTTGATCATAAGATCCAGATCAGACGAATGCCTCATGCCTATATCTCCAAATAAACTGAATGCCAGTACCGGGCCCTTTAAAGTTAATGCATCCACACCTGCTGTGCTAAGGGCTTTGATTAGCTGATTCAGAATGGCCAGATGTTGCATGGACCGGATGGTCCTCGTATGGATGGCCTTTTTCCATCTCTCCCTCTCCTCCTCCTCCAACAAGGGCAATAGTCCGGGGGCCAGAGGGAACAAGTCGATGTCGCTGAAAAAGATCAAATAGGATAGTCGTATTGATTCCCTCCATGCTGACGGGAGTTTCTCCTTTCAGCAGATTAAACAGGAGTTTTTGTTCGTTGGAGAGCTTTGGTCGGTACACAGTAATACAAAAATAGTATTCCTGCGCAATTACCAGTATTTGTTCCTGACCAGGGTAAGGTCGCCATGAAGTTTGAAGGCCTCCCCATCGGCCCACCTGCCGTCCACCATCCAAACATAGACATCGGGTGGTGCTGCTTCCTGGTGCAGGTAGCCGTCCCAACCCTGGAACACCTCCCTGGTTTCGAATATCAGTTCACCCCTGCGCGTATAGATCCTCATATGGTATTCCACAGGCACCTCAATGTATATGGGATGAAACAGGTCGATTCGTTTGGAACCGGGAGCAAAACTGCCATCTCCGGGTCCGGATGGATTGGGGCTGAAGGCCGTTGCAAATTTGATCCGGGTTTCCGAGGACTGAACGACAATGGGCAGGTTTTGAACCGCGGTATCACTGCAGCCATTTTGATTGATAACCTCCAGCTTCACCGCCCGGGAATCGGGGGTAATGGTCTTCAGCTGTAGGGTGGGCTGGTATTCAATGGAAGACCAGCGGCTGCAGTCGATACAATCTTCATCCACCAGGTTCCAGGCAAAGACACTGCCCTCTGAGGAGTAGTTTACCAGGTTCAACACCACATGGTTATCGATTCCTTCCATTCCTTCTTCAATCTGAAAATCTGCCGTGGGTGATTCCAGGACCTCTACCATGGTGCGGGATACAGTTGGAAAACTTCCGTGATTTTCGGTAGTCAGGCTGACCACATAGCGGCCCGGCTCCTTAAATTCGTAAACGGGATTCTCTTCCCGGCTGGTCTCGCCTGTTCCAAAGTCCCAGAAGTAGGATGTAGCGTTAATACTCTGGTTAGTAAAATGAACTGTCAGCGGGGCACACCCGGACTGGATCGAGGCGGTGAAATAAGCGACTGGGGCCAGCTCCTGCTTAAGCTCTGCCTCCCGCCCGGACGGAACGACAGCTACCCTGGCACCGTTTTCCTGAAGTGTTCTGGAAATCTCCTCCTCAACTCCGTTGCCGGCAAGCAGATTTGTATCCTCCAGGACATCGTTTCCGGTTTCAGAAGTATAGTTTGAATCAGCTCTCCATCTTCCCGGCGTCGTTATGCTCAGTGCCGGAGATTGAAGGGCTTCTCCCTTCTATGCCTCAGCTGTTTCTTTCTGTTGGAGTGATCGTGGCTGTATTCTCCTCAGGACCCTCTGTTTCAAGCTTATTTCTCTGACCTGCCACAACAAAGACAAGCGCAGTAGCTGCCAGCAGAAGGATTCCGGCATAGTAAATGTTGAACCGGCCCGGGTTGAAGCGCAGGAACTGGGGCCAGCGCAGCTTGCGCTGAATGGCCTTCCACGATTCAGGAGAAGGATTCAGTTCTGCCCCTTCCAACCTGGTTCGCAGCAGATCTTCCATATGGAGTTTATCACTCATCTCTTTTTCTTCGCTCCTCTTTCAGTTTGATCAGTCTCTCCTGCAGCCACCTTCGGGCCCTGCTGTATTGTGATTTACTGGTATTCTCATCAATTCTTCAATATCTCGGCAATCTCTCTGTGCTTGTATCCCTCTAATGCATAGAGGTTAAATACCTGCCGGTATCCATCAGGCATTTGTTGAATAAGTCCGAACAGTTCCTCTTCGGTAAACTCAGCTTCTCCCCAGCCTTTGTCCTCAAACTTGGTTTCACTCACCTCCGCCAGATCATCATGGTAGCGGTGCTTTCGCATCTTATGATAGTGGGTGATGGCCGTATTGATCATGATCCGGCGCATCCACGCCAACAGCGGGCCATCTCCCTTAAACTCCTTGATATTCAGAAAGATCTTCACGAAACCTTCCTGCAGAATATCTTCAGCCTCATCCAGGTCCTTGGCATACCTGTTGCATACAGCCAGCAGCAGGCGGGAGTAGCGCTTATACAGCTCCCATTGAGCAGATTGCTTCCCTTTTATACATCCCGCAAGTATTTCCTTCTCCCCGATCATGGATGGGTTCACTTTTGTTGACCCTGATTTGGTAACATGGTTGCACCGGCAACCTCTATTTTACTACGAAATATGGGTTCAGAAGGTTCTCCTTATTGTAGTGACAGCTCCTCCCCGGTATCGACTCGGTAGACATTCTTCCCGGAGGCTTTAACCACCGCATGGGCAGCAGCAGTATCCCACTCCATGGTGGGGCCCAGACGGGGATAGATATCGGCTTCACCGGAGGCCACCATGCATAGTTTCAGGGAACTGCCTTTGTTGACCAGGCTGATCTCTTTTCCCCCGGTATCGAAAGCTTCCACATAATGCCTGGTTTCCTCGTTATAATGGGAGCGGCTGGCCACCACCCTGAACAGCTTCTCCTCTGGTTCCTCCAGGGGAAGCAAATCGGAAAATTGCAGCAGGTAATCCAGGGCTTGGTCAAAGTATTTTTCATTCCGGCAGCGAAAGGCTCCCTCTTCCAGGAATGCCCACATAGAGTTCATTGAGGACAGGTGCAAAAACCACCCCGAATGGGTAAGCCCCTCCTCCACCAGGGCAATATTTACGGTAAATTCACCATTCCGCTTAATAAATTCTTTGGTTCCATCCAGGGGATCCACCAGCCAGAAACGCGTCCATCTGCTGCGTTCTGAATAGGGGATTTGGCTTCCCTCTTCACTTAAGACCGGAATGTCGGTCTGCTCAGGTGGTCCATGATAATCTCATGTGCTCGTCTGGTCCGCCAGGGTTAGAGGCGACTGGTCTTCCTTGAACTCAACCCCAAAATCATCCTTTCCATAGACCTCCAGGATGGCTCTTCCCGCCTCAAGGGCAGCCCGGATGGCTATGGAATAGTTATTTTTCATTCAGACAAAGATAGAAATTGCCCTGCAACCCTTTAATGTTATTAAATAGTCTGAGAGATACGTGAAATCTTTGTACTTTCAATCCGGGAATGTCAACTAGAAAGAAGCCAAGAGCGGGACTTATCGTCATCGACCTGATTATCCTGGCCGGATCCTTTATCTTTATGGCCGGGCTAAAACCGGTGATGATCTCCTACCTGTCATCCAGGTATCTCATTGGCTTTGCGGTTATGCTCTTCCTCTGGATCGTAGCCTCCTTCTACTTCAAAAAATACCATATCTCCAGAAAGGAGAGGCCCACCTTTCTTTTCAGGAATATCATCTATCCCAACCTGGTGGCCCTGGCGTTTGTGGCCTTTATCATTTATGCCTTTAATACCACCTTCTTTTCCAGAATGATGGTGCTGGGTACCTTCGGGGTGGCCACAGGGCTGGAGATTATAGTCTTCAGCCTCTACACCTATCTGCTATCTTCCACGGAGTACGATGCTGCCACGGCCTTTATTGAAAAACCGCCCACCGCCGGATGATCATACGGAAGATGGATGCAGACGGTGACTCACAGCGACATCCACCTGGATGCCGGTACCCTGCGGGAAGCCATTATTGAGGAGTGTGGCGAAAAGGCCGAACAGTTTATTGAGGAGCATGTGGAACTGGATGATGTGAAGACCCTGATCACGGCCACCCTGACCCGCTTTAATATCCTCCGGCAACCGGACAATTTCTACGAGACCATTGTCAATATCCGCAGGATCAACGATATACGGCACGTGAACATGTTTTTTGAATCGGTGAACCATAAACTTCCCCAGCATGGAAAGTTTATCTGTTGTGCGGAAACCTCCAATATGCGAAGGCGAAGGATCCTTGGAAAATATCCCCCGGTCCTCAACTGGATCGCCTATACGGGCGATTATATCATCAAACGGGTATTTCCCAAATTTAAACTCACCAGCGGGCTCTACTTCTTTCTTACCCGGGGACAAAACCGGGTCTTCACCCATCCCGAGATCCTGGGACGGCTTTATGCCTGTGGATTTGAGGTGATGGAGGAGAGTATGGTGAATGGACTCTATTTTTTTGTGTGCCGGCGGATCAAGGAGCCTGCCTTTGATCCCAATCCCACCTACGGCCCCTTTATCACCCTCAGGCGGGTCGGCAAAGGGGGCAAACTGATCAAGGTCTACAAGCTGCGAACCATGTACCCCTATGCTGAATACCTGCAGGATTATGTGCACAAACGGAACAACCTGGAAAACGGGGGGAAATTTAAAAATGATTTCCGAATTGCCACATCCAGGTCCTTTCTGCGCAGGCTGTGGCTCGATGAGCTCCCCATGCTGATCAACCTGTTCCGGGGTGACCTGAAAGTGGTGGGGGTACGCCCCTGAGTCAGCACTATTTCAACCTCTATTCCAAAGAACTCCAGGAGAAACGGATCAAATACAGGCCCGGACTGGTCCCCCCTTATTATGCCGACCTGCCTGAGACCCTGGAGGAGATTCAGGCTTCGGAAATGCGCTACCTGGAATCTTTTGAGAAACGCCCCCTGCGCACCCAGTGGCGCTATTTCTGGAAGGCCTTCTATAACATTGTCTTCAAAAAAGCGCGTTCGGCATAATATGATTATCTTCGTCCAAATCCTTGATTAGATGATACTGGTTACCGGGGGAACGGGACTTCTGGGATCGCACTTCTGCTCGAGCTGGTCAGGGAGCAGAAGCAGGTGGTGGCGCTGAAGCGTCCCTCATCCGACCTGGAGGAGGTGAAGCGGGTGTTTGGCTACTATACGGGAGTGCAGAGGAGCTGGAGGAGCTGTTTAGGCTGCATTCGACTGGATGGATGCCGATCTGATGGACCAGGTAGAGATGATCCGGGTTTTGGAAGGCAGAGGTATGCATGGATGTGGCATTGACCAGGTCTACCATTGTGCCGCCATGGTCTCTTTTCAGCCCCGCGATCGTCAGAAGATGATCCGGTTTAACACCGAAAGTACCGCCAATGTGGTCAATGCCTGCCTGGCCGCGGGAGTAAAAAAACTGCTGCATGTCTCCTCCACCTCGGCCATTGGCAGGCCCCCGGAAGGATCTCCGGCTACATGAGTCCATGATCTGGGCCCATGCCAAAACCAGTACCGGCTATGCCGTATCCAAATTTCGCTCGGAGATGGAAGTATGGCGCGGGATGGAAGAAGGCTTGAATGCAGTGATTGTCAATCCTTCCATTATCCTGGGACCCGGCTTCTGGGATCGGGGAAGCTCATCCATGTTCAGCCGGGTGGCCGGGGGATTAAAATATGCCGCACCCGGAATTACAGGCTATGTGGGAGTACAGGATGTGGTGATAGGCCATGACACGGCTGATGGATTCGGATATTTCGGGGGAACGCTTTATTCTGAGTGAAGGCGAATTACTCCTATCAGCAGGTCTTTGAGATGATTGGCCAGGCCCTGGGTGAACCCAGGGAGCTGAAAGCAGGTCATCACCCTCCCTGCTGAACAACCTGGCCCGACTGGACTGCTGTCGCGGCTCTGTTCACCGGCAAACGACGGATCACCTCCGAGCATGTCAGGGCCGCCTTCAGAGAGGTGCACTTCTCCACGGAAAAGATTCAGGAAGCCCTCGGCATGGAATTTACTCCCCTGGAACAGGTCATTGAAGAGGTGGCCGCACATTACAGGAAAGATTTTCCACAGAATCATAGTTCCGCCATGAACAATGAAGGCAATCCCCCTCCCTGAAAACCATTGTGAACCCCTGTTGACACGGGAGGGGGATTGGATGCTTACGTTGATCTGATCTATATATGTTCAGAAGTGACCAATATCAGCATGCAGATCCCAAAAAAATATCCCCATTGTTAAACTTTTCTGCTATATTTGTTGCCCGATAACAAACAAATAATCAGTTAATCAGATAAAAAGTCACAATGAAAATCGCAAACATTGTAACGAATGTAGTTCTTGGAGCAGCTGTAATTGTGCTGTTCGTATTTCCATTTTTCCGGAAATGAAAGAAAGTAAAGGAGTGGTCGAAGATGCACTGTCGGCTGTTATGGCCAATCCATCTGATATCAGCATTGCCTATTTTAATATGGATTCGGTGATGTCTCAGTGGGACCTTTATTTCGATTATCAGCAGGAACTGGCACAGAAGCAGACCGAACTGGAAGCTGACTTTGCAGGCCGCACCGAGACTTTCTACCAGAGTGTTCAGGATGCCCAGTATAAAATTCAGAAGGGACTGGTTACCCGTACCGAGGCCGAACAGCTTCAGCAGCAACTGGCCACAGAGGAGCAGAACCTGATGACCCTTCAGAACCAGTATGCTGCTGAACTTCAGGAAGAGGGAATGGTTAAGAACCGGCAAGATGCTGGATATGATCGAACGGTATGTGGATGAACTGAGCCAGGCCAACGGTTATAGCTACGTCTATTCCTACTCGTTTGGCGGAAACCTGATTTACGGTGCCAAGCCCTACGACATCACCACCCAGGTGGTGGCCGGTCTGAACGAAAAATTCAAGCAGGGAACCGAGCTGAATAATGGGATTTGCCGATGCATACCTGCTGAAGGCCGGTTTGCGAGAGGCGCTTATTGAACCGGAACCCCATCCCGGACTTAAAATATCTGTTACCATACCGGTATACAATGAATCCGGGCTCGAAAGATGCCTGGATTCTTTGTTTCAGTGCACTGTTAACCCGGAGACTGCTTAGCAGCTGGATTTCATGCCGAAGTGCTGATCCTGATCAATGCGCCGGCCGATGCACCGGCCGCGGTACTGGAGCAGAACCGGGCCACCCTGGAGGCCACCCGGACCTGGATCCAGGACACATCCCCACCCCTGCCATGGATTTTTATGTCTGGCTGGATCACTCCTTTCGGAAGAAAAGAGGCAGGTGTGGGCAGGGCCCGGAAGATCCTGATGGATGAGGCGGTACGCCGATTCAGTGTCCTGGAGCGCCCGGAGGGGATTATCGCCTCCATGGATGCGGATGCCCTGGTGGAAAAGAACTACCTGGAGGCCCTGGTCACTCACTTTGAGGTCAGGAACCGGACGGATGTTCCATCCGCTTTGAACATCCCCTGGAGGGACGATGAGTATCTCCCCGGAGGTATTACCGAGGCGATCATCCAGTATGAACTTCACCTTCGTTATTACCTGCAGTCGGTACGCTTCACGGGCTATCCCTATGCCTACCATACGGTGGGATCCTCCTTTGCAGTGCGGGCCGATGTCTACTGCAAGGAGGGCGGGATGAACCGGCGGCAGGGAGGAGAGGATTTCTACTTTATACAGAAAGTGGCGCAGCGGGGCAATTTCAGCGAGTGTAATGCCACCTGTGTTATACCCTCTCCCCGTCCCTCGGACCGGGTACCCTTTGGAACCGGACCGGCTATCCAACGACTGACGGACTGCGAAGACCCTTTGATGACCTACAATTTAAAGCCCTTCGTAATGCTGGAAGAGTTCTTCGGGGAGATCGACCGGCCTGAAAAGCTGGCCGGGCCCTGGCCGGAGCCGCTACACTCCTTTCTGAAGGAGCAGGAATTTGAAGCGGCCCTGGAAGAGATTTCCAGCAACAGCGCCTCTGCTCCGGCTTTCAGGAAACGGTTCTGGCGCTGGTTCTCCATGTTCCGGATCATGAAGTTCCTGCACTTTGCCAGGGAACGGGGATATCCCGATGTGGAAGTCGGGAAGGCAGCCTCAGACTTGCTGCGGCACCTGGATCCGGAAAACAGGGGATTCCCAGTGTGGGTTCAGACTTTAAAAAACTTCTGCTGATTTACAGGATGCTGGATCTGAGGTGAGGGATCCCGGGCTGGAGCTACTTTTTCTTCTTCTTGCCCTTCTCGTCTTGCTCTTCGATCACTACAAACACATCCTCGTTGCTTTTTCTTCATCAGGAACTGTTCGCGGGCGTATTTCTCCAGGTTTTCGCGGTTGGTGGTGAGTTCATGCAGACGTGCCGAATCTATCTGAATCTGCTCCAGGTAGTACTCCCGGTCATTTTCCAGCTGCCTGATCTCTGCTTTCATCTGGATCCGGTCGACCATGTTGTTCTGGTCAAAGAAGAGCATCCAGATGGCAAATATCGCCATGGTCAGCACATACTTGTTCCTGAGCCAGGGCCATATTTTTCTGAAAAAGGGTTTCACGCAGTAAAAATAGAGAAAAATGAGCGTTTCAGCCTGCCCTTTCAAAACAGACTATTAACAATATTTTGTGCTGAAAAGTGCTATATGGATTGATAAAGAGGCATTCAGCGTTGATAAAGTGATCTCTGAGTGGATAAAGGGCATTTTGGATTTGATCAATTGGTAAGCGGTGTTGACCAAGAGGCCTTGAACTCATGCATTTATTTACAACCTTTGTTTTCTGCAGGAATAAATCCGTTTGAACTGCATTTAACCCTCGATAAATAGTCCTATGATTAAAACCTCTACCCTTGAGTTCAGAACATTCTTGTTGTTTGTACTGCTCACCGTGATGCCCCTGGCCTCGGCCATCCCTCCGGAAACGGAATACCGGGGTGAATTGCTCCATGCGGGAGCTTTGAACGATGGGTCCTTTTACATCCCCATTGGCTTCGGCTTTGAATTTTACGATTATACATACAACTATCTCTATATCAGCACTGAAGGTCTGATTAGTTTTAATAGTATCGTCTGGAATCACTGGCAAGAACCCATCCCCAGTACGGAGACTCCCAATAACTATATTGCTCCTTTCTGGGACGGGCTGGAAATAGATGCTTCCGGTGATCTGATGTACCAGACCGTTGGGACGGCCCCCAACCGGAAACTCATCATCCAGTACCGGAACATGGCCTTTGAAGCCTCCACCATCTTAACCGGAACCTTCCAGGTCATCCTTTACGAGGGATCCAACAACATCCAGATGCAGTACAGGTCTGTGGCCAATGTGGCCGCCATCCGGCCGCGGGGAGCTACCGCGGTAATCGGGATTGAAAATTATACGGGTACCGAAGGGATCTCCGTTTCTTACCGTACCACCGGCTTTGTTTCCAATGGAAAAGCCGCGTTGTTCACCTACAATGCGGGAAGCTATACCTTGAACGCGGATGCCAATTACGACCCTGTGGTCCTGACCCATACCGTTCCCCGTGCAGCGCCAGCCGAACTGGTCAGTCCGGCCCAGGGCTCCACCGTGGGCCAAACGGTCCATTTTGAATGGGAAAATGCTGCCCATGCAGCCGCATACAATGTGATTATCTCTTCGGCCTGGGACCTGAGCGCTCCCATCCACACCTCTGCCGATCTGACCGGGTACAGCTACGAATACACCCTGCCGGTGGACCAGACCTATTACTGGTCCGTTCAACCCAAAAACAGCGAGGGCATTTCCTCCTGGTCCTCCATCCGGTCCTTCCTTACCAGGGCCGCCCCCCCGCTGACAGCGGTTCCCCAAACCCTGTATATATCGCAGGGAGCAACGGAAGAGATTACACTGAGGGCCACCGAAGGAGATGGTTCTTCCAAGACGGCGACCATCGTTACCCTGCCGGCCGAAGGTACACTTTACCAGGACGTGGGCGGATTTCCGGGAGCAGCGATCAGCGCGGTCCCTACCGTTTTGAGTTCTGATTCTCATACCCTGTTTTACAGTGCGGACAATACTCCCGGAACCGGAGTGGGGAACTTTGATTTCGAGTTTGACGATCCGCTCAGCGCGGCCGACACCGCAACGATCACCATTAACGTGCTTCCGCATGGGGTTCCAAATTTTGTATATGCGGCAAAAGCGACCAACCGTGTGGAGCTCACTTTTGACCGGGATATGGCGGATCCTACCGGGAAACACCTGGAATTCGAGGTGCGGGACAATGTGCTGGACCTGACGTCCACCTCCTGCCAGCTGAAGGCGGGTGATCCAAAAACCATTGTGGTATATGTGAGCCCGGCCATAAATATAAATAACGTGGTTAGCGTGGCCTACAACAGGGGCACGGTGCTGGCTGAATCGACCGGCATCTTGGAATCTTTTGATTATCAGATTGCTGACAGGCGTACCCAGGTGATCACTTTCGCTCCCCTTTCAGATAAACTATACGGGGATCCTGACTTTTCCCTTACGGCCTCCGCCTCTTCCGGGCTGGCACTGCGCTATGAATCGTCCGATGTGAATGTGGTTTCCTTATCGGGTACCACAGCTTCCATCAACAATCTGGGTGAAAGCCTGATCACGGTAACCCAGGACGGAAATACCACCTATGCCCCGGCAAGAGCGGAGCAGGTTCAGCGGATCACCAAGCTGCCGGCTACCATCACCCTGAGCAACCTCTCGCAGGAATATACCGGATCGGGCATTGGAGTTACTGTGGTAACGGATCCTCCGGGACTTACGGTCAACCTCTGGTACGATGGCTCTCTGGCATTGCCGGTGGACCTGGGCACCTATACGGTTTTCGCCGAGGTGGACGACGAGGATTACGGCGGCAGCCGGAGCGCAGAGCTGGTCATATTTGATGCCACGGATCCTGTTCCTGATGTCTCCACGCTACCTCTTCTTACGGGGGAGTGTTCCGTTACTCCAACGGCCCCAACTGCCACAGATAATTATTCCGGCACCATTACCGGAGTAACAACCACTACCTTTCCCATTACCACACAGGGAATCACTGTGATCAACTGGGTGTATGATGACGGGAACGGAAACAGCGTCAGTCAGACACAGAATGTGATTGTGGATGATGTAAGCAATCCAACGACCCCCACCCTGGCCGATCTGAACGGAGAATGTTCGGTAACTGCGCCTGCTCCCACCACCGTGGATAACTGCGCCGGAACCATTACGGGAACTACAACCAATCCCCTGACCTATGAGGTACAGGGAAGCTACGTCATCCAGTGGACCTTTAATGATGGAAACGGAAACAGCATTGTGGTGCCCCAGAATGTGCTGGTGGCGGATGTAAGCGATCCCGTAATTCCCAGCCTGGATGACCTGACGGACGATTGCTCGGTAAGTGCGGGGACTCCCACCACCACCGATAACTGTTCCGGAATCCTGACCGCTACCACGACAGATCCCCTGACCTATGAGGCCCAGGGAAGCTATGTGATCCACTGGACCTTTGACGATGGAAACGGGAACAGCATTGTAGTGCCTCAGAATGTGCTGGTGGCGGATGTGACCGATCCGGTGGTCCCCACCCTGCCCGACGTAAGCGGTGAATGTATGGCAACTGCGGATATCCCCACCACCACTGATGCCTGTGCCGGAATCCTTGTGGGAAGCACCAGGGATGCCCTGACCTATGCGGATCAGGGGACCCATGTGATTACCTGGACCTTTGATGACGGACACGGCAACCGGATCTATGTGCCACAGAATGTGATCGTGGATGATGTCACAGCGCCTACCGCAACTGCTACCGGGGATGTGTCTACCTGTGATGGAACTGTCAGCTCTATTGGCCTGACAGGGATATCAGATAATTGCACCACTCCGGTGGTCACTTACGAGCTCAGCGGAGCCACCACGGGCAGCGGAACAGGTGATGCAAGTGTGGTGATTTTTGAGCCCGGTGTCACCACGGTGACCTTTACCTTAGATGATGGCAACGGCAACAGCAACCAGTATCAGCTTAGCGTCACCCACCAGGTAGTGGATGAGGTAGTGGTGACCCAGACAGACGGGACCTTAACTGCCAGTGCCCCGTCCGGAGGAAGTTTCCAGTGGATCAATTGCGATGGAAACACCCTCATAGAAGGTGCCACCAGTTCTTCCTTTATTCCCACTACCAGCGGAGAATATGCGGTGATTCTGACCCAGCGTGGGTGCTCCGCGACTTCCGAATGTTACTCGGTCACCATTTCCGGACTGGGTGACAGGTTGCTAAATCCGGATTATAAGGTTTATCCCAACCCGGCACACGATTATGTGACTGTTGATATGATTCAGGAGCAGACAAATGCTTCGATCCAGGTGGTGGATATCACCGGTAAGCTGATTCAAACGGTAGAGCTGGAGAGATTCACCAGGACCAACCTGGATATCAGCCGCTTTAAAGAAGGGATGTACTTCCTGCATATCCGGAGCGATCAGATCAACGGAGTTAGCAGGCTGGTTAAAGAATAAGCAGTCTGGTTAAAGAATAAGCAGTCTGGTTAAGAAGTAAGTGGTTTTTTTACTTACTAGCTAAAATGGAAAAGGCCGTCTCAGGATGATTTGAGACGGCCTTTTCTTTTTTCCTTCTTCCTCCCAAATAGGGGGCCTAAAGCCTAGTTCGTCGCCCCGGCATTTTTTAGCAGGGTGACAATCTCCGCATAGTTGTCTCCCATACCGGCCGCTTCCAGTTTCATGGCCCTGGCCAGCGGGGTCTCCCCATCCCTGGTCTTTGAATTTACATCAGCCCCGGCCCGGATCAGCATCCCGGCAATCTCCGTATCGCCCCCCATGGCTGCAAACATCAAGGCACTCCAGCCACTAGGCTCTTTTGCATCCAGCAGGGCCCCTTGCTTAATGAACAGAGCCACAGCTTCCTTTTGCTTGTTATACACGGCATTCATCAGTGCAGTCTTCCCTTCATTATCGGGATCCTCCAGCTTTGCTCCCTGTTCCAGCAGAAGGGAACAGATCTGCAAATTTCCTGAGCTGGCTGCCGCATTCAGGGGGGTGCTTCCCTTCATTGGTTTGAGGTTTACATCCGCACCCCTGGACAGGAGCAGCTTTACCATCTCGGGATTCGCTCCCCAGCAAGCTATAATTAGCGGGGTATGGCGGTCGTTCATCACGAGGTTGGGGTCCACCCCCCCATCAATTATTTTCTCCACAGCTTTCAGGTCCCCCTGCCTGATGGCGCTTGCAAAAGCCTCTACGGGATCCTGTGCCCCGGTGATCAGTGCCATACCTGCCAGCAGGGCAAACATAAGTGGTAAACGGTATTTGTTCTGTGTTTTCATACACACAAATTACCACTTATCCCCGGCCAAATCAATCCCATAAGAATGGTAATCCTACTCCTCCTCCATAAAGGGGTACCTGTAGTCTTTCGGCGGAACAAAGTTCTCCTTGATGGTCCTGGGGGATACCCAGCGCAGCAGGTTGATCATGGATCCTGCCTTGTCGTTGGTTCCTGATCCGCGGGCTCCTCCGAAGGGTTGCTGTCCCACCACGGCTCCGGTGGGCTTGTCGTTGATGTAGAAGTTCCCGGCGCAGTTGGACAATTTCTGGGTCAGGTCATTCAATGGCATAGCGGTCCTGGGAGAAAATGGCTCCGGTGAGCGCATAGATGGAGGTGTTATTCAGAATATCGACGGTTTCAGCGATCTCCTTATCCTTATAGACATAGATGGTCAGGATCGGTCCGAACAGCTCCTCTTCCATGGTGACGTATTTTGGATCGGTGGCCAGAATCACGGTGGGTTCAATAAAGTATCCCACCGATTTGTCATAGCCTCCCCCGATGATCACCTCCGCATCTTTATCTTTTTTGGCCCTGTCAATAAATCCGGCCAGTTTGTCAAAGGTGGTTTCATCGATGACTGCATTAAAGAAATTGATGAAAGTCTTCGGGCGGACCCATTTTGATTCCTTTCACCATCTTCTCCATACGCTCTCTCACCTCGGGCCACATGACTTTCAGGAATGTAGGCCCTGGAAGCTGCGGAACATTTCTGACCCTGGTATTCAAAGGCACCCCTGACCATGGCCACCACCAGTGCCTCGATATCGGCTGAGGGATGGGCAAAGATAAAGTCTTTTCCCCCGGTCTCTCCCACAATGCGGGGATAGGATTTGTACTTGTCAATGTTTCCTCCGATGGTCTTCCACATATGCTGGAATACCTCGGTGGAGCCGGTAAAGTGGATTCCGGCAAAATCGGGATGGGAGAAGATCTCATTCCCGGCAACCGGTCCGGATACAAACATCAGGTTGATGACTCCGGCGGGAACTCCGGCCTCAACAAATGCATCCATCAGCACCTTGGCCGAATAGACCTGGGTATTGGAACACTTCCATACCACGGTATTACCCATCATGGCAGGTGCAGAGGGCAGGTTGCCGGCAATGGAGGTGAAATTAAAGGGAGTAAGGGCAAAAACAAATCCTTCCAGCGGACGCTGCTCCACCCGGTTCCAGATTCCTTCTGAGGAGATGGGCTGCTGTTCGTAGATCTCGGTCATGTACTTCACATTGAAGCGGAGAAAATCGGCCATCTCGCAGGCACTGTCGATCTCGGCCTGCATGACATTCTTGGACTGGCCAAGCATGGTGGCAGCATTGATCGTGTCCCCGTAGGGTCCTGCAATCAGATCGGCCGCTTTCAGAAAGATGGCGGCGCGGTGTTCCCAGGAAAGGGCAGCCCATTTTTCTTTGGCTTCCAGTAGCCGCCTTAATGGCCATCTTCACATGGCTGGCATCGCCCTTGTGGAAATGGCCAAGCAGGTGCTTTCTCTCGTGCGGCGGATGAATGGGAACCAGGTTCTCGGTCCGGATCTCCTCCCCACCGATCACCATGGGAATGTCCATCACCTGTGACCTCAGCCTTTCAATTTCCTTTTTTAAGGTCGGCTCGCTCCCTGGTTCCCGGAGCATAGTTCCTTACCCGTTCGTTCACGGGCTCCGGAACCTTAAAAAAACCTTTTGACATAATCGTTTTGTTTATTTTATAAGTGACTTAATTATCAGCTTGACTCCCTTTTACCGGCGGCAAATATACCGCCTTCCTCCCCATTCTGCCACATATTCTACAGCAGCTAAAAAAGCAAGAAAAAGCTTTTAACCCACAAAAACAGTGGGATTTTATCATGTTTTAAATGAAAAGGGCCACATGGGGAAGTGTTGCACAACAGAAAAGGGTCAGAAATGGGCATGAACAAAATCCCTTCTGGTATGTTATTTATATTGAATCTAAATAACTATTATGTTTAATCATTTAAACCCCTAGATAAAATGTCATTTCAAGTTACCCGATTTAAGTTACGATTATAACGCACTGGAGCCCTATATCGATGCAAGAACCATGGAGATCCATTATTCGAAGCATCATGCAGGCTTATACCGCCAACCTGAACAAAGCAGTGGAAGGTACTTCCCTGGAAGGCAAATCCATCGAGGAGATCTTTGCCGGGATTTCTGCCCAACCGGCCGCAGTAAGAAACAACGGAGGCGGTTTTTACAACCACAACCTCTACTGGTCCGTAATGGGACCCAACGGTGGAGGCGAACCCACCGGCGCACTGCTTGAAGCCATCAATGGAGCTTTCGGATCCTTTGCTGATTTCAAAACAAAGTTCAGCACAGCCGCAGCCACCCGTTTTGGCTCAGGCTGGGCCTGGCTGGTGAAGCAGGCCGACGGCTCACTGGCTGTTTCCTCCACTCCCAACCAGGACAATCCCCTGATGGACCTGGCCGAGGTAAAAGGAACCCCCGTACTGGGAATCGATGTGTGGGAACATGCCTATTACCTGAATTACCAGAATCGCAGGCCCGATTATATTGAGGCTTTCTGGAATGTGATTAACTGGGAAGAAGTTGCAAGACGCTTTAAGTAAGCTAGTAGTAGTTAAGTTAGCTTGAATGCAGAGGCGGTCCCAAAAGGAGCGCCTTTGTTTTTTTTGCTCCAGACTAATTATTCCCCTCTTCTTAACTCCCTTCTTTCGAAGAGGACAAAATTCGCCAGTTTCAGATACTCGGTGACCACTTTCTGAATATCGTTTTTGCTCTTCCACCATTTGTCCGGGTCAAATGTGGTATAGGGGTTGGGGCTGCATTTGACCACAGGTGATTCATCCAGGGGATGCAGTGCAGCACGGAATATTTTGAAGGCCCGCCGGGTGTGCCAGGAGGAGCTCACCAGAAGCAAGGTATCCAGGCCAACATAAGTATCGGTGTCACTCAGCGTGATCAGGAAATCCCTCACTATTTCCGCTTCCATTCGGGAGGAGCTGGCATCCCCGGGTAAAATCAGGATACTGTCGGCCGGAACTCCCAGGGCTGTCAGGGCATTGCTGGCCTGTGTACTGGTGCGGATCAGCATAACACCCCGCTCTTCCAGGGTTTGGATAGCCCCCATGCCCTCCTCCACGATCCATACCTTTCCTGCTACCTGGTCCCCATACAGATCTGCGGTTTGAAGTACCCTTTCCGAAATGCTGCCCATAAGCAGGACCATCACATCGGCATGGGGCGTTTCATCAGCCTTCACCAGCCAGCTTCCGGCTTTCCGGCAGCTTCCCACGGCCAGCAGGAGGATCAGGATAAGCGCCAGCACCGTGTAGTTCCTGGAGTTGGATTTCATGGCTGATTCGTAAGTATCATAGTTAAATGGCTATCATCGTTAAATGGCAGCTGCTTCCACCTCCTTAAAAACCCGGGTGAGGTTTCCGCCCCAGATCTTATTGATCTCTGCAGCGCTGTAGCCCCTGCGCACCAGCTCCAGGGTGATATTGCCCATCTGGCTCACATCAAAACAGTCCGCCAGTCCGCCTCCCCCGTCAAAATCGGTTCCGATCCCCACGTGGTCGATGCCGATCAGCTCCACGATATGATCGATGTGGTCCACCGCATCGCTGACGGTGGCCAGTTCCCGGGGAAAGTCCCGGTCCACCGCATACCAGTCCTCGATAAAGGCCTCTCTTCCGGCTTCGTCCAGCTCGTAATAGTTCCCGTGTTTTTCCCGGACCATCGCCCGTGCCGAGTCTCTCTGCGGATTGGAAGGGGTGTTAGCACATACTCGCTTAAAATACACATCTGGATCACCCCGCCATTCTCCTTCAGCTTCAGCAGCATCTCGTCGCTCAGGTTCCGGGGATTGTCACAGAGCGCCCGGGCACAGGAGTGCGAGGCCATAATGGGTGCCCGGCTAAGTTCAATGACATCGTAAAAACTGTCATCGGAAGCGTGTGATACATCAATCAGCATCCCCAGGTCATTCATACCTGCCACCACCTCTTCGCCCAGGGGGGAGAGTCCGCCATGCTCCAGGCTGTCGGTGGAAGAGTCACAAATATCGTTGTTTTCAGTATGCACCAGGGTCACGTAACGGATCCCCTTTTCATAATAGGTCTCCAGGAGCTCCGGATTGTTGCCAAGGGGATAGCCGTTCTCCATGCCTATGTATATGGCATGCTTTCCCTTCTTCGCTATCCTGGCCAGGTCGTCTGCCTGAAAGGCCAGCTCCAGGTCATCGGGGTACTTTTCCACCATGTTATAGATTTCCCGGGTGATTTCCAGGGCCTCTTCCTTGGCCTCCCGGTTGCCCTCGGGAGTGCGTTCTCCCTGCCCGATAAAGACAGCGAACCAGATCCCGTCCATGCCTCCCTCCTTCATCCGGGGCAGGTCGATCTTACTGCGGGTCGCACGGGGATCGTTCCTTACCCCAAAGTCAAAGCCCATGCGGTTCAGGCGCAAAGGGGTGTCGGTATGGCTATCTACCGTGTAGGCTGCCGCATGAATACGGGCAGCTTTTTTTTCAAGTTTGCTTTCAGAATCGGCACAGCCTGAAAGAACCAGGACTGTCGCCAGCAGGGTGATCCATGTTCGCATGAAATACTGGGATTAAATGAAGCTGCAAATAAGCCAAAAAAGCGGATAAATCAAAGCTGATCTATTCACTCAGGATCGGGTAGCTGAGGGAAAGCTGGATGACCCGGTTTTTCCACTGATCGATGTAATAGGTGGATTCGGTGGTCACGGAAAAGCCTTCGATATACCTGATTCCGATACTCAGCTTCATGGACAGGTTCAGTTCCGCACCCACCACCACTCCGAAATCAGTGCTTTTATAATACCCGGAGGCATCGATGGCCTCTTCCCCATCCGGGATCTGTTTGGCCCCGGTCATAACGCTGAACTGTGGTCCCGCATAGACACTAAGCAGGTCCAGGGCCTGAAAGCGGACCAGGACCGGGATATCCACGTAGGATAAATTGTCCTGCCCGGAGAAATAGGGATCACTCCATTTGGACCCTTTCTGGGAATACATGAGTTCCAGCTGGGCGGCGACTTTTTCCAGAATAAAGAAGTTTCCATAGACTCCTGCGTGAAAACCCGGTTTGAACTCCGAAACCACATTGGTGGCTGCTCCCTTGGTGGTCTGGGTGGAAAGGTTTAAGCCTGTTTTGACTCCCAGCTCAAAGAGTGACTGGGCGTGCAGGCCGGTGAAAATGAACATCGACAATAAAAAAAGTAATTCCTTTTTCATGACTGAATCCTGTTTTGAAATTAAAAAATCCAGCTTACTCTCCCCAGATGGCATAGCTGAGAGAGAGCTGGAACACCCGGTTCTTCCAACGATCCGTATAATAGCGCGAATCGGTGCTTACCATCAAACCCTCGATGTACCTGACGGCAATATCCAGTTTTATGGGTAAATTCAGCTCTGCACCCACCAGTAGTCCCACATCGACCTGGTCATAATATTCAGCGACACTGCGGGCAACTCCTTCTTCCGGCATGCGCCAGGCTCCCGTGAAAAAACTGAACTGGGGTCCGGCATGTATATTCAGCAGGTCCAGGACCTGAAAGCGGGCCGTCAGAGGAACGTCAATGTAAGTAACAACTTCTTCGCCGGTATACTCCGGATCACTCCATTCGGATCCTTTCTCCGAATACAGGAATTCAAGCTGACCTGACATTTTTTCTGTATATAATAACCTCCCGAAAATTCCCATATGGAAGCCTGGTTTCCAGTTTGTTTCCACATTGGTGGCAGCTCCTTTTGTGGTTTGTGTAGACAGGTTTAATCCTGCTCTGGCTCCAAGCTCGTACCCGTATTGGGCCTGAATCCCGGTGACGAAAAGTAGCGATCCCAGAATAAGTACTGCATGTTTCATGACTGATTCAAGTTATGGAATTTTGCCAAAACAGAAGCCAGTTAAACCCAGAATCATTTAAGGGGGAGAGCTCAATCCGGATGATCCAGCTTTCCGGCCATAAAACGTTCCAGGATGGAATCGTCGTTGATCTCCTTGGAGAGGGAAGCGATGGTCTCCATGGGCACATCGTAGAGGTCCAGGACCAGCATTCCGTCCAGGGCATCGTTAAATTTGGGATCCAGGTTAAAGCCGATGATCGTACCGTTCAGCTTCAGGTAACGCTTGAGCAGAACGGGCATGGTGTAGTCGTTGGGTTCCACCTCCTTGATAAAGCGGTCAAACTTATTCAGGTCATCGGTATTTTCCAGGATCACCTCCTCGTCCACATTAAATCCGGGCACATTGTAGCGGGTGCGGGGCCTCACATACCGGGATAGCTTCTGATCGAAGTAATTTGCACGTGATATACTGCATGATGAGTCCCCGGGAAAACTGCGAGAAGTTGTTGCTGATGCTCACCGGGCCAATCAGGTAGCGGTACTCGTTATGTTGCAGCAGAAAGTAGAGGATCCCTTTCCAGAGCAGGAAGAGCGGCATGGGTCTGCGCTGGTACTCCTTAATGATGAAGGAGCGTCCCAGCTCCAGCGACTGCCTGAGGGTGGGATGAAAACGGCGGTTCATGCGGAAGAGGCTCTGCAGGTAGAAGCCCTTGACCCCGTAACGCCGAAGGATCTCCTCGCCCTTTCCCACCCGGTAAGCGCCTACGATCCTCTTTTCCTGGTTATCCCAGACAAAAAGCTGGTTGTAATAGAGGTCATACTCATCCAGGTCCATGGAGTGATTGGTCCCCTCTCCCACTTCACGGAAGGTGATCTCCCTGAGCCTTCCCAGCTCCAGCATGATCTGGGGGATCTCTGTACTGGGGGTGCAGAACACATCGAACTGATCGCTGGAAAAGAGGGTATACTCTTCGCGGATCTTCGTGATTTCATCCAGGATAAGCCCGGGTTCGATGGGAGCGGCTATGGCTTCGGGCTTCTTGTTCCGGTTGATGCGGGGCCTGAAAAACTTCGTTCACTTCCAGCACCGAACCCAGCGCATAGGTCTTGGCCCTCAGGTAGCGCCCGTAGGTGCTGATATCGCTAAAGCTCTCCTGCTCTTTGACACTTACCGGATTCCCGATGCGGATCCGGATCTTCTTGTGTTTTTTATTGAATACTTCGGCCGGAAGGCGAACGGTTCGCAGCGAGGGATGGATCAGTCCCAGGATATGGAACAGGCGGGAATTGGAGCCCTGAAAATAGACCGGGACCACCGGAACCTCGGCCTTCTTGATCATCTTCATGGCCGGGTACTGCCATTCCCGGTCGCTGATGCCATAATTATCTTCGTTGTAGCTGGATACCTCTCCGGCAGGAAAGATTCCCAGCACTCCCCCGCTCTGCAGCTGCTCCAGGGCCAGTTTCACCCCCCCCAGGCTGGATGTTGCGTCTTTTCTCCGTTCAAAGGGATTCACCGGCAGCATGTACTCCGATACCGGCTTGATCTTGTTGAGTACAAAGTTGGACATCACCTTGATATCGGGGCGGACTGCCGAAAGGACCTTCACCAGCAGCATCCCGTCGATGCCCCCGAAGGGATGGTTGGAAACGGTGATAAAAGCCCCGGTTTTGGGGATTTTTGCCAGTTCCTCCTCGCTGATTTCATAGTCCAGCTCCAGCTTTTCAATCAGGGCATCAATGAAGTCCATGCCCTCGAGGTGACTGATCTCCTCGTAGAGCTTGTTCAGCTTATTGATCCGCAGGACGGTCATCAGCACTTTGGCGGCACTTCCGCCACCCCTGCCCTTCTTAAGCCTGGCGGCCTTGATAAATTCGTCTGTTTCGACCAGTTTCAACCTTGGAATTTTTGATTTGCGCTATGCGTATATTAAAAGCATGCTACAAAGATAGAGAAAGTTTATCTTTACACCTGATATTTCAGAAGTAAGCCATACAATGAAACGATCCCGCATGCTCCTGCTGGCCCTGCTGTCAGCCCTGTTCCTCTCCATCCCCTTCTTCCGGTGGGGGACCGGGTTTTTCCTGATGGTGGGCTTTGTGCCGCTTCTTTTTGTGGAGGAGGAGATCGCGAGCCGGAAATCCAGGCGGGCAAAGAAAGATCGAAAAGGCTCGGTGATTGGGCTATGCCCTGCTCACCTTTGCGCTGTTTGTGACCCTGACCACCTGGTGGGTTTACTGGGCCACCTGGACCGGAATTGTGGCCTCGGTAATCGTCAATGGCGGCTACATGACCCTGACCTTCCTGGTCTTTCACCGGGTGCGGCGCAAACTGGGCGACCGCCTGGGATATGCCTCCTTGGTGATCTTCTGGCTGGCCTTCGAGTTTCTCTACCTCCGGGCCCAGGTCAACTTTCCCTGGATTGTGCTGGGGAACGGATTTGCCAACGATGTCATGCTGATCCAGTGGTACGAGTGGACCGGTGCACTGGGGGGATCGCTCTGGGTGCTGGTGATGAATGTGCTGGTTTTTAAGCTGGTAAAAGGCTGGAGGGCCAAAAGCGCTTCGGGAGCCAAAGCGCTTCGGAGCCAACCGGCAGCCAACCGGAAGCGGATCAGCTGGGTGGTGGGCCTGCTGGTGCTCCCCATGCTCCTCTCCCTGATACGTTACCTCAGCTACGAGGAGAAGGAGGATCCCTATGAGATGGTGGTGCTGCAACCCAACATCGATCCCTTTGAGAAATTCGGGGTCATTCCACAGGAGCAACAAATGGAATTCCTGCTGCATATTGCCGATTCCCTGGTGACTACAAACACGGACTATATCATTGGTCCCGAGACCTTTATTAATCCACCCCCCGCGCTATGGCTTTCGCTTATTGATCAGCATCCCCAGGTGCTGAAGCTGCAGGCTTTCCTGAAGGCTTACCCGAAGGCCAAACTGGTGATTGGGGCCAGCACCTATAAACTGTACAAAGAGCCCTCGGAGTTCACCTCCACCAGCCAGCCCTATCGCCGGGGTCCCGACCGCTATGACTATTTTAACTCGGCCCTGCAGCTGGATGCCAGCGGGGAGATCCCCGTCTATCACAAGTCCATGCTGGTCACCGGGGTGGAAAAGATGCCCCACAAGGAGCTCCTGAGTTTCCTGGAAAACCTGGTGGTGGAGCTGGGTGGGACCATGCGGGGCAATGGCACCCAGGAATTCCGGGAAACCTTTGCCTCCCCCCAGGACGGCACCCGGGTGGCACCGGTCATCTGCTGGGAGTCGGTGTTCGGGGAGTATGTAACCGACTATGTGAGTGATGCGGGAGCCAACTTCCTGTTTATTATCACCAACGACGGCTGGTGGAAAAACACCCCGGGTCACCGCCAGCACAACAGCTATGCCCGCCTGAGGGCCATCGAAACCCGCCGCAGCGTGGCCCGCAGTGCCAACACCGGAATCAGCTCACTGATCGACCAGCGGGGCGTGGAGCTGGCCCGTATCGGATGGTGGGAACGCTCAGGGATCCGGGGCACCCTCAACAAGAACGACCAGATCACTTTCTATGTGAAGCACGGGGACTACCTGGGACGGATTGCGGTTCTGCTGACTGTGATTCTGCTTCTTTACTCCATTGTGTTCAGGTATATTAAAAAGTGATACTAATCCAAGTCCCTTCCGAACAAAAACTACAGATTCATGCGAGATTTTACAGCCATTAAGCCTACAGAAATACACGACAACGTCTTCAAACTCCTGGATAAGGACTGGATGCTGATTACCGCAGGTACCCTGGAAGATTACAACACCATGACCGCCAGCTGGGGCCATATGGGCATCATGTGGAACCTGCCGGTGGCCATCGGGTGGATCCGGCCGCAACGTTACACCTTCGAATTTGCCGAGAAGTACAGCCATTTCACCCTGAGTTTTTTTACGAAAGAGTACCGGAAGGCCCTGCAGTTTTGCGGATCGCACTCGGGCCGCGACCATGATAAAGCTGCCGAAACCGGACTCACCCCGGTGGCATCGGAGAATGGGAATGTATTCTTCCGGGAGGCCCGTCTGGTGATGGAGTGCCGCAAGCTTTACGCGATGACCTGAAGCCTGAAAACTTCATCGACCCCGAGGTGGCAGCAAAGCACTATCCCGAGAAGGATTTCCACCGCTTCTATATGGGGGAAATTGTGAAATCCTTTGCAAGAGATTAATACTCAGCTCCCGGATCTTAGTCTCCGATGGTGAGGGTATCCACCGGGTTCATCCTGGCAGCTGTGGTGGATTGCCAGGTGACGGCAGCCAGTGCAATTCCTGTGACAAGTAATCCGGACAGTGCCAGTACCCACCAGGGAAGTGTGGCCCGATAGGCGAAGTTGATAAGCCATTTATTCAGGGCCCAGACAGTAAGGGGACAGGCAATGATAAAAGCGATTCCCACCCATTTGAGATATCCAAGATTTAGCATGGATACGATCTGCCGGGACTGGGCCCCGTGGATTTTGCGGACTCCGATTTCCCTGGTGCGACGCCTGGTCATAAAAAGTGATAATCCGTATACCCCCGAAAGGGCAATTAGTATGGACAATACTGTAAATATCCGGATCACATCCGATAAGTTGTGTGAAGCTTTATACTGTTCGTTCAGCCGATCCTCCAGGAGGAATAATTTAACTGGACTTCCCGGAAAATGCTTTTCCATCATTCCGGAGGTAATTTTCTTCAACAGTTTTCGATTGACCCTCGCTTAAACGGATCACTAACCAGCGGTTATAGTGGGTTTCAGGATTTCGGGTGACAAAAGCGAAGTTTTCGATACTATTGTGCAAGGAGCTATAGTGGAAATCTTCATGACCCCGCCTACGACAAATGGGGTCCCTGAATCATCCAGATTCTGATCCTTTTCCCCTGAACCAAAATTGCCGGTAGCAATCTCCTCCGGCGAAAAATCCTGTAATAATTGCCTGTAGAAAGGTCTCATTAATTATCCAGTCCTCCAGCGGACCCTCCGGTTAGCCGAATTTTTCCAGATAGATCAATCTCAAGCGTCTCTACCGTTCCGGGATCCACCATTCTGAATCCGAACTGGGAATCTATTTCCACCGGCTGCAAAATTCATGCTCTGAAAAATATCCACCGGATGGTGGTGGGCGGTGGAAGCACTTATCACCCCAGCCTGCCTCTCAATCTCTTCAACAAGCAGACTGCCCCTGGGCTCCTGGCCAGGTATTCGGGCTATCAAGGACATTCTCCGCTGTATATCCAAGGTCTTTTTGATCCAGATAACTGATCTGTCTTTTAATCATCATGGAAAAACCCACCAGGAGAATTACGATGACAAATTGAACTATGGTTAGCAGGCCAAAAACGCTGAAACTTTTTCTGCCGGGTACTGAAAGAAGTGTGCCCAGGGCAGTGAGGAAGATCACCAGGATTCCCGCAGCGAGACCCAGAAGGGCCATCTGTGCGCTTAAGTTCTGAAATGACCAGCCTGATCCAAAAATCGTTTGGAGCCTGGCTTCTGAGTAAGCAATAATCAGCCAGGTCAGAAACAGGCTCAATACCACCAGCATAGCTATTTTTAAAAGAGACAGGTGGATCAGGTCTGTATTTGTTGCGCCCAGTATTCGCATAATGCCGCTCGCCTTGCTTTGCTCATAAGACTGTACGATGACCATGCTGGTGAAATTCAGGGTCATGAGTACCAGAATAAGCAGCCCCACGCTTAATAAGATATACAATATTGATTTACGCGTATACAGGCCTGGGTTCCCTGTTGATATCCGGAGTGAAATGGATGTCACGAACGGCCTGTAATTTCGAGTTGAATGATTCTATGGCAGGCCCCCTGCTACCCTTCAGGAAAGGATGCACCATATCTGTCAGTGAAGGTTCCAGATCAGTGACCGGCACACCCTGGAACAGTCGCACATACACATTTGCGGCAGAGAAGTTTCTTGTCCTTCAGTTGATCCATTCGCTCGGGAAAAATGACCCTGCTGGGAAAAGATCATTTGAGAACCAAAATGCGTATTATCTGGTAAGGATTTGACAATGCCGGCAATTGAAAAGTAACCTATACTGTCGTTTCTTAGTCCTTCGATATTGCTTGAGAAAGATCTCCTTGTCCAATGCATTCTCTCCCGGAAAAAAAATCTCAGCCAGTTCCCGGGTAATAAAAAGCTTATTGGGCAAACCGAGATCCTCCTTTCGTCCGGAGATCAGCTTCAGACCAAAAAAATCAATAAATGCTGTGTCTGCAATAAGGGATTCCGACACGTGAATAATCGATTCTGATTAATACTTATATTGCAATTGGCAGCATAGATAAATGAAGTTGGTTTTCCACTTCAGGACGGTCTGCAGAGCATCCGGGTAACAGGCAAAGGTTCGGGCCCAGAAATGGCCCTCCTTCCCAAGCCGGGTAATGATCCGGTAAGTCCGTTCGGAATCCGGAATGTGTTTATCAAAGCTTAATTTCGTAAAAATAGTAGGTGAGAATGATAATGGATGCAGCCAGTGAGGTGGCCAGTCCAGCCAGGCTGATCATGGAAAAGGACTTTTGCTTTAATAGATTCCTGATGGCAAGTTTAGCTATGTGACTTTTCATTTAAGCGTGGGTTGTTGAGAGATATCAAATATATAACTTATTTATAAGTTTATCAATGTATTTTAAGTATTTTAACTTATTTATAAGTTTGCCCGCTGCATGATATCTTACTAACGTTGCTGTACAACTGGTCGATGCAACCCGATATACTTTACCTTGTCTTTTCCAATTGAAAGCATAATACTTTGACGACAAAATACGAGGACATACACAGGGATGTGATCGAATCGTGCAAGAAAGGTGATGTTCGGGCGCAGTACCAGTTATACAGCTCTTTATTCACAAGGCCATGTATAACATCTGCTACCGGATGACCAACAGCAGGAGGAGGCGGAGGACATGCTTCAGGAGTCGTTTTCCTATGCTTTCAGTAAACTGGGTTCTTTCAGGTTTGAGTCGTCCTTCGGGGCATGGTTGAAGCGCATCGTTGTGAATACCTGTATCAACCACCTTAAGAAAAGAAGGGTGGACCTGGTTTACACGGAACAACACAACGATCCGCTGCCCGACGACGATTATGTGGATTACGAAGAGATCAAATTCCAGGTGGAAAGTGTGATGAAGGCAATGGAACAAGTTGCCGGAAGGATACAGGGTCGTTTTCTCTCTCTACCTGCTGGAAGGGTATGATCACAAGGAGATCGCAGAAATCCTGGGCATCTCCGAATCAACCTCAAAAAGCCAGTTTTTAAGAGCCAAACAGAAAATTAAAGAAATCTTGATGAGCCATGAGTGACCGATTAGAAGATTTTGTGAAGCAGCACAGGGAGCAGTTTGATCTCCAGGAGCCGGATCCATCCATCTGGCTGAAGATCAATCCTGCCAATGCTCCAGTGGTGAAGGGAGCGCAGACCCATGCGCTGGCTCAGAGTGGCTGCAGCAGTGGCCATGATTTTTGCAGGTTCCACAGCAGGTATCTACTTCCTGACAGGTGAGAACAGGCTGAAGCGGATCACTACAGCAATGAGCTCTACATGGAGATGCAGGAAACCGAACAGTATTACAGCCAGATGGTGTCGGAGCGTTACGAGGAACTGCAGGCCCTTCCTGGCAACCGATCCGGCAGCAAATGAGATGCTGTCAGCCGACATGGAGGAGCTGGATGAGGTCTATAAGGAGCTGAAGAAGGATCTGAAGGACAATGCTTCCAATCCCGGAGGTGATCGAGGCCATGATCCTCAATTACCGGGTGAAACTGGAGATCCTGGAAGACCTGCTTAATCAACTAAAAGAAAAGGAGAATCAAGATTATGAAAAAGATGAATCATATTCTCTTTAGACCCACGAGGCTGCTGATCCTGGTGCGGCTCTGATGCTGGGCACTGACCTGTGCACTGCTTCGGCACAGAACCATACGGATAAACGCAGCGTGAGCAGGAGCTTTCCTGCCTCACTGGAGACCACCCTGGAGGTTCAGAATAAGTATGGAAAGATCCAGGTGGTCACCTGGGACAAGGATTCTGTGTCGGTGGATGTGGATATCTTCCTGACCGAATCGAGCAGCTTCCAAATTGAGGAAGCTGAAAGAAGATATTCAGATCGACTTCACGGGTACCAACAACTATATCATTGCCAAAACAGTGATCGAGAGTGAAAGCGGACGGCATTGCCTCTGAACTAAAATCCATCGGCAATACCATTACCGGGAGCCAACAAACGGATGGAGATCAATTACATGGTGTATGTCCCGGCCCATATGGATGTGGTACTGAATAATAAGTTCGGGGATATCTACATGGATGACCTGGACGGACAGGTGGATATTGAACTATCCAACGGGGTGCTGAAAGCCAACCGGCTGGAGGGCAACTGCCTCCATCTCCCTGAGCTTTGCCAATGGAATGATCAAATCGCTGGGATCGGCCAACCATGGAGCTCTCCTACTCCGACCTGGTGCTGAATGAGGTGAGCCAGCTGGACCTGGTCAGCAAATCATCCAAGCTGAATGTGGACAGCGTGAATGTGCTGAAGATCGATTCGCGGCGTGACAAGCTCTATTTCAAGCAGGTGGAGTATTTCTACGGCAAAAGCAATTTTACCCAGGTCTGGGTCTATGATTTCCTGCAGGGAAAGCGATCTCTATATGAAATACGGGGAACTGACCATCGAGCATGTGGTGCCCGACTTCAGCAAGATCATATGTGGAATCGGAATATACCGATATCACCCTCTATTTTGACCGCGACAGCATCTCTGGCCTTCGATATCCTGCACCATGAAAAATCCATGCTGAGACTCCCCGGTTCGGAAGTGCTCTGCAGAAGAGACTCTCTCGACGGAAAGGATCATTTACAGGACCGTGGGCACCATGGGATCAGGCGAGCACCGGTGGGACAGGTGAATATTGATGCCCTTCAAAAGTGTTTTATCAACATCTCCTATAAGTAGTAGATATGAGAAAACTTTACATCATCATACTATTCCTCTGCGTATCCCCTGCCGCTTTCTCGCAGTTCTATCGCAAAAGAGGTCGGACTGCGGGGCGGATATTCCTCCGGGCTCACCTTCCGGGTGAACCTGGATGAAGACCCTCTCCTACGAGGGTCAGTTCAGCTACCGGGATCAGGGGGCCATTTTTACCGTGCTCAGGCAGCAACACCAGGAACTGGGCATGGACCGTCCTGGGAAACTGGGAATTTCTCTATGGATTCGGGGTGCACGCCGGATTCTACTTCACGGATAGTTACCGGATATTTTACCGGCAGGTTTACTTCGGAAGGCAGATCTTTACCCCGGTACTGGGAATGGATGGCTATGTGGGAATGGAGTACAAACTGGCAGAATTTCCAGTGAGTTTCGGGATCAGCTTCCAGCCTCATATGGAGATCTCCCTGAAACAGGTTTTCGGAATCAACCTCTGGGATTTTGGGTTCCAGGTCCGTTACCGGTTCTAAAATTAGAAACAACAAAAAACGATAGAGATGAAGAGATATTTTACAATGATCCTTATTCTGGCACTGGCACTCCCGGCCCTGGTGGCCCAGGAAGCCGAAAGTGAGATGCCTCAGAAAAAACAAAAGAGAACTCCCGGAGAGGTACAAACCCTTTTTGACCCGCACTCCGGCAGCGGGGGGTATGGGGCCCTCTCCATCGGGTATACAAAGATTGACGCCCGGGATGCCCTGCTTATGGGGGGCCGCGGTGCATGGGTGATCGGACACGGATTCGGACTGGGAATGGGTGGATACGGATTTCTTAGTGATCCGGTCTACAATCCGGTGGACGAGCTGAACTACTCCCTGGCAGGAGGCTACGGCGGACTGATCATGGAGCCCATCCTGTTCGGTTGGTTCCCGGTTCACCTCTCCTTCCCCGTCCTGCTGGGTGTCGGGGGAGTGGCCCATACTTCCTACAGTGCCGACTGGTACGATCCTTATGAGTACTATGATGGCTACGTGGAGGATGCCTCTGCCTTTTTTGTGGCTGAAGCAAGTGTGGAGCTGGAGTTTAATCTGGTCAGGTTCTTCAGGCTGGCCCTCTTCGGTTCCTACCGCTTCACCTCCGACATTATTTTGGAGAATACTGCCGCCGACGCCCTGAGGGGCTGGAGTGCGGGGATGACCTTTAAGTTCGGGAGTTTTTGACCTGCCCCGGAAGCTGATAGAGACTTAGGCTAAACATTCAGTGGTCGACTGAATAGTGTTGGGCCAGGATCCCGGTATTGCATCTGGTGGATTCTGGCCCTTCTTTTCGCCACAGGGCTTTTATTTAATTCGGCCTACCTGGCCAGCGAAAAGAGAAATTCCAGGCCACCCTCTTTATACTTCCTGGCCGAGATTTCCCCATGGTGCAGATGGATGGCATTTTTCACAATGGCCAGGCCCAATCCCGTTCCGCCGTTTTTCCTGGAACGTCCGTCATCGATCCGGTAAAAGCGTTCAAAGATACGGGTCAGATGCTTTTCATCCACATCGTTCCCGGTATTGGCAAAGGAGAAATAGTAGTTCTTCTTGTCCTTGAGATAGTTGGACAGGTAGATCTCCGAATTTTCACCACCGTATTTGATCACATTGTCGAAGAGGTTATAGAAGATGGAAAACAATAATGATTTATTTCCGTCGACCTCTAACTTCCCGCTCAGGTCCACGTGTACCTTGATCCGGTGCTCATCCAGCTTCAGCTGCAGCTGTTCCTGAACCTCTGCCACCACCTCCTTGAGGCGAACTTGCTTAAAGCTATAGTTCTCCCCTGCTTCCTCAATTTTATTAAGGGTGGAGATATCTTCAATCAGGTCAGAAAGCCGGCGGGCCTGGGCATGGGCTTTCTCAATAAAGTATTTCTGTTTCTCCGGAGTAATGCTGTTGTTCTGAAGAGTCTCCATATAGCCCATCACCGTAGCCACCGGAGTCTTTAGTTCATGAGCAATGTTGGAGGTCATCTGTTGCTTCATCAGCCTCCGTTTCGCAAGCTTGGTATCATCGGTAATCACAATCTCAAAACTCCTGTCCTGGAAGAAGACACACTTTACAAGAAAATACCTGGTCCCCTTTTGCAGTTCCATTTCCATTTGAGGATGATCGTCTGTTCCGGGCTCCGGGTAATCCTCCAGCTGCTGGTCTATAAAGTCGATGACAGGCTTTAGTTCCGCTACCTCAAATATCTTTTCGGCCGATATGGTTGACTTTTCGGATATCAGGTTCAGGTTCTGAATAAAATGGTTGTTGGCCAGCACCTTCTCCTTTTCCGCGGAGAAAAATGCAATTCCTTCGTTCAGGGCGCTCAGATGGCTGTAAAGCTTGTTCTTTTCAACGAGCAGGTTTTGCTGCATCTCGTTGAGCTCATTGTACAGGGAGGTGAACTGCCTTGCCGATGCTGCCCAGTTCATCCCGGGGAAATTCCATGGCCTTGTCCGGTTCCTCTCCACTCCGGAGCCGGACAGTAAAATCTTTTAATTTATCGATGGTTTCATAAAATCTCCTGGTGATATAGTGCAGGATCAGGGAGGTTACCAGGAAAAGAAGGACCAGGTAGAAAATAAAAAGTTTTTCCACATGCAGGAAATCCTTAATCCCCATATCGTACAGGGTTGCTGTTCTCACAAAATAATCGGTATAGAATTTTGCATAATAGTAGTAGCTCCTGCCAGTGGTGGCAGACTCCCTGATATTTGCACCAGATTCTGACACGACACCTGACGAAGCTCGGGACGTTCCAGGTGGTTCTCCATGCTAGTATAGGCCGAAACCTCGCTGTCGTACAGCACCTCCCCTCTGGGACTAATCAGCGTGAGCCTGATGTTCTGATCCGGGAAGATTTCATCAGGGAATCCATCATGTGTGAAAGTCCCTGAATCCAGCAATGGAGTTGATAGATCAAATAGTTATGAGCCGTTTCTGTGATATTGGCCAGAGTGTTCTCCAGCTGACTGATCCTTAAATGTCTTTTCCCGCTCATACTGGAAAATCATGACCAGGAGCGTATACACGGTAAAGATCCCGGAAAACGAAATAAATAATCTATGCTTGAACCTCATTGTTCCTCGTTTTTTTCAAAGGCATACCCATAGCCCTGCTTGTTCCTGATGTAGTTACCGTAGCTCCCCAGTTTTTTCCTCAGATGCGCCACATGCACATCCACCGTTCTTTTGTTTACAATGGTATCTTCTTCCCAGACCCGTTCCAGGATTTCCTCCCGGGAAAGGATATAGCCTTCCGACTTAAGTAAGAGGGCCAGAATTCCGAACTCCTTTTTGGTGAGGTCCAGCTCCTGCTTACCAATTTTCACCTTTCTTTTCTTCAGGTTCAAAACCAGCTGATCATGCTCCAGAGTCTTCTGCACTCCGGCTGAGGCTTTTGAGCTCCTGCTTAAGACAGCTTTTACCCGCACGATAACCTCTTTAATGGAAAAGGGTTTGGTAATGTAATCGTCAGCTCCCAGGCTAAATCCGGTTAGCAGTTCATCTTCGGCGGTTTTTGCCGTAATAAAAATGATGGGGATGGACAACTTCGGTCTTTACGAAGCAGTTTGGCCAGTTTAAAACCCGACATCTCTCCCATCATGACATCCAGCAGGATCAGGTCAAAGGCTCCCAGATCCTTTTTTAATGCCTCCTCTGCCGAATAGGCCACCTCCGTATCAAATCCCTCCCCTTCAAGGTTGAACTGAAGGATTTCGCACAGGTCCTCCTCGTCGTCGACAATCAATATTCTATACTTTGTCTGTTCCATTAAAGGCCTTTCTCGGTTAACTTCAGTAGAATCCTACAATTTATTCTTTTTTACTTTCCATGCCTGATATTGGAACCTGAAATGGCATAGATGGACGATTCCGCAATGTTGGTGGCATGATCGCCGATGCGCTCAATGGAAGCAATCATGGTTCTCATATCCACCAGGTTATTTAAAATAGCCTGCCTCTTTTTTGGCAGTCCTGCCACTTTGATGGTCTTTTTTAGCAGTTTTTTATTCAAAGCATCAAAGGTGTTTTCGGGCTGTATGGTCCCCTTGGCCATTTCCTGGTCACTGTTGATAAATGAAAGCAGCGCGTTGTTGACCATGCTTGAAGTCTGTTTTAACATCTGATGCAGTGCTTTCCGGGATTCTGCCAGGAGTTCCGCATCCTTCAAATCCTTATAGCTCAGGGTAACAGACAGTACCAGATCACCCACCCGCTCCAGGTTAATGGTCATGTGGTAGATGGCAAAAAGTCGTCTCAGGTCTCTGGCCATCGGCTGATAAAGCACAATGGTACGGATGATATGCTCATCCAGCTGTACTTCGTACTTGTCAATATTCTCCTCGTTTTCTTCCAGCTGCTGAATGATCTTTTCCGGTCCTTCTTTCTGCTCTTTTGTGAGCAATACTTCCAGCAGCTGAAGCTGTTCCAGTACCAGGTTGGAAAGTTTTTCAAAGTCCTTTTCAATCTTCTGTATGGCCAGATCTTGATTCATGGCTAAATTCTTTTATCCTATAAAGTTAACTGAATTTTCCTGTCAGATATTCTTCGGTCCGCTTATCTACCGGGTTTATGAACATGTCCTTGGTTTTACCGTATTCAACCAATTCTCCAAGATACATAAACATGGAGAAGTCTGAAATACGGGCAGCCTGCGACATGTTATGGGTTACCAGCAGGATGGTATAGTGCTCTTTCAGGTGTGATCAGCAGTTCTTCCACCTTTTTGGTGGCCACCGGATCCAGGGCCGAGGTGGGTTCATCCAGCAGGATCACATCGGGACGGAATGCCAGGGCCCGTGCAATGCAAAGCCGCTGCTGCTGTCCGCCCGACAGGAAGGTTCCCTTTTTGGTCAGGGAGTCTTTTACCTCATCCCAAAGTGCCACATCCCGCAGCGATTTCTCAACGATATCATTCTTTTCGCTCTTCTTCAGCCTGATTCCGTTGAGTTTGTATCCGGCAATCACATTGTCGTGAATACTCATGGTGGGAAAGGGATTGGGGCGCTGGAATACCATGCCGATCTTGCGCCTCAGCATGATGGTGGACATATCAGAGGTATCCTCCCCATTCAGAAAAATATCTCCATTAATTTCAATATTGGGATAAAGATCATGCATCCGGTTTATGGCCCTCAGCAGGGTGCTTTTTCCACAACCCGAGGGTCCCATGATGGCTGTCACCTTGTTCCTTTTGATTCCGGCACTCACCTTGGTTACAGCGGTTTTGTCTTTATTATAGGATACCGATAAAGTTCGTATCTCCAGTACAGGATCGGTTATATGTTTTATTAATTCACTCATTTTTTAACTTCTTCTTGCAATAATTTGTCTCGATACCAGATTCAGCAACAGTACCATCATCATCAGAAACAGGGAGGATGACCAGATCAGATCCACCATATTCGGATCGTTGTAAAATTCCCAGATCAGCAGGGGAACGGCACTGGTGGGTTTGTCGATATTAAAATTCACCTCCATACTCCCCAGGGCTGTCAGCATCAGAGGTGCCGTTTCACCAATAATCCTTGAGATGGCCAGCAGGATGCCGGTGAGCAGTCCGCTGAATCCCGATGGGATCAGTACCCTCAGGATGATCTTATGATAGGGAACACCCAGTGCAAATCCAGCCTCCTTCGGATGGTTTCAGGAATCATTTTCAGGGTTTCCTCGGTGGAACGGATGATCAGGGGAAGCATCATGATGGCCAGGGCGGTACTACCGGCCAGAGCCGAAAATCCATGGGTAATATTTTTTACCACCCAGAAATAGGCGATCAGTCCCAGCACGATGGAGGGTACTCCCTGAAGAATATCCACAATGTCACGGACGAGGCCTGCATATCTTTTTGATTTCTGGTCATAGAGGAAGATCCCGATCAGCAGGCCAACGGGTATGGCCATCAGGGAGGCAATCAATACCATATAGAGGGTTCCGGTAATCCCGTTCAGGATGCCCCCGGGAATAATTTCACCGGCTCCCACGGCCACCATGGCTTCATAGGTATCGGGGGCGTTCTTTGTGAAAAAATCGAAATTGATCTGCCTGTATCCTTTGGCAACCAGCTTGTAAATGATAAGCAGAATGGGGGAGATGGTGACCATGGAGAAAAGGATAACCCCCCCCTGAAAAAGCCGGTTCTTCCTGATCCGCCTTCTGACTGTGCTGTCTCCGGTATTTTCCCTGGCTTTGGACATCAGCTAGCTGTTAAACTTTTTAATGATCAGTTTGCCGATCCCATTGATGATCCCGGTAATCACAAACAGCAGGAGCCCGATGCCAATCAGGGCACTCAGCTTCAGTCCTTCGGCCTCTCCAAACTGGTTGGCTATGACACTGGCCATGGTATTCCCGGCACCAAAGATGCTCTTAGGGATAATATTCGAATTCCCAATGAGCATGGTTACGGCCATGGTTTCCCCCAGGGCCCTGCCAAAGGCAAGAACATAGCTGGTGAAGATCCCTGAACGTGCATTGGGGATAATCACACTGAATATCACGTCCCGCCTTGTGGCTCCAAGGGAATAGGCAGCCTCCTTCAGGTCGTCGGGAACCATCTTGATGATCTCGGTGGTAATGGAGGTGGCATAGGGAATGATCATGATGGCCAGGACCAGCCCGGCGGTAAATACTCCAAATCCCTGGGCATTCAGCCCCAGATTCACAATCAGTGGCCTCAGCACGTAAAATCCCCACAGACCATAGACGATGGAAGGAATGCCAGCCAGCATATCCACCAGGGTTCCCATGATGCTGGCTATCCGGGTGCCCCGATAATACTCCCCGATAAAGAGGGAAGTGGAAAAAGCAAGCGGAAAACAGAGAATAATGGCTATCACCGAGGTCATCAGGGTTCCGGCAATAAAGGGCAGGGCCCCGTACTCTTCCCTGCCCTCGGTGGGATTCCACTCGGAGGAAATGATAAAGCGTAAGCCAAACTCCTTAAAAACAGGAATGGAGCCATTCATAAGGATAGCACCATTCCTGCTGTAATAAGTATGATCATTAAAGAAGCAAGAAATAAGACTATCTTTACAACTCTTTCACTGTTTATCATAACTTCCCTAAGCGGGTTTTCTTTAGTTTAACAGGGCTTTCCGTCATATACCACCGATCCCAGGATCGCTTTTGCCTGCATCACGGTTTCTGCGGGAAGCGGGGCATAGTTCACCTGCTGGGCCAGTGCCTGTGCATCTTTTTCAATAATCCAGGACAGGAATTTCACGGTCTCCTCAGCCTGTGCCAGGGTTCTCTTATTGTAATTCTGCTCTTTATAGAGGATGAGCCAGGTAAATCCGCTGATGGGATAAGCATCCGGATCGCTGGAACAGGTTAGCATCATCTTGGTGTCAGCTGGGATTTCAACCCTGGCAGCAGCACTGATGGATTCCAGGCTTGGCAAAATGTATTTTCCTGCACTGTTTTCAACCTGTGCAACAGGGATTTTTTGTGCAAATGCAAATTCGGATCCGATATACCCCACTGCACCTTCAGTTGCTTTAATGGTTCCGGCTACTCCGGGATTACCTTTTGCACCAATACCAACAGGCCACTTCAGGGATTTGCCCCTGCCAACCCCGGTTTCCCAGTCAGCACTGATTTTACTCATAAAATCGCTGAAGATATAGGTGGTTCCGCTTCCATCTGAACGCTGCACAACGGTTACAGGCATATCAGGAAGCGTAATACCCGGATTGCTGGCCTCAATCTGTGGATCGTTCCACCTGGTGATTTTTCCCATAAAGATATCCTGGAGATTTTCATTGGAGAGTTTCAATGCATTCACACCCGGGATGTTATAGGCAATCACCACCGCTCCGATGCAGGTAGGAATGTGAACAATTTCTGCAGGCATTTCAGACTTTCTGCTCATCATTCAGAAAGGCATCTGTGGCCCCGAAGTCCACCACCCGGTCTTTCAGGCTCCGGATACCTCCGCCGGATCCGACGCCACCGTATGAAATGGATTGACCTGAATTCTCCGTGTAGTTTTTGATGGCCAGGTTATAAAAAGGAAGAGGGAAGGTTGCTCCCGCTGCACTAAGGTCTGCAGGGGCTGATTCCCTGGTTCCGGATTTATTATCCGAGCCGCTGTTTCCACAGGAACCCAGGAAAAGGGCGAGGGTTAAAATTAAGGTGTATGCTTTCATTTTTATAGGTATTTGTTGCGTTATCTATATTTGATAGGGATTGATTTGCTAAAATCTAATTTCAAGACTCAGATAAGCTGAGTTCAACATGGGACTTCCGTCGGCCGGGATCCATCCCTGGTAATTGGGAGTGATGATTAAGCCTTTCACTGGATGAAACTCTAAACCAGCAATAAATAACTGGCCATCGTTCCCGTAGTTCCACGGATCTGCATCTCCATTGAGCTCCGGAGAAGAAAGGTTGTCGTAGCGGCCAAAGAACCTGGCAATTCCTGACTGGTAGGAAGCATAAAAGGAGAGTCCCTGAAGATGCTGATCCTGAACCATTTTATGGTTCAACTGGTAGTTATATTCTGCACCCACATCAACTTTCGCTGAGCTGTAGCCCAGGTAAAAAGCGAGGGTCTGCTGCACGGCCTCCTGCCCCATATAATCGTAGGAGGTCCGGAAAACAAGTCCGTTAATGGGTTTCAGGGTTGCGCCCAAACTATACTTCAGGGTGGTATCAGATTCAACTGATTTGTAGCCCTCCCCGTTGGCAATGGTAAAATCTGCACTCAGCATATCATGGAACTGGTAAGCCACAAAGGCTCCCAGGTCGGCACTGGGTCCAAACCTATGTTCGTCCATAAATGACTTATAGAGGTAACGCCCCCCCCACTGGCTTTCCTGAATTTTAAACTGATGGAGCCCGATCATACCAATCATGGCCACCAGCTTTTCATCCTGGTATTGTACAAAGGCATTCTTCAGGTAGGCGGTCATCTGGAAATTCCCGAAATCCGGATCACCCACATCCAGGATCAGTCTTCCTGAAATCTTTTCACTGAGATTGGCCTGGTACCCCAGGTAGGCACGCTGAATCTCAAATACCCGGCTGGACTCGCCTCCGGAGAAGGTACTGTGGTAGTTGGTATAAATCCTAAGAATCCCCTGACCATTGGGCTTAAAGGGCTCTGCTTCCTGCGAAAACACATTCCAGGTCAGAAGAAGCAGAACAAACGAAAATAAGGTGGTTCTTAATATCATATCTGTGTTTAAATCTGATGCAAAGAAACCACAAGGTGGTTAGAGGATGATTAAGCAAAAGTTAAGATTTGGTTAAGATTATCTTACCCTTGTTTAATCTGACAGTTGGCTTTCAGGGGCTTCCCTGCTTCAGCCAGGAGAGATAGCTCTGAACATCCAGGTCGGTGCCCCTGGGCTGACCCATTACATTGCCATCGGCATCCATGATCACATAGAGCGGGATGGTGTTGGTCTGGAAGTTCTCAATTTCGTAGTCGATGTTCTGCTGACCAATGGTCTTTTTCACCTTGCCGTCCACCTGCCGAGGTATACCACTCCTCTTCGGGGAGTTTGGTACGGTCGTCGGTGTACAGGGCCACGATCACAAAATCGTTCGCGCAGGGTGCTGAGCACCTGCGGGATCGGACCAGACCGCTGCCTCCATCTTTTTGCAGTTGGAGCAGAAGTGCCCCTTGAAATCGATCAGTACCGGCTTTCCCGATGCCCTGGCACAGGCCAGTCCCTCCTCCAGGTCGTAGAAACCCTGTCAGTCCGAAGGGCATGTGGAACATATCGGCATATTTCACCGGGCGTACACTCCTCCGTCCTGCCTCAGCGGCTAACGCGGGACCACCACTGTAAACTGCCTGTTTGAGTCAGATCCAGTCCGTTGGGCGATTTGGGGGGCAAGCAGGGGGGAAATGCGTCTTCAGCTCATAACCAAAGAGTCCGAGGAAGAGGAAGACCACAAAGGTAAATGAAGCCACGCTCAGAAGTAGCCGTGGGTACCGATACATGAGGCAGGTCGCTGTCGTGGGAGAACTTGATCTTGCCCAGCAGATACATGCCCAGCATGAAGAAGAGTACGATCCATACGGCCAGGTAAAGTTCCCGGGTAAGAATCTTATTGGTGGGATCCAGGGCCAGCAGGAATTTCATACTGAAGGCCAGTACAATAAATCCCAGCACCACCTTCACGGCATTGAGCCAGCCACCTGACTTGGGCAGTCCCTTCAGCCAGGAGGGGAAAATGGCAAAGAGGGTAAATGGAATGGCAAAGGCCAGTCCGAATCCAAACATGCCCAGGATGGGCTTCAGGGCCAGTCCCCCGGCAGCTTCTACCAGCAGGGCTCCCACGATGGGACCGGTGCAGGAGAAGGAGACCAGGACGGTGGTAACAGCCAGGAAGAACACTCCTCCCAGTCCACCTTTATCCACCTGGCTGTCGGCCTTGTTGGACCAGCTGGAGGGCAGGACCAGTTCGAACATGCCAAAGAAGGAAAAGGCAAATACAATAAAGAGGGCAAAGAAGATCAGGTTGGGGATCCAGTGGGTACTCAGTGCATTGGCTGCATTGGGTCCCACGTTGGAAACACTCACGATCACTCCCAGCAGGGTATAGATGGCCATGATGGAGATTCCGAAGACCAGTCCCCGGAAAATTCCCCGGGCCTTGCTTTCGCTTCCCTGCATAAAGAAACTGACGGTCATGGGGATCATGGGGAATACACAGGGTGTCAGCAGAGCCAGCAGTCCCAGTCCGAAAGCCAGCCAGAAGAAGCCCCACAGCGACTTTTCGTCTTCCAGGGCAGGAACGCCTGCCACACTGGTATCAGAATCCACCTGGCTATCGTGACTCCGCGTTGAAAAGACCTGTCAGCGGTCTCGGTTTCCTGTTCTCGGTCCCCTCTTCGTCTGGATCCGCTTCAAAACACCTTCATCCGTGGCAGATGCTCCACTCCCGATCTGCACTTCGAAGGAAAAGGGCACGCCCTTGGGGGGCAGACAGACCACATCGTCGCATACCTGGTATTCAATTTCCCCGCTGATGGTCTGAGCGCCGCTTCCCTTGAATCTTACCTTTTGTCTGAGTTCCGCCTTTTTCTCAATGGTGCCCACCTCCATCTGGAATCCTTCATCAAATTTGATCTTGGGCTTGGTGACCTCGACAATATCACCCACCAGATTGATAGGCCTCCGATTCATCATACCAGGGCTTGGTGGCAATGGGTCCTCCTGCAGGCAGATTGGCCGAATAGAGGTGCCAGGGATAGTCGATATCGGCTAGTAAATACCAGTTCGGCCTCCTGTCCCTGCTACATTGTCAACGGAGAAAGTCCACTTACAGGATCCTCGACCTGTGCAAAAATGGCTGTGGCCATCAGTACAGCCACACCCATCAGTATCAGTATCTGTTCTTCATGAATTCTTTAGTTCTTGTCTTCAATGCTAATACAATTCTACCCTTGCACAAAGGGTTACAGCGCTAATGCCGCTTTCTTCGGAGCTCTTCACCCTGTCTCGTTGTAAATCCTGAATTCCAGGAAATGCAGGAATCCATCGGGCTTGATTTTGATCTTGCAACCCAGTTCCTTGCGCCATTTGCGCTCCTCCGAATTAAAGCCTTTGTTCAGGTAGGTAGCTACAAAGGGATGCAGGACCACTTCCAGCTTTGTAGGCTGGTGCTCAGTAGATCAGCAGCGAAAGTTCGTTCTTAACCAGTTCGGGAAAGAGGATCGGCGGCTGTGCCTTCCCGCTTCCCGCACAGGTGGGACAGTTCTCGGCAGTCTCGATGTGCATTTCCGGACGTACCCGCTGCCGGGTGATCTGCATCAGTCCGAATTTACTCAGGGGAAGGATGTTGTGTTTGGTCTTGTCCACCGACATGGCCTCCTTCATCCGTCAAAGAGCTTCTGCCTGTTCTCATGCCTGTGCATGTCGATAAAATCGACCACAATGATGCCACCCATATCCCGCAGCCGGAGCTGGCGGGCCACTTCATCTGCTGCAGAGAGGTTCACCTCCAGGGCGTTGGTCTCCTGGTCGCTGGAAGAACGGGAACGGTTCCCGCTGTTCACATCAATGACGTGGAGGGCCTCGGTATGCTCAATGATCAGGTAGGCACCCTGCTTAAATGAGACGGTCTTACCGAAGGCAGCTTTGATCTGCTTCAAATGCCCAGCTTGTCGAAGATCGGTTCCTTACCTGTGTAGAGCTTAACGATCTTCTCCTTCTCAGGAGCCACCTCCCGGATGTAGTCTTTTATTTCGCCGAACACCTTTTCATCGCTGATATGGATGCCGTCGAAGTTCCCGTTCAGGTGATCACGAACCACCGCCGATTCACGGCTCAGTTCAGCTGATAACCAGTCTGGGGAGTCCCTTGGTGGTGAGATGTTCGAAGGACTGTTCCCACTTTTTCACCAGGGTGCGTAATTCATTGTCCAGTTCGGCCACTTTCTTTCCTTCGGCCACGGTGCGCACAATGATGCCGAAGTTCTGCGGGCGTATGGCCTGCAAGAAGTTCTTCAGACGGTCTTTCTCCTCCTGGGAGGAGATTTTGGAAGAGATTGAAATTTTATCGGAGAAGGGCATCAAAACGATGTTCCTTCCCGGCAATGGAAATTTCGGAAGTCAGCCTGGGGCCCTTGGTTGATATGGGCTCTTTGGCGATTTGTACAAGGATATATTGCCCCTGCTTGAGGATCTCGTTGATCTTCCCGTGCTTATTAATATCAGGAAGACGCTTGAACTTACTGATGGACATGGGCCTTCCCTTTTTGGAAATGGCCTGTCCCAGGTATTTGTTCAGAGAACTGAATTGTGGACCCAAATCTAGGTAGTGAAGGAAAGCATCCTTCTCATATCCCACATCAATAAATGCAGCATTCAAGCCCGGGCATGATCTTCTTCACCCTGGCCAGGTAGATGTCTCCAACCGAAAACGCTGCTTAAGCGATGATTCATTTAATTCAACGAGCTTACCATCTTCAAGTAGAGCAATTGAAACCCTCTCTTCGTAGAGTTGATTACCAATTCACTGCTCACAATATTTTGCATTTATGAAGATTAAGCTAATTATTAAACAGAAATAAACCTAAAGCCCATCAGGGTGCTTTAGGTTTAGTTCAGTTAAGAGGTAGAGGAAATCTATTTCCTCTTCTTATGCCTGTTTTTCCTCAAACGCTTCTTGCGCTTGTGGGTAGCCATCTTGTGTCTTTTTCTTTTCTTTCCGCTTGGCATAATGTACTATACTTTACTTTACGTTGGTCTTTACCTTGCTAACGAAAGTTTTAGCAGGCTTAAAAGCAGGAATGGAATGTTCGGGAATAATGATGGTAGTATTCTTGGAAATGTTCCTGGCAGTTTTCTTGGCCCTTTTCTTCACGATGAAACTTCCAAAACCCCTCAGGTATACATTTTTGTTCTTACTTAGTGAGTCTTTTACTGTTTCCATGAAAGCTTCAACTGTTTTCTGAACAGTTACCTTTTCAATTCCAGTGTTCTTGGAAATCTCGTTTACGATATCTGCTTTAGTCATTTTTAAAAAACCTTTAATTATCAATGATTTACATTAGTTTCTCTGTTGGGAGTTGCAAATATAAATACTTTTGCGTGAATATAAAATTGATTTGAATTAATTTTTATTTTAGTGCGCTAAATATAAGTGTATTATCAATTTGCGGAGGCGAAGATAATGAAATTTGGGAGAATAATCCGGGAGTGGTATAAAAAAAACAAAAGGGAGCTTCCCATGGGCAGACCCGGGACCCATATCGCATCTGGGTCGCCGAGGTGATCCTGCAGCAAACCCGTATGGATCAGGGGCTTCCCTATCTACTGAAAGATTCCTGAATGCCTTTCCGGATGTGGCGGCTCTGGCTTCAGCCCCGGAGGAAAAGGTGCTGAAACTCTGGCAGGGACTCGGTTATTACAGCCGGGCACGCCATTTGCAGGCTTCTGCCAGACAGGTGGTGGAGCAGATGGACGGGCTTATGCCGGGTGATTACCAGGGATTGCTGGCCCTGAAAGGTGTGGGTAAATATACTGCGGCGGCCATCGCCTCCTGGTGCTATGGCGAGGCCAGAGCCGCGGTGGATGGAAACGTCTCCCGCGTAATTGCCCGTCTGTATGGTATTGAAGAACCCATCAATGTCCCCGCAGGTGAAAAACAGGTGAACGCCCTGGCCGGGGACTTACTCGATCGCTCCGATCCCGGGGAGCACAACCAGGCCATGATCGATTTCGGGGCTATCATGTGCACCCCCCTGTCCCCCCGCTGCGAGGAGTGCCCCCTGTCCGCTCACTGTCATGCTCATCTGAGTGGAAACATAAAAAAGTTCCCTGTAAAGATCCGTGGGAAAAAGCCGGTGTCCCGCTGGTTTTACTTCTATATAATGACTGCCCGCGGGGAGACCGTCCTGGAGAAGCGGGGCAACACCGGTATCTGGAGGTCGCTTTACCAGTTTCCCATGATGGAATACAGGGAGCCCAGAAGCGAAACAGAAATGGTGCAGGATATCGGGGAGCTCTATTCGGGTGGGGAAGTAAGGGTGACAGAGCTCTCCCCTCCCATCCGGCACCAGCTGTCCCACCGTACCATTCATGCCCGCTTTGTCCATGTGGAGCTAGCTTCCCTGAACTCCGGCCTCCCGCCAGAATGGGTGCTTGTCCCCGTGGGACAGATCGATCAATATCCGTTACCCAGACTGATTCACAGGTACCTTGAATCAGTCAAAATTTAGTATCTTTGCACTCGTATCGAAGATAAAGATCATTTAATCATACCCTATGTCTGTAAACAAAGTCATCCTTGTGGGGAATGTGGGGAAGGACCCCGAAACAAGGTACCTCGATGAAACCACCGCGATTACCAAGTTTCCCATGGCCACCAGCGAGACCTATAAGAACAAGTCCGGTGAGCGGGTTTCCACCACCGAGTGGCACAATATCGTGCTGTGGAGGGGACTGGCACAGGTGGCAGAGAAGTACGTAAAGAAAGGGACCCAGATCTACACTGGAGGGACGTATTAAAACCCGTTCCTACGAGGATGCCGAAGGGAACAGGAAATACATTACTGAAATTGTGGGTGATCAGATGCAACTGCTGGGAAAGAAGCCGGATGATGGAGAGAGTGGAATGCAGGGCGCAGGTGGTTACGCCGGCGGAACCAGCCAGGCCTCAGGCACCGAGCAAACTCCCCAGGATAAGCCGCCGGTACGGCAGCAGGCCCCCGCCGAGGAAGAAGGCCCTGCTGAGGATCCTTTTGATGGCGGGGATAACGGACCGGACGATCTTCCGTTCTGATTTTATTAACCTTCAATTCCAGGTTTGGAACCCGCATTTATACTCCTTTTGCAACAGACCATACTGATGCCCCTCACCTCCGGGGCTATTATTGGCATGGTGGTGGTGGCTTTTTTATTAGTCTGCTCGGCCATGATCTCCGGATCGGAAGTGGCCTATTTCAGCCTGGGGCCCTCCCACATCAATGACCTGAAGGAGCAGCCCACAAAAAAAGAGATCATGGTGCTCTCCCTGCTGGAAAAACCCGAAAGACTGCTGGCCAGTATACTGATTACCAATAATTTTATCAATGTTGGCATCGTCATCATTGCCTCCTTTGTCACCAGCAGCATCTTTAATTTCACCGACACTCCCCTGCTTGGCTTTGTGTTCCAGGTCCTGGTGATTACCTTCCTGCTGCTGCTTTTCGGTGAGATCATGCCCAAGGTGTATGCCAACCGTTTTGCCGCCCAGTTTGCCAGGCGTATGGCAGTTCCCCTGGTCATCCTGGACCGGCTGTTTCAACCGCTGATCTTTATCCTGATACGTTCCACCCGACTGGTGAACCGGAGGCTGACCAGGAAGGGGCAGAATATCTCCATGGACGATCTTTCTGAAGCACTGGACCTGGCCACTGATGTGGTGGAGAAGGAGAAGGAGATGCTGGAGGGGATTGTCCGCTTCAGCAACCTGGAGGTATGTGAGATCATGAAACCGCGCACGGATGTGGTTGCCGTGGATATGGTGGCAGATCTCTCCACCCTGATCACGGTGATTATCGATTCGGGATATTCCCGCATCCCGGTCTACGAAGAAACCTTCGACCACCTGAAGGGAATCCTGTATGTCAAGGACCTCCTTGCCCCATATCAGGCAGCTTGACAAATTCAACTGGCAGAAGCTGATACGGGAACCCTTTTTTGTTCCTGAAACCAAAAAGATCAATGACCTGCTGAAAGAATTCCAGGAAAAAAAGATCCATCTGGCCATCGTGGTGGACGAATACGGGGGCACGGAAGGGATCGTTACCATGGAGGATATCCTGGAAGAAGTGGTGGGCGAAATTACCGATGAATCGGACGGGGCGGAAGAGTTCTACCGGAAGATTGATCCCCACACCTATATATTCGACGGGAAAACACTGCTCAATGACTTTTATAAGGTGACTGAACTGGATGATGAGCTCTTTGACGAGGTGAAAGGGGACGCCGAGACGGTGGCAGGATTGCTCCTGGAGTTAAAAGGGGGATTTCCCGCGGGTGAATGACAGGATGACCTGCAAGGGGATCGAATTCACCGTGGTGGCCATGGACAAGCGCCGGATTAAGGAGGTAAAAGCCTATATTGAAAACGCGGAAGAGAAAGCATGAAAGGGAAAGACAGTAAAAGCACCGCAGGAAGCACAGGCACTTCCGGCAGGCAAAACGAGAGTAGCCGGACCCCTGGTCCGGCAGGAGGATGGATGGTTTTCCTGGCTCTGCTGGTTCTGGCCTCTTCCTGCAAGGATTCCTATACCCCCAAACCCGTGGGCTATCTGAAGATCGACTACCCGGAGAAAAATTACCGGCTATACGACGGCCAGGAGTTTTACCAGTTCGAGATCCCTGAATATGCCACCATTGAACAGGCCCCTGGTTCCGGTGCTGAGGAGGGATGGATCAATGTTTCAGTCCCTCAGCTCAATGGAAAGATCCACCTGAGCTACAAGGCCGTGGATGGTCAGCTGAACGCCCTGATCACCGATAGCCGGGAGCTGGTCTACAAGCATACGGTGAAGGCGCAGGGAATCGAGGAGACTCCCTTTTATCCACGAGGGATCAGAAACGATTTGGAATGATCTACGATCTGAAAGGAGATGTGGCTTCGGCGGTGCAGTTTTTTATGACCGACAGCAGCAGATCATTTTCTCAGGGGATCCCTGTATTTCAACTGCGGCCCAATCGTGATTCCCTGAATCCGGTTATCGAGTTCCTCCGGGAGGACATCATGCATCTGATCGAAACCACCCAGTGGAAGTATTAATCAAAATTGCTTAACTTTGACACCCCGTTCGCAGGGGATCTGAAAAGAGATATCGTGGGAGTATTTTTGAAAACAGAAATATTACCGGATTGCCATTTAGGTGTGTGGGAGATTACGGAGGATTTTGATTCGCTGTACAGCATGGTGAACCTGGTAGCTGTAGAGAAAGCAAAACTCGACAGCTTCAAGAACATCAGCAGGAAGGTTGAATGGCTCAGTGTCCGTGCACTGGTGAAAACCATGATTGGTAAGGATACCCGCATTCTCTACAATTCCGAAAACAAGCCCTTTGTAAGGGGCAATACCCACAACATCAGCATCTCTCACTCCAACAATCTTACTGCCGTGATGATCAGTAAGGACAAGCGGGTGGGAATCGACCTGGAATACATGTCGGGAAAGATCAGCAAGGTGGCCAACAAATTCATCAACGCCCGGGAGAACATCACCAGCGATCCGGAGCAGGCCAAATTTCACCTGTATCTGCACTGGTGCGCCAAGGAGGCACTTTACAAAATATGTGATAAGCAGGACATCAACTTCCGGGACGGAATCACCATTGCCCCCTTTGTACCGGAGGAACATGGCTTCATGAAGGGTCAGGTGATCAATGGCAACGGAGAGGAGAGATTTTGAAATGGAGTATTTACAACACGATAACTACGCACTGGTCTGGTGCGTCAAGGAATGAACAGCTTTCTACGAAAAGCTAAAGCGACAGGAGCAAAAAACGGATCGCTCTGCTGGTGGACCCCGACGGGTACGACGATACAGGCCTGGAGGAGTCTGATCGGATATATCAATCTCCATCCCCCCGATCTCCTCCTGGTGGGAGGCAGTATCCTGTTTAAACCCATTGAGATTACCATCACCGCCCTGAAGCTGGGAAGTAAACTACCTGTCTTTCTCTTCCCGGGAAATGTATATCAGCTATCCGACCGGGCGGACGGAATCCTCTTTCTCTCCCTGATCTCGGGACGAAATCCAGAGTTCCTTATCGGGAACCATGTGCTGGCAGCTCCACACCTGAGCCGGGCCGGAATCGAGGTGATCCCCACCGGGTACATGCTGATTGAAAACGGGCAATCAACTTCGGTGGAGTATATGAGCAATACCCGGCCCATCCCCGGAGATAAAACGGATATTGCCGTGGCCACGGCCATGGCGGGAGAAATGCTGGGTCTGAAGGCCATTTACCTGGAGGCGGGAAGCGGGGCGGCCCGGCCGGTGGCGCCCGGCATGATCCGTGAGATCCGGAAGAACATCTCTCTCCCCCTGATGGTGGGAGGAGGGATCCGCACCGCCGATGCTGCCCTGGAATTGTTCTCTGCAGGGGCCGACATGATTGTGGTGGGGAATGCCATGGAAAAAGATCCGGGCCTGATCAAAGCCTTCTGTGAAGTCAGGGACTCCTTAAATAAACCTGCTATTTGACCAACTCCCGGATCACCTCCCCGGTCACATTATCAGGCATGGAAATCTCCATGAATGAGGCAATGGATGGCGCTATGTCGGTGGGGGACACCCGGTAGGGAATGCTGACCCGGTTGATTTTCCAGCCATAGAAGATCAGGGGCACATGCGGTGCATACCTGAACTCTTCGTAAATCCCGCCTCCCACATTGCTGTGTTCCACCCATCCCGGGGTGAGGTAGAGGATCACATCGCCGGAACGTTTCTGATAATAAGAGTTCTGTATTCTGTGCATCACCCCGTCGGTGAAGTAATTCTGCTGCAGCACATAGGCCTGAAGGGCATTGGATACCCCATTCATCTGCACCATAAAGCGGGCCACCTGGTCCTGCACCTCTTCCAGGGAAAGGTTGGAGTCTTCGATCAGCTGATGATTCAGGTAGATCTGCTGGGCGTAATAGAAGGTGACCCATTCGCCCCTGCCATAGATGGCATTCAGGTAGGATTTCAGCAGGGAAATGCTGGTCCGGTAATTGAAAAAGCCGGAGGGGATCCGATTTTCAGCCAGATAGTTGGGATCCACGGCCAGGGCATTTTCGGCGCGTCAGGTATACCAGTACATTTTCCAGTCCCAACTGCTCGTCCAGAAACTGGAGCAGGTGGGCCAGATCCTGGTCCAGCCTCAGGTAGGTATCCTGGGTCTCCACCGACCAGGTGGAGTAATGTTTTGCCAGATATTTGGTGGCATTAAACCCGATATGGATCATATCGGTGACCTCGCTGCCGACCGAGCTCTTCATTGACAATGGCTGCAATGGCCATGTCCTTGGTATAGGTATTTCCCCAGGGGGTGGCCATCAACACGCTGTAATCCTTTTCCTGCCTCCCCCTGGAGCTGATCTTTGCCAGGTCGTAGGGAAAGGTAATCTGTCCGTTGAACCCCGTTTCAAAGGGATTGTTGTCCAGCATGCTCTCCTGTATTCGGAGATGGGCAGGAGGGTCTCCCAGGTACGATCCAGGTAGAGATCCCGGTAGTTTTTGGCATTAAACCCTGCACCCATCCGGGCAGTGAGTCCATATAGTAAGAGCTGCTGACCCAGGTGGCCTGAACGGGATCGAGCCAGTAGGCGCCCGTGGCGGTATGTCCGGCCATCATGACCGCTGCCTCGGGATCCATGGAGATTCCAATGGAACGTGATTTAAAGCGGCTCTTCACCCTCATCTCGTCGGAAAAGGTGCGACTGTGCAGGGCCCGGGGGGAGTAGTTCCCGGTCCCGTAGGAACCCCCGATGGTGGTCTGTTCCTTGTCCTCAATACTATTGACGATCTCGTTGGAGAGGCGCCGGTACCAGTAGTCCGATACAATGCCGTGTTCACTGGGCCTGGTGCCGGTGGCAATGGAAGCAAAACCCACCGCCGGATCGGTAATCAGGTAGTTATAACGGGCATTCTTACAGTTGGCTCCGTTGGTGGCCATCTTTTTGAATCCCCCTTCCGAAAACTTATCCCAGTAGACCGACAGGTAATCGTATTGCATACCCGAAACGGTGATCCCAACAATCAGTTTGGGTTTCTGGGGGGGGATCTTCTGCCCCTGCACGGAGACCATTGCCACAACAAGCAGCAGCACTATTCCTGCCCAGGCTAAAGTGTTTTTACCCATAATGCTTTCTTTCCATATCATACAGTTAAACACCCAGCAGGGCGCACACCTGCCGGAAGACATTCTCTCCGGTGAATCCCAGCTTTTCATCCAGCACTTTGTAGGGCGCCGAATACCCAAAACTCTCCAGTCCGAACACTCTTCCCTTCTCTCCCACCAGTCCCTGAAGCGTGATGGGAAGTCCGGCCGTCAGACCAAACACCGGCAGACCCTCCGGGATGACTCCCTCCTGGTACTCCCTGGTCTGATCACGGAAAAGCCCTTCTGAAATTACCGAGACCACCCTGACTTTCACGCCCTTCTTCTTCTCCAGCAGCTCCGTTCCTGCCAGCAGGGTAGCCACCTCCGAACCGGAGGCCACCAGAACCACATCCGGGCTCCCTTTGCAATCTCTCACCACGTAGGCCCCTTTCTCTGCCTGAAGTGCATCACTGTACCTGTCAGAACCGGGCAGGGCGGGAATATCCGGAACTCCCTGCCTGGAGAGTATCAGGGCCGTGGGAGTGAGATCGTTCTTCAGGGCCATCTTCCATGCTACGGTAGTTTCCAGGGCGTCGGCCGGACGAAGAACCAGCATGGAACGTTTGCCCTGGTGATTTTTCAGATGTTCCAGCAAGCGGATCTGTGCCTCCTGCTCCACCGGCTGGTGGGTGGGACCATCCTCTCCCACCCGGAAGGCATCGTGGGTCCACACATACTTCACCGGCAGTTGCATCAGGGCGGCCATCCGTACCGCAGGCTTCATATAATCGCTGAAAACAAAGAAGGTCCCGATCACCGGGATCACTCCCCCATGCAGGGCCATCCCGTTGGCAATGGCAGCCATGGTCAGTTCACTGACTCCGGCCTGCAGGAAGGAGCCGGTGAAATCGCCCCGTTGTAAAGGCCGTGGTATTCTTCAGGTAGGCATCTGTTTTGTCGCTGTTGGAGAGGTCGGCCGAAGCTACGATCAGGTTTTCCACCTTCCCGGCCAGGCTGGCCAGTACCGCTCCCGAGGCACCGCGTGTGGGCGCTCCCGCCTTCTGCACGATGGCAGAAAAATCGATTTCCGGGAGTTTTCCTTCCAGGAAATTCCTGTATTTTGCAGCCAGCTCCGGATTGGCCTTTTCCCAAACTGCCTGTGCGGCCCTTCTTTTTGCCACCCTTTTCCGCTTCTCCTCCAGGATGCCGTGGTAGGCCTTCTGAACCTTCTCAAAGATCACAAAGGGATGTTCCGGATCCCCTCCCAGGTGGGAGATGGTCTTCTCAAAGGAGGCTCCGGCTGCCGACAGCGGCATCCCGTGCGTGGAGGTTTTCCCCTCGAAACTTTTGCCCTGTGCATCCAGGGCCCCTTTGCCCATGATGGTTTTCCCGATGATCAGGCTGGGACGCTCTTTCTCGGCCAGGGCCGTTTCAAGGGCCTGGAATATATGGAGCGGATCGTTGCCCGTCGATCAGGCTTACATTCCAGTTCCAGGCCCTGTACTTGGCGGCCGTATCTTCGGCAGAGACCTCCTCGGTCCGGGTGGAGAGCTGAATATCGTTGGAGTCGTAAAACATGATCAGGTTGGAAAGGCCCAGGAAACCTGCGATACGTCCTGCGCCCTGGGAGATCTCCTCCTGTACACCGCCATCGGAGATAAAGGTATAGGTCTTGTGGGAAAGCCACTCCCCGAAACGGGCTGCCAGAAAACGCTCGGCGATGGCCGCACCCACAGCCATGGTATGGCCCTGACCAAGGGGCCCGGAGGTATTCTCTATGCCGCGCTTCACATCCACTTCGGGGTGACCCGGTGTGGGGCTGCCCCACTGACGGAAATGAGCTTAGCTCTTCCATGGAATAGTTCCCGGTAAGGGCCAGCACTCCGTAAAGCATGGGCGACATGTGCCCGGGGTCCAGGAAAAAACGGTCCCTCAGCGGCCAGGCTCCATCGTCCGGATCAAACTGGAGGAATCTGGAATAGAGCATCTCCACAAAATCGGCCCCGCCCATGGCTCCGCCCGGGTGTCCTGAATTGGCTTTTTCCACCATGGCGGCGGCAAGTATACGAATGTTGTCTGATGCTTTGGTGTGATTCTGAAGGTCCATGAAATAGCTGTTTGATAAATGGAAGCCCAAAATTACCCATTAATATTTAAAACCGCGTCACCAAGCGGTGCTTCTTTTTTGTATTTTTGGACCAAAATTCAACATATATGGCATTAAAATGCGGGATCATCGGGGTGGCCAACGTGGGCAAATCCACCCTCTTCAATTGCATGTCCAATACCAAGGTGGAAACCTCCAGTTTTGCCTTCACCTCCAGCAAATCAAACATGGGGGTGGTGAATGTCCCCGATCCCAGGCTCTATAATCTGGAAAATTTCCAGCCCACCGAAAAGATCATCCCTGCAACGTGGAAATCGTGGATATCCCCGGGCTCGCCAGAGGGGCCAGCCAGGGGGAAGGTGTGGGCAACAAGTTCCTCTCCGATATCCGGAATACCGATGCGCTGATCCAGGTGATCCGCTGCTTTGATGACGAACAGCTTCCCCATATCGACGGGTCGGTGAACCCGGTCCGGGATATAGAGACCATCAACCTGGAGCTGCAGGTGAAGGACCTGGAGTCGGTGGAAAAAAAGATGGAACGGCTGGCCAGAACTGCCAAGTCGGGCGACAAGGATGCAAAAAGGGGCCTGGAGGTGCTGGAGCAGTACAAGGCCCACCTGGAAGATTTTCAGAATGCCCGCACCCTGGAGATGAATGAAACAGACCGGAAACATGTGGAGGATCTTTTCCTGCTTACCAGCAAACCGGTGATGTATGTCTGTAATGTGGAAGACGAAGCAGCCATCCCGGGCAACAGCTACGTGGAGCAGGTCAGGGAGTACCTTTCCGGGGAAGAGGCCGAGATCCTGGTGCTGGCAGCCCGTCTGGAATCGGAGATTGCCGAACTGGAGGATGAGGAGGATCGCAAAGAGTTCCTGGAGGATGCCGGACTGGAAGAGCCGGGAGTCAGCAAGCTGATTCGTTCGGCCTACTCCATGCTGAACCTGATCTCTTTTTTCACCGTGGGACCCAAGGAGATCCGGGCATGGACCATCCGCAAGGGTGCCCTGGCTCCCGAGGCAGCTGGCGCCATCCACTCGGACCTGCAGCGCGGCTTTATCCGGGCCGAAGTCATGAAATACGAAGATTTTATTAGCCTGGGATCGGAGCAGGCCTGCAAGGACAAGGGCAAGCTTGCGGTGGAAGGAAAAAATTATGAGGTAAAAGAAGCCGATATCCTTCATATCAGATTCAACGTATAATGGGGCAGGGGCAGATATGGATGCAGGGACAGCTCCGTACCGCTTTCCTGAGGCTCCGGCTGCTGATCCTGCTGGGCCTGTTGAGCCTCCTGGCCCCGGCTCCCCTGGATGCACAGCGGATCAGCTCGGTTCATTTTGACGACAGCGATATGGCCCTGGACCTGGCCGAGGCCCTCACCTTCCGGAAATATCCCACCTACGAGCACTACCTGGAGATGATGCAGGGCTTTGCAGCTTCCTACCCGGAGATCTGCAGGCTCGATACCTTTGGCTACTCCCAGGAAGGACGGCTCCTGCTGGCACTCAAGATCAGTGATCAGGTGGAGGAGGAGGAAGCGGAGGCCGCCTTTCTCTACAGCTCCTCCATGCACGGCGATGAGGTGCTGGGCTATGTACTTCTGCTTCGCCTGGCCGACACCCTGCTGAGCGGCTATGGGACGGACAGCGAGATCAGCACCCTGGTGGATCACCTGGCCATCTGGATCAATCCCCTGGCCAATCCCGATGGCAGCTTCCACAACGATAACGACCTTTCCCTGCTTCATGCGGTCCGCACCGCCAGGGACGGGACCGATCTGAACCGGGACTTCCCCAGACCGGACCTGGGACAGGAGGACGATACCACCGGGCGGGCCATGGAGAACCGCTATATGATGGAATTCCTGAGGAAACACCGATTCACCCTGTCGGCCAACATGCACGGAGGCGAAGAGGTGGTGAATTATCCCTGGGACTTTACACCCTGGCTGCACGCCGATGATGACTGGTACCGCTTTGTCTCCCGGGAATATGCCGATGAGGCCATGGCGGTGGATCCGGACTATATGTGGGGATGGCCCGATGAGGGAATTACCAATGGATGGGCCTGGTACGAAGCACTGGGTACCCGGCAGGACTATGTGAACTGGTACCTGGGGGGCAGGGAGGTCACCCTGGAACTCTCCATGGAGAAGCTGCTTCCTTCCGACGAGCTGGAGCAGCTCTGGAACATCAACCAGCGTTCCCTGATTAACTACATGTCTCAATGCCTGTACGGGATCCGTGGAACAGTCACCGACCGGGAAAGCGCTACCCCGCTCCGGGCCCGGATCCAGATTGAGAACCACGACAGCCTCTACTCCGTGGTGCACAGTTCGGAAACTTTTGGGGATTTCTACCGCCTGATCAAGGAGGGCGTGTATGACCTGATTGTATCCTCCCCGGGCTACTTTAACGATACCCTTACTTCGGTAAGCGTTAACGACTACCAGGCCACCGAGCTGGATATCCAGCTGCAGCCCTATGGCCTGTCGGCCCATCCACCCGAGCTTTCTTCTTTCCGGATTTACCCCAACCCTTCTTCAGGAGCGGTTTATGTGGAAGGACCGGCGATGCCTGCCGGTGAACTGCATATCTCCCTGTACACCCCGGATGGCCGCCAGGTATATAAAGATACCCACTCCTTTTTCGGAGAGCGCATTGAAATTTCCACGGAGTTTTTAGACCCCGGGATCTACCTGATCCGTTGCACCCTGGGAACACTTTCCGGGACCTACAGATTGCTTGTCCTGTAGCTTTACTGAGGATAAATAGCCGCACAAGCGTTTTTTCATCCTGCGATTTTGTATTTTTAGGGCCAAACAGCGTTTACTCCATGATAAATCAAACCGGCGCAAGCTTCAGATGCCTGTTATTTCTGACTTTCCTGGCTCTGCCATTTATTCCCGGTATTCAAGATCCGGGCACCCTTTTTGCCCAGACAGTCACCACCGGCAGAGCGCCCACTTCTCGTATCCTCTTTATTTTTGATGCTTCCAACAGCATGGCCGGGCAATGGGACGGGGAGCGCAAAATTGATCTGGCCCGGGAAATACTTTTCGAGATGATTGATACCCTGGAGCAGAAGGAAAATGTGGAGATGGCTCTGCGGGTGTACGGTCATCAGAGTCCGGTCCCCCCTCAGGACTGCAGCGACACCAGGCTCGAGGTCCCCTTTGATAAACAGAATGCCACCAAGATCAGACAAACCCTGAATGGGATCCAGCCAAAAGGCACCACCCCGATTGCCCGCTCTCTGGCCCAGGCTCCGGAAGATTTCCCTCCTTGCGGTAGCTGCCGGAATATCATCGTGCTGATCACCGACGGGATTGAAGCCTGCGACGGCGACCCCTGCAAGGTTTCGCTTGAACTTCAGAAGAAAGGGATCATTCTGAGGCCTTTTGTGATAGGCATCGGAAGTGACCCGGGCTTCAGGGAAACCTTTGACTGTATCGGAGAATATTATGATACTCCCACCCAGGAAGAGTACCGGGAAGCCCTGAAGGAAGTGATCACACAGGCCCTGAATACCACCTCAGCCCAGATCAATCTGCTGGACAGCCGGTCAAGGCCCACGGAGACCGACGTGAATATCACCTTCTATGACCGCTATACGGGGATCATCCACTATTATATGATCCATACCCTCAACAGGCTTGGAAATCCGGACACCCTGTCCCTGGACCCCATGGTAACCTATGACATCGGCATACAAACCATTCCCCCCATACGGATCGATAGTGTCAGGCTGGTGGCCGGCAGACACAACACCATTTCTGTGGATGCTCCCCAGGGCAACCTCTATATCCGCACTTCGAGAGGAACGGCCTATGAGCGTGAACAGGTCCTGGTGCGAAGGGCCGGGGATCAGGAATTGATCAACATTCAGGAATTCGGATCCCTGGAAAAATACCTGACAGGCTCCTATGATCTGCTGATACCCATTTACCCGCTTATGGAGGTTAGGGGTGTGGAGATCAGCCAGAGCAATACCACCACCGTGGAAATCCCGGCTCCCGGCTATGTGACCTTTAACACGGGAGAGGCCGGAGCTGGCACCCTTTACCAGATGAAAACATCGGGGAAGCAGGAATGGGTGATGAATCTGCGCGAAAACATCAGAGTACAGTCCTATAATCTTCAGCCAGGTTCTTACCGGGTGGTGTTCCGCAGCGACAATCATAAATCCTCTTCCTTTACCACGGTCAAGGACTTTACCGTAAAGGAAGGGAAACCTGAAAGCATCAAATTCTTTTGATTGAAATCTGACCATCAAAGTATGCAGGAATATGCCGGAATGGGATGACAGGGAAATAGTTGAAGGATTTAAAACCCAGGGCAAGGAAGAGGCGTCTTTTAACCAGCTGGTGATCAAATACCAGGAGCGTCTTTACTGGCATATCCGTAAGATAGTGATCAGCCATGACGATGCGGATGATGTCCTGCAGAATACCATGATCAAAGTATGGCGTTCCCTGGGCTCCTTCCGTGCCGAATCCGGGCTATACACCTGGCTTTACCGGATCGCCACCAATGAGGCCCTCTCCTTTCTGAAACAAAAAAAGAAAAAGGCCTTCGCTCCCTGGGTGGATATGGAGGAGCAGATGATCGAAAAACTGGAAGCAGATCCCTGGTTCAACGGGGATGAAATTCAGCTGAAATTGCAGGAAGCCATCCTGAAGCTGCCTGAAAAGCAACGAATCGTGTTTAATATGAAATATTTCGATCATGTGAAGTATGATGATATGTCGAAGATCCTGGGAACTTCGGTGGGGGCCCTGAAAGCCTCCTATCATCATGCGGTTAAAAAAATTGAAGCCATGCTGGATAAAGATTAAACCTTTTTTTGCCTTAAGGGTCAAACCAATACCTGAATAAGAAATGAAAATGGATCGTAAAAAACCGGATTTGCAGCAGGAAGCGCTGAAAAAAAGTCCTTTCGGAGTACCGGAAGGCTATTTTGAAAGCTTTTCTGACCGGCTGCTGGAGCGAATTAAGGAGGACGAATCCTCCCTAGTTCCGATACGAAAGATCGGAACCACTGCCCGTTGGATGTCGCTGGCAGCAGCTGTCCTGGCTGCGGCCCTGATCACCACTTCGATCATCCGTCTTAGCTCTTCAAAGGGTTCAGAGGGAATCTATTCAGATCTGGCGATTCTGGAACAGATGCAGGTTTTAGAAGATGACCGCTACCTGTATGAGCTTCTGGATGAAGAAGCAAGCATCGAACTTGATGAGGACGAGGCTTTTGCCTCACAGGCCATTGAATTCCTGGCCATCAATGATGTGGAAATGGATCTTATTTTTGAATAGTAAAAAGACAATAGATTATGAAACCCCGAATTTTATATATTCTCACTGCCGCTTATGTTCCTGTGCGCCACTTCAGGAGCCTTGAATGCCCAGTCCAAGGAGCAGATCGAAAAATTTAAAGAGGAGCGCATGGTTTACTTCACTGAAAAGCTGGAGCTGACCGAGGCGGAGGGCAAAGCCTTCTGGCCGCTCTATGAGGATTTTCAGAACAGGAAGATGAAACTGGTGGAGGATGAGCGAAATACCTGGAGCTATGCCCATAAAAATGCAGAGAACCTCACAGATAAGGAGATCCTGGAAACCCTGAACAAAGGCTTTAACCTGAAAGAGAAACAGCTGGAACTGGAAATGGAGTATTACCAGGATAAGTTCCTGAAGGCCCTGCCCGCCAAAAAGGTACTGAAACTGGGCAAGGTGGAGTGGGATTTCCGCCGCCACCTGCTTCGCAAGCTCCGGGAAGAGGGCGGTGGCAGCCGTGGCCAGGGAGGAGGTTCCGGTAAAAAATCCGAAGGGCCGGAGCCCTCCGCATCGGAACCCGGACCCGTTCTGGTTCTAGGCTATCTCATATCTTCCGGCGAATAATCGCGCATCATAATCAGGTCCTCAGGCAGGTCGAGATCAAGCTCCTGCAGGAAGTTCACACTGAGTTCAATATCCCGGTACATCACCTTGTCATCCGTCACAAAAGAAACCTGCTTACGGTAATCCTCCAGGAATTTTTCCAGAATCGGACTGCTGCGGGCGGGACGCCTGAATTCCAGGGCCTGGGCTGCGTTATATAGCTCAATGGCCAGGATCCGTTCCAGGTTCAGCATGACCTGATAGGCCTTGGTGGCTGCATTGGCCCCCATGCTTACATGATCCTCCTGTCCCTGCGAGGACTCAATGGAATCCACCGAAGAGGGGGTACAGAGCTGCTTGTTATGACTTACCATGGAGGCCGCGGTGTACTGCGGAATCATAAAGCCTGAATTAAGTCCGGGATTAGCCACCAGGAAGGGGGGCAGGCCCCGGCTCCCGCTTAGCAGCTGGTAGGTGCGCCGCTCGGAGATATTCCCCATCTCACTCATGGCAATGGCCAGGTTATCCAGGGCCAGGGCCAGGGGCTGTCCGTGGAAATTCCCTGCCGAGATGATCAGGTCCTCTTCGGGGAAGATGGTGGGATTATCGGTAACGGAATTGATTTCATTACGGAACACATAGGCCACATAGTTTATGGAGTCTTTGGAAGCTCCGTGAACCTGCGGGATGCATCTGAAGGAGTAGGGGTCCTGCACATGCTTCTTGGGTCGTTCTATGAGCTCACTTCCCTCCAGCAACCACCTGATCCGGCGGGCGGTGACCATCTGGCCCTGGTGAGGGCTGATCTGCTGAATCAATTCATGGAATGGTTCAAGACGGCCATCAAAGGCTTCCAGGGAAAGTGCGGCAATCATATCTGCCAGCGTGGGAAAGTTTAAATACTCTCAAACAGAGGTATACCCCATAAGCACTCATAAACTGGGTTCCGTTCAGGAGCGCCAGTCCCTCCTTGGATTTCAGCTCAATGGGCTCCCACCCCATCTCCTGTAACACCTCGGCGGACTGCTTCCGTTTCCCCTTCACATTCACCTCGCCCATCCCCAGCAGGGGCAGGCTCATATGCGCCAGGGGAGCCAGGTCGCCCGAGGCTCCCAGTGAGCCGTAGGTATAGACTACCGGCAAAATATCATTGTTATACAGATCGGCCAGGCGTTGGACCGTGTCCACCTGAACCCCGGAGTGACCGTAGGAAAGGGACTGGATCTTCAGAAGGAGCATCAGACGGGTAATCTCTTCACTCACTTCCTCCCCGACCCCGCAGGCATGAGACATCACCAGGTTCTTCTGTAGTAATCCCAGGTTCTCCTGGGAGATCACCGTGTCGCAAAGCGAGCCAAATCCGGTATTTATCCCGTAGAGGATCTCCTCCGTATTTTCCATCCTTTTATCCAGGTAGTCCCGGCAGATCCGGATCTTCTCAATGACCTCGTCGGACAATACGATCTTTGTTCCTCCCGAAATGATCTCTTCAAATTTCTTCCACCCGATCTCCTCCGTTGTCACCAGATGCACCTTATCCATATCCTTGAAATTTAAAGTTCAAGTACAGAAAAAAAAATGAGCCAGTGTCGGAATAACAAATGTTATTTGGCAGAGGATAATCGCTCAATCAGCTCTTCCGGGGTAAGCCTCTCCTGTTTGCCGCTTTCCATCTCCTTGAGGGTGATCAGCCCATCTGAGATCTCCTGTTCGCCTACCAGTGCCACAAAAGGAATATTCCGCTTGTGGGCATAGTTCAGCTGCTTCTTCATCTTTGCCTGGTCGGGATAGAGTTCTGAAGCAATGCTGCTTTTTCGCAGTCGGCCCAGGATGGGGAGGATGTGCCTGACCTCTTTCTCCCCAAAGTTCACAAAAAGCAGGCGGGTATCCAGGGCAGCTCTTTCCGGGAAACGCTCCAGTTGAAGCAATACATCGTAGATTCGGTCAGCGCCAAAGGAGACGCCCACCCCCGATACCCCGTCCAGACCGAAAATACCGGTCAGATCATCGTATCTTCCTCCTCCGCATATACTGCCCATGTCCACCTCTGTGGATTTTACCTCCAGGATGCTTCCCGTATAGTAGCTCAGGCCCCTGGCAAGGGTCAGGTCAAATTCAAGCAGGGCCTCCACGGGATCGCTCGCCATATAGTTAAACAGGCTGCGCACCTCGTTTAGCCCCTCCCGTCCGCTTTCAGATCCCTCCAGGAAGCCCTCCAGAAAAGTGAGCTTATCCTCATTGGTCCCCTCCTTCTTCAATAGAGGAGTTAGTTTCTTTATGGACTCCTGGCTCAGGCCCTTCTGCTCCAGTTCGCTCAGAACCCCCTCCAGTCCGATCTTCTCCAGCTTATCCATGGCCACCGTGATATCGGTCATTCGTTCCGGAGCCCCGATGGCCTCTGCGATCCCTGCCAGTACCTTCCGGTTATTCAGCTTGATCACCACCTCCAGCCCCAGGGCTTTAAACACTTCGTCGATGATCTGGATCAGCTCAAATTCATTGAGCAGGGACTGACTCCCGATCACATCCACATCGCACTGGTAAAATTCCCTGTAACGCCCGCGCTGGGGACGATCTGCCCTCCAGACAGGCTGAATCTGGTAGCGCTTGAAGGGAAAGGTGATCTCGTTGCGGTGCTGTACCACATAACGGGCAAAGGGCACGGTCAGGTCGTAGCGCAATCCCTTCTCCGAAATCATGGTCCCCAGCCTCCCGGCGGGGACCCCGGTGAGCTCCTCCGGACCGAGCTTTGCCTTAAAATCGCCCGAATTCAGAATCTTGAATAATAGTTTATCCCCTTCCTCCCCATATTTCCCCATCAGTGAAGAGAGGTTCTCCATGGCCGGGGTCTCAATGGGCAGATAGCCATGCACTTTGAAGATCCTGAGGATGGCATCAAAAATATAGGTACGCCTGGCCATTTCCAGGGGTGAAAAATCACGGGTTCCTTTGGGAATGGATGGTTTATCGGCCATGGAGTTCTATCCTCTTATTTGGTGGCCCTTGCCAGTTTTTTAAAGTCACTGGCCAGAAAAGCATCCGGTTTTTTTGCATTCACTTTGTGATAGTCGAAATAGTAAAACTTGGCCTCGTCCAATCCGATAAGTATTTTATATACCCGGGCATTCATTTTCTTGCCTTCCGGCCCCACCTTATGCAGCACCACGGCATTTTCATCCTCGGCCATAATCAGTTCCTTGATGGTCTCCCGGTCCACAAGCTTTACCTCGCCGGGATATATGGCTTTGATCTTTGCCAGGGAGGAGACATCCCTGTCCAGTTCCTCTTCGACCAGGTACAGGGTCTTCCCTTTTACATCTGCCATATTCTCATTATAGTATTTGTAGACATTCTGACTTACAATATGTATGGTTCCTGGTGATTAGTTCAACGTGGTACTGAAGGAACCTGATCATGATCCCCAGCTTGTAGGCATAATAGATCCCCGTCCACGCCGAAATAACTCATGGGAATGTTGGCCACATCCTTTAAATCATCGATTGACACCCGGTTGCCGCCCAGTGACAGACAGAGGAACTTGTACCGGGTATTTGATCTGTCCTTCTCAAAACTCACCCCTGCCAGATAGAGAAAAGAGGCATTTTTATCCTTGCTCTTCTCGGCGAAATCTTCCATTTTAAGAAATTCATATTCCGTAATATCCCAGAATTTATTTACCGCATCCTGGATCTCAATATTATAATCCGATATGGCATTGCTTTCCAGCACCACGTAGGTCTTTGTGGTAAAAAAATGATTCAGGTCCTCCTGGGTAGGTAAATACTCTCTCTGAGCCTGCAGCTGAATCATGGGGATTAACAGTAGCAGGAGGGCATAAGATTTCTTCATTGTTTGCTTTGGGTTTGGTTATTAATATTTGCTTTCCGGAAAGAACAGCGGATGTTTTTCATTAAAGCGGCGGATAAATACAAACTTCATCTGCTTCTTCTTCCGTTTGGGGAGGCCATGATACTCATCTGCCAGCTCGGGATCCCTCATCAACAGTACCTCCACGCTCTCTGTGTCATACTCCATCACATCGCCCGTATAAAAGTCCAGCAGATACTGCTGCAGATCTGTACTTCCTGCATTGGACCGGGGCATGGAGTAGCGGTTGTAATAGTAGGAATTGGAATAGTAGGGATTGTAGTAGTAGGGATCGTAATAATTCGGATTGTATGTGGTAACAGTAGCGACGAAATGACAGATGGTCCCCATAAAACTGATCCTGTGGAATGCAGAGCCCACATTGATGTAGAGGATCCCATTTCGGCTGTAGCCCCATATATCGGCTGTTTTAATCACTCGTTTTACCGCATTGTCATCATAAATGATGATCTCTTTCTGAGCGGTCACCTTGTCATAAAAGGCCCGGTCAAACAGGTCCTCATCGGTCACTATGCGCGCCGGAGGAATGGGATCATTCTCCAAAACACGCTCAAAGTTTGGAAAAATTCCGTCCGTGAACTCAAAATCGGGGGTGTAGAGAATCCTCTCCCTTTCTTCGCTCTCCTGTGCCAGTAACAGGGAGCAATAAAATAGCAATGCGAAAAAAATGACTCTTCTCATAATGCGACCTTTCTCTATCTAAACACAAAATTACTAACTATTATGTGTTTAAGGAACAAAAATAGAGCCAATATTTTTTATCATTGGCCATATTTAACTTTCTTTGGAGAACTAAGCCCGAATTTGGAATTGTATGTTTCTTGATTTTTTACAAAAACTTCTCGCCTTTAAGGTAGACGACCAGATGGAACAGTCCCTGGCAATCAGGGCTAAAAGGATCAATTTCTTTTACATGATCCTCATATTCTCCCTTTTTGTTTTTGTCGTATATGCAGCTATCGCCGGCCAGCTTGAGCTACTGCTTGTTAATCTGGTATCCATGGGACTGGCTGTGCTGCTGTTTTACCTGGTTCCCGCCGGCCGGAAAACCGATCTGAGCAGCATGCTCGGGGTGGTATTGACCGCTTTAATATTTCTAAGCGCCTATCTGTTTAATGACGGAGTATCTGCCCTGCTGGTACTTGCTTTCTACCTGCTCTTTCCACTGGTAGCCGTTGGTTTAAATGGCCGTCCAGGAATCTATGTGGCCATTGGGATGGGAATTCTGACCATAGGCCTGAGTTCACTCAATCTGTTCGAATCCTCCATCCAGCTCGATCTGTTCAACTCCCTGGTATTCTACTTTGCCTATATCGTGGTCATTTTTGTATCCATCTACCTGGAGCGGGCCAACAGCAAATTAATGCACAGCCTGCAGGAATCAAAAAAGCAGGCAGAGCTGACCATTGTCAGCAAGGATGACTTTATTAGTAAGCTTTCTCATAAGCTTCGAACCTCGCTTAGCAATATTGCCCTGATTAACAATCTGGTACATGATGAAAGGCTGAACTCGGAACAGAAGGAGTTGATGGAAACCCTCAAGGCGTCCACCAATCTGCTTATTGAGGATGTAAACAAGATTGTGCAGATTGCCTCACCGGGGATCGTGGACTACCAGAAGAGTATCACCTCCTTTGATCTGACTACCGTTCTGGAGAAATGTCTGAATATTCTGAAATCCGGTGGAGGGACAGGGGATGAGGTCTCCATTTCGCGCCGTGACAATCTGAATCACTATATTATAGGCGATCCCAGCCTGCTGCGCAGCCTGATTGTGAACATCATTCATGGCGTCAATGATTACCGGGTAACCGGCAATCCTGTAAAACTGGAGATACGGTCCCAGAAGGAGACTCCCAGCCAGGTGAGACTGGAGTTCAGATTTCATGTGGAAACGGATGAGAGCGGTTCACTGGTAGAGTATATCCGCTCCCTCTATCATGGGAATGCTCACCCCGGCACCAACCTGGCCAATGCTTATATCCTCCTGCATGAGATCGACAGTACGATTCTGGCCGAACGCGAAACGGGCGGAACGACCATTCGCTTTCTCCAGGACTTTACCAAAGATCCCACCAAGGCCAGCAATCATCTGGAAACCCTGCAGCTGGAAAAAAGACCGGTAAAACGGGGCACCCCTCTGAAAGATGCCAAAATCCTGCTGGTGGAGGATAACGTGATTAACCAGAAGATTGTGATACTAAGTCTGAGCAAGGCGGTCAGTCAGATCGATGTGGCCCTGAACGGTAAACAGGCCCTTGAAATGTTCGGGCTCAAAAAATATGACCTGATCCTGATGGATATTATGATGCCCGTTATGGATGGGATCACGGCAACCAAAAAAATCCGCGAAATTGAGTCCACCGGAGATAGTCATGTGCCCATCATAGCCGTGACCGCCAATGCCCTGGCGGGAGACCGGGAGAATTGCCTGGCTGGTGGAGCAGATGAGTATATTGCCAAACCCTTCACCACCGAACTGCTTATCAGAAAGATGCGAAACTTGCTGGCTTGATCCCTATAATGGTCTGGTCATCTATTTGAGGTTCTTTACTGCCCATCCATTCATTCATATTCTCTTCCAGTCTCCGGAGCTGTTCCTCCATGGGGAGCTGGTGAATGGACATCAGAAGATGCCTGAACCTCCGGTATTTGTATTTCTTTCCCTCCGGCCCGCCGAACTGATCCGGGTAGCCGTCGGTGAACATATAGAGCATATCATTCTCTCTGATGGCCACCCTCCGGTTTTCAAATTTTCCACGCTGAAGTCCATAATCAGGTCCGACAATAATGCGATCGCCTTTCATCTCCAGGATTTCATGATCCCGGATGATATAGAGGGGATTGAATGCTCCGGCAAACTCCAGTATCCGCGATTTAAAGTCGTAGGTGCAGAGGGCCAGGTTTATTCCATCTTTCAGGGAGATGTCCTCCGTATTCCCCAGGACGATATCGAACTGTTTGTTCATTTCATTGAGAATTCCGGCGGGATCGAGGATTCCCTTTCCCACGGTAATCTGCCTCAAAAATTCCAGGCCAAGCAGGGACATAAATGCACCCGGAACCCCATGGCCCGTGCAGTCGGCCACCGAAAAAAGCATTTTACCGTTGATCCTCTTGGCCCAGTTAAAATCGCCGCTTACTATCTCTTTAGGCCGCTGATAAATAAAGGACTCCGGGAAATAGGCTCCCAACTTCTTTGGAGTCAGAAACATGGCCTTCTGAATTCTTTGCGCATAGGTGAGGCTCTGTTCATAACCCCTGGTCCGGTCACGCAGCTGGTTTCGATGCTTCAGTACGAGCAGCGACTCCTGTTGCTGCTTTCTCATCCTGCGGAAAACACTTCGATACTTCCTGGTCCTTCTATTAAACAGCAGGATATGAACCAGGAGACTAATGAGCACAAAAATGACAAGAAGCAGGAAAAACTGCTTATAAAGGCCTGATATGGTCTCCGGGATCCATTCCATGTCAGCTTTGACAAATGGGCATTCTAAAGTGATTAATGACTCAAAGATATATGTAAAAGCTGTATTTCATTACATTAATCGCATGAAAACGAGTTAAAAAAGAAGGGTGCCCTTTTGAGGCACCCCTTTCTGATACTACTTTTCAGGGGATTCACCCCCAAAAGATTCTAATCATCTTTGCATTTTTTAGCAGCTTTTCCCTTCTCAGCGTCCTTTTTCCTGGACTCCATGGCTAACTTCTCAAGCATATCGGTAGTGACCGATTTGGGTCGCTCCAGCGGATAGCCGAGTGCCCGGTCCCAGATCAGGTTCGCTGTAATTCCAATAGAGCGGCCAATCCCAAAGAGTACGGTATAGAATTCATATTCTGTAATTCCATAGTGCCAGTGTATAATACCCGACTGGGCATCCACATTGGGCCAGGGGTTCTTGGCCTTGCCTTGCTCTTTCAGAATGGGTGGCACCACCTTGTAAAGCATATCGGTGTACTGGAACAGGAGATCGTCCTTCATATGGCTCTGGCAGAATTCTCGCTGCAGCGTGTAGCGGGGATCTGTTTTACGCAGCACGGCGTGTCCAAATCCGGGAATTACCTGTCCTGAATTCAGCGTATCCCATACAAATTGTTTCATCTCCTCCTCCGTGGGTACCTGTCCGTCCATCTTCTCCACCAGGTCCTGCAGCCATCTGAGTACCTCCTGGTTGGCCAATCCGTGCAGGGGTCCGGCCAGTCCGTTGATCATGGCTGAAATGGAGAGGTAAATATCTGATAAGGTGCTTCCAACCAGGTGTCCGGTGTGTGCACTTACGTTCCCGCTCTCATGGTCCGCATGAATGATGAAATTGAGCCTCGATACATCATCGTAGGGTTTGGGGATCCCCATCATATGAGCAAAATTGGCTCCCATATCCAGATTGGGATTGGACTGGATACGCTTGCCATCGCGGTATAGCTTGGCGTAGATATAGGAAGCCACCTCGGGTAGCTTGGCCAGCAGGTTCAGAGAATCCTCGTAGGTGGGATCCCAGTAATCCATTTTGCTGATCCCTCCCTGGTACTTCTTGGCAAAGAATGATTCACGCTGCATGGTCAGAATGGCAGCGGAAAAGATGGCCATGGGGGGTGAGAAGGATGGGAAGGCATCAATCACCTCATAAACGTAGCGCGGAAGGATCCTGCGCTTCCTGAATTCATCGGCCAGGTCAGCCACCTCATTATCCGTAGGGTATATCGCCGGTAAGCAGCAGGAAATAGAGTCCCTCCACATAGGGCATCTCCGCACCAGGGGCCTTGGGGAGTTTTTCAAATACTTCGGGCAGGGTATAGCCCCGGTACCTGATGCCTTCCTGAGGGTCCAGGTAGGAGATATCGGTGACAAGGCTTTTCACTCCCACGCATACCTCCTATGGCCTGCGCAATGGTTACCTCGCCCACAACCACATCACAATAATCCTTAAGCAATTTTTTTGTTCTTGGTCTCCACTCTTCGATTTTCTGGTGGAGCCTTTCTTTTAGGGAAACTGACATATCTATTTAGGTTTTATACAGATTTGATTATAAAATAGGGTTACACAATATAATATAATTATCGAGATATGTCAATATCAAGTGAGCCTGCTCTAGGGTATAAAACGCGAATATTTTCTTCAGCTATCTGTAAGATCAGACAAGAGTACCGGGGTTTTGTTCCAAGATAAAAGACCGCCCTTTTCAGGACGGTCTGATCACAGCTTTATTAGGAATGGATAAACAGGCTGTTTTAATAGCCGTAGATCGCAGTGGATACCCAGTTCTTCCTCAATACGAAGCAGCTGGTTGTACTTGGCGATCCTGTCGGAACGGCTCAGTGAACCGGTCTTGATCTGGCCCGAGTTGGTGGCCACGGCAATGTCTGCAATGGTGGCATCTTCGGTCTCCCCGAAGCGGTGGGAGGTCACGGTGGTATATCCGGCCCTGTGCGCCATTTCAATGGTATTCAGGGTCTCGGTGAGGGTACCTATCTGATTTACCTTGATCAGGATGGAGTTTGCACAATCCAGTTCAATTCCTTTGGAGAGATACTCCACGTTGGTTACAAAGAGGTCGTCTCCCACCAGCTGGCAGCTGTCGCCGATCTATTTGTTCTGAACCACCCATCCGTCCCAGTCCGCTTCATCCATCCCGTCTTCGATGGAGTCGATGGGATACTTGTCGATCAGTTGGGCCAGGTACTCGGCCTGCTCCTGCGAAGTGCGCTTTGCTCCGCCTTTGCCTTCGAATTTGGCATAGTCATATACACCATTCTCATAAGAATTCAGAAGCTGCACAGTCCAGGGCAATGGTAATATCTTTGCCTGGCTTATATCCTGCTTTCTTCACTGCTTCCAGAATGCTGTCCAGGGCATCTTCGGTACCTTCCAGTTCAGGAGCAAATCCACCTTCATCACCGACTGCCGTACTTAATCCGCTGTCTTTCAGATACTTTCTTAAGAGCATGGAATACCTCAGCACCCATTCTCAAACCCTCTTTGAAGCTGCTGGCTCCGATGGGACGAATCATAAATTCCTGGAATGCAATGGGAGCATCTGAGTGAGATCCGCCATTGATGATATTCATCATGGGAACGGGAAGGTGCTTGGCATTGGTGCCGCCGATGTAACGGTAGAGAGGCATTTCGCAATACATGGCTGCAGCCTTGGCAACGGCCAGACTAACACCCAGCATGGCATTGGCACCCAGTTTGCTCTTGGTTTTGGTTCCGTCCAGTTCGATCATTTTCTGGTCGATGGCCACCTGTTCCAGGGAATCCATTCCTACCAGCTCTTTGGCAATAATCTTATTGACATTGTCAACAGCTTTCTGAACGCCTTTGCCCAGGTAACGGTCTTTGTCACCATCTCTCAGTTCCAGGGCTTCATTTTCACCTGTGGAGGCTCCGGAGGGAACACCTGCCCGACCAACAAAACCACTGGCCAGTGTCACTTCCACTTCTACGGTTGGGTTTCCACGTGAGTCAAGAATCTCACGTGCATGAATATCAACAATTTGTCCCATGATAATTAATGTTTTATTGGTTTGTTACTCTAGTTTGAATGAAAAAAGGGATAAAGTTAAAGTTACTCTATCCCTTATATTGTGTTGAAGATATCATGTAAAGAGTTGCTTATTCTTTCTTTTCATCTTCTTCCTCAGGTTTTTCTTCCTGGGCATCCTCTGCAGGAGCCTCTTCAGTGGCAGCCTCGTCAACGACTGCTTCTTCAACGACCGCTTCTTCAACAACCGCTTCTTCAACAACCGCCTCTTCAACAACCGCTTCTTCAACGACTGCTTCTTCAACACCTTCCACCGCCTCTTCAACAACCGCTTTATCAGTTGCAGGCTCAGCTTGTTCTTCAGCTACTTCCCCGGTGACCGCGGTACCGACTGCAGGAGGTCTCTTCCCCTTTCTTCTTGCTTCCTCCGCGACGACGACGGCTGCTTGTCTTCTTGCTTGCTGCTTTTTCTGCCAGCAGATTCTCGTTGTAGTCCACCAGCTCGATCATGCACATATCGGCATTGTCACCCAGGCGGTTCCCTAACCTGATGATCCGGGTATATCCACCGGGACGGTCAGCTACTTTGGAAGAACCTCACGGAACAGCTCTGATGACGGCATCTTTGTCCTGCAGGTAACTGAAAACCACTCTTCTGGAATGGGTTGAATCGTCTTTACTTCGGGTGATCAAAGGTTCAACGAACCTCTTGAGCGCCTTGGCTTTGGCAGTCGTTGTCTCGATCCTCTTGTGCATGATCAGCGAAGATGCCATATTGGACAGCATGGCCTTTCGGTGTGCACTCTTCCTACTATAAGTGGTTAAAACTCTTCTTATGTCTCATTGCTCTTAATCCTTGTCCAGTTTGTATTTACTTGTATCCATTCCGAAAGTCAGGTTCATGTTCACCAGTAGTTCTTCCAGTTCGGTGAGGGACTTTTTACCAAAGTTTCTGAATTTCAGCAGATCATTCTTATTGAATTTCACCAGGTCACCCAGCGTATCCACCTCAGCAGCTTTCAGGCAGTTGAGCGCCCTTACGGAAAGATCCAGATCAACCAGTTTGGTCTTCAGCAGCTGTCGCATATGCAGCACCTCTTCATCAAATTCTTCGTTGGCGAATTTCTCATCGGAATCGAGGGTGATCTTCTCGTCGGAGAAAAGCATGAAGTGGTAGATAAGAATCTTCGCTGCCTCCTTCAATGCCTCCTTGGGATGAATGGAACCGTCGGTCTCAATCTCAATTACCAGTTTTTCGTAGTCGGTCTTCTGCTCTACCCGGTAATTTTCAATATCGAATACCTTACATTCTTGATAGGGGTAAAGATGGAATCCACTGCGATCAGTCCAAATTCGGCTTCAGCAGGTTTATTTTCATCGGCAGGAACATATCCACGTCCTTTGTTGATGGAAACTTCCATTTGAAGCTTAACATCTGTTCTCCATGTGGCAGATAACCAGTTCGGGATTCAGTACTTTAAATCCACTGAGGAAGCGCTGCAGGTCACCTGCTTTGAACTCCTCCTGGCCGGTGATGGTAACGACTACTTTCTCATCGTTTACATCTTCGATCTGTTTCTTGAAGCGTATCTGCTTCAGATTCAGTATGATTTCTGTAAGGTCCTCTATTACACCAGTGATGGTGGAAAATTCATGCTCAACGCCGTCGATCTTAATGTTGGTAATGGCATACCCTTCCAGAGAAGAGAGCAAGATGCGCCTGAGGGCGTTTCCTACGGTAATACCATAGCCAGGCTCGAGAGGTCGAAACTCAAATTTACCATACTTGTCATCTGCTTCGAGCATGATGACCTTATCTGGTTTTTGAAAAGCTAAAATGGCCATAATAGGAATGATTATTTTATTTTGAATAAAGTTCAACGATGAGCTGCTCCTTGATGTTTTCGGGGATCTCCTCCCGCTCGGGGCGGTTCAGAAATTTGCCGGTCATGGAAGCCTCATCAAATTCAAGCCATGATGAAGAACCGTACCTGGCGGTGGCGAGTGCATCTGTAATAATCTCCAGCGATTTCGACCGCTCCCTTACACCTACAGTTTCCCCTGGCTTGAGCGTGTATGAAGGAATATTCACGATTTCACCGTTTACGGTGATATGCCTGTGTGACACAAGCTGACGGGCGCCGGCACGTGTGGTTGACAGACCCAGTCTGTAAACCACATTGTCGAGCCTGGACTCCAGCAACTGAAGGAGTACCTCACCGGTAACACCCGCCGCTTCGCTGTGCCTTCTCGAACATATTCCTGAACTGCTTTTCCAATACACCATATGTATACTTGGCCTTCTGCTTCTCTTTCAACTGAATACCATATTCTGAAGCCTTACGTCTTCGTTTGTTGTTCCCGTGCATTCCCGGGGGATAGTTCTTCTTTTCGAACGACTTGTCGGTCCCGAAAATGGGATCTGAAAATTTACGAGCAATCTTGGTTCTTGGACCTCTGTATCTTGCCATTTATTTATCTAATTTATTGTTTATAATCCTCTCCAGCTTGGTAATTTACCTTAAGGCTGAATTATACCCTCCGCCTTTTGGCGGGACGGCAGCCGTTGTGCGGCAGCGGTGTAACATCCACAATTTCGGTTACTTCAATGCCCGAGGCATGAATGTTACGTATGGCCGATTCCCTACCTGATCCGGGTCCCTTGACGAATACTTTCACCTTTCTCAGCCCCAGGTCATATGCCACCTTGGCGCAGTTCTGTGCAGCCATCTGTGCGGCATAGGGTGTGTTCTTCTTGGAACCCCTGAAACCCATTTTACCGGATGAGGCCCATGAGATCACCTGTCCCTGATTGTTGGTCAGTGAGATGATGATATTGTTAAAGGAGGCGTGAATGTGCGCCTGACCTGTAGGTTCAACCTTTACTGTTCGCTTTTTTGACGATCCTGTCTTCTTAGCCATATCTCAACTCTTATTTAGTTGCTTTCTTCTTGTTTGCTACTGTCTTTCTCCTTCCCTTCCGGGTACGGGCATTGTTCTTGGTACTCTGTCCGCGGGTAGGAAGACCAATACGGTGACGGATACCACGGTAAGAACCGATGTCCATCAGTCGTTTGATGTTCAGCTGAATGGATGATCTCAGTTCACCTTCCACCTTGATACTCATCAGTTTCATTGATTACCTTCCTGATTGCTGCAATCTGGTCATCATTCCAGTCTTGTACCTTGACATTGCGGTCTACACCGGCTGCATCAAGAATGGATTGCGCACGGCTGCGACCAATACCATAGATGTAGGTCAGGCTTATTTCACCTCTTTTGTTTTTGGGCAGATCAACACCAACTATTCTAGCCATAATGCTTTCTTATTGTTTATATAAACTCTTTATCCCTGACGTTGTTTAAACTTGGGATTCTTCTTATTAATAACGTACAAGCGTCCTTTCCTTCTGACGATTTTGCAGTCAGCGCTACGCTTTTTTACAGATGCTCTAATCTTCATGTCTTTATATTATACTAACTTTATACTTCTAACTTCCAACTTCATTCACTACTTGTAGCGAAAACTTATTCTCCCTTTTGTCAAATCGTAGGGAGACATTTCCACTTTTACCCTGTCGCCCGGCAACAGTTTAATATAATGCATTCTCATTTTCCCGGAAATGTGGGCTGTAATTACGTGTCCATTTTCCAGCTCAACGCGGAACATTGCATTCGACAGTGCTTCGGTGATTACACCATCTTGCTCAATTGAAGCCTGTTTTGCCATTTAGTTACTTCTGTATTGCTTAACACTTCGTCTATATATGAGAAGGTCGATAATATATCTGCCTTCCCTTTATCTACTGCCACTGCCCATTCAAAATGTGCCGATGGTTTGTTGTCTGCCGTGCGAATGGTCCATCCATCGGATCCTGCTTGATCTGCCTGCGTCCCATATTGATCATCGGTTCAATGCAGATGACCATGCCCTTCTTCAATTTGGGACCGCTTCCTCTTCTTCCGTAGTTGGGAACTTCCGGAGCCTCATGCAAATGCCGACCCAGTCCGTGACCAACCATCTCCCTCACCACGGTGTATCCTGCTGCTCTGCATGCTGCTGAACTGCGTAAGCCGATATCTCCGATCCGGTTCCCTTCAACGGCCTGCTCTACTCCCTTTTTGTAGGCATTCGCGTGTTGTTACTAAAAGTCTGCGGACCTCGTTCACTCACTTCTCCAACTTCGAAGCTGAAAGCTGTATCACCATAAAATCCGTTCATCAACCACACCGCAATCGACCGAAAGCAGGTCGCCGTCCTTCAGAATCACCTTTTCTGAAGGGATTCCGTGGACAACTTCCGAATTTACGGAAGTACAGAGTGTTTTGGGATATCCCTGGTATCCAAGGAATCCGGGGACAGCCCCGTGGTCGCGGATAAAGGTTTCTGCAACCTGATCAAGACTTTCGGTGGACACTCCCGGCTTGATATGCTTGGCAAGCTCGGCCAGTGTTTTAGAAACCAGCTGATTGCTTTCGCGCATCAACTCAATTTCTTCCGCAGTCTTTATTAAAATCATCAAAGAACGTTCAACTCATACTATATGGCAGCTGCGCTGCCGGTCCGGCCCTTAATCCTGCCCGACTTGGTCAAACCGTCGTAATGACGCATCAACAGGTGGCTTTCAATCTGCTGCAGTGTATCGAGGATCACACCCACCATAATCAGGAGGGAGGTTCCACCGAAAAACTGTGCAAAACTCTGGTTCACACCGGCCATCATTGCGAAGGCAGGCAGAATGGCCACAAAAGCCAGGAAAAATGATCCCGGAAGGGTGATCCTGGACATTATGGAATCCAGGAACTCGGCGGTTTTACGTCCGGGTTTTACCCCGGGAATAAATCCACCGTTCTTTTTCATATCTTCTGCCATCTGCGTGGGATTCACGGTAATGGCTGTATAGAAATAGGTGAACAGGATGATCAGCATGGCATTGGTAAAGTTGTACCAGAATCCAACAGGGTTGCTGAATACAGCTGCAAAACCTGATGCGGCATCGGCCTTGGCAAATCCTGCCACGGTGATGGGAATAAACATAAAGGCCTGGGCAAAGATGATGGGCATAACGCCGGCTGCATTCACCTTCAGGGGAATGTACTGGCGTACACCGCCATATTGCTTGTTACCAACAATCCGCTTGGCATACTGAACCGGTATCCGCCGCGTCCCCTGCACCAGCAGGATGGTTGCCATAAATACCACGAACAGTATCAGGATCTCAACCAGGAAGGCTACCAGACCGCCACCCTGTTGCTCCAGGCTGTGAGAAAAACTCAATACCCAGCGACTGGGGCATTCGGGCAATGATCCCGATCATAATGATCAGCGAAATACCATTCCCAATTCCCTTTGTCTGTTATCTTCTCACCCAGCCACATAATAAACATGGTCCCTGCGGTGAGGATAATCATGGCGGCCATTCGGGAGAAGTTCTCGTGAAAAAGCCTCTGCAGGCAGCTGATAACGCAGGCTGGTAATGTAACTCAATCCCTGGGGAATCAGAATGGCCACGTGTCAGGTACCTGGTAATCTGGTTGATCTTCCTTCTTCCACTCTCTCCTTCACGCTGCAACTTCTGGAAGTAAGGAACGGCAATACCCAGCAACTGCACCACAATGGATGCGGAGATGTAGGGCATGATTCCCAGTCCGAAGATGGAAGCCCTTGCAAAGGCTCCACCTGTAAAGAGGTTTAAGAAGATCGAGAATCCCTGTCCCTCCCTGGCGGTTGCTGGCCAGCTCGGAGATGATCACAGGATCGATCCCTGGCAGCACAATGTGGGTACCCAGGCGATAGATCAGGATGATCCCAAGGGTATAGATAATCCTGGAACGCAGGTCCTCAATCTTCCAGATATTCTTTATAGTTTCAATAAACTTTTTCATCAGTATCTAATATTTATCTGATTCTCAGATAAGCTCCACAGTCCCTTTTACCGCTTCAATGGCTGTTACTGCTGATTTGGAAAATGCATGGGCTTTCACATTCAGTTTCGTCTTCAGTTCTCCGTTACCCAGGATCTTCACCAGGCTGTTCTTCCTGGCCAGTCCGGCTTCCACCAGAAGATCCACATCGATATCCGTGATCTTCCTGCATCGGCCAGTTCCTGAAGGGTACTGATGTTGATTCCCTTGTATTCCTTGCGGTTGATGTTTTTAAAACCAAATTTGGGAACCCTTCGCTGCAGCGGCATCTGTCCACCTTCAAATCCGGTCTTCCGGGAGTATCCCGAACGGGACTTCTGTCCTTTGTGACCGCGTGTGCGAAGTACCACCAGTGCCGGATCCCTGTCCGCGACCGATCCTCTTTCTGTCTCTTGGTAGACCCCTTTGCCGGTTTTAAATTGCTTAAATCCATCTTATATCGTCTATATATTGTTTCTACTTAACTTCTTCCACTACCACCAGGTGAGATACCTTTGCCACCATTCCCCGGATCTGGGGAGTGGCTTCCACCTCAATGGTCTGGTGCAGCTTTCTAAGACCAAGTGCCTCCAGGGTTCTCTTCTGCCTGACCGGCTTCTTGATGGCACTTTTTATCTGGGTGACTTTAATTTTTCCCATCGTATAATTGAATTATCCGTTAAATACTTTGTCCAGATGAAACCATCCTCTGCTGCGCAACCGCATTGGCATCCCTAAGCTCAAGGAGTGCATCAAAAGTGGCTTTCACCAGGTTGTGAGGATTGGATGAGCCCTTACTTTTGGCCAGAACATCCTTCACACCAACACTCTCCAGCACGGCACGCATCGCACCACCAGCCTTCACACCGGTACCACTGGAAGCAGGCTTGATAAATACCCTGGCTCCACCGTACTTACCATATTGCTCATGAGGAATGGTGCCTTTGATAATGGGTACCTTGATCAGGTTTTTCTTGGCATCTTCCACACCCTTGGCAATGGCTGTGGTCACTTCATTGGCCTTACCCAGTCCGTGTCCTACAATGCCTTCTTCGTTACCTACCACAACAATGGCGGAGAAACTGAAGGTACGGCCACCCTTGGTTACCTTGGTTACACGCTGAATGCTAACCAGGCGGTCCTTTCAACTCGAGGTCACTCGTCTTAACTTTTCTGATACCTGTCGACATATCTTTCTTTATATTTTAAGTCCGCTTTCCCTGGCAGCATCAGCTAAATTCTTTACTCTGCCATGGTACAGATAGCCGTTTCGGTCGAATACGACTGTTTTAATTCCTTTTTCCTTTGCTTTCTCGGCAATTCTTTTACCCACCAGCTTGGCCTGGTCCGATCTTGTTGACCTTCTGCGAGGCAATCTCCTTCTCTTTGGAAGAAGCTGATACCAGGGTCTGACCCGTTACATCATCCACCAGCTGCACATAGATCTGCTTGTTGCTGCGGTAGACAGTCATCCGGGGACGATCTCCACTCCCGGAGAGCCGTTTACGGATCCTGTACTTGATTCTCTGCCTTCTGTTCTGCTTTTGTTAAAGCCATCTTATTATTCTTTATGCTTATTTATTTCTTCTAAACCAATGGCCTATACGGAGGCTGCTTTACCGGCCTTACGTCTCAGTTGCTCTCCGACAAATTTGATCCCCTTGCCTTTATAAGGCTCCGGTGGACGAAATGAACGGATCTTGGCAGCCACCTCCCCGATCAGCTGCTTATCAATGCTGGTCAGGGTAATGATGGGATTGGAACGCCTCTCTGTTTTGCCTCAACCTTTACCTCGGGGGGCATCTGAATGATGATATCGTGTGAAAAACCAAGGCTCAGTTCCAGGCGGTTGTTCCCTTTTACTTCGGCCCTGTATCCAACACCCACCAGCTCCTGCTTAATGGTATATCCTTCTGAAACACCCTCGACCATATTGTTCAAAAGTGAACGGTACAGTCCGTGCTTTGCTTTATGGTCTTTCTCCTCGGTGGCCCTGGAAACAGTCACCTGGTGATCTTCCACCTTCACGGTGATGTTCTTGTCCACCTGCTGCTGCAGTTCCCCTTGGGTCCCTTCACGGTAACCAGGTTGTCGTTGCTTACCTCGATGCTTACACCTGCCGGGAGCTCAATGGGTAAAATTCCTATCCTTGACATTTGTTTGTTCTCTTAATCAATTAATATACGTAACAAAGCACCTCTCCGCCGATGCCCAGGCTGCGGGCTTCCTTATCGGTCATAACGCCCTGGGAGGTGGATATAATAGCTACACCTAGTCCGTTCAAAACCCTGGGAATGTGTGTGCTGTCCACATACTTCCTCAAACCGGGCTTGCTAATGCGCTGTAACGATTTGATGGCATTGATTTTGGTGTCGGGATTGTATTTCAAGGCAATCTTGATGTTTCCCTGGGGACCTTCCTCTTCGAATTTGTAATTCAGGATATAACCCTTCTCGAAAAGAATTTTGGTCATGTCCTTCTTCATATTGGAAGCAGGAATATCCACCACTTTGTGTTTGGCCATTACAGCATTTCGGATGCGTGTCAGATAATCTGCAATCGGATCTGTCATTTTTTCTCTCTTTTTATCTTTCTTTATACCAATATCTCTACCAGCTGGCCTTTTTAATTCCCGGGATCAATCCTGAGGAAGCCATCTCCCTGAAGGTAATCCTGCTGATACCGAACTGACGCATATACCCCTTGGGGCGACCTGTCAGTTTACAACGGTTGTGAAGCCGGATGGGATTTGAATTGCGTGGCAACCTGCTCAGTCCCACGTAATCGCCTTCAGCTTTCAGTTTTGCTCTTTTTTCAGCGTACTTTTCAACCAGTTTCTGACGCTTCACTTCGCGAGCTTTCATTGATTCTTTGGCCATAGCTCTATTTTTTATCGTTTTTGAACGGAATACCAAATGCTTTGAGCAGTGCTGCTCCCTCTTCATCAGTCCTGGCAGAGGTTACAAAGGTAATCTCCAGCCCCATGATCTTGCTGATCTTATCCAGGTCAATTTCAGGAAAAATGATCTGCTCGGTGATCCCCAGGGTGTAGTTACCGCGTCCGTCAAACTTGGCGGAATACCCCTTTGAAGTCACGAATCCTGGGAAGCGCTACCACAATCAGCCGCTCCAGGAACTCATACATGCGCTCGCGACGAAGGGTCACCTTCACGCCAATGGGCATTCCGCGACGAAGCTTGAAGTTCGAGATATCTTTAGTGGAGATGGTCTGCACGGCTTTCTGCCCTGCAATCAGGGTCAGTTCTTCCTGTGCCACCTCAATCAGTTTCTTATCGGCAATTGCCTGTCCGACACCGCTGTTAAGCACAATCTTCTGAAGACGCGGGGTCTGCATCACGGATGTGTAACCGAACTGCTCTTTCAGCGCAGGTACGATCTCATCGGTGTATTTCTTCTGTAAACCAGCTATGTATTTCTTATCCATTACTTGATCTCCTCACCTGATTTTCTGGCGTATCTCACTAATTTGTTTTTATCATTGAGTTTCCTGCCCATCCTGGTGGCCTCTCCGGAGGAGGGATCCACAAGGTTCAGGTTGGAAATATGAACAGGGGCTTCCTGCCTGGTGATTCCACCCTGGGGATTGTTGGCATTGGGTTTGGTATGCTTCGACACCATGTTCACACCCTCTACGATGGCCCGGGCCTTGGCGCGGTTTACATCCAGGACCCTGCCCTTTTGTCCCTTGTACTCGCCACTGTTGACGATTACCTGGTCTCCTTTTTTAATATGTAATTTCTTCTGCATGGGATTGATCATTTACTATATTATAATACCTCAGGAGCCAGTGAAACAATCTTCATATAAGCATCCCTGAGTTCTCTGGCAACGGGCCCAAAAATACGGGTGCCACGCATCTCATCCAGGTTGTTCAGCAACACCACCGCATTGTCGTCAAAACGGATGTAGGAGCCATCCTTGCGTCTGACCTCCTTTTTGGTTCTTACCACTACTGCTTTGGATACGGTTCCTTTCTTTACTTCACCGGAAGGAATGGCACTCTTGACGGTAACCACCACTTTGTCGCCAATGGACGCATACCGTTTTTTTGTTCCGCCAAGTACGCGGATAACAAGAACCTCTTTGGCTCCGCTGTTATCGGCTACGGCTAATCTACTCTCTTGTTGTACCATGATTACTTAGCTCTTTCGATAATTTCTACTAATCTCCACCTCTTGCTCTTGCTCAGGGGCCTGGTTTCACTGATCTTCACCGTATCACCCACGTTACAGGTGTTTTCTTCATCATGAGCCATGAACTTGGTAGTCTTATTCACGAATTTGCCGTAAATGGGGTGCTTGATCTTCTGCTTCACAGAGATGGTAATGGATTTCTCCATACTGTTGCTCACCACAACACCAATACGTTCGCGTCTTGTATTTCTTGTAGTTTCCATAGTCATTATTACTTTTCGGACTGCTCCTGCATTTGCCTGGCCCTCACTTCTGTTTTCAACCTGGCAATGTTCCTGCGTGTATCCACAATCTTATTGGGATTATCCAGTGGAGAGACCGCATGGTTCATTTTCATGCGTACCATCAGGGTCTCCTCGCTTTCAAGGCGCTCCTGCAACTCCTGCAGTGTTAATTCTTTTATTTCTGAACTCTTCATCTTTCTTATTCTAGCTGAAAATTTCTACTCTTCTAAATAATCCCTGCGAACCACAAACTTGGTGGTGATGGGAAATTTCTGGGCTCCCAGGCGCAGCGCCTCTTTGGCAACCTCGAATGACACCCCCTCCAGTTCGAAGATCATTCTTCCGGGAGTAATGGGATATACAAATCCTTCAGGAGCTCCTTTACCTTTACCCATGCGAACTTCCGCAGGTTTCTTGGTAATGGGTTTGGCCGGGAAAATACGGATCCAGAGCTGACCTTCCCTTTTCATATGACGGGTGATGGCCTGACGGGCTGCCTCAATCTGGCGTCCTGTAATCCATGCACTCTCCATCGCTTTGATCCCAAATGAACCGAATGCGAGCTGGTTTCCCCTCTGGGCGTTTCCTTTCATCCGCCCCTTCTGCATTCTCCTGTATTTGGTTTTCTTCGGTTGTAACATTGTATAAGATTTTCCTGATTATACTTGATTCTTGCTGCCCTGCTTAATTCCTCCGGTCACGGTGATCACGATCTTTTCTCGGGCCTCTTCCGCCTCCTTTGGGTTTCACGTTGCTGGCACCAATATTGGGGCTCAGGTCACGCTTTCCAAAAATCTCTCCATTGCAGATCCATACCTTGATCCCGATCACACCAACCTTGGTGTGTGCTTCAGCCAGAGCATAATCGATATCAGCACGCAGGGTATGAAGTGGAATTCTTCCGTCTTTATAAGACTCGGTTCGGGCCATTTCAGCACCACCCAGACGGCCGCTGATCAGCACCTTGATCCCGTCAGCACCCATACGCATGGTCGAGGCAATCCCCATCTTTATGGCTCTCCGGTAAGAGATCTTACCTTCCACCTGGCGGGCAATATTGTTAGCAACGATGGTGGCATCCAGTTCGGGACGCTTCACCTCGAAGATGTTGATCTGAACCTCCTTCTTGGTAATGTTCTTCAACTCCTCTTTCAGTTTGTCCACCTCCTGACCACCTTTACCGATGATAATACCCGGACGGGCAGTGTTTACGGTAACGGTGATGAGCTTCAAGCGTACGCTCAATGATAATCTTGGAAATGCTGGCCTTGGCCAGACGGGCATTCAGGTATTCCCTGATTTTGTTGTCCTCCACAAGTTTGGTCGGAATAATCTTTTCCACCATACCAGTTGGAATCCCATCCTTTGATGATTCCCAGACGATTACCTATCGGATTTACTTTTTGTCCCATCTATGCTTGATTTTCTTGTTCTTGTACAACTTCTTTCTTCTTCAGTCTGCATTCAGGCTATCCAATGACAATGGTCACGTGATTTGAACGCTTTTTGATCCGGTGAGCCCTTCCCTGAGGAGCTGGCTGAATCCTTTTCAGGGTCCTGGATACATCCACCTTGGCCTCTTTCACAACCAGGTTGCTCTCTTCAATCCTGGCACCTTCGTTCTTGGTCTGCCAGTTTGCAATGGCAGAAAGCAGAAGCTTTTCCACTTTACGCGAAGCTTCCTTGGAACTGAATTTCAGCATATCCAGTGCTTTGTTCACCTCAACACCTTTGATCATATCGGTTACCAGTCGCATTTTCCTCGGAGAAGTCGGGACAGTTACGCAAAACTGCGTAATACTTGTTCTGTCTTCTCCTCTTTTAACTGATTCGCTCTGTTTCTTTTTCTTGCACCCATTTCTATAGCATTATAATATTATCGCTGCTTTCCACCGTGACCCCTGAACATACGGGTAGGTGCAAATTCACCTAACTTATGTCCCACCATGTTCTCCGTGACATATACCGGAATAAATTTGTTTCCATTATGAACGGCAATGGTATGGCCCACAAAATCGGGAGAGATTACAGATCTCCTCGACCAGGTTTTGATCACAGATTTCTTTCCGGAATCGTTCATATCCAGAACGCGCTTCTCCAGCTTGAAATCGATAAATGGTCCTTTTTTCAGTGAACGGCTCATGCTCTATCTTATTTTTTTGATTTTCTCTTTTCAACAATGTACCTGTCTGAGTACTTCTTCTTGGCGCGGGTCTTGTAACCTTTGGCCGGCATCCCGTTCCTGGAGCGGGGATGTCCACCCGAGGCACGACCTTCGCCACCACCCATGGGGTGATCGACCGGGTTCATGGCTACACCACGTACGCGGGGACGACGTCCCTTCCAGCGTGAGCGTCCTGCTTTCCCGCTTTTCTCCAGGCCGTGATCGCCATTGGAAGTAACCCCGATGGTAGCACGGCAGGTGGTCAGAACCATCCTGGACTCCCCTGAAGGAAGCTTGATGATGGCATACTTTCCATCTCTGGAAGTCAGGGTTCCATAAGCACCGGCGCTTCTGGCCAGCATACCGCCCTTTCCCGGCTTCAACTCAATGTTGTGTACATCTGTTCCCAGTGGAATATTAGCGAGAGTCAGGCTGTTCCCCAATTCCGGAGCCACACTTTCGCCCGACATAATCTTTTGACCCACCTCCAGTTTTTCAGGAGCAATAATGTAACGCTTCTCTCCGTCGGCATAAACAACCAGTGCAATCCTTGCAGAACGGTTGGGATCATACTCGATGCTCTTCACGGTAGCCTCCATGTTATCCTTGTCCCGCTTAAAGTCGATCAGACGATACCTTTTCTTGTGACCACCACCCATATAGCGCATGGTCATTTTACCGGTATTGTTACGACCACCACTTTTCTTGATGGGTCTCAGCAGACGACTTCTCCGGCTTAGCACCCGGGGTAAGATCATCATAGGCAGAGATCTCCTTAAAACGCTGACCCGGGGTTGTGGGTTTATACTTCTTAATTGCCATCTTTTCTTAAATGTTGCTGTAAAAATCAATTACTTCACCTTCGGCCAGGGTAACCACTGCCTTCTTGTAAGAAGAAGTTTTTCCAACTGATGACACCGCTTTTGGTGTAACGCTGCTTGCGCTTTCCCGGCATATCTCATGGTATTCACTTCAGCTACCTTTACGTCGTAAAGCTCTTCGACTGCCTTCTTGATCTGCAGTTTGTTGGCGTCTTTCGCTACAACAAAACCGTACCGGTTGAAGTCCTCCCCCTGGGCGGTCATCTTCTCGGTTACTATGGGCTTAATTAAAATATTCATGATCTTCCGATTACGTTTAAGCATTCTTCTGCAGAACGTCAAGTGAACTCTCTACGAAACAGAGTGTTGAAGCATTCATTATTTCGTATGTATTTAATTCTGAGAGAGTTATAACTTTTGAATTCTGCAAATTTCGCGACGACAAATATACATTTTTATTTCGTTCGTTGATGAACGAAAAGCGACTTTTTGTCGTCCAGCTTCAGATTTTTCCGAATGTTAGCAAACTCGCTGGTTTTGGGAGCATCCATGTTGAAATCCTCCACCACCATCATTTGCTTGTTCTGTACCTTGTAAGCCAGAGCTGATTTACGGGCCAGATCCTTCACCTTGCGGTTCAGCTTTACCCCCGTAGGTTCTGGGCCTGGGACCGAAATACGCGTCCACCACCTCTGAACATAGGGTTCTTGATATCACCAAAACGTGCGGTACCGGTTCCCTTCTGACGCTTGATCTTCTTGCGGCTACCCCTGATCTCACTACGCTCTTTGGTCTTGTGAGTACCCTGACGCTTGTTGTTCATGATCTGTTTCACATCCAGGTAGATGGCATGATCGTTGGGCTCAATTCCGAAGATCTCTTTGCTCAGCTTAACCTTTTTACCGGTGCTCTTCGCCGGATATATTCATTACATCTAATTCCATCACTTCTCAATAATTAAATATGAACCATTTGATCCGGGAACAGAACCTTTCAGAATAAGCAGATTGTTCTCGGGAACAATCTTCATCACACGCAGGTTCAGGATCTTCACCTTCTTATTTCCGGTCTGTCCGCCCATGCGCATTCCCTTGAATACCCTGGAAGGATAAGAGGAGGCACCCAGAGAACCCGGAGCACGCATCCTGTTGTGCTGACCGTGGGTGGCATCGTTCACACCAGCAAAGTTGTGACGTTTCACAACACCCTGGAATCCTTTACCTTTGGACATACCGGATACATCAAGCCAGGTGTCATCATTAAAATAATCCACGGTGATCACGTCACCCGCTTTCCAGTCCTTCACAAATCCCTTCAAGCTCAATCACCTTCTTCTTAGGAGTGGTGTTGGCTTTTGCAAAGTGACCCTGCTCGGCCTTGGGAGTATTCTTCTCCTTCTTCTCATCAAAAGCCAGCTGAACTGAGGCATAACCGTCAGATTCAACAGTCTTCACCTGTGTAACCGTGCAGGGTCCAGCCTGTATCACAGTACAGGGGATGTTCTTTCCGTCTTTGTCGAAAATGGAAGTCATTCCAATTTTCTTACCAATTAATCCTGGCATCTTATTCTGTTTTTACCTGTGTTAGACTTTGATTTCAACTTCTACTCCACTGGGCAACTCAAGCTTCATGAGTGCATCGATGGTCTTGGGAGTGGAACTGTAAATATCCAGCAGCCTTTTGAAAGGAGCTTAACTGGAACTGCTCTCTGGACTTCTTATTCACAAAGGGAGACCTCAATACAGTGTACACTCTCTTGTGAGTGGGAAGTGGAACGGGTCCGCTAACCACAGCACCGGTGGACTTCACTGTCTTTACAATCTTCTCGGCACTTTTGTCAACGAGGTTGTGATCGTACGACTTCAATTTAATTCTAATCTTCTGACTCATTATCTATCTGATTATATCTAAACTTTTCCTGTTACCTTTTCAAGAACCTCCTTGGCCAGATTCAGCGGGCATTGCTTCGTAATGACTGAACTCCATGGTGGAGGTGGCCCTTCCCGAATGAAGTGTTCTGCAGTACGGTTACATAACCAAACTGCTCTGACAGGGGCACCTTGGCCTTGATGACCCTGGCACCTGCCTTGGAATCCATTCCTTCTACCTGTCCGCGCCTCTTGTTCAGGTCGGAGATCACATCGCCCATATACTCTTCGGGGGTGACCACCTCCACGGACATGATGGGTTCCAGCATCACCGGATTAGCCTTGGAAGCAGCATGCTTAAATGCCTGGCGTGCACAAATCTCAAAAGAGAGCTGATCGGAATCCACCGCATGGTAAGAACCATCAGTCAGACTTACCTTCAGATTCTCAATGGGGAAACCTGCAAGCGGACCATTGTGCATGGCATTGTTAAATCCTTTCTCCACGGATGGAATATATTCCCTGGGGATATTCCCTCCCCTGATCTCATTGATAAACTGCAAGTCCTTTGATTCGATTGTCTTCGGAGGGTCCAATAAATACTTCAATATCTGCAAATTTACCACGTCCACCGGTCTGCTTCTTAAATACTTCCCGGTGCTTCACTTCGGTGGTAAGGGCTTCTTTATAATTCACCTGTGGAGTACCCACATTGCATTCTACTTTGAATTCACGCTTCAGACGATCCATCAGGATCTCCAGGTGCAGTTCGCCCATTCCGTTGATGGTGGTCTGACCGGTATCCACATCGCTGCGAATCTGGAAGGTCGGATCCTCCTCTGCCAGTTTATTCAGGGCTATACCCAGCTTATCGATGTCAGCCTGGGTTTTGGGCTCAATGGCAATCCCGATTACCGGCTCCGGAAACTCAATGGCTTCCAGGATCATGGGTTTGCCTACCGAGGTAATGGTATCTCCTGTTCTCAGCTCTTTCAATCCAACTACGGCACAAATATCTCCCGCTCCAATCTCTTTCTTGGGATTCTGCTTATTGGCATGCATCTGGTAGATGCGGCTGATGCGCTCCTTTTTTCCGGTACGGTTGTTATAGACCATCACTCCTTCCTGGAGTTTACCGGAGTAAACACGCACATAGGCCAGGCGTCCCACAAAAGGATCGGTGGCAATCTTAAAGACCAGGCCGGTCATGGGCTCATCATCCCTGGGCTCTCTGGTCATTTCCTGTTCGGTCCGGGGATCAATTCCCTTTACCGCGCCCACATCCATGGGACTGGGAAGCAGGTCGCAAATGGCATCCAGCATCCGCTGAATCCCTTTGTTTTTAAAGGCTGAACCACAGAGCACCGGAACAATATCCATGTTGATGGTAGCCCTGCGGGCATAGGCCATAAACTCTTCCACGGAGATGGAATCCCTGTCTTCCAGGAATTTGTTAAGCAGGTCATCGTCGGAAACACAAACCGCTTCCACCAGTTTCTCTCTCCACTCTTCCACTTCGTCGACCATTTCCTCGGGAATCTCACAATACTCGTACTTCATTCCCAGCGTTTCATCCTCTTTCCAGACGATGGCTTTCCGCTCGATCAGGTCGACGATCCCTTTGAAGTTCTCTTCAGATCCAATGGGGATTTGCATGGGTACAGGGTTGGAACCCAGCTTATCGCTGATCTCCTGTACCACTCCGAAAAAATCGGAACCCACGCGGTCCATCTTATTAATAAAGGCCAGACGGGGCACCTTGTACTTGTCTGCCTGACGCCATACAGTCTCTGACTGTGGTTCCACCCCGCCTACCGCACAGAAATACTGCTACGGCACCATCCAGAACCCTTAACGAACGTTCCACCTCAACGGTGAAGTCAACGTGTCCCGGAGTATCAATAATATTGATCTTGTACTCCTGGTCGTTGTGGTTCCAGAAAGTGGTAGTGGCTGCTGATGTAATGGTGATACCGCGCTCTTGCTCTTGTACCATCCAGTCCATTGTAGCGGCTCCGTCATGGACTTCACCGATGCGGTGGGTGATACCTGTATAGAACAGAACACGTTCTGTGGTGGTAGTTTTCCCGGCATCGATGTGCGCCATGATCCCGATATTCCTTGTATGTTTTAAATCTGGGCTCATAAGTGTTACACACTTACCTTGCAATAAATGCTATTTCAAAATTGTTTTAGAACCTAAAATGGGCGAAAGCCTTATTGGCTTCTGCCATGCGGTGCGTATCTTCTTTCTTTTTATATGCACCACCTTCGTTATTATATGCTGCAACGGCTTCCGCAGCCAGTTTTTCACTCATTGATTTACCCGCACGCTTGCGGGCAAAGAGAATCATATTCTTCATGGAGATAGACTAACTTTTCGCTCCTGCCTGACCTCCATGGGAACCTGAAAAGTGGCACCCCCAACCCTGCGGCTCTTTACTTCCACCTGGGGAGTAATGTTATCCAGTGGCCTGCCTTGAAAATCTCCAGAGGCGTTTTCTCTTCTTCCTTGGTCTTTGGCCTCAATCAGATCCATGGCTTCATAAAAAATCTCGTAAGCACATACTTTTCTTCCCGTCGAGCATCATGTTGTTTACAAACTGTGTTACACATGCATCCTTGTACCTTGGATCGGGCAGTAGAATTCTCTTCTTTGGTTTTGTCTTCCTCATTGTAATAATATATATATACTATCGAGTACTGTCTCCTCCTCGCCATGCTCAGGCGGACACTCATCTTATTTTTTCTTAGGTCTTTTTGTACCATACTTACTTCTTCGCTGGGTTCTGCCTTCAACACCTGAGGTGTCCAGGGCTCCACGAATCAGGTGATACCTTACACCTGGAAGATCCTTCACCCTGCCACCACGGATCAGCACAATGGAGTGCTCCTGAAGGTTGTGACCCTCACCCGGAATGTAGGCGTTCACCTCTTTCTGGTTGGTCAGACGTACCCTTGCCACCTTACGCATGGCTGAGTTTGGCTTCTTGGGTGTGGTGGTATAAACACGTACACAAACACCACGCCTCTGGGGACATGAATCCAGTGCAGGAGCCTTGCTCTTGTCGTTCAATTTCTTCCGGCCTTTACGAACTAATTGTTGAATCGTCGGCATACTAGTATTGATCTTTATTGTATAAACGTCGTTAATTTCGGTTCGCAAAGGTAGAATTTATTTTCAAAAAACAATAATATTTTAATGAATAATTCCCCAATATTCCTGCCCTCTTCCGAATTACAGAAATATCAAGGGTTTCACTTCATGCCATCCAGGTCGATTTATTTTCATCCTGATGTTTTAAACAGTTTACCTCCCCTTTCAAAGCGATGTTCTGAATTGCAATTTTCATCAGGCTTCCACCTTTTTTATCAGTTGTTTAGATATAAAATTTTATTACTTTTGCATCACTATTTCTCAGGCTTTTATAGACATTTTTTATTTATATAATTAACTGAATACCTATTATTTAGATCCCGATGAAGACATATTCGACCGACCAGATTAAAAACATTGCCCTGTTCGGAAACGCCGGATCAGGAAAAACCACCCTTGTGGAAGCCATGCTTTTCGAAGGTGGTGTGATTGACCGTAGAGGAGATGTGGACCATAAAAACACCGTCTCTGACTTCCATCAGATTGAGCAGGAGAACGAGACCTCCATGTATTCCAGCGTGATGTACACTGAATACAATGGTAAGAAGATCAATATTCTGGATGTTCCGGGCGCTGACGATTTCGTGGGCGGTACTGTCTCCAGTCTGCATGTGGCCGATACCGGGGTGATCCTGGTCAATGCCCAGAACGGAGTTGAAGTAGGTACTGAGATCCACAGCCGCTGGCTGGAAAAATTCCATAAGCCGGCCGTGGTGGTGGTGAATAAATGTGACCACGACCATGCCAATTTTGAGAAGGCATTTGAAACCATCAAGGAGAGCCTGGGGGCAACGCGGTCCTGGCCCAGTACCCGGTGAATGCCGGTCCCGGGTTTGATTCCATCGTGGACGTTATTCTCTTCAAGCTTTTCAAGTATCCCAAAGAGGGCGGCAAGCCCGAGATTACCGATATTCCGGAATCAGAAATGGAACGGGCAGAAGAGCTTCGTAACGAGCTGATTGAAAAAGCTGCCGAGAATGACGAGGCACTGATGGAGCTCTTTTTTGAAAATGACGGTCTCACCGAAGATGAAATGCGCACAGGAATCACTGCAGGAGTGATCGCCCGTGGCATGTTCCCCGTTTTCTGCATGTCGGCCAAGAAGAATATGGGTGTGGGTCGCTTTATGGAGTTCCTGACCAATGTGGCTCCCTCCACCAATGAGATGGGAACATTCACTACCACAGATGGCACCGAAGTGAAGTGTGATGCCAGTGGTCCTACTTCCATCTTTGTCTTTAAGACAGCGGTTGAATCTCATATCGGGGAAATCAACTTCTTCAAAGTGGTGTCCGGCACCGTGAAGGAAGGAGATGACCTGATCAACAACGCCACCAGGAACAAGGAGCGTCTTTCCCAGATTTTTGCCTCTCAGGGTAAAAATCGTGAGAAGGTGGCCTCCATGGCCGCAGGGGATCTGGGGTGTACGGTGAAGATGAAAAATACCAAAACCAATCACACGCTGAGTTCACCCAGTGTAAGTTATGAATTTGATAAAATCCCCTTCCCTGAGCCCAAGTTCCGGACAGCCATCAGGACCCTGACCGAAGGAGATGAGGAAAAGCTGGGTGAGGCGCTTACCAGGATTCACCAGGAGGATCCCACGGTACGGATCGAATACAGCAAGGAGCTGAAGCAGATCATTCTATCGGGCCAGGGCGAATACCACCTCAATATTGTGAAATGGCAGCTGGATAATCTGTACAAGGTGCATACCGAATTTGTAACTCCCAAGATCCCTTACCGGGAAACCATAACCAAAGCTGCCCAGAGCGACTACAGGCATAAAAAGCAGAGTGGGGGTTCCGGCCAGTTTGGGGAGGTGCATATGATCATTGAACCATACACCGAAGGCAGCGAGCCCAGGCCCATGTTCAAGATGAACGGGAAAGATTATAAAATGGCCAACCGCGGGGTGGATACCCATAAATTAAGCTGGGGTGGTACCCTGGAGTTTGTTAACTGTATCGTGGGAGGATCCATCGATGCCCGTTTCCTCCCTGCCATCCTGAAAGGGATCATGGAGAAGCTGGATGAAGGACCCCTGACCGGTTCCTATGCCCGGGACATCCGCGTCTATGTGTATGACGGCAAGATGCACCCGGTGGACTCCAACGAGATCTCCTTTATGCTTGCAGGACGGAACGCCTTCAGCAGGGCTTTTAAGGAAGCCGGACCAAAGATTATGGAGCCGGTATACGAGGTGGAGGTGCTGGTGCCCTCCGACTACATGGGGGATGTAATGAGCGACCTCCAGGGACGCCGTGCCATCGTTCAGGGAATGGCCAGCGAAAAAGGCTTTGAAAAAATCACAGCCAGGGTGCCCCTGGCGGAGATGAACAAATACTCCACCGCCCTGAGCTCACTCACCAGCGGACGCGCCATGTACAGCATGAAGTTCGACGAGTATACGCAGGTGCCCGGAGAGATCCAGGACGAGCTCCTGAAAGCATACGCCGCAGAACAGGAGGAAGAGTAGCGCTCGTAATACCGTCTCCTCGCTGAAAATCTTTCACAGAAAGATTTGTAGGCTTCGGAATACGGCATTACTCGCTACAGAAAGCATAATTATATTAAGGGCTCCCTTTACGGGGCCCTTTTTTATTTCCATTTAAGACTCTTCGTCCTCTCCCGTTCAGCCCAATCTATCACATAGATACCTGCTTAGAAAAGAGCAGTCTATTTGAGAAATACCTTCAGTTTTTCCTCCAGGGCACTGCCTCGCTCGCCAACTGCCAGGATGATGCCCTCGCCGTCGATGAGAAAGTTGATAGGGATGGACCTTACCTCATACTCGGCAGCCGGGGCAGATTGCCTTCCTTTCAGATCGCTTACATGAGAATCCCACTCCAGACTATCCGTTGCAATGGCTGCAGTCCAGTCTTCCTTGCTTCTATCCAGGGAGACACTATAGACGGTAAACCCGGAGCCGTTTACAAACTCCTGGTCCCTGTACTGGCGATAAAGTCTCACCAGATGGGGATTCTCCCTGCGGCAGGGTGGGCACCAGGCGGCCCAGAAATCAATCAGAACCAGCTTCCCGCGCAGGGAAGAAAGGGAAATCCTTTCTCCTGCAGGGGATTCTAAGACTATGTCAGGCGCCCGATCGCCAATATGGATGCCTGTCTTTACTCCGCTTTGCTCCTTTGCCGGAGCCAGGATTGGTTGACCCTTAACTCCTTCGGCACCAAGGGACAAAAGAAAGATCGTAGTCAGAATAATATGGTGTGCAACGTTCATGTTCAAGTTATTGGATTGGCCCAAATATAGCAATTCTCCAGAATCCGATTTACAGGCAGGAATGGTTCACCCATTCAGGACCTTTGGAGGTTTTTACAAACTCTGTCAGCTTGTTATCCGCTTTGTCTGTCCCTGCAATCAGGGGCGTGCATGAATTTCCCTGGCGCCGTACCAGGAGTTGATATCGCCCCAGGGAACCATTTCTGGTTTTTTAAAGGCCATTTGCACTCCTTCCAGGGGCTCGCCCCGGATCTCGATGAAATCCAGGGAGGTGGGTTTCATCCCGGCGCGGATGGCCAGGACCAGGGTGGCGACCTCATTTTTATGAAATCCCATGATCTGGGAGGCCACCATATCGGTGGCCAGCGGATTGGTGCCTGCAATGATCAGCTTGGTCTTCACCAGCTCCCCTTCGGTGGGTCCGTTCCCTTCCATGGAGGTGGATGCATCGATCACTGTTAATCCCGGGGGACAGGCTCTGACCATATCAATGATCTCAAAGGACACGCAGGGCGACTTTTTTTCAAAGCATTCATTATGAATGCAGGATCTTACGGAACCATAGGCACTGCCGGGATACAGGCCGATGAGGTTTTTCATCCCCAGGGTCACACCGGCCAGTACGTGGGTCTTCATCATGGGCACGGAGCAGAGCAGGTCTATTTCCGACAGGGATTTATGTACCGTGATCTTATTGTATACATAGGCGTTGGGGACCGCTACCTCCACCATCTCCCCGGTATGCAGATTAATCAGCGGGATCCCCAGGGATCGGGCCAGGTCGGTGTAACCCAGCTGGTCAAATACATATTGTTGCATGGGATCCAGGATCCCTGCATCCTTTGAAAAATGGACGCCTTCTTCGTCTGCATTAAACCCCGGGGCTGCCGCAGAGCCTTCCCCAATGCTGACCTCTTTCCCGGCCCCGAGCATCAATTCTGCCAGCGCCCGGATGACTTCCGGCTTGGTGGTACACCTGGGATCGGGAGCAACCAGGTTGGGCTTCAGCATGATCCGCCGTTTGTCCCGGGTCACTTCATCGATTCCTCCCAGCAGATCCATGGCCTCTTTCACAGCAGAAGCAATATTATCCTCTTTGATCTTAACCACAGCTACCACCGGGTTCGGATCGGCAAGAGTGAAACCGGAGGCAATACCCAGAGTGCCGACCACACCCGTGATGACGAATTCTCTTCTGGAAATAGTATTCTGATTTCTCATAACTGACGGGGATTGGGCTACCATGTCAAGTTACGAAAAAAGCTGTTTATCAGTCCTATTTTTGCAGCTCCTTGAGTTTGTTATCCAGGTACTCGCCCCTGAGTCCCTTGGCCACGATGATCCCATCCCCGTCAATCAGGAAGTTAGCCGGGATGGCCATAACTCCGTACTGTGCTGCAGGTACGGATTTCCATCCTTCCAGATCGCTGACATGGGATTCCCAGACCAGTTCGTCTTTTTCAATGGCTGCCACCCAATCCTCCATCCGCCGGTCCAGGGAGACCCCGTAAACCGTAAAACCCGATCCATTGACAAACTCTTTATCCTTAAAACGATGATAGGTTTTTACCAGGTTTGGGTTCTCCTCCCGGCAGGGGGAACACCAGGCGGCCCAGAAATCGATCAGAACCATTTGCCCCCGCAGAGAAGAGAGGGAAATCTTCTCCCCTGTGGGGGATTCAAAGACCAGTTCAGGAGCTCTTTCCCCGATTTTGATCCCGGTCTTTATGCCGTTCACTTCCACCGCCAGAGCTTCCGTCTGGGAAGCATTTCCACTTCTGGAACTGCAGGACAGGAGAAAGAGGGAAACGAGGAACAGGTAAACTACAGTTTTCATATTTCAGTTCTTAGGGTGTTGTGGTACAAAATTAGAAAAATCCGGATGATTAAGGCTCCCGCCGGATGGAGGCCCCCAGCCGGTTGAGCCGGGCATCGATATTCTCATATCCCCGGTCAATCTGTTCTATGTTATTGATGATGCTTGTTCCTTCGGCAGACATGGCTGCGATGAGCAGTGCTACACCTGCCCGTATATCGGGCGAGGACATGGTGGTGGATCGTAAGCGGATGGTGTGATCCAGTCCGATCACAGTGGCCCGGTGCGGATCGCACAGGATAATCTGTGCCCCCATATCGATCAGCTTATCCACGAAAAAGAGCCTGCTCTCAAACATCTTCTGATGGATCAGAACGCTTCCTTTTGCCTGGGTGGCCGTGACCAGGATGACACTCAGAAGATCGGGAGTCAGACCGGGCCAGGGAGCATCGGCTATGGTCATTATGGCCCCATCAATGAAGGTTTCAATCGTATAGTGATCCAAAGCGGGTACATAAAGGTCGTCTCCTCTCTTTTCCACGGTGATCCCCAGGCGCTGAAACGAGCCGGGAATAATCCCCAGCTGTTCGAAGGCCACCTCCCTGATAGTAAGCTCAGATCTGGTCATGGCTGCCATCCCGATAAAGCTGCCCACTTCGATCATGTCCGGCAATATGTGATGTTCTGTTCCCCCCAGCTTATCTACGCCATGGATGGTCAGCAGGTTTGACCCGATTCCCTCTATCCTGGCTCCCATGCGGACCAGCATCCTGCAAAGCTGCTGGATATAGGGTTCACAGGCCGCGTTGTAAATCGTTGTTTTCCCCTCTGCCATCACACTGGCCATAAGGATATTGGCCGTACCTGTTACCGATGCTTCATCCAGGTGCATATAGGTGCCTGTCAGCCTGGTAGCATGTACCTGATAAAAATTCTGAGCATGATCAAAATCGAAGGTGGCTCCCAGAGCCTGGAATCCCAGGAAATGAGTATCCAGCCTTCTGCGCCCGATCTTATCTCCTCCAGGCTTGGGCAGTACCGCTTTTCCAAAACGCGCCAGCAAGGGTCCGAGGATCATCACAGATCCTCTCAGGGAGGATGAGTGTTGGAGGTAGGTGTCGGTACGGAAATAGTCCTGGTCAACTTCCATCGCCCTGAATCGGTATGAATGCTCTGAAAGCTGCTCGGTTTCCACCCCCAGATCACGGAGCAGCTGGATCAGGAGCAATACATCCTTAATGCGGGGAAGGTTATGAATGGTCAGGGGCTCTGAGGTCAGCAGGGTAGCGCACAATATCTGGAGTGCCTCATTTTTGGCACCCTGGGGGCTTATCTCCCCTTTCAGGCGTTGTCCTCCCTCAATGATGAACTTCCCCATGGATCAGGAATATGCTGACTACTGCTTGTGCTGATGCTGCTGGTAGTGTTGTTTGTGTTTTCCCTTTTTACCGCCCCCTTTTTGTTTGGGGGTATTGGGACGGTTCTTCGCAAGAATATCCTTGGTTTCGGGCAGTTTCAGATTCGGGTTTACCTCCAGTACTCCTCCGGAAAGCACCTTCATATCACCAAAGATCTCCTCGTCACTTACCGCTTCCCTGTTCCAGGTCAGGTATGATTTTTTCATGTGGTAAGCAATCATCTTGACCAGGTCATCTTTTTCCTCGCCAGGCTCCAGGGCAACCGCCTTTTCAATCATAAGTACAATGGAGCGGCCATAATGCTTTTTGCGAATCCTGTGTTGATGATAGGGAACTTTTTCGGGCTTGCTTTGCAGGGATTCCCGCTCTGGCAATGGATAAGGCGAATCAATATCCAGATCAAAATCGGAAATGATGGCCAGATGGTCCCAAAGCTTATGCTTAAAATCAGCCACATCCCTCAGGTGCGGATTGAGGTTTCCCATTACGCCTATTACTGTTTGGGCAGCCTTATTGCGTTCTTCACGATCCTCAATGGTCTTAATATGGTTCACCATCTTTTGTATATTTCTTCCATATTCAGGAAGGATCAACTTATCACGGCTGGAATTATAATCGTATGTCATGGATGATTTTTAAAATAGATTTCTACAAAAGTACGGATTTTTCACTCAACTACCCTCAGCTTGGCGAATTTAAGCAGGAGCTGCTTGGTTCCAATGGGAAAAAGTACGGTGGCTTTGATGTTGGAGCCGTTACCCTCCAGTTGATGTACTTCTCCAATCCCAAAACGGGGATGCTCCACCCTGGTGCCAACCCGGATCATCCCGGGATCGGAAGGGATAAAATCCCTGGGGGGAGGTGCAGGGGATGAAGCAGACGGCGGTCTGGACGCGCGGGTGGCCTGATTCATATGGACCAGTTTGCGGCCACCTGACTGGATTTGGGTGGGCTGCTTTCTTTGCTCGATTCCATTTCCGGGAAGGACCGGGTAGAAATCGGCTGGAAGTTCCAGGTACTTTTCGTCGATCTCCTTGATAAAACGGCTGGGAGAACAGGCATTCTGAATACCCCATTTATAACGCAGGGCCGCGTAGGTGATGAGCGCACTCTTCTCGGCCCGGGTCAGGGCCACATAAAAGAGCCTGCGTTCTTCTTCCAGATCTTTGGGATTGTCGATACTCATCTGGGAAGGGAAAAGCTCCTCCTCCACGCCCGCAATGATCAGGTGCTTGAATTCGAGTCCTTTGGCAGAATGGATGGTCATAATGGTCACCCGGTTCTTATCCTCCTCCTTCTCCTGGTCCGCATCGGTCATCAGGGTCACCTCCTGCAGGTATTCAGCCAGCGTCAGGTCGCCCTCTCTTTCTGTATCATCTGTATAGACTTTGATCCCGTTAAGCAGTTCCTCGATATTCTCGAACCTGCTCACGTTCTCGGGAGTCTTATCCGACTGAAGGTCCCTGATAATGCCGGTTTCATTGACAATGGTATAGGCCAGGTCAAAAGCTTCCATCTCCTGAAGTCGTTTTCGGAATCCCTGGATCATCCGGGTAAAGCTCTGTAACTTGTTCAGGGTTCCTTTATTGAATCCCAGGTTTACCTGGTCGAGATGTGTCAATACATCCCAGATGGGAGAATCCAGTTTTTCTGCATAGCCGTTCAGTTTATCCACGGTGGTCTTCCCGATCCCCCGCATGGGATAGTTGATAATCCTTTTGAGTGACTCATCATCCCTGGGATTCACGGTGATGCGGAAATAGGCCAGCAGGTCCTTTATCTCCTTGCGCTGGTAAAAGGAGAGAGATCCGTAGACCCTGTAAGGGATATTCATCCGGCGTAGACTCTCTTCAAAAATCCGGCTCTGGGCGTTGGTCCGGTAGAGAATGGCAAAATCTTTGTGCTCCAGCTGGTCCCTGAAACGCAGGTCGGAGATGTGTCCGGCCACCAGGAAACCCTCCTCCCTGTCGTCCGCAGCCCTGACCACCCGAATGGGCTCCCCGTTTTCATTCTTTGAGAATACCTCCTTGGAGATCTGACCGCGGTTCCGTTTGATCACAGAGTTGGCTGCATTGACTATGGTCTGGGTGGAGCGATAGTTCTGTTCCAGTTTAAAGATCCGGTAGTCCGGGTAATCATTCTTAAAATTCAGGATATTCTCGATGCGGGCTCCCCTGAAGGAATAGATGCTCTGGGCATCATCCCCAACCACACAGAGGTTACGGTGCAGCTCCGAGAGTTTTTTTACAATCAGGTACTGGGAATAATTGGTGTCCTGGTACTCATCCACCAGTACATAATCGAAGGCCTCCCGGTATTTATCCAGCACTGCCGGATGGTCCCTGAACAAGAGGTTGGTCTGCAATAAGAGGTCATCAAAGTCCATGGCCCCAAAATGTTTGCAGCGCTTTACATAGCGGTCATACACTTCGCCCAGTCGCGGTCGCCTTGAAACCTGATCCCGGACCTGGAATTCGCCACTGCCCAGGTATACCTCGGGAGTCACCAGGTTATTTTTAGCAGCCGAAATGCGTCCGAACACCTCCGCCGGCTTGTAAATCTTTTCATCCAGATTGAGTTCCCTCACTATCGTTTTGACCAGGCTGCGAGAATCAATGGTGTCATAAATGGTAAAGTTGGAGGGAAATCCAAGCACCTCGGCCTCCCGGCGCAGAATCCTGGCAAAAAGGGAATGAAAGGTTCCCATCCATAGATTACGGGCCAGATCGGGGGAAACCATGGTGGCAATTCGCTCCTTCATCTCGTTGGCAGCCTTATTGGTAAAGGTAAGGGCCAGGATTCTTGAAGGGCTCACTCCCCTGGAGAGCAGGTAGGCGATCCGGTAGGTCAGCACCCTGGTTTTTCCTGAACCGGCACCGGCTATAACCAGTGCCGGCCCCTTATGGTTTAGTACCGCTTCCTGCTGCGCCTTGTTTAAATCCTTCCTGATAGCTTCCACCTGCTCCATGTTTTTATGGGCTGACTAAGATAGTATATGTTGATGGATAATAAAGACCCGGGATCGAACAGGAAGTCATAAATTATTGCACAGTTTTTTTAAAAGTTGCATTTTTACGGCCCCTCTGTTTGTATAATAATTTGGCATTAATTCGTTTATAGATTAAACATAAATAATGACACTTACCCGAGTGGTTGATAAAAAGTATCTGAGATACCTGGCAGCGGGATGTTTCGTGGCACTGGTTTCAGTGCAGGGCCTGTTAGCACAAATCAGCTCCGCTACAGCCGATCACGTGGATACTTTGACCTACCCCCCGGGAAATCCGGCAGAAGATCCCCTCTTTGTTTTTTACCAGATGGACGGCCTGAGCAAACCAGGTTCTCTGAGCGCCACCTATTCGGGAGCGGGTCCTTTTAACTTTGATTGGAGAAAATACAATCCGGCGATTAATGGATTTGATCCCATATTCAGCAGCGAATCCGGGACCACCTCCACGGTGTCCAATCTGGATGAGGGAGGATACCAGGTAAGGATCTGGAACGGGGCCGGTACGGATGCCTCCTTTATGTCCTGGGTTTTTTTAGATCATCTCCGTGACTCTGTGGTACAAACCAGTGAGGGAACTCTTCCGGGCTTCCTCTATACCTGCGACTTTGTGGCCATTTCCGGATATGTCTTCCCGGATACCCTGGTGTACTGGGATCCCCTGTCCCATGTAGAGATCAGCCGGCCTCTGGATTTCAGTTTTAAATGGACCTCGGACAACAGTGAGCTGGACATTCCCAATGATACCATCGTACTTCGGCCCAATATTTCCTACAAGCCGCCCTATAAGGATACCGAGTATTCCCTGACAGCCACCGATGAATTTGGAATGAGGGCCGTGGATCAGGTATTTTATGAGAGTATTCAAACCATGGCCCGGTTCAGCATGGAATACCTGGACAAAGTGACCGGTGAATACACCACAGATCTGACCGGAGACTGGAGCAAAGAAAAAGGGAGCCTGGATGCCATGCTCACTGTCAGGTTTATAAACGAATCCCTCAATGGAGCCAACTACGAATGGGTATTCCTGGATACCCTGGGGGGAGTGCTGGAGACAGAGACCACCTATGAGCTGGAGACCGTGACCGAATTCACCTATGAAACTGCCGATGAGTATTACTATCCCTATATGATCTCCATCAGCGAAGAGAACTGCATCGATACCTTTAAACTCCTGGAGCCCATTCATGTGGTGCCCTCGCAGCTGGCTATTCCCAATGTTTTCTCCCCCAACGGAGATGGCACCAATGATTATTTCGTATTTAAGCACCAGTCGCTGGAATCGTGCAAGCTTACCATCGTGGACCGGAGCGGGAAGGTGGTCTATAGAAGGAAGATTGAGGATATCTATTCCTGGGATGGCTGGGATGGAAATATGCACAACAGCAACCGCGAGGCCCCTGAAGGGCAATACTATTATGTGGTAGAAGCCCTGGGATATGACGGCCTGGAGTACCAGGATCCCAATATTTTCGAACAATGGAAGCTGAACCGCGGAAACAGTGGTACAGGAGGGACCACCGGGACCGGGACCACCGAAGAGACCTCCAGTACACTTTATACGGGCTGGCTTTACCTCTACCGGCATACGGGTGGATTTTAAAGCCGATCTAAATAGCTTCCTGTGAAACAGTTACGCATCGTAATCATTTTTTTTATCCTGCTTACGGCGGGGGCTTTTATCTGGCTCACAGCAGGAACAGATGCCCAATCCCTGCTCTTTGAGCGAATCAGGATGGCCGATGAGCGTATCTTATTCCTGGTATTACTGATCAGTGCCCTGACGCTCTTAAGCACCCTCTCCGGGCTTCCCATCCTTTACCTTTCCATGGCCATCGGTTTCCTGCTGAACTTGACCCCGGCCCTGCTTATCTGCTGGGGGGTCAATGTGATTTCGGTGATGGCCTCCTTTTTTATGGTCCGCTCCGCTTTTACCGGGTATTTCAAAGAAAAATACGGGGAAAAGAAACTGATCAAACGCATCAACAAGAAAATAGGGAAATACGGCTTATGGACCGTGGTTTTCAGCCGGGGCATCTATATCATCCCCACCAACCTGATCAATTTCAGTTTTCCCCTGAGCAGCATGTCGGCTCGCTCCTACCTGGCAGGAACTGCGATCGGATTAATTCCCGAATGCCTGATTAACGTGCTCACCGGCTACCTGATCAAACACGAAGTCATTCTTCTCTCAGCGCCTGAAACCCGAACCTGGCAGGCGGCCATTATCGGGGCCTTTATCCTGCTTCTTTTGCTTATTTTTATTCTGCTAAAAATACGCCAGGACCGGAGAAAGAAATTCAAGACTTTAAAGGGGATTCCCTTTGAAAATTAGTCAAAATTGAAGCCCGCTCCTTTGGAGACGGTACGAGCATCGGTTTCGCATCTTCAACATTTTTACACAATTTATTCACCTCTATTTCAAATCATTAATATTATATCTACCTTTTCCGTTTATCCCAAAGCCATCATGTTACTTTTCAAGTAGTGAACAATTGGTCAATTTTAACTATTACGAAGAAGATTTTTATTGCAAATTGCAGTTAGAAAAATGAAAAAGTTCATATTATCGGTAGGGACTTTGCTGCTGCTTTCGGTGGGAGGCTATGCACAATCCTGCTTTACCCCCAATTGGTCCGGGACTTCCCTGGATTCCATGCTGATTTATGTTTCGCTGGCAAGCGTTGACACCTCTGACCTGCAGGCAGGTGATGAAATTGGGGTGTTTGACGGGAATGAGTGTGTGGGTGTGGGAGTTTTGAGCTCCGAGCTTACAGGAGGCCCTCCTTACCTGATAATCGAAGTATCAAGGGATAACCCTCTTACCCTACCCGTTGATGGATTTACAGAAGGGAGCACCATCAGCTACCGCTTTTGCTATGGGGGTGAGGTGCTGAATCAAACTGTTTCAGCGAACTACCTCACAAATGGACCCGGCTTTGTCTCCAATGATTCTGCCATTGTGGAGTTACTGGGTATAAACAATTCCCCCCTGATTACCTCAAGCCCGGATGCCGCTGTTCTTCAGGGAGCCACTTACAATTACACGGTCAATGCAACAGACCTTGATGGGGATGCGCTGGTTTACAGCGCACCCACCCTGCCTGCATGGTTAATTTTCAATGCCGGGACTCGCCAGTTGTCCGGGATCCCCGGAAATAATCAGGTGGGAGACCATGATGTAATCATCCGGGTGAGTGATGGTTTTGTGAATGTGGATCAGCCCTTCACCATTACGGTGACTAATGATCCGCCAATCTTTTCCTCTTCACCCGCTCTGTCGGTTCTTCAGGGAGATTTATATAGCTATACCGCAGTCGCGGTGGATGTGGATCCGCTGGCTGTCCTCACTTATTCCGCCACTTCCATCCCTGACTGGTTGATCTTCGATCCTGTCACTCAGATCCTGACCGGTACCCCCGGGAATGATGATGTGGGCGATCATGGGGTGACCATCAGGGTCAATGACGGGCATGAGGATGTGGACCAGTCCTTCACCATTACGGTGAACAATGATCCACCCACCTTTACATCTACGCCCGATCTGTCTGTTTTGGAGGGAGATACATATATCTATACGGCAGTGGCTGTGGATGTGGATCCACTGGCAGTCCTCACCTATTCTGAAGTTCTGATTCCTGCCTGGCTGGACTTCGATCCAGATACACAGATCCTGACCGGTACCCCCGGGAATGATGATGTGGGCGATCACGAGGTGACCATCAGGGTTAATGACGGGCATGAGGATGTGGATCAGTCCTTCACCATTCAGGTCGTCAACGATAACGATGCCCCCACTTTCACGATTGTTCCGGACACGGTGGCCACGGAAGATGTGCTCTATTCCTCTTCCATCGCAGCCACGGATATCGATGAGGATGATGAGCTGACCTACATCGGCACCTCTGTTCCCGCCTGGTTAGTTTTCGATGAAGATTCCCAGGTACTAAGCGGAACACCCGGCAATGAACAGGTGGGTTACCATGCTGTAACTCTGAGTGTATCTGACGGGACCACTACCGTGGACACCACTTTCACGATTCATGTTTACAATGTAAATGATGCACCCACCTTTACCACCGTTCCGGACACGGTAGCCATGGAGGATGTGCTTTATTCTTCTTCCATTGCCGCCACGGATATTGATGTTGGGGATGTGCTTTCCTACACCGGCACCTCCGTACCTGCCTGGTTATTGTTTGATCCGGGAACCCGGGTACTGAGCGGAACTCCTGGTAATGACCAGGTGGGTTATCATTCCGTCACCCTGAGTGTGTTTGATGGCACCGTCACCGTGGACACCACCTTTAGCATTCATGTCTATAATGCCAACGATGCCCCTGTCTTTACTTCCATTCCGGACACGGTAGCCACGGAGGATGTTTTGTATTCCTCAACGGTTACAGCTGAGGATATTGACGGGGATGGCATCATCTATAGTGCGCCCCTTCTTCCAGACTGGCTATTGTTCGATGCCAATACGCAGGTGCTGAGCGGGACTCCCGGAAATGATGAGGTGGGACGCCACAATGTGACTCTGAGAATCTTTGATGGAACGGCCACGGTAGACAGCACCTTTTCCATCCGGGTGGACAATGTGAACGATGCCCCCACCTTTACCTCCCTTCCGGATACCATGGCCCTGGAGGATGTACTTTATTCCTCTGCCGTCACTGCCCAGGACATCGACGGGGACAGCATCAGATTCAGGGCCCCTGTACGGCCCGCCTGGCTAAGTTTCAATGATACCACCCATATCCTGAGCGGGACACCAGCCAATGTGAATGTGGGGGATCATACAGTGACCCTGAGGATCTTTGATGGAACCGTCTTCGAGGACAGTACCTTTGTCATCCACGTGGAGAATACCAATGATGCCCCGACCTTTGTCTCCATGCCCGATACGATCGCCCTGGAGGATGTGCTTTATTCTTCAGCGGTCACCGCCCAGGATATCGACGGCGACAGCATCATCTACAGGGCACCTCTGCTTCCCGCCTGGCTGAGCTTCAATGATACCACCCATGTTCTGAGCGGGACACCCGTCCAGGACGATGTGGGAGAATTTAACGTGACCCTGAGAATCAGCGATGGAACTCTTACGGTGGACAGCACCTTTGTACTCACGGTGCTCAATACCAATGATGCCCCCACCTTTACCTCCACTCCTGTGATCACCGGTCTGCAGGGAGCTCTGTACACCTATACCGTCACTGCAGAAGATATCGACGGGGATACCCTTATTTTCAGCGCCCCCGTGCGTCCTCTCTGGCTGAGCTTTGACCCGGTCACCCGGACACTGAGTGGCACCCCCGGCAATGACCAGGTGGGCACCCACAGTGTCTCTCTGGCAATCAATGACGGGACGGTTTTTGTGGTACAGTCATTCAGTATTCTTGTGGCAAATGTGAACGACCCCCCTCATTTTACCTCCACTCCCATTGAGGAGGCCCGTCCGGGGTCCGCCTACACCTATACCGTCAGGGCTGAGGATATTGATGGGGATGCCCTGACTTACACGGCGCGGGTACTCCCGGGATGGCTGACATTCAATGCCTCCACACAGGTGTTAAGCGCTACTCCCGGGGATGAGGATGTGGGAGATCAGCACGTGACCATCAGGGTCTCAGACGGCTCCCTCCATGCGGACCAGACTTTTGTCATCAGCGTTAGCTATGGCAATCATGCTCCCATTTTTACCTCCGATCCGGCCACCAGCATTGTGGTGGGTGAGTCCTATGTATATACCATCAGAGCCCAGGATATTGACGGAGATGTACTGAGTTATTCCGCGCCCGTGTTGCCTGGCTGGTTAACCTTCTATCCTTCAACCAACGTAGTCAGCGGGATCCCCCGTGTTGCTGACCTGGGCCGGCACAATGTGACCGTCAGGGTCTCCGATGGAACCGTTACAGCGGATCAGACATTCAGCATCACCGTCGAAAATGTGAACACTGCACCCTTCTTTACCTCCACACCCTCCACTTCTGTAGTGAAGGACCACCTCTATGTGTATTATGTGGCTGCCGAGGATGCAGATGGGGATGCCCTGTCCTTTTCTGCTCCGGTGCTGCCTGACTGGCTCAACTTTGATGCAGGTTCACTGATCCTTCATGGCACCCCTGGAAATGGAGATGTGGGGGATCACCCGGTGAGCCTGCTGGTGTCGGATGGAGAGGACAGTGAAAATCAAGAATTTACAGTCACTGTGGAGCTTGAGTCCGGGGTTGGAATCGATGATCTGTACTCGCCCGGCTTTTTGAAGATTTTCCCGAATCCCAGCGATGGGAGATTTATAGTAGAGCTGGCCGCAGAGCTGGAGAAAGAGCTAAACCTGCAGATTCTGGATCCCCTGGGAAAAGTGCTGATGCAGCAAGAATTCCCTCCCTACTATCAGATCCGGGAAGAATACAATCTGAGCAACCGGCCTGCAGGCCTTTACTTTATCCGGATCTATCATGATTCGGGCCAGATCCTTGGGAAACTAATCCTCCGCTAGCTCCTGAGCAAGCGCATTTATGCGAGATGTTTTATAATGTCGCCTTTTGAAATCTGAAAGGGACGCGTCTGACAATATGTCAATTTCCCCGCCTTGGCTCAATATTTGACTTATCAGGGTCAAATTATTGAATAGTATAAGCGTATACAAATATGGTAAAGCAGTCAGAACAAGCTGATAAACAGCAAGATAAAAAATTCGAAGGGGAAGAACCACTGAATCAGGATCAGGTGCAACAGGAAGTGGAGCAGGAAGAAACAGCTGGAGAGCCTGAAGAAGAAGAGCCGATAGAGCCAGAAAAGGTACCCACTGCAGAAGAAAAACTGGCAGAATTGCAGGATCGTTACCTGAGACTGTCAGCGGAGTATGACAACTTTCGCAAAAGAACTCTGAAAGAGAAGATCGATCTGCAGAAAAGCGCCAACGAAAAACTTCTGGAGGCCTTATTACCGGTTGCGGATGATTTTGACCGGGCCATGCAATCGGTGGATGAGGCTATAGATATTAAGGCCGTGAAAGAAGGGATGATGCTTATCTCGGGCAAGTTCACTGGCTTCCTGAACCAGCAGGGTATTAAAGAGATAGAGGCAGTCCATAAGGAATTTGACACAGATCTGCACGAAGCCATTACCAAGATCCCGGCTCCTTCAAAAAAGCTGAAGGGTAAAGTGGTGGATGTCATCCAAAAAGGCTACTATCTGAATGAAAGGGTCCTGAGATTTTCAAAGGTGGTTATTGGGGAATAGAATGGGAAAAAGAGATTATTACGATATATTGGGTGTGTCCAAAAACGCCACCCAGGAGGAGATTAAGAAAGCCTACCGGAAGCAGGCCTTGCAATACCATCCTGATAAGAATCCGGGCGATAATGAGGCTGAGGAGAAATTCAAAGAGGCGGCCGAAGCCTACGAAGTCCTTTCCGATGCCCAGAAACGGCAAAAGTATGACCAGTATGGCCATGCAGCCTTCCAGAACGGAGGAGCCGGGGGCTTCGGAGGAGGAATGACCATGGAAGATATATTCTCCCAGTTTGGTGATATATTCGGTGGATTTGGAGGTTTTGGAGGTTTTGGAGGTTTTGGGGGAGGCGCCAGGGGTGGAGGAGTTACCAAGGGATCCAACCTGCGTGTGAAGGTGAACCTGGACCTGGCTGAGATAGCCAAAGGGGTGGAGAAGAAGATTAAAGTGAAAAAGTACGTCTCCTGCGAAGCCTGCAGCGGATCAGGAGCTAAACACGGAACGTCCAAAAGCACCTGTGAAACCTGCCACGGCAGCGGCCAGGTTACCCGGGTGACCAATACATTCCTGGGACAGATGCAAACGGCCTCCAGCTGTCCCTCCTGTCACGGCGAAGGAACCACCATCAGTGAAAAGTGCGAAGCTTGCTATGGCGAAGGAATAGTGAAAAAGGAGGAGGTGATTAAGATCAACATTCCTGCAGGAGTGGCTGAAGGCATGCAGGTAAAAATGAGCGGGAAAGGCAACGCAGCAAGAAGGGGTGGTGTCAATGGCGATCTGCTGGTGATGATCCATGAAAAGAATCATCCGGATCTCACCCGGGATGGAAGCGACCTGCTTTACTATCTTTATCTGAGTATACCGCAGGCCACCCTGGGATCCACCGTGGAGATCCCCACCATCGAGGGACGGGCCAAAATCAAGATAGAAGCCGGAACCCAACCGGGAAGGGTGCTGAGACTCCGCGGGAAAGGTCTGCCCGAGGTCAATGGATACGGGAAAGGTGATCTGCTGGTACAGATCAATGTTTGGATCCCCAAAACGCTGGATAAAGAGGAGAAGAAGGTCTTTGAAAAGATGGAACACTCGGATTCCTTTACACCCCAGCCCGATAAAAGTGAACACGGCTTTTTTAACCGGATGAAAAATTTCTTTGAATGAACCTTATTTCAGCCCTTGAAGTTGTAAAAGACTTTAGCGGACACCGGGCACTGAACCAGGTGTCCATGGAGGTCCCCGAAGGCAGCATTTATGGTTTACTGGGACCCAATGGTGCCGGAAAAACCACCTTATTACGAATCATCAACCAGATCACCGCACCCGACCAGGGCTCTATTCTGTTCGAAGGAGTCCCCATAAGCCAGGAGCACCGGCCTAAGATCGGTTACCTGCCGGAAGAGCGGGGACTCTATAAGAAGATGAAGGTTGGAGAACAGGCTTTATACCTGGCACAACTGAAAGGCCTTTCCAGGAAAGAAGCCATGAAGAGACTGAAGCTTTGGTTTCACAAATTTGAGATTGAAGGCTGGTGGGATAAGAAGGTGGAGGAGCTCTCCAAGGGAATGGCCCAGAAGGTACAGTTTATCACTACCGTGCTGCACGAACCCCGGCTCCTGATATTCGATGAACCCTTCAGTGGCTTCGACCCCATCAATGTGAACCTGCTGAAGCAGGAGATCCTGCATATGAAAGAGCAGGGTGCCACCATTATCTTTTCTACACACAATATGTCCTCTGTGGAGGAGCTCTGTGACCATATCACCCTTATCAACGAGTCTGAAGCGGTCCTGCAGGGAGAAATTTCTGTGATCAGAGAGAGATACCGGTCCAACAAGTACCAGGTGACTTTTTCGGGAAGCAGAGAAAGGCTGGCCGGCGGACTCGATCCCCGTTTTGAATTGCTGGGGGTAGAGGAGAACGGCATGGGCCAGAATGCCACCATACGGATTTCAAATGAGAAAGACGGATCGGGAGCCCTGATCAGGAACCTATTGGAAATTACTGAGATTAAAGCCTTTAATGAGATCCTGCCGGGCATGAATGACATATTTATTGAGGTGGTCAAAAACACCAATCAAAAGAGGGAGAAGCGATCATGAATAAAATAGGTCTAATCATTCAGAGGGAGTACCTGACCCGTATCCGGAAGAAATCCTTCATTATCATGTCCGTACTCGGACCCCTGATCTTTGCTGCTTACATATTGATTCCCATGTACTTTGCCACCCTGGAGGACAAGGAGGAGAAAAGCATGGTGGTGATCGATGACTCAGGGCTTTTCACCAACCAGGGAGCGGATGGTCCCGTTTTCACCATCCCGGGAACCGAAACTCTTAAATTCCAGGTGATTGAGGGGGTCCCCGTAGAAACCTTCCGGGAAACTTTTGAGGAGTCCGGGTACTATGGACTGCTATTTATTCCCGCCAACATCCTGGCCTCTGAATCCTCTCTGATCTATTCCACCAAACAGGTATCCTTAGAGATCTCTGAGTATCTGGAAAGCTCCATGGAGAGCGAGATTGAAGATCTGAAACTGGCGTCCCACGAGATCGAAGATATCGAGAGGATTCTGGCGGAGGTGGAGACCAGCATCCATGTGAGAAATATTAAATGGACCAAGGATGGGAAAACCCAGGAGAGTAACACCGGGGTGATCATGGGGATCGGGTACCTGGGGGGAATGCTGATATTCTTCTTTATCTTCTTCTTCGGATCCCAGGTCATGCGCGGCGTCATTGAAGAGAAAGTGAGCCGCATCATCGAAGTGATCGTCAGCTCTGTCAAACCTTTTCAGCTGATGATGGGCAAGATCATCGGGGTCGGGCTTGTTGGTCTGACCCAGTTCCTCATCTGGACCTTGCTCTCGGCTGTGCTTGTTACCGGGCTGAAAGCAGCGTTCTTTCCCGAGCTGAACCAGACCCCCACCGAGCAGGTGGTGGCCTCTGACCTTTTTGACCAGGGAGCAGATGAGCTGGCTCCCGGGAACATGGCTCCGGAGATCCTGGCCGGCGAGGATATGGATATGGCCCAGGAGATTTTTGCCTCATTTAAATCGCTCCCTGTGGGAATGATGATCGGCTCCTTTCTCTTCTACTTCATATTCGGCTACCTGCTCTATGCAGCCATGTTTGCCGTGATCGGATCGGCCGTGGACAATGAGACGGATACCCAACAACTGATTTTTCCGGTAATCCTTCCGCTGATCCTGGGCATCTATGTCATGATCAGTGCCATTAATAATCCGGACAATGCCCTGTCGTTCTGGTTCAGCATCATCCCCTTTACCTCACCGGTTGTGATGATGGTTCGGATACCCTTCGGGGTCCCCTGGTGGCAGATCGCTCTTTCGGGCTCCCTTCTGGTGGCTACCTTTCTGGGCATGACCTGGGTGGCCGGAAAAGTATACCGCACAGGGATTCTTATGTACGGAAAGAAAAACAGCTACAGGGAGATCTGGAAATGGTTAAGGTATAGTTCATGATCACCGCGATTCTCGATTTCGGCACCAACACCTTCAACCTTCTGATTGCAGAACGACAGGAGCGCGGTTTCAAAATCCTGCTCAGCCGGAAGCAACCGGTAAAACTGGGTCGCGGAGGGATTCAGGTCAACCGGATTACTCCCGATGCCATTGAACGTGGATTTGTAGCCATCCAGAATCACATGGAGACCATCCGGAACTATCGAGGTGGAGGAGATCCGGGCCTTTGCCACTTCAGCCATCCGAAATGCAGTGAACGGAGAAGAATTTACCGAGGAGGTATACCGGCGTTTTGGATTCCGTACACGAATCATCCCGGGCGATCGGGAGGCGGAACTGATCTACAAAGGGGTCCGGCAGGCTATTGCACTGGGCGACGACAAAGTCATGATCCTGGATATTGGAGGCGGAAGCATCGAATTTATCATCTGTAACCATCAGGGAATTGTCTGGAAACAAAGCTTTGAGCTGGGCATGGCACGTATCCTGGAGCGCTTGAGCTTTTCAGACCCCATCAACGAGGAGGAGATACGCGCCCTGGAATCCTATTTCAGGCAGGAGCTAGTTCCTCTGCTGGAGGTAGCCAAAGAGAAAAACCGCCGAGACACTGATTGGTGCCTCGGGTTCTTTTGACACTTTCCACGCCATGATCCTGCACCATCTGGGAAAGGAGAACGATGAGCTACTACGGGAGAGAGCTTTCCATGAAAGAGTATAGAAAGCTTCACCACCGCCTGCTTCTTTCCACCCTGGAGGAGCGCAGGGCCATGCCCGGCATGGAACCGGTAAGGGTGGAGATGATTGTGGCCGCCACGATTTTTGTTAGTTTTGTGATACGTTACTGCAAGATCATCCACTCTTCACCATTCTGAATTTGCCCTCAAAGGAAGGAGTCATCTCCGAGCTGGTGGGCATCTAACTGGAAATAGAAGCATATGGCAAATATCCTTGTAATCGACGACGAAAGGAGTATTCGAAATACCCTTGAAAGAAATTCTTGAATATGAAAAATTCACGGTAGACTTGGCCGAACACGGAGCCGAGGGACTGGAGCTCTATAAAAAGGGACACTATGATATTGTGCTTTGCGATATCAAGATGCCCGAAATGGACGGTCTGGAGGTGCTGGAGAAGATCTTTGAGGAGGAGGGTGATGCCCAGGTGATCATGATTTCCGGACATGGAAACATTGATAATGCGGTGGAGGCCATTAAGAAGGGAGCCTATGATTTTATTGAAAAACCCCTGGACCTGAACCGCCTGCTGATTACCATCCGCAATGCCCTGGATAAATCGACCCTGATCACCGAAACCAAGGTACTTGAAAAAGAAAGGTGGGCAAAGGCTACGATATGATCGGCGAATCTAAAGCCATTCAACAGGTCAGGGAGATCATCGACAAGGTGGCTGCCACCGATGCCACGCGTACTGATCACCGGGTCAAACGGAACCGGTAAAGAGCTGGTGGCACGTGTCCCTGCATGAAAACAGCACACGTTCAGCCGCTCCTTTTATCGAGGTAAATTGTGCGGCCATCCCTTCCGAGCTCATCGAAAGCGAATTATTCGGACATGAGAAAGGGAGCCTTTACCTCGGCCATCAAAGCAACGGAAAGGAAAATTTGAACAGGCCGACGGGGGCACCATCTTCCTGGATGAGATCGGGGACATGAGCCTTTCGGCCCAGGCCAAGGTGCTGAGGGCCCTGCAGGAGAATAAGATCTCCAGGGTGGGCTCCGACAAGGACATCAATGTGAATGTACGGGTGGTGGCTGCCACCAACAAGAACCTGAAGGAGGAAATCGAAAAAAGCAGGTTCCAGGGAGGACCTCTATCACCGGCTCAGTGTGATCCTGATCCAGGTTCCCTCCCTGAACGAACGGCTGGAAGATATCCCGCTGCTGGCCGATCATTTCAATGCCTTGATCTGCGAAGAGTACGGCAACGCTCCCAAAGTAATCAAGGAAGACGCCATCAAGGAGTTGCAAAAGATAAACTGGACCGGCAACATCCGGGAGTTCCGGAATGTGCTCGAGCGTCTGATCATTCTGTGCGACAAGGAGATCACCGGAAAGGATGTGATCAACTTTGCCATGCCCATCTCCAGGTAAGGCCCTGTACCTAGAACTGAAAGTAGATAAAAGGCTGCAGGTCGGCCGACCAGCCCTGGTAGATGATAAAAACAAGGAGTACTGCGATCAGTACCTTGGCCCAGAGCGGAGTGCGTATAAACCTGTTCAGCAGGTCCAGTTTCCATCTCTCCGGCACCCAGTGGGTAAAGTAGCCAAGGGCCATCACGGCAAAAACCAGCCTGTAACTCCAGATTACCTCAGGTATAATCCTGAAATTAAACTCATGAAGCACCTGGTGAATTAACTGGTTGGCCTTCTCCATGGATTCAGAACGGAACCAGATACGGGTAAAGGTAATAAAGACAAAGGTGTTGAAGATCTTTCCAGAAGTGAGCAGCCCAGTGCTTACTCTTTTCATAGGGCGACACCCTCTTCCAGAGCTTATAGACAATCAGTCCCAGTCCGTTGAGTCCGCCCCATATCACAAACTGCCAGCTGGCCCCGTGCCACAGCCCCCCCAGCAGCATGGTAATCATCAGGTTCACATCGGTCATGATCCTGCCCTTCCGGTTCCCGCCCAGAGGAATATAAAGGTAGTCCTTCAGCCAGGTGGATAGGGAGATATGCCATCTTTTCCAGAAATTGCCCACACTGGTGGCTTTGTAGGGAGAATTAAAGTTCTTGGGCAAGCGGAAACCCAGGAAGAGAGCCAGGCCTATGGCAATATCGGTATAGCCGGAAAAATCCACATACACCTGCAGAGAATAACCAAAGAGGGCGGTGAGATTTTCGAATCCGGAGAATCCGGTAGGATTGGCAAAGACCCGGTCCACAAAATTCAGGGCGATGTAGTCCCCGATTACCATCTTCTTAAACAAACCTTTCAGAACCAGGAAGAGGGCAAAGCCGAATTCCTCCATGCTCAGGCTGTATCGTTTATACAGCTGGGGGATGAATTCCGAGGCTCTGACTATGGGTCCGGCTACCAGCTGAGGGAAAAAGCTGACATAAAAGCCGAAATCAAGGATGTGCTTCACCGGATTCACCTTTCCCCGGTAGATATCCACGGTATAGGAAATGGTCTGGAAGGTATAAAAGGAGATGCCCACCGGCAGGAGAATGGCCGAAACTTCGAAATGACTGCCCGCTACCCGGTTGGACCAGAGAGCCAGGTGATTGATCACCTCCATATCCAGGTTTAACAGCTTGTTCAGGGTTTCCACAAAGAGGTAGGCATACTTAAAATAGGAAAGCAGAAAGAGGTTGATGAATACACTCAAAACCACTCCGAATTTCTTCCAGGATTTCTTATGAGCCTGGTGGATGAGGTTTCCCAGATAAAAATCGGAAACGGTCGAAAAAACCAGGATCATGAAAAAGAGTCCGGAAGTCTTCCAGTAAAAAAAGAGGCTGGCGGCAAAAAGGAAAGCATTCCTGGCTGCGCGCTGCCGGTAAATCCCTGAATAGATTAACAGCACTACCATGTAAAATCCCCAGAAAAAGAGCCTGGTGAAGATCAGGGGTTTCTCCTCGTGAAACAGGAAGATATCAGAGAGCAACTGTATCACCGGCTGGTATTTTGCAGTTCATATTCGTTTAGTTCCAGCACCAGGGCATTGTAAAACATCTCCGACACCAGGTTAATTCCCAGTCCGTTAAAATGAATATAATCCGGCGAGGCCAGGGGGGGATCGGCATGCACAAAGGAGGGCATGGAATTTTCTCCTCCCATGGCCTCGTAAAGGTCCCAGAATCCACATCCGCTTTGCAGGGCTGCTTCCCGGAGTGCATCCCTGATGGCTTCCAGTCCGGGATAAGTCGTAAACCGGCCCTCCACGCGAAGGGACATATCCGAGGGCCCGATGACGATAAGCGGGGTATTCGGACAGGTCTCTTTAAAGAACTGGAGCTGCTTTTTGAAAGCCCTGCGGTAGTATTTTGCATTCATATAGGGGACCACATTGCCTCCGTATTGCAGGAGGATCAATCCGGGAGACAGGTGATCCAGCATGGCCTGCTGGGTTTCCCTGTTCATGCTGGTAAAGATGAGTCCCGATCCACCCCTCATGGCAATATTATCCATCTGCACGCCCCCCTCCGACTCCAGGGAAATTCCGTAGATTCTTCCTCCTTCGGGAAGCTTGAAGGAGATACGGACCTCCTGCAGCAGCTCCTGATGTCTGAAGTCGACCACGCTGAATCCATCCGGAAGTCCGCGCAGGGTATCAGAAAACTGATCATTGACCCGAAAAACCACCGCGGCGTCTTCCACATAAGAGTGCATAAATACCCGTATCCGTGTCACCTGACCACCCCTGCGGGAAGTGTTGAAGCGGTAGTGCAAGAAGGGCCACTTCTCTTCCTCGGGTTTGGGTACCGAAGCAAAGGCTCCCATAATTCCGTAAGAGTTGTGCGATATGGTGCTATCCCTCTTTCCAAAATAGGTGTAGCGAAGCCAGTCGCCCGATTCCTCCTGCTGGTAGGAAAGGCTGCCCGAATAGAGTGGAATGGCCTGCACCAGCCCGGACCCGGTTCCTCCAAATTTTTTCTGCAAGCGGTACCTGATCAGGGCGGTCATGCGATCGCTTTCAATCTGAGAATCACCAAAATGGAGAATCCTGGTATGGCGATTATTCCCCTTTGCAGCACGTTTCAGGTTTCGGAAAAAGGAGTGTAGAAGTGTGGAGCTTTCCGGTGGAAATGTGATCCGCTGCACGCTAAGCCTGAGACTGTCCACATTGGCCGGGATCACTTTTGGTGGAGTATCAGATTCAGGATCTTCGCTTACCGAGGAAGCCGAAAGTAAGTGTTCAATATCCACCGAGGCCCTGAGGGTATCCTCTCTGTTCAGCTCTGTAAGGCTCATAAAAGAGAGCCTGAGATTGTCGCCCAGGCTAATCCCCTGTTTTGGGAACAGAAGTGCCGTCAGGAGAAGTAATACCAGGACAGCCAGAAAAAATATGAAGATCCGCCATGGCTTCATACACAAATATAACAATTAGCCTATAGGCTTTATTTTAAGAAGCTGTCCAGGTTGGATCTTTGACGCATCGGTGATCTTATTCAGCCGGGTGAGATCGGTCTCGGATACCCCCGGATACTTCCGGGCAATTTCCCAGAGTGAATCGCCCTGACGAACCCGGTAGGTGATATACTCCCCGGTTTCGGGACTGCTGGCAGAGCTGTTGTCCGAAGCCTTTGTGCCCGTGTCAACCGTGCGCCCCGCAAACTTCTGCTTTTCTGAAAAACTCATGGAATTGAGTTCTGCATAGCGGTCCGATTGACCATTGGGTTTATAGATAACCAGCTTCTGTCCTGCCCGGATCAGGTTGCGGCTGATATTGTTCCAGTATCGCAGATCGGAAGCCCTTACATCATACCAGTCTGCAATGAATCCAACATTATCGCCCGATTGGACTGTATAGTAGAGCTTGGTCGTACTTGTCCGAAGGGAGATCGACCCGGTACGATGAGGAATAATGTTGTGGGGAGGCGACCTTTCTCCCGGGATCGAAAAAGATAGAATCCTTATGGCTGAAAATACTGTCCTGCAAATCAATAAAAGCAGCAACACGCTCCTGGGGAATCGTAATGGCATAGCCCTTCCTGGCAGTACCGGGAACAATATCCTGCCGGTACTGGGGATTGATATCCCGCAACAGGCCAATGGGAACATCGAGGACCTCGGCCACCTGTTTCAAATGAACAGGCTCATACACCATCATGGTATCGGTCACCCGGGGCAGGGAGAGCGGCGCCCTGCTAATCAGGTGGTCTTCGTAGTAGTTCATGGTATAGGTGGCCGCAATAAAGGCAGGCACATACCCGCGTGTTTCTCTTGGAAGGTAGTAGTAGATATCCCAGAAATTCCGTCTGTCCTCCTGATCTCCTGATGGCCTTGTTCACATTTCCCGGTCCGCAATTATAGGCAGCCAGGGCCAGGGTCCAGTCGTGATAAATATCATAGAGGTCCACCAGGTATCTGGCAGCTGCATGGGTGGCTGCAATGGGATCCCGCCTCTCGTCCACCAGTGAATTGATGGTGAGTCCGTAATGCTTCCCGGTGCTGTACATAAACTGCCAGGTCCCAACCGCTCCTACCCTGGATACCGCTCTGGGATTAAGAGCCGATTCGATCACCGCCAGGTATTTTATTTCATAAGGGACCCCGTAGAGGTCGAAGATCTCTTCGAAAGCAGGAAAATAGTAGTCCGAGAGCCCCAGCATGATCCGGACCTGTTCGCGCCTTTTACGCGAATAGACGTTGATATAATTTTTGACAATCCTGTTGTAGGTAAGATCTACCACCGAGGGGATCTCTGCCAGGCGCTGCATATAGACCGAGTCACTGAAATCGGGCATCAGGGTATCCGCCTCGGCCTGGTAGTCATCGCTTGCTGTCTCCAGAGACTGGTTCACATACCACAGGTTGAGCAGGCTGTCCAGGTTATCTCCTGTCCGCAGTTCAATCTCACCCTCCATGGAGAAAGAATCCGCAAGCACACTCTCCAGCTCCGGGGGAAGCTTGATAGAATCAGGATCCAGCTCCTGGGACAGGGCTTCCCCGCCAAAAAAAAGCGAGCCCAGGAGGGTCGCTACACCACTTGCTAATACGAAGGTTAAGTGTTTCATCTTCCTTTAAACGTTATACTGCATGTCAGACCACCGGAAAAACCGCTTTGGCTGCCTGGAGTCATCAATGGCCGGATGGATGGAGAGATCCCCAGAGCCAGGTTGTCATTGACATCCCAGCTGTTGAGATGAGCATCCACGTAGGCATCCAGGATCTGAAGACCATAGACTGCTATCAAAGCGATATAACTCAGTTCCATGTTTCTTTTGCGGAATTCGAGTTTACGTTCATTTAAATCCGTATTTTCCAGAATATAATTTATGGTAGCCGTTTCATACTCCCGGGTATTGTATACAATCGCAAAACCCACTCCCCCGAATGCAGCCAGTACAATGGGCACCTTCCAGTACTTCTCGTTGTAGGCCTGTCCCAGTCCCGGAAGGACCAGGGCATACATCAGAGCCCTTTTGGGCGATTTGACTGTGGGGGCTTTTTCCCGGGGGCCATCAGCCAGGACAATACCTTCGGAAACAAAACGATGGACAGAATCGGAATTCTGAAGGACAATTATGCTATCACTTTCCTGACTAATGGCCGGAAGCGTTATGAATAAAGAAAGAATTACAGCTACAGTGAATCTGTTCATTTACCCGGTTTGTCGAGGATGCTGACTATCCTTTGCAGATCCTCGTCCGATTTAAAAGGAATAACGATATGTCCATTCCCTTTATTGCTGCGCTTAAATTCAATGGTGGCTCCAAAATAGTGGCTCAGGTGCTCCCTGAGATCTTCATAATCGGAGCGAAACTCTTCCGGCCCCGGCACGGCCGGGCCCACTGAATCCTTGGCCTTTTTTGCCAGGCTCTCCACCTGTCGCACCGACAGATCCTGGGAGAGAATTTTACTGAAGACCTCCACCTGGTATTCTTTGTCCTCTATCCCGGCAAGTGCCCGGGCATGCCCCATGCTTATTTTTTTCTCACGGATCCCGTTCTGAATCTCCACCGGGAGATTAAGTAAACGCAGGTAATTGGCAATGGTGGCACGCTTCTTCCCCACCCGGTCTCCCAACTCTTCCTGGGTAAGCTCGAATTCTTCTATCAGCCGGGCATAGGAGATGGCCACCTCAATGGCATCCAGGTCCTCCCGCTGAATATTCTCCACCAGGGCCAGTTCCATCATATTCTCATCGCCGGCCTCCCGCACAAAAGCGGGGATCCTTTTCAACCCGGCCCTTTCAGCAGCACGTAAACGACGCTCTCCACTGATAAGCTGAAAAGTATTGTCAGCGGTCCTCCGGACGGTGATGGGCTGAATGATTCCATGCTCTTTCACCGACAGGACCAGCTCGTTCAGGGATTCTTCATCGAAAGAGGTCCGGGGCTGGAAGGGGTTTACTGATACATTTTTCAGGGGTATTTCATTTACAGCTGAAGGGGAATGTATCAGGCTGCGTTCATCCTGCTCTTCATTTATGTCAATTAACGCACCTAAACCTCTTCCCAAAGCGTTCTTTTTTGCCATTAGTAAATCATTTAGTCCATTACTTTTTCTTCCTGCTTCAGCAGGGTCTCTTCATTCTTCTGAAGAATCTCTCTGGCCAGATTCAGGTGACTGACCGCCCCCCTCGACTCAGCATCATACAGAACAGCCGGCTTTCCAAAACTGGGCGCCTCACTGAGTTTAATATTGCGTTGAATGATGGTTTCAAAGACCATTTGCTGAAAATGCTTGCGCACTTCGTCCACCACCTGGTTGGAGAGCCTGAGCCTGGCATCGTACATGGTGAGCAGGAAACCCTCAATCTCCAGGTCCGGATTCAGTCCGCGCTGGATAATATTTATAGTATTCAGTAATTTACCCAGACCTTCCAGCGCAAAATACTCGCATTGTACCGGCAGGATCACCGAATCGGCAGCAGTCAGGGCATTCACCGTAATTAGTCCCAGCGAAGGGGAGCAATCGATCAAAATGTAATCGTAATTATCCCGCACCTGGGCAATGACGTTTTTGAGCATATACTCCCGCTCATTCATATTCAGCATCTCTATCTCAGCACCCACCAGGTCAATATGCGAGGGGATCAGATCGAGGTTGCTGATCTCGCTGTTCAGGATAATCTTTTTGGGATCGGCATCCTCGATGAGACACTCGTAGATACTGGTTTTGACTTTCTTCGTATCGAAGCCAGTACCCGAAGTGGCATTGGCCTGGGGATCGGCATCAATTATCAGCACCTTTTTTTCCAGCACCGCCAGGCTTGCTCCCAGGTTGATTGCTGTGGTAGTTTTCCCAACGCCTCCCTTCTGATTTGCTATCGCAATTACTTTACCCATCGGCCTTTTTCTTTATATTTAATTGGATTTAAAACGGGCTTCAAATTTACTATTTTCGAGTCCCCCGGTAATTTTACGCATTTCGTTATTGTAAACATTAATTTTTCATTTATAAACAGCTTTTCAACAAATTTCATTGATAACTCAGTAATCCCTATATTTAGCGCGGGCAATAAGCAAGACATGAAAAAAACAAACTGGATCGCTATTGTAAATATGGCAGCTGGCGGGGGAAAAACCAAAAAAGATTGGCCCTTCATAGCACAATTGCTTCAAAAAGAAGGAATTCGGTATGAACCCTTCTTCACGGACCGAAGGCTGCACGCCTCCATTATTGCACGGAATAAGATCAAGGAAGGATATTCCAAGATCATTGTGGTAGGGGGCGACGGAACCATGAACGAAGTGATTAACGGAGTATTTGCCCAGAAACGGATCCATACCACCGAAGTCATGCTGGGAATGATTTCAGTGGGTACCGGAAACGATTGGGCCAAAACATTCAATATCCCTTCCGACTATGAAGCTGCCGTCAAGACCATTAAGCGGCAACTTACCTTTATCCAGGATGCCGGACTGGTAAACTACCGGAAGAATGGCAAAGAGTGGAACCGCTATTTCATCAATATAGCCGGGCTTGGGTTTTGGGGCCCGCGTGGTGGAACGAACAAACCGCATGAAAGATAAGGGAAGAAGCGGAACCATGCTCTATTTCTATAACATCTTTTACAGTCTCCTCAGATACAGATCCAAAAACGCGGTGATTGAGATGGATGGGATAAGCTATTACCGCAAGATCTTCTCCCTGAACGTGGGGATTGGCAAGTACAACGGGGGAGGGATGATCCAGGTTCCCCATGCCATAGCCGATGACGGCCTGTACAGTATCACCCTGATCAAGAAAATTGGCAAACTGAATGTGATTGCCAATATCAAGAAACTCTACAACGGGAATATTATCAAACACTCCAAGGTGGAGACCTACATGGCCAAAACTGTACAGATAGCTGATTCGTCCTTACTGAATCTGGAAACGGATGGCGAAACGCTGGGTCACGGACCGGTCAGTTTCCAGATTATTCCCAGAAGCGTCCGGGTAATCTCAGGAGAACTGACTGCCTGATTATCTGACCTTAATTTCAAACAGCCGGGGCCAATACTTCCCGGTTACAAAAAGTCGCTCCCCTTCCGGATCCCAGGCAATTCCATTTAGCACATCCGTAGTGGGTTTTCTGTCAGAAGCTTTGAGGATGCCTTTCAGGTTGATCCGCCCCTCCACGATCCCCGTTTCCGGATCAATGATCACGATTTCATCGGTGAAGTAGCGATTGGCCCAGATCTTCCCCTGGATATACTCCAGCTCATTCAGGCTGTTGGCAGGACCCTCGTTGTGATAGACCTCCATTTGCCTCTTGATGGTGAACATGTCCGGATCGAGAAAATAGAGGACATTGGTCCCGTCACTCATGATCAGCTCCGTCCCGTTATTGGTGAGGCCCCATCCCTCCCGGTTCTGGTAATATATCTTTTGAATCTCCTCGAAAGTTGTCTTATCGTAGATAAATCCCACCTGTGAGGTATAGGTAATCTGGTAGATCCGCTCTCCCAGAACCGTGATCCCTTCCCCGAAAAGGTCCTGATCCAGGTCCCTCACTTTAAGCACCTCCCCGGTCTCCAGGGAGACCCGCCGGAGCGAAGAGGTCCCCCGATTACCGGTTCCTTCATAGAGCACTCCATCCACATACTCCAATCCCTGGGTATAGGCCCGCACATCATGAGGAAAGGTATTCACCACCTGGTAGCCATACTCCACCGGTTTCACATTGGAAAGAAAGGTCAGCTGGGTGCTATGGTTCTCGCTTCTCCCTCCCTGGAAAAAGAGTCTCAGGCGCAGTCCCGATTTCCCGGTATTTTCCCCTTCTGTAGCCACCTTAAATTCAAAGCTTCCCCGGAGGACCTCCTCCGCGGATGCGCGAAAGGTATTTTTCAGATCCCCTCCGAGGTATACTCCGATGGAATCGACGCGGACCGAATCAGGTATGGAGAGAAGCACTTTGATCTCCTCTCCCAGGGGGAGAGTGAGCGGTGCAGAGGGTTCCAGCAGACTGGTGATTCGTTCTGGTTTGGATTGAGGCACCGGAATCCTTTCGGAACTTCCATTGCCCGGACTGCAGGAGAGGCCTGTACTTACAAGGATGGCAAGAAGAAGTATTCCCGGAACTCTCATGATTCATTGACTTTATTTCCCCAACCACTTGCCTAAGAGGGTACCTTTCTTTTGCGTAAGGCTCTTTATTTCTTCCTCCAGGGTTGGCTTTTCATGCGGATTGATCATCTGGTAGATCTCGCCCCAGGGGGGAAGGCCTCCGATGTTCCGGTCATCGATAAAAAGATCCACATCAATTTTCCTGCTGTCATAGTCTTCATCAAATTCCTCCTCGGGATAACTGGAATTGACCGCATAAAACTCCAGTCCATTCCTGCGACAATACTCCACAGCATCCTCCAGTTCCCTTCCTGAACGATAGGTCCACAGGATCAGCTGGTGCCCCTGCTCCTGCAGGGCCCGGAGGGTCTGGAAAGCAAACATGATCTCCTTTCCTATCTCAGGATACCGGTGTTCAACAATAGTACCATCAAAGTCAACAGCTATTTTCAAGGGGCCTTCCATTCCAAGTTTTTACCGAAAATTTCGACTAAATTTAATCATTCCTCTTAAAACAGATCAATTACGGATAGATATCTTTCTCCGGTATCATAAGAAAAGGTCAATATAGTTGACGACTTATTCTCCTTTTCAAGCAGTAAGGATACTGCTGCCAGGGAAGCTCCGGTGGAGATCCCTGAAAGAATCCCCTCCTCTTTCGCGGCACGGCGCGCATACGCATAGGCGGCGCTAAGGTCCACCTGCAGCACACCGTCAATCAGATCCATATCCAGGTTCCCGGGTATAAACCCGGCACCGATGCCCATAATGCCATGGGCTCCCGGCTCCCCACCGCTGATCACCGGGGATTCTGCCGGCTCCACGGCATACACCTTAATGCCGGGCATGCGTTTTTTCAGGATCCGGGACACTCCGGTGATATGACCGCCCGTTCCCACGCCCGTAACCAGGTAGTCGATTCCACCGGGAAAATCATCCATAATTTCCAGGGCTGTGGTCAGCTCGTGAATGGACGGATTGGCCGGATTATCAAACTGGGAAGGGATCCATGCATCCTTTGTCTCACTGGCCAGTTCCCGGGCTCTCTCCATGGACCCCTTCATTCCCAGCTCCCGCGGAGTAAGTACAATTTCGGCCCCGTAGGCCCTGAGGATGCTTCGCCGCTCCACAGACATGGATTCGGGCATCACCAGCACGATCCGGTATCCTCTGGCTGCTGCCACCATGGCCAGACCGATGCCCGTATTTCCCGAAGTAGGCTCCACGATGGTGGAGCCCTTTTTTAACACTCCCTTTCGTTCTGCATCGTCCACCATGGCCAAGGCGATCCGGTCCTTGATACTGCCGCCCGGATTGTTGCGTTCCAGTTTCATCCAGACATTCCCGGCTCCGGGGTACAAATGGTTGATCCGAACATGCGGGGTGTTCCCGATGCCTTCCAGTATGTTTTCTTGTTTCATTTGTGAAATATCATATTACAAAATCAATGGGCGTTTTAAACTCCTTGCGGTCCTTCACCAGAACCCTGTGGTTCCGGTACACTACCGAATGGGGCAGGATGCTCTCCGTGATCCAGGTGTTTCCTCCTACCACGGTATGGTGCCCGATCACGGTATCTCCCCCCAGAATAGTACTCCCTGCATAGATCACCACATGATCCTCTATGGTGGGATGTCGTTTGGTATTTGCCATGGACCTCTCCACGGACAGAGCCCCCAGCGTTACGCCCTGGTAGATCCTTACCTCCTTGCCGATACGTGCGGTCTCCCCGATCACGACCCCGGTTCCATGATCGATAAAAAACGGGGAAGCGATCTGTGCTCCCGGGTGTATATCAATGCCCGTCTTCTCATGAGCATATTCCGTCATGATCCGGGGAAGGACCGGGACCTTCAGCTCATAAAGTATGTGTGCCATCCGGTAGACTATTATGGCGTAAAAGCCGGGATAACAAAGGATAATTTCCTCCACACAGGTGGCTGCCGGATCCAGCTGGGTAACCGTAGCCGCATCGCAGGCCAGCTTTTCAAATGCTTCAGGCACCCTGGAAAAGAATTGATCCACAAGCTCGGAAGGGGACCGATCCAGTGATTTTCGAATGGAGTAGAGCAGCTCCCGCAGTTTTACAGCAGAGCGATCCAGCTCAATGGCGATCTGGTCTTCCTCCACCGCACAATTTTGCCTGATGGGAAAGAGGGCATGGATCAGGTTCTCCAGGAATTCTTGCGACTGCTTCATGGAGGGAACGTCCGCACAATACCCCGAATTAAACTGGCTCAGTCTGCCGGCAAAAGCTCTAATATCATAAGTCATGCTTATGAAACCCGCCTGACAAGTAAAAGGTTCAGAAGCGAGAGCAGTATGTAGAACAGAATCACCAGGGAGAGCCCCCCCAGCCGGTAAATATCAGGATACCGGCGGCCACCAGCAGGAGCAGGTAACGAATCAGGTTCCCCCTTATTCTGAAATGTTCAAATTTCAGACTGTACATGGGAACTGGCAGGATCATATGAAAGGTCATGATCAGCATGATGGCCCACATAAAAAAGAGATTCAGGGGGGTTCCGAATATGGTGCCACTCTGCATAAATTGCCAGAAGATACCAGTCCAGAAAAGCGTGTGGGCCGGGGTGGGAAGACCATAGAAAAAGCTTCCTTCATCTTTCTCCGTATTAAACCTTGCCAGACGTATGGCAGAAAACGCAGGGATGAGGAGCACAGAGGCCAGTACAAACCACTGCAGGCTGCTATAGAAGGGAGCAGCATCTGCAGGCAGGGTCAGGAACAGTTTTTTAAACAGGATATAAACAAAAACACCCGGCAGCACTCCGAAAGAGATCATATCAGCCAGGGAGTCCAGCTGTTTCCCCAGGGAGCTGTGGGCCTTAAGCAGACGTGCCGCAAATCCATCAAGAAAATCAAAAACCGATGCAGCCAGCACCAGGTATACAGCCCACTGCCATTGCCCTTCGAGGGCGAGCACGATGGCCACGGTCCCGCAGGCCAGGTTAAGTAAGGTGATCAGGTTGGGAATATGAGATCTCATTCCTCCCCTCCTGAAGCTACCCGCTTTTCAAACTGTTTCAATGCCCAGCGCACCGCCAGGTAGGCGACCAGAATCATAAATGGCCAGCTCAGATATCCGATTATAGCTCCTATATACATGGTGGAAAGTTAGTTAGTTAATGATTAATAGACATGATGCTCCTCCTGCATCTCCTGCTCATCGATCTTCTTCCTGTTCAGGGCCCGCCAGGCGATGATGATGTAGGTCAGCACAAAGGGTATAAACAGAGAGACCCAGCTCAGGGCCACCAGGGTATAGTGACTTGACGAAGCGTTCTGAATGGTCAGCGAACTCTGCAGATCATAGGCCGAGGGGTAGAAGGCCGTATGGTTGAACCCGGCCAGCATAAAGAGTGAAAAAACCACCAGAACCGTTCCGGGGCCGGCAAACCAGATTCCATTGCCCCCTTCTCTCACAAGGCCGCTGGCGATGCCGCCCAGAACAGCCAAAACCCCCACCAGGAACATCACCAGGACCACTGGCATGGCCAGCAGATTATGGAAATACTTGAATGCTTCCATGGAAACCTCCCCGTTTTGGGGATCCACCGCAAAACCCTTACGAAGCATAAGCCAGACGGTAAAGGCCAGGAAAAAAACCACAAAGGGAATGGCATTGTTAAACAGTGCCTTTTTGCTCCGTACCAGGATATTTTCGTTATCGATGGTCTTCATAAAATAGAGTAGTCCCAGGACCCTGGCCAGGAAAAAAACTGTCAGGCCCAGTAAAAGATTAAAGGGATTCAGAGCTGCCTCCAGTCCGTGAGCCCCGGTGGCCCAGGTAACGCTGTTCATTTCATTCAGGGAAAACTGCGATCCCGAAAAGAAGGTAGCCACAGCCACACCAATCAGGAAGGTCCCCAGCAGTCCGTTAATAAAAAGAAACCATTCATAGGTTTTCTGACCCAGGAAATTACTGGCCTTGGTCCGGAACTCGTAGGAAACTGCCTGGATAACAAAGGCAAAGAGAATGAGCCATCCAGACCCAGTAAGCGCCCCCGAAGCTGGTGGCATAAAAAAGTGGGAAGGAGGCAAAGAATGCACCTCCGAATGTGACCAGGGTGGTAAAAGTAAATTCCCATTTCCGTCCCAGGGAATTGACCAAAATGGTCCGTTCAGCATCGGATTTTCCGATACGGAAGATAAAGGTTTGTCCACCCTGTACAAAAAACAGAAAGACCAGGATAGAACCCAGAAGGGATACAATGACAAACCAGTACTGCTGCAACGCTAGATGTGATAGATCTCCAAACATAATTATTTCCCTCCAGGTCCTTTTTTAATTTGTGAAATCATGATTCTTATCTCTGCAATAAAGAGCAGTGTAAAGGTGACCAGGAAGATCCAGAAGGTGAGCTGGACCGCTCCGGGTTTTAATCGTGTCACTGCTGAAAGCGTGGGCATCAGTTCATAGACCACCCAGGGCTGACGACCCATTTCGGCCACGACCCATCCAGCCTGACTGGCTATCCAGGGCATGGGAAGGGTGATCAGCGCCACCCAGAGCAGCCATTTATGATCGCCCCAGCGGTTCTTCAGACTGAGCCATAGCGCCACGATGGTGAAGATCAGGAAATGAATCCCCAGAATGACCATGATATGAAAGGCGTAGAAATTCAGTTTCACATTGGGAATCAGCTCCTTCAGTTCCCTCCCCTTGTAGTATCCATATCCAAAGTGCTGAAAATACTCCTCCAGCCAGACCGGATCAGTGAATTTTTCGCGCAGGGCCGAATAGGTGGCTTCGTCGCCCCTTTCCTTTGCTCTTTTCAGCTCCTTCAGGGTCTGAATGGCCACTGCTCCGCGCTCTATCCGCTCCTCGTAGGGCAGATAGCCTTGCTCCTCGTTGCCGTATACCAGGTCTGAAATACCCGGAACAAAACCGCTGGGGGTCAGGAATACCATATAGGACAGGGCATTGGGAATCTCAATTTTAAAGATGAATTCCTCCCGTGGATTCGGGAAGCCTGGTGGTATCGGTCCGCATGGCCCCAATGGCCACCAGTGGGGCATGGGTCTGACCCTCGTAAAGCGCTTCCATGGCTGCAAATTTCATGGGCTGCTCCCTGGCAACGATCCTGGCCGAGGTATCTCCTGTGACAATGGTGGCAATGGCTGCGATCACTCCGAAAACTGAGGCCACCACCGTACTTCTTTTGGCAAAGAGCACCTCGCGCTTGCGCAGGAGGAACCAGGCAGCTGATAGCTGATCACAAATATGGAAGCCAGCAGAAAGCTGGAGGTTACCGTGTGCAGGAATTTGTTAACAGCCACCTCCGAGAAGATCACGTCCCAGAAATTGGTCATTTCGTTTCGGGCCGTATCGGGATTAAAAGCGGTTCCCACCGGGTGCTGCATCCAGGCATTGGCCACCAGGATCCAGACGGCTGAAAGGCTGGCCCCGAAAGCGGTGAGCCAGGAGGCTGCCAGGTGGAAGCGTTTACTTACCTTGTTCCATCCAAAGAACATGACGGCAATAAAGGTGGATTCCAAGAAAGAAGGCCAGGATGCCTTCTATGGCCAGCGGCGCTCCGAAAATATCCCCCACAAACCAGGAATAGTTGGACCAGTTGGTTCCAAATTCAAATTCCAGGATGATCCCGGTGGAGACACCGATGGCAAAGTTGATCCCGAAGAGTTTCATCCAGAATTTCGTGATCCGCTTCCACTCTTCATCGCCAGTCCGCACATAAATAGTATGCATAAAGGCAACTATAAAAGACAGGCCCAGGGTCAGGGGTACAAAAATCCAGTGAAACATGGCGGTCAGGGCAAATTGTCCCCGCGACCAGTCAACCAGTGACATATCAATTGATTCAAGCATAGAGTTATGGATTTGTAAGTTGTTCCAGTACGTGATTGGCCCTTTCTTCATCACTGTTGAAATCACGTTTCAGCAGATCGGGAAAAAAGAAGAGCCTCAGAATGGCAAACATGATGAACAGTTTGATCAGGATAATTCCCCACGAGTTTCCGGCCCCAGGTCATGCTCCTGAACCCATCGTAATAGAACCTGATATACTTTTTTGATCATTTAATCCGAAGAATAATCTCGATTGAAATTAATTAAATTCAAATGCAAGAACAGAATGTACTATTTTTACTTAATACTAAATAATCAAAAATTTATGCAATTAAAATGGGAAATCGATCAAAATCGACGGATATTTGTTATACCACCCTTAATCTGAAATAGAGGAGATTGCCTAAAACCCTGAAACTTAAAGGATGAAACGTAGACTTATCACCACGTTCCTGATTGTTGCTCTTCATACCGTTACTCAGCACAGAATGAAACTGATGTTGAGATCGGAGTCGTTGAAAAACTGGATCAGTATATCCCCCTGGATGCCATGCTTATTGATGAACATGGCGATACCCTGACCATCGGGGATCTTCTGGATAAACCCACCATCCTGAATTTCGTTTATTACCGTTGCCCCGGAATCTGTTCCCCCCTGATGGACGGACTGGCCGATGCCATGGATGGAAACGATCTGGTTCTGGGGGAGGACTACCAGGCACTGACCATCAGTTTTGATTCCCGGGAAGGGACTTTCCTGGCAGTGAAAAAGAAGAACAACTACCTCAATCTGATGGAGAAAAAAGAAGAGGCGGAAAAGGGGTGGCTCTTCTTTACCAGTGACAGTGCCAGTATTGCACGCTAACGGATGCTGCCGGTTTCCGCTATAAACCCACCGGAAATGATTTTATTCATTCGGCCACCCTGATTATCCTGGATCCCGAAGGGCAAGATCACCCGGTATATGAATGGAATCTATTTTCTGCCCTTCGAACTGAAAATGTCCCTGCTTGAGGCTGCCGAGGGAAAATCGGGACCCACAATCAACCGGGTGCTGCAGTACTGTTACTCTTACGATCCGGAAGGACAAAAATATATGCTGAACATCACCAAGGTTTCGGCCACCCTGATCCTGTTCTTCGCCGCAGTCCTGCTGCTGGTACTGTTCTTTTACAGAAAAAGAAAAACTACATAAACTATGAGCTCTACGCAAACAGAGAGTAAAGGGTATAAATCCTACCTGGAGGAGGACGGGGGAAGAAAGGGCATCTTTAAATGGATCCTCTCCACCGATCATAAACGGATCGGTCTGCTCTACCTCTACACCATGATGGGCTGGTTTACTATAGGAGTGATTCTGGGTCTCCTGATGAAACTGGAACTGATTGCCCCCGGAAAGACCCTCATGGGAGCCCAGGCCTACAATGCCACCTTTACGGTTCATGGCGTCATTATGATCTTCCTGATTGTAATACCCGGACTCCCGGCAGTTTTTGGCAACTTTATGCTGCCCATCCAGATCGGGGCCAAGGATGTGGCTTTCCCCAGGCTGAACCTGTTTTCCTGGTACATCTATGTTTTTGGCGGGATCCTGGTGATTATCTCCCTGTTTGGAAATGGTGCCCCGGATACCGGATGGACCTTTTATGCCCCCTATAGCTTTAAAACAGGAACCAATATGCTGCCTGCAGCCCTGGGTGCTTTTGTCCTGGGATTTTCTTCTATCCTGACCGGACTTAATTTTATTGTTACCATTCACCGCATGCGGGCCCCCGGGATGACCTGGTTCAAGATGCCGCTGTTCCCCTGGACCCTTTATGGAACCGGCTGGATCCAGTTGCTGGCCACCCCGGTGATTGGAATCACCCTGCTGATGGTAGCCGGGGAACGGATCCTGGGCATCGGTTTCTTCGATCCGGCCAAGGGGGGTGACCCCTTGCTGTACCAGCACCTGTTCTGGATCTATTCCCACCCGGCGGTGTACATTATGATCCTGCCTGCCATGGGAGCCATTTCAGAGATCATACCCACCTTTGCCAGAAAGACCATCTTCGGGTACAGGGCCATTGTCTTCTCCACCCTGGCCATCGCCTTTGTGGGCTATTTTGTATGGGGACATCACATGTTTACCTCCGGCATGAGTGGCACCGCTCTCTGGGCATTCAGCCTATTGACCTTTCTTGTGGCCATCCCAAGTGCCATCAAGGTATTTAACTGGATCTCCACCATGCACCAGGGATCCATCAGCACCGAAGTTCCTTTCCTCTGGGCTGCATCCTTTATCTTTATTTTTATGATCGGGGGACTCACCGGGCTGGTGCTTGGGCGCTCTGGCCACCGATGTGCATGTACACGATACGGCCTTTGTGGTGGCCCATTTCCACTTCATTGTATTTGGAGGAGTGGGCTTTGCTTTCTTTGGGGCCATACATTATTGGTTCCCCAAGATCTTCGGGCGAATGTATGATCCAGAGCTGGGCCAGAACCGGATGGATCATCTTCTTTATTGGCTTTGTGACCCTCTACGGACCCATGTTTTACCTGGGGATCAAAGGGCATGCCACGCAGATACTTCGACTATCTGGAAGAGTTTCATGGTCCCAATATCATTTCCACCCTGGGCGCGCTGGTGATGGTCAGCCGGTTTCGTGATTATCCTGGTGAACCTGATCAAATCGGCCCGTCATGGAGAAAGAACCACGGAAATGAATCCCTGGGGAGGCACCAACCTGGAATGGCAGGTTCCCACCCCTCCTCCTCTGGAAAATTTCGATGAGATTCCGGTCATCGAAAAAGCAACCTATAAATATGATTAAAGCTGATTCCTATGTCAGAGACTATTGCACATCATGACAGTACACCGGGACGACGAAGGCTCCAAGCTGGGCATCTGGCTCTTTATATTTACCGAGCTGCTGTTTTTCGGGGGACTTTTTATCACCTATTCTGTCTACCGGCATGCGAATACAGGCAGGCTTTCCACCTGGCTGCCGAAGAACTGGATGTAACCATGGGAACCATTAATACGGTGATCCTGCTGATCAGCAGTATGACCATTGCCATGTCCACCACGGCCATCCAGAAGAAGGACAAACGTGACCACCTTGATTCTGATTGGATCACCCTGGTGCTGGCCCTGGTTTTCCTGGTGAACAAGTACTTTGAATGGAGCGGCAAGATTGGTCATGGTATCTGGCCCGGCTCCCCGCTTCTGGAAGAACTGGGCAGGGGCGACACCCTCTTTTTCGGACTCTATTTCTTTATGACCGGACTGCATGCCCTGCACATCATCATTGGAATGGTCCTCCTTGGATTGTGATATTGTGTCCGGGTCTGGAAAGACAAACTCACCTTTGATAACTTCCAGTTGCTGGAAAACGGGGGCCTTTACTGGCACCTGGTGGATCTCATCTGGATCTTCCTGTTCCCGCTGTTTTACCTGATCACTTAATTCATGTAGCCATGTCAGATAACACACACCATATAGTACCCTATCGCACCTACGGACTGATCCTGGTCCTTTTGCTGGTCCTGACCGGGGTCTCAGTGGCAGTTACCCAGATCGAATTACCAGGTGGTCCACCGCTGGTTGCCTTGTTCTGGCCTCCACAAAATCGGTCTTTGTACTGGCTGTTTTTATGCACCTGAAATTCGATCAGAAGAATCTATAAAGTCATGGCCATCTTTGATCGTTCTGCTGATTACCGCTGTCATAGTATCTTACCTTCCTGGATTACGGATTCAGATAAACCAATTAACCCATGTATACTGCAGATCCACAACAAGCTTCCAATTTTGTCGCAGGCGTCGACCTGGCCTTTATGGTTATCCTGGGGATTTCCATACTTTTTCCTGATCGCACTGACCGTGCTCATGCTGGTCTTTATCTACAAATACCGCAAGGACAAGCATCCAAAAGCCATTCAGAATGAGGGAAGCAATAAACTGGAGGTTCTCTGGACCGTCATTCCCCTGATCCTGGTTCTGGTCATGTTCTACTTCGGATGGATGGGTTGGAAACCCATGAAGAATCCCCCGGATGAAGCCATGCATGTGAAGGCCATTGCCCGGATGTGGAATTTCAGGTTTCGAATATGAGAATGGCAAGATGACCGACACCCTTTATGTCCCCATCAATGAACCGGTGATCCTCGACCTGGTGGCCCTGGATGTGTTGCACAGCCTCTATATCCCGGCTTTCAGGGTCAAAGAAGATATGGTACCCGGACAGGATAAGGTGATGTGGTTTATCCCGGGTACCGAGGGAGAATTTGATCTCTTCTGCACCGAGTATTGCGGACTGGAACACTCCTATATGTTTACCGGGGTTAAGGTGATGCCCAAAGAAGAGTTTGATGCCTGGATAGCCGATACCTCGGCGGTGGCATTGCAGTGGTAGACACGGAAACGTCCCTGGCCGACCAGGGCTATGAAGTACTCAGAAGGAACGGATGCAATGCCTGTCATTCCAGCGACGGAAGTAAACTGGTGGGTCCTTCCTACCTGGGAGGCTGGGGCGCAACACGAACGGTGACGACCGGCACGGGAAGAAAGGGAGGTGGAGGTGGATGAGGAGTATATCAAACGTTCTATTTACGATCCCAATGCCGATGTGGTGGATGGATTTAACAAGGGACTGATGCTAACCTACGAAGGAATGGTTACGGAGGAGGAGGTGGAACTGATTATCGAGTATCTGAAGGCTCATTGAATGAATAAATTACTCTGAAAGCTTGAGGGAAGTTTACCATCTCCATCCCGGTGGCCCTCACCGGGTTCCTTGGGCTACTTTCTGGCCCGGCCCGCCTTTGACCTGAATGCCCTCTTTACCATACTGGGGATCTTCCTTCTTGCTCCAGGGTTCCTCCGCTCTGAATCAGATCCAGGAACGCCATACGGATGCCCGATGAAGCGAACGGCCGGAACGCCCCCTGCCCTCGGGTCAGATCACCCTTGCGCGGGCCATCCTTTTTTCAGTGCTTTGTGCCGCAGGCGGAACCGTCTTGTTGATGCTTACCGGATGTCCCCTGGCAGCAGCCCTGGGGATTTTTACCCTGCTCTGGTATAACCTGGTCTATACACCATTAAAAAGGATCACCGCCTTTGCGGTGCTCCCCGGAGCACTGATCGGTGCCATGCCTCCACTGATCGGGTGGACGGCTGCCGGAGGCAATCCACTGGATATGGAGATCATGGCAGTGGCTTTCCTGCTGTTCGTGGGACAGATGCCTCACTACTGGCTGCTGTTGCTGAAAATCGGGACGGGAGTTTCATGAGGCAGGTTTACCGGTGATCACCAGTCTGTTCGATCCACGGCAGATCCGTAATCTCAGCTTTATCTGGATCGCCAGCCACCGGAGTTTGTGTCCTGATGCTGCCAGCCACACCCATCATCAGGCACCGGGTGAATTTCTGTTCTTTTAATTGTTGCGGCTGCTCTGTTTTCCTTATCCGAATGTTCCAGCTCTCTTACAGGGGAGATTTAATGACCATTGGAAAAAGGCATTTATTACTGTAAATTTGTTCTATCTGTTGATCATCCTGGTATTGATTGCAGACCGAATCATCTGAAATCATATAATTCTTAAACCCCTTACAAACATGAAAAACGTACTTGCATTTCCTCCTGATTCCCTTTTGATGTCGGCCTGTGTCCGGGTGAACACGGAAAATGAGCCCGTAAAGGAAGCCGAACCAAAAACGGATGGAGCATTTATTCACATCAGCAAAGGTGCCGCCGATACCCACGATGTGCTGATGGCCCTGATGCTGGCTGATAAATTCTCCACCTCCAACGATGTACTGGTCTTTTTTGATAAGGAGGGCATTGAACATGGTGACCAAGGATGCTCCAAACCTGGAGATGGATCCCTTCGACGCGTCCGATGAAATCTTTAAACGACTGGTGGATCGGATGTTACCATTCTGGCCTGTCCGGCCTGCATGAAGGTGTCCGGTGTGGAAGAAAGCGATCTGAGAGCAGGGCGTTAAAGTGGCAGAAAAAGAAGATGTTTTTCGAATTTACAGAGGGTAGAATTCTTAACACTTGACTATTAAAACATATAAACATGAAAAAAATTATTGATGATGTTGGTGGCAGCACTACTAATGGTGGCCTGCAACAATGCAACCAAAAAATCGATGAAGCAGTTCCGAAACACCGGCAGCAGCAGCTGAATGGGTGGAAGTGACCCTGAATGTGGACGGCATGACCTGTGATGGTTGTGAAAATGCCATCAAAGCCGGGGTGGAATCCCTGGATGGAATCGCTGCTGTGGAATCATCTCACGAAGAGGGCTGGACCAGAGTCAAGTTCGACAAGGCCCTGACCTCGGTGGAGGACATTGAAGCTAAAATCACCGATACGGGTTATGAGGTAAAGGGTGAGACTGTAGTCCCTTCCTAAGCTATTTTAGATAGGTGTCAAACCACCTGAGCTGCTCCCAGAGCACATGCTCTATGCTTTCCATTGACCTGTAACCATGATCTTCGAAGGGCAGCAGGACCAGTCGGGCTGTACCTCCCGATCCACGTACAGCTTCGTAGAAGACCTCTGACTGGAAGGTGAGGGTTCCCGGATTGGAATCGTCGTTCCCATGAATGATCAGGACCGGCTCGTTGACCTGATCGGCAAAGAAAGTCGGGCGATACCTGGATGTACACATCCCTGGCCTCGAAGAGGGAGCGACGCTCGGACTGGAAGCCGAAGGGCTGGGTGGTTTTGTTGTAGGAACCGCTTCGGGCAATGCCAGCTTTAAACAGATCCGTGTGCGCCAGTAGGTTGGCCACCATAAGTCCCGCCATGGCTATGGCCGATCACGCCGATCCGCTCGGGATCGGTCACTCCCATCTCCACCGCTTTGGCTACCGCAGCCTCCGCATCAGCCACCAGTTGGGACACAAAAGTATTGTAGGTGGTCTCGGGATCACCAACCATGGGCATGGCGGTCTGGTCCAGCACCGCGTAGCCCTGAAGCAGGAAATAGAGGTGGGAAGCACCGTATAATCGCATAAAGCGCCGTGTGGAGCCCCTGACCTGTCCCGCCGTGCTTGCACTGGCATACTCCAGGGGATAGGCATAGACCACGGTGGGCAGAGCAGTACCTTCCTGATATCCGGGAGGAAGGAGCAGCTGGAAGCTGAGAGGTACCCCGTCCTCCCGCTCATATCGCACAATCTGCTTCTTAATCTGCCGTAATTCCGGTGTAGGATCCTCAAATTGTGTAACAGGCACACGCTTCAGCTGCCGTGTGGCTTCCCCTTCCGCTGCTTTAATCTTTTTTCCCGGGGTGGCCAGGTAGTAATTGGGCACATCCACGGGGGACTCGGAACGCAGTAGGAAGCTGTTCCCATCACCGGCAAAGGCCACGAAGGATTCGTAGCGATCCGGATCGCAGCGAAACAGGCGGGTGGTCTTGCCGGTCTCCAGGTTCCGGAGGTCCAGGAAGGGCCTGTCGCCCTGCTCGGTGGCCCCGCTGCCCCGGAAATAGACCCCATCCTTCTTCTGATGCATGACCCAGCGGCCATTGGGTAATTGCTTCCTGAGCGGACTGCCCGGATCGTTGTAGCGATCGCTCTCATCCATATCGAACCAGAGCCGTGAAGTGCCCTTGTCCACGTCCAGCAGCCAGACATAGTCGCCAGCGACGCATCCGTTCATTTTCAGTGAGCATAAGCATACCTCCTTCTTCTGCCCAGACATTCCTCCAGGGCTGGATCCGGTGCTCTGCTCTGAAGACCTCCTCGGCATCACCTGTAAAAGGGGCATCCAGTCGCATGAGCCGGTCGCGGTGAGGTACTTCGGCCATGGGATCACCGCCATCCAGCGCTTCAACCCAGTAAAGGGTGTGAGGTGCTGTGGGACGCCAGCTAATGGACACGGGTCCCTCCGTCTCCCCATGGATGGGAACCGCATCGGCCAGCGGGTAGGAATAAATACCTGCCACCTTTTCTCCCTGAGCGTTCCAGACTTCAGCCTCACTGGCAAAACGCCAGCAGGCCACCTCGTGCGACCACGGACCCACCAGGTATTCAATAAGGATGTACTTTCCATCCGGAGAAAACTCAGCCATGGTATAAGGAGCAGGTTCGCCAAGGACCTTCATTTCACCAGTTCCGGGTCCACAAGGACCAGTTCGCTGCTGGTATAGTAGCGAAAAGTTCATCGTCGTAGGCGGTCTCCAGCAGATTGCGCGCCTCATAAGTGGAGCGGGCATTGGCCCCTTCTCCCTCGCGGATTTCCGGACCTGCAGGAATGACCGGGCGCTGTGGGAGCCGGTCCGCGCTCCGGAATCCGCCATACCAGCAAGCGCTTCCTGGTCGGGCAACCAGCTCACAGGGTTTCCCATCAAGGGGATTGAGAAGGATATTTTCGATCTTCTTGATCTTTCCTTCCACCGACCCGGTCCACAATTCGATGCGATCGGGAATAACCCACAGCCAGGGCAAAGCGCTGACCATCCACGTTCCAGCTCACCTCGAGAACTTCAGCCCCATCAGGCAGTTCAAGTGCTGTCTGGGTTCCATCCTCAATGCGTATGATATAGGGTGAAGTGCCCCCATGATCTCCATGAAAGCCATTGTTGGCCGGATTGATCCGCATTCCGGCCAGTTTGTGCATGGGTGCAGCCATTTCGGCCAGGGTAGGATAGTCTGAGGGTTCGGCCAGAAACAGATACTCCCCTGTTGGGGCTGTCCATATCCAGGGGAGTTCAGGTGCATGAAGCACTTTCATGATCTTTTCCGGAGGGGTCTGCCATCCGGTTGCAGGATCCTGAGAAACTGAAGGGGTATAACTAATTGCCACCAGGGCAACCAGCATCACCGATTTCACGATCATCTTACTCATTGATTAATGTTTTACGGGGTGAATAGAATAATGCAACCCAGAAAGTTAATAAATTCTCAGCTGATCAGCAATGTGAGGAACCCCA
>CAWBWE010000006.1:0-79416 GCA_963792395.1 uncultured Bacteroidales bacterium
AGACCATGGCACTGTCACTGCATCTTTTTGTGGTGGCGACCCAGGTACCCCATGTGCCGGAAGCCCTGCCTTACGGTGTTGCCCTGGTTCTGATACTGATGGTTTTATTAATGAACAGCGCGTCGATAGCACTTCGCATGTACCTGAGAGGTAAAAAGAAATGGTAACCACTGCGCAAACTTCTGCCGCTGGAGCAGAACCTGACGTGAAACTTCAGGTAAAAGATGTCGGTATCCACTATGGTTCTACGAAGGCGATCTCCGGCATTACCCTGGATGTCCGCGAACATGAAATCTTCGGCATTATCGGCCCAGCGAATGCAGGCAAAACCTCCTTTCTCAAAACTCTGAATCGGATGAACGATTTCAATCCCGCCATGCATGTGGAAGGGGAGATATTTTTTGACGACATCAATATTCGCAATGTACGCAATGTGTATGCTTTGCGTAACCTGATCGGCGTGGTTTTTCCGTTGCCGGTCGGATTACCTTTGACCGTATATGAAAATGTAGCCTTCGTACCGCGTCTTAGAGGTATTACAAATAAGGCCGAACTGGACGAAATCGTAGAACGCTGCCTGACTCGCTCAGCTTTATGGGACGAGGTTAAAGACAGGCTCGGATCTCTCGGTAGCCTGTTATCCGGCGGTCAACAGCAACGCCTGACGATTGCACGGGCACTCTCCCAGGAACCAAAACTGCTCATGCTGGATGAGTTTTCGATCGCGGTCGACCCGGTAACAACGATGCGTATAGAAGATGTATTGAAAGAGCTGAAGCAGGAAATGAGTATTATCCTGGTCACCAACCTCGTGCAACAGGCACGTCGGCTGGCAGACCGCACTGCTTTTTTTCTGGATGGCGAATGCGTTGAAATTGGTGAAACAGAGGCCCTGTTTTCAGGCCAGGTGAAAGACCCGCGCACCACTGATTATATTGAAGGCCGATTCGGTTGATGGATTTGATACTATGAATAATACTGCACAACAGACAGAAATAAATTCGAACTCAGAGCTCGCCATCCAGACCACCGATCTAAATCTCTGGTATGGCACGTTTCACGCGCTTTTTGATATCAATCTGAGCATTAAACAGGGGCGTATCACTTCTCTGATCGGCCCTTCAGGCTGCGGTAAATCTACTTTTTTACGCAGTGTGAATCGGATCAATGAACGCCTGGACTATGTTCGAATCGAAGGCTCAATAGATGTATTCGGGCATGATATCTATGCCCCGGAAGTTGAACTGGTACAGGTTAGAAAACAGATCGGGATGGTGTTTCAACGCCCCAATCCATTACCGGCCACGATTCGTGAAAACATCCTGTTTGGCCATAAACTGCATAATCGCGAAAACAACTACAGCAAGGAAGATGAGGACGGCATCGTTGAGCAGGCCCTGCGCCAGGTTCTGTTATGGGACAAGGTCAAGGATCGCCTCAAACGCAAAGCCATCGACCTTTCCCTCGAAGAGCAACAGAAGTTATGCATCGCGCGCCTGCTGCCGGTGAAACCTAAGGTGCTGTTAATGGATGAACCCTGTTCGGCGCTGGACCCAAAGGGTACCGCTGCCGTGGAAGAGCTGATCTGGGAGCTACGTGAGCATTATACGATTTTGATGGTGACGCATAATATGGCCCAGGCACGACGTGCCAGCGAAGAATGTATTTTTATGCTGATGGGAAAGGTGGTCGAACATTCGGACACGTCAGAACTGTTCGTAACCCCGAAATTCAAGGAGACTTCCGATTACATCGAAGGACGTTACGGTTAAACTTTATTACCAGCAACATACTTCATTTAAAAGGCCTACACTTCAAGACTAAGGAACCTCTGATTTATACAGAGGTTCCTTATCCTGAATACCCATCTTATCTGAACACGCACACGTCGCACAAAATCCAGCACTAACCTGCTCCAGTCCACATTTTTAATTAATTCGCCTTGCTCGTAAGGCCCACTGACTATAATCTTGTTACATCATTCCTGGAACATAGATTTCACCTTTAATCCGACTCTGGAGCGGATACATAACTCAAGCATACTGGTATGGCAAAAACCCTGGTTATCGATGAAGAAAGTAAAAACCACGTCCCCTATTTGCGTGGCATACTTGCTCGATCGCTTAACAGTGCCGGCCTGCCTTTTCATGTCGCCTATTCGCTGGCTTCTGAAATTCGCCAGGATCTTGAACAGGTTGATAAAATACGTTCATCCGAATTACGCCAGATGGTTATTAAAAAGCTGGAGGCACAGGATAACCACAAAATTATCGAACGTTACCAGGCTGTTAATATCGAAACACCGGTTATTTATGTGGAATGCCTGGATGGGCACCTGGAGCCTTATTCGGATGAAAACTTTAGCCGACTGGAAGTCATCGGCCTGAACCAGATTGAAACTCGCAGGGTTGTGGTTAAAATGCATAAACACCTGATAGAGTCCGGCCTTAAGCAGATACATGTGAATCACCTGGGATATCTCACCTATCGCTGCCTGCACCAGGACCCCAAATTCGGGCCGGATGTGGCGGATCGCTATCTAAGCTGGGTCAACTTTGCTCGTAGCGGCTGTCCGATTATTCTGCTCATCGGAGGCTCTGCCGGCTGCGGTAAAAGTACCATTGCGACGGCGCTCGCGAATCGACTCAATATTGTCAGAACCCAGTCTACCGATATGTTGCGTGAAGTGATGCGCATGATGATCCCGCAACGCCTGTTACCGGTTTTACACGAATCGTCTTTTACGGCATGGAAGACACTGCCTGCTGCGCAGGGAGCTGATCCGGATGACCAGGAAAACCTGTTAATTACCGGTTACCGGACACAGGCAGATTTATTATCCATTCCCTGTGAAGCCGTTATGCAAAGGGCAATGAAAGAAAAGCTTTCTTTATTACTGGAAGGCGTTCATGTCACACCTTTTTTACTGGAAAAAATACCACGTGACGATTCTGTCATTTTCGTTCAGATTATGCTCGCCGTCCTTAAACAGAAGGAATTAAAAAAACGCATCAAAGGTCGACTGCAGGCCATCCCCGGACGAGATTCAGCACAGAGCCCGGCATCCTTTGAGGATATCTGGCGCTTACAGGAATGTCTGCTGGATGAGGCTGATCAGCAGGGCGTTCCCATCGTGGCAAATACCGATAAAGAAGAAGCCTTGCGTGATATTATGAAGATCGTGATGAATAAAATTTATAACAAGTTTTCATCGTACTCCCGGTGAAGTGTTCGGAAACCGGCATACCACTCAAAGTTCAATCGAAAAAAAAGGCGCTAAATAATGCATAAAGGTTTGATGCTCATTCTTGATGGTCTGGGTGATCGTCCAAACTCACTGCTCAATGGCCTGACTCCCCTTGAGTCGGCACATACACCGGTTATGGATAAATTACTCGCTGCAGGAAGTTGCGGTCTGGTTGATCCGCTCAGTGCCGGTGTGCCGGTGGATACACACACCGGAACAGGTGCTTTGATGGGGTTTACACGCAAAGACCTGCTAAACCTGGCACGCGGGCCCATCGAGGCGGCTGGTATCGGTATCGATATGCAGCCGGGTGATATTCTGTTACGCGCCAATTTTGCAACCCTGGATAAGGACGGGCAGACGATTATCGACCGGCGCGCCGGACGTATTTCAAAAGGCACCACGGAATTATCCGACGCGTTACAGGATATTGACCTGGATGAAGGGATCAGCGCATCGGTTTTCGCCGCAACGCATCATCGGGCAGTGGTACGCTTAAGAGGAGAAAACCTGTCTCCGGAAATCAGTAGTACGGATCCCTGTAACGCACATGGCGGTGACCGTTTACTTTCCAGTCATGCACTCGATCCATCCAATGAAAAGGCACAACGCACGGCCCGCGCACTCAACAGGCTGATGCCTCAGGCGTTTGCTATTTTACAACAGCACCCCATCAATCTAACCCTGTCTAAACCCGCGAATGGGTTACTCACTCGAGGTGCCGGAATTTGTTCTACCCCGATTAATTTGCTCAGTCGACTGGGCCTGCAGTGTGCGGTTATCAGTGGCGATCGCACCCTGCATGGGCTGGGAAATTTGCTTGGCTTTGACGTCATTTATAAACCTGCTTTTAGCGCAACCCATAAGACTGACCTCGGCGCCAAGTTTTCAGCAGTACGTGATGCTCTCGACATACATGATATGGTTTATCTGCATATCAAGGCGACCGATATCCTTTCACACGATAAAAATCCTGTCGGTAAACGGGATTTTCTGCAAAAAATAGACAGCGCTCTGGGAAACCTGGACTGCGAATCTCTGGTGATCGGTATAACCGGGGATCACAGTACCGATTCAAATACCGGAAATCATTGCGGGGACCCGGTACCGAGCCTGTTGTATGCACCCGGATGTAGAATTGACAGCGTGAGAAATATTTTCTGAACAGGGTTGCTATCAGGGCGGGCTGGGCAGAATTCAGGCAAGCGGCTTTTTATTCAGCATGCTTGATCATATGGGACGCTTAAATAACTTCCAGCCTTTCGATGCCGGATTTATTGATAACTGTTAGCATACAGCATTTCGAGTCAATCGCTCTTTTTTCAAGCACATGCTATGACCACCTCTCAAAGCCCTCTTACTGAACAGGATTACTTCCCGTTACTCAAACCGGAAGCAAAACTATTCCTTACCGAACAGGCTTCGCTAATGCGTCTCTCGGTACAGGATTGCAGGCAGGCCTGTGAAATTGCGCTCGATCTGCAAATGTGGGGCAAAGAGTCGATTCAGGATGTCTGGCCGGATATAAACCACTTCAATTCGAGCGGCAAACAACGCAAGCAGCAGGCCATGCAACAACTGCGCACAACCTGGGAAAGCTTTAAAAAACGCCAGAATGAATACCCGGTAGACTCCAGCACGACAAAAATCAGTGCGGCATCGATTCCCATCGCTATCGAAAAAGAAAAACTCGGACTTGGACGCTGTCCGGTCGCGTCACCGCGTACTTTATGCTGTAACCTGCAAACACTGGATGCGGTCGATAACTGCGGTTACGGCTGCAGTTATTGCAGCATCCAGTCTTTCTTTGACGGCAAGCAGATCAGTTTTGATCCCGGCTTTGCCGATAAACTCAAAAAGCTGGAACTTGACCCGCATAAAACCTACCACATCGGTACCGGACAATCTTCTGATTCGCTGATGTGGGGGAACAGTCACGGGGTACTCGATGCGGTGATTGATTTTGCGCGCAATCATCCAAATGTGATTCTGGAGCTGAAGACAAAATCGGCCAATGTGAGCCACCTGTTACGCTCCAATGCACCAAAAAATATACTCTGTACCTGGTCGCTCAATACACCGGTGTTGATTCAACACGAAGAACATGGCACGGCATCGCTCGAAAAACGCCTCGACGCTGCACAAAAAGTCGCCGATGCGGGTTATGTGGTCGGCTTTCATTTTCATCCGATTATTCACTACCAGGGATGGGAAGCCGACTACCGGCAGGTGGTCGAACAACTGACCGGGCGCTTTTCTGCGCAACAGGTCGCCCTGGTATCGATGGGAACGCTCACCTATATTAAATCTGTGATGCGTGATATTCGTAAACGCGCGATTCCCAGTCAGATCTTAAAGATGCCGATGGTGGATGCCGATGGAAAACAGTCCTACCCTGACGAGATCAAACTGGCAACTATTTCAGCATGTATATGGCTGCTTTCCTGAAACCTGGAAAGAGCAGGTCTTTTACTACCTTTGCATGGAAAACCAGCGTTTCTGGAAACCCGTATTCGGATTTGACTATGATTCAAATATCGAGTTTGAAGCGGCTATGAAACACGCGTACATGACGAAAATCAGGGCGATGCAAACCCGTGAGCCTCTCTGAAGAGAGGGTAAGCCTTTAGCCGGCTTTTATCACAGAAATGACAAGCCCTCGCTTGTTGTTTGAATCTACGGAGAATCTTCTGAACTCGGCAATACACACTGTATTATCGTTAAACAGGCGTTGGTGCGCATGGCGCACCCTACAACACGAATATTATAAAAAGCAGGGTGCGCCGCGCGCACCAGAGGTTCAGATTCAGATTTGCCACGCCACGGTTAAGTTGCCAAACATTTCATTTCCTTCCGAGTCACTCGCCCGACCTGTATCCACATTATCGGTGGCGAATAACATGCTGAAATGCACAGACCAGTCCGGGCGCTCATAATGAAACCCGAGCAGAATCTGACCCACAAGAGGCTCCTTATCTACGCTATGACTATCCTGCAAGGTATTACCATCCAGAAATATATCGTGAACCACGGCTACTGCACCTAACACAAATGATCCGTAGATCGAGGTCTTTTGCGGGTTTGCAGGCGCTAAAGTAGCAATATATTGCATTCTGTATCCAATGGGATCGAGCATATGCACGAAGCCACCGGGGATATTTTCGCCAAAGCGTACTTCAACAGATGCACCTGCATGGGTAAACATGTTTCCCAGAACCAGGCTGCCGGAGGCCGAAATATCGTATGAATATCCCCTCGAACTTTCAAACTCGCGCAGTTTTTTCTTCCTCATATAGCTCAAGTTGAAGACCGGTTCATTGTGCAGTTGATGCCCCCATCCTTTAGGGTCCTCCGAACCGGTGACATTATGAATCAAGTTTTGAACAGGTTCTGCAAAGGACGCCGGTCCCACAATCCCTAATGTCAATTGAAAGCCGTTAAACTGTTCATTATTAAACGCATACCAGGTTGCCTGTATGGTCAAAGCTCCTGCATAGGGTACATCCTGTCTGTCCTCTATGAGAAAGCCCTGGAAAACGGGAAGGTGGCCAACGAGGGATTGAGGCGTTGCCAGTCCTACCTGGAGGCCTGGCTGGAATATGCGGATCCGGTCACCGGGCTGATCCCCGAGAACCTGGATGCCGGCATCGACCGCTGGACCCCGGAAAACTCTGCGGCCGACAACTACCCCTTTATGGTGCTGGTTTCGGCCCTGACCGATTCTGCCCTTTTCCACGGGACCATGCACCGGATGCTGGAAACGGAAACGGCCCTGACCTCACGGATCGGGCAGTTGCCGGATGCTTATTCCTTTTCCGGGCAGGGCTTTGTGAGGGAGGAGGCGGATATGGGCCGGATCATTTTCGGCGCTTCGGAATATGTGAAGGACGGACTGATGCCTCTGACCGAGTACCTGGGGCCCTCTCCCTGGGCGGACCGGATGATTGCCATCACGGACGAGGTATGGGCCCAGGCTCCCGTGGAGACCGAATTCGGGGCCCTCCCCTCTCTGAATGTGGAGGTCAACGGGGAACAATTGCAGGTCCTCTCCAGGCTCTACTGGATGACCGGGGAGCAGAAGTACCTGGACTGGGCCATACGGCTGGGGGACTATTACCTGCTGGGGGAACACCATCCCACCCGCGATTTTGAGGCCCTCCGCCTGAACGATCACGGATGCGAGATCGTATCGGGACTGTGCGAGCTCTATGCCAGCGTGCATTTCGCCCTTCCGGAGAAAAAGGAGGAATACCGGGAGGCCATCCACGAAATGCTGGACCGGATCCTGGAGGTGGGCCGGAACGAAGACGGCTTGTTCTACGTGTCGGTGAATCCGCAGACGGGCGAGATCCTGGAGGACCGGGTACGCGATAACTGGGGCTACAATTACAATGGCTATTACACGGTCTACCTGCTCGACGGGGAAGAGCGCTACCGGGAGGCCCTGCTCCTGGCCTTCAGCCACCTGGACAAGTACAGGAATTACGACTGGGAGAGCGGCTCGGCCGATGGCTTTGCCGATGCCATTGAAGGCTGCCTGAACCTCTACAATCGGGAAGCCACCCCGGGGGATGAGGAAATGAAGGGAGTGGAGGACTGGCTGGACAGCGAGACCGGGATCATGTGGTCCCTGCAGGATTCCAGCTACCGGAGCAATGCCCTGCAGTGGCAGAACCAGGGGATCATCGAGGGCTGGCACGGGGACGGGAACTTTGCCCGCACTACCATCATGTATTGCCTCTGGAAGAGCCAGGGGACCACCTTGCAGCCCTGGAGGGAGGATCTTCTTTTGGGAGCGGTCCGGGAAGCTCAGGACCCGGAGAATCAGACGCTTTATATCGCCCTTCGGGCAGAAGGGGAATGGGAAGGCTGCCTGGTCTTTGATCTGCCGCGATCGGAGCAGTATATGCATATGCCCCTGGACTGGCCCCGGATCAACCAGTTTCCCGAATGGTATACCGTGAGTCCGGATAAAAACTACCAGGTTTCTGTGGGTAATTCCAGCCGCAGCCGTGTGTACAGCGGGGTATACAGCGGGGAAGAGCTGGCCGGGGGATTAGCCCTGAAACTGGCAGCCGGGGAACTGCTCCGGATGGAAGTATCAGAACTCTGAGCAGGCCTGCAAAATAAATGACCCTAACTGTTAATACTAATCGTAAATTCCTGAAAATACGATGGTACAATTGCGTACTTTTGCAATATGAAAAACAGGAAGTTAAATATCCGCAGGATCAGCACGGAAGAAGAAAAAACCGCGTGTGCGGAAATTATGGCCGCTTCTGAGCCCTGGACTACCCTGGGTATTTACATGGATCAAATTGTGAATATACTCAACAACCCCCTCCATGAGGTATTTGCAGCCTCTGTGAAGGAGGAGATCGTGGGGACCATGGTCATACATACCAAAGGCGCTTTCCCTGCTTACCTCAAGAGCATTGCCATCAAACCCGGCTGGCGGGATAAACAGGTGGATGAGCAGATGATGCATCATATCGAAAATGAGATCTTTTCGACCTATAAGAATTTGTTTTTATGTGTTTCGTCCTTTAACCTGGAAGCTCAAAGCTTTATGTCAAAATTGGGTTATGAGAAGATCGGGGAGCTGAAAGACTACCTGGTGGAAGGCCATGACGAGATCCTGATGCGGAAGACCATCGCCCCCCTCTTTTCGGGCCCTGCTTCTCCGGGCAAGCCTTAAATCGAAGCGATAGCTGACCATGATAAAAAGAGTGCTAATTCTGACGGCTTGGCTGGTATTCCTGGTCCACTTAACCGGATGCCAGAGGGCAGATTCAGATCTTTTTCCCCAGGGCAGTCTTCCCCATAATCTTCAGGGCCCCAAATACTCCGTAGCGTTCCATGGTCATTTTATTGTACAGGTCATCCCTGTTCTTTGGAGGAACGGTTTCCTTCTCTTTTTTCATCAGGGTGATGGCTTCGCTGGTACAGACGTTCAGGCAGTTCCCACAGCCAATGCAATGGCTTCGCAAGACTTCGGTGTGATTGTTTACAGAAACAAGGGCCTCCATCTGGCATACCTCCATACATTCCCCACAGGCCGTGCACTTCTCCGGATCAATTTCGACATAGAAGTTCGAATGCACAAATTCAGCCGGGTTGCGGGTATTTCTTTGCCGCAGTGAGGACTCCGCAACAACACCCACAGCAACAGCAAATAAACTCGGGCGACTTGGCATTGGCAGGTTGCAGGACCATCCCTTCACGTTCGGCCCGGGTAATAAGTTCATTTATTTCATCCCTGCTGATCTCACGGGCCACTCCCATGCTCCATCATGTATGTCGCTGAATCCCCCAGGGTGAAACAGGTTTCCAGGATATCGGTCTGCTTGCATTTTTCTCCCATCTTCTCCCTGGCCTGCCGGCATATACAATTCATGACCGCGAAAGGGTCCCGGAGAATTCTCAATGATGGCGCGCGCATTATCATAACTCCCGATAAGGAATTCCGGTTTGATGTCCACATGTACCGGGATGGTGCGCATTTGCTTGGTTTTGACATCGAGAAATGCCTCTGCAAAACCTTCCTCCTCGTATTTAAAAAAGTCTTCTGCCAGTTCCCTGGTGATGCGATCCACCTGGAATTCAAACATACCAACGGCCAGGGGGAGCTTTACTGTACACGCGGCCTTTCTTCTCCATGGATACGGCCATGATGGCGCCTTTCTCTATAAAGGCCCTCCAGTTTTTCCTGCAGCGTCTCCTTTGAGATTTCTCCTTCTTCGAAGCGGCCAAAAATCCTGTCAATAGTCTCAGGAACGGCACTTAGCTTCAAAGCGATGTTTGCTTCAGTCTCGTCAAACAACTTTTTGAGGAGGCTAATTTCAACGCCTGATTCGGTTTCCGGAAAGGGGACCGGGCTTTGATCCAGATGGCGCTGAAGTTGTCTGTAAATATCTGGTTCCATGGAAGGTAAGTTACGACAATAGGAACGGCCAGTCAACCACTTTTAATCGTCCGTTCATTGTTGTGACTTACTGAGATAAAAGCAAGCATGGAAAAGCACTCGCTACGCAGCTGAATTGGCTGCAGGGACACATCAAATCGTTTATTTTCAACAAAATACTTGACTTATACGTCTTGTTGATAGTGAACAAAACTCATCAAATTTAAATCCCAACAATTATGAAAAAACTGTTATTGTTATTTGGTCTGTCTTTGCTAATCCTTCCGTCCAATGCTCAGGATATTAGAACCCATTACAATCGTTAAAAGAAATCACTACTATCAGCAAGATGTGCGGCTTAGAACAAAAACCATAAAGGAAATTGTAAAGCCCAATCTTATAGCTTTCCAGGACGTTAAAAGCGGCAGATCAATGATAGGTTGGTCCTATGGCATAGCATTTTTTTCAGGGGCCATGTTTGGATCAGGAATTGCTCAACCCGTAGAAAGTCCAGGGGCAATGATAGGGGTTGGTGCTGCGGGATTAGTTGGCGCCATGATTCTTGATACAGTTGGTATCAGACGCATTGAAAAGGGGGTTAACACGTACAATTCATCCCTAAGCTCAAGTTCATCTCGAAATCCCGCCTCCCTTAAGTTTGGTATTGCTGATCATGGGGTGGGACTAACAGTCACGTTTTAATAATTTATGCCAATCCTTCAGGTAAAATAGCATGTTTCGCATGTTTCGACCCTCTGATCTGTTCTGCTGGCCTGGCAGAATTGAACCATTCTAGCCATTATCATACATCTTAGATCCAACAATGAAAAAAGGAACATTTACCCAAGCCGGCATGGCTTCAATGTTAGGGCTATGCCTGCTGTTACTTGCAGCAAAGTGTACCAAAGAATATTCTTTGGATATTACGGTTCAGCCCGCAAACAGCGGAACCGTAACTGAATCTCCCGTCTGACGGGGAGTACGAAGAAGGCACCGAAGTCTCTTTAAGCCCTGTCCCAAGTTCCGGATACAGATTCGACTCATGGAGCGGCTCAGATGCATCCTCTGTAATCAACGACAGAATTGTCATGAGCAAAGACATGATGCTTACTGCCAATTTCGTCCTGCAACACATGATTCGACTGAAAACGGGGACCGGCTTAAACCCCGGAGGGGAAATCATGTTCGTGGCTCTTTCCCAATCTGTCAATTACTTTGATTTGACTTCGGATCAAAAGTTCAATTATGACAGAACCCAGGCAGATTGGTATATCGATGGCGGGATCATTCCATTTACTACCGATTATAAGGAATTCGATTTAGATCCCGGGAATTTTTACATCATGTTAAGAGCCGTAGGATTGGTCATGGTTACCACCATCGATGTCATTGCCGGAAAGCAAACTTTCGAAATATCTGCGGATGGATACAGCATATCTGTTGATGTGATAGAAAACACCAAAAGCACTGGCCCGTTAGAGCCGCAGCCAAGAAAGGTAATTATCACCCGGTAGCTGAATGAACAGCTAAACTCTTCCAGTTTCCTACTAAATCGGCGCAGGCCTTTCAATCATCTGTTCAATGTTATAACTTGGGTACTCCTTGCTTAAGAAGTAGATGTATTGCATAAATAACTCCGTACCATGAGAAGCTATCTATCCAGTTCTTACTCTTTTTATCTTTTGGTCTTCCTGTTGGTCCAGCTCCAGTTACCGGGGATCCTCGCCCAGGAGCCGGTCCGGGAAGCCCCTGCCCTAACCGCCTTTACGGTCCGGGAAGAGATGATTCCCATGCGCGACGGGGTCAGGCTCTATACCCTGATCCTTTCACCAAAGGACCCGGCTGCACCATTGCCTGTACTGCTTGCTGCGGACCCCCTACAATGCAGACCATACCGCCGGAATCTTTCTGCCTCCAGCCTCGAGGCGGTGCTCGGCTACCCACTACATGGGTCCGGATTACATCTATGTGTTCCAGGACATCCGGGGCCGGTTTAAGTCGGAGGGCGACTATTTCATGTACCGGGCTCCCAGGGGACCCTTCAACCAGACCGATACCGACGAGACCACCGATGCCTGGGACAGCATCGACTGGCTGGTGAAGAAGCTCTCCACCAATGGCAGGGTGGGGATCTGGGGCACCTCCTACCCCGGCTGGCTCACCCTGGCGGCCATGCGCGATCCGCACCCGGCCCTGGCGGCAGCCGTCCCCTTCAACCCGGTGGTGGATGCCTGGAAGGCGGACGACTGGTTCCACTGGGGGGCCTTCCGGGGAGCCTATGCCTTCGATTTCATCTATGGCATGGAAACCCGAACCGATCGTCCCACGTAAATTTCCCTACGATCAGAACGAGCTCTATAGCTGGCTGCTTCCCCAGGGAGCCCTGGGAACGAGCCTGGGGGCCCACCTGGATGAGCGGCACGAGATGTGGAACTGGCTGATGAAATTCCCTGAATACGGGCCCTACTGGAAGGAGGTGGCGGCCGACCAGTGGTTCGAATCGCCTCCGCGGCTGGTACCGGCCCTGCATGTCCACGGGTTCTGGGACCAGGAGGATATCTACGGGTCCCCTGCAGCCTATGCCGCCCTGGAGCGGCTCGACACCAACAACGATCTGAACTTTTTTGCGGCCGGGCCCTGGTACCACGGGCAGCATTTCGAGGACGGCAGCAGCCTGGGGGAGCTGGAGTTCGGCGAGAATACCTCGGAACGGTTCCGGGAAGAGGTGCTGGCACCCTTCCTGCGCCATTTCCTCCATGAAGGCGAGACAGAGCTGCCCGCCCCGGTCACGGTGTTTGAAACCGGAACGAACCGCTGGCTCACTTTGAGAGCTGGCCCCCTGCCGGCTGAGGAGATGCATTTCTACCTGCAGCCCGGCGGGAAACTGAGCTTTCACTCCTCCGGAAGAGGAGGATGCCTTCACCGAGTACCTCTCCGATCCCGGCCACCCGGTCCCCTTCAAACCCAGACCCATCTGGAACTTCGATTACAGCAATCCTCCCGCCATCACAGGCCTGGCAGCACTGGCTGGTGGAGGACCAGCGCTTCGTGGACGGACGGCCCGATGTGCTCACCTGGGTGAGCGAGCCGCTGACGGAAGCCCTGACCGTGCGCGGACCGGTGCTGGCCCAGCTCTTTGCGGAGACCACGGGAAGCGATGCGGACTGGGTGGTGAAGCTGATCGATGTCTATGCCGGGGTGGAGGAAGATTTTGAGATGTCGGGCTACCAGCTGATGGTCAGCGGGGATATCTTCCGCGGACGCTACCGGGAGGACTACGAGCACCCGGTGCCCATCCAGCCGGACACAGCCCTGGAATACCAGATCCCCCTGCCCCAGGTGAACCACTGCTTCCTGCCCGGCCACCGCATCATGGTGCAGGTCCAGAGCAGCTGGTTCCCCCTCTACGACCTGAACCCGCAGACCTTCGTGCCTTCGATCATGACGGCCCCGGATTCTGCCTACAAGGCACAGCGGCACCGCATCCACCACAGCCCCACCTTCCCCACTCACCTCAAAGTAAACTGGGACAGCAGCTCCGGATGGAACTCAGACTAAACAGCAAATTAACAGACTGGTAATACATGCCTTACATAGTAACAAAGCACTGAAGGAATACGTAGTCATATTAGTCAACTCCATAAAACTCCCGATGATGAAAAAGTTACTTCTTGGATCGATCCTGATACTCCTGGCTGCGCTTACATACAGCCAGGTGAATACTGACATAGAAGCAGATAAAGCAGCCATCATAGAGATGAATAGACAGTGGGATGAAAATGCTTTGGCCGGAAATATGGCGCCAATGCAGAGCAGTATGCGAAGGACGCGGTCAGAGTCGGCTATGGTACCGCCGTAGTGGGTAAAAGAAGGATACGCCGGACCTTTGAGAGATATGACAGGCAACTGATCGCCTCAAAATATGAAAACACGGTAGAAGATATCCGTATTTCCGGGGATCTGGCGGTAGCCATTAGGGACCTTTTCGGGATCATTTACCGGATTGGAAAGTGGGGAGACGACGGAGGAAAAAGGCACCTGGGCAGATGTTTATCAGCGCCAGCCGGATGGTACCTGGAAATCGGTATGCACGGTCTTTCGCTGAAATCAGGGAAGAGTAGCCAGGAGCAAATACAACAATCCGGTTCGGGAGTTGTTTATAATCATGATTGAGATGAATAAAGGTCCGTTTGTCTCTTAAATAAATATTAAGGGTATGCCAATATTCATGGATCGTCACGATGTTTCTGAAACCGTTACTGCCGAAATTGTTGCACAACTTCACCAGGAAGACTTAAAAATCCAGCATAAATATGGTTGCCGTGGCCTGACTTATTGGTTCGACGATACCCGTAAAACAGCCTTTTGTTTGGTGGAAGCTCCCGATAAAAATGCAATTATTGAGATGCATGAACATGCACATGGCGAAGTGCCTCATCAAATCATTGAAGTGGATGCTACGATTGTTGAATCGTTTTTAGGCAGAATTGAAGATCCGGAAAAAGCACAAAACACCCATTTAAACATTATTAATGATCCGGCTTTCAGAACAATAATGGTGCTGACTATTGAGCATCATTCTTTCCGGGAGGGGGATCCTTTTTCCAGTATTTCAAAGTTGAAGCAGGTTTACAAAGAAATAAGTGTCACTCTGAAATCCTTGAAGGCAATATGGTTCAGCAAAACGAAGATGCTTTGTTAATTTCATTCCGGTCAGTTACCAAAGCCGTTTTATGTGCGCTGAAGATCCAGGAAATCTTTAATACTTTCAGGACCCAGTATCAAATTAATTTTACGGAATTATCTATCGGATTGCATGCCGGTATTCCGGTCACGGAAAAAAAATCAATTTTTGAAGACACCATTAAACTGGCCGACGGATGGGTTATATTTCCATGCGTGAGATAGTTGTTTCAACGGAAGTGCAGCATCTGTTCGAAAGCGAGAATCTGGGGGAAGATTTAAACCAAAACCAAATACACGTGTTGACACCGGAGGAAGAAACATTCATGAATAAGTTCATGGAATTGATTGAAAAAGAGTGGCAAAACCCGAAGTGAAAGTGGAAGATTTCGAGAAAAACATGGGAATCAGCAAATCAAAACTCTACCGGGAGATGATTCGCTTAACCGGGAAATCACCACATGTTTTTTTACTCCATTACCGGCTTCGGAAATCACTGCACCTGCTGCAAAAGCAAAAAGGAAATATATCTGAAGTAGCCTTCGATTCAGGATTTAACAGCCCTTCCTATTATGCAAAGTGCTTCCGCAAAAAATATGGAATTATGCCTTCCGCATTGATCTAAAATTGCCTGCAGAAGAACCAAATGTGCTATTGATTGATATTTGCTTGCCATAGATTTGACATCTAACATTTAAAAGTCAATTCTTATGAAAAAGCAATTCACATTCCTATTCGCACTATTATGCATCACGGGCATGATCAGTGCACAGTCGGCCCCACCGGAAACCAGTACACTTTTTGAACGATTGGGGGGAACAGCTGGAATTACCGCCATTGTGGACGATGTTATTGAAGCGCACATGAATAATCCGGCCATCAATGCACGTTTTATACCCTACCAGGACCAGCCGGAACGATTTGCAAAAATCAGGCAACATACCATCGATTTTTTCAGCGCCGGAAGCGGTGGTCCGGTGGAATACAAAGGCCGGGATATGCTCACCACCCACCAGGGGATGAATATCAGCGCTGCAGAATACATGCATGTCATGGACGATATCATGGGTGTGCTGGAAAAACATCAGATCGATGAGGAGTCCAAAAAAGATGTGCTGGCCATTCTCTGGTCATTGAAAGAGACGGTGATGTCTAAATAATTAAAAGGAGGATTAAACATGAAAATTGCAAAAGAAAACATCGAAGTAAAATTGAATATTCCCGGAGCTGTTATCCGTCAGAGAACAGATTTTGGGGAGGCCCCCGGAATGGGTAAAATAAGCGGGGAGTATTTCAGCCTTTCAGCAGGAGTAGATACCACCCCACTGTTTATGGGACTTGAAGGAAACCTATGCCAGAGTCCGCACTGGGGCTATGTGCTGAGCGGTCAACTTACCACCACCGATGCGGATGGCATTCAGGAGACGGTAAACGCCAATGATTTGTTTTACTGGCCGGCCGGGCATAATGTGAAGGTCAATGCTGATGCGGAGATCGTCATGTTCAGTCCCCAGCATGTACACAGTCAGGTAATTAATCACATGATTGAGAAGACCAGGACATAGCATCCCGGGGATAGCTTATTAACAGAAGATGCCCTGGTTTGCGGAACCAACCCCGCAGAATTCTGAAAAAAGGTTCTCAGCACTCAGAGCCTTTTTCCTCTTTCAGTTCGCCCGCATCACTCAGCACGAGTAAATGCCGTTTCAGTGACTCGTCCCTGAAGATCAGCTCATACTCTAACATGTTTCCCAGGTTTTTCAAAACGGCATTCATAATCTCGCCTTTGGAGAGGGCCAGGTGTTTTATGGCCTCGGGAAGGTATTCCGGGGGCAGGTTTTTCCGGTATTCCATTAAGGTTCCGTTCAGGCTGAACAGGGCAATATGTTCCAGATTGTCTCTGTAAAAAACCGCCTCGTAGTATCCATCTTTCCTGAACCATTCCACGTTGAGGGCATCTGTGAAATTCTCTGTAAATGATTGCAGGCAAACCGCCGATGGAGCTACTCCACTCCCTTCGATTACTTTTTTTAAGAAATCCTTCATCTTTTTGGCTTATAACTTTTTGACGCAGAACCCGGCATAAGTAACACTTTTAGTCATGCATATATTTCTGCGTATATAAATACAATACCCTGGCCCGGGCTCTTTTCAGCCGCATCTTGGCGGCATCTTCGCTGATCCTTAAGGAATCCCCGATCTGCTTCATGGATAACTCTTCCCTGTATTTCATGAACAATAAGGCCTTCTCCTCGGGGTGTATGTCTTCCAGGATCGTGAGCAGCTTTTCATAGTTCACCCCTTCAATCAACTCATCGCTTTCATCAATGATTTCCGGGATCTCATTTTCCCGGTCCCAGCTGGGGTAGTGCATTTTCTTTTTTTCACGCAAATAGTCAATGCAATGATTGTAGGTGACTGAAAATAACCAGGAGGAGAAGGAAGAAAGCTGCTTGAAGGAGGAAAGCTTCTCAAACACCTTGGAAAATATGTCTTCCGCCAGTTCTTCCGCTTCCTGCCTGTTCTTTACAAAGCTGTAGCAGTTGTCCAGCACTTTTGAATAATAACGCGCATAGAGAAGCTCAAAATATTTCGAAGAATCCTCGTTCCGGATTTTATAGATGAGTTCTTCATCTTTCAGGTGTTCCAGACCTTTTGCCATGGCTCCGCGTGCTTTGGGAATTAAAGGTAGGTGTATCGCCCCGGAAAAAAAAGTTTCAGTTATTTTGTTACCTGAACAGCAAGTACCGTCCTAATAGGGAATTAATAAAATAATACACTTATTGTTATTGAAATGAAAAACAGAATTGTTGCAAGTATTGCATTTTTAGGAATGACAGCCCTGATTTTAACTAGCTGTTCAAAAGTGCCCCAGGCTGAGATTGATGCTGCCAACGCTGCCATCGAGCAAGCAAGGTCTGCCGGAGCCGAAGTTTATGTTCCTGAGGAGTTTGTAAGTCTGCAGGATTCCATGAACAGCGTTTTGGTAAGTATCGAATCGGAAGGTTCAAAATTTATCAAGACCTACGCGACAGCTAAAGAAGATCTGGCCAGTGTAACACAATTTGCCGGTGAAGTTCAACAGCAGGCAGAAACTCGCAAAGAGGAACTGAAAATGGAAATTCAGACCATGATTGCCGAGGTAAAAACGCTGATTGAATCCAACAGGCAACTGATCCTTGAAGCCCCCAGGGGCAAAGAGGGTACCTCCGCTCTTATTGCAATAAAAGGTGAGGTTGATGCAGTGGAAACTTCCATCAACGAAGCCAGCACTTTATTCGAGGCCGGTGATTATATGATCACCCTTGATAAAGCCAAAGCTGCAAAAGAGAAAGCCACAGCGATCAATTCAGAATTGTCTGAAGTTATCGCTAAGTATAAGGCTAACGTACAGAGTAGAAGATCATAGACGGGAAGAGAGATCCGTTAGACTTGCCCCGGTTCCGAGTCCTCGGAGCCGGGGTTTTGTATATAATCATCCTTAAGGTTTATGAGATCCAGAATTTGGCTCCCGGCATCCCTCCTTACGATGCTGCTCACAGGCAGCCTGATCAGAATTTTAAGTAACAAAGCACCGGAAACCGAGGTGACGGAGGCTGGGAAAATGCTGGCAGAGGCTCAACTGGAGCGATCTCCGCGCTATGCCACCAGGACCTTCCTGCAGGCCGGCACGTATTACGATTCTGCCATGGTGGAGTGGAATACCCAGAATGACCGCTTCATCCTCTTCAGGAACTACAATAAAGTGACCGAATTAGCCCGAAAGTCAGTAAATAGCAGCGAAGAAGCCATAAGCATTGCCCGCAGAACGATCTCAGAAACGGAAGATGCGCTTGGGATCAGGCTTGAAAAATCAGAGGAAAAGATCCGGAATTTCCATGAGAATTTCAGCCGCTTCCCCATGGATAAGGAGCACCGGGACCGTTTTGCCAGGGGCAGATTGCTCTATTCAGAAAGCCAGCTTGCCTATAAAAACAAACAGTTCACCCTGTGTATGTCCAGGCTTGATTCCGTGGAAGCAATCACCAACGAGCTTTCATCATTTTACCGGGACAGGCTGGAACAATATTTCGAGGAGTACCCCAAATGGGAGGCCGTGCTTGAACAAAGCATCACTTTCTCAAGAAAAAATCAAACCTTTGTCCTGGTGGTCGATAAAATGGCCAGGGAGCTTATCGTCTATAAAAATGGCAGGATCCTGAAGGAGTATCCTGTTGAACTGGGAGCCAACTGGGTGGGCGATAAAATGGAGCAGGGCGACAAATCCACCCCGGAAGGCCTGTACCGGATCCTGGATAAGAAGCAGAACGGGCAAACCAGGTATTACAAAGCCTTCCTGCTGGATTACCCCAATGCGGAAGATAAAAAAAGGTTCTCGCTAAATAAACAGAACGGGACCCTGAATCCGGATGCCCGGATCGGGAACCTCATTGAGATCCATGGAAGCGGAGGGAAGGGAATTGACTGGACCGACGGCTGTATTGCCTTGCAGGACAGGGATATGGATGAATTATTTGCCTTATGCCCGGTGCTTACCAGGGTCACTATTGTGGGATCAACAAAATCCTTAAACAGTCTAATATTCGATTTATAATGAGTCCTATTCGAGCAGATTTCCCCGTGGGAATTATCAGGAAATCAGTCCTCAGATTGAAAAAATTTATCCCGAAGGCCGGTGAAAAGATCAGCCAGTGGATCCACAGGGTGCCTGAGCTCCTGAGGAAACATGCTGTTCTGCTGGCGGGAATGGCCCTGGTTGGGATCCTCCCCCTGCTGCTCAGAGCGGTGGTCTGGATGGTTCCGGTTTCATCACCTGCCCCGGTGCAAGTGGAAGAGCAGGAACTGGCTTCGCTCCGGCGCAAAATCAGCCAGGAAAATATCCTCCTGGACAGAAAGCTGAATGCCAGAAGGCCCGGATCCTATTACCTGGTCATTAACAGCGCTTCCAATGAATTTGTGCTGTACCGGGGAACGGAAATCATCAAAAGGGATAAGTGCTCCACCGGAAGCTACATCCTGCTTAAAAACGGCGAGGAGCAGCAGTGGATGTTCAAAACCCCGAAAGGGGAATTCAGGATTCTGTATAAGACAGCCTCCCCGGTCTGGAAAAAGCCCGACTGGGCTTTTATAGAAGAGGGCCTGCCCGTTCCTTCTGCAAACCACCATACACGCTTTGAGTACAGTGTGCTGGGCGACTATGCCCTGAGCATCGGGGACGGATACCTGATCCACGGCACGCTCTACCAGCGTTTCCTCGGACTGCCCGTCACCCATGGCTGCGTCCGGCTGAATGATGAAAACCTGGAACTGGTATACAGGTCGCTTCAGCTCGGCTCGAAAGTTTATATTTATTAAAAATTCGGAATGCAGCTTAAAGACACGCCTGTAAAAACGGGTTCGAAAATAAAGTGGAAGACGGTCTGGACGATCTTTGCCCTGGCCGTTCTACTGGCCTTCTTCACCACGATCGCCCTGTCCCCGGTCCATAAATCCAGGGAGTTTCAGGAACTGGTCCAGGCTGATTCTGTGTTCATGGAACAGTTTGACAGCAGGTACCATCATCCTGACCTGGACAGCCTGCTCCGGGAGCGGGCTTACAAAGAAGCGCTTTTGAAACTGGCAGAATCTGACTCCATCCAGCTGGTGGTGAACCTGTCAGACAGCACCGTTCTTCTGAATATTAAGGGAGTGCCCATACATGAGACCAGGATCCGTGAGTTCAGCAGGGATAAATTCCTGGAGAAGCTTCCCCTGATGCAGGAGATCAAACTCTTTTCCCTCCCCCTGACGGTTCTTTCCCAGTATGCCACCATTGTAAAAGAGCCGGTGGTGGTGCGCCATGCGCCCAGGGACGAAGAGGAAGCCGCAGAGAATGCCTGGCAACCGGACACCCTGGTGCAAAAGCCGGCTTTTGTGGCTTTTTCGGCTGAATATGGCATCCAGATCATCTTCGAGCAGGACCGGGTGGAGAGCTTTCGCGAGCGCTGGAAGAAATTCGGTTTTTACAGCCATCTGCGCACCAGAAAGGCAACAAGTGCTGTTAAAAACTTCCTCCTGTTCTCCGGGCAGGAATACCAGCCTGCCATCACCATTGAGCTGCCTGTGGATGACCTGCGGGCCATCTACCGGGCCCTGCCGGACAGTACCCTGATCGTCCTGAAATTATAGACTGCTCCCTGCCTGGAATAAAAAGGGGACCTGCGCGGTTACCCTTTGGGCTTTTACCGTCATAATTACAGATAAAGTACAAATACCATGAAAACACAAACAGGCTACCTCAGGAAAATTGGCGGTTTCATTGCCAGAATGAGCACTGCCATCGTCTCCGGGATACCCCGGGAAAAGGCCGTGTTGAAACCCAGGAACTATACCATCCAGCACAACGGGAAGCCCTATGTTAAACCCGGAAGCGAAAAGTATTATCACCGGCCACCGGGTAAACCCGTCGTGGAGAAACAGACCCTGCTGAAAGAAAAGAAAAAAGCAAAGGCTGGGGATTAGTAATATTCCAATCTTACGGAGATCCTTTCCCAAAAATTTGGTGCGTAAACAAAAATATCATCAGAGGTATATGGAATATTATCCTGACCTGCATAGATTTGTATCAAATCGCTTGTGTTAAAGCTCATGGTGCCATGTATGGTTTTTGTTTCACCTTCGGCAATGGCAGAAACTGAAACTGGTGTATAATTGTTACTTCTTACTATATATCCAGCCTGCCCCATCGGATCGTCGTTTGTTCTTTGATCTGGTACATCAGTTTTAAAAATGAAAGTGGTATCGGTATTGCCAAAGACATATGAGTGACTGCTAACAGGATAATTCCCCTCGAAACCTGTCCAGACCGGATTGAAAATTGGAGCAAGAAAATCTTCATGACTTGCTTTTAAAAACCGACCAATTTTCTCTACACCAATGGTTGGTCCATCGAAATTATCTCCAATACCACCATCAAAATTTAAATATTGCAGGCTGTTTCCATAAAAATCTTCATATGGTTCGGGTAATTCGAGTTCCTGGTAAAAGAATAAACAAATAGCAATAAAGTATATTAATTCAGCATTCTCACTTACTTCTACCTCATCAGGCTCAAAAATTACAACACTATTATTACTGAAATCTGCCAGACGTAAGGGATTCGCTATATCTAAGTTATTGTCAAAAAAATCAATGTTGAGTTCCTCCCCGGCTGCTTGATTTTCATGCCAGTTGGAGAGTCTTAAATGCAAAAATTTTCCGATAAACCTGCTTGGAGTAATACTAGTTATATAATCACCAAATTGGGTATATTGAACAGTAGAAGTTTTATAGTCTGACTTTAATCCCTGGGTAGATTTCAGGTTGTCAGACTCTGTATAATAAGTCATGATTAGATCTAGTTTACCTCCTCTTTTCTCACACCCGGCGAAAAGGGTAATTATGGCGATCATTGCTATTAATTTGTTCATATTCGTTTTTTAAAATTATTACTAAGAGTGATATACACTGTCCATATCCGTAACTTCACCGATTACTTTCAAACAGCGGATCGCTTCGGCTTCACAACTCTCATGATTGCCATGGAATCAGGTTCTGCAAATCTCAGCTATAAAAACGAATCTGCAAAGAACTTGCTTACTATTATTGCTCCCCGGGTAAAAGAAAATATTTCCAGGATTGTATATTTTAAAGTAGTTTATATTATAAACCATATGAGCAAAAAAATTATTTGGGATGAATGTAATTTTTCAAATTGTTTACATAATTCTCAAATGCTTCAACTCCCTTTCTGGTCATGGAAACAGAAGTATTCGGATAGTTGTTTATAAAGGATTTTTTGACCTGGATATATCCGGCTTCCTGGAGTTTTTTAATTTGAATACTCAGGTTTCCCGATGTAGCCTGGGTTTCATCCTTAATGAAGTTAAAACTGGCTTCATCCACCGACATTAAAATCGATACAATGGATAAGCGCAGTTGCGAGTGTAATATGGGATCTAAATCTTTAAACATGATCTTTTCTCCGGGCTATATTAAGTAATAATCCTGGTATAATCATACCTACCACTGCTGCCACCATCAAACTAATTCCATGGTAGTCACTATCCAGCCAGAAAGAACCCAGTCCTATTAAATTTAGTAATGCTCCTCCGATGGTAAGAGGTCTGAATTTTATAGATAATCCACTAACAATAATCATCAGGGCCAGCATAATTATAAAAACCGGACCCATGGCTTCTCCAAGTTTATCCGAAAAGAGAAATCCCATGATCAGCAGGTTCATGCCAATGATCCAACCAATGTTTTGCAAAATGCTCCCGATAACTGTTTTCGGCCTGTTTTCCTTTTTATGGTCTCTCCAGGCCCAAAGAAGGGTAATAATACCTCCTATCGGAAATAAATAAACCGGAACTATGGTAAACTTATATAATTCCAGGAGTGAAAGAATAAGCTGGCTCCCAAATACAATAACTGTCAGGGTGCCCCAAAAGACAAAGACACTGCCGTATTCCTTGAATCGATCTTTAGCCTCTTCTATTGTCTTCGTAATTAACAATAGACTTTGTTCTGGTGTTAATTCAGATTTTTCCATTTAGTTCATTTTATGTTATAAATTAAGATGAGTTCAAATATAAACTAGTTTACATTATAAACCTAATTAAATCAATAAATAATTCTTAAGGTCCATGAAAGAAATATAAACTCCCTCAACCTTAAGCAGTAAGCTTCTTTCCGAGGAATCGTTTAAATCTATTTGCTTTCGGATATACAATGACGTTTGCCACCGGCCTGGAGATGGGTGTATTCTGAGATTCCCTTACCTGTACAGGAACTCTCCAGTCCCAACGGGCGCTTAGCTGGGTGCTGACCAGCCCGGCCCATTTCTGAGCCAGTTGCAATTCGCCCCTCAGGGTTAAGCAGTCATAATCGTTGTTATAGAATTCCAGAATGAGCTCCGGTCTGTGATCATGAAAAGAGAAGTTCAGGCTAATTCTTTCAATAAGGCTTACATCTTCCTTATTATAGCGGACATGGCTCTCTGATTTAGAGATTCTGCACCCGGAAACTTCCGCCAGGTTTATTTTCTCACGAGTTTCCCCGCCCGGTGTTCTTCGGATGAAGAACAGGGTGTTCGCTTCGTTGCTGCCCATACCGATAAGGGTATTCTCCCAGGAGTCGTAATCCGCTATTTCAGTGCTGTATTCAGCTGCAAATTCTTTCAGCGGAGCCAGGGTCCTGTTTCGCCTTTTTTTATTCCTCTGCCACGCATAAACAAGCACTCCGGCCATGGAGGCCAGGATAATTGACCAGTCCATCATACTATTTAAGTTCATAATTCAAGGGTTTAAAAATAATTGTTCCTTACCGGCTAAAACCGGACACGACAAGTGCAGGGCTTCCGGAAAGAAAAACCGCTTCATACTGTTTTTCAATTTTGACGGGGAATTCCTTAAAAGTAACTTCTTGCCTTAAGCCCACCCTCACAATTTCATTAAATCACTTGACTGGCAATTCCTCATTGTTGTAACTTACCCTTACTCAATTCCCGGAATGAATGCTACTTTAAGGATATTAATGCTTGCAGGCCTTTGCCTTGTTCTCTTCAACCGGTGCGACAAAGAGCCAGAACCTGAAATTGAATTTGTTGTCTTCTCTGACCATGCCTTCCGGAGTGCACTGATTGAATTGGGAGTGGATAGCAATGCAGATGGGGAGATCAGTACCATCGAAGCGGCCCGGATTCAAACCCTGGATGTCTCTAATCGTGATATTTCGGATATGAATGGCATTGAGGCCTTTGTTCACTTGGATACCCTGGATTGCAGCGGCAACCTCTTAAGCACGCTGGATCTATCTACCAATAGTGAATTAGAACATTTCAATTGCAGCAATAACCAGCTAAGCTCCCTGGATCTTACAAATTGCACGGAATTAGCGTATTTCTATTGCTCCGGGAATCAGCTAACTTCCCTGGATCTCTCAGGCTGTACCAAGCTGTATTATTTTGTTTGTCACAGCAACCTCTTAAGCTCCCTCGACCTGTCAGACAACCACCACCTGTTTGAGGTGTACTGCGGGGATAACCAGTTGTCCAGTCTGCACCTTTCAAGCAGCACCTACTTTTGGACCATTTCCTGTACCGGCAATCAATTAAACACCCTGGATGTATCCAAGGTATCAGTTGTCAACCTCTTGTGCGGAAATAATCCGCTGGCCAGTCTGGACATCTCCCAGAACTCGAACCTGATAACGCTCTCCTGCGACCATACGCAAATAAGCTCCCTGGATATTTCAAACAATATTTATTTAAGGAGTCTGGCCTGCAACTATCTTCTCTTAAGCAGTCTGGACATCTCAAATAACAATGACTTATGGCGTTTGAGTTGCGACGGCAACCGTCTAAGCTCCCTGGATGTTTCAGATAAAGCAGAATTGGAAATTCTGTATTGTGGAAACAACATGCTGACCGGCCTGGATGTTTCCCATAACCCCTTGTTACGGCATTTTAGCTGCAGAAATAACCAGCTGAGCAGCCTGGATCTCTCAAACAATACGGAATTAACAGATATTGACCTTGGGGGAAATCATTTTACCAGCCTGGACATCTCCCGGAATACAAAGCTGGGGACCAATCTTGTTTGGGAATCCATCCCGGATATTATACTCGACAGCATCCCCAGCCTGTTCGAGGTCTGCGTCTGGGAAATGCCCTTCCCTCCGGAAGGAGTTGAAATAGAGACTTCGGGCAGCCCCAACCTCTATTTCACCACCGAGTGCAGTCGGTAAGACCTTTGGTTTATATGCTGCTGGCCATGCCTGGGCCAGGATTATAAATTGGAGAAATACAACACGGCATCCAGCAGGTCCTCCTCGCGGGAAAGTTTGTACTTGTTGTCCTTCAGGTAGCTCCTGACCACTTTGTCATCGATCTGGAAAATCTCTGCCAGGGACTTGTTTCCTTTTACAATCCAATGCTCCATGCCCCTGAAGACATAGTATTCGGGTGGCTGGATTTTGTATTCAGCAGGCTTGGCTGTGTGGTAAAGATCGGTGTCCGTGACGGCTTCCGTTACTGTGATGCTGTATTGTTTATACAGTTCATAGCCATGCTGCTTTCCCAGCAAGGACAAGTATGCCACCACCAAATCTTTACCCACTGTAAGATACTTTTTCACAAATACCTCTTCCCCGTATTTTATGGTATCGATGTTGTTCTTGAGGGGATCAATCACGATGGGCCCGCTCTCGAGTCTGGCTTCGAAACTACCCTGGTTGATGTTGTATCTGAGATCGATTCCTTCGTTCCACATGCCGTTCCAGTGAATCATGCCCGGGCTGAATTCTTCGTTGAGATAAGGGGATCCTTCGACTTCGCTGAAGCCCGCAGACCATCTGTAATATTCCCCCGAGGCTTTCAGGTTTTTTTCCAGGGCCTGGGTGGAGGTCACCGGGTTTTGAGCCATAGTTCCCATGGAAAGCAAAGCAAGAAACAGGAATACAGGAAGTGTTTTTCTCATCAGGAAATAGCATTAGTATTTATTTCCCAAAGATACGGTTCTTTCTGTAATCAGCAGGCGAGGTGCCCTGGTGCAGCAGCTCGCAGGCTTCAAAAGGAGACACTCCGGGCATCTACGCAACCCGGAAAGGGCCCTTTGCATCTTCAGGACAAAGAAGTTCTTGTATATTTACCAAGGCCCCTGCCATGAAAACAAAAAAATCACATAAGACCCCGGCCCTCCTTTTGGCCCTGATACTTACGGCCCTGTTCCTCCTGCCTTCCTGTGAGAAAGCGGACCCGGTTCAGAAGGAGCCCAAGAAAGTGGTGCTGAACAAGAAGGCCGCCGAGATCCTGCAGGCGGACCGGCAGTTTGCCTTCGAACTGTTCAGGGAGGTTCAAAGCCTCAGTGATGCGGAGAACCTGATGATCTCCCCCCTCAGCACCTCCTATGCCCTGGGGATGACCCTGAACGGGGCCAACGGGGACACTAAAGAGGCCTTCCGCCAGGTGCTCCACTTCGAGGATCTGAGCGATCAGGAGGTGAATGAGAGTTACCAGGATCTGATGTCACAGCTGGTGACCCTGGATGAGAAGGTGCAGTTCAGCATCGCCAACAGCATCTGGTACAGGCTGGGGTATCAATGTGCTGGAAGACTTTATTAGCCTCAACCGGGAGTATTTCGATGCCGCGGTGGAGGAGCTGGATTTTTCGGATCCGGGAGCAGTGGATATTATCAACGGATGGATCGAGGAGAAGACCAACGATAAGATCCAGGACATGCTCGATTACATCCCCGGGGATGCGGTCATGTACCTGATCAATGCCATCTACTTTAATGCCACCTGGAAGTACCAGTTTGATCCGGAGGATACCTTTGAGGACGATTTCACCCTGGAGGGAGGAGCGATTGCACCGCTGCGATTTCATGCAGGTGGAAGGCAGCTACCACTATACCAGCCAGGAGAAATTCACGGCCGTGGAACTGCCTTACGGCGACAGTGCCTTCAGCATGGTGGTCCTGTTGCCCAAAGCTGGAGTAAGTACCACGGAGCTCATGGAGGAGCTGGATGCGGAAAGCTGGGATTCCTGGTTGAACGCTGCCTACCCCGCCAAGGTGCTGATCCAGCTTCCCAGGTTCAAATACGAGTTCAAATCGCTGCTGAATGATCCGCTGACCAACCTGGGACTGGGGATTGCCTTTACCGAAAGTGCCGATTTCAGCAACATCACCCCCGGGGGCGGCATCTATATCTCGCGGGTGATCCACCAGACCTTCATCGATGTGAACGAAGAGGGGACCGAAGCGGCGGCAGCCACCATCGTGGAGATGATCGAGACCTCCGCACCCCAGGTCCTCCAGTTCCGGGCCGATAAGCCCTTCCTCTATGTGATTAAGGAAAACTCCACCGGGGCCTTTCTGTTCATGGGGAAAGTTGGCAAACCGGAGCACGGGGATTAAACAGTTATCCGAAGATTTTTACCGGGACGGACTGCGCTTGTTGCTTGTTAGATTAAAGACTACCTTTAACTTACGCTAATCCTTAAAGCAACAATCAATGAAAACATTAGTCTGGTTTTTTGCGGCTGCCCTGTTTATGACGGCCTGTACCCTTGGTGACTCACCTGAATTTTCCGGCGACCTGGCCGTGGGAGAGGTGGTGGAAGGAGTGCTGGAGCTGGAGAGTCCCGATACCTTCCATTTCGAGTTCGGTGCCGACACCTACCTCTACGGGGTGTGCCAGCAGCTTAGCGTCGATGTAGTGGTCTCCCTGTACGATTCTACGGGTAAATCGCTGGGGAGGTTTGACGGCCCGGCACTGGGTCCGGAGCCCTTCAATTTCGTCATTACGGATCCGGGCAGCTACCTGCTCGAAGTGGCCCCCTTTGAAAAGAAGACAGGGAACTACAGCCTGGAGCTGAAAGTGGTGGAGCCGGTGGCCACGGAGCCAGGTAAACGGGCCGACCAGCTTTTCTATCCCTATCAGCGAAGAGGGAGTGCCCGGGGGCGTTGTGGGCGTGATTAAAAATGGGGAGCTTGTCTTTTCCAGGGCATACGGGATGGCCAACCTGACCCATGGAATTCCTTACGAAGTCAACACTCCGACCAATATAGGATCGGTATCCAAGCAATTTACCGCCATGGCCATCCTGCTCCTGGAGCAGCAGGGAAAACTGTCGCTGGAGGACGATGTACGAAAACACATTCCCGAACTGCCGGATCTGGGACAGGTGGTCACCCTGAAAAATATGCTGAACCATACCAACGGATTCCGGGAGGTATACAACCTGATGCCCATGACCGGCTGGAAAGGGGAAGATGCACTGCGCCGCGAAGAGGTCATTGAGATTGCTGAAACGCCAGGAGGAACTGCAGGCAGCTCCCGGAGAGGAATACAACTACAATAACTCGGCCTTTATCCTGCTGGCCGAAATTGTGGAGCGGATCAGCGGAAAAAGCTTCCCGGAGTTTATGAAAGAGAATGTATTTACTCCCCTGGAGATGAACTCCACCCGGGTAAGACCCAATCCGGCGGTGATCATTCCGGGGGCGTCCCAGGGCTATGCAGCTGATTCCATGGGGTATAACGAAGCAGGCGATCTCTATGCCGCATACGGCGCAGGGGGGATCTATACCACCCTGGAGGACTTCAGTAAATGGATGGGGAACTTCGGCACTCCGGTCCTGGGCGGAGAAAGAGCTGGTGAAGCGGCTGGTGACCGTGGATACCCTGAATAACGGGGATACCATGAGCTATGCACTGGGAATCGGGGTGGATAAGTTCAGGGGCTTGCAAAGTTACAGTCATGGAGGGGCCGATATTGCCCACCGGGCTTTCCTGGTCTACTTTCCCGGAGATCAATGGGGGCGTGGTGGCCATGAGCAACAACGCGGGGTTTAATTCCGGGGGGATCGCCTACGAAATGGCCGAACTGTATTTTGGAGAGGAGATGGAACCCGAAGAGGGGGAAGAAGCGAAGACGGGAGAGGAGGCGGAAGAGGCGGCGGAATCCAGGGAGGTCATGGTACCCGGTGAGCTGCTGGAAGCCTATGCCGGGGAGTATTTGTTAACGGGGATGGGAGTGGAACTGAGCTATGAAGTGGTGGACGGACGACTGAAAATGAGCATGGAGGGACAACCCGAGGTCTATCTGACCCCGCTCTCCGAAACGGAATTTAAGTATGAAGATGTGGAAGCCACCATAGAATTTAAAAGCAATGAAGAGGGAGAGGTGACCACCGCGGTGCATTCACAGGGGGGACAGAAATTCGAACTGCAAAGGGTGGCCCCTTATGCCCCTACGGTGGAGGAGCTCCAGGCCCTTACCGGGAAGTTCTTCTCCAGGGAACTGGAGACTTTCTATACCCTGGAAGTCCGCGATACCACCCTGGTGCTCCTGATCCGGAACACCAAGGAGATAGAGCTTTCGGCGGTGAAGGAGGACCTCTACAAGGGAGATATCTTCTTTATCGGCGAGCTGGAGTTCCAGCGGGATCAGACCGGACAGGTGACCGGGTTTACGGCAGCCAACGGGCGGACCCGGGGCATCGGGTTTGTCAGGCAATAAATATATCCCTCACGGGGTTTTTCTTGCAATATCTTGATCCATAGGTGATTTAGGGTGCTTAAGTGACCAATGCTTCGAAAAGCGTCACAATACTAAATCACAAAAATTCTATAGATGAAGAAAGCAAGCGCAAGGATCCAAAGAGCATTAATCATAAGCGTCCTGGTTTTTGCATCGCAGGTACTGCACGGCCAATACAATGAAAGCATACGGACCGGCAGACCGGGTCAGGCGATTGGTGCGTTTACCGTGGGAAAAAATATCCTGCAATTTCAACAGGGGATTGATTTCGTTTCTTTTACGAACCCCCTGTACACTCCACTGGGAGTAACCAGCAACAATGTTGTACGCTTTGGGATTCTTGAAGCCTTTGAAATAAGTGCTCTTGTAGATTATCAGTATGACCGGCAAAGCTATGAGACTGAAACAGAGATTCAGTCCGGGCTGAGTAACCTGCATCTGGGATTCAGGGCCCACATTAACGATCAGAATGGATGGATTCCATCCACAGCCGTTCAACTCAGGCTTAAAATGACCTGCCTTTCAGAGGAGTACCAGATCAATCATATGGCTCCCGCAATGGTTCTTGTTGCAGGGTGGGGGCTCCCTCAAGATCTGAGCATAACGACCAACTGGATCTTAACCTACAGTGGGAATGACCCGGTGCCAACAGGAAAGTATGTGCTTAACTTTGCATTCCCGGTGTATAAAAAGTTAAGCGGGTTTATCGAAAATTACGGCCAGGTCAGGGGATCTGTCTTTCAAACCAGGTTTGACGGCGGTCTTGCCTACCTGGTAAATAACAATTTCCAGCTGGATTTAGCCGCAGGCTTTGGCAGCAACCAGGAGGTTCGGGATTATTTTGTAAGCACCGGTATTTCCTGGAGAATTGCCAGCTTCAGAAAAACCGGTTCCTAGGCTCCTTTCGTGGCATCGGAACGGATATGCAGATCGCGCTGCGGGAAGGGGATCTCAATTCCGGCCTCGGCCAGTTTCCGGTTGATCAGCACATTGATCTCACTTTCCGTTTCCAGGCGGTACTCCAGGTCGGTCCAGGCCAGCAGGCGGAAGTTCAGGGAGCTGTCGCCAAACTCAATAAAAAGGGCCCTGGGAGCGGGGTCCTGATCCACCCGCGGGTGTTCACGCGCGATCTCCAACATAATTGCAAGCACCTTTTCCGGATCGGTTCCGTAAGCAACCCCCGCCCGGATATCCATCCGGCGGTTGGTATCGGAAAGGGTCCAGTTGATCAGCTCGTTGGAGATCAGGTTGCCATTGGGGACAATGACCTCGGACCCGTCAAAACTCTTTACCGTACTGGAGCGCAGGCCGATGGACTTCACGGTACCCATCAAGGCTCCCACCTGCACCACATCGCCCACTTTGATGGGCCGTTCGAAGGACAGGATCAGCCCGGACACCATGTTATTGAAAATGTTCTGCAATCCAAAACCGATGCCTACGGAAAAGGCCCCCAGTACGATGGACAGATTGGTCAGCTGCATGCCCGAGGCTGCCGCCGCCAGCAAAAATCCAGCAGAGATCAGCACAATTTTCACCATCAGGGTGATGGTGGCAGGGACCCCCTTGGCGGCCTGCACCCGGGTAAACACATCCTTTTCCAGGATACGGCTGATGATCCTGGAAATCATAATGGAAAGCCAGATCACAAAAATAAAGATCGCGATGCTGCCCAGGGTAATTTCAATAGCCCCGATTTTCATTCCGTCCGACAGGACCCTCCTGCCCCATTCATTGAAAGCATCCCCGACATTCAGGATTTTAAGGGCCAGGCTGACGAACACCAGCAGCAGGAAAAAGTCCACCAGCCAGGTGGCTTTCTGGAGGATAGCCCGGAACTCGTCCCGGATCACATTCAGTTTCTGAAGGTAATTGCTGGCAAGGACCAGGTACAGTACCGTGTCGGACAACTTGCTGGCCAGCTGGATGGCAATGGCTGTTATGGTGATCTGCAGCGGTACCAGGGCAAAAAATTCGGCCAGACGGAAGGTCCCCGCCAGGTTGGCAATGATGGAGAGGACCTGCATGGCAAGGAAGACCGCCACCAACACCCGGAAGGAACGGTTGATGAAGCCGGTCTTGATATAGGGATCGAAAGGTCGCTTCCGGTATATCCAGGCAAAAAGCCAGATGCTGGCAAAGCAAAGGCCCAGCAGCAGTAGCCGGAGCAAGACCCCCGGATGATAGGCCAGCTCGTAAAACAGGGTCAATGTGGTCAGAATAACCAGCACCAGGATCCAGGTACGGAGGGACGGTCCAAAGAATTTGATGATCAGGATGAGCATGGGGATCATCAGCAGGAAAAGGTTGATTGCGAAAAAGGTGGGGGGAAGATCCGGAATCAGGAAGCGGATCATCAGGGTGAGGAAAAACAGGACTGAAGCCAGCGGGTTGTCAATAAATACCAGGTGCAGCCTGGTTACTTCCAGCTTCTTCTCTGCAATCAGACTGGCATGGTTTTGCTTGAAGCGGACGGCGAAAAATAGCAGGACCACAAACAGGACCAGCGAAATGATCATGCTTCGCCGGTACCCCGACTTCAAAAGCACCAGGTCGGTTCTGAAGGAGTTTACTACTTCCTCCAGGTGCGTGGCCAGAAGGGGCCTTTTCTCCAGATTGGACAGGTCCTTGAAAAAACCGGGAACATCTTTCTTAAACAGCGTTTCGCCCAGAGCGATCTGCTGTTCCCTGACCTTTGCATGTAATTCACTCAGGTCCGTTTTAAATTCACTCAGCTCATCCTGGGCCTCCAGCAAAAAGACCAGGCCTTCCTGAAGTTCTTTCCGTACTTCGTCGATCCGCTGCATGGCGCTCTCTATCCGCTCGGCCCTGGCTTCCAGGGTCACATCCGTCCTTTCCTGTTCCAGGGTAAGTTTCCACCGGTTCCGGTTCACCTGGAGCTGCAGCATCTGCTTTTCCAGCCCGCCGGCACTCGCTGACAGGCGTCCGATCAGCTCGTCCAGCTGATCCCTGTAGAGTTTTTCCTCCAGCTCGATTTGGTCCAGCTCCCTGCTGCTCAAGCTTTTAATCGAATACTGAAGTGTATCCCCCAGGAACTTGTCCAACCGTGCCACCAGACTGTCTTTTTCCCGTGTAAATTCTTCAAGGGCTCCCTCGCTCAACTCCAGGTCCTCGGATTCTCTGAGCAAGCGTTCGGTGGCGCCAAGTTCCCGGGTGATGCTTACGAGCGCAAAGGGCTGCCGGGAGATGCTATCCGCTTCCACCCGGGTACCCGGCTCCCGGGAACTCTGCCCCTGGATGGCCTGCGGGAATACGTTCTGGGCAGTGACCGGGGCGGGAAGAAAACATAGAATAAGGAAAAATAACAGCAATAACAGGGAATAAGACCTCGAATTTATTCTCATGGTTTGGCGGCTTAGAGTACCAAAACTACAAAAATGTATCATTAGGGCTGCGCTTCACCCCGCGAAAGTTTATCTGGCACACCGCCCTTTGAGAAAATGCAAGCTTTTTTAAGATTTTTTCCTCAGGTACAAATAAGGATGTGACCAAATTATCAGGGCTAGTCAAAAGGCATATATAAGCTAAACAAAATGACAAAAAAAATGGCAAAAAAACCTGCACCTAAAACGGCAACAAAAGCTGCACCTAAAACGGCAACAAAAGCTGCACCAAAAAGCAAAGCCGCAGCCGGCAAAAAAAAGATAAGTGATACCGCTATCCGGAAACGCGCAGAGGAAATTTATCAGAGGCGGACCGAGAATGGTATTCCCGGAGATGCTGATTCTGACTGGCGTCAGGCAGAACAGGAGCTGATGAAATCCAAATAAGTCCCATCCTTAAAAGTGGAACCGCGGGAGCCATTGATTAAGAATCAATCTCCTTCCCTGTATACAGCTTTACCTGGGCCAGCAGATCCTGGAAATCCTCTATGGTACACAGGGCTGGTCCGGGACGCAGGGTGGTGGCTGTGCCTGCCGCAACAGCGCAGGCCAGGGATTCGGAAAGTGATTTTCCACTTACCTTCCCGAATACAAATCCGCCGATGGCTGAATCCCCGGCACCAATGGTATTCACTACATTTACCTGGGGGGGCACAGCCAGATATTGTTCCTGCTCACTTACCAGCAGAATTCCCCTGGCACCCATGGAGACCAGTACAATGCCGGTACCCTGCTTACAGATCTCCTGAGCCGCCTCGATGATCTCCCGGATATTTTTCAGCTCCGTGCCAGTCAGACGACTAAGTTCATGAACATTGGGTTTAATCAGATCCGGGTGATTCTGGATGCCCGCTTTTAGAGCAGCACCATCCGTATCAAGGATAATCTTCGCGCCTTTGCTTTTTACAATCTCCATGATTTTGACATAGATTTCGGGATGGACCCCCGGAGGGAGACTGCCACTGATAATGACATATTCGGGACGTTCAATTTGCTGGACCTGCTGAATGATTCTCATCAGTTCAATGGGTTTAATTTCCGGACCCCTGGCACTGAAAATGGTCTGACTGCTTTCCTCCACGTCATGGATCACGATATTGGTGCGTGTTTCTCCGGCTATTTTGGTGAAGCTGCAGTGGACACCCTCATTGAGCAGCCTGCCTTCCATTTCTTCTCCGTCAAAGCCCCCCACAAAACCCAGGGCAGTGTTCGCAATACCCAGGGTTTCCAATACCCGTGAGACATCAATGCCTTTTCCGGCTGCATACCGCTCCTCCCTGCTGATACGGTTGGAATCATCCCTTTTTACTTGCTCTACCCAAAGATTTCGGTCCAGGGCCGGATTTAACGTGATGGTATATATCATGGTATAGAATTATTTCGACTAAATTAAACTTTTCAAATTTATCAAGCTTATATTTACCGGCAATCCGCGCGTGTGACCAACTTTGGTTCAGGAGTCCTAATCTTAATTGTTCTAATCAATGAAGAAACTGTTTAACTATTTCCTGCAGGGCATCCTGTATATAGCCCCCATCGGGGTCACCGTCTACATCCTTTACCTTGTATTCATCTTTGTGGACAGCCTGCTGAAAGATACCCTGAAGGAGCTCCTGGGTATTTATATCCCGGGACTCGGACTCCTGATCGTCATTGTGGTGCTGATCCTGACAGGTATGATCGGTCAAACCATCATCGCACGTCCATTCAAGTTATTATTCAAACGTGTTCTGGCAAGAATCCCCCTGCTAAAAGTTTTGTTTTCTGCTTTCAGGGATCTTTTCTCTGCCTTTGTGGGAAAGGAACGCAAGTTCAACAGGCCCGTCCTGGTGCTGGTGAATCCCATCTCAAACCTGGAGAAACTGGGGTTCCTGACGGAGGAGGACCTTTCCATCATCGATGAGAAAGAAAAAGTTTCGGTTTACTTTCCCCACTCCTATAATTTTTCCGGGGAGCTGTTTATTGTCCCAAAAGAGAACGTCCGGCCCATTGACATGAATCCGGCCGAGGTAATGAAATTTATTGTGTCTGCAGGAGTGGCAGGCTGGGACCAGGAAGGCAATACTCAGAAAACATGATTGTTTATCGATTACACTAATCCATATGGAAGAAAATACACTGATTCTGGTTCTTTTTATTATTGGTATCCTGGGGGTATTGATGTTTGACCTGCTGGTCGTTGGAAGAAAAAGTCACATCGTATCCCTTAAAGAAGCAGGCCTGTGGACGGGCATTTGGGTATCGCTTGCCCTGGGTTTTGCCCTCTTTCTGAGGTTTTTTGGAGAACATATTCATGGGATCAGCACCCCGGAGGAGCTGGACCAGGTACTGCTCAGGTATTATCCCTACCTTATAATAGATGCGGATAGCTTTGCAGGCAGCCTGGAGATCTTCCGGAAAAGCATAGCCACCAATTATTTAACGGGATACCTGATCGAGGAGTCTCTTTCGGTGGACAATCTTTTTGTGATGATGGCCATTCTGAGTGCGTTCTCGGTAAATAAACAGGCCTATAAGAAAGTGCTTTTCTGGGGAATCCTGGGAGCTATCGTTTTGCGTTTTGTATTTATTTTCGTGGGCGCGGCTCTGATTATCAGGTTTGAATGGTTGCTTTATATCTTTGGCGCCTACCTGATTTATGCAGGGGCCAAAATGTTCCTGAACCGGAATAAGGAGGTCCGGATCCAACCCCAGGATCATCGCCTGGTGAAATTTCTTTCCAGGAGATTCAAGGTTTTTCCCAGGTATGTTGGCGACCGGTTTTTTATCCGGAAAAATGGAATCCTGTATCTGACTCCCCTGTTTATTGTGGTGATGCTCATCGAGGGCTCCGATCTGGTATTCGCGCTGGATTCCATTCCTGCGGTTTTCGCCATCACCCTGGATCCCTACATCGTCTTCTTCTCCAACGTTTTTGCCATTCTGGGCCTGCGCTCCCTCTTTTTCCTGCTGGTTCATGTGGTGGACCGCTTTTACCTTTTGAAGGTGGGAGTGTCCCTCCTGCTCCTGTTTGTGGGGGTGAAACTCATCGCCCATGACTGGTTGCATCACCTGGGATATAAACCGGTATTCTCCCTCTATATCATCCTGGGGATCCTGGTCCTGAGTATCACGCTATCCATTGTCTTTCCAAAGAAGTGACCAAGTCACCGCGCGGCTGTCTAAACAAAAAACGCAACTGACCATGAGAAAGATCTTGTTTCCCTTCGAACTGGAAAGTCCGGTGTATAAGGAAGCTTATTTCTATGCGGTAAGAATTGCCCGGCAGATCTATGCAGAACTGATCGTTCTGAATGTGTATCAAGTGGAAGTTGATAATGATATCACCGAAGAAAGATATGGCAAACTGAAGCGGGATAACTGGTTCAAAGCTTACAATGAAATTAGCCGCTTCAACCGCTCTTATCTGGAGGAGCATGCCACCGTGGAAACTGACCTGAAGATCCGGTTCAATTACCGTTTTGTGAACGGGATTCTTCAGGATGAGATAAAAAGCATAGCCAAGGAAGAGGACGTCGATCTGATTATCCTGCCCCTCTCCGATAAGAGAGATTTCAACAGAAGACAGTTGAAAATTATCCGGGACAATATTTTTGAGAAAAACAGGGCGTCCCTGCTGGTTTTTCCCCATGAGTGCGAATTCCGGCCCATCAGGAATATTGTATTTGCCACGGATCTGAAACGGCTGTTTAACTACCAGAGTTACATAAGCGATGTGGTCAGATATGCCCGGTCCTTTGATTCCGCGATTCATTTTATACACGTCTCCAACAAGAATAAAGCGGAAGAGTGGGAACATTCTGAGATCTATAAACTGATCCGGCAGGTCCTGGAAAAGGATAAAGCACACAGCTTTAAGAGCCTCCATGGAAAAAGTATTCTGGAGTCCGTAAATCTATATGTGAAAGAAAGCCAGGCGGATCTCCTGGTGGTGGTGAAGCACCAGCAGAATTTCATGGAATCCATCTTTAATGAAAGTGTAAGTAAGGAGATTTCCCTGAACTCCAGAATCCCGGTGCTGGTCATGCGGGAAAAGAGGGGCTAAATGTGACCATTGCAGCTAAGAGGGTCTAAAAAGAAATGAATGAATTTTGCTTTATAGAACTGGACAGTCCGAGTCCCATTGTCACAGCGGCGATACATAACGGGCATAAACTAAGTGAATCCCTTTCTCGAATCAGTGCCCTGTCTGAAAAAGAGAGGTTCAGAGAAGAAGATCCATACACCGGGATCTGGGGAAATATATCGGAGAATCACATTGTTTCTCAACGGTCCCGCTTTGAATTTGATCTCAACCGCGCTCCTGAAAAGGCCATTTACCTCCTTCCTTCAGATGCCTGGGGACTGACCCTGTGGAAGCGGGAACCCTCCAGGCGTTTGATTGCTCAAAGCCTGAACCGGTATCATAGCATTTACCAGGAGATCCGGGATGGACTGGAAACCCTGATTGGGCGCTATGGAAAGATCGTCATCCTGGACCTGCACAGTTATAACCATCGCCGGGGGGGACCGGAAGCTCCACCGGACGATCCGGAATTAAATCCGGAAATCAATATTGGGACCGGGACCATGGACCGGGATTACTGGGCTCCGGTGGTGGACCGGTTTTTAGAGGATCTGAGGGCTTTTGAATTTCAGGGGAAGAAATGGGATATCCGGGAAAATATCAAGTTCCGGGGCGGATACTTCCCCTCCTGGATCCACAGCACATTCGGGGAATCTGCCTGTTGCATTTCCGTGGAGATGAAAAAATTTTTTATGGATGAATGGTCGGGCCAGCCCGACTGGGATATGATTGATGCCGTCACCGGGGCCCTGTTTGATACCTTACCCGGCCTACAGGAGGAGATCACCAAAAAATGAGCCAGGGAATGACAAAGCCGGTAAGTGTACTCACAGAAAGTTTCCTGGAGGATATCAGCAGCAGGCTGGCAGAAAATAAGGTGGTCCGGCGGACCCTGCCGGCTCATGGCCGGTTGCATATGGACCGGAAACTACCTTTCATATGCATCTACCGTCGCCCGCTTCGGCGCAATGACAATGGAACGGATCAACTGGTCAAAGGGGAAGCGTCCTACCTGGTCGCCTCTGCAGCACCCAGGTATAAAGCCGGGATCTCTGCCCTGCTTCGATCAGTCCTGGAGATTCGTTCGACGGGTCCCGGTGCCTTCCTGATGATCGAGCTCTGGTCCAGGAAATCTCCGGAGTACATTATAGATCCTGAGGTGGGCCGGGTAGCTCCCTCCTTTCGCATCCATGTCCCGTCTTCACGACTCCCGGTAGAAGCCATCGAGTCCATAGAAAAAGCCTTAAAACAAATCACTGTATCCAGAAAACGGAGCAGGGTTTCAACCCTTATTACCAGCAAGCCCTGGCCTGAACAGCTGCCCCCCTTGCTGAGCTCGGCGGAATTGAAGAAATACAATTGTTACCTGGTGGGCATCGAGGTCTCCCCCATATACCGGAACCCCGAAACAGGGGAGCTCTATCCGCTGGTGCTGAAGAAGATCCACCGGGGAGTATCCATAGCCCTGAAAAAAGGGGCCTTCGAATTCTCCCGGAAGCGCAATTCCACCTCTCCGGTAAGTTATAAATCCCTGGGCAGGCGGGCTGTGGTCAAGTCCGTCTGGGAGGTGGATCAGAAGCTGGCCGAGATCGGCAGCGCCATGGATTTCCTCATGCATGTAACTCCGGTGAATATGGAGCAGTCCTGGCGGAAATTCAAGGAAAATGGATTCCGGCGCGACCCGGTATTCTTTTACAGGCCCGTATCCTTTGATCCCTCCCTGCTTAAAAGAAAACTCTACCAGATCCCCTTTGACCGGATCGAGGACCCGGCACTGGCTTCCCTGTTCCACGACAAGATGGTGGAACTGGAGAGGAAGTTCTCCATGGTAAGGGACCGGAACACCAGGAATTTTTTCTTTGGGAGCATGCAGCTTTACGGAGAGATGGACCGGGAACTTCTGGAACTGGCCAGGTCCATCCTGATACATATTTCACCCCGCAGCCGCGAAAAAAACGGGAAACGGATGATTGGTGCCCAGGGCTTTGCCGCGCGCGCCAGGGAGGAAATAGAGCTGTATCGCAGGGCCTATCCCGAAATTAAATCCCAGGTCTTTATCCGGGAGGATATCGCCGGTCTGCTGGTCTCACACGGGAACCTGCTTGTAGGCGCAGGATTGCGTATTCATGAATCGAGGCTGGAAGCTCTGATCCAGCACGAGGTGGGCACCCATGTACTTACCTATGCCAATGGCTTAACCCAGCCTTTTAAACAACTGTGCTCCGGGCTTTCCGGAAACGATGAACTGCAGGAAGGACTGGCCGTGCTTGCCGAATACCTCGTGGGCGGCCTGAGTCCACCCCGGTTCCGCCTGCTGGCCGGACGGGTGGTGGCCGCACAGCTGCTCATTGAGGGCTCAGACTTCCGGAATACCTTCAGGGAGTTGAATCAAACCTATGGATTTGCCCAGAGAACCGCCTACATGATAACTGCCAGGATCTACCGGAGCGGGGGCCTGACCAAAGATGCCGTGTATCTGAGGGGTCTGGTTCAACTGTTAAAACACCTCCGGAACGGAGGGAAGCTGCAGCCCCTTCTGGTAGGCAAATTCTCCCTGGACGACGTATCTATCATCACAGAACTGCAACTGAGAAAAGTATTGCATCCTGCCCTGCTCTTACCCCGATATCTCTCCAATCCCCAATCCCTGTTATTGCTGGAAGATTTAAAAAAAGGAAAACTTATTTTTAATTTAATATAAACTAAAGAATATGAAAATTGGATTTGTAGTAAATGATATTCAAACAGAACAAGCCGGTTATACCACAACTCGTCTTGGGATGTGGGCCACCAACCGCGGACACGAAGTCTGGGTCATCGGTCTCGGTGACTTTGCCTATGATCCGGATGAAAACATCCGGGCCAGGGCATATTCGGTTCCCAAGAAAACCTATAAGAATACGGAAACCTATTTAAAAGTGCTGCAGAGTAAAACCCGGGTCATGAACCGCATTACGGTGGATGACCTGGATATCCTGATGCTCCGCAGTGATCCTGCCAATGAAACTAACCGGCCCTGGGCCGTTACGGCAGGCATCAATTTTGGCCGGATTGCCATGCGGCATGGAGTCATCGTGCTGAACGATCCCAATGGCCTGGCCAAGGCACTGAATAAAAGCTATTTTCAACTATTCCCCGAAGAGGTGCGGCCGCAGACCATGATTACCCGCGACCCGGGAGATATCAAACACTTTGCCAACGAGCACGGAGGTCACATAGTCCTGAAACCCCTGCAGGGATCCGGCGGGTCCGGAGTTTTCCTGGTCAGGCCCGAGGATAAATCAAACCTGAACCAGATTGTGGAAGCGCTGCAGAGAGACGGTTATATCATTGCACAGGAATACCTGCCTGCGGCCATTGAAGGCGACACCCGCCTGTTTATGATGAACGGGGCCCCTTTGCGGTACAAAGGCAAATACGCGGCTTTCAGAAGAGTCAGATCGGGCGATGATATGAGAAGCAACATCCATGCCGGGGGCAAACTGAGACAGGCCGAGATCACCGACCAGCACCTGCAGCTGGCTGAAATAGTCCGTCCAAAACTCGTCCAGGACGGGATGTTCCTGGTGGGACTGGATATCGTGGGAAACAAACTGATGGAGATCAATGTGTTCAGTCCGGGCGGACTGGGCAGTGCCCAGAATTTTGAAAAGGTGAACTTCAGCAATGCCGTGCTTGATGCCCTGGAACGCAAAGTGGAATACATGGGATTCTACCGCCGGAATTTCGACAACGACGAAATGGCCACGCTCTAGGTCCGCTACTCCTGTTTTGTTTTGATATGCACATCCCTTTGAGGAAAGGGGATGTGTATGCCGTTGGCCCTGAAGGCAGCATCGATCTTATAGCGGATCTCACTCTTGATATATTCCACCTGGAAAGTCTCGGTGGTCCAGAAATACAGCTGAAAATCCAGGGAGGAATTCCCAAAGTCATTAAAACGCACAAAGGGTTTTGGCATGGAGGAGACCTTTTCATCAACGTTGGCACACTGCAGCAGTACCCGGGTTACCTTCTCCACATCCGATCCATAAGCGACCCCCACGTCGATATGGAACCTGGTCCGCTTTTCAATATGGCTCCAGTTGATCACGATGTCGGTGACGAATTTTGAATTGGGCACCACCATCACAATGTTATCCCTGGTTTCCAGCTTGGAGGTCCTCAGTCCGATCTCGATCACCCGGCCCACCAGGTTGTCCTGAATTTCAACCACATCCCCTACTTTCAGGCTCCCCTCAAACAGAATGGCCACCCCGGACATGATATCCTGGAATATCTGTTGCAATCCCAGACCCAGTCCCACAAGCAGCGCGGCCGATCCGGCCAGAAGCAGGGTGAGTTTGATCCCTACGATCTCAAAGGAGATCATGAGGATGGCAATGTATACCACATATTTCAGGATTTGCAGGATGGCGTGGCTGCGGCCCGGATCAAACTCATTGTTTTTTACACGGGCCCGGAACACCCTTTTTACCAGGCGCATGACCAGCAGGGTGGCAAGGAACAGAATAAGGATGGTCAGGATCTCATAAACAGTGACATCAAAGACCTCTGTTTCAAGAAGCTTATATTCCAGGAATTCACCGAAGTTCATTACTTTTCACTCTTGACGGTTAACAAAAAAAATGCCCGGTAAGTTCATACGGGTAATACTTTCCGCATTTCAAACTACCGGGCAAAATACAATCTTAAAGCGATTATTTCGCTTCTTTCTTGGTTTTAATATTCTTCAGGACCTCTGCAGCAGACTCTTTGCCTCCCAGCCCAAAGGCCAGGCCAAAGGCCAGACAGATGGCTCCAAATACAAGGATAAAGGCATTGGTGATGATATCCTGGGCAATTTTCAGCTGCCCCAACACCAGGAATACCGTAAAGACAAGCACAGCAATATAGGCGACCTTTTCGATCACTTCTGCTGTTTGATCATTCATGTTCTTCAACGAGGAGGAAAGTACGTTGGCAATAAACCTGGCAGCGTACAGACCAAACAATAAAATGACCAGGGCCACAATAATGTTAGGTATGAACAATATGATGCTGTTAAATAAGTCCTGGGCACTGGTTAGCTCCAGCGAATTAAACACAGCCAGGATAACTGTCAGCATGATGATCCAGTAAAACAGGCTGCCAACCAGGTCTACGGCTGTACTTTTCATTCCACCCTGTTTCAGGAATTTTTCAATTCCCACCTTCTCGGAGAGGGTATTCAGCCGTACAAGAAGCAATAACTTGACAATGGCTTTTTTAAGGAGCTTGGCTATAATCCATCCAATCAATAAAATAAGCAGTGCTCCAATAATTTTGGGCAGTGCCGTGGCAACTTCATTCAGAAATTGCTGTGAACTTTCAAGGAAAATTCGTACCTGTTCTTTCATTTTTTCTTGTTTTAGATTCGATATAAAGGTGTTAGTTTCTATTTAGACAGGCGAATAAGAAAAAGTCACATTTTTTTAGAGTTCCCTGTCCATATTTGTGTTGCCGGTCCGGCTTGCTCTAGGTAAAATACCTAGGACCCATTCCTGCTGGAATTACCTTCTTTTCATGGAAATATACCGCTTTGAAAATACGCTTTAAGGCTCTGGATTCATGCGTTTTCTGTTCCTATTTTTAACTCATGAAACAAAGTATAAGTAACAAGATGGAAAGTGTAATGCACTCCGGATTTAGTGATGACCAGTTGATCAGCCAGTTCCTGAAAGGGGATATGGACTGCTTCGGAGTTTTATACAGCAGATATTATCCCAAAGTTTATGCCAGGTGCTATTCCTTTTCAAGGAATGGGGACGATGCCTTTGACATGACTCAGGAAATACTGCTGAAGGCCATATCCAACCTGGGTTCATTCGGGGGCAACTCCAAATTCTCCACCTGGTTATATTCCATAGCGACCAACTATTGTATTACGCAGGCCGGTAAGAAAAGCCGCAAATACCATGAAGATGTAAAAGCAGCTTATGAGCTCCTGGATGAGCGGATGGATGAGGAAGATTATAGAGAAAGGCTGAAATGGGAGGCCCTGGAATCAAATCTGGATGAATACCTCGATTTGCTGCCCGAAGAGGAACGACAGCTACTGGAACTGAAATACCGGAAAAACTTCTCGGTGAAAGACCTGCAGAAAGAATTTGACCTCTCTGCCAGTGCAGTAAAAATGCGTTTACACCGGGCAAGGATGAAGGTGAGCCTGCTGATCAGTATCGAGGAAGCTGCTTAACCAGATTCAGGCCTCATCCAGAAACCCTTTCTGGATGGCAAATTTTACCAATCCGGCAGTGTTTTTCACGCCGAGTTTCTCCAGAAGATTTCTCCGGTGCGTATCCACGGTGCGGATACTGATAAACAGCTTGTCTGCGATCTCGGAATTGGAAAATTCCTGAGCGATCAATTTAAGCACCTCGATTTCTCTGGAGGATATGGGGATCTCAGCACTCTTTTTTCTCGAAGAGGCCGGTTTGTGCAGCTGCTCAATTAATATCGCGGAGACTTCTCTGCTGAAATAACTGTCACCTTTGGACACAGATCGAATTGCCGTGAGCACTTCATCCTTTCCGGTATTTTTCAGCAGGAATCCAATGGCCCCCTTCTCCAGCGCCTGGATTACAAAATCGTGCAATCCCATCATGGACAATATCAGAACTTTTGTCCCGGGGTGTTTCTGAGAAACCAGCTCCGTGATCTCAATCCCGTTTGGTTTCCCGATATCAATGTCCAGAACCAGAACATCTACCTCCAGACGGTCCATTTTTTCAATGACTTCAAGTCCGTTGGCAGCTTCATCCACGACCACCATGTCCTTCTCTTTTTCCAGAATGGACCGGACCCCTTCCCTGAAGATCTTATGATCATCCGCTAACAGAACTCTGATTTTATCCATGACCGTTCATTTGTATGATTAGTGATTAGAGAGGGATCTCAATACTTGCGGTGGTCCCCATTTTTTCGTGCGAATCGAGGATGAAGGCACCGTTTAAGGTCCTGACTCTGGTCTCAATGTTCGTTAATCCGATTCCAAAATCCTCCAGCCTGTTTTTATTATGTTGGAAGCCCCTGCCATCATCTTCCACCATCAGTACAATGCTTTTATCATGCTTAATTAACTGGACCAGTATTTCTGAGGCTGCGGCGTGTTTCACGGAATTGTTTATCAGTTCCTGCCCGCACCGGTAAAGATTAAGCTCCAGATCGTTCTCAAACCTGATCTCAGGTCCAATATTGCTATAAAACTCCACTTTGGTCTTAATGGAATTATTCAGCTTGGTAATCAGGTTATTAAAGGCGGAATACATTCCAAATTCCTCCAGGAGCCTCGGAATTAAATAGTGAGAGAGGTTACGAAGATCATTGGTGATGGAATCCAGAGTCTGACGGATATTCACCAGTTTTTCTTCGTCCATATGTTGGCTCCGGTTCATAGGATCATCCATAAATGCATCCAGCTCAAGCTTGGAATAGGAGAGTAAGGGCCCGATACCATCGTGGATTTCCATGGCTATTCTTCTGCGCTCAATTTCCTGTCCAGCGATGATGGATTGAATGGACTCGGTCTCCATCTCTTTCAGCCTGGTAACCTCGTTAATGATACAAATAAAGCCATCCTGAATGCTGACCCCCTTGACGACAATAAAGCGGTCCTTAAGGTTAAGCACCTCTGTATTGAATGACTTTCTTTTCTTTTCCTGAAAAATACTCAGTTTGTCAAGCAGGATGGGGATGTGAGTAATGCACTCTGAAAAATTCCGGCCGGTAATTTTTTTGTTCAGCGGGCTTATCTGCAACAATAACTTTGCCAGATGGTTGGCACGGGTCACACGGCCCGATCCATCCACCGAGATAATTCCAAGGGGTGCAAACTTCATCAGAGAAGCAAGAAAGTCTTCCGCATCAAACGAATTTGATTGTTCCAATTCCAACTGTTTTTGTTGCCTGCTGTAAAAGTAGGCAGCAAATCATTCTGCGCCAAATAAAAAAAGAGCGGAAAATTTCGATCCCAACATGTGACCAAGGCTAACTATCGTGTCCCAACAAAAAACCTTATCCTGATGAGCAGACAAAGAATTCTGGTGCCTGTGGACGTAGATGCTCAATCTGATGCCGCATTGGACTTTGCCCGGACCATAGCCACCCGTTTGAATGCAATGATTTCTTGTTTGTATGTGATTGATGAGAAAAAACTTCACACAAGCAAGCAAACAAGCAAGGAAGCCAGGCTAAAACAAAGACGGGAGGCAGAGAACAAACTTTCCGAAAAAGTGCATTCCGCTCTGAGTGATTCGAAAACACCTTTTGAGCTCATTGTCACTTCGGGAAAAGTTCACGAAAAGATCCTGGAAAAGTCTGTAGAGCTGAATGCCCAGCTTATTATACTGAGTAAATCCAACTCCGGAGATCATCGAAAGAAACGAATAGGACCAGGCACAAAATACATTCTTTCAAACGCTCAGATTCCGGTAATATACCTGGGGAGAAACAGACTGGTGAACAGGGAAAATATTATTGTCCCGCTGGATCTGTTTAAGCCCATTGGGAGCCAGGTGGTATGTGCCATCGATACCGCCATGCTTCTGGGCGCTGCAGTTACCGTGATCTCCGTGATTGAAAAAGAGAAACTTAGCCTGCGGCCAGTATATCTGAAAAGACTGAAAGAAATCAGGCTGGTCCTGAGAGATATTAAAATCGACTGCACCTCGCTTCTTCTTACTGCACAGGAATCTGTCGCGGACGAAATATTGTCCTTTTCAACAAAACCAGACTCCGCCATACTCCTGTTGCAAACAAATAACAGCATGAAAGCAAAAGATCCGGCCATCGGATCTGTAGCCGCCGAGCTGATCCTGAAATCCGGGATCCCTGTTCAATGCATCAATTCGAATTTCGAATGCAGGAAGTTGGTGGATGAGTCCGGAGATTTTGTAAAAGCCAGTTCCCTGTCCTGGTTCTCCTTAAAGGATCATCTCATTAACAATCAACAAGAATTAGAAGTATGAATAACCTCATAAATATGCTCGATGGAGCAAACCCTGAAATTCCCGGTGTATCCAAAGAAACGCTTTTGCTCAGCGATGATGTGGGGAATAGAACACTCTCTCTGAGCGACCGGATCGTATCCTTCGAAGATATCATGAATCTGGAGGTGGGAGATACCTCCTTCACCCGGGCCAGAAACCTGGAGCGGGAATCCGGGATCAGGCAGTTATTCCTGAAATTTGAGGGCAATAATCCCACGGGGACCCAGAAGGACCGCATCGCTTTCAGCCAGTGCCACGATGCCCTGAGAAGGGGATTTGACACCATCACTGTTGCCTCGTGCGGCAATTACGGAGCCGCCATAGCGCTGGCAGCCAAGCTGGCGGGTCTTGAATGCAGGATCTTTATCCCGGAAAATTATCATACCACCAGAATTCAGGAAATGGAGGCCTATGGGGCCCGCGTGGAACGATTCCAGGGAAGCTATGAAGAATCGGTTATTCATTCCATTGAGCAGGCCAGCTCTTCGGAATGGTATGATGCCAACCCGGGAGGCGCCAATACCCCCCTGCAGATCATGTCCTATGCTGAAATTGCCAATGAAATATACGATGTGCTGCGTGATGCTCCGAAAATGGTGGCGGTTCCGGTCTCCAACGGAACCCTTCTCACCGGGGTGTACCGGGGATTTGTAAATCTGTATAAGCGGGGAAAAACCTCCAGGATCCCTAAAATGATTGCAGCCTCCTCCACGCATAAGAATCCCATTGTTTTCGCCTATAAGAAAAACCTGGATCGCTGCATTGATCTGACTCCGGAAAGCATCAAGGAAACAAAGATAAATGAACCCCTGATAAACTGGCATAGTTTCGATGGAAACGAGGCCCTCTATTCCATCAGGGCATCCCATGGAGCCGCCTATGATATCAGTGATGATAAAATGCTTCGCCTTACCAGGATTCTGAAGGAAAAGGAGGGCTTACATGTGCTCCCTGCTTCAACGGCCGGACTGGCAGCCCTGTTTGGGGTTCATGCCATGGAAGAGCTGGAAGCAGACAGATATGTGGTCTTACTTACAGGAAAAAAATAAGATAGAGAATGCTTACGCAAAAAGAAAACGCGGTCGTGTATTGCGAGGGTGCGTTCAATACCCCCAATGGCAAAACCGCTCATGGGCTGGTCCGTTTTACAGAACGCTACAAGATATGTTCGGTCATCGACTCCAGGTACCAGGGTTCTGATTCCGGGATGATCCTGGATGGACGGCCCAATGGCATTCCCGTAGTTCAGAACTTTAATGAAGCACTGATTGCCGCTACAAAAAGCAGGGACATGATCAGGTACTTCATTATGGGAATTGCGCCGGATGGAGGAAGGATTCCGGAGAATGCCCTTCTGCCCATTGTCTCAGCCATAAAAGCAAGGATCAGCATTGTAAGCGGACTCCATGATTTTCTTACAGAGGATGAAACCCTGGTGGAGCTGGCAAACAGTCATAATTGCGAGCTTCTGGATATCCGGAAACCTCCCAGACGGAGTGAGTTGCATTTTTTTTCCGGGAAAATTGAAAAAGTAAGCAGTCCGAAAATAGCCATTCTGGGCACCGATTCGGCTATCGGGAAGCGGACCACTGCCTGGCTTCTGGTCCATGCGTTCCGGGCGGCGGGAAAAAAGGTTGAAATGATCGGGACCGGTCAGACGGCCTGGCTACAGGGGGCCAGATATTCCATTGTGCTTGATTCACTGGTCAATGATTTTGTTTCGGGCGAAATAGAGCATGTCATACATACAGCCTGGAAACAGGTAAAACCGGAGTTTATCATCCTGGAGGGCCAGGGCAGCCTGCTGAATCCAGCCTACCCCGGGGGATATGAGTTGATCGCCGCCGGAAGGCCCGACTTCATCGTACTCCAGCATGCCCCCAGAAGAAAGGAATATGACGGCTTTCCCGGTTACCCCATCCACGATCTGAAACGACAGCTGGAAGCGGTACAGATCATCTCGGGAAAGGAGGTGGTGGCCATCACCGTGAATCACGAAGGAATGGCAAAGGAGGAAATCGTCGGGGAGTGTCAGAAGATCACGGAAGAAACGGGATTACCGGCATTTGATGTCCTGGAATATGGTGCAGATGGATTAATGGAAGTGATCTTAACAAAAATAAACAGATAATGTCGGAGGGAATTCGCTCTTTAGTATTTTTTGACAGGCTGAGCGTCAGCGAAATCGTCGTGGAGCCAAAACGGGTAAAAGCCAGAATTAGCCTGGCACTGAAATCCGGCGGGGAGGTTCACAATGAATTGATCTATTCCTATTCCGAACAGGTATTTGAGCAGAAAGCTTCTTCCTTTAATCTGGCGTCCATGATGGTCAGTCAGCTGGCCATAAACTATGGCCTGTTCTGTGAGGAAATGATCTTTGACGGCTTATTCGATGATACGGACAAACGGTTTATCCTGGATGCACTTGAAAACACCTCCAGGGAAATTTATGTGAACAAATTTCTTGCAAAGAACGTGTTTCTGGTGGCTCCCTATGACCAGCTCTCCCTGGAAAAACAGAAGCGTTATACCGCGGCCAGGGTCAGTTTTCTGAATACCCGCTTTCCGGTGGAGGAAATGCACTGGGAACACAGCGATACCCTGAGCAACAGCTACCTGGTTATGAGCAGCGGAGGAAAGGACAGCCTCCTGAGTTACGGATTACTGAAGGAACTGGGCCATGAGGTCCACCCCGTGTTCATCAATGAATCGGGCCGCCACTGGTACACGGCCACCAACGCCTTTACCTACCTGAGCGAAAACGAAGCAAATACGGCCAAGGTCTGGTCCAACAGCGACCGCATTTTTAACTGGGTAATCCGCCAGATGCCCTGTATCCGGAAGGACTATAAATCGGTTCGCGCCGATATTTACCCCATCCGCCTGTGGACCGTGGCGGTCTTCCTGTTTGGCATTCTTCCCCTGGCTCAAAAAAGAAAGATCCGGAACATTGTCATCGGGAACGAATATGACACCACGATGAAGACCAACTTCAAGGGCATCACCCATTATGATTCCCTCTTCGATCAGAGCAAGTACTTTGACAATGCCCTGGCCCGCTACTATACAAAAAAAGGCTGGAGCCAGTTCCAGTTCTCCCTCTTAAGGAGCCTGTCCGAGTTACTGATCCAAAAGATCCTGGTGAAAAGATATCCCCATCTTCAGGCGCACCAGATCTCCTGTCATGCAGCGCATATAAAGGACAAACGGGCCTATCCCTGCGGGAAATGTGAGAAATGCAGGAGAATCGTAGCCATGCTGAAGGCCCTGGACGAAGATCCCGCGCATTGTGGTTATACCCAGGAACAGATGGATCATGCCCTTAAAACCATCACAGCCAAGGGAGTGAAGCAAATTGGTTCAGATGCCGCCCATCTCTTTCATCTCTTGCTTGAAAAGGAGCTTATTCAGAAAGATTCCCTCTCTGCAGGTCAGGCCGCGAATAATCCCGAGATCCTGAAGCTGAGGTTTGACAATGAAAGAAGCAGCCTGAATGATATGCCCCTGAAGCTTTATAAAGAGCTGCTTGGAATCTATCTCACCTATGCGGATGGTGCCGTTCAGAAACAGAAGAGGAAGTGGATAGAGTTTAATGCCCTGGATGAGCTGGATCATTCTACCGCTTATCCCTTCGAACTGGGCAGCGGACATCTCAAGGGATATAACTCCAAATCGGAGTATCACTGGGCGACCTTTACCTGGAAAGAAATTGAGAAAAAGCTGGAACAGGTGGATACCGCCATCCTGCCCTGCGGGTCCATTGAGCAGCACGGGCCTCACCTGCCGGTGGATGTAGATTATTTCGACAGCGTATACCTGGCCGATAAGGTGGCCGAGGCCTGCAGTACCCCGAAACCCTTCGTTCTCCCCCCCTGCCCTATGGGGTGGCCTACCATCACGAAGATTTCAAGGGAACCATCAGCATCTCCAACCATACCCTGTCGGCCCTGGTATTTGATATCGGGAAAAGCCTGGCTCACAATGGAATCAAAAAACTGATCATCCTGAATGGCCATGGAGACAATGCCCCCACGCTTTTGTATGCTGCCCAGATGATTAACAGGGAAACGGGAATATTTGTCTGTGTCGAAACGGGAGAAACCAGTGATATGGATCTGTATGAACTGGTGGATACTCCAAATGATATCCATGCCGGGGAAATAGAAACAAGTACCTGCCTGGCCATACGTCCGGAGCTGGTTAAAATGGAGCTGGCGGTAAATGAGACCATGAACTTCGGCAGTTCCTATCTGGACTATACCTCTGAAAGAGGGGTGGCCTGGTATGTCCGGACCAAGATCATTTCAGAATCCGGGGTGATGGGCAATCCCACCCTGGCTACCAGGGAGAAAGGCAAAAAACTATGGGAGATCATGATTGCGCATCTGGTCCGCTTTGTGGAAGAGGTCAAGAAAAGCAAACTGGAGGATCTCTACCAGCGCAAATACTAAGAGAACCATGAAAATAAAAGGAACGCTCTGTCAGGTCCGGAAGATGAAGCTGACAGAACCCTATTCTATTGCCTATGAATCCATAGATACCTGTGAAGGCGTTTTTATTCGTATCCACACTGAAACGGGTAACACCGGGCTTGGGTTTGCTGCTCCGGATCCGGAGGTGACGGGGGAGACTGCTGCGGAAGTCCTGGAATGCTTCCATTCCACCATGGAACCCTTGCTGAAAGGAAACGATGTGTTTGCCTACGCCAGGATCATGGAATCTCTGAAGGAGAGTCTTCCCAAAAACCCCTCTGCCCGGGCCCTGGTGGACCTGGCCCTGTACGATCTGCTTGGACAGAAAGCAGGGCTTCCCCTTTACAAACTCCTGGGAGGGTTTCGAACGAAGATGGCCACCAGTATAACCATTGGTATTATGCCGCTGGAAAGGACCCTGGAACTTGCCGGGGAACATCTCAAAAAGGGGTTCAGAATCCTGAAGATCAAAGGGGGTATAAATTTGGACGAAGACATTGAGCGGATCATCCGGGTAAGAGAACTGGCCGGGCCTGAGATCAGGATCCGCTTTGATGCCAACCAGGGATATAGCCTGGAGGATTCCGTTCGCTTCGTAAAAGAAACCGAAGATTCTGACGTGGAATTGCTGGAACAGCCCACCCATAAAAATGACCTGGAGCTTCTTAAGAAAGTGACCCTGAAATCCTCCATTCCGGTGATGGCCGATGAAAGTCTGCTGTCCCTTTCGGATGTATTTCAGCTCTCGAAACATGGAAGCTCCGATCTGATCAACATTAAACTGATGAAGACCGGAGGCATCATGGAGGCCATGCATATTAACTCCGTGGCCCGGGCAGCAGGCATCAAGGCCATGGTGGGATGTATGGATGAATCGGCCCTGGGGATTTCTGCCGCCCTGCATTTTGCCCTCAGCAGGCCCAATGTGGAGTATGCCGACCTGGACGGGCACCTGGATGTGGAGGAAGATCCCTTCGGCGGCTTGCTCCAGATCAGGGATGGATTTATCCTGCCCCCGGAGGCCCCCGGACTGGGTTGGATTGGCAGGAAAGCGGATCCTTTTGAGTGACCACTGATGAAAACGCGGTCTAATTATTGGGACCTCTTTAAAAAACAGCTATGAAATACACGCAACTGGTTGAAGAATTGAAACTCATGGTCAGCAATCTCTGGGAGTTTCTCCTTCAATTGCTTCCCAAGCTGATCTTAGGGCTTTTTGTACTGTTTATCGGATATCTTGTTGCCAGGCTTGTCCGATACCTGGTAAGCCGCTTCATTGGCTATCTTGACCGGGTCATCAATAAGAATCTGAGCGGACAGCAGGTGCAGGTGAACCTGAGCAGCTCCAAAACTTTCATCGCCAAAGCATTTTTCTGGATCATTTTCTTTTTTACTATTACCCTGTTTACAGAGATCCTGGGCCTTCCGGTGATTACCTCCTGGCTGGCCGGGCTGGGTGATTACCTGCCCCGCTTACTGGCAGGACTGGTGGTTGTTTTTTTCGGGATCATATTCGGCCGGCTGGCTTCCGACCTGGTGAAAAGCAGGACCTTCAAATCAGGCATCTACAGCACGGCGATGCTGGGGAGGATCCTCAATTACACCATTCTGGTGATTTCCATTATTATTGCCATTAACCAGGTGGGAATTGATATATCCTTTCTCACTTCCCTGACCTATATCCTGGTGGGGGCCCTCCTGTTTGGGGCTGCCCTGGCATTCGGAATAGGGGCTAAAGCCTCTGTAAACAACATCCTGGCCTCCTATTACATTACCCGCAACTATGCCGAAGGGAACCTGATCCGGATCGGAGAACATGAAGGGAGAATTATTAAAATAAGCTCCACCTCTGTATTCCTGGAGACAGATTCCGGACAGGTCATCATTCCTGCAAAAGAGTTTAGTGAGCAAAAATCCATTCTAATTAAGAAGAAGCTTTAATGAAATCAGATTTGATCCTTATCAAAGAGTTTATGCTGGAGAATAGCAAAGCGGCAGCCCGGGCGCTGGAGGAAGTGGAACCGGAGAAACTGGCAGGCTTTTTTGATGACACTCCCGTTAAATGGCTGCTGGGAGTTTTTCCGCATATGAATCCTCATGTGGTCCTGAAGGTATTTGAAGGGATGGACCAGCAAAAGCTTGTTCAGCTTCTGGAATCCATGCAGATGAACCATCTGGTGGTCTCCATCCGGATGATGAATGAGGACCTGGCGGAAAAAATGCTGAATGCACTTTCAGCTGAGAAGTCAGCCGCCGTCAAAGGATTGCTCCACTACTTCGATGACACCCTGGGTGCCCACATGGATGTTGGGGTGCTGACCCTGCAGGAGAATCTGAGCGTGAAAGAGGCGCTGGAGCTCATTAAAAAACAGAAGGATGAGGTGCCGCCAGAGCTCTACATCGTCCGTGAGGACCGCAGACTGCTGGGACTTATCTCCCTTTCGGCCCTGATTGTGGCTGATAAGGGCCAGGAGATCAATTCCCTGATGCGGACCGACTATCATACCCTGTCCCCGGAAACACCCCTCCAGGCAGTCTTAACTCATCAGGACTGGAAAAAATATTACACCCTGCCTGTGGTCGACAAAAATTCTTTACTGCTGGGGGTGATCAAGCTGGAAACCATACGTTCCATCCTGCTCCATTCCGGCAGCAGGGCTGAAGAGACGGGGGAGCTGACTATCAATGCCCTGGGGGAACTGTATCGCCTTGGCCTGGCAGGCCTGTTAAGAACTGCCGCCGATCTGTAGCATAAAATCCAGGTATAAAAACGTGAACATGGACCATCGTGAAGTAGAACAACAGTTGATTAATCAATATTTTAAAAGCAGTCCGGCCGAAGCAGCCCGGATCCTGTCTTCCTTTGAAACCGAAGAGGCTCTGGAATATATAAACACTCAGCCGGCCCGGATTGCCAGTGAGCTTCTTTCCAGAATGAACCCTGAAAATGCAGCTGCTGTTCTGGAGCGTTTGGATGCGCTGAAATTCAAGGAACTCCTGGACCAACAGAATATATTTCTGTCAGCCCGCCTGATCTCCAGGTTCCGGAAAGAGAGCCTCAACACCCACCTGGAAAATCTGCCGGCCGCAAAAGCCAGGGAGCTACGGGAGCTGATCACTTACCCGCCCGATTGTGCCGCCTTCATGATGGATACGCAGGTCACCGTATTTACACACCAGACAACAGTAAAAGACGCACTTAAGACCTTTCGCGGCTTAAAAAACCGGAAGCTGTACCAGGTGTTCCTGATCGATGAGGAAGGTCGCCTGACCCATGCGGTCCCCGTTCAGGACATCGCTGTATCCGCTCCGGGGGTCTTATTAAAAGATCTGACAGAAGGTTCGCCCATCTGCATTACTGCCCTGTCGCCCTCCCAGGAAGTGGTGGAATTACTGGATGAAAAGAAGCTGCTCAACCTGCCCGTGGTCGATATTAATAATCGCTTGCTGGGGGTGATCCGCAACAATGTGCTCATGGATGCTGCCCGGGAGGATGTCTCTCAGGATGTTCAGGCGATCTTTGGTGCCGGCCGGGAGGAGCGGGCCCTTTCCAAGGTCTCCCTCGCGGTCCGCAAACGCCTTCCCTGGCTGCAAATAAATCTCGTTACCGCATTCCTGGCAGCCTCCGTGGTAGCAATTTTCGAGGATACCATAGCAAGGATCACGGTACTGGCGGTATTTCTTCCCGTAGTGGCGGGCCAGTCCGGGAATACGGGATCCCAGGCACTGGCTGTTACCATGAGAGGACTGGCGCTGAGGGAAATCGGCATAAGTCAATGGTTTGTGGTGGCCCGCAAGGAAATACTCGTGGGTGCCATCAACGGAGTGGCGGTGGCCATTACCACCGCCCTGATTGTATTCATCTGGGCTTCCTCCCTTGGACTGGCCCTGATTATAGGAGTTTCCATGGTCTTTTCAATGGCCATTGCAGGTCTTTCGGGTGCCCTGATCCCGATGATCCTTCAATCCCTGGGACAGGACCCGGCTTCCTCCTCCTCCATTATTTTAACCACGGTCACCGATATTGTGGGCTTCGTGAGTTTCCTGGGACTGGCCACGGCGCTTGCCTCGGTTCTGGGCCTTGGTTAATCTGCGTAAATACTGAGTAAAACAAACTTGAACATGATGAAAAAAATAATTGTTATACTGATCCTGTCTCTCGCTTTTATCACTTTAAAAGCGCAGACAAGCCACGAAGAAATTGATTATGTCCAGGCCATTTTTGGCATGGAAAAGCGAACTGCAGTAAAAGAGTTTATCGCACTTTCGCCTGGCGAAGCAAGCACTTTCTGGGAGAATTATGATGCCTATGAAGTTGTACGTAAGGAAATGGGCAAGGAACGGATAGTGCTGCTGGAAAAGTTTATTTCGGAGTATGCGCTGATGAGTGACCAGGAGAGTATCGACTGGATGAAATCGGTGACCTCCCTGAGAAAAAGAAATGAGAAGCTGATAGAAAAGTATTACAAGCGTATCCTGAAAGAGTGCTCTCCGGTGGCTGCCATGCAGTTTTACCAGATCGAGAGCTATGTGCTGGCCGGAATCCGGTTCCAGATTCTCGAAAATGTGCCATTTTAAGGATGAATGAAATTTTTGTATGGATCGGGATCGGCTTCTGCCTGACTCAGTCTGCCATGTTTTCGGGCCTCAACCTGGCCTTTTTCAGCCTCACCAGGCTGCGGCTTGAGATTGAAGCAGAGAGCGCTCCTTCCAATGGAGCCAAAAGAGTTCTGGCCATGAGGGAAGATTCCAATTTTCTCCTGACAACCATTCTGTGGGGCAATGTGGGGATCAATGTCCTGCTGACCCTTCTCTCCGATTCAGTCATGGCCGGGGTCCTTTCTTTTGCATTCTCCACCGGAGTCATCACGCTGTTTGGGGAAATTGTCCCCCAGGCCTACTTTTCCAGGAACGCCCTGCGCATGGCCTCCATGCTGGCACCGGTATTACAGTTCTACAAGGTCCTTCTCTTCCCGGTGGCCAAACCCAGTGCCCTCCTGCTGGATTCCTGGCTTGGAAAGGAGTCGGTCCAGTTTTTTGCTGAAAAAAACATCAAGCTGTTTATCAAAAAGCATATGGAAGACTTTGATAGTGAGATTGATCATATCGAGGGAACCGGGGCCATCAACTTTTTTTCCATGGACGATATGAAAATCACCCAGGAGGGTGAGGAATTGAATGCCGATAGCATCCTGAGCCTGGAAAGTTCGGATGGAAAACTCATTTTTCCCGAATTTGAGAAGCACCTGGAGGATCCCTTTATTAAACGGATAAACAAATCGGGAGAAAAGTGGATCCTGCTTTGCGATGAAACGAAGGAGCCGAAACTGGCCCTGGATGCGGATGGTTTTTTGCGTTCGGAATTAATCTGCGAAAAGGATGCCTGTATCGAAGACTTTTGCCATGTTCCCATCGTGCTGAAGGATGAAAACACAAATCTGGGCATGCTCATAAAGGAGCTCAGGGGAAGTAATGAGGTAAACTCGGATGCTCCCATCGAAAAAGATGTGGGTTTTGTGTGGACCGCAGCTCATAAACGCATCATCACCGGGGCCGATATCCTGGGACGATTGTTCAAGGGGATTTAAGGACCGGTGATTTGGCCTCAGCCATTATAGAACCACTGGATGGCATCCTCATAATTGCTGAAGGTCCGCAGCTCTGTTCCTTTGATTTCTGCGGAGAGTTCCTGGAACTGGCTTCGGTCAAAATTCACCCCCGGAAGCACCAGAAGAGCCAGCTTATCCCGGAATGAATCCGGAGCCTGGATAAGGGATAATGCAAAAGCGTAAATCTCCTCCGTACTAAGGATCCACTGGGTGCGCCTGAAATCCAGGAGGATTTCATAATCGGCCGGGGGACGTTTTGGTTCGGCCAGGGCGGCAAGTTTCGTTTTACTTTCCGCGAAATTTATAGTCCCCTCATCGGTCACTGAGAGGTAGTCCACAGAGCGAATTATTTTAATCTTGATTGCCATTTTATTAAGTTTTAAGGATGAATTGAGATTTATTTATATGCTGCTTTTATTTATGATTCCGAAAGGAATATGCACCAGTGGTATATGATCAATATGATCAAAATTCTGTTGCTGATCATCAAAGTAAATATGCGGTTTCATGATTTCAAGGACCCGTTTCTTCTCAATCCCACCCAGGAAGAAGGTTTCATCGATGGCCACTCCCCAGCCTTTTAATGTGCGGATCATTCTTTCGTGCGAAGGCGCATTTCTGGCCGTGATGATGGATATTTTCAGGAGCTTCTTATAATTCTTATCACCGGCCATCTTCTTCTGTTCCAGCTTTTGAAAAAAAGAAATTCTTGTGAATAGGTCCTTTAAGGGTCCGGGATTGTGAGGCACCAGGGCTAACTGGGTCTCCGACTCGTAGAACTTATGAAGGTCATCCGTGGATTTATATAAGTTCCCGGCGGCATCATCAGCCAGAACTCCGTCAAAATCAAAAGCAATTCTCAGTTCCATATCTTCCTCGTCATCCTCCACCCTCGTTTTAAGAACCCTGCCGGCCGGAATGCCTGACCTTATGGCCTGCTTAACATCCTCCTCATTGGCAGACAGAAAGAGGGAGGTGTTAAAGGCGGGGATATACCGGTAAGGGGATTCTCCTGAAAAAAAACCTGCCCTGGTAATATTCAGACCATACTCCCGGATCGATCGAAATACCCGCATGCCTGTTTCCGGGCTGTTTCTTGAAAGCAAGATGACCTCCACGGGTTGTCTTCTCGGGAAGCTCTGGTTAATATGGAGAATTCTTCGAATAAATGGGAATGCCACCCCTTTGTCCAGAACTTTATCTATATGCTTCTCCTGAAACTTTTTATAGGCCGCAACTCCCTTTTCCCGAAATATCCTGTCAGATTCAGATAAATCAAATAAAGCACTGGAAGCGATGGCAATAACGAGCTTTCTGTCAATGGGATATGGCATTAAGCGATCTGTTTGGTAGTTTGGAGGATCATGTTAATCTGCTGCAAATTAGCCAAAATAGGGCTTTCAGAGGGCCCTTCAGTACAAAATTATAAATTTATATATTTACCGCCTGTGAAGGCGACACCTACGATACCACTTCTCTCCCTGATTACCTTCCTGTTTTTCTCTCAATGTGATCAGGGACCGTTTCCGGACGATCCCGTAAACATACCCGACCAAAGCTTCATGGCTGCGCTTCTGGAGCCCGGCCTGGACGAACACGGGGAGCTGCAGATCATTGATTCCAATGGAGACGGCCTAATTTCCTACGCCGAGGCGGAAGCCATCACCTACCTGGATGTCAGTGAGCTGGGTATTATTGATATGACCGGGATCGCAAAATTCATCCACCTGGAAGTTCTTCTCTGTAACGACAATTTGATCACTAAACTGAATGTCTCCAGGCTCCCGGCCCTGGAAATTCTGAATAGCTCCAACAACAAACTGATTGCCCTGGATCTTTCCCGGAATCCGGAGCTGAGAAAACTGGAGTGCAGTCACAACCTGTTATTTGGCCTGGATGTAAGTTCGAATGACTTTATTAACGATCTGGATGTGAGTTACAACCTGCTATCCTTTCTGGATGTGTCCCGGAATGATTCCCTCCGGGGATTTATCTGCGCGGGAAATCAGCTGTCGGACCTGGATGTTTCCGCAAACGCAGCATTGAGAAGCCTGGATTGTTCCCAGAACAGGCTCTCCTCTATGGATATTACCGGCAATACGGCCCTGACCAGCTTCGATTGCAGTTTTAATCCCATCACCTCGCTGGATCTTTCCCAGAATGCTTTCCTGGAGGAGTTTGCCTGCGACAGCTGCCGCTTGAGCGAGCTGGATCTTTCCAATAACAGCTCTCTGAGCACCCTGAGTTGCGCACTCAACCAGCTGACAAGTCTGGATCTTACCGACAATACGGCCCTGCGCTACCTCTCTTGTTTCAGGAACCAGTTAACGAGCCTGGAGATTACCCCCAACAGCCGTTTGGTGGATCTCTATTGCTCCGACAACCAGCTAAGTTCCCTTCACCTGGTAAATAAACAATACCTCCGGCATCTTTACTGTGGCTACAACCAGATCAGCAGCCTGAACATTTCCAATAATTTTAACCTCTGGATTGTGGATGTGACCGGGATGCCCACCCTGGGAGAAATCTGTGTCTGGGAACTGCCCTTCCCCCCGGAATACATCCTGGTTAACACGGGGGGCAGCCTCAACATTTATTTCACTACCACCTGCAGTCCCTGAAATCCGCCTTACCTATCTTTCCAGGACCTCCAGACAAAGGAAGGGGCCCCACTATCTTAACTTCCGCCTCCTTTTAAGACAAAGCCCTTTTATTTTCCTTGTGCAATAGGTAACTTGTCTCTTCATGTTCCCATCCCGGCAATTAAGCTCCAGGATCGTCCTGGCTTGTCTTCTGTTTATGAATTCCTGCTCGGAGGATTTCCTGGAAGTGACTCCCCATGGCGTGCTGGATAATTCGGTGCTGGCCACCTACGAAGGGGTGGATGCCCTGCTTATCGGGGCCTACTCCATGCTGGACGGGGTAACGTCCACATTTGGATGGGAAGCGGCCACCTCCGGCTGGGTTTTTTCGACCATCCGGGGAATAGAGTCCAATAAAGGGACCGACTCGGGGGACGCCCCGACCTTCAATGCCCTCATGACATTTTCTGAAACAGCCGAAGGCTGGTCCGGAACCTACCTCCATGTAAAATGGCGCGCCCTCTATGAATCCATCTCCCGCTGCAACTCCACCCTGGTTTCCGCCCATATGGCATTTGAAAAGGGGACTATTACCGGGGATCAGTACCTCTGGTTTACCAGGCAGGCCAGGGCTCTGCGCGGGTTTTATCACTTTGAGGCCTGGAGGCTCTGGGCCGACCGGACCTACATGCGCTTTGTTCCCTATGTGGATGAATATACCGATTTTGCCACCCTGACCAATGTGGAGGATATCCGTGACCGGATTGTGGATGACTTTAGTGAAGGGACCCTCCTTCCCCTGAATATGCAACAGGTGGGCCGCTTTAATAAAACTGTTTCCCAGGTGTTCCTGGCCAAGGCACTGATGCAGATGTATGGCGATTATGAAACAGCGCTGACCCTGCTCGGCGAAGTGGAAGAGAGCGGTACCAACCCCGCCGGACAGAAAGCCGGACTGGAAGCCCGCTACGGGGACGTATTTGATATAGAGTTCCGGAACGGGGTGGAATCCGTTTACACGGTTCAGTATTCGGTAAACGATGGTTCCGGGGGGCGCAATGGAGGATATGCCGAGGTGCTGAACTTTCCCTACAAGACGGGAGAGTCTCCCGGGGGGATGCTGTGGATTTTTTCAGCCCACCCAGGACTTTGTAAATTCCTTCCGGACCGATCCCGACGGTCTGCCGTACCTGGATACCTATAACGAACGAGTTGGTAAGCAGCGACCTGGGGCTGCCCGCCTTCGAGGCCCTGGGATGCTGACGCGGAATTACCTGCCGAATGAGCTGGTTACTATATATGATCCGGCCGATCCCTATACGGATCGGCAGTACCACTCGCTCTCAGGCACCCTGGAAGCCCCCAACCGGGGGAATCATCCCCTGACCAGTCCGGCCAACTGGGTCTTTGATTCGCTCGCTTTTACACATTATGCAGGTCAGCTGGATCCACGTGTTGACTGGTCGGTGGGACGCCGCGGGATTCCTTACTGGGACTGGGGCCGACATACCGGCCAGGACTGGATCAGGGACCAGACCTATTCCGGACCTTACAGCCCGAAGAAGCAGGTATATCAGCAATCACAGGAAGGCACCTACACCGAAGTGGGTAACTGGACCTCCGGGTATACGGCCAATGGATACCGGATGTCACGTTATTGCCGATGCGCTCCTGCTGTAGGCTGAGTGCAAGGCGATGACCGGCACGGGTGACCTTGGACTGGCAGAAGTGAACCTGGTTCGTGCCAGGGCAGCCAATCCGGCTGGCTTTGTGAGGAGGAGGACGGAGTCACTCCTGCTGCCAACTATGTGATCGGGCTCTACGACAGTTTTCCCGATCTGCTTTTTGCCCTGAAGGCCATTAAGTTTGAGCGCAGGCTGGAACTGGGACAGGAGGGGCATCGTTACTACGACCTGCAACGCTGGGGCGAGGTGGTGTCAGCGAACTCAGCCGGATCCTGGAATATGAAAAAACCATGCCCTGGGGACAGGCCCACTATGGCAATGCAGTGGTGGGACCGGAAGATGTCAACTATCCCATCCACCACCGCATCCTGGACGAACATCAGGGCAGGTTTATCCAGAATCGCTAGATTTCAACAAATTACACCTTCCATACGTCCTATTTGTATCCTCTGAAGATTTTATATCTGCAATTCACGATTAGTTTATTCCAAATTTCAAGTACCATGAGAAAGTTTCTTGCAGCGGCAGCAGCAGCCATGCTCCTGTTCGCTGGCGTCGTCTTTGGACAAACCCTGAAACAAGGGGAAGTCATTGCTTTACATCGCTATCAGTTTACTCTCAACACCGGTGTCACCATTGATCAGTATTTTGATTTCATGACTGACAAGCTGTTGCCGGAAATGCAACAAGTCTTTCAGTCAAAAGTCCCGTTCTGAAGATTTTAAAAGGAATTGGCGAGAACAATCAACATGAATATGCCGTGCTGAGCTTCTGGGGAACTCTGGAAGCCTTCCGCAGCTTACTGGAACGATGACGGCACCCCGACCGAAAAAGGAGCCGCAGCCATGGCAAAGGTAAGCGCCGCTCATTGAACAACTGAATGCCATGGGAACCTATACCATGGTACCGGGCGACTGGTTGATTATGGACAGGTAATCCGGACCTGGGAATTACAGGCCCAGTTCTGAAGTAAAGGAAGAGCCCCCGGCCGAACGACCGGGGGCTCTTTTTCGAATAAGCTGTGCTTCTATTCCGTAACAATCACTTCGCCTTCATCGTCCTGCTTTCGTTTCCCTTCCACCTTGCCATTCATCTTGGCTTCATACTTCTGCCTCCACTTGCTTTTGGGATAATCCTCCTCGCAATCGTATCGTCGGGAGTGGCTTGATTTAGCCCTTTTGCTGCCGCCCCCACCGATCCCTGAAAAGAGGATCTTGGAGAGGACCAGCAGTCCCAAGGGTCTGCCAGTAGCCCAGTACCGGTCCGTTAAACATTTCCGGCACCAGCCAGTTCCAGAGCCACATCACCACAAAGGTGAATCCGAATACGGCAGCTACTCCCAGCACGCCAAATCCTGCATATTTAAATCCTGTTCTTGCTCTCATGATTTCCTGTTTTTATGTTTATTTTTCTATTATCTGTGTATATAATTCTCTGAGCTGTTCCCTCAGGTATGTCACCGCATACCGCTTTCGGGACAGCAGTGTATTGATCCCCTCGCCGGTGAGTCTCCGAGATCTCTTTAAAGCTCATAGTCTTCAAATTCGTTCATAACAAATACTTCCCGCTGTGCTTCCGGCAGACGTTCCAGGCAGGCCTCGATGGTCTCCCAGATCACTCCCCGCATATATTCATCTTCCGGGGACCCGGGTCAGGGAAGGAAGGATATCTTCCAGCATCAGCGGGCCTTTCTTCCCCACCTTCCTGCACTACCTTGTCGGAAAGACGCTCCGGCTTTGCTCTTCCTGGAAATAGTCCGTGATCCGGTTGCGAGCCACCGTAAAGAGCCAGGAGGTGAGAGAAGTAACCGATCGTATATCATCAAAACCCGACCGTAAGCTGGAAGTATACATCCTGGGCGATATCCCGGACATCCTCTTCGTGGTCCACCCGTTTGCGGATAAAGCCCAGCAGCCTTCCCTGCTCCTCGTTTACCAGTTTTTCAATATGTATTTTATCCTGCGGCGGTCATCTTTCTGTAACTTGCTTCTATATTCTGTAGACGAATGAGAGGCAACAATATTTTAAATCCTTGTGATTTCGTGGTAAATTACAGATTCAAATACAGAATCTACATAAATAATCAGATATGAAACACGCTCGCCACAGCTTTCTTTGTGCATTAGCCTGCCTGCTATGCACGTCAGCTGCCTATGCGCAGGAAAACAACATTGCCGTCAACACCGGCTGGGACCAGGAACGGTTCTCCTGGGAGGCGCAATGGATCACGCACCCCACGGCATCTACGCTGGAATACGGGGTCTTTCTTTTCCGCAATGAGTTCCGGCTGGAGCGGGCTCCGGAATCGCTGGTGGTGCACCTCTCGGCCGACAATCGCTATAAGCTCTGGGTGAACGGAGAGCTGGTCACCACCGGTCCGGCCAAGGGTAGTTTTAACTACTGGCGCTACGAAACCATCGATCTGGGCCCCTGGCTGGCTGGAGGGCGAGAATGTGCTGGCCGTGCAGGTCTTTAACCTGGGCGAAGAGCGGCCGGCGGCCATGTTCTCCAGGCAGACCGCCTTTATTTTTCAGTCGGATAAAAAGCTGACAGGGGATCAGGAACTGAACACCCCGGGTACCTGGAGGGTGATGCAGGACGAGGCCTTCTCCCCCATTCCGGTATCCGATGAAGAGGTGGGAGGCTACTATGTGGCCGGGCCCACGGACCGTTTTGAGGCGGCGGGCCATCCCTGGGGCTGGCTGGAGGCCGGCTTCGATGCCGCGGCCTGGAGTGATCCGCGAAGCCTGGGCAAAGGGGTGGGAAGGGGCTATATGCACGGGGTCAACTGGATGCTGGTACCGCGTCCTATTCCGCTGATGGAATCGGGAGAGCTCCGCTTCCAGGGCCTGGCCCGGAGCAGTGGCATGGAAATTCCCGAAGGATTCATCAGGGGCGATAAGGAATTTGTGGTTTCGGCAGGGGATACGGTGAGCCTGCTGCTGGACCAGGGGGAACTGACGGTGGGTTACCCGGTCCTGGAATTTACCGGGGGACCAGGCAGTCAGATCAAGCTGACCTACGCCGAGTCGCTGCGCCATCCCGACGGTTCCAAAGGCAACCGCAATCAGACCGAGGGCAAGCAGATCCTGGGCTACTCTGATCTGATCCTCCCGGACGGGGGGGCTCATCGCAGCTTTCAGCCCCTGTGGCTGCGCACCTGGCGCTATGTGCAAGTGGATATCATCTGCGCGGAGGATCCCCTGGTCATCCACGATATTTACGGCGATTTCTGCGCTTATCCCTTCCAGGAAAAGGGCTCCTTCTCCAGCAACAATCCCCTGCATGACCGGATCTGGGATGCAGGCTGGCGGACCGCGCGGCTCTGTGCCGGGGAGACCTACATGGACTGTCCCTACTACGAGCAGCTGCAATACCTGGGCGATACCCGTATCCAGGCACTGATCTCGCTTTCCGTGGCAGGCGATGACCGCCTGATGCGGAATGCCCTGAAACTGGCCGATGAGTCTCGTATCCCCGAAGGACTTACCTTATCCCGGGGCCCCTCCTTCATCCCCCAGGTGATCCCTGCCTTCTCCCTCTACTGGGTGGATATGGTTCACGACTATTACCTCCACCGGCAGGACGATCAGTTCCTCCGGCAATTCCTTCCGGGCATCGAAGGAGTCCTGGGATGGTTTGAAAAGCGCATTGACTTTACCGGGACGCTGGGACCCCTGGAGTGGTTCAACTTTGCAGACTGGACCGAGGGCTTTCTGGTGGGAGTTCCTCCCGGCGCGGACCTGGGACACTCGGCCCTGATCAGCCTCAACTATGTCTATGCCCTGGAACGGGCCGCAGAACTGTTCAACTGGTTTGCTCAACTGGAAGCTTCCCCGGAGTTGGCCGGCAGGGCCCAGGAATACCTTTTGCAGGCGGAACGTACCCGAAAAGCGGTGTACAACCTGTGTTACGATCGGTCACGCGGCTTACTGAGCGATATCCCGGTGGATGATCCCACCAGGGATAAGCTGTATAATCAGAGGGTCTACTCCCAGCACACCAACATCTGGGGCATTCTCACCGGGGTCTTCCCGGAAGATGATGTGCCTGAGGTCATGGAGCGAATCCTGGCCGATACCACGCTGATCCCCACCACCATCTATTTTCGCTTTTACCTTTTCGAGGCCATGAAGAAGGCCGGAATGGCCGATTTATATCCCGGTATGCTGAATTCGTGGGAGCGGATGCTGGAGAATGGACTCAGCACCTTCCAGGAGGGCGATACCATGGACCGCTCGGATTGCCATGCCTGGTCGGCCAGTCCCCTCTACCACTTCCTCTCGCTGGTAAGCGGAATTACCCCGGCCGAACCGGGTTTCCGGTCGGTGCATATCGCTCCGGCCCTGGGCTCCCTGAAGAATATCGAGGCCAAAATGCCCCACCCCAAAGGAATGATCCTGATACAGCTGGAGAGAAAAGGAAAAGGGGGAATCAAAGGCAGCGTTACGCTTCCTGAAGGGCTGCATGGAACTTTCACCTGGGGGAAGCAAACCCTTACACTGTCGCCAGGATTCCAGCAGATCAGACTATGAGACCTGCGGGCCAGTTGAAATACACCAATCACCAACAATTCGCGATACTTGCGGTTTGTATCACTGCCGTGCTTAAGTTTATTTTTATGGACTGGCTGAACTGGAGTGTATTCTATATCACCGGAATTGTCCTGTTCTGGTTAGCTTTTATTCTTTACCGGGTAAAATCAAACAGTGAAATAATAATTCTCTGGGGCTTTAAAAAAGAGTATTTTAAGCAGAGCATGCTTTACCTGTCACCCCTGATCATTCTTACGGGTATCGTATCCGTTCTTTACAGTGGCATAAATGAAAGTCTGACTTTTTCCTGGTATTTTATTCTGGTCCTGCTTCTGTATCCATTCTGGGGTCTTATTCAACAATTTATGATGCTGGGTATCATATCGCAGAGCCTGCTCAGTGTAACGAAGGGTAAAATGAACAGGGTTCTCATTATTTTCCTGGTATCCGCTCTGTTCAGCATGGTTCATTATCCGAGTCCTTTCCTGATGATTTTCACATTTTTCCTGGAAGTGGTATTTACCATGGTCTATTTGAAATGGAGAAATTTATGGGCTATCGGCTTCGCCCATGGTTGGATTGGCACATTTATCTTATACTATGTGCTGGATCGAAATCTTTGGTCTGAACTCTTTAGCATCTTCTAGATATGAAAGAATCTGCGCAACTCGATTCCAGACTTGAGCCTGAAGTGTACAAGTAACAAAAAAGCCGATATGGGGATCATGGATGATGCTGCGATGAGACTCCAGCTAAGCGTAATCTGATGACTAAAATAGAGCGATACAAAAACCTCTATGCAGATAAGGAACAGGCCCATTGCGATAAAAATCAAAGCTAAAATATTGAATCCATGCCGGTTTGAGATACGAAAATGCCACAGTAATAGAAGAATCAATGCATATAAAGATATAAGAATGGGGATCCCCAGCTTGGTGCCCCACCCGATATTTGAACTTAGCAGATCCAGCAGCAAAAGCAAAGCTGCATTTGAAATAAAGCTCCCCAGAACCATCATAAAGACTCTGTTACGTAGAAGCGTGAAAAAACTTATGCTGGCCAGTACGCACAGAGAAGCAACTAAAATATACTTTGACCAGGATATATTCTTGCTTACAATTAAATTGATAATGAGGGTTATAAGAATTCCTGAGACCAATATGATCCCTGATATGGCCCAAAATAACTTCCGTTTCTGAACCGCAGTCATATTCTCAATTTCGCTTATTATCTCTTCTTTAAACACAGGCTGTTTGAATTTCCATTCTTGTGTTACAACCCGCTTTTCGCCGACAGTTAGCCCACATAAGGGACAAAAGCTCATCGTCTTGTCCAATTCAACCCCACAGTAATTGCAATAGCTCATTTTAAATCATATTTACCAGGTTCACATGGATTCCTTGCCGGGTAAGAAAATGGAGGAATTTTTGCTCAAAATCCTTTGACCGGGATATATTACCAAAACTCAAAACAAGTTTGTTGCCATAGCCGATAACTCCACAGTTTAACTTAAGTTTTCTATTGGGGGGCGGAGGGGTAAGGGCAAAATACTCGACTCTATCACAAATTGATTCCGGCAAGTCAATTTTTCCAAGGTTCGTTACGACTCCACTGTATTGATTAGCACCTTCCGAATAGTACTTGAAATAGAGCACCAGGCTTTTTAGCCAGATGGGGATTCCTCTGACAAACCGGTTTTTTTCGCCACCCACATTTCGAGAGATAATCTTACTGATAAGTTTTTCATCTGTTTCCAGCTGCATCTTGTGGTAGACAATTTTTAGAATTTCATCGAAGGAATACTTGCCCAGACGAAAATCAATTTCAGGGATAACAAAAAGTGAAAAATTTCGCATTGTTTTGCTTGGGTAAATGTTCCTTAAATTGACTGGAACCTCGATCCGGGCATACTTGTTTGGAGTGGGGATGCCCTTATTTTTGCACTCATAAAATATATCCTGCAGAATCCACAAATAAACAGCGATCAAGTATTCGGTGATACTCACACCTTTTTCCTTTGCTTTTTGTTTCAATTCAAGTAATGATATAATCGCATATACTACATCAAAACGAGGCTTCTTTCTTAAGGGGTAAGGTAAATGAAATGCCTTTGGCTGGCTAAGGACCGTGGGAATATTTTCCTTGAAATATCGGTTGTAGGCATCTGTAAACTCTTCTTCGTCAGCATCCCTGATAAAAAAATCATCTATTTGATTATTTTGGACGATCCCTTTCTCTTTAAAATAATAGAGGAGAATTGACTTCAGGAAAGTCATTATGCCGTGACCATCGGTCAGAATATGGGATAGCTCAACGCTCAGCCGGTTTTTATGGACCAGAATTCTTATAAGCAGTCTGTTTTCTTTGTTTATGCCAAAAGCCCTGCAGGGCATCTGGTCATCAGGCCGGATCATGATCGGATCCTGAACCTGTTCCAGATAATACCAGAAAAAGCCACGACGTAAGCGCACGATATAATAAGGAAACCTCTTTTCAGCCCGTTCTACCGCCTTAAAAAGACAGCTTATTGTAAGGGGTTCGCTTAATACTGCTGTTAATCGCATAACGGTTGTATTCTCCTTACTTCGAATAGCAGGGAATATTTTAGCAGCATTATCTAAAGGACTCCAGAAACTTTCCTTATGTTCCATCAAATTAGGTATCTTATAGGAAACCCCAGACCTACCTGTCAAAGTTACCAATAATAAGATACATCGGATTGTCCTTACCCTTTTACCTTAAAACCTGACCCAATAGTCAATAAATCTACAGCGATCCCCTAACACCCGGAGAACTATTTGCGATCCCGGTAGTTAATAGTAGTAAACAAAGCTATGCAAACGATTTTGGGATCAGGAGGCTCCATTGGCACGGAGCTGGCAAAAGCACTCAAACAGTATACCGGCGATATTAAACTGGTCAGCCGTAATCCGCTAAAGGTAAATGACACGGACACTCTTCATGCAGCGGATCTTACGGATGCCATGCAGGTGGAGGAAGCAGTGGAAGGAAGCGAAATTTGCTATGTAACCCTGGGATTTGAATACAAGACCAGAGTCTGGGAAGAAAGATGGCTCCCATTTATGACCAGTGTGGTGGAAGCCTGCATCAGACACAGGTCCAAGCTGGTATTCTTTGACAATGTGTATGCCATCGGGGGCAATCACGTCACTCATATCACCGAGGATTCGCCCATTAGTCCAAGCAGCAAAAAGGGGGAAGTTCGTGCAGCCGTGGACAGGCTGATCCTGGATCGGATGGAGCATGAGGGCTTGCAGGCCATTATTGCCAGAGCACCCGATTTTTTCGGCCCCGTAAAAAAGCAGAACAGCCTGCTGCTGAATTTAGTCTATGATAATCTGGCAAAGGGTAAGGCCGCTCAGTGGTTCTGCAATGCAGATGTGCCCCATACCATAGGGTTTACCCCCGATCTTGCCAGGGGAACGGCCATGCTTGGGAATGCGGAGGATGCCTACAACCAGGTGTGGAATCTCCCGGTGGATATGAATTCCATGACCGGAAGGGAATGGGCCGGACTGTTTGCAGAAGAAATGAACGCTCGTAACAAGCTCCAGGTTCTGCCCCTCTGGGCGCTCAGGCTTCTGGGCCTGTTTGTTCCTGTTTTAAGTGAAATGCCCGAAATGATGTACCAGTTTGACAGACCCTATCACTTTGACTGTACCAAGTTCAATAGCAAGTTTAATTATGCAGCAAGCTCCAACCAGAAGGCGGCCAGACAAACCATTAAACTGCTGGCAAATAATAACAATTCCTAAAAACAAACCCTATGAAAAGTATATTGATCGTAGCCTTTGCAGTTGTATTTACAGTTTCATCCTTCTCCCAATCCAGCGACACAGACTCCCTGTCCAAATCGAAAATAAGCCAGCTGGAATTTATGGTTGGGAACTGGGAAGGAAGCGGCTGGATGATGGGCAGAGACGGCTCAAAGTCCGAGTTTGACCAAACGGAGAACATCCAGTTCAAACTGGATTCCACCATGGTCCTGATCGAAGGCCTGGGCAAATCCCAGGGAAAGGTAGTTCACAACGCCCTGGCCCTTCTGACCTACAACAAAGCGGAGGATAAACTCTCGTTCAGATCCTATCTGCAAAATGGACTGGGCGGTGAATTTCCTGCGGAGCTGACGGAGGGCCGCCTGTACTGGTATCCAAACCAGAATGTTCGTTACATCATCTGGATAAATGAACAGGGGCAATGGTTTGAAACTGGAGAATTTCTCAGGGGAGAAAACTGGATGCAGTTCTTTGAAATGACGCTGGACAAAGAACAGTAGGACAAGCCCCTGTGGAGCCAGGATATGGAAAAGAAAACGCTTCCTTTTAGTCACCCAGACAACGGACCGACATGCCCGACTCTTTGGGACCGCTGCCGGTTTTAAACTGATCGCTGTCAATCTTCAGATATTTGAATTTGGCCTCTGACCTGGATATTTCTGTGGCCGACCAGAAAAAACCCATGTCTCCCATAAAGGGATAGGAAGTATCGGAGGGATCCTCCAGGTATCCACCGGGCATTCCGGAAAACCCACTGGAATTACTTGGTTCCTCAATCTTTGAACTCCAGTAGGTGCTGATCTTTTTCATGATGGTTCCGGCCACCTTGGCCCCGCCCAGCTGATCGGCCAGTTGTTCCAGCTCCTCCTCGGAAGGCAGGTGCCAGCCGTCCGGACAAACCTCCAGAGCTACCTCCCAGCAATACAGTCTCCCGAATACCTCCACCATCGGAGAGTCGTTCGGATATATGGCACGGGAACTTTCAGCAGCATACTTTAAGTTCTCAGCCATCCAGAGCTGCTGGCCGATCCGGACGGTCTGGTATGCCGTACCATCCCGCGGGTCCATAAAAACATCATAATCCTGTGCGGTAAGTGTGACACCCCACAGGAGGAACAGACAGACGGTCATATAGGGATTCATCGTGGACACAATTAGTCAATCCTTGCGTGTCGCAAAATATGAATAAAATCCAATATAATACCCAGGCCTCCGGCTTACTTCCTCACCCGGATGGGATAGGGGGGCCGCACCGGTTCCCGGGGCGGATTCTGCTTCAGTTGCTCCAGAACCACTTCAATGGCTTTTTCCAGCTGGGGATCACGCACCGGCGATCACATCGGCCGGAGTTTGTTCCACCTCGATATCCGGGGCAACCCCCACATTCTCCACGATAAACCCGTCCTCGGTCCAGATGGCCACATTGGGTGCCGTCACATAGCCTCCGTCCACCAGCTCGGGAAATCCAAGCACTCCCACCAGTCCGCCCCAGGTGCGTTTTCCCACCAGGGTGCCCACATCGAATTTACGGAACATCTAGGGGAGCATATCGCCTCCCGACCCGGCGTTCTCATCGATGATCATCACCTTGGGCCCCTGGATGGAGGCACTGGGCGATTTAAAATCGCTGGTATAACGCATGTTCCAGTGCGCCTGGTAGGGCCTCATCAGGATGTCGATGTAGTAGTCGGCCAGGGAACCGCCCCCGTTGTAGCGCTCATCGACGATGATCGCCTTCTTGTTGGCCTGGGGAAAGAAGTAGCGTTTGAAATACTCGTGTCCTGCTCCGGCTGTATTGGGAACATAAACATAGGCCACCTGTCCGTCGGTGGCTTCGTTCACCTTCTTCAGGTTGCCTTCCACCCAGTCGCGGTTCCGCAGGGCAATACTCACTTTCCACTGGGAACCACCTGGATCTCCCTGGATACCGCTGCCATCGGGATTCGGCCCCACCGTGAGGTCGACAATTTTTCCTGAGCTGTTTTCAAAGGGCTGGTAGAGATTGGTACCGCTGGTCAGATCCCTGCCATTTACCTGCAAGCAGGTATTCGCCCGCTTTGACATTCAGTCCCGGTTCGGTAAGGGGGAACGCAGTTTCGGGATTCCAGTTCAGTCCTTCAAACACCTTGGTTATCCGGTAGCGATTGTTCTCCACGGCGAAATCCGCCCCCAGCAGTCCGCCCGGCACACTTTCGGTTTCACCCAGCCGGTCGCCTCCTCCCAGGCGGTGATGACCCACGCCCAGTTCGCTGCACATCCACATCATCACCTTGTTCAGGTCGCTCCTGCAGCTCAGGTGTTCCAGGAAGGGGGCATACTTTTCTTTCATGGCGGGCCAGTCGGCACCGTGCATGCCCGGATCGTAAAAGTAATCCCGGTTGATACGCCAGGCCTCATCAAATATCTGCGGCCATTCGGACAGGGGATCTATTTTCACCTCCATACTTCCGGTCTTCAGGTTCCCCTTCTCCGGATCGGGCTTGGCGCCTGCATCGGCAATGCCCCATTGCGGACCCTTCAGGTAGAGCATCTTTTTTCCATCGGCACTGAGCAGGATAGTAGTCGATCTCGGCCACCTCTTTGTCTTCACGCTTCTCCAGATCATACACATGCATGCTCCGCTTGCCGTCACTCCGAAGCAGGTAGATCAGCTGGTTCTCCTTGTCTGATCCCAGATCCGGCCAGATCCCCCCCATCCAGGGGCAGATCAATGATCCTGTTCTGGATCCCCTCCAGGTCGATCTTCACCTCCTCTTACCTCCTCCACGGGTTTGTCTTCTTCTGCCTCCTTCTTTTTCTTCTTTCCTTTGCTATCTGCAGCTTCTCCTTCCTTCTCTTCCTCAGCCTGCTCCTCGTCACTCTCTTTGGCAAAAGGAGAAAGGGTCTCTTTCTGAAGGGTGGCCAGGTAGATGTTGCTGGTCATTTGCATATCGGCATTGGATTGATCAAACCAGTTGACCACCGGACCTGCATCGGTGGAGGCAAGGAAATAGAGGTACTTGCCCCCCCGGTCAAAAACCGGCTCCACCGCATTGCTCAGTCCATCAGATCACCGCAAAGGATTTTTGTTGCTCCACGGAATACAGGTGAATCTGTTCAAAATTAGTCTCGGTAAGCCTGGTATAGGCGATCCACCTGGAGTCGGCGGACCAGTCACCATGGGCCGGCCGGAACGTACCGGGCCTGTATAACTCATCCGAATCGATTTTAATGACCACTCCGGAGGCCAGGTCCATCAGGTAGAAGTTCCTTCCGTTATCCACATAGGTAATCTTTTTGCTATCGGGCGACCAGCGAATATCGCTGTAAAATCCGGTCCCTGTGAGGGGAAGGATCCTGGCTGTTCCCCTGCCATCCTGCGGCTTTATATGCAGCTGATATTCACCGGAAGCATCGGAGAAGTAGGCCACTTCTTTGCCATCGGGCGACCAGGCCGGGTATTTCTCATGGGCATCGGTGGTCCGGGTCAGGTTGCGGGGATCGCCCTTATCGGCCGGAACGGTAATGATCTCTCCCCTGAAATCGAATACCGCCCGTGCACCGGATGGCGAGATATGGGCCCACCGTATATACCGGTCACCCGATACAAAGCGGGGGCGGAGTTCCAGGAGGTCGGCAGCAATACCGATGGTCAGTTTTTTTGAACTGGTAGCCTGCGAATCAAAGGTGTGCAGAAATCCCTCCTGCTCGTATATAATCTGATCCTTAAAAAAGGAAGCGCTGATGATCGGGAAATCCTCGTACTGGGTCAGCTGCTCTATTTCCCCGGTTTCCGTGTGAAAGGTGAACAGGTTGAACTCCCCGTTCCGGTCGCTGAGGAAGTAGATCAGATCTCCGATCCACATGGGATTTATATCGTTGCTGCCCCCTTCGGGTTTGGGGATTTCCGTCTTGGAATGGTCCTCGAAGGAAAAGATCCAGAGGGTGGACATGGTGCCCCCCCGGTAGTTCTTCCACTGCCTGAACCGGTCGCCTATCGGGGTGTAGACCATGGAGCTGCCATCCGGAGAGTAGCAGGCATGGTAGGCATTGGGGATCTCCAGCTTCTCGGGGAACCCACCCTCCAGGGGCACGGTAAACAATTGCATAAACCGTCCTGTGTGAACCGTGCGCATGGAAAGGAAAAGGACCCTGGAGCCATCGGGAGTGAATCCTGCAACCAGGTCCTCCATGGGATGCCAGGTAAGCCGCCGGGGGATCCCCCCTTCCACCGGGAGCAGGAATACATCCGTATTTCCATCATACTCCCCGCTGAAGGCGATATGCCTGCCATCGGGTGAAAATTGGGGCCGTGATTCAACTCCTTCACTCACCGTCAGGCGCCTGGCCTGCGTTCCGTCCGGATTGGCCACCCAGAGATCATTGGCGTAGATAAAGGCGATATGATCCTGGCTGATGGCGGGTTGCTCCATCAGCCTGGTATCCTTTGGATCGATCCCTGAAAGGACCAATGTAGACATAGCAAGCAGCAGTGAGAGTGCCGCGCTTATTCCTGCTTTCTTCATAATAAATGATTTGATTTGGATATTTTCCAGAAACGAGGATTCAATTTAGTAATTAGTTTTCACTCTGCAGGTAAATGCGCAACCAATTTGCCGACCGGATCGTCCTGTTAAAAAAAGCACTGATTGTGAAATACAAAATTCTGCATAAGTCCGCTCTGGCTCTGTGTTTGATTCTCCTTAGCTCCGGCATGATGAATTGTGAGAACCAGGCAGATGAATTTTTGCCGGACTTATATGATGATTCCCATAAACTTTTGATCCTGCCGGATTATCCGGATAGTCAGGATGAGATTTTAGCCATTGAAACCATCTGCGGCAATGAATCTGATGTTATTCTGGAGTTCCGGGATAAACAGATCCTCTACAAGCGGTATTTCAACAGCCTGATGATGATGCCCTGCAGTCCCAGGGCCGATACCACAGTAATCGGGCAACTGAGTGCGGGTCAATATCAGTTAATACACTGTTTGATTGATAAGAACCATCTCCTTTCGGATAGCATATTTTTGCTTGATACCATTCCCCTTCTCGTCAAATAAGAATAGCTATCTTTAGCTATTGGATCATGAAAGTCTATCGTATCAGCAAATGGACCTTTGGGGGAATTTGCGCCCTGATTCTTCTGCTTCCGGTCTCCCGGCACTGGCAGGTATTAACCATGGGCGAACGGACCACGGGGACGGTGACTCAGATGGTGCGGCGAGTCATGGAGAACCGGGCGGGTGAGCGATACCCGGTACAGGCCAGCGAGATTGAGTTTATGGTGAGTGACAGTCTCTACCTTACCTACGGGCCCTCTAACTATGAATACAACAAGGGACGCCGGCTTACCATCCTCTATATGCGGAAAGATCCCTCGGAGAACTGTGTTTTCACCTTCACCGGATTCTACCTGAACAACTATGTGGTCTTACCCATTATCCTGCTCACGGTCTGGTATGCCTTCTACCTTTCTTTTAACCACTACTACAGGCGCTTAAAGATACCGAACAAGCGGATCCCTAAGATATGATCGGGGTTAAGGATCTGGCTCAGGCCTTTCTTTTCAGTATCCATTCCTTGTAATAGGAATAGAACAGCAGCAATAGTCCGGAGAATAGTAAAGGACTGTGAAACCATATAATGTTAATAGACTCCTTTGCCCAGATGACACAGATGAGTGTGGTAAAGAAAAGAATCAGGATGGGACCCAGCCTTTTTCTTTTCCAGGAGATCACAAAGGAATTCACTACCAGGAGTTCCAACAGGAAGATTGCAAAGACCATATAATCTTTCCGGACATCCAGTACCTTTTCTATTAGCTCGCTCACAATGCTCCCTCCGATAAAAAGTATCAGGAATACAACGGTGGTGATTCCCAAAATCTGTGCAAACCAGAATAAGAATCGGCCCAGGCGATAATGTTCGTCTAAATTCATCAAGCTGCTTTTTGAGTATACCAACAAGTTAGCATATTTCCAAATTTAACCAAACAGTTAAAATATATCGAAAAGCCCCCTGAATAAGGAGGCTTTTCTTATCACTGGATCATCTATTAAACGATTAATACTTTATCCTACCGGTTACGGTAACTTCACCTGTACCAAACTCGGTTCCCGGTGGTGGCATACCGGGAACCGTTTTAACAAATAACCCATCCCATAGAAAAGTTCCGCTTACTTCCGCGAATCTTCCCGTACCTCCGGTAAATATACCATGAGTTAATATTTCTGTTGGAGGATCATCCTGGTGATCAGCTGTCCCATAATAGGTTGCAGTCAATTTATCCCCATTGGCGGCTGTAAAGGTTATTTCACCCTGTCCATAACTATCTGGATCAATAAGACCAGGATAAGGATAAAACTTAGTCCACCATTGGAAAATTTCAAATTCCGTCCTGCCAAGATGTGTGGCATTTCCGCTTCCCTGAATTTCGACCCACATCCCACCAGCCGGCGCTGTTAACATCCAATCAGTCTGGTAGTCCAATTGCATCACCGGACCATAGTGATCTACAACAGCAGCTAATTCAAATGTGGCTTTAAAAGGCACATAGTGATCTCCTTTGCACTTCTGTTTACTAGCTTTCGCACTTTTTAGAGAAACGTTGTCAGCAGCGTTTAGAGTTTCGGGTTTTATTTCCTCCTTGGAACAACCCGCGATGAGCAATAGCACTAGGCCAAACATTAAAACACATTTGAGTTTTCTCATTACTTAAGTAATTTTTGGTTAAAACCATATAAGTTATTGATAATTAGAGTTTCTATCAAATAAAACTCATCAGTATTTGAGTGTTTGACAACATCTGCATCTCAAGGATTGAAAATGCTGCCCTTAGTCCCTTTAACCAGATCTTATGGCGGAACAGGCTGTCAGTTTCTGCGGATCATTTTATTCATCCCTTCCTCCAGAATGTGGTTCTTTTAGACCTGCTTCGCAGGGTGATAATAACAGACTCCGGAAAACGATGGTATTGTTCTGCATTCAATATATGGATTTGTTCACCTGCTTTGCTTATCTTCAATGCTCCTTAACTTTATCTAAACACGCCACTATGAAACGCTCAAGCCTCAGTTTTATAACATGCATCGCCTTAGTCTTCTTTCTTGGTCTCGGCTCTGTTAAGGCCCAGGAATCCATGCTCTGCGTGGGTGGACACTGGACCGAGGATGAAGCAAATCTGATGATGAAAGAATTCCGCTCCAGCTGGAACGATCTGGAGTCCTGGGAGGCCCGGGCGGAGACGATCCGGGAAGGGATCATAGATGGAATGCAATTGGAAAAAATGCCGGTGATCGAAGGGCAGTTCCATCCGGTGATCCATCACCGCCGGGAGATGGACGGCTATGTGGTGGAAAACATAGCCATTGAGAGCTTCCCCGGATTCTGGATCACCGGGAATCTCTATACCCCTCTTCAAGCTCAGGATAAAAATCCAGCCGTGCTTTGTCCCCACGGACATGCTGCAGACAAGCGCTTCACCCCAGATGTTCAGATCCGGAGTGCTGCCCTGGCCCGAATGGGCGCCATTGTTTTTGCCTACGATATGGTCGGTTACGGGGAGTCGCAGCAGGTCACGCACCGGATGCCCATTGCCCTTTTGCTGCAGACCTACAACAGCAGGCGTGTGCTGGAGTATCTTTTGTCCAGGCCGGATGTGGACCCGGAACGGATCGGGATGACCGGGGGATCGGGTGGCGGGACCCAGACCTTTATGCTGACGGCCATCGATAAGCGGATCACTGTCTCGGCACCCGTGGTACAGGTATCGGCACATTTTTTCGGTGGGTGCGTCTGCGAAAGCGGAATGCCGGTTCACAAGAGCGACCACCACCAGACCAATAACGTGGAGATCGCTGCGCTCTGTGCCCCCCGTCCCCTGCTGCTGGTCTCCAACGGAGGCGACTGGACCCGCAATACCCCGCGCATTGAGTTCCCCTACATCCAGCAGGTCTATGCCCTGTATGATAAGGAAAACAGGGTGGAGAATGTGCACCTGCCCCTGGAGAAACACGACTACGGACCCTCTAAACGGGCTGCCGCCTATAACTTCCTGGGGCATCACCTGGGCCTCCGAATGGGAGCCCTCCCCTATGACAAGGGATACCGGGAGGACTTCGTGACTATCCTGGACCGGAACCAGCTTCAGGTCCTGGATAAGGAACATACCCTGCCCGCAGATGCCCTCCAGGGCGACGAGGCGGTGATGGAATACCTTGGAATCCGCTAGTCAGCTCCACAATCCTTGAGTTTTCTTGACTTTCCACCTCCTTTTCGGTAACTTTAATGATTATCTATATCCTCTACTTATGAAACCGATTTGGAAGTTACCCCTGTTGCTGCTACTGGCGGCATCTTTTCTTACCAGCTGTTTTAAAGAAGACCCGCCGGTGATCATAGACATTCCGGATCAGCTGTTCCTGGACGCACTCATTGAACTGGGGCTGGACACGGACGGGGATGGCAAAATCAGCACAGAGGAAGCGGAAGTGGTCACCTATTTAAATGTGGGAGAGCGAGACCTTACCGATTTAACAGGAATAGAGAAATTTATCAACCTGGAAAGGCTGATCTGCTACGATAACGAGTTAAATAGCCTGGATCTAACAAAAAATACTGCCCTGGAGGCACTCATTTGCGATCGCAATAATCTTACCAGTTTATATCTGGGCTTTCAAATAGGACTTACGGAGCTTGCCTGCTCGAACAATGAGCTAAGCACCCTGGATTTAACAGGAAATCCTGCGTTGGAGGTCCTCAGTTGCAGTAGCAACGAGATTACAAGTCTGAACATCTCCAATTGTTTTTCTCTGGAGAGTTTGCACTGTGAAAATAATCAATTAAGCAGCCTGGACCTGACTAAGAATGCACGCCTGGTCGAACTGGGTTGCGGAGGGAACCTGCTGACCAGTCTGGATCTTTCCAGTAATACATTCCTGGACGAACTGAACTGCATTACGAACCAGCTGGCCACCCTGGATCTGTCCAACAATCCAAATCTGGAAACACTCAATTGTTTCGGAAACCTTCTGACCACCCTGGATCTCTCGGAGAATCCACTATTGGAAGAAGTGCGCTGTCATGCAAATTATCTGTTTGATCTGGATATTTCCATGAACACCGCTCTGGAGTATATAAATATGCGATCCATGCCCTCCCTGGTTACCGTATGTGTATGGGTCCTTCCTTTCCCCCCGGAAAGTGTGGAGGTGGATATGCACGGAAGCCCCAATATTATCTTTACCACCGAGTGTAATTAGCAGTATTTTTTGATCCTAGGAATCGATCCGGTAGACCTTTCTGAAGTGATACCCGTAGATGCTGTACGTAACCGCCAGCGGAAATATATCCGGCCGCCTGCTCAGGCTCCAGAAAAGGAGTCTCCAGTAATACCTCCTGCTGCGGTCCAGAATGCCCAGATAAAAGACCGAACGCAGAAAGGCCAGCATATTTTCTCTGTTGACACGTGCGCGGTTCACTGTCCCTGGCTTGAAGTGTTTCAGGAATCCCTTCAGCCGTTCATGGTAAGCTTTGCTGGAGTAGATACTATCCAGTATTTTCTGGTAGCCAACAAGCAGTACTTCCTTCTTCATTTTTGGAACAAAATTCATGGTGTAGTTGGTATTGTCACCCTGATGTGTCCAGAGGATCCTCCCTTCGTTCTTCAGACGCTGGTAAAGTTTGGTACGACTGGGTGCATTCAGCAAACCCACCATGGCAGTGATAATCCCGCTTCGCTGGATAAAATCGATTTGCCGCTGGAAAATACTGGAGTTATCGTTGTCGAATCCCACAATAAATCCCGCTGAAACTTCGATACCGGCTGCCTGGATGGCGCTTACGCTCTCCAGTAAATCACGCCCTGTATTCAGTTTTTTGTTGCACTCTTTCAAACTCTCTTCATCGGGAGTTTCAATTCCCACAAAAACCTTTTCGAAACCTGCAAAGGCCATGGCACTCATCAATTCGGGATCATCGGACAGATCAATGGAGGCTTCGGTAGTAAAGGTATAAGGATACTTATGATCCCTGTTCCAGCTGGCAATGGCCGGTAGAAGTTCCTGTTTTAATCTTTTCCTGTTCCCGATAAAGTTATCATCCACAAAAAAGAGATTCCCCCGGAATCCGGTTTGGTAAATGATATCCATCTCCTGCATCACCTGTGAGGTGGACTTCAGGCGTACTTTCCTGCCAAGCAGGGCGGTAATTTCGCAAAATTCGCAGTCGAAAGGACATCCCCTGGAGTATTGCAGGCTCAGCTGTGCATAATCGGAGGCGGTGATCAGGCTATAGTCCGGAGGGGGCGAACTCTGAATATCGGCAAATTCTTCGGTCTGATAAATCTTTCGGGCTTTACCCTTTTCCAGATCAG
>CAWBWE010000007.1:0-113842 GCA_963792395.1 uncultured Bacteroidales bacterium
GTCCTCTACTTGGTTCGGTTGGTCTATGGTGAACATCCCAAATATCACCCCGAATTTATTGCTGAAACGGTACGGACCGTCTACCAGGTGAAAAAAGGGAACGGGGAGATCCGCCGGGTGAATATCAATGCGGCTCCCCTCGATATTGATGGATTCAGAACCGTGCTGGATGCAGGAATAGGCACCTACCAGGTCTTCCAGGAGACTTATCACCGGGGAGCCTATGCAATGTACCATACCGGAGGAGTAAAGAAGGATTATGACTGGAGGATCTCAGCACTGGACCGTGCCCAGGAGGCAGGAATCGATGATGTGGGGATCGGGGCACTGTTTGGACTCTATGACTGGCGTTTTGAAGTGCTGGGACTGATCCGTCATGTGAACCACCTGGAGGCGGTTTACAAGGTGGGACCACATACCATCTCATTTCCCAGCCTACAAAAGGCATCCAATGTGAAATATGACGAGAAATGGGTGGTCAGCGATGAAGATTTTACCCGCATGGTGGCCATTCTAAGGCTGGCTGTTCCCTATACCGGACTTGATTCTGACTGCCCGGGAACCGGCTGAGATTCGCGATGAGGTCCTTGAGTTCGGAGTTTCCCAGATCGATGGAGGTACAAAAATTGAAATGAAGGCCTATGCTGAACAGGATAGGGACCAGGATCTGGATTCTGAACAGTTTGAGATCAACGACAACCGTTCACTGGCAGAGGTGATGGACGAGCTTATTGAAAAGGAATACCTGCCTTCATTTTGTACCGCCTGCTACCGCACCGGTCGCACCGGTGAGCATTTTATGGAGTTTTCCGTTCCCGGATTCATCAAACGGTACTGCACCCCCAATGCCATGCTGACCATGGCCGAATACCTGGAGGACTATGCCCAGAACGGGACCAAGGAAAAGGGATACAAGCTCATTCAGAAGAACCTGGATGAGATGGAATGGAGACAGCTTCAAAGGCAAATTGGAAGAGCGGCTGGAACGTGTGAAACAGGGTGAACGGGATCTCTATTTCTAGTCCTGTAGGAAAGTCTTATATTTACCATCTATTCGATGTAGGTATGGCAGACAATTCCCAAAAATCATTTGGTACCGCTCCGGTATATTTTACTGCCATTGCGACCATTCTTGGTGCCGATTCTTTTCCTCAGATTTGGATTTGCAGTGGGAACCCTGGGATTCTGGGGAGTAATCGGGGTGATCTTGCTGGGACACCTGGTCACCATTCCCACTGCCCTGGCCATCTCTGAAATTGCCACCAACAAACGGGTTGAAGGTGGTGGAGAATATTTCATCATTTCCCGTTCCTTCGGACTGAATATCGGGGCCACCATCGGTTTTGCCCTCTTTATTTCCCAGGCCATATCGGTGGCATTTTACATCATCGCCTTTACAGAGGCCTTTGAATCTCTTTTTAACTGGTTTCTGACCCGTTTTGGATTCATCCTGCCGCAGGCAGGTATCTAGCATTCCGGCCATGATGGGACTGTCCATACTGATCCTGAAAAAAGGGGCTTCGGTGGGTATGAAGACCCTCTATTTCGTGGTGGCGATTTTGCTTGTCTCCCTGGTTGCTCTTCTTCCTGGGCAGCACCGAATATGCTGCAGTCACACTCTTCTCCTTTACATCTGCCGCCAGGGGGAATGGAGCAGTTTTTCGTGGTCTTTGCCATCATTTTTCCTGCTTTTACAGGAATGACAGCAGGAGTGGACTTGTCGGGCGATCTGAAGAAACCGGGAAAATCCATTCCACTGGGGACCATCCTTGCCACTGTCACCGGGATGGTAGTCTATTTTTTCATTGTTTGGAAACTGGCTCATCGGCCAGTCCTGAAGCCCTGCAGTGATCCCACAAACCAGCTGGTAATGGGCGATATTGCCATGGCAGGTGCATTGATCATTCCACTGGGACTGGCGGCCTCCACCTTTTCCTCTGCCATTGGTTCCATCCTGGTGGCACCCAGGACCCTTCAGGCCCTGGCAGGGGACCATTCCTTTCCTTCCAGGAAGATTCAATTCCTTCCTGGAAAAGGGCAGGGGAGAGACCAATGAACCCTACAATGCCACCCTGGTGACCGTTGTGATTGCCATGGTGTTTGTGATTATCGGTGATGTGAACAAGGTGGCCGGCATCATCACCATGTTTTTCATGGTTACCTATGGATCGCTCTGCCTGATCTCCTTCCTGCATCATTTTGGATCGGCTCCTTCATACCGGCCCTCTTTCCGCTCCCGCTGGTATATTTCCCTGGTGGGCTTTGTAGCCTCCATCTGGGTCATGTTCAAGATTGATACCGTGTTCGCCCTGGGGGCTTCGTGATTATGACCTTGCTCTACCTGTATATCAACAATTACCACAAGAACCGAAAGGGACTGGTATCCATCTTCACCAACGCTCTGTTCCAGCTGAACAGGAACTTGCAGGTCTTTCTTCAGCAGACCAGGAAGTCCAGGACCCAGGAAGAGTGGCGACCCAGTGCCATCTGCATCTCCAGGGACTCCTTTAAGCGGGACAAGGCCTTTCAGCTCCTGAACTGGATCAGTCACAAATATGGATTTGGTACCTATATCCATCTCATAGAGGACTATTATTCCAAAGCGAGCTGCCAGAAGTCGGAAGAAGAGCTGGAAAAACTGATCAAAAATTTCAGCGGGAAGGGAACTCATGTGTATGTGGATACCATGATCTCTCCCTCCTATACCTCGGCGGTGGCCCAGGCCATTCAGTTGCCGGGAATCTCGGGGATGGAGAACAACATGGTGATCTTTGAGTATGACAGGGATAACCCGGAGCGTCTGAAGGAGATAGTGGAGAATTTTTCGCTTGTAAATGCGGGTATGTTTGATGTATGTATCTTCGGTAGTTCCAAACGTTCTATCAACTTTAAGAACGGGATTCATGTCTGGATAAGGAGCAGCGACTATGAGAATTCCCACCTGATGATCCTCCTTAGCTTCATTATCCAGGGACACCCTGCCTGGAAGCGGAGTGAGATAACCATTTTTGATGTCTGCAGCAGGGAGACCGAGCTGGAAACCAGGAAAAACCTGGAAGAGCTGGTGATTACAGGACGCCTGCCCATCACCTCCAAAAACATTCAGGTGCTTGTGGAAGAGTCGGTTTCAGATCCCCGTTTGCTGATCAAAGAGCACTCCGCCAGCGCGGGCCTGTGTATCATAGGCTTCCATGCGGGAGTTTTGAAAAACAGAGGAGTACGCACCTTTGACCGCTACGACGATCTGGGCAATATTCTTTTTGTCAACTCCCATTCCCAGAAGGAGATCAGCTGAGCCCTGGCAGTTAATGGGAGTCTTGCAGCTCTGAGAGGTGAAGGGAATAAAGGGCAAATGTCCCCAGGCAAAGCACAGCCCGAAAGCTGTATTGGTGTGTTCACCGACCCGGATGGGATAGACCAGTTTGGGCAGAAAGGTTTCGAAACGGGACGCTACCAGCTCCGTAAGTGGTTTCAGATTTGTTTCCAGTTCGCTAGCCAGGGGATCATCCCAGTTTATTGGGATAGGCAGCTTGCAAACAATATGCTTATTATGCTGATCCGGACTGCTATTTTTTTCACTTCCACTTATTTTATTTATGATGCAGAATGGAGCTCAGGCTCCTCTCCAGGTAAGTGCGGTAATTTTCCAGGAACAGATATTGTCCGATGGAAATCCGGGGTTTGGTATTTCCATGGAAATCACTGCCACAGGTCAGCAGGGCTCCTCTCTTGCTGGTTTCCCTGGCAAAAAACCCTGCCTGTTTATGGTTGTGATAGTTGTTAAACACCTCCAGACCGGCTGCCCCCAGATCCAGAAGCTCACTAACCACCTCTTCCCGGTCTTTCAGATTCAGCCCCGGATGAGCTACAATGGGAATGCCCCCCTTGTTGCGCACCAGTGACACTGCATCTTTGAAATCAAGGTGTTCGATCTTGACATAGGCCGGCTTTCCCTGGGCAAAAAAGTCCAGGTAAAAATTGATCAGTGGCATATCACTTCGATCTCCTCCCGGCAGGTAGGGGAGGAGTACCGGATTTGATTGCTGCCCGGGCTTCTCAAGCAGTAATTCAGCAAAGAGCTCTCCCGAGGGAGCTTCCCCCCCGGACCGTTGTATCAATTCATCCCGGTCGATGTCAATTCCCAGCTGCTCCAGATTACGGATCATTTGCGGCACGGCATCCAGGTACTTCTGTCGGATATCCTTTTCCAGTTCATCGAATTCATTCCCATTCAGATTCACCTGGTAAGCAAGCAGATGCAGATCGATCCCCCGGTAGTTACAATCGATTTCTATGCCCGGGACAAACTCCATGTCAGGATAATCAGCTGCCAGTTTCGACGCTTCCCTGGAACCTTTCACACTGTTGTGGTCGGTGATAGAAAAGAGGTCAAGCCTGTTTTCAGAACACTTGTCAAACAGCTCTTTGATCCCGAATTCACCGTCGTTGCTATAGCGGGAGTGTATATGCAAATCAGCTTTCATAAAACCGCTGGCTTTATAGAGTCTTCCCGATAACATCTCTACTTTTAACTTTTTGTACGTCCTGGTTGAGAAGTTCATCAATCCGCTGAAAGCGGTATCCACGAGATTTCAGCTCTTCCAGAAGCTTCTCCAGGTGTAAATAAAACTTATCACTTCGTTCAGGTGCTGTTCCTATATGCACCAGTAGAATATATCCATTTAATCCATTGGAAGCAGTTGATTCGTAATCCATTATGGACCGGTAGATTTCTTTGCTGCTATGATATCCCGAGCTTCCGGGCAGGGTATAATCAGCATGAGACAGGGTTCCGTAACTAATGTTGACCAGCTCTAATCCCATGGCACAGGTCCATCGGGCAATGGAGTCATTGTACCATTCGTAGGGAGGGAGAAACAGGGTGGCATCCTCCCTGCGAAGGCCAAAATGAAACATGGCCTGGTAATTTTCCATCAGATCTTCTCTGAACTCTTGCTCTGTGACCAGCAGACTATCCCGTTGAATCCAATCGCAATAGAGCAGGTGCTGGTCCGAGTGGGCGCCCAGGTAATGTCCACCCTTCACCAGAGCCCCTATTAAGGAGGTAAATTCCGGATTCCTGTAAAACTTACCGGTTAAGAAAAAGGAAGCCTTTACCCCTTGTCTGTTGAGCACGCCGGCGATATGCTCTCCTCCCTCGGCATACTCATCCCCGGTAAAGACCAGGGCCAGCTCCGCCCTGTTTGTGTCCCCGCGTACGATTGCTCCATGAAGGGTTTGATAAGAAGATTCGGAGCTTTGAGCCAGCACCGTCATGAGCGGAATCAGCAGCACTCCCAAAAAGGCAGGCAGAGTTCTGATTTTATTCATGTGCCACCCGTTTTTGAAAATGCTTGGAATCGCCCCACTCATTATATCCAATCTCCCCATCGGCCAGTTGGATCCTGATATCCAGGCAATTCTTGCACTCCTCAGGTTCCTCCTCCACGCAGGGTTTATTCTCATAAAGAGCGTAGTCGTTCCGGTACTTTCCCGGAGTAATATTGGGCATGATGATATTTGCTCCCACTTTTACAGCTTTCTCTCTTCCCAGTGGATCAATGGCCTGAAGGGCAGTGGCCGCTGCGATATTTATATCCTTCATCATTAAACGCAGGGTGGCGATCATTTTCAGTGCCAGGTCGAATCTTTCTTCGATGGGAAGCAATTCGCTCCTATATTGAAATAAGGGGGTATGCCGGTGCTCAATATAGGGTCCCATGCCCACCATGTCGATGTCAAAATGTTTCATAAACAGGAGGTCATCCGCCAGGTCTGCCGTGGTCTGGAAAGGCAGGCCAATCATAACCCCGGTGCCAGTCTGGTAGCCAATCCTCTGGAGCGTTTTCAGAGAAGTCAGTCTTCTGGCATAATCATGGAGCTTATCGCTGGGGTGATAGCTTTGGTACAGATCAGGATTGGAGGATTCTATCCGTAACAGATACCTGTGGGCTCCAGCGTCAAACCAGCGCTGATAAACCTCTTCAGTCTGTTCACCCAGCGAAAGCGTGATGCCAAGTTTCCCACCAGACAGCTGCTTAATCTCCTTAAGCAGTTTTTCAACCCGGAGCGTAAAGGCAGGTGATTCCAGCTCGCCGGCCTGCATCACAAAAGAACCATAGCCATTGTTCTGGGCAAACCTGGCTGCCTCCAGGATCTGTTCATCGCTTACACTGTAGCGTTGAACCTCCCTGTTTGATTTGCGGATGCCGCAATAATAGCAATCCTTGCCGCAGATGTTGGAAAATTCAACCAGGCCCCTGAAATGGACCTTGTTTCCAATTTCCTGAAGTTTAATTTCATTGGCTTTTTTGAAAAGCAGCTGCTTTTCTTCTCCGCTCGATTCCAGCAAAGTGATAATCTCCTCCTTGCCCAGTTTCTCTCTTTCCAGTATCTCCTTCACTCCCATGCTTCTCTCTTTCTATAAATAGGTCGATGAATCGGATTCAAGCTTCACAAATGGGGCAACCGCCCGTTTATAAATCCCATGCATATAGGCAATGGCCATTCCATAATTGCTCACCGGAATCCCGGCATCAATTGCCGGCTTTAACCTGTTAATCAGTTGTTTTCTAGTGATCATACAGCCTCCGCACTGGATGACCATGCTGTAATCTGTTATTTTTCCGGGGACCTTCCCCAGACCGGCCACTACCTCAAATTCCAGTTGCATTCCGGTAAAACTGGAGAGCCACCTGGGGATTTTCACCCGGCCTATATCGTCGCAGGAGACATGGTGGGTGCATGATTCCAGGATCAGGATCTTATCTCCATCCTTCAGCTCGGAAAGATGGGGGGTCCCCCGCAGGTAGCTTTCAAAATCACCCTTGTAGCGGGCCAGCACCGTAGAAAAACTGGTCAGTGGAATGTCTTCCGGTATGGAGGCGTCTGCCTTTTTGAAGACCTGGCTGTCGGTGATGACCAGCGCAGGCCTGGGGCTCAGTCTCTTCATCAGGGTGTCGACCTCCCTTTCTTTGGCCACCACAGCGATGGCGTCATTGTCCAGAATATCCCGGATGGCCTGTACCTGGGGAAGGATCATACGTCCTTCCGGGGCTTCCTCATCGATCGGGGTGATTAGCAAAACCAGGTCTCCCTGGGAGATAATATCTCCCACCAGCGATTTGGAGAGGTAAGCGGTTTCAGGGATGGCTCTCCTGATCTGCTCGATGAGTGCTTCCCTGTTGGTGGGTAAAACAGAAGAAAATTCCAGGAGCTTTTGCCCCGTCTTTTTATAAACCGCCTGCTTCAGTGGCTCCGTTCCAGGTTCCAGGTCTGTTTTATTGTGGATGACCAGGTAGGGAACCTCCCATTTATTTAGCTGCTCAATGATAGCCGTCTCCTCCTGGTCGAACCGGTTTCCGGCAAGGACCAGGATTCCCAGATCAATGGTCTTGATCACTTCACGGGTCTTGCTCACCCGTTTATTACCGAGCTCTCCACTATCGTCTGTTCCAGCCGTATCAATCATCACGACCGGACCAATATCGGTGATCTCCATGGACTTCTTTACCGGATCGGTGGTGGTGCCGGGTTCCTTGGAAACAATGGCTACTTCTTGTCCCGCCAGGCAGTTGATCAAGGATGATTTTCCGTTGTTCCTTCTTCCGAAGATTCCGATATGTGGTTTGGCATCCCTTCCTTTCATAACAGCTCGCTGATGTCCTTGATGGTAAATCCCTTTTTTAGCAGGTTTCCCGGTTCCATCAGCTTTATAAGTTTCTTTGCTTCAATTATCCCGAGAGCATCATTGGCCTCAAACACATTCTGCTTCTCCTTTTTCATCTGAGAGGCAAGCTCTGCTGCCCGGTGATATCCGATAAAAGGAGAAAGGGCAGTGGTGACGGCCGGACTATAAAACAGTTTCCTTTTGGCCTCCTCTTCAAAGACCTTGATACCTTTCAACACCTTCCCTTCGAAGGCACGGTTCATGGAAATCAATAGTTTAAGACTCTCCAGCATGGCTCCCCCAATCTCAGGCAGATAAGCATTCAGCTCCAGACAGCCCTTTGAACTCAGGGTTGCAATTTTCTGGTCATTGGCATAGATCCTGTGTGCCGAGGAGATGATATATTCCGGAATCACCGGGTTAACCTTTCCCGGCATGATGGAACTGCCCACCTGCATGGAGGGTAGCTCCAGCTCTTTGCTTGATCCGGTACCCGATGCCAGGAGTCTGAGATCTGAAACAATCTTTTCAAGATTCACGGCATGGGCCTTCAGGACGGCATGCACCTCTACCCATTTATCCATGTTAGAAGTGGCATCTACCAGGTTCTCCCCCTGGGTGACGGGCAGAGAGGTGATCTTTTTCAATGCAGGGACCACCTCCATAATAAAGAAACGAGGGATGGCGATCCCGGTACCGATGGCTCCACCCCCCAGGTTAACCACTTTGATTCGCTCAAAGCCTTTGGAGACCCTCCACCAATCGCGCGAAAGGGCTTCGCTGTAACTGCTGAACAGCTGTCCGTAGGTGGACGGAACCGCTTCCTGCATCTGTGTATATCCAATTCTGAGGGTATGGCGGTATGTGGTTTCCAGCTGTTCAACAGTCTGCCGGGTCCGGTTGATGGCACTCTCCAGCTCGTTCAGAAGCTGCATGGAAGCTATCGTAAGTGCAGTGGGAATAACATCATTGGTGGACTGGTAAATATTGGCCGATTCAATGGGATCTACGAACTGGTACTCACCAGGTTTTTTTCCCATGTCCAGCAGGGCTGCATTGGCGATGATCTCATTTACATTCAGGTTGATACTGGTGCCTGCGCCACCCTGGGTGCCGGGGACTATGAAATACTCAAAATAGTCTCCCGAGGTGATGGCTGTTGCTGCAGTTTCCATGGCTCCAATCGTCTTTTCGTCGGGTATCCTGAGGTGGGAGATCATTTCGGGATGCTCCTTGGCGAGGGCCTTTAACAACTTTCTTACGGTACGGTAACAGGCCAGTTTTACACTGCCGATGGCGCGGAACCATTCTATCGGGAAAACGACCTGATTATCAAAGTTATCGCGGGCACGAACAGAATGTACCCCGTACAGGGCGTTAGCGGGAATGGAGACTTCCCCTATAATATCCTTTTCAGTGCGCATAATTCATAATGTGTAGGACAAAAATAGCCGAATTAACCAAAAAACCCACATGCTTTCAATAGAAGCCCGAATGTACTGGATTTGCCCGGTGGTGAATGAGCTAAAATGAGGATTTAATCGATGAGGGGCCAGTGGATTTTGTTAAAGTGAAAATCAAACATTTTTTCTATCTGTCCCCTGGTATTCCTTGGAGTGGATAATTCCGGCAGATGATCCTTCCCGAAGAAACCCACCTCCAGGGTCTCCATCCCTGTTTTTATCTCGAAGTTCTCAGCTTCACACTCCAGGAAGATCTTGTAAGCGTAGAAGAGATCCTCAGGGTGATCGTGGCATTTCTTATCAAAAACTGCAAGCAGGCGCTTCGCCTTTACCTGGATTCCTGCCTCTTCCAGGGTTTCTTTTTCTGCAATTTCGGTAGGGGTAAAGCCCACATCGCACCATCCGCCGGGCAAGGACCAGCATAAGTCGGCACGCTCCCTGACCAGAAGGATCTCATCCTGATGGTTAAATACCACACTGCGTACATCTACCTTCGGGGTACGATAACCGTTTTTTTCAGGGGTTGCCATCTGAATGGTATCAGCAGACATGCCTGTGAGCAGAGAAATCATATGAATAGCCACCTCCTCCAGGTTGGAATAGCGATCCAGATCATAGTCATTTTCCGAATAATGCAGCCCGTTTTCGGCCAGGGCCTGCACCTGTTTGGCCAGGAGCAGCAGTTGATTCTGTTTTTTCATACCAGGGGATATGGAGTCTAAATTTAGCATATTTCTGACTATCTTCGCTGGATGAAAGGTGGAAACAGCAGGAGTGATCTGAAGGATAGAAAGCGGCTTCCTCACTGGATGCGTATGCAGATGCCTGGAGGTGACCGTTATATGCAGGTGAAAGAGCAGGTGGGAAAGCATGGCCTGCATACCATATGCACCAGTGGCAATTGTCCCAATATTGGTGAGTGCTGGGCTGCAGGAACAGCCACTTTTATGATCCTGGGAGATATCTGTACCCGCTCCTGCAAGTTCTGTGCGGTGAAAACCGGCAAACCTCTTCCGGTGGATGATGGAGAAGCCAAACGATTGGCTGATACTATTCGTGCCATGGGCATTCATCATGCGGTGCTCACTTCGGTGGACCGGGATGATCTCAGCGATAAGGGAGCCGGATTCTGGGCCCGGACCATCCGGACCCTGAAAGAGGAATTGCCGGCTCTGACCATGGAAACCCTGATCCCCGATTTTGATGCCGAAGCCACTCTGGTTCAGATGGTCATTGATGCGGCGCCTGAAGTGATTTCTCATAACCTGGAAACGGTGGAAAGGCTTACTCCCCTGGTGAGATCCAGGGCAAAATACCGGCGCAGCCTGGAGGTGATCCGGCATATTTCTCAGTCTGAGCTTACCTCCAAATCAGGTATAATGCTGGGACTTGGAGAGACTGAACAAGAGATTCTGCAAACCATGGACGATCTGCTGGAAGCCGGGTGCGAGGTGCTGACCCTGGGACAGTATCTGCAACCTACCATAGAACATATGCCGGTGGAAGAGTATATCCATCCCGACCAGTTTGAAAAATACCGGAAGACTGCTCTTGCCAGGGGTTTCAAAGCCGTGGAGTCAAGTCCGCTGGTGCGTTCTTCCTACCATGCGGAAAAGCATGCATCCATTTCAAAATAGCATATGGAAAGTGAAATAGAGCAGCATATCACCTTTGAGGACCTGGGCTTGATCGATTACCAGGAGGCATGGGATTACCAGGAGGAGCGTTTTAATCGTCTGGTGGACTATAAGAGTCAGCCCGAGGGCAAGACCCGCCCGCTGCGTTACCTGCTTTTCTGCGAGCATCCCCATGTTTATACGCTCGGGAAAAGCGGGGATGAACATAACTTATTGATTCGTAAAGAGTTCTTAAAGAAGATTAAGGCCACCTACTACAAGACAAACCGTGGAGGCGATATTACCTATCACGGGCCCGGACAGATAGTGGGCTACCCTATCCTTGATCTGGAATTGTTGGGACTGAGTCTCCGGCAATATATTTCCCTACTGGAGGATTCCATTATCGAACTATTGAAAGACCATGGGATCCCAGCCACTCATATGGAGGGGGCAACCGGGGTGTGGCTCGATGCCTCTCACCCGGTGAAAGCCAGGAAAATTTGTGCCATCGGCGTCCGGTCGGGCAGGCACATTACCATGCATGGTTTTGCCTTGAATGTGAATACGAACCTGGACTACTTCAGCTATATCAATCCCTGCGGGTTTGAAACCAAGGGAGTGACTTCCATGGCCAAAGAGTTGGGTAAGGCTATTGATTTTGAGATTATTAAGGTACAGCTTCGGACTATTCTCCAGCGGAAACTCTTCGCTGAAAATTAAAAACACCTCTTATGACAGCCCTTAAAAACCTGAAATTTCTTTTGATTGTTCTGACTGTTTTACTCTCCGGCTGTCAACTTTCAATAAAGGAGCGGTCACCGCAGGAAGTGAAAGGTCCCTTGCTTGTATTCCTGGTCAGGCATGCTGAAAAGGCTGAAGACAGCATGGAAATGGACTCCAGGTTGACTGAGGAGGGAACCCACAGGGCCGCTGAACTTGCCCGGATCCTGGCTGATGCCGAAATCGATTTTGTGCACAGCTCTGACTACATCCGGACCCGGAACACCGCGGCACCCCTTGCAGAGCTGTTGGAACTGGAGATTGAATTGTATGACACTTCCGATCTGCACAAGCTGGCCGATACCATTAAAGCACGTGGAGGCAGGCACCTGGTGGTGGGGCACAGCAACACCACCCCGATCCTGGTGGAGATACTGGGTGGCCAGCCCGGGCTGCCCATTGTTGAAGCGACCGAGTACGACCGGCTTTATATCCTGAGCATCACAAATGATGAAGTAAATACGGTATTGCTCCGCTATGGCAAACCATTTTCAAGTTTTCCCAGCAGCATCAGCGCCTCCTCTCTGGAGGTGCCGCAGACTTCAGGTTCGGCTTTAAACTGATCGCATACCCTTGGTCGGTGCGGATCACCAAAGATCAGACATCTGAAGTCCTTCGAGAGATGAATGCAGGGTACTCCCCCCGGTTTTCCACCGGGCATTCCCGGAATGGGAGAGGAGATGGAAGGAGCAATGCAGCAGGCTCCGCATTTTTCACGACATTCCATTCTAAGTTTTGTAAGAGTCACAAGTTACAAAACTCTACAAAAGATGCTAGTTACCGCGTGGCCTGGGGTAGAAATCAGGTGAGTAGTTTTTCAGCTTTTCTCTGCGGAGTTTGACTTTTTCATCATTTTCGTAGAAGAGGGTTTCATCGTGCTGACTCATATCCAGTCCCACATCCTCATAGAGACTGGGAACACGCATGGGAACGATCTTATTGGTGATCCAGTAGAGCAGAAGAGATCCTCCAAACGCAAAGACTGAAACAATAACCAGGGCCAGCAGATGAAACAGGAAGGTAGTGATCTCTCCATGGATCAGTCCCACTTCCTCGGCAAATACACCGGTAAGAAACATACCGACCATTCCCCCAATACCATGGGCCGGAAATACATCCAGGGTATCGTCCACTCCCCTGCGGGAGAAGTAATAGATCATCAGGTTGCTGGCAATGGCAGCAAAGCCTCCAATGAAAAGACTGGAACCCACTGAAACAAATCCAGCAGCCGGGGTGATGGCTACCAGTCCAACTACAGCACCAATACAGGCTCCCAGTGCAGAGGGTTTTCTTCCCCGGACTCCATCAAAGAAGATGTAGACCAGCATGGCCGAGGCCGATGCCGTATTGGTATTCAGCAGCGCTTTCACGGCCACATCTGATGGCTTCCAGAGCCGATCCTGCATTAAATCCAAACCAGCCAAACCAGAGCAATCCGGTTCCCAGCAGCACAAAGGGGATGTTGGCCGGGTAGGAGGGTCTGGCATAATCCCGTCGGGGACCAAAGAAGAAGGCTCCTGCAAGGGCAGCCATACCTGCTGACATGTGCACCACGGTACCACCTGCAAAATCAAGCACCCCCCAGTTTCTCAGAAAACCATTGGGATGCCAGGTCCAGTGTGCCAGCGGAGCATAGATGAAAATCATAAACAGTACCATGAAGATCATCAAGGATGTAAAGCGCACCCTTCCTGCAAAGGAACCGGTAAACAGGGCAGGGGTGATGATGGCAAATTTCAACTGAAAGAGATGCGAACAGAGCCAGCGGAATGGTGGCTGCAAAATTGGGATCAGGGGCACCTCCCACGCCTTTGAACATAAAGAAGGTGGCTGGATTTCCAAAGAGACCAAATCCTTCGGCACCTCCAATGCTCTCTCCAAAGGCAAGGCTGAATCCGAAACACCACCCAGAGGATGCTGATCAGTCCCATGGCAATAAAACTTTGAAGGATGGTGGAGATGACGTTTTTTGGTTTGACCATGCCTCCGTAAAAGAATCCCAGTCCCGGGGTCATCAGGAATACCAGGGCTGTGGAGGCAAGCATCCATGCTGTATCTCCCCGGATCAATTCCCTGAAGTATCTCCTGTATCAAAACTAAAGGGAAAGATGATTCCCAGAAGTGCAATTATTCCAAATGCAATCAATGCAAATAGCCATTGTTTTTTCATGATTGTAAATTTTTTCGGTTCACTGCAAATATACTAATAAATGAACATTACCCCCTATAAAAATAGGGGTATATATTGAAAAAATACTAAATATTTAGAAATTAATATAAAAATAATAGGGGTATTGATATTGAAATTATTCAGTTATCCTTGCCGATGGCCAGAAAATCATCGATCTTTTTTGCAGCCTTTCTTCCAGAGGCGATGGCAGTTACCACCAGGCTGGCTCCATTGACCGCATCACCTGTTGCAAATACCTTGTCCATATTGGTGGCCATGCTTAGATCCACCATCGACATTCTTTCGGCTATTCAGTGAGATTCCCAGTTCAGTCAGCAGTCCTTCATGAACGGGGTGGACAAAGCCCATGGCCAGCAAGGATCAGATCGGCTTCAATTTCTCTTTGGTTCCGGGAACCGCTCTCATCTTAGAGCTGCCATTTACCTGTTCCCAGGTTACCTCCTTCAACTTCTGCATGGGTAACCCGCTGCTGCATCCCAATAAATCTAAGGGTGGAAAGACTCCATCTCCGTTCACATCCCTCTTCATGGGAGGTGGAGGTTTTCAGTGTTTTGCCCCAATAGGGCCAGGGATTATCATCGGCACGTTGCTCGGGCGGTTTGGGAAGTGATCTCAATCTGGGTTACACTTTTGGCTCCCTGCCTGATGGCCGTGCCCACACAATCGGATCCGGTATCGCCACCACCGATGACCAGTACATTTCCGTTCTTCGGCGGTAATCCGGTTATCGTAGGCCACATAGGCACCATCGTTTACTCTGTTCTGCTGGGTGAGGTATTCCATGGCAAAATGGATCCCGTCCAGATCCCTTCCTTCTATGTCCAGATCCCTGGGTTGCATGGCGCCAATGGCAAGGCACAGCGCATCGTACTTTTCCAGGAGCTCTTTCCCGGAGATATCTTTTCCAATTTCTGTTCCGGTTTTTATTTCAAGCCCTTCAGCCATCATCATTTTCAGCCTGCGGTCAATGGTGCGCTTGTTCAGCTTGAAATCGGGAATCCCGTACCGCAGCAGTCCACCCACTTTTCATCTTTCTCAAAAAGGGTTACCGTATGACCGGCCTTGTTTAGCTGGTCGGCTGCAGCCATTCCGGCCGGACCACTTCCAATTACGGCCACTTTTTTTCCAGTTCGTGAACTTGGGAGGCATGGGCTTGATATAGCCTTCAGCAAATGCTCTTTCCACAATGGCGGCTTCATTCTCCCGGATGGTCACCGGTATCTCCGTCAATGTTCAATACACAGGAGTGTTCACAGGGAGCAGGACAGATTCTCCCGGTGAATTCCGGGAAGTTATTGGTATGATGCAAGCCGCTCACTGGCTCCTTTCCAGTCGCCCCGGTAGAGCAGGTCGTTCCATTCAGGAATCAGGTTATCCACCGGACATCCCCAGTGGCAGAAAGGAATACCGCAATCCATACATCTGGAAGCCTGAAGCTGACGGTCTTCGGAGTTAAGCACCTGTTCCACTTCGCTGTAGTCCGCCGGTCGTCTCATGAATCGGTCTGTTTCCAGCCGGTTTTTGCTTTATTTTTAAGAATCCTTTAGGATCTCCCATGATTCTAAGCTTTAATACTTCACTCAATCATTTCCACATCTTTCTCCACGCTGGCCAGTTTCTTCCTGAGTCTCTTCCAGCTGCCAGTCTCCTGCAGTCACTTTTTTATACTCATAGGGGATCACCTTGATAAAGCGATCCAAGATAACCATCCAGTTAGTGAGGATCTTTTCAGCTACTCTGACTTCCTGTTAGTTCATAGTGCCGGGCAATAAGATCCGATAAGTTCTTTCTTGTCATTCAGGTCTTCCACCAGGGATAGTTCCACCATTCCCATATTACAGTAGTAGTCAAAGTCACCCTCTTCGTCCAGCACATAGGCTATTCCGCCACTCATTCCGGCAGCAAAGTTTCGCCCGGTTTTACCCAGTACCACCACACGGCCTCCGGTCATATATTCACAGCAGTGGTCACCCACTCCCTCCACGACGGCTGTGGCTCCGCTGTTTCTCACTGCAAATCGTTCACCGGCCACACCGGAAATATAGATCTCACCCCTGGTGGCACCATAGAGGACAGTATTTCCAATGATGATATTCTGATCCGATTCAAAGGTGGATCCTTCGGGAGGAACCACAATGATCCTGCCCACCGGAAAGTCCTTTCCCCAGGTAATCGTTGGTATCACCTTCCAGGTAGAACTCCACACCCGGAACCAGGAATGCACCAAAACTCTGTCCGGCTGAACCGGCAAATCTTGCTTTTATGGTTCCTTCGGGCAAACCTTCGCTTCCATAATTTCTGGCAATGGTACCTGACAGCATGGCACCGGTGGTCCGATCGGTATTCTTTATGGGCATGTGAATGGTGACCGGCTTCTGTTCTTCGATGGCCAGTTTAGCATCTTCGATCAAGATTGTGGTCCAGACTCCCTCAATTTTATGATGCTGTGCTTCGGTCCGGTGCAGTGCATTCTTTTTTGCTGCCGGCAGGAAATGCGGTCAGATCACTCAGATCCAGGTTTTTAATCTTCCAGTGGGTGACGGCTTCATTCCTGATCAGCAGATCGGACCTTCCCACAATCTCATCAAAGATGCGGAATCCAAGTTCAGCCAGATGTTCTCGCACTTCTTCTGCTACGAAACGGAAATAATTTTCCACAAAATCTGCCTTTCCCCGGAATCGTTTTCCTCAGTTCTTCATTCTGGGTGGCCACACCCACCGGACAGGTATTCAGGTGGCATTTTCGCATCATCACACAACCCAGTACAATCAGGGCACTGGTGGCAAATCCAAATTCTTCTGCACCCAGCAAGGCCGCCATGATCACATCCCGCCCGGTTTTCATCTGTCCGTCTGCCTGCAGTACCACCTTCTTCCTCAGGTTATTCATAACCAGGGTTTGCTGGGTCTCAGCCAGTCCGAGTCTCCAGGGGCAATCCTGCATGTTTGATGGAGGAAGTGGGACTTGCTCCTGTTCCTCCCTCGGCGCCGCTTATGGTGATCAGATCGGCTGATGCTTTTGCCACTCCTGCTGCAATGGTTCCTACACCTGTTTCCGAAACCAGTTTTACGGAAATCTTCGCTTCGGGATTTACATTCTTCAGATCAAAGATCAACTGTGCCAGGTCCTCAATGGAATAGATATCATGGTGCGGAGGGGGTGAGATCAGGGTAATTCCCGGAATGGAGTAACGGGTTTTTGCAATGATCTTATCCACCTTGTGTCCGGGCAGTTGTCCACCTTCTCCGGGTTTTGCTCCCTGGGCCACCTTGATCTGGATTTCATCGGCATTTACCAGGTATTCGGTGGTTACTCCAAATCGGCCGCTGGCCACCTGCTTGATGGCACTGCGCTTTGGAATCGCCATTTTCCAGGGGCTTAAATCGTTCAGGATCTTCACCTCCTTCACCGGTATTGCTTCTTCCCCCAATCCGGTTCATGGCAATGGCCAGGGCTTCGTGGGCCTCTTTGCTGATGGATCCATAGGACATGGCCCCGGTAACAAAGCGTTTCATGATCTTCTCCACAGGTTCCACCTCCTCCAGGGGAATGGGATTTCGTTTATAGGTGAGCATTCCCCTCAGAAAACCGGGCCGTGCTGTCTCACAATCCACCAGTGGCAGCATATTCCTTATACTTCTGTAATCATTGTTTCGGGTGCTCCACTGGAGCAGGGCCACCGATTCAGGATTCCAGGCATGATGCTCTCCATATTTACGGTAGGAGTAAACCCCTTCAGTGAGGATCATGGAATGTACATCCTCTGTATATGCCTTGCGGTGGGGTGATCAGGACCTCTTCGGCAATCTCTTCCAGCCCGATTCCGCCGATGCGCGAGACGGTCCCTTCAAAGTATTTATCAATGATCAGATGGATGAATCCCAATGGCTTCGAAAATCTGGGCAGCCCGGTAACTCCGCAGGGTGCTGATCCCCATTTTTGATAGGATCTTTAGCAAGTCCCTTGTTGATGGCGTGGATGTAATTTTCCTGTGCCTTGTCAAAATCCTGCTGGATCACCCTGGTTTCCACCAGTTGCTCAATGATGGCAAAGCTCATGTATGGATTGATGATACTGGCTCCATAGCCAAAGAGCAGGGCAAAATGCATGACTTCCCGGGGTTCGGCCGATTCCACTACAATATCGATCTGCATCCTCTTCCTGCATATTGATCAGGTGGTGGTGCACCGCAGATACAGCCATCAGAGAGGGGATGGGAGCCTTTGTCTTCGCTAATATCCCTGTCGGTAAGGATAATATAGTTGTTGTTCTCATCCACAGCCTCTTCAGCCTGGCGGCAGATATCCTCCACCGCCTTTTCCAGTCCTGTTGCTCCCTCGTTTGCATCAAAATGCATGGGGATTACCCGGTTAGAAAAGCCTTTATACCGAAGGTTCTTTACCACCTGGAAATAGGTGTTGTTGATGACCGGACTTTGAATTTAACCATTTTCACATGGTCTGGAGATCTCGTCCAGGACATTGGTCTGCAGCGATCCCAGGATAGCCTGGTCAGTGTCATCACCATCTCTTCCCGTGATGGGATCAATGGCCGGATTGGTCACCTGGGCAAACAGCTGTTTGAAATAGGTAAAGAGCCTGTAGGGTTTTTTACTGAGAACGGTGGTGGGGACATCATTTCCCATGGATCCGATGGGCTCTTTGCCCGATTCGGCCATGGGTTTAATAATGGTCTCAATATCCTCCCTGCTGTAGTTAAAGGAGGTCAGGTAACTGCTTATAGTCATCTCCCAGTCCGGGTGGGATAATGTTTCCTGTTTGAATCTCCTCCAGGTTCACCATATTCTTCCCGATCCAATCCATATAGGGATGTGCCGAAGCCAGTTGCGCTTTCAGCTCTTCATCTCTGTAGATCTTTCCCTCCTGCACATCCACAAGGATGATCTTTGCCCGGCTTCAGCCTGCCTTTTTCTCTGATTTCTCAGCCGGAGCAAAGGTCTGAACACCCACTTCCGAACCCATGACCATCAGGTCATCCTTGGTGATCACATATCTGGAGGGACGCAGTCCGTTCCTGTCCAGCATGCCCCCGATGTACCTTCCATCGCTGAAAATCAGTGATGCCGGACCGTCCCAGGGTTCCATAAAAGCTGGAGTGGTACTGGTAAAAATGCCTTCAATTCCGGGGAAATGGGATTTTTTTCATTCCATGATTCAGGGATCAGGATGGACATGGCATAGGGAAGCGATTTACCACTCATCACCAGAAATTCCAGTACATTATCCAGGGAGGCCGAATCACTTTTATCGGGTTCAATCACCGGGTAGATCTTCTCCAGGTCGCCCAGAACATCCGATTTCAGGATCGATTCCCGGGCCTGCATCCAGAAACGGTTTCCCTTTACCGTATTGATCTCTCCGTTGTGGGCCAGCATCCGGAATGGCTGTGCCAGGTCCCAGCTGGGAAAGGTATTGGTGCTGAATCGGGAATGAACCAGTGCAATGGCACTCTCCATCCTTGTAGTCCTGCAGGTCCAGGAAATACTCTCCCAGCTGCTCCGAGGTAAGCATTCCTTTATAAATCAGGATCTTGGTGGAAAGACTGGGAAGGTAGAAAAGAGACTTTTCTGTTTCAGATTTGGAAGCTGCTACATACTTCTCAGCCCTTTTACGGATGATATAGAGTTTGCGTTCCAGTACTTCCTGTGGTAGATCGGCTCCCAGCAGGATCTGCTTGATATTTGGTTCAGCACTTCCTGGCAATCTCCCCAATGGTACTGTTGTCCCTGGGGACCTCCCGGAACCCGATGAGCTCTACTCCTTCATCATTGACAATCTGAACCAGGATCTCCTCACACTTTTTAGCTTCCCCGGCATCCCTGGGGAAGAAATACCAATCCGGTTCCAAACTGGCCCTCATGAGGGATGGAATAGCCCTGCATCAGGTAGAAATCCCGGGGTATCTGAATCATCACTCCTGCACCATCCCCCGTTTTGCTATCTGCTCCTTCAGCTCCCCGGTGAGTCATATTCACCAGGGTTTCCAGTCCGCGCTCTATTATGTCGTGTGATTTCTTTCCTTTCAGATGGGCTACAAATCCAATCCCACAGTTGTCATGTTCAAATTCGCTTCGTATAATCCGGCCTGTTCAGGTCTCTCTTTTTCCATATCAATTCCTGCTTTGAGAGCCATTATAAAAAAAGCCGTTCTCAATCTTGTCTGAGAACGGCTTTTTATTGATTTCAGTTCATACCATTCTCATCCGGACCAAGTGATCCTCTTTGCCACATGCCTTTTTTCGGTATTTGAATGATGTTTTCATAGCTTCTATTTGCTATGCAAAGATAGGCAATAATAATTACGAATCAAAACATAAGAGGTCAATTTACCCTGTTTTTTGAAGCTGAAACCTGTTAATAACTTATAAAGTGAAAGGGCAGCTCCGTTTGAAGCAGCCCTTTTCTTACTTCCATAAAGCGCATTATTTCAGCTAATATGCTCTGTTATAAGGCTTAGTTATATGCAGATTCTCCATGTTCATAAATATCCAGTCCTTCTTCTTCGATCCTTTTGGATACCCTTACTCCAATGGTCTTTTTCAGGGCGAGGAATACCAGGAAATCCAAGTCCCATGGCCCAGGCTGCAACAGCACACTACACCTATAAGCTGTGATCCCAGCTGTGCAGCACCTCCTCCATAGAACAAGTCCATTGATCGGTGCTGAGAAATCCAACCATGATGGTTCCCATGGCACCGTTCAGTCCGTGCACAGATATGGCACCTACCGGATCATCAATCTTCAGTACCTTGTCGATAAACTCTACACCAAATACCAGCAGGATTCCGGCAAGAATACCTATAATGACTGCACCTCCCGGACTTACTACATCACATCCGGCAGTGATGGCAACCAGTCCGGCCAGCGCACCGTTCAGGGTCAGAGATAGTCCTGGACGTTTGTATTTGCCCCAGGTGACGATCATGGCTGTAACAGCACCTGCTGCAGCTGCCAGGTTGGTGGTAATGAAGATGTGGGAGATGGCGGAGGCATTTTCAATTCCGGCAGCTGCCAGCTGTGATCCGGGATTAAATCCAAACCACCCAAACCAGAGAATAAATACCCCCAGTGCACCCAAATGCCAGGTTCTGGCCGGGAATGGCCCTGGGCTTGCCATCTTTGGTGTATTTTCCGATCCGGGGACCAATGACTATGGCTCCCTGCCAGTCCGACCCATGCCCCCACTGAGTGTACCACTGTGGATCCGGCAAAATCGTGGAAAGGTGTGCTCAGAGTGGAAAGCCATCCACCTCCCCAGACCCAGTGTCCGGAAATGGGATAGATCACGGCAGTAATGGCAATGCTGAATACAATATAGGATGAGAACTTGGTCCTTTCAGCCACTGCACCGGATACAATGGTGGCAGCTGTGGCTGCAAAGACGGTCTGAAACATCAAGGATGCCTTGTCGGGCACTCCGTTGATTTCATTGCTGCCAAAAAAGAGAGAGATTTTTCCCACAAAGCCACCCATATCTTCTCCATACATCAGGGTGTATCCCAGAAATCCAGAAAATCAGGGAACCAATGGAAAAGTCCATCAGGTTTTTCATCAGGATATTTGCGGTGTTCTTAGACCGTGTAAATCCGGCCTCCACCAGGGCAAAACCAGGCTGCATAAACATTACCAGTACGGCTGCAACCAGGATCCAAATGGTATCTATGGAGACTGTAAATTCAGATACGGCTGTTGTTAAATCTTCCATGATAATTAGATTTTTTCTGTTATTAATTCATGTTGTCAGTCTTTGATATATAGTGATTCATCTCCTTTTTCTCCGGTCCGGATCCGGATGCTTTCATCCAGGGTGGAAATGAATAATCTTTCCATCTCCCACTTCTCCGGTGGCAGCAGATCTGAGGAGCGTTTCCACTGTTTTCTCCAGGTTTACATCACGTACAACGATTTGCAGGTAGAGCCTTTCGATGCTGCTGGTATCGTATTGCGATACCACGGTATACCCTGCTCTCTCTGGCCATACCCACACCACGGGCCTCCCAGAAGGAGAAGAATTCGATGCCATTTTCATGAAGGGCTTCTTTCACCTCTTCAAACTTGGTCTTACGAACGATTGCTTCAATTTTTTTCATGGATTCTATGTTTTAAAATGATACACCTACTACTACATGAAATTGTTCTGTGTCTGGATTCAGGATCAGCGCACCACTTACGGGCAAGGAGAAGGAATCTGTGATCTTGATCTCCTTGGATGCGTCACACCAATATTACAGAGTAAAGTCGGATTCGTCTGCATCGGTTCGATGGTATGCCATCCATTTCCGGCTCCCAAGGACGAAGCCGAAGTGATTCAAATCCATATCCCAGCTTCGAAATAGAGGTCTTTGCCGGCTGTTCCGGCACCACCTGCCTCATTCAGAATATAGTTGGCAGCAAGGGAAAATCCATTAACTCGTAGCCCAGGTTGATCTCGAAGGCATGAGCCCCGCTTTCCGTGGAATATTCGAAATAGTCGGTCCCCGGGAAATAATAGTCGGTCATTCCGATACTCAGGCCAAAGTCAAAACCATAGGAAAGATACAGGTCTGCTTCAGCAGCTTCATCGGAGGTAAAGCAGTAGGATCCCCAGCCTCCTATTGAAAAATTGCCAAGGCCAAGCTCCACATAGGGTTGGATGGCCGGTCCGGTTCCAAATTTTGTACCTCTCCAGAGATAGCTACTCACCAGATCACCTCCTACACTGAAGGGGGAAGATGAATCTTCCTGTTGAGCATTCAGATTCCCGGGAGTAAATATCATGGATACCATCAGGAGTACGGTGACTCCAACAAATAGAGGTGTTTTCTTCATAATTGAAAGTTTTAAGGGTTTATTAATTACAATTCGAAGCAAAAGTATATAAAAATATTACACCCCATAATAAAATAGGGGTCAAAGTTGAAAAAAATATAAAATGAAGATATGCACCCCCTTTATATATAGGGGTGGTGTTTAAAAAATAGTATATATATTTGAATGACCCCCCATAAATTGGAAATTGCTTACTCCTGTCTTAAACCTTGATTGGCTTTACTCAAATCCGTAAATTAGCCGCATATGTTACGACGAATCATTTTTCTTTCTCTTCTGCTGCTGATCTCCCCTGTATTAGTAGCGCAGAAAACGGCACTACTTATTATTGACGTGCAGGAATTCTATTTCCCTGGTGGAAGAATGCAGCTGGAGAATCCGGAGGTTGCAGGAATGAATGCCGGGCTTTTGCTGGATCACTTCAGGAAGTATAAGATGCCTGTATATCACGTCCGGCATAATTTTGAACCTGGAGGGAATATCCATCCCTTTGTTAAACCGCAGAGTAATGAAGCGGTTATTTCCAAGGACCAGGTCAATGCATTTGCCGGGACCGGATTGCTGGAGATGATGCTGAAAGATTCTGTGGAGCAACTGGTAATTTGCGGCATGCAGACTCATATGTGCGTGGAAGCTGCCGTCAGGGCTGCTCATGACAATGGATTCACCTGCCTGCTTGCTTCTGATGCCTGTGCAACCAGATCCCTGCAATATGAGGAGCATATCATCCCTGCCAAATATGTTCATTATTCAACGCTCAACACTCTCCAGGGATCCTATGCGCGGGTCCTCACCACCGATGCGATTATCAGGGAGTTCTCTCAAAGCGAAGAGTAGCACTGTCTTTTTTCTGCTTTTATATTACCTTTGGCCGACCAGACAAGTGAAGAGATGAGCAGCAGCAACAAAGAGGAAATCAGAAGGATACTGGAAAAGGAGTCGGAAGCCATTCGTTCCATTCCAGTCAGCAGCGAGTATGATGAAGTGGTTGAATTGATCTACGATAAAGTTCATCAGCGGGGAGGTAAGATCATTGCCAGCGGGATGGGAAAGGCAGGACATGTGGCCAATCATATGGCCACAACACTTAGCTCCACGGGAACTCCTGCACTTTTTCTGCATCCAAGCGAGGCCCAGCATGGCGATTTAGGGATTATCAGGGAAAATGATGTCCTGGTGGTTCTGTCCAACTCCGGGAAAACCAGGGAGATCCTGGAACTGGTGGAACTAACTTACAATCTGCATTCGAAGGTTCCGGTGATTATAATAACCGGAAATCCGGATGGTCCCCTGGCCAGGGTTTCCAAACTGGTACTGTATACTGGAAATCCCACCGAGGTTTGTCCCCTGGGGCTGACTCCAACCACCTCAGCAACAGCCATGGCAGTGATTAGTGATGTACTGGTGGTTCTGATGATGAAGCGGATAGCCTTTACCCCGGGGGATTATGCACGCAGGCATCATGGGGGATATCTGGGGCAAAAATCAAGGGAGGCCGGAAATGAGAATTGAAAGAGAGAATTCAGCGGGTCTGGTCATTGACATCCAGGGGAGACTCTTTCCACATATGGACCAGAATGAGGCCCTGCTCAGGAAATGCATCACTCTGATTCAGGGACTTAAAGTGCTGGAAGTTCCTTTGGTAATCACAGAGCAGTATCCCAAGGGGCTGGGCGCTACAGTGGAGGATATCGCAAAGCTTGTTGCTGGGGACCCCCTGGTGGAAAAACTCTCCTTCTCCTGTTGTGATGAGCCTGCCGTCTTACAGACCGTTCCAATTCAGAATCGAAAGACAATAATCATTTGTGGCATTGAAGCCCATGTTTGTGTTTTGCAAACCGTAGTGGACTTTCTTGCAGCCGGATACCTGCCAGTAGTGGTGGAGGATTGTATCTCTTCCCGGAGCCCGGAGGATAAGCGGGTGGCGGTGGAACGGATGCGTTCAGAAGGGGCCATCCTCACCACCTGCGAGTCAATCCTGTTTGAGCTTGCCAGAGTGGCTGGTACAGAGGAGTTTAAAGCCATATCCCGGCTGGTTAAATAAGAGCTGTATGCAAAAAATTTATGCAGTAGGAGAGACGCTTCTCGATATCATCTTCAAAGGAGCGGAACCACAAACCGCCAAACCAGGTGGTTCCGCGTTCAATACCTCTATTACTCTGGGGCGACTGGGGGCACCTATCCATTTCATCAGTGAAATGGGAACCGACAAGGTGGGTGACCTTATCCTGGAGTTTATGGAAGAAAATGGGATGGAACCCAAATACATTTCCCGGTATTCCCAGGGACAAACTGCTATAGCTATGGCATTTCTAGATGAAAACAGCGATGCCGAATATGTATTTTATAAAGACTACCCGGCTCAGCGCCTGGCAGTTCAATTTCCTGAATTCCGGAAGGATGATTTATTTGTTTTTGGTTCGTTCTACTCCCTGAATCCAGGGATACGGCCAAGGGTGAAGGAGCTCTTGGAGAAAGCTGAAGGTGCAGGCGTCACAATCATTTATGATCCGAATTTCAGGAGCAGCCATTTAGCAAAGAGAGAAGAGCTGATTCCTGTGATCAGAGAAAACCTGGCCTTCTCCACCCTGGTCAGGGCTTCCGATGAGGATCTCCTGAACATCTTTGATGCAAAAAGTCCGGATGAAGCCTGGGAACAACTTAGCCCATACACAGATGCCCTGATCTATACCGCCAATTCGCAAGGGGTTTATTTGCGTACCTCGTCCCTCCAGTTTCATGTGGAAGTAGAGCGCATTGAGCCGGTTAGCACCATAGGCGCCGGGGACACCTTCAATGCGGGACTTCTTTATGGTTTGTGGAAGAACGGGTATAAAAAGGAGGAAATAAATAATTTAAGCCAGAGCCAGTGGGAGGGACTGATCGCTACCGCAATTCAGTTCTCCAGGGAGGTTTGTTTGAGCTTTGATAATTACCTGCCGTCCGGATATGCAAAACATTTTAAACAGGATTTAATATGGAAAAAAGGACCTTAGGATTAGCTGCTTTACCTGTGTCGCCCATTGCTTTTGGAGCATGGGCCATCGGGGGATGGATGTGGGGTGGATCAGATAAAAAGGATGCCTTAAGAGCCATTCATGCCTGTCTCGATCATGGAATTTCTTCCATTGATACGGCACCCATATATGGTTTTGGCCTTTCGGAGGAGTTCGTGGGAGAGGCCATAAAGGGGAAGCGCGACAGCTACGAGATTCTCACCAAATGCGGGATGCGCTGGGAAGGAACAAAGGGAGAATATTATTTTACCACCAATGATAACAGTGGGTTCCAGCGGGATATTTACAAATACTCCGGAAGAGAAAGCATCATTGCAGAGTGTGAGGAAAGCCTGAAGCGCCTTGGAACCGATTACATTGATCTTTACCAGATTCACTGGCCCGACCAAAGTACGCCAATTGAAGAGGCCATGGAAGCTTTCGGGATACTGATGAAACAGGGCAAGATCCGGGCTGCCGGAGTGAGCAACTACTCTGTGGAACAGATGGAAGAGGCGAATTCAGTGGTGGAACTCAGCTCCAACCAGGTCCCCTACAGCATGGTCCGCAGGGAGATAGAGCAGGATGTGGTTCCCTGGTGCCTGGAAAATAAGTGCGGAATTCTGGCTTACAGTCCGCTTCAGCGCGGATTGCTTACCGGAAAGATCACGCCCGATTATCCTTTTGCTCCGGGGGATAACCGCCCTGAAACACCTCATTTTAAGCCTAATAACCTGATAAAAATAAACCAGTTTCTTGATAAGATCAGGCCCCTTGCCGAGGAGAAGGGTGCGACCCTCTCTCAGCTGGTGATTGCATGGACCCTCCGTCAGCCCGGAATATCCGTGGCCCTGGTGGGTGCGAGGACCGAGGAACAGGTAAAGCAGAACGCCGGAGCAATGAATCTACAGTTGAGGGAGGATGAGCTGACAAAAATCAACAGGTATCTGGAGAAACTCAAGCTGGACCTGGGGTGATTAATCTCCCAGGATAAGGCTCCCAGTCATCTGATCCCGGTCCAGTAAAAGTCCTTTGTTCCATTTACCCCTGTAAACCTGGATAATATTTACCTGCTCAGGGAAGTACTCTGTAAGAATGGCATTGTGGACGGTGATCGTTTCAGGAGCTGTCACCTTTGTTGATTCCAGATAGCACCAGATGGCATTGGATTCAGGCTCCTTCCCCAGGAAATTCAGTGCAAGCTTTGCTCCGTTTACCTCGAGGGTAAAATCTTCCAGGAGGTAGAGCATCAGGAGACTGTCGGCGTCAGGATGTTCCAGTTCTGTGGCCAGCTGCGTATAAATCCCAGTCCGCTCGAGCAAAGCCCGGTCCAGATCATCCGGAAAGATCCGTAGGGATAATTCAAAGCGTTCCGTATTCTGATTGTACCTGATCTCGGTCAGGCTGACATAGAATTTATGTATCACCCAGCTGCTGCTGAGAATCAGGGCAAGTAGAAAAAGGCCGGAGGGTATTCTATTTCTGCCGGAAGACATAAGCAAATTTAAACCAAACAAATATGCTAATTCTTTTTTAACTTTAGGGCTTTCAAAATCAGCCTTATGATGAAAAGAATAACTGCCGGTATGTTAATCGGTATACTGGCAGGCTCCTTGATTGCCCAGGAAAAGCCGGACCCCTCCAAAAATCCGTTTAGACAAATGAGAACGGAGTTTAATACCCCCAACGCCTACAGGACCGCCTCGGGTGCACCCGGACAACTGTACTGGCAGCAGGAGGCCAACTATAAGATTTCCATCGTACTGAATGATGAAACGCAGCAAATCAGGGGTGAGGAGCGGATCGAGTATATAAATCATTCACCCGACAAACTGAATTATCTCTGGGTGCAGCTGGATCAGAATATGAGGCAGAAAGAGAGCCTCACCAGGCTCACAATGCCCATGAGACTGGGGCAACGAATGCATCCCTACTACATGGGGATGTTTTTAAGTGACTTCGATGGTGGATTTAAGATCGAGCATGTGGGCGACGGCGCAGGGGAAGCCTGCCCTATACCATCAATTATACCATGATGCGGATTGATCTTCCGGAGCCCCTGGAACCCGGTGGCCAAGTGGATCTGGAGATAAAATGGTGGTACAATGTGAACGATCGCTTTAAAGACGGGGGTGGACGTTCGGGGAGTGAATATTTTGCCGAAGAAGATAATTACATCTATACTATTGCACAATTCTTTCCCAGGATGGCCGTATACAGTGATGTGGAGGGCTGGCAGAACAATCAGTTTACCGGAAGATCAGAGTTTGCGCTGCCATTTGGGGATTATGAGGTGGAGATTACCGTACCCTGCCGATCATGTGGTGGGAGCCACCGGGGTACTTGTGAATGCTGAGGAGGTGCTGTCCAAAACAGAACTTAAGCGGCTGGATAAAGCCCGGGATTCTTTTGAGGAACCTGTGTTCATTGTGACAGAAGAGGAAGCTATAAAAGCTGAGAAGAAAAAGGCCTCTTCCACCCTTACCTGGAAGTTCCATGCTGAAAATGTGCGTGATTTTGCCTTTGCCTCTTCCCGGAAATTTATCTGGGATGCCATGGCTGTGCAGTTCGGAGATCGCAAAGTGCTAGCCACCTCCCTCTATCCCAAGGAGGGAAATCCACTATGGGAAAAGTATTCCACCCGGGTGGTGGCCCATACCCTCCAGGTCTATTCCCGATTTACCTTTGACTATCCTTATCCGGTGGCCTATTCGGTCCATACCAGGGAGATTGGAATGGAGTATCCGATGATCTGTTTTAACGGGGGACGTCCCCAGCCGGATGGAACGTATTCGGAAGCGACCAAATGGGATATGATCGGGGTGATTATTCATGAGGTTGGGCACAACTATTTCCCCATGATTGTTAATTCCGATGAACGCCAGTGGACCTGGATGGATGAGGGACTCAACTCCTTTCTTCAGGGTATCGCTGAGCGGGAATGGGATCATGATTATCCTTCCCCTATGGGCAAACCTGCAGATATTGTTTCCTATATGAGAGGCGACAAGTCTAATATTGCGCCCATTATGACCCAGGGGGACCTGGTGAAGCAATTCATGGCCAATGCCTATAACAAACCTGCCACCGGCCTGAATATTCTCAGGGAAACCATTATGGGCAGGGAGCTTTTCGATTTTGCCTTCAAGCAATATGCCCAGCGCTGGATGTTCAAGCATCCCACTCCCGAGGACCTGTTCCGAACCCTGGAGGATGCATCAGCGGTGGATCTGGACTGGTTCTGGAGAGGTTGGTTCTACGGCACCGATCATGTGGATATCTCCCTGGATAGGGTTGTCTCCATGAAACTGGCTTCGGGCAATTCGGCCGAAGTTAAAGCGCTGCAAAAAAAGGAGGAAGAAGCCAAACCTGAATCCATAGCAGTACAGCGAAACCGTGCATCCATGCAGTCCATGGTGGAGAGAGATCCGGCCATGAAGGATTTTTACAATGAGTATGACCCGCTGGCTCCCGAGAAATCAGATCAGGAGGCCTATGCCAGGTACCAGTCAGGAATGTCCGGTCAGGAGAAAGAGTGGCGTGCCTTGAAGGGCTTCGTTTATCAGCTGGATTTTTCCAATGTGGGCGGGATGGTGATGCCCCTGGTCATACAGTTTGAATATTCAGACGGAAGCACAGAGCTGGTCAGAATTCCTGCCCAGATCTGGAATCAGAACAATTTGAAAACTTCCAAGGTATTCCTCCTGGAGAAGGAACTGTCAGGTGTAACTCTGGATCCCAATCTGGAAACAGCCGACTGTGACCTGAGTAACAATCACTGGCCTCCCCGTATCGAGGAGAACCGTTTTGAGCTTTTCAGAGGCTCGGGGAGAAGGGGAGGAGCAGCTTCCAACCCCATGCAGAATCAGCAGGACAGGTAGGATCAGACCAGGATATTGTCTATATAGGCCAGCTCATCCCTGGTGAAATCCAGCTTGTTCAGGGTGGCCACGTTGGCTTCCAGCTGCTCCACGGAGCTGGCTCCGATCAGTACGGAGGTGATCTGTTTCTTTTCCAGGATCCAGGCCAGGGCCATCTGGGCCAGGGTCTGGCCACGTTGTTCTGCGTGCTGGTTCAAAGCCTTTACTTTTACCATGGTTTTTGGATCCAGATGCTGTTTTCCCAGGAAAATACTTTCACTGTCGATCCGGGAACCTTTGGGGATCCCGTCCAGGTAACGGTTGGTCAGCAGGCCCTGGGCCAGGGGACTGAAGGGGATACACCCCACACCCCGTTTTTCTAGCACATCCAGCAATCCGTCTTCCACCCACCGGTCGAACATATTGTACCTGGGCTGGTGGATCAGGCAGGGGGTTCCCAGCCTCTCCAGAATATCCACTGCCCGGTTGGTCTGCTCGGCATCATAGTTGGAGATGCCCGCATAGAGTGCCTTGCCCTGCTGCACAGCACTGTGAAGGGCCATCATGGTCTCCTCCAGCGGGGTGTCCGGATCGGGACGGTGGGAATAGAAGATATCCACATACTCCAGTCCCATCCTCTTCAGGCTCTGGTCCAGGCTTGCCATCAGGTATTTCCTGCTGCCCCACTCCCCGTAAGGACCTTCCCACATCAGGTAACCCGCTTTGGTGGAGATGATCAGTTCATCTCTGTGCGGGGCCAGTTCCGCCTGCAGAATATGTTTCAGATTTGACTCGGCACTTCCGGGAGGTGGTCCGTAATTATTGGCCAGATCAAAATGGGTGATACCCAGGTCGAAGGCTCTGAGCAGGATATCCTTCATCTTCTGGTAATCTCCCTGGCCTCCAAAGTTATGCCATAGTCCAAGAGAAACTGCCGGGAGCAGGAGTCCGCTATTGCCACAGCGCTTAAATTTCATCTGATCATACCGGGTACTGGATGCTATATAGCTCATAGGTAAAGGTTTATTATTTCTTAAGAAGTGGGATTTTATATAAAATAGAGTAGGAGAATCCAAAACTCCGGCTCTCCCCTCCGGTACCGTATCCTGGAATGAGCTCCGGAACCATAAGCGGATCCATGTCAGGATTCAGCAGCAGTTTTAATCGAAGCGTCCAGCCCAGGAAAAAATTGGGAAGTATTTCCGCCTTCATACTGCCGACCAGTTCTGCCCAGTGCCCTGTCAGGTTGTTTTCATAAATCCCGGGTTGAAAATCGCCCCAGTAAGAGTTGGTTACTGTTATTCTGTCAATACTGTGTGAGAAAGGAGACATGCCGTACCGGAGGCCCACAGAAATGCTATGGTGGATGGACCGGTCCTTCAGGGGAAGAATATTGTAGTCGATCCCTGCCCGGGCATAAAGTCCACCTGCCTGAGTAATCAAACAGCTCTTCACTTTCTGAAATACTAGTTATATCCCAGTTCAAATACCGGATAAATGTTCCTGTAGATCTCAAAGTCGACTGAAACCTCTGCCCCTGTTTCAGCGGGATCAGCAAAAATATAGATAAAACGGACCAGGTCTATACCGAATCGGGGACCAAAGGTCCGCAGGGTGTCCTGAGCCGACAGCTCGTCCAAACAGACCCAGGAGCAAACAGCAGAAAGGACAGCCTTAGAGATAGAGCCAGATATGTACTTCATTGCTTTCATATTCAGCATCAATCAATCTCATTCAAAATGCTATCTTTTTTAATACATTCCTCCGCTCGTATTCCAGTTGGTCCAGGGTAAACAGATCTTCCAAAACCACAGGTATAGGAGATCAGATAGAGTTCGTGCTGATGGTAGATGGTCAGGGTATCTGTCTGCTCGTCCATCTGGAACACAAAGCTGGAAAAGTCATGGTGGGGATCCAGGGGCACCTCAAAGCCGGATGTGGGTACTGCATTGATACAGGAGACTGTCAGTCATGCCCTTCCCTGATTCCATAAAGGGTAAAGGAAGTAACTGTGTATCTGAGCCAGTTTCACCATCTTTCACGGTTTTAAAGGTGGCCACCAGTTCCGAATCACTGCTCTTCATCACATAGCTCCACGCGATGCAGCCTGTCAGTAATGACTAAGATGAAGAAGCAGGATCCGGAGTTTCATTGACTTGTTTCTTATTCAGTTCCTTTCAGGTTCTCATTGAGCCAATCCAGGTAGACCTTGTAGAGGTGCATCTGGCTGTTCATGTCATATGCCACTCCGTGTGCACCCGGAGGATAGATCTTCAGGTCGATGTTTTTTCCGGCATCAATCAGTGCCTTGGTCAGCTGAAAGGTATTCTGGGGATGCACATTGTCGTCCATCAGGGAGTGTACCAGCAACATTTTGCCTTCCAGGTTTCCGGCCAGGTGTCACCATGGAACTGTTTTTGTAGCCTTCTTCGTTTCCTTCAAGAGACCCATGTACTTCTCGGTGAGCACACAGTCGTAATTCCGGTGGTCGGAGATGGCAGCAGTTACAATGCCTGCTTTGAATACATCGGGATGCAGCAGGAGTGCCATGCCGGCCGAGAAACCGCCAAAACTGTGTCCCATGATCCCGATACGATCACGGTCGATCCAGGCTTTTCGGACAGGTAGAGTGCGGTTTCCGCAAAATCGTGGGTTTCCCATTTGCCCAGTTGCTTGTGCACCACTTTTTCGAAGTTGCTTCCATATCCACCGTTACCACGGTTGTTGATGTTGACTACCACGTAACCCTGCTGGGCCAGGTACTGGTTCCAGCCACTGGTTTCAAAGCTGTTGTAGACTCCCTGTGAACCGGGACCTCCATATACTGCCATAAGCAGGGGATAGGACTTTTCAGGATCAAAATTCATGGGTTTGATCAGGTAACCATCAATCTCCTGTCCGTCCGACGTGGTGAAGGTGAAGAGCTCCCGGGGAGCATACTCATACTTCTCCAGGTGATCCAGGGTTCGCTGATGGCCGGCCAGATTCTTAATCAGTTTACCCTTGCTATCGCGCAGGTCAATGTTGGAGGGAGTGGAGGTACTGGAGTAACTATCAATAAAATAGCGGCCTTCGGGCGCCACATCCACCCGGTGGTTTCCGTCAGTGGAGGTCAGCTGCTTTTTTCCTTTCCCGTTGAACTTCACGCTGTACAGATTCCGGTCCATCGGGGAGATCTCACAGGAGAGGTAGTAAAGTGTTTTTTTAGCAGGATCGATGGCTTTAACGGAGACTACATCGTAGGCACCACTGGTGACCTGTCCCAATATATTTCCCTCATAATCATATTGATATACATGTGAGTAGCCATCCCGGTCGGAGATCCAGAAGAAGGAATCCATCTCTTTCGGAAAATAGAGGAGGTGAAGCTCTCCGGCAAAAAAATCAAATATATCGATCCAGGCCTCGTTCTTCTCTTCCAGGATCAGGGATTGTTCACCGGTCTCCACGTTAAAGAGGTATAACTTCATATGATCCTGTGCCCTGTTCATCCAGACAACAGCCAGGGTATTCGCTTTAGAGGTCCAGTATATCCTGGGCATATAGCCACCCTCCGGATCAAAATCCAGCCACTTTTTGCTACCGTCCGTGGTATTGATAATTCCCAGTCTCTCTATGGGAGGGTTATCTCCCACTTTGGGATATGGAACCTCCATATATTCTGGATGCTGGCCGGAGAAATCAGTCAGCCTGTAGACAGGGACCTCCCGTTCGTCGGTCTGCCAGAAGGCTATGTATTTGCTGTCGTAGGACCATTCCCAGGCCTGTACCAGTCCGAATTCCTCCTCATTGGCCCAGCCAAAGCGGCCATTATAATACTTATCGGCTCCATCCGTGGTGTGTTGCGTATGTGTTCCGGTAGCCAGATCGAAAGTGAAAAGATCGCCATCCTTCCCGTATCCCACCTGTTTGCCGTCGGGTGAAACCTCAGCAGTGAAGGCTCCCTCCACGATAGGGGTCAGTATTTGATTATCTATGGAGTATAGGTAATAATCGGCATTGCCCGAATATCTCCAGATTCCTTCGAAATTGGTCTGGAATAGCAGGTATTTATAGTCTTTGGTCCACTGGAAGGAGCGATACCGGAATGGGTTCTCCGTGCCGGGAAACATAAAATCTCCCTCATTGAATACCAGCTTTTCAGTTTCAGTCTTGATATCATAGGTCCAGATTTGCTGACTTCTTCCCTCCCGCTTGGTAAAGGAGTATTGGTCACCTTCATCAATCCACTCCACACCCGCAGGTCCGCGGTCTCCCCGAAGGGCCCCACCACTCATAAAGGCTTCCATTAAGGAATCGTATTGTTTCTTTTGAGCAGAAAGGGTCATGGTCATCAGGACCAGAAGCAGGCCCAGGGTCAATTTTCTCATCATTTCTTGAATTCGTTATGCAGAAAACAAAGCTAGCAAAAATGTTTCGTACACACATGCCTGTAAGGTAAATCCTGATTGCCCGACCAAGCTTTTGAATCAATACCTGTGCGAAATGAAAATAATATTTCCGGGGGCAGCTATCGCCTTCATGCTGCTCCTGATTGGATGTGGGACTGAAAACCCGTCCCCGGATGAGTCCCGGCAGGCTGATGAAATTACCCGGCAGCTGGCGGATCAGGAGCATATAAGCGGTGGACTGAATCCATTTAAATTGATCGAAAACCCACTCTACAATTCGGTCCGGGAAATCGATCATCTGGAAACGAATGATAAGGTATTTATCACCTGGGCCGGGGGAGAGCTTAGGGTATACCCTCATCGCCATATGCATGTGGAAGTGGTCAACGAGGAGATAAACGGAGTAGTTATGGCCATCACTTATTGTCCCATTACCCGAAGCGGGATTAACTGGAACCGGTTGGTAGGAGTCGATACCTTGCTGCTGACCGCCTCGGGATATTTGTATAAAGAGAACATGATGCCTCTGGATGTGAATTCCGGACATATATGGTCACAGATGCTTATGCGCCGGTTTGATGGGAATGTCGGGCAGGGAGATATTTTTACCTACCGGGATCTCCGCAACCTTTCCCATGATCGAAACAACGTGGCTTACGGTAAGGGATCACTTTCCTGAAGCCAGGGTGTATATCAGCCACAGCGATAAAAAATCAGCGGAGTCTGCTCCCCTGGAGCAGCAGCTGGGGATTATCACCAGGGAGTCTGTGGAGACCTTTACCCTGGACATGTTTCCCGGGGAGACCGTATTACATAAAATTGTATTAATCCCGGGGGGAAGGATCGTGGTTGTTGGTTCCAGTGATTATCAGTACATGCTGGCCTTCTGGACCACCTATAACATGGAGGCAGTGGAAGGAGCCTTCCCTATAATTATGAAGGATGCCAGCGGCACCTTCTGGAACATTTTTGGGGAGGGCATAAGCGGGGAACATGCAGGAGAGACACTGGACTCGCCGCTCTACTTCACGGCAGCTGACTGGGCGTGGAGAGCTCTTTATGAACAGGTTCATCTCTTTGAACCCTGATGCTGCATCAGGATATTTCGGATGATCTGATTGATTTCGCCTGCGCGGGTGATCATCATCATATGCGATCCCTCTTCAATCAGGTAGTCATACCGTACATTCCTGATTGGAATCGTATGGTCCTTTTCCCCATGAATATGAATAATATGTTCTGACCAGGGGTTCCGGTCCCAGCTAATAATCATATCCACTGTTCTTTTCAGGTAGAGGGGATCCTTGGCCTTCAGCATCTCCTTAAAAGTCTCCTTATCCTGTTTCCGGTCGGGTTCCACGATCCCCTGCAGCACCCTGGCACCCGCTTTGGTCATTCCCTTTGGAATTATCCGGTTCAGGTGGAAGCTTTTCAGAAAGGTATAGCGGCCGGGAAGCTCATGGGCCGATTTAGCACTGGAGATCACAATGGTTTCGAGCGGATCCAGGGTATCCCGGAGCTCCGTACAGATCATTCCTCCCAGCGATACCCCCAGCAGGATATATGGCCTGGAACGGTCGATCTCCTCTACGAAACGAAGGGCAAACTCCGCCAGGGTCTCTTTTTTTTCCGGAACAGGGTAGGAGATGTTTACCGTATCATAGCCGGGAGGCAGCTCCAGATGTTTGAAGAGTCTTTCATCGGCTCCCTGTCCGGGAAAGAGATAAACCAGGGTATCTCCATCAGAGAAATCCATTCCTTTTGAGGGGGCGAGTAAGAGAAACAGAAGAATAATAAAAAGGTCCCTTCTCATCTGGCTCTATTTTTCTTGTCACAGTAAACAATCATCCGGGCATAATGGATCCCATACATGATATCCTTTTTCCCAAGCTTACCGGCTGGATACTTATATTTATCAATGACAGCATGGTAGCGGCTAAGCTGCGCGGATATCTCGGTGCTGGCAAATTCTTCTACACTGCGAATCCCCGCTTCATAGATAATTCTCGAAAAAACTCCTCCCACCCCTGTTATTCTGGAAAGGTCGCAAAGGCTGAACAGCTCTTTTAGCCGGTAGGCGGGGATACCGGTCTCTGCGGCCATCCGGTCCTGTTGTTGCTTCGTCTGTACCCCTTCAAAAAAATCTTTGGTATGTTTGATCCCCCTGGAGTATAATAATTCGGTGTATTCAAAGGGAATGCCCGGAAAACTGGAGAGGGGAAAGGGACCCTTCAGGTAGCTTCCTGCTTCCCGTTTTAAGAGGATCAGGTACTCCTGGGATAGTCCGGTCCGTTCAGAAAAACTTTCGATTTTAGATTTTGAAGCCAGGAGCCTGAACAGTTTGCCCAGGTGTTCCATGCCAGAGGCCTTCAGGATGGCAAAGCGTTCCTCCATCTCTTCCTGCAGCATTACCCGACCGGGCAACATATTCCTGCCTGCCGTCAGTTCCCGGAACTCTTCCAGGCTGACCAGGTCCGGATCAATGCTGTAGCTCTTCATTGGATCTTCAGTTAAAGTCCCAGCAGGACTATATCGTGGGGGGTGTCCAGTACTACCCGGCCCTTCCGGACGGTAACCCTCTTGCCGGAATAGTAATCTGATAAGACCGTGCCCTCTTCAAAAAGCCCGTTCAGCTCTATCTGCTTCTTTCCGGAGTTCAGGTCCAGTCCGGCCACCACCCGATCACTGTATCCTTCATTTTCATAAACCCTGGAGAAAACATACGGAGTATCCGAGATCATCCGGTGCACGCCGGCTCCTACGGAAGGGTGCGCCCTGCGGAAACTGCCCAGTTTCTGATAATGTTGCCTGACTTCTGCAATAGGAACGCCATTCCTGACGACATTGGATTCCATCTCCTCCCAGTTCATGAAGCTGCGCATGTTTGCATCCCCATTGGCTCCCTGTATCTCCAGTATTCTGCTGCTTTCGTCCCCGTAATATAGCTGGCAGGCTCCCGGGCTAAGAAGCAGCTTGGTTCCTGCTTCAATTGCCTTCTGACGCTTTTTATCAAAGGGGCCCCCGTCATCGTGCGAGCTGATATAATTCAGAACACTTTGCCCCTTTAAGGGACCATGCAGTATCTTTGAGTAAGAGGAAAAAAGTGCCTCATAAGGCATCTTGGCACTCTCCTTGAATTCAAAATTAATCAGGGCATCTATCTCCTGGGCAAAAAAGTCCACCTCCCTGTCCCCAAAAGAAAAGAGCCTTCCACCCGAGATTCCATATCCGTATACTTCTCCTACCATATAGAACTCGTTGTTATCAAGAACCCGGTCTGGATGAGCCTCTTTCCATTCTTCAAAGGCGGCCCGGGCCTCTTTTCCCAATTCACTCCAGATTTCTTCTTCGATGTGTTTGGCCGTATCCAGCCGGTAGCCGTCAATGCCATATTTCCGCACGTAATCCGTCAGCCACTTTATAATATAATAGCGGGGAGCTCTGGGATACCCTGTTCGTTCAAAGAACTGTTCCAGTTCTGCCAGCTCCTGCTCCAGTCTCCCCTCATTTTCCCATTTTTCCAGCAATTGCGGAGGCAGCTCCACCTCCTGGTCCGAGTCGGTACGGATATCGGGCAGGTTCTCTACCAGGGTGCAGGTAACGGTACTTGCATAATCCTGGTAGGTGCACCGGGGTTCTGTCCGGACCCATTCATCGGGCCAAACCGGATCCGTTTCTGTCACAGGACCGGTATGGTTGATAATCACATCCATCACCACCCGGATGCCATGTGCATGGGCCGTCTCCACCAGATGAGCCAGATCCTCTTCAGTTCCAAAATTGGGATCCAGACTGGTCCAGTCGCTGATCCAGTAGCCATGAAAGCCATAGGTCAGCCCGGTTCCCTCGTCCGTCCCCCCGTGGATCTGCTCCATCCAGGGTGTGGTCCAGATGGCCGTAATGCCCAGCTGATCAAAATAACCCTCTTCTATTTTTTGAATAAGCCCTTTGAGGTCCCCTCCTTCAAAACCACGAAGGATTGCGGTTTTTCCGCTTCGGTTAAAATTGATGTCATTGGATGGATCCCCATTGTAAAAGCGGTCGGTTAGCAGGAAATAAATATTTGCATTCTCCCAGAAGAAGGGAGCCTTTTGCCCGAACTCCGTATTATCCTCCAGGACAGTATTCTCTTTCTTTGCGGCGGATTGGCAAGAATCCAGGCTTCCAGCGAGAGCCATGCAGGTCATCAGGGCCAGGATGGAATTATATCTCATTAGTTCTTCGCATTAGAAAATTTACTTAAATGTAGGGATTAGGATTTAATCTTCAGAAGGATTTTACCTTCAGACATAAAGGCTTTATAATGAGCGATGGCCTCCCCGGCGTTTTCCAGTGGATAGGTCCGGCTGACCTGCGAGCTGAGTTCAACGGCCAGCAGCCGCTTGACGCTCCTGAGAAAGCCCAGCTTAAACAGGAGTCCCTTGCCCTGAAACCAGTTTCCAAGCTGGAATCCTTCAATCTTTTTCTCCTCCACCATCAAAGTTCCCGGATCGGCTACTATGGAATCGCCGGATAAGCGGGCGTAGGCGATCAGGGTAGATCCTTTTGGGGCTGCATCCAAAAGGACGGAGCTCTGGCTCCCGGTCACCGCATCCAGGAACAGGGTGGCATCCAGCTCCCTGGCCAGCCGGGACAGCTCCTTTGCAAAGTTTTCAGAACTGCTGTTAAGTACATGGAGCGCACCCAGCTCTTTCAGGGCTTTCACCTGCTCTTCCTTTCGGACTATATTAATGAGGGGAATCCCCTCCTTATTCGTAATCCTTATCAACATCTTCCCCAGGGAACTGGCCGCAGCATTATTCACCAGGGCCCGGTGTTTCCCTTCACGGGCAAGGTGGACAAATGCCATGGCGGTCATGGGATTTACCAGCATCATTGCTCCCTGTTCACTGGAGACAGCCCTGGGAAGCGGTGCCACGTTCATGGCAGAGGTCAGCATATAGTCCGCCCAGGTTCCGTCTCCCCCAGAAAGGGGTGAGCAGGCCACCCTTTTTCCCAATCTGATCCTTGGCAGGAGCCCGCTCCCGGCAGCAACCACCTTACCAGATCCCTCCAGCCCGGGAGTAAAGGGGTAGGAGCGTTCCAGGTAGCCTCCGGCAAGGAGTGCCAGGTCGGAGGGATTCAGGGGTGCTGCATCCATTTTTACCAGCACCTGGCCCGGTCCGGGACGGGGCAGGTCCACTTGTTCCATCCTTAATTCACCTCCAGGGGTATATTGCCGCATAGCGCTCATCTGCTCTGGCAAGGCAGTTCTCCTTGTTTTCATATCAATCTTTATGCTTTAACGCTTTAAATGTCTTAATAATGTCGCAGATCATCTCTGCTGTTTGAGCCAGATCGGTCTTTTCCATATGGATCAGCCAGGTAGGGGGAAGGTTCCATTGCTCTCTTAGCTCAGTGACCAGGGATTCCCTGACACTCCACACCTGAAGGGGTACTGAAACCTGCCGGAGGAATTTCAAAGTTTCAGACCAGCCCGAACCCTCCAGTTCCATGGGGCCTACCTCATCGATCATCAATAGATCCGCTTCCTCTTCAAGGCTGGCTGAGATCCACTCCCGGCCCTGGCGGAAAGCATCCGGATTAAACCAGAATCTCCTGTATTTGATCCATCCGGCAGTCTCCCGGACTGAAGCCATGGGTAGCTCCAGGCCCGTTAAAAGGTTTTTAAGGCGAAAACCTGACCTCTCCCCGGATTCAAAACTACCGGGAGCGAGGAATCCGCCCACCTTTATCTCTCTCTGTTTCAGCTCCTCCGCCAGTTCGGTGAGGTAGCTGGTTTTCCCTCCCTGGACTTTTCCGGTGACCAGGAAAATGTTATGATACTGGGAGTTTTCTATCATGGGGAGATAAAAATACAATATCTAATTGATGCGGTGTGCCATTGTTTTGCCAGTTTGCTTAAAGTCTTGCTTTTAAGCTTATCTCTGCCGCAGCTGCTATTTGTCTCAGTGCCCGATCCACATCTTCCTCCTCTACGTAGGTCTGCCCGATGATCATCCGGAGGGTATAGAGTTCCCCGATCTTGGTATGGGTCAGGAACAGCTTTCCATCCCGGTTGATCTCCTCCAGAAAGGCTTCGTTTAGCGGGTTAAGCTCTTCCGGATCCTCCATTCCCTCAGGATGCAGTCTGAAGCAGGTGAAGTTCAGGAAGGGCTCCAGGGGAAGCTGTAAGTATTTTATTTGTGACAGCCCCCTGGAAAATTTGTTGTTCAACTGGATATGGCCTCTGAGCTTCTCCCGGATCCCCTCCAGACCATAACTCCTGATCACAAACCACAGTTTCAGGGCTCTGAACCTGCGGCCCAGGGGAACACCCCAGTCCCGGTAGTCGTTAACTGCTCCCCGGGATTTGGTCTTCAGGTACTCGGGCAGGATCTCAAAGGTTTTAATCAGCAAAGTGGCATCTTTTACCAGGTAGACGGAACAGTCGAAATTGGTGAACATCCATTTGTGCGGATTAAACACAAAACTATCGGCCTGTTCAATTCCTTTTATCATCCACCTTTGTTCTGGCAGGAGCAGGGCAGTTCCTGCATAGGCCGCATCCACATGCAGCCAGATATCATATTTACTGCATATTTCAGCAATCTCTTCCAGTGGATCCACAGCCACTGTCCCGGTGGTGCCAAGGGCGGCGACCACCGCACAGGGATTTAGCCCGGCTTCCAGATCCTCACGAATTCTGAGCTCCAACTCGGCAGTATCCATCCTCATTTGCCGGTCCACACCAATCTTCACCAGGTTTTTTCTTCCGATTCCGCAGACAACCACTGCCTTTTCTATGGAGGAGTGGGTCTCCGTCGAGCAATAGATCCGAAGGTTCGGGGGGACCCCATCTTCATTGGACCGAAAGCCGGTGGCCACCTCTCTGGCGGTAATCAGAGATACCAGCGAGGCTGAGGAGGCGCTGTCCTGGATCACCCCTTCAAAATTTGAGGGAATCCCCATGGCATCTCGCAGCCATTCCATCATCCGCTGTTCCAGTTCGGCAGCAGCGGGAGAGGTTTCCCAGATCATGCATTGTGCCCCCATAGCGGCTGTAAGCGATTCGGCCAGAACGGACTCCACCGAGGAGTTGGCTGGAAAATAGCCATGGAAGCCGGGATGTTGCCAGTGGGTCATCCCAGGAAGGATAATCCGATCGAGGTCCTCCATGATCTGTTCCATGGATTCTGGTTCCAGGGGCGGCGCCTCCGGAATGGCCGAGTAGATCTCTCCCGGCGCTTACCATGGATTTCACAGGGTAGGAGCGGATATTATTCAGGTAGCGGTCGATCCACTCCAGCACCGGACCGGCCTCCTTTTTAAACTCTTTCGGATCTAACATGATAGCTTAATGAGTTTTTTGATCATAGTTGATAAAGGTATCAGCCAGTATTTCTGCTGCCGCCGGATTGAACCGGAACCACAGCTCTGGCTCTATTAGCTCCAGCTCCGAGATGACAAGCCGCTTATGATTGTCCCAGATAGCATCAACTCTTGCGAATAAGGGTTGCTGCCTGCAACTGGAGACTACCTCTTCAGCAAAGGCAATCTCCTCCTCACTGGCCGCATAAGGGTAAAGCTTTCCTCCAAAATCATCCTGTACCCTGAAATCCCCTCTTTTCGCTTTCTTCAGCATGGCGTGGGTAAAAGTACCCCCGATGACTACAAAGGAGACCTCTCCTTTTTCCAGTATCTGTTGCTGAAACTCCTGGATCATCATGGGCTCCTCCGCAAGCAGCCTTCGCAGGACCTCTTCATACTGGTCACAGCTATCAGCGCTAATACGATAGGTATGCCTGGCGGCCCCGCTAATCACCGGTTTTAGGATAATCTCCTTCCAGCCACTTTCTGCCACCAGCTCCGTCAAAGGCTGGAGCTTACCCTTCTCTATAAAGCTGGTGGGAGGGATAGGAATTCCCTTTTCAGCCAGCTCCAGAAGATAATGCTTATCCAGGTTCCAGCGAACCATAGGGTAAGGATTTATCATAGAAGTCTGGTTCTTAACACTTTCCAGCCAATTCTCAAATTCCGGGAAACGATTAAAATAGTCCCAGGTGCTGCGAAACATTATATAACGGGAGTCGCTCCAGTCCACATCCGGATGGTCCCAATTAATTCTATTCACCCTCAGCCCCCTGTTTTCCAGAGCTGATTGCACCAGGCGGTCCTCTTCCAGGATATCTTCAATATGAGGAGTGCGCTGTCGGATACCCAGGTGCAGGGAGTCGGTCAGAATGGTGATGTCGAAAGCGTGCATGGGGCCGGTTGCTATTTCATGAAGTAGGTGAAGGATTTAATAATCATATCAATGGCAAAGTAGAAAAAAGCAAGTGCAAATATCTTAAAAAGAAAGGGAATGATCCGGGGACGGGAGAGGGCCTTCCGGAAGCGGGAGAATAGAAAAGCCACCACCATGGTGGAGCTCAGCCAGCCCAGCTGAACCAATCCCATAAAGAGATACTGGCCCAGATCCAACTGTTCTCCCAGAAGTATGGCTTTGGGAATGCAGATGGTGATCCAGTAGGTCCACAGTACCCCGTTGGAGAGGATCATAAGGACCACCTTCCAGAGTCCGAAGTGCACTTTCTGATCACTATCCAGGCTTCGTACCTTCCATAGCGAGAGAGCGATCCAGATCAGGATGGCCGCACCACCCAGAGACAATCCTCTGAAAAATGCTTCATTAAAATTCAGGGAGTCGAGGATGATCAGACTTAAAAGAGCCACCATCGTTTCGGTGACCAGGGCAATCAGAATGATCCTCAGGCTCCTCAGGTAACCCGACTGAAGGATCTCCGTGAAAACAGCGGTGATAACCGGACCGGGGATTACTCCCCCGATAAGTCCCAGCATCAGTGCGATCACCAGTTCTTGGATCATGGTCTGAGTTCTTTGCAAGCGAAAGTAGATAAAACGCTCCGATTTCGTATCTTTCTTTTTCAAAATTCCAATCCTTGTTAATCCTATCTCCATGAAAAAATTTCTAATGTTTTTACTGGCCATTTTGGCCGTACAAGTGCTATCCGCGCAGGTCAGTGCGCGCCTGATGCGATATGCAGATGTATCAGATAATCAGATCGCCTTTGTATATGGCGGGGATATCTGGACCATGTCAAAAGACGGGGGAACCGCCCATCAACTTACCCATTCTCCGGGAGAAGAGTCCTGGCCGCGTTTTTCACCCGATGGGAAGGAACTGGCTTTTTCGGCCAGCTACAACGGGAATATGGATCTTTTTGTGATGTCTTCAGCGGGAGGCGTTACCCACCCGGGTCACCTACAACTCTTTTGATGACCGGATGGTGGAGTGGCACCCCGATGGGCAGCACCTGTTATTTGCCTCTAAAAGAGAGAGCGGCAGGCAGTCATACTCCCAGTTCTACCTGGTGGACAAAAGAGGAGGCATGCCGGAGAAGCTGGATATCCCCTACGGAGAGCTGGCCAGTTTTTCGCCGGATGGCAGGCAGCTTGCATACATTACAAAGATCACCGAGAATTACCCTTTTAAGCGTTACCGGGGCGGACTCTCGTCGGATCTCCTGCTCTTTGACCTTCCCGGGAAGCGGGCAGAGAACCTTACCAACAGCCATGCCATAGATGGCAAACCCGCCTGGGTGGGAGATCAGCTGTTCTACCTGTCGGACGCCGGTGAACAGATGCGACTCAATATCTGGGAGTATGATCTGGAGGGTAAAGCTGGCAGGCAGGTGACCTTCCTGGAGGATTTCGATATTTCGTCCCTCTCCGCGGGCAACAGGGAGCTGATATTTGAAGCCGGAGGCACCCTTTACCTGATGAATGCCGGGTCCGGGGAATACAGGCCCGTGGATATCTCATGTCCAGAGCGACCTCTCGCTGGAGATGTCCAAAAAAGTGGAGGTGGAAAAACAAATCCGGAATATGGCTGCTTCCCCCGAGGGTAAACGGGTGCTTTTCGAAGCACGTGGAGAAATATTTAATGTACCTGTAAAAGAGGGATTTGTGCTGAATATGACCCGGTCCAGCGGAGCCTTTGATATGTTGCCTGCCTGGTCACCCGATGGTAAAAATATAGCCTACTGGAGCGATCGTAGTGGAGAATATGAACTCTATCTGCAGGATCCGGATATGAAGCAGGATCCGGTTCAGCTGACCCACAGGGAAAAGGGCTTTGGATACCAGCCCTACTGGTCGCCCGACAGTAAAAAGATTGCCTTCATTGATGAGACCAATGATATCTCGGTGATCGATGTGGAGAGCAAGAGTAAGGTGGTAGCCGGAAATTTCAGGTGGAACCTGGGTCATGGTCGCAGGTTTGGCTATCCCATCAACTGGTCGCCCGATTCCAAATGGATCACCTTTACCGAGGGAATGGACAATTCCAATAATGCCATATTCCTCTACAATATTGAGAATCAGCAAAAACTCCAGGTAACGGGAGGCTTTTATGATGATTCGGATCCCGTATTTAGCAGGGATGGGAAATATCTCTTTTTCCTTACTGACCGCAACATGCGACCCGTATACTCTGATATGGATGATGGCACCTGGGTATACCCCAACGCTACACAGCTTGCAGCCATGGCTCTGACTGCTGAGATTCCCTCTCTTCTTGCTGCTAAAAATGATTCCTTAAAAGAGGGGGAGAAGAAGGAAGATAATGGGGAAGAAGAAAAGGCAGATAAAAAGAAGAAGGGTAAAGAGAAAAAGGAAGAAGATAAAGAGGACGCCGGAGAAAAAAACCCCGAGCTTAAGATTGACCAGGAAGGATTGGAATCCAGGGTGGAAATCCTGCCTCCAAAGGCAGGAAATATGGGCTGGCTGGCCTCCTTTGAGGGGAAAGTGGTATTTCTGCGCTATCCCCTTGCCGGTTCGGATTCCCGCACAGCCTCCCTGGCCTTTTATGATATGGAAGAGCGTGAAGAAAAAACCATCATGGAAGGCGTGCAGAGCGCAAAACTCACTGCGGATGGCAGTCTGATCCTGGTGCGTGCCGCAGGCAACTATGGAGTGATCAAGGCGGACGAAAAGCAGAAGGTGGAGAAGCCCATACCCACGGGTGATCTGGCCATGGAGCTGGTGCCCAGGGAGGAGTGGCGGCAGATCTTTCAGGATAGCTGGCGCCGATACCGGGATTTCTTCTATGACCCGGCCATGCATGGAGTGGACTGGGACTCCATGAGAGTGAGGTACGGAGCTCTGGTGGAGGATGCCCGTTCGCGCTGGGATCTCTCTTTTATCGGATCCAACATGCTGGCAGAGCTAAGTGCAGGGCATACCTATACTTTCGGGCAGGGGCCCGACCAGGTCACACGGGTTAGTACGGGCTTTCTGGGGATCGACTGGGAGCTGACAGAGCAGGGTTTTCGTATCCGGAGGATTGTTAAACCGGCCGTCTGGGACACGGAGGTCCGTTCGCCCTTCGATATGCCCGGGTCGAAAATAAAAGAGGGACACTATATCCATGCAGTGAACGGCATCCCCCTGGATCCTGAAAGGGATCCCTATGCAGCCTTTGAAGGTCTGGCAGGTAAAACGGTTTCCCTTTCCACCAGCAGCAATGGAAACAGCCAGGAGGCGCTTCCAACGGTGATCAAATGTCTGAACCAGGGAGAGGAGGTGAACCTGAGGTACCTGGAATGGATAGAGACCAACCGGAAACGGGTGGAAAAACTCTCTGGAGGTAAGCTGGGATACATTTATATGTCCAATACGGCCAACCGGGGACAGCTCGAACTTGTACGAATGTACTACGGTCAGCTGGACAAGCAAGGGTTTATCATTGATGAACGCTTCAATGGAGGTGGTGCGCTGGCAGACCGCTTCCTGGAGCTTCTGCAGCGCCCGGTGGTATATAACCTGCACTGGCGTCACGGGAAGGATCATACACATCCCATTAAAACCAATACGGGCCCTATGGGCATGTTGATCAATGGCTGGGCCGGTTCCGGCGGGGATGGTCTTCCCTGGGCCTTTCAGGAGCTGAAGGCGGGACCCATTGTTGGAGAACGCACCCTGGGAATCCTGGTGGGACCTGCCACAGGGCACCAGCTCATTGACGGAGGTGGGATCACCGTACCCGGCGCCAGGTTATATGATAATGATGGCCACTGGTTCTGGGAGGGTGTTGGAGTCTCTCCGGATGTGGAGGTATGGGACGATCCCAATATCCTGATGCTGGGACGAGATCCTCAACTGGAAAGGGTGGTAAAGGAGGTGATGGACCTACTGGAGACCCGGTCTCCCGGGATGACTCCCGCTCCTGCAAGGGAGGACCGAACCGCGGTGGACCTGAAAAAGATCTATTGAATACAAAAGAAAGAGGCTGTCTCTTATCGAGACAGCCTCCGGGAGTAGTTTGGAGTTGGTAGTTTTAGAGTCTTATGCTAACTCCAAGTGTAAGATATGCTATACCATAACCCACCTGGGCAAAGGCTGCAAAGCTTTCAGCGAAATAGTAACGGGCACCCACAAACCCTGAGAAGACGATACCCCCTGACGTGGCATTATAATCCCACCCAATCGGTGTTCCGAATTCTGTGGCTGTGGCTATGTTGTATCCAAGTAATATACCTGCATAGGTATCCAGTTTATCCACCAGTGGATAATGGAACAAGCCTCCTGCACCAACAATGATGTTGGAGTATTTGTAGCCCCATCCCAGATAGTCGTACTTGTAGGAAGAATACCCTACATATCCCATGATACCGATGACGCCCTTTTCCAGGATCTCGTCAGCTACGGCTTGTTCATAGGAAAGAGAAACAGGGGGAACTCCCCTGGTGTAATAGGTTCCAGTATAGAGTGTATTTCCAAGTCCAATGCCCAGGTTGATCACTTTGTCACCCAGGTTGAACATGCTCTCCTGGGAATGAACCGTTGAAATCCCAAGCAGAAGAGCAATAGCGAATGTGGTTAGTTTTTTCATACATTGAAATTACAATCTTTTTGGAGTTTCAAAACAGTTTAATAAAGATTTTATTTCTTTTTTAACAAATATTTGTTGACAGTATTATCCCTAAGATGCATGAAGTTATTGTAAATCAGAGAACATGAAAAGGCTTGGAATAATTTTTATCTTTATTCCAGAACAATACCGGTACGCATGAAAATTGAAAAGCAGCTATTTGGGACTACCCAGGAAGGAAAAGAGGTATTAAAGTATACCCTGAAAAATACCCGTGGAATGGAGGTGGATATTCTTAGCTATGGAGGAATTATCAGCTCTATCAGGGTACCTGACAGGAAGAATAATCCGGGAGATGTGGTGCTGGGCTTCGATACACTGGAGGAGTATCTGGGGGACCATCCCTATTTTGGAGCGCTGGTTGGAAGGGTATGTAACCGGATTGGAAACTCACGTTTCGAGCTGGAGGGTAGAATCTACCATCTTACGGCCAATGAGGGGAAAAACCAGCTCCATGGCGGTGCGAGGGGATTTGATAAACAGGTCTGGACGGCATACAGCAACAAAACACCTGATCAGATTTCTCTGATGCTGGGATATGAGAGTGCAGATGGGGAGGAGGGCTACCCGGGAGCTCTGATGGTAGAGGTGGAGTATTCCCTGAATGATAAAAATGAACTGGGGATCAGCTGCCGGGCCAAAACGGATAAGCCTACTCACGTGAACCTGACCAACCACAGCTACTTTAACCTGAATAATTGTGAAGGGACCATATACGGGCACGAATTAATGATCGCCGCAGATAGCATTACCGAGCTGGATAAAGAGAGTATTCCAACAGGAAGAATACTTCCGGTGGAAAACACTCCCTACGATTTCAGGCTCTCCAGAGAGTTGGGCGAAGATATTGACCAGGTGGAACCGGGTTACGATATTAACTATGTACTGGAAATGGAACCCGGAGAACTTAGTCGTGTGGCGGCGGTCTTTGACCCCGTATCGGGGAGAAGCATGGAGCTTCTGACCACCCTTCCGGGTGTTCAGCTCTATACCTCCAACCATGTGAAGGGAATCAGGGGTAAGGAGGGAAAGGTGTATGAAAAGCATGGTGCCCTTTGTCTGGAGACCCAGTTTTTTCCTGACAGCCCCAATCAGCCCCACTTTCCGTCAAGCATCCTGAGGCCGGACCAGGAATATTCAGCCATAACTATTTACCGATTCAGCAGCTAATGTACAGGATCCTGACCACCTTGCTTCTCCTTGTCCTGTTTCTGGCGGCCAGATCCCAGGTATACCACTCCTGTCCCAGCCATTATCCATCGGAGCAAGGATACGAGAATCCCCTCTTTACAAAGTGGCTCTCGGCCTATGATGTGAAGCACTATGATCTGACTCTGGAGGTTTCCAATAAAGATACCTGGATCGAAGGTGCGGCCGAAGTGGTGCTTCAGGCGAACCGGGAGCTGGATACGCTGGTGCTTGAGCTGCAGGATATTCTGGAAGTCATTTCGGTTTTAATAAGTGATGATATTTACAGTTCGACCTATGATCCCGGGAAGCTCCTTGATTTCGAACATAATCAGGATGCCCTCTACATGGTGCTCGACCGGACCCGTTACCAGGGAGAACAGTTTAAGGTAAAAATTGTGTACGAAGGAAATGCCGGTCAGGACCAGGGTTTTTTTAGCGGCATTTCCAACAAAACAGATAGCAACTATGGCTTTGAGGTTACCTATACCCTGTCGGAACCACTCCATGCCAGGGACTGGTTCCCGGTGAAACAGGTGCTGGAAGATAAGATCGATTCGGTTTGTTTCAGACTCATTTGTGATAAGGACCTGCTGGCAGGATCCAATGGGCTGTTGGTGACCCGGGAAGAGGTGGGAGAAAAGCACATCCTGACCTGGAAGACGCAGTATCCCATGGCTTACTACCTGCTCTCCTTTGCCGTGGCCGATTACATGGATTACTCTTTTTATTCCAGTCTTTCAGAGGAAAATGATTCGGTATTGGTGCAAAATTATCTCTATGATACAGAAGAGGTTCTGGACGACTGGAAGAAGCAGATTGATGAGACCGGATCCATGCTCAGTCTATTTTCAGGCTTGCTGATAGATTACCCTTTTGCAGCAGAGAAATACGGACATTGCATGGCACCCATGGGGGGAGGAATGGAACATCAGACCATGACCACCATCCACAATTTCTCTTTTTCCCTGGTGGCCCACGAGCTTGCTCACCAGTGGTTTGGGGACTATATCACCTGCGGCAACTGGCAGGATATCTGGATTAACGAAGGATTTGCTTCCTACATGGAATATGTGGCGGCTGAGCATCTCAGAGGGCAGGATGCCGCTGATCAATGGATGGATAATGCCATGTCCATTGCCCTGGGGGAGCAAAGGGGGTCGGTCTATGTTCCCGAGGAGGAGGTGGAGGATGTTTACCGGCTCTTCAGCTATGGCCTGAGCTATAAAAAGGGGGCCGTACTGCTTCATATGATTCGGTTCATTTTGGACGACGATGAACTCTTTTACCAGGTGCTCCGAACCTACCTCTCCCGTTACCAGAACGGACTTGCCACCGGGGCCGATTTCCAGGCCATCCTGGAAGAGGTGAGCGAACTGGATTTCTCCTGTTACTTCGAACAGTGGTATTATGGTGAGGGCTACCCTGTGTTTAAACTTTTCTGGGAGCAAGAGGGAGATAGCCTGGTCATAAGGAGCGAACAAAGCAGTACGGCGTCCGGTGTAACCCCCCTGTTCCAGATTCCTTTCGAACTGGACATTCTTTATGCAAACGGTCAGAAAAAGCGCGTCAGGCTGATACAGGAGAATAGGGAGGAGGAGTTTCTTGTTCCGGTGGAGGGATATGTGGATCGAATTGTATTTGATCCCGGAAAACACCTCTTGAAAACCGCCACGGTAAGCCAGAAACTTCCAGAGGGCAAACCCTTCCGCTTCGGTCCCAATCCGGTTATAAACATGTTGACCATTCAGTTCCCGAATCTTTCCACCATAGATACGGTACGAATCACCAACCTGGCCGGTCAGGAGATCTATAGGGTCAGTGGTGCAGAAAACCCGCTTACCCTTAACCTCTCCACCCTGGCCGATGGAGCTTACCTGCTGGAACTAACCACTCCATTCGACACTTACCAGGAACGTATTGTCAAGATCACAACACATTAAACCCTCATCTATTTACAATTTTGAACAATGACCTTACAGGATCTGGGATATACTTCCACACTTGAACAGTATCGAACTGAACAGGGTTTGGAGGCTTTTGAAGTTGGCCGGGTGATTCTGGAACATAAAGAACGGTATGTGGTAAAAAACCCGGATGCGGAGTTTGACGCTGAACTCATCGGTAATTTACGGTTCAGTGCAGGAAGCAGGCTTGATTTTCCAGCGGTGGGCGATTGGGTGGCTTTTTCTGCTTATGACCAGGGCAAGGCTTTGATCCATGCCATCTATCCGCGAAGCTCTGTCCTGGAAAGAAAAGCAGTTGGGAAATCCGGGCAGAGTCAGGTCATTGCTACAAACATCGATTTTGCCTTGCTGGTACAGGCGCTTGACCGGGATTTTAATATAAACCGCTTAGAAAGGTATTTGACTATCTGCCATGATTCGAAGATTGTACCGCTGATTGTCCTAAGTAAAACAGATCTGATAAATGATTCTGAACTGCAGTCGCTTAGGGATCAGATTGGCCGGCGTATAAGTGATATTCCCATCATCCCTGTAAGTAGTCAGACTATTGGATATGAGACCTTGGGAACTGCGATTAAAGCAGGGAAGACCTATTGTCTCCTCGGCTCATCCGGAGTGGGGAAGTCCACGCTTATCAACAATCTCTCCGGGGTGCAGCACATGAAAACAGGCGGGATTAGTTCCAGTGTGAATAAAGGCAGGCATATCACCAGCCACCGGGAACTGGTAGTTCTGGACAGGGGAGGGATCCTGATTGATAATCCGGGAATGAGGGAGGTTGGAATTGCGGATGTGACAGATGGATTAGAGAGCACTTTCGAAACTATCATCTCTCATGCCCAGAATTGCAGATACAAGGATTGTACCCATGTTAATGAGTCGGGATGTGCTGTACTGGCTGCACTTGAAGCGGGATCAATAGATCCGGATTCCTACGCAAATTTTCGAAAAATGGAAAAGGAGAAAGAGCATTTTGAATCAGATGCTTTGGAGCGGAAAAGAAAGGATAAGGATTTTGGCAAAATGGTAAAAAATGTGAAGAAACAGAGAAAAAATGATAAGTACTGAAAACATCTAATAGATATCAATTCGATTAAGAGAAAAACCCATGCAAAAGATTCTGATCATTATCAACGACGCCCCCTACGGGACTGAGAAAGCCTACAATGCCATGAGAATGGCCATGACCCTCCAGAAGGAACAAGGGGATCAGGTGGACGTAAAGATCTTCCTGCTGGCCGATGCAGTTAGCTGCGGGCTTCCAAATCAAAAGACCCCCACTGGTTTTTATAATATTGAGCGAATGTTGAAATCTGTTATCGGGAACGGGGGTGAGGTTAAAAGCTGCGGAGGGTGCTCAGAGGCCCGTGGAATTGACCAGCTGAAATTCATTGATGGAGTGCAGCTTAGTAACATGAAAGAGTTTACCCGATGGACCTTTGAGTGTGATAAAGTGCTAAGCTTTTAGAGGAAAGGCCTACCATATATAGGGGATCAAGCGGTACTTGATTTTCTCACAGTATTCCGAATACCCCCTAAGATTTTCCTTCAGGACCTTTTCCTCGTTGAGGATCCTCAGTGCCAGGGAGAGGGGAAGCAATGCAAATGGGATCAGGCCCCAATAGGAGCCCAGGGCCACAGGAGTTGGAATGTACATGATCAGAACACCCACATACATGGGGTGACGGACAAGACCGTACATACCCGTGGAGATCACTTCCTGCTCCTCATCCACTTCTATGACCCGGGAGGCATAGCTGTTTTGCCTGAAAACAAAAAATATAATCAGGTAGCCCAGCAGTATGACCACACAGGCCAAAAGGGTGATATGAATGGGGACCTGGGACCAGCCAAAGCGTTTATCCAGGCCTGGAATAATAAAGCCTGCAAGAAAGATCAGGGTGGATAAAATGGAGATCAGCACCTGGGCTTTCTCCTTTTCCCTGGCTTTCGTCCTTCGTTCCAGAAACTTTGGATCGTTTTTCAGGAAGTAGAACAGGACAGCAAGCATGGGGACTAAAAGAAGTCCGGCGTACAGGTAAAACTGCCAGTAGTCAAAGGTTCCGGCCGGAAGCAGGATCAGCAGCCCAAGTACCGGGAAGAAACCTGCAAAGCGGACCAAGAATTTTCCGGACCAATACCTTCCTTTCCCCGCTGGATATTTCACTTTTCCTTTCCATGATTAAGAGTTTCATCCTGCCTTAATCAATCCTGATCTGAAACTCTGCGGGCGGCGTGGCACCCTGGAGGTGCTGCACAAAATAATCCCAGCGCCTGCGCATAATGTAGTAGCTGTCTTTCCCATAACCGTGGCGTGCATTGGGAAGCAGGAGGAAATCAAAGTCCTTGTTGGCCTTGATCAGAGCATCCGCCACCAGGTAGGAGTTGTAGGGAGGAACATTGTCATCCATTCCTCCATGGATGATCATTAACTTTCCTTTCAGGTTTTCCGCATGTACCTGGTTGGCCTGATATTCGTAATTACTTACTCCCTGGTCGTCTGCCACTTCCAGGCCAATATATCTTTCCCCCCAGTCGTCTTCGTAGTTCCGGTTATCATGATTCCCCGATTCGGCAATTCCCACCTTGAAAAAATCCGGATACCTGAACATGGCTGCTGCTGAGGCATATCCGCCACCGGAGTGGCCCCATATTCCCACTCTTTCCAGGTCCAGGAAGCCGTGCTTTTCGGCCAGTTGCTTCAACCCGGATACCTGGTCGGGAAGGGTGTTCTCTCCCATATCGCCGTAACAGGCATCATGAAAGGACTTGGATCGCCCGGGGTTGCAGCTTCCTTCCAGGGCCACCACCACAAATCCCAGTTCAGTCAGGGCCTGGTTATCTCCTCTGGCGGCCATAAAGCTCCAGGAACGCACGCTGCCGCCCTGGGGGCCCGGGTAAATATAAAGTATCACCGGGTACTTCTTTCCGCTTTCCATATGGCCCGGGGTATGCATGATACCGTAAAGATCCCAGCGCCGTCGGCAGACCTGACCTGAAAGGGCATGGGCGCTTTCCAGCCAGTGGTTTTCCAGCCTGGTAATATCAGTCTTCTCCAACACACGAATTAATTTACCCTGGATGTTCCTGAGCTCGTGGACAGGGGGAACATCAGGTTGAGAATAGGTATCGGTGAAATACTGGCCATCGGGGGAGAAGCTGATGCTGTGATTACCCAATTCAGGACTTAATAGCTGCAAATTTTCTCCGCTGAAATCCACCCGGTAAAGATACTGGAAGTAGGGATTTCCTTCCTCTTTCCCGCTGGCTATGAAATAGATGACACGGTTTTCCGGGTCTATCTTCAACACTTGCAGCACCACAAACTCACCCCGGGTAATGGGATGCTTCAGACTGCCGGATTCGACATCGTAGAGATAGAGATGTCCCCAATCGCTTCGTTCCGAATACCAGATGATCTCCCTGGTAGCGGAAAGGTATTTCCAGTTGATGGTTCCCTGTCCCGATTCAAATTGTGTTTCAACGATCTCCTGGAAGATATCCCGGACCTCGCCGGTTTCACAATCGGCCATGCGTACATGTGCCTCCTTGTGGTCCCTGCTGGTGGAGACAAAAACCAGCTGTTTGCTGTCCTCGCTCCAGGATATATCGTCCAGTCCGCCCTCACAGCTAATATCGTCACACAGGGTTCCCCTCCGGGCATCGGGTGCCAGCTTCAGGGGGGTAATCCTGGGCTTCTCTTCGCTGATATCTATGATCACCCGGTGGATCCGTATGATATCTTCATCCCCGGGCAGGGGATATTTCCACTCCATAAGTTCCGGCGCACCTATGGTGGTTTTAACCAGGTACATCGAGCTTACATGCCGCTGGTCCTGCTGATAGGTGGCGATCTTTTTAGAGTCTGGCGACCAGCTCAGGATGGCTTTGTCGCTTTGTCTCCATCCTGCATTATCAGTGGCATAGCCAAAATTCTTGCACACCATCCGTGGTCAGCGCTTTTTCCACCCCGGTAGAAACCTCCTTAATCCATAAATTCCAATCGCGGATAAAGGCAGCGTACTTGCCATCGGGCGATAAAACCCCATTAGGGGATACTCTTCTTCCAGCCTGTTCTATGGATGCTTTTTCTACGGACGCTTTGGTAAATAATTTCTCCCTGGTTGCAGCTGTTATTAACTTTCCTTTGACCGGATCAAACAACTTATATTCCTCTTGCCTTCAGTCACAGACCTGTACCAAAGCCTGCTATCCGCTACCCATTGCGGCCGAATGTTATTATCTACAAAATTATCCACATTTCCTCTCAGCATGGCTTGTGCCCGCTCATAATCGGATTCTGTAAGTGTACGGGTGTCCTGTGCCTGAGATAGGGTTCCCATCAGGCATAAGAGGATAAGGGAGGTAAGTTTTATTTTCATAGGGGAATAATTTTTATTCTGCATATCAAATGTAGGAAAAACAAAAATCCGGGAGTGCAAACAGAACGAATATCCTTAACTTTATAAGTTGATTGCGTATAGTTTTAACCCTTTATACCACGATTCATGAAACTGAAAGCCCTGATCCCTGTCTGTCTGACATTCCTGCTTTTCGCCTGTGAAGGGTACGGTCCATCCTATCAAAACACCAGGCTTGATTTTGAAACCCGTGCAGCCGACCTGGTCTCCAGAATGACCCTGGAGGAGAAGGTGAGTCAACTGACCCATGAGGCAGATGCGGTGGAGCGGCTGGATATTCCCGCGTATAACTGGTGGAATGAATGCCTGCATGGGGTGGCCCGTTCGGGGAAGGCAACGGTCTTTCCCCAGGCCATTGGAATGGCCGCCACCTTCGACCGGGACCTCATGTTTCGAATGGCCGATGTGACCTCCACAGAGGCCCGGGCCAAATACCACGACTATGTTTCCAGGGGGAAACACGGGATTTACCAGGGGCTTACCTTCTGGTCCCCCAATATCAATATTTTCAGAGATCCCAGATGGGGCAGGGGACATGAGACTTATGGCGAGGATCCTTACCTGACCGGGGAGATGGGGGTGCAGTTTATAAAAGGCTTGCAGGGAGCGGATCCCCGTTACCTGAAAACGGTTGCCACTTCCAAACATTACATCGTACACAGTGGTCCGGAACCCTTGCGCCATGAGTTTGATGCGGTGGTAAGCGAGCGTGATTTCAGGGACACCTACCTGCCTGCTTTTAAGAAGACCGTGGAGAAAGGTCAGGTCTATTCAGTCATGTGTGCCTATAACAGGTATATGGGCGAACCCTGCTGCGGGAGTGCCCCCCTTCAGGAAGAGCTTCTCCGGGGTGAGCTGGGCTTCCAGGGTTACATCGTCTCTGATTGCGGGGCCATATATGATTTCCACTGGGGACACCAGGTAGTTCAAAACCGGGAGGAGGCCGCAGCCCTGGGAGTTCTTTCCGGAACCGATCTGAACTGTGGCGATCAATATGAGGGGCTGGTTGAGGCGGTCAAACAGGGTTTGATCACAGAAGAGGCAATAGACAGAGCGGTGGAACGGCTGATGCTGGCCCGTATGAAACTGGGGATGTTTGATCCCGGTGAGATGGTTCCCTGGTCCGGCATACCGGTGGATACCCTTGCTTCAGAACCTCACAGGGAGGTGGCCAGGGAGATGGCCCGGAAGTCCATGGTGCTGCTGAAAAACGAGCAAAACACTTTGCCCCTTGGCAAAGAGTTAAAGCGTGTGGCAGTGATTGGTCCCAATGCCCATAATGTGGATGTGCAGAATGGCAATTACAATGGAACCCCGGTGGCACCGGTAAGCGTTCTGGATGGGATCACTGCGAAACTGGGAACTGAAGCCGAAGTGCGTTATGCCTTGGGTTGTCCCCATCACAGCGGTCTGCCCTATTTAAGTCCGGTTCCACCCGAATTTCTGTTCTCGGATGAAGAGCAAAGCATGCCCGGACTGCAGGCCTCCTTCTATCCTGATCTGGATGGAGACCTTGCACCTGTTTTGCAGCGCAGCGATGAACAAATTGATTTTTACTGGTGGGACGGGGAACCGCCGGCTGATGGACTGACCGATGATCAGTACAGCGTCCAGTGGGAGGGCTACCTGGTTCCGCGCAAAAGCGGCACCCATGCACTGGGTCTGTATGGGAAGTATGTGCAGCTGATCATTGACGGGGATACCCTGATCAGGCATAATAATCCCCACCATCCCGATAAGACCTACAGGAAGGTGGAGCTGGTGGCAGGAAAGGCATACCGGATCCAGGTGCGTGTATTCGATGAGCATGGCGATGCCAATTGCACCCTCCACTGGGAAGAACCAGGCCTGCCCCTGGCCTGGGAGGCTTTGCAGGCAGCCCGCTGGGCCGATCATGTGGTCCTGGTAATGGGACTTACTGCCCGGCTGGAAGGAGAGGAGATGCGGGGACTGGAGCTGGAAGGATTTAACGCAGGAGACAGGACCTCTCTGGATCTGCCGGCTGTTCAGCGCAGTCTGATCCGGCAGATCGCCGCAAGCGGAAAACCGGTAACCCTGGTACTGATGACCGGTTCGGCAGTCTCCATTACCATGGAACATGAAACAGTTCCGGCCATCCTGCAGGCCTGGTACGGAGGCGAGGCAGCCGGGGAAGCTGTAGCAGATGTTCTCTTTGGGGATTACAATCCTGCCGGCAGGCTCCCATTGACCTTCTACCGGTCGGTTAACGACCTGCCGCCCTTTGAAGACTATGATATGACTGGCCGGACCTATCGCTACTTCGAAGGGGAGGTACTCTATCCATTTGGCTATGGACTCAGTTATACCACCTTCTCTTATGACAATCTGATCCTGGAAAAGAATGAAATGGCACCAGGGGAATCCCTTACCGTAAGTGTGGATGTGACCAATACAGGCGAGCGGGATGGGGAAGAGGTGGTTCAGCTCTATATCCGCGATTTGGAGTCAGATGAGCTACGCCCTCTAAAGGATCTCAGGGGTTTTGTCAGGGTGCCCATTAATGCCGGGCAGACCATTGCGGTGAGCCTGGAGCTTGGGCCTGATGAAATGTCTTATTACGATCCGGATGCAGGAGACTATCTGGTGGAAGCGGGAATATACGAGATTCTGGTAGGACCCTCTTCGGACTCAGATGTTCTGTTGAAGAAAGAACTGCTGGTGCGTTAGGGCTTAGAGGATCTCCTTGGAACCATCGCCTATCTCAGCTACATAGAAGTCAGCATTGAGTCCGGTGCGCTCCTTATAAGCCAGGCCAACTTCCCTGATAAAGGACTCCACCTGATCCTCTTTGACGATGCTTACGGTGCAGCCACCGAATCCGGCTCCGGTCATCCTGCTACCAATGGTGCCTTCGATTTTTCGGGCTTCTTCCACCAGGGTATCAAGCTCCGTTCCGGTCACTTCATAATCGTCCCTGAGCGAGTCGTGCGACTGGTTCATCAGCTGGCCAAAAGTTAACAAATCACCCTGGTTCAGGGCTTCTATGGCACCCAGGGTACGGTTGTTTTCAGTGATCACATGGCGGGCCCTTCTTCTTTCTGTCTCATCGGAGATCAGGTGGGAGAGCGTGTTGAATTCCTCCAGGCTCAGATCGCTTAGATGCTTGATTTTTTTCTCCCTGCGAAGAGCCTCTACAGCTGATTCACACTGTGCTCTTCGCTCATTGTATTTTGAGTCGGCCAGACCTCTCCTTTTATTGGTATTGGCGATGACGATCTTCATGCCCTCCAGCTTAAGGGGAACTCGTTCATAATCGAGGGTGTCACAGTTCAGAAAAAGGGCATGATCGGTAGCTCCCATGCCCGAAGCAAACTGGTCCATAATGCCACAGTTGACCCCCACGAAATTGTTCTCAGCGCTCTGGGAAATTTTAACCAGTTCCATGCGGTCAAAGCCAAAGCCAAAAATCTCATTCATGGCAAAGGCGGTGACCATCTCTATGGAAGCTGAGGAGGAGAGTCCGGCCCCATTGGGAATATCACCCGAGTAAAGCAGGTCCACACCCTCTATCTCCTTTGCTTTTTTCCGGAATTCGTTCAGGACTCCTACCGGATAATTAATCCAGGATTTTCCTTCCTTTTCGAAGGGCTCGTCCAGTTTAAGCTCGCCGCGGTGATCGAAATTGGCGGTGGCAAAATGAACCAGACGTTTGTTATTTTTTCTTACGAGCAGGTAGGTGCCGAAGGAGAGGGCGCAGGGAAATACATAGCCTCCATTGTAATCGGTATGCTCACCGATCAGGTTCACCCTGCCCGGTGAGAAAAAGAGATGGATCCTGTTTTCACTCTCCCCGTATAAACTGATAAAAGTCTCTTTAAGCTGCTCAACATTCATATGCTTATCCTTTTTGAGAGAGTAAAAGTAGGAAAAAATATCTGATCAAATATGGAGCTTTTTTTACTACATTTAGGGCCTATGTTGGGTGACACGATATTCAGGAGAATCCTGGTTTACCTGGGAATCGTTGTGCTTGCACTTCTGTTCCTGCTCCCTTTTCTGGGTTCAGTAAACCTCTTTGATTCGGACGAGATCAACTATGCCGAATCGGCCAGGGAGATGATAGTCACGGGAGATTACCTGACTGTTCAGATCGATTTTGAACCCTTTCCTGAAAAGCCCCCGCTTTTTTTCTGGCTCCAGACGGTCTCCATGAAGATCTTTGGAATCAATGAATTTGCAGCCCGGTTTCCCAATGTGATTTGCGGAATCTTATCGCTGATGATGCTCTACTCCTTTGGGCGCAAAATTTATGGGCATCGCTTTGGATTGTTATGGATCCTCTCTTATGCAGCAGCCATTCTACCTTTCTTTTTCTTTAAATCGGGAATCATCGATCCCTGGTTCAACCTTTTTATTTTTATAGGAATTGGACGGTTCATATTTTACTTTGATCCGCAAAGGAAGAAGGGGCAGCTTAAAAATCTGATCCTGTCCGCCATCTTTTTCGGACTTGCAGTAATGACCAAGGGGCCGGTGGCTACCTTGATTTTCCTGCTCTGCTTCCTGGCCTTTCTGATGCTGAAACGTTTCAGAATCTCCACCTCGGTGGTCCATGTGACTCTTTTCATCGTGGTCCTGGCCTTAGTTGGAGGAAGCTGGTTCCTGTTTCAGGCGGCAAGTGGAAACTCAGGGATTATCAGGGAATTCATTGACTACCAGATAAAGTTGCTTTCCACCCATAGCAGTGTCCATGATGGATTTTTCGGCTATCACCTGGTGGTGCTCCTTATCGGGGTATTCCCCGCTTCGGTGATCGCTTTAAAAAGCATTACAAAAAAGACTGAGGATACTCAGCTGCAAAGCTTGTTCCGGCAGTGGATGTATATCCTGTTAATGGTGGTCCTTATCGTCTTCTCCATTGTCAATACCAAGCTCTTGCATTATAGTTCTCTGGCCTATTTCCCCCTGACTTTCCTGGCTGCCTGGGTATGGGATAAATGGCTCGACAGGAAAATAGAGATTGGAGGCTGGCAGGTGGTTCTGATCTTTCTGATCGGCCTGCTTCTTTCCGGAATGGCCATTGTTTTCCCCTTGCTCACCGATCATTATAACTGGTTGCTCAGCAAAGATTTCTCTTTTATCGGGCCCTTTACTGCAGAGGCCCTGCAACGGAATGTTCACTGGAGTGGCTATGAGTGGCTCATCGGCCTCTTTCTGATTGTCGGGGTGATTGCTGCTTCGGTTCAGATCCTTCGCAGGGACTGGAGCGGGATGGTCATCCTCCACCTGGTGGTACTCCTTTTTGTATTTGTCTCCATCTCCCTGTTCTCTGAGCGGGTGGAAGGCTATAATCAACGGGTTGCCGTAAAATTCTATAAGAGTCTTCGTGGACAGGATGTTTATGTGAATACGCTTGGATTCAAGAGCTATGCACATCTCTTTTACTTTGACAAGCAGCCCGGAGAGGAAGATGACAGCATTGAAAAGCTGATGACCGGATCACTGGACCGGGATGCCTATTTTGTAATGAGAGTAGACAAAAAGGAAATCTACCTGGAACTGTATCCGGAGCTGGAGGTGCTGATGGAAAAGGATGGGTACGTGTTTACGGTCAGGCGAGCCGCGCCCTCTGATCCCTGAAATACGATCACCGGCATCTAGCGCAGGTGTACTACTTCACCCTTCCTGCTGCTCTCGTAAGCCGCTTCGATGACCCGGATCACATCCCGGGCCTGTTGCGGGGTGACTATCAGGGGAGCCCCGTTTCGAATGACCTCATAAATATTATCGTAATAGGCCATGTAGTTTCCGGGTAACAGGGGGTATTCACCTTCCAGATGCTGGCCCTTAAAATCGGTGTTAATTTTTGCATGGCTGAAACCGGGATCCACTCCCCATCCTTCCGATCCCGGGATCAGTCCGGCTTTCAGATCCCTTTCCTGAGGGTCTGTGCCCCAGGCCAGGAAAGAGCCTTCGGTCCCATGAAGCATAAAGCTGGGACCCTGTTCCCGTACCAGGTAACTGGAGCGCAGCATACATTTGAATTCAGGGTAGTGAAGCCAGAGATCATAACTGTCGTCTGTCAGGGCCCCGTCCCTGAGCATCCGGGTATCGCAGAACAGTCGGTCAGGCATCCCGAAGAGGTTCAGGGTTTGATCGATCAGATGCGATCCCAGGTTGTAAAGGGTTCCGGTACCATTGGCCTGATCTTTCCACGACTCCTTGATGTAATTCCGGAAGCGGTCGAAATGGATCTCAAAATCCACCAGGCGTCCAAGTTTTCCGGAAGCCAGCACTTCTTTCACGGTAAGGTAGACGCCATCCCAGCGCCTGTTTTGGTATACACTCAGGAAAACCCCCTGTTTGTCAGCCAGCTCTATCAGCTGGTCCGCTTCACTGGTAAGCAGCGTAAAGGGCTTTTCCACGACCACATGCTTGCCAGCCTGGATGGCCCTGCTTGCCATATCTACATGAAGGTGATCGGGGGTGTTTACCACCACCAGCTCGATGGCAGGATCCTCAATAATAGCATCAAAGTTACGGACCAACTGGGCGCCAGGGTGCTTCCCTTTGGACTCGTGGCGGTTTCTTTCCAGGATCTTTCCCACCTTGTAGCCGGGATGAACTTCCAGAAGAGGACCGTGGAAAACCAGCCCGGACATTCCATAGGAGCAGAGTGCGGTGTTGATTGGTTTCATAGGAAAAATTTAAAGGCACAAATTAATAAAAAAGTATGATCCTCCCTTTACTGACCCTGATTGTTCACTACCTTTGTTGGCTAACAGGGAAAGAATTTAGATGGATTTTGATCAGAATATATTTGAGGGAGGAAGGAAAATACCGCTGGTGGAAGAGTTTTACACCATACAGGGAGAGGGCTACCATACTGGGAAAGCTGCCTACTTTATCCGGGTGGGCGGTTGTGATGTGGGATGCAGCTGGTGCGATACAAAATTTTCCTGGAATCCTGCGCATCATCCCGTGGTGGACGCCGAACAGATTATTGAACATGTGATGGAGTACCCGGCTGCTGCCGTGGTGGTGACCGGTGGAGAGCCCCTGATGGTCCCTATGGATTACCTCACCGGAATATTAAAGGAGAAAGGGATTGAAACCTTCCTGGAGACCAGCGGAGCCTATGAACTAAGCGGAAGCTGGGACTGGATCTGTCTCTCTCCCAAGAAAAATGCCCCGCCTGTGGAGTCCATATTCCCGGAGGCTGATGAGTTGAAAGTGATTATCGCAGCAGAGGAGGATATTGCCTGGGCGCTTGAAAACGCCTCCAGGGTCAGCGAGGAGTGTAAACTCTATCTGCAGCCGGAGTGGAGCCGGAGAGAGGAAATACTTCCTGTCATTATCGCGTTTTCCAAAGAAAATCCCCGCTGGATGATCTCCCTGCAGTCCCACAAATACATGCATATTCCTTAGTATGGCTTTTAGAAGAGGCATATGGGTAATTCTGATGATCGTCCTCACTCCGGGCCTTTCAGGGCAATACTACAGCAGCTCCTCCAAAAAAGCTGTCAAACGATTTAAACAGGCCAGAGCCTGTTATGAATTATTGGATAATGCCTGTGTGGAGGAGATGCTCTTAAAGGCCATCAAGGCAGATGCAGAATTTATTGAGGCATATCAGATGCTGTCCCAGTTATATTATGACCAGGGACGAGTGGAGGAGGCCATCTCTTATTATGCCCGGACCCTGGAAATCGATCCCGAGGGCAACCCGGAGGGATACAGACTTGTTGGCCGGACTGAAACTGACAAGCGGTGATTATGAGGGGGCAAGGGTACTGGCAGAGAATTATCTGGCTTTCCCTCCGCAAAGGGTAAAGAACAGGGAGGCCGTGGAATTGATCCTGGAAAAGTGCGATCTTTGCCATGGAAGCCATAAAGAATCCGGTTCCCTTTCAACCTGAAAACCTGGGGCCCGAGGTGAACTCTGAGTACAGTGAATACTGGCCTGCCCTGTCCGTGGATGAACAGATGCTGATGTTTACCGTGATGCTTCCCGGCGAGGTGCTAACAGGAGGAGATCCGCTCTCTTTGCAGGAGGATTTTTTCTACTCTATTCATAAGGACGGGGTTTGGGAAGCGCGCCAAAATGCGGGTGCCCCTTTAAATACCTCCGACAATGAGGGGGCCCAGTCCATGACAGCAGATGGAAGGACCTCTGGTTTACCGCCTGTAACCGTCGGAGCGGACATGGGGATGTGTGACCTCTACTATTCCATCCTGGAAAAGGGCAGATGGAGCATGCCCAAAAATGCCGGCAGCCCGCTGAACAGCCGCTACAGTGAGAAGCATCCTGCCATTTCGGCCGATGGCCGGATTCTCTATTTCACCTCCAACCGGCCGGGAGGATCGGGATCCTACGATATCTGGAGTCAGAACGAATCGGGGAGAGCTGGAGCGATCCGGTGAACCTGGGCGATTCGGTGAATACCAGCGGACTGGAGCAATCTCCCTTTATCCACCCCGATCAACAGAGCCTTTATTTTTCTTCCACCGGCTGGCCCGGAATGGGGCAGGGGGACCTTTTTCTCACAAGGTTAGACAGGGGACTCAGGCTGGAGCAGACCTGAAAATCTGGGTTACCCCATAAATACCTATCATGATGATATCGGACTGACCCTGAATGCCAGCGGTGACGTGGCCTATTTTGCATCCGACCGGGGAGAGGGGACAGATACGGATATTTTCTCCTTTGAAATGCCCGTAGAGCTCAGGCCTGTGCCTGTCTCCTACATGAAAGGAAGGGTATATGATTCACGAACCATGAAGAGGGCTGAAGGCCGTGATCCAGTTGATCGACCTGGAGACCGAGGAGACGGTTATGGAGCTGGAATCCTATCCGGGCGAAGGCGATTACCTGATCTCTCTTCCCAGGGACAGGGATTATGCCCTGAATGTTTCGGCCGATGGCTATCTTTTTTATTCAGATCACTTTACCTTTAGCGGACTGCACAGTCAGACCAAAGCCCTGCGAAGGGATGTTCCCATGGAGCAGGTAAAGGTGGGAAGTGTGGTGGTGCTGCAAAATATTTTTTATGCAACGGGATTCCTATCGAGCTGGAACCGGAATCCCGGGCCGAACTGAACCAGGGTTACGATTTTCTGTCTGCTGAATCCTGCCATCGGGGTGGAGATCAGCGGGCATACCGATAATACCGGAAGTCCGGAACATAACCAGGATCTTATCGGAGCAGACGGGCTCAGAGTGTGGTGGAATACCTGGCAGAACAGGGGGATTGAAACTAGGCAGACTGAAAGCTAGCAGGTTACGGCGAGATGCAGCCGGTGGAAGACAATGACACAGAAGAAGGGCAGGGCACATGAACAGGCGGACCGAACTAAAAATTATTAGCATTGATGAGTAGGTTGAAGATCATATTCAAGGAAATCCCCGATTATCTGAAGGATAAATCTACCCTTATTACCCAGGTGATGTTTGTCTCCATCTTTGCCCTGGTCTTTATCAATATCTACGCGCCTTTTAATGCCTCCACCTGGATCGAGATGGGCCGGCTGGAGTTCTTCTTTTACTCCAGTGCCATGATCCTTATCGGAATGCTGGTGATTGTCTTCAGCAAGCTGGTCTTTTTCCTGACTGATGGGAAGAATCCGCTTGACCTACCTGATTTTCGGGCTCTGGCACCTGGCCGAGATCGTACTTCTGGCAGCCGTCTACCTGGTGGTGGATCTGGTGTTGCTGAAATCGGGCATGGAACTGGTGGACCGCTTTATCAGCCTGCTTTTTATCACCCTGATGGTGCTGGCCATTCCCTACTCCATCTCCTGGCTGTACCTTTCCATGAAGGATAAACGGATCAAACTGGAGAATCTGACGAAGAATACCTCCCAGGAGTTCAAGGAGAAGAAGATGATCACCTTCAGGGATGAGACCGAGAAACTTCGTTTTTCCATTAAATCGGCGGATATTCTTTTTGTGGAGTCCACCGATAACTATGTGACGGTACATACCCTGGAGAAGGGGAAGGTTCAAGAAGATCATGCTTCGGAATACCATGAAACGGCTGGAAAAGGAGCTGGAAGGAACCCTGATCCAACGCTGTCACCGCTCCTACATGGTAAATTTTGAGAACATCAAACTGGTGAAGCTGATCAGCACCAACCTATATATCTACATGGATTCACCGGAGGAGATCCGTATTCCGGTCTCCAAGTACCTATGCCGAACATGTGCACGAATTCCTGAACAGGGTTTCCCTCTGATAGATTAATCTGTATTTTCCGCTCATGATCCTTCTGTATCAATGGATTATTGCTAATTTAAGGCCTTAAAACCCAAACCAACAACATGAAGATAAGTAGCGCAATACACCATTCTGATATCACTCGGTGTGGTCATATCTCTGCTCCAGCCTGCAGGGACAGAAAAAGAAAAAAGGGAGGAAGCGCCCAAAGGCTATCAGTTTTACCATGGTAGACAGTCGTTCCTGCCACCTCTGTAAAAGATCAGCACCGTTCAGGTACCTGCTGGAGTTTTGCAGCCACCAGTTTTATTGAGTCGGAATTGCTCCGAACCGGGAAGGGGGAGCATGATCTGTCTGAAATGTTTTTTGTTCGTAAGGCCTATGAAATGAAGGCCGATAAATATGTCCGCATGCACGGAAAGGCAAATTTTGGGAACGGGGGACTGGCCATGGATGTGATGCACATCTGGAAGGAGTTCGGTATGTTACCCAATGAGGCTTATGACGGAGTTACAACAGAGGATAACACTTCCGGTTCACGGTGAGATGGATGCGGTTCTCATGGCTTATGTGGACGCAGGTGATCAAGAATCGCAACCGGGAGCTCTGCACCGGTATGGAAGGCAGGGATTCAGCTGGCAATCCTGGATGCCTATCTGGGAGAGGTACCCGCCAGATTTCAGCTATCATGGAGGAGTCATATACTCCAGCTCTTTTGCGCAGCGACACCGGACTGAATCCGGATGACTATGTTTCCGTAGGTTCCTTTACCCACCATCCCTTTTACGAGAACTTTATCCTTGAGATTCCGGACAACTGGCTCTGGAGCAGCATTTAGAATGTGCCCCTGGATGAGATGATGGGACTTGCTGGATCATGCCCTGGAGAAGGGTTATTCCGTTTGCTGGGATGCCGATGTGGGGGAAAGGAGCTATGATTGGAAAAAGGGAGTGGCCCTGATGCCTTCCACCGAGATTGAGGATCTGAACGGTTTGGAGAGGGCCAGGTGGGATGAGCTGTCAGAAAGTGAGCAGCAGGCGCTCTTTTATGATTTTTCCACTCCCAAGAAGGAGCGGATCATTACCCAGGAGAATCGGCAGGAGATGTTCGATAATTACCAGGACCACCGACGATCACCTGATGCATATCACAGGGATTGCAAGGGATCAGGCTGGCAATAAATTTTATCTGGTGAAGAACTCCTGGGGAACCGGGGATCATATTTATAAGGGCTACCACTACGTTTCCGAGGCCTATATGCGGGCCAAGACCATCTTCTTCATGGTCCATAAGGAGGCTGTACCGGATGCTACAGCTGAAAAACTGGGAATTTAGCTTCAGCAGATTCCTTTTTTGCACTCCATTACTCCTCAGATTCTGCGGGTTGGTAAAAATTAAAGAATTAAAATAGCCTTTTTTTCTTACTTTGATAAGGTGATATCTCAAAAGCTGCTCCGAACCACGATTCTTGCTCTGCTGATCCTGGCCTGCTCCCATTGGAGGACCGGGATTCAGGGCTTTCAGCTGGAGGCTGATTCGGGAAAGCCACTGGATCCTCCTTTTCTGGCGGAGGGTGCAGCCTGGGCCGATTCGCTCATGTCCGGTATGAACCTGGAAGAGCGTATTGCCCAGATGATCATGGTCTATGGCTATTCCAATATGGGACCGCTGCATGAGAAGGCGGTGCTCAGACAGGTGAAACGGCAAAAGGTGGGAGGGATCCTCTTCTTCCAGGGAGAACCCCGGGAGCAGGCCCGGCTTACCAACCTGTACCAGGAGGCTTCCGAGGTTCCACTCCTGATCGCCATCGACGGCGAAAATGGACTGGGCATGCGGCTGGACAATACCTTCACTTACCCGGCCACCATGATCCTGGGAGCAATTTCCGACAATAGTCTGATATACAGGCTAGGGAGCGGATATGGGACCACAATTCAGACGACTGGGGGTCCATATGAACCTGGCTCCTGTGGCAGATATCAATAACAACCCGGCAAATCCCGTGATTGGATCCGGTCCTTTGGGAGAAGGCCGGAATAATGTGGCCGATCCAAGGTGGTGGCCCTATGGAGGGGATGCAGGACCAGCGGGTACTGGTCGCGGCCAAACATTTTCCCGGTCATGGCGACACGGATACGGATTCACACCGTGCTCTTCCGGTGATTCCCACGATCAGCGTGAACGACTCGATTCCCTGGAACTTGTTTCCTTTCCGTGAAGCCATCGACAGGGGGCTTACAGGTATCATGGTGGCCCACCTTCGGGTTCCGAGCCCTGGATCCACGGGAGAACCGGGCCACAACGCTTTCGCGTCCGGCGATTACAGGTTTGCTGAAGGAGGAGATGGGATTCAGGGGGCTGATCATCACTGATGCACTCAATATGAAGGGCCTGAGCAGCTATTTTGAACCGGGACTCAGGGAGGTGGAGGCCGTAAAGGCCGGGAATGATATCCTGCTAATGCCAGCCGATGTGGAACAAGGCCATCGCTGCGATAAAAAAGGCGGTAAAACAGGGGAGGTATCAGAAGAAGAGATCAATGAAAGTTGCCGGAAGATTCTGCAGGCCAAAGTACTGGGCCGGTTTGCACACCAGGGAAGCGATTGAAATGAAAACTCTGCTGGAGGATCTGAACCACCTTACTACCAGAGCACTTTACCGGGAGCTGGTGGAGCATTCACTGATCCTGGTGAAAAACAGGGAGGGAGCATTCCGCTTGGCCATCTGGAAGATACTAGTCTTGCTACTATCACCATCAGCCGGGAGGGAGTGGTAGCCAGCCTATGGCAAGCACTGACCTCTACCTTGTGGGAGATCACTTTATCCTGGCTTCGGAGGCCGATGCGAGCAAACGGCAGGACTTGCTTCTAAAGTTGAAGCCATACAATACGGTAATTGTTAATGTCCTGAATACCAGCAGCAGGGCCTCACGGAAATATGGGATCAGTGAGGAAACCCTGAGTTTTCTGGAAGAACTGGATCCCCAGTCAACCCTTATCTGAATGTAGCTGGCATGCCATATTCCCTAAGCCGTTTTTCGACCCTGGAACATTTCGATGCCGTGATCCTTTCCTACAGGATGATTCGCTCTATCAGGATCTGACCCTCCAGGCCATCTTTGGAGGTGCTTCCTTTTCGGGACAGATGCCGGTAACTGCCGGAGCCTTTCTGGCGAAGGAGCCGGTGATGATACCGGTCCGGCCTCCGGCTGGGATATGCATCACCCCTGGATGTGGGACTTCATCCCGATACCCTCCGGAAGATGGAGAAGATCATCAGAAAGGCTATAGCTAAGAAGGCTATGCCCGGATGCCAGGTGCTGGTGGCCCGCAAGGGGAAGGTGGTCTGGCACCAGAGCTATGGACATCAAAGCTACCGTAAGAGACGTCCGGTAAAAGAAGATGACATTTATGATCTTGCTTCCATCACCAAAATGGCTTCCATTACCGCAGCTCTCATGCGCCTGCGGGATCAGGGTCTGTTTCACGAAGATTCCCTGATGGGGGCCTATGAACCCATTCCGGACTCCTCCAATAAAGCGGGCTTACTGGTGGCTGATGTGCTGGCCCACCAGAGTGGGATGCTTGCATGGATCCCCTTTTATTACGAAACACTTGAACCCCTGGATACCTCACAGACCCTGTTTAGTACAATCGCTTTTCCCGCTCCTATCCCCTGAAGATCGGGGAGGGACTCTATTTTAACCGGAATGTGAAATATGTGGATGGGGTATATCAGAAGTTCTATTCTCCGGAGTATCCTTACCAGGTGGCGGATGAGCTTTATATGCGCAGCGACTGGAAGGATACCCTTTATAAGCGGATCTATGACTCTGAACTGACTCTCCAGGGAGTACCGTTACAGCGGACTGGGTTTCTATATGTTTCAGCAGATCATTGAGACCGCCACCGATACCATGCTCTATCCCTATGTCTGGCATAACTTTTACAATCCCCTGGGGGCGCATACCCTGGGATACAAACCCCTGAGCCGTTTTCCCAGGGAGCGTATCGTTCCCACTGAAAATGATATGAGCTACCGGAGACAGCTGCTGCAGGGACATGTACACGATATGGGAGCTGCTATGCTGGGGGGTATTTCGGGCAATGCAGGTTTGTTTGGCAGCGCCAATGACCTGGCGAAGTTGATGCAGATGTTTCTGAATGGCGGCAGCTACGGCGACCGAAGGTATATCCAGGAGTCCACGCTGGCGCTTTACACCTCCTGTTATAACTGCGAGGAGGAAAATCACAGGGGATTTGGGTTCAACAAACCTGTGTACTGGGAGGAGGATGCCGGACCCGCCTGCAACAGTGCCTCTCCCTCCAGTTTCGGACACTCCGGGTTCACGGGCACCCTGGCCTGGGCCGATCCCGAATATGAGCTGGTCTATATCTTTCTTTCCAACCGGGTCCATCCCAATATGGCCAATAACCTGCTGACTGATATGAATGTGCGCACCGAGGTACAGCAGGTAGTCTACAATGCCTTAATGGAATAGATGCTCCATAACAGGGCTGTATTCCCCGCTTGTTTGATAATTATCATGAATTCAACAGCTGGGAACAGGTAGCTTTGTGTAATTTCAAAGGATATATTTATTGCTATGAAACCAACACATATTGAACACATCGGAATCGCTGTAGTCAGCCTGGAAGAGTCGATTCCTTATTATGAAAAGGTGCTCGGACTGGAGTGCTATGCCATTGAGGAGGTAGCCGATCAGAAAGTGCGAACCGCCTTTTTCAAAGTGGGAGATACCAAGATCGAGTTGCTGGAGAGTACCGATCCGGAAGGGCCCATCGGGAAATTTATTGAGAAAGAAGGGGCCGGGGGTCCACCACCTGGCTTTTGCCATGGAAAATGTGAATCAGGCGCTGCAAGCATGCTGCATGATCAAGGTGTCAGCTTAATTGATCAGGTCCCGCGAAAGGGAGCAGAAGGCTTACAGATTGGCTTCCTGCATCCAAAATCGACTCAGGGCGTATTAACCGAGTTCTGTGGTCATGAGTAGCCGGGACAAGGTTCAGAATCTGATCGATCGCCGTGAACAGGCCCGCAAAGGCGGGGGGGAGAAACGGATCGAAGTACAACATTCCAAAGGAAAACATACGGCACGGGAGCGTATCCGGATCCTGTTGGATGAAGGCAGTTTCGAGGAGTACGACATGTTCGTCACCCACCGTTCCCATGATTTCGGTCTGGAAGACCAGCATTATCTGGGCGACGGGGTCATTACGGGACACGGAACCATCGACGGACGGGTGGTCTATGTCTATGCTCAGGATTTCACTGTATTCGGAGGGTCCCTTTCAGAGACCCATGCCGCCAAGATCTGCAAGATCATGGATCAGGCTATGAAGGTGGGGGCACCGGTTATCGGTATTAATGACAGCGGCGGAGCCCGGATCCAGGAAGGAGTCAGGAGCCTGGCGGGCTATGCAGAAATTTTTGAACGCAATATCCTGGCCTCGGGCGTGATTCCACAGATATCAGCCATATTCGGTCCATGCGCAGGAGGAGCGGTTTATTCACCTGCTCTGACCGACTTTATTCTGATGAGCGATCAGACCTCCTATATGTTTGTAACCGGTCCCCGGGTGACTAAGACGGTTACCGGCGAAACCATCTCCACGGAAGCCCTGGGCGGTGCCCAGATGCATGCCAGTCGTTCCGGAGTGGCCCACCTGGTGGCCGAGGATGAGGAGGAGGGCCTGCTGATGATCCGTAAGCTGCTCTCTTACATGCCTCAGAACAACCTGGAAGATCCTCATGTGACCGAGTGCAACGATCCCATCGACCGGCTCGATGATGTTCTGAACGAGCTTATTCCGGACAACTCCAGCGAGCCATACGATATGAAGGATGTGATCTTTACCCTGGTGGATAATAGCGAGTTCTTTGAGATACACCGGCAATATGCCATGAATATCATTGTGGGATTTGCCAAATTTAATGGCATGCCGGTGGGCATCGTGGCCAATCAGCCCAATCATATGGCTGGGGTCCTGGATATTGATGCTTCCCGCAAAGCGGCCCGTTTTGTTCGCTTCTGCGATTGTTTTAACATTCCTGTTGTAACCCTGGTGGATGTACCGGGCTTTCTTCCGGGAAGTGCCCAGGAACATGGCGGGATCATCCTGCACGGGGCCAAACTGATGTTTGCCTATGGGGAAGCCACCGTTCCCAAAGTTACCATTACCCTGCGAAAATCCTACGGAGGGGCGCATGATGTGATGAGTTCCAAACAGCTCCGGGGCGACATCAACTACGCCTGGCCCACGGCCGAGATTGCGGTTATGGGGCCCAAGGGGGCCATTGAGATCCTGGAAGGCAAGACCCTGAAGAGCATAGAGGAACGGGAGGAAGCCCAGCGCTTTATTGAGGAGAAGGAGCAGGAGTATAAGGAGAAGTTTGCCAATCCCTATGAGGCGGCCAGGTATGGCTATATCGATGATGTGATCGAGCCGCGCAATACCCGCTTTCGTATCATCAGGGCCCTGCAGACCCTGGCTTCCAAGAAGGAGATGAATCCTCCCAAGAAACACACCAATATTCCCCTCTGATGGCAAGCCTGTTCATCGTATTAAAAAGCAATATCAGCCTGGAATCCCTGGTGATTGCTGTGGCGGGCTACCTGATTGTTTTTATGGCGCTTGTGCTCCTCTTCTGGTTTTTCTCCGTGGTTCCAAAGCTCATCTCCCTGGGGAAGATAAAAATAAGGGTACGTCAGGGAAAAGCCCCTGTGGATATGGAAGGGCAGGCCATTACGGGGGAAACTACGGCAGCCATTGCCATGGCGCTCCACCTGTACCTGGATGAGATACATGACAAGGAAAGCGGGGTGCTGACCATCAAGAGGATCTCCAACACCTACTCCCCGTGGAGTTCTAAAATCTATGCGGTGCGAAATCAGTTTAACCGCATATAAATGGAATACTAATGAAGAAGTTCAAGTTTACCATTAACGGGAACGACTATACCGTGGACGTGCATGGCATTGAAGAGAACCTGGCCCAGGCTGGAGGTCAACGGAACTCCCTACAATGTAGAATTGCACCGCACCCTCAAGGCCTCAAAAACCCCAACCATTGTGCGTCCGGCCATTAAACAGGAGGCAAGACCGGTCATTGAGAAGAAGGAGGGGGGATCCTCTCATCCCATCCTGGCACCCCTGCCCGGATCCATTACCAGACTGGAAGTTGCAAAGGGAGATATTGTGAAGAAAGGGCAGCTGTTGCTGATCATGGAGGCCATGAAAATGGAGAACCAGGTGCTGGCCGACAGGGCCGGCGTGGTGGAGAACATCAAGGTACAGGCAGGCGATGTTGTTCTGCAGGGCGATATTATCATGGAGATTGTCTGATATGAAAAGAGCCCTGACACTTACAGGCTGTATTTCTGATTATTGTTCTGGCCAGGTGGGTGGCCTTCCCTGACCGTGCCACTGGAACGGAAGTGGATCAGCCGGCTGCTATAGAAAAAGTTGTTCCCGTACCTGAAGTCAGTGATGCAGGCTGAGAATGAAAGCGTCTGGGAGCTGGCTGCAAACGGGATCAGGAAGTTTTTCAAATTCTCCGGGTTCAGAAATGCCACACCCGGACACCTGATTATGATTGTGGTGGGACTATTTTTTATATTCCTGGCTATCAAATACGATTATGAACCCCTGCTGCTGATCCCCATCGGCATCGGGATCATCTTTGGGAATATTCCCTTTTTCCAGGCGGAGGGCATGAATATGCAGATCGGGATCTACCAGGAGGGGAGTGTGCTGAATTACCTCTATTTCGGAGTGCTGAAAGGAGTTTATCCTCCCCTGATCTTCCTGGGGATCGGTGCCATGACCGATTTTTCCTCCCTGATCAGCAAACCAAGACTGATGCTGCTGGGTGCAGCGGCCCAGGTGGGGATCTTCCTGACCTTTTTGGGAGCCCTGGCACTGGGATTTCACCCCCCGGAGGCAGGGGCCATCGGGATCATTGGCGGAGCGGACGGACCTACGGCCATCTTTCTCTCCTCCAGGCTGGCCAACGGGGTCAATGTTATCGGCCAAACGGCCAGTGGAGATCCCATTCTGGTTAAAAACCTTATTGGACCCATTGCCATTGCAGCTTACTCCTATATGGCCCTGGTACCAGTCATCCAGCCGCCCATTATGCGCCTGCTAACCACCCGGGAGGAGCGCCTGATCCGCATGAAACCTCCCCGGGCCGTCTCCAAACTGGAAAAGATTCTATTTCCCCTGATCGGATTGCTGGTGACCACCTTTATTTCACCCAACTCGCTTCCCTTGCTGGGGATGCTCTTCTTTGGCAATCTGCTGAAGGAATCGGGTGTGACCAAGCGACTGGCCGACACGGCCCGGACCAGCCTGATTGATATTGTGACCATTATGCTGGGACTTACCGTGGGGGCTTCCACCCAGGCGGACCGCTTCCTGACCACCGATTCACTGGTTATTTTCGGGCTGGGAGCTCTTTCCTTCATGGTCGCGACCGCCGGAGGTATTATATTTGCCAAGGTGATGAACCTGTTTTCAAAGGAGGATAACAAGCTGAATCCCCTGATCGGGGCGGCAGGGGTATCGGCGGTGCCTGACAGCGCCAGGGTGGTGCAGAATATGGGACTGAAAGAAGATCCCACCAACCACCTCCTGATGCATGCCATGGCACCCAATGTGGCAGGGGTGATCGGCTCTGCAGTGGCAGCCGGGATTTTACTGAGCTTTCTGTGGTAGAGGCCACAGCTAACTGAAACAATATGAAACAGACAGCCATTACAGGAAATAAGGGCGATCGCATCCGGTCCGATTGCCAGGTGAAACTGCAACTCCGGGACAAGGGGGGGATAAAGATCACCCTGGAAAGCAAAGTGGAGCGGATGTTCGGAGAGCAGATCAGGCAACAGGCCCGGGAGGTACTGGAATCTCTGGGAGTCCGTGATGCTTTGCTGGAGATCGAAGATACGGGGGCTTTGCCCTTTGTTCTTGCGGCAAGGATTGAGGCGGCCGTGAAGCAGCTTCAGGATACAGATCTCAGCTGGATTCCCCCGGTAATTGAACAGAATCGCTATGAGACCGGAAGGGAACGCTTCCGTTTCTCCCGACTTTATCTTCCCGGGAACTCCCCCAGCATGATGCTCAATGCAGGAATACACCGGCCCGATGGAATCATCCTGGACCTGGAAGATTCGGTGGCTCCCGACCGGAAGGCGGAAGCCCGTTTGCTGGTTCGCAATGCCCTTTGTCAGGTCGATTTCTACGGGGCGGAGCGCATGGTCCGGATCAACCAGCTGCCGGCAGGCCTGAAGGATCTGGATGCGGTGGTTCCTCATTATTTGCATCTGGTCCTGATCCCCAAATGTGAGCATGCTTCCCAGGTGGAAAAGGTGGCAGATCAAATCCAGAATATCCTGAATAAACATAAGCAGAACAGAGAGATCTTCCTGATGCCCATCATCGAGAGCGGCCTGGGGGTGGAAAATGCCTATGAAATTGCCAGTGCCTCCGGTACTGTTGTGGCCATGGCCATCGGACTGGAGGATTATACCGCCGACCTGGGGGTAAAGCGAAGTGAAGCTGGGGAAGGAGTCGCTTTATGCCCGTACCAGGCTGGTCAATGCCTGCAAGGCGGCGGGCATCCAGCCCATCGATTCGGTCTATTCGGATGTGGCCAATATGGAGGGACTCCGGAAGAATGTGCATGTATCCAGGTCCCTGGGATTTGAGGGGATGGGATGCATTCATCCCAGGCAGGTCCCGGTAATCCAGGAGGCGTTTACGCCAACGGAAGAGGAAATAGAGAAGGCCCGCCGTATTGTAGAGGCCTTTGAAGGAGGCCGAGGCGCAAGGATCAGGGGTGGTGGCCCTCGGGAGTAAAATGATCGATCCGCCCGTGGTTAAGAGGGCACAAAAGACCCTGGATCTGGCCAGGAAATTGAACGCTTAAAAACATTATATGAAAACCATAAGCAATGCCGCCGGGCGCCAGGTGCTCACTGAGATTAACGGGGAGAAAGCAATTCCGTACCAGGGAGTGGGAAAATACACACCGGAAGGTAAAAAACATGCCCCGGACATTGCCAGCTGCAGTGACTATCCCGCCGATGGAAACAAAGTAGCTTAAGGATCTGCGTACGGCCCTGGAGAAGGCCGGACTGCGGGATGGAATGACCATCTCCACCCATCATCATTTCCGGAACGGGGACTTCCTGGCCAACCAGGTCTTTGATATTGCCAAGGAGATGGGGGTAAAGGGACTGCGCTGGTTTCCCTCGGCCGCCTTTCCCTGCCACGAACATCTTATCCAGTACCTGGAGGATGGAACCATTCAGCGCATTGAAGGGAGCATGAACGGTCCCCTGGGCCGTTTTGTCTCCGAAGGAGGAATGGAGGGTACCGGAGTTCTGCGTTCCCACGGCGGGACGTTACCAGGCCATCCAGGACGGGGAGGTGAAGATCGATATTGCTGTGATCGGTGCTCCGACTGCCGATCCCTTTGGGAATGCCAATGGCCTGTCGGGCGATTCAGCCTGTGGATTGCTGGGTTTTGCCCTGGCCGATTCCCAGTATGCAGATAAGGTGATTGTGGTGACCGACAATCCGGTGCCCTTTCCCTGCATTCCCTGGCAGATCCAGGGCAACCATGTGGATTACGTGGTGGAGGTGGAAAAACTGGGCGATCCCTCACAGATCATTTCAGGGACCACCCAGATCACCAAATCGCCCGACCGGCTGCTGCTGGCCGAACTGACCGCAAAATTCTGCCAGGCTGCAGGGATCATCCGGGACGGTTTCAGCTTCCAGTCGGGCGCAGGCGGAACCTCCCTGGCCGTGGGGGAGTATTTCCGGAAGATCATGAAGCAGGAGGGGATCAGGGCCCGCTTTGCCCGCGGGGGAGCAACAAATACCTGGTTTCCATGCTGGAGGAGGGCCTGGTGGACTATATCCTGGACGGACAGACCTTCGACCTGGAAGGGGTGCGCTCCATGGCCGAGAATCCGGGTCATGTGTGGACCAGTCCCTTTACCAGCTATAACTACCATGGAAAGGGGAATTTTGCCCAGCTGGTGGATGTGGTGATCCTGGGGGCCACCGAGGTGGACCTGGACTTCAATGCCAATGTGGTGACCCATTCCGATGGCTACCTGCTGCACGGCATTGGAGGATGGCAGAATTGCCTCTTCTCCAAAACCGTGATCCTTCCCATCCCGCTGTTCAGGGACCGGGTACCGGTGGTCCGGGATAAGGTGACCACCCTCTGCGGACCGGGTGAGCTGATCGATGTGGTCGTCACCGAACGGGGCATTGCCATCAATCCACTGCGCACCGACCTGATCGAGATAACCAGGAACAGCGGATCTGCCCATCAAATCCATGGAGGAGCTGAAGGCTGAAGCTGACCGGATCTGCGGAATGCCGGCCCCTCCTGCACTGGAGGACAGGGTGGTGGCAGCCATCAAGTGGGTGGATGGCACCGTGATCGATGTGGTCCGCCAGGTCAGCAAATAATCTGCTTTTTTATATCTTACGTGCAACATTCCAACTAATTCATCGTCATTGTGGCAGAAAATGGGAAATCTGAGAACTTTACTCCCAGGCACCTGGATCTTGTAGAGGCCTGTAAAAATGGGGATCAGAAAGCTCAGTTCGAATTGTACCGGCTTTATCATACGGCCATGTACAACACGACCCTGCGAATCGTAGGGGATTCCGATGACGCGGAAGATGTCATGCAGGAAGCGTTCTTAAAGGCATTTTCAAAATTGGACAGCTACCGGGGTGAGGTAAGTTTCGGGGCCTGGTTGAAGCGGATTGTAATCAACAAGGCTCTGGATTTTCTCAGATTGAAAAAAGAACAACTCTCCCTGGAAGATGCCGGAGAAATTGGGGAGATAGAGGATAAACCAGACGAAAGTCCGGAGGTGAATTACCGGGCCGAGGACCATCAAAAAAGCGATCTATCAGCTACCGGAGGGATACCGGATCGTACTTTCGCTCATCCTGCTGGAAGGCTACGACCACGAAGAGGTATCCGGCATACTGAATATCACCAATGCCACGTCGAGGACACAGTACCACAGGGCGAAAAAGAAATTGATCGAACTGTTAAAAATAACTAGTGAGAACCATGAGTGAACTTGAAAAATAGATCAAAGAGCAACAGGCTGCAGCTCGATTCCGACCGCCCCGGAAGGGACACGAGGTAGCGGTTTCGTGCAGAAGCTGGAGAGACTGTCTGATCGGGCGTCCGGTTCGCAGGATCCGTTTCAGGCATGCCATCCAGGTGGCAGCATCGGTGGCCATTATTCTCACCTCTGCCATGTCTGCTGATTAAAAAAAAAAGCAGCAATAAGCTGGCAGCCAGAAGGACATTCCCGGCAGCTGTGATGGAAGCAGAGTTCTATTATGCCTCGCCAGGTCGATGCACGCTATGACGAGATCAGTGGGTTTGAGTTTGGAGATGCCCAAGAAAAAGCAATGCTGCTGAAGGAATTGAAGGACCTGGAAAATTACCATCAGCAATTGATGAAAGACCTGGAGGCCAACCCGAACGACGACCGGGTGATCAGTGCACTGATCCGTCACTACCAGCTCAAGCTGGAGGTGATGGACCAGATTATTATACAATTGAACCAAGTTAAATCAGAAATTTCTGAAAATCTATGAAAAAGAGAGTATTTAAATCGAAAAGTTTGCTCCTGTCACTGCTCCTGATTGTTACAGTAAGCTTTTCTCTTTCTGCGCAGGATGCCAGGAAAGGAGTACACCGAGAATTACGAGGTGAACTAAGGGGGTCACCCTGTACACCGATACCAAATATTCGGATGTGGAATTGATTACGTGGGAGAAAGATGTAAGTGGATATCCTGGCGGTGGTACAGGTGAAGGCATCTACCAGAATCCAGGGCCGAGGAGGCGCTGAAAAGATCGATATTCGGATCGGCAAATCCGGCAATACAGGATCTCTGTCGAGACCGAGATGGAGAATGGCTGGTCACGGAATGTAAAAACCTCCATTAAAATCACCATCAAGGCGCCCGCCTGGGTGAACCTGGATATGGAAAGATGCCTATGGCGACCTGTTTATCCAGGAGGCAGCGGACTGGTGCAGATTGATCTGAAGTATGGAAACTTAAAGGCCGGATCACTCTCCAGAGGAGAGGTGAAGCCATTAAGCGATATTAATTTGGCCTATTCGAATGTGAGCATTGACCAGGCCGGATGGCTCGAGCTGGAAATTGCCTATAGCGATGTGGAGATCAATAGTTTCGGATATGCTTTTTGTGGAGAGCAAATATTCCAAGCTACTGGGCGAAAAAGCCGGCGGAATTGTGACGGAAGGAGCCTACGATAAGTACTACCTGGATGAAGTCGATAGCTTCGTTGGGGAACTGAAGTACAGCGGATTAAGATTTGGCAGGCTGAATAAGGTCCTGGAACTACAATCCGCGTATACCGGTGCAAAAATCGAAAGCCTGAGCAGGGGCTTCAATAAGATTGATGCGGAGCTCTCCTACGGGAATCTCCAGGTGGGACTGGAAGAGGGAGCTTCTTTCAAATTCAACGGGGAAGCCAAATACGGGAATGTGAATATGGATGCCGGTGGTAAACTGAGTAAGACCAAGGAGAACAACTATGTTAAAGTATGGGGCACGGTGGGCTCCAATCCCAAAGCCACCATCCACGTAATCACCAAATACGGTAATTCCACCTTCGAATAGACAAGCATTCTGAGTTAAGCTTTAAACACTCCCGGAATTTTCATAATTTCGGGAGTGTTCTTTTTATCCCTTAAATAGTCTTAGCTATGAAGCATCGATCCTTTCTCTCCACTTTTGCACTTCTCACTATGCTGATTACCGCCTGCAAAGCCCCTGCTGACCAGGCGCCCGGTCCTTCATCCGATCCGGAGCCCTTTGAATATGCTCTGGTATTGCATGGCGGTGCGGGATCCATGAATTTCGAAAATGTTCCGGAGCCTGCCCGTGAGATCTACCACCATGCGCTGGACAGTGCCCTTCAGCTGGGATTGGAGGTGTTGCAGGGGGGAGGTACCAGTTTGGATGCCGTGGAGGTGGTCATTCGCTGTATGGAGGACAATCCACTATTTAATGCCGGAAAAGGAGCTGTTTTTACCAGCGAGGGAAAGAATGAGCTGGACGCTTCCATCATGACAGGACAGGACCTCAATGCAGGGGCCGTGGCCGGTGTAACGGATATAAAGCACCCCATCTCTGCTGCCAGAGCGGTGATGGAACAGTCGGAACATGTGATGATGTCCGGGAAAGGGGCCTCGGTTTTTGCCGAGCAGGCCGGACTTGAGATGGTGGATCCGTCCTACTTTTATACCCCGGACCGCTTTGAGTCATTTCAAAAGGCCACCTCGAAAGACAAACATGGAACCGTGGGCTGTGTGGCACTGGATAGAGCCGGTAACCTCTGTGCGGGCACTTCCACGGGAGGAATGACCAATAAGAAATACGGACGGATCGGAGATTCACCCATTATCGGGGCAGGAACCTATGCCAACAATGCTACCTGCGGGGTATCTGCCACAGGTCATGGGGAGTATTTTATCCGCTGGACCGTAGCGCACCAGATCTCCGTGCTGATGGAGTATAAGGGCTATGATGTGGAAACTGCGGCCAGGGAGGTGGTGGAAAAAACACTGGTAGAAGTTGGAGGGGACGGGGGGGTGATCTGTCTGGACAAATTTGGGCGGCCTGCCATGGTGACCAATACCAGTGGTATGTTCCGTGCCTATGGAAACTCTGAAGGAGAGCGGATGGTGGCCATCTTTAAGTAGAAGGGAACTTCTCCATATGAAAATGAACACATGCGGAAACAAGCTCTTATACTCACTATTCTTTGTGGATGCTTACTAAGCCGGGAAAGCAGGGCTTGTTCGGTGCTCTATTATATTGATTCCTCAAGCGGTAAGATCTATGTGGTTAATAATGAGGATTATTGGTATGATGTGGAGGCCTATATCCAGATCAATCCAGCATCCAGGAATAAACTGGCGCGCCTGTGGGTTGGATGGGATGATTTTGCCCAGGGCGGGATCAATGAAGCCGGCCTGTTTTTTGATGGTGCGGTGACCCCTGAACAGGACACTTCCAGGGGGTGGAAGGGGCCCTAAGGGAAACCTTGGAGATGATATTCTGGCCCGGTGTCATACGGTGAATGAGGCCCTGCAATTCCTGGAAGACCGGGATATTGCATTGAGCAATGCCCATATGATGCTGGGAGATGCCTCAGGGCACGCGGTGGTGGTGGAGTGGATAGACGGGCAGAGAAGTATTATCCCACTGGCAAACAGGCGGCTGATCATGACCAACTTCCTTCTTTCGGATCCAAGCCAGGGGAACTATCCCTGTCCGCGTTATGAATCCATAAATAAAAGGCTGGACCAACTGGAGGCAGGGGATCAGCCCGTAGATATGAGAGCCATCGGCAATACCATGGCAGCTGCGGTACAGGTGCCCCGGGCCATGGAGGAAAACCGGGCGGGAGGAACCCTCTATACCACATTTATGAATATTTCAGATATGGAATTTATGCTGGTATATCAACTTGATAATCAAAAAATTACAAGATTGGACCTGAAGGAGGAGTTTGGGAAAGGAAAAAAAACCAGAATTAAACTTAAATAGGAAGGAAGGTTCTTATGCCCGGCAGAATTACATGTTTAACCCTTGTTCTCCTTCTTCTTCCACTGGCAGGGAAGACACAGGATACAGACAAGCTTTTTTTCACCAGCGGGTTTAAACTGGGGGAGCTTACGGACAGTTCTGTGGTCATCTGGACGCGCCTCTGCCGGAGTGAACATCCGGAACCGGTGAGGCATGAGCGCAAAGAAGCTCCCATGAGAAGTCCGCTGGACTTTGATGAAAGCATGCCGGTGGAAGAGATGGATGGGGCTGTGGAAGGAGCTTTTGGACAGGTAAAGCTGGAGCTCTCCGCAGGATCAAATACAATTTCCACCGACTGGGAGTATGTCTCCGCTTACAGGGACTATACCTACCTGAAACGTTTTAGCGGACTTGAGCCCGGTACCCTGTATAAAGTTAATCTATCGGGCAGGAAGTCCAGCACTTCCCCGGTGACTGAAATCGAAGGATCGTTCCGTACCGCACCTTCCGAATCGGAGGCCTATCCTGTTACCTTTACCTCTACCTCCTGCCAGTATTTCTGGGATTTTGATGATCCGGAAAGGGGATTCCGGGTCTATGATGCCATGTTGAAATTACGCCCCGATTTTCATTGCCAGACCGGTGATTATGTGTATTACGATAAGCCCGGGCCCATGGCCCGTAAGGTAGAACTGGCCAGGCATAAGTGGCACGCCATGAATTCGTGGCCCTCGCTCCGGGAGTTTTATGCCCGCACTCCCCTCTACCAGCAGAAAGACGATCACGATACCATGCTGGATGATGCCTGGCCCGGCAAAAGTCCCTTTGGTGAACTGAGCTTTGAGGATGGCCTGGATATCTGGTACGAGCAGGTCCCCTTGCAGGGGAAACCCTACCGTACCTTTCGCTGGGGAAAAGACCTGCAGGTATGGTTAGTGGAGGGGCGGGAGTACAGAAGTGATAACCGGGAAGAGGACGGACCGGGAAAGACCATCTGGGGGAAGGAACAGAAGCTCTGGTTTATGGAGACCGTGCGCCAGTCGGATGCTAGCTTCAAGGTCCTGTTATCTCCCACACCGGTGGTGGGGCCGGACAGGAGCAAGGGCAAGAATGATAATCATGCCAACAAAGCCTTTGAGACAGAAGGGATCTGGTTACGGTCATTCCTGGCGGAGCAATCGGTGTTTGTGGTAAATGGCGACAGGCACTGGCAGTATGTTTCCAGGGATTTGGAGACCGGTGTTCTGGAGTTTTCCCAGGGTCCGACCAGTGACTCACATGCCCAGGGCTGGAGCCAGCAGGACAAGCGGCCGGAACACCAGTTCCTGAGGGTAAATGGGGGATTCGTGGCTGTGGAGGTATACCGGAAAGAGAATGTACCCTATATCACCTTTACACACAGGGATGTGAACGGACTGATTGTCCATGAAAAAACTATTATTCATAAGCTAAATGAGAATCCACAATAAAGAAACATGCTGGTTTAATCGTTTTGCTAGTGTTGCCTGCCTTGCTGCTGGCCCTGAATCCCGATCAGAAGCCGCTGTTTGAAGCCATAAAATGAGCAGATCTGCAATTCTGGTATTTAAACCATCCAGGTGCATGGGCATCTAACAGCTAATTAGAAAGGCAGAGGAGCTCATGACAAAAACAATAGTTCTGATAAGCTGTATGCTTTTGATCATGGTTCAGGCAGCAGCGCAAGACGGGGCCACAGTATCGGGAAAAGTGATAGACCGGAACTCATTGGAGCCCATTCCCTATGCTTCCGCGGCCGTATTTACCGCGGCAGATGAGTTGCTCACCGGGAATATGACCGGCGATGAGGGAAGGTTCACCATTGCTGGCCTGGACGAGGGAACTTACCGGCTGGTGGTCTCGTTTGTGGGTTACAGCGATTATACCACTCAGGTGCTTATCGGGAAGCTGAATGCTCACTATGACCTGGGGGAGATAAAACTGGAAGCCTCCCTGACACAGCTGGATGAAGCAGTGGTACATGGAGAACGGGCAGAAATAGCAGCCGGACTTTATAAAAAGTCTTATGACATGAGCTCCAACCTTTCCGGATCGGGTGGTTCAGTGATGGATGCCATGAAGGCCATGCCGGGTATCACCTTTGACCAGGAGGGAAAAGTTATCTTACGGGGAAGCGATAAAGTCATTGTTTTGATGGACGGGAAACAATCCAGTCTGACCGGCTACGGGAACCAGAAGGGGCTGGACAACATTCCCTCCGCCAATATTGCACGCATTGAAATTATCAACAATCCCTCAGCCAAATATGATGCCAGCGGGATGGCCGGTGTGATCAACATTGTATATAAAAAGGATCAGCAATATGGTCTGCACGGTAGTGTGGGATTTACTTACGGCCTGGGAGCACTGACAAAACCAATTCCCGACCTGCCCACTGAACTGGGGAGTTACCAGCTGAATCCAAAATACATCCCAGCCCTGGATCTGAATTACACCAGTGAAAAGCTTCATGCATTTTTGCAGGCGGAAGTTCTGCGGCAAAACAGACTTCCCAATAATGAATTTACCACCCGCAGCTATGAGGATGGCCGGATCATTGCTTCCCAGGTCCCCGAAAACAGGACCCAGACTCACTATATCGTCAAGGGTGGGATGGATTATCATTTTAACGATCAAAATACCCTGCGGTTTTCAGGATTGTACGATTGGGAAATTCATACGGATACGGCACAGGTGCCTTATTTGGATGTGGTAAGTGAGGTGCTAACAAGATATATTGCCTGGAACGAAAATGAAATTACCGGACATATCGATGTTGCCATGGATTACGCACATAAGTTCAAACAGGCAGGTCATCGATTGGATGCCCGCATTCAATACGCAAAGGAGTGGGAGGATGAAACCTACTATATTAATGAAATATCGGAAGACAGGGAAGGAAGGGATGTGACCGGCATCCTGGGTACCGAACACATCATGAGTTTTATGGCTGATTATGTGAAACCCATGAGAAACGGACGTTTTGAAGGAGGAGCGAAAATTCAGCTGCGGAATCTGCCTGTGGAGTATAGCGTTCAGAGAGATCCCAATTCCATCATCTATCCCGGACTGGGCGACTGGACCAAATGGGGAGAGAACACCTATGCGGGCTATTTGAACCTGGTGCATGAGAAAGCAAAATATGACATCGAGGCGGGACTCAGGGCTGAGTATAGTTCTGTCTTATATGAAATGGATACGGCCAATATCTATTTTGATCAGGACGATGCCTACCAGTATTTTAAATTCTATCCCAATGTCAGGTTCTCCTATAAGCTAAACGATCGCAATAAGTTCTCCATTTTCTATAACAACAGGGTGGATCGACCCGGGGAGCCCGAGTTGCGCATGTATCCAAAATCGGACGACCACGAGCTCGTGAAAGTTGGAAATCCCTATTTGCGTCCGCAATTCACACAGTCGGCCGAAATCGCCTATAAAACAAACTGGGAAACAGGATCCGTTTTTATTTCCGGATTTTTCCGGTTTATCGAAGATCCCTATATGAGGGTTTATACAGAAGATGAATCGAATACGGACTATGATATTGTCCTGAAAAGTTATGCCAATACCGGCAGGGCCACCAATAAAGGCCTGGAGCTGGTATTTGGCCAGGAGTTTTTCGATATCTGGGAACTGAGAGGGAATATCAACTTTTATCAAAACCTGATACAAGCCTTCGAGGGAACACTCCTGTTTCCATACGAACACCAGTTCACGGTGGATAAAACCGAAGAACTGACCTGGGATTTTAAATTGAGCAGTACCCTGGACTTACCGAAGGATTTTCAAATACAGCTGACGGGAATCTACTTTGCACCCAAAAATATACCTCAGGGCAGGCAGTTGTCCAGAAGCTCTGTAGATCTGGGTGTCAAGAAGATGATTTGGGATGGAAAAGTGGAATTAATCCTTTCCTTCAGCGATATCCTGAACCAGTATGGGATTCAACAGGAAATCACCGGAGAGGGGTTCACCGCCTTATATCAAAACTATTATGAGACTCAGGTGATCAGCCTGGGCTTGAAATACAAGTTTTAGGCCTGGCTTCTTTGCTTGAATGGCAAAAAGGTCATAAAGTCGGCATGGTGAACGATAAATGCTTCCGTGCTTCGCTTGACCATGTTTCCCTCGCCTGCATGGGCAGCAATAATGTGGCAGACTTCGGCAGGAATGCCACAGCTTTCCGCCAGGGAAACTCCGGAGAAGGGATGACGCAGGTACTTTCCATAGGATCCCTGAACGGCCTTCCCGTTTTCATCCAGTACATATTCCAGCAACTTGCCCACATCGGCCAGGATGGCTCCTGAAATCAGCACATCCATATCCACCGGCAGCTCATCGCCGTAGAACTCATTCATTTTGTTGCCGCTTTCTCAGTGCTATATGCACCACGGATCTCTTGTGGTGCCATAAAAGAGACCTTCAGATCGGGTCCGCACAAGCAGGGTAAAGGGGATCCGTTTAGGTCGTCGGGACCCGTAAGCACACTTTTCTCCAGGGCCTTCTCCCATACCTTGGCTGTTTTTATTCTGCAGTTCAGCGTCTTCGATCCACTCCAGTTCGGGCCAGAGTTCGAGTACCTCAGCTTTAATGTTTTCCATACAGTATTTCGTTTAGGCTTTAAAGGTTTGCAATGATGGCATCGGTCATCTGCCTGGTGGAGGCAGCTCCTTTCTTAATCACATCGGCCCTGTCCGGGCATTTTTTTCATATCATAGGTTCGGACTTTACCTTCCAGGATCACCCTGGCAATGGAGGCCCTGATCTTTTTAGCAATCTCGGCTTCATTGATATGATCCAGCATCATACAGGCCGATTCCATCATGGCGATGGGATTCACAATACTCTCTGGATAATCGGCATATTTGGGAGCCGACCCATGGGTGGGCTCAAATACAGAGACCTCCTCACCCAGGTTGGCGCTGCAGGCAAATCCCAGTCCTCCAATCAGTCCCGCAAATCCATCAGAGACGATATCTCCAAACATATTTCCTGCCACAATGACTCCATAGTTCTCCGGATTTTTGGTCAGCCACATCATCTGTGCATCAATGTTGGTGTTCCAAAGCTCAATGTCTGAAAGATCAGCCGCCTGAATCTCCTGCGCCATCTTGATACATCATGCCGGAGGTTTCCCGGATCACATTGGGTTTCTCGCAAACTGTAACACTCTTATAGCCAAACTTCCTGTGCATATTCAAAGGCAGCCCGCAGGATTCTTTCGGTGGCTTTTTTGGTAAAGATCCGTGTGGACACTGGATAGTTCCTCCACTGGAACATCTCCAAAATTCTTCATAAACTTTGGGTGGTGAGGCCAGGCCCCTGGTATACCAGGTCAGGTGGATTGCTCCATTCGACACCCCCATAGAGACCTTCGGTATTTTGTCTGAATATGACCACATCTACCTCAGGTTCCTCAATGCTGTCTCCCGGTCCCCTGCGTATGAAATTGAGCGGATTTCCTTTATAGGTTCGGCAGGGCCTGATGCATACATCCAGGTTAAAGTGCTGCCTTAGTCCAACAATGGGACTGGAATAGATCAGTCCTTTATCCGCCAGGGCGGGATCCAGTTCTGCAGCAGCCGCATCTTTGGGTTTGCTGGTAATGGCTCCAAACAGTCCTATTTTATGTTTTTCCAGCAGATCAATGGTTCGGTCTGGAAGAGGATTTCCTTCTCTTTTCCAGAATTCCCAGCCAATATCTCCTTCCACATAATCGGCCTTAAATCCGGCGTCGTCAAGTACACGTATGGTTTCTTCAAGTACAACCTTCCCGATGCCATCTCCGGGAAGCGCTACAATGGTTCGTTTCTGCATGTTCATAAACAGTTAGAGTGAGAGATAGTAGAATTGTTATCTTTGCGAAATGTAGAATATTATTACAGTCTCTTTTAAGTCTGAAGATCATATTTGAGATAAAGATATTGCAATAACATAAAGCCAACTATTCAATCCGTTTATGCAAAAAATAACCGAGCTCAATCCCGACGAGGTTTGGGCTTATTTTAATGAGATACTGGCGATCCCCAGGATTTCCAAGAAAGAAGACAAGATCATTGCTTACCTGATCGAATTTGCGAAAAAACAAAACCTGGACTACAAAAAGGACCTCGTCGGGAACCTGCTGATAAGCAAACCGGCCACGCGAGGTTTTGAAAATAAAAAAGGGGTCGTTCTGCAATCACATGCCGATATGGTTGGGGAAAAGCATGCCGCAGTAAAGCATGATTTTGACAAGGATCCCATCAGGGCCTATGTGGAGGACGGATGGGTCCGGGCAGACGGAACTACCCTGGGAGCCGATGATGGAATAGGGATTGCCGCTTCCTTGGCTATCCTGGCTTCTGATAGCATCGTACACGGGCCACTGGAATGCCTGTTCACCATTGATGAAGAGAGCGGAATGACTGGAGCGCTGGGGCTGCAACCGGGATTTCTCTCAGGCTCTGTACTTCTGAATCTGGATTCGGAGGATGAAGGAGAGATTTTCATAGGCTGTGCCGGGGGGATCGATACCGTAGCGACCTACAAGTATAAGCGTAGCAGGCTAAAAAGGAACTGGATCGCGCTTAAAATAGAAGTGGGTGGATTGCAGGGAGGCCATTCCGGGGATGAGATCCATCGTGGATTTGGAAACTCCATCAAGGTACTGAACCGCTTCCTCTGGAATTCGGATCAGCGCTTTCAGATCAGGCTGGCATCCATACAGGGCGGTAAGGCCAGAAATGCCATTCCCAGGGAAGCGGAGGCCCTTATTGTAACTCCTGCTGCAAGCCTGGAGCTGATCCGGGTCTATTTTGATTCTTTTGTTCAGATTCTGAAAGATGAGATGGCGGCTGTGGAACCTGATTTTATGATGACTTTAACCCAGGTGAATCCCCCGGAATTTGTCATGCGTAAGAAATTTCAACGAAGGCTGTTTAATACGCTCTATACCTGTCCCCACGGCGTTATTGCCATGAGCCAGGATATTCCCGGACTGGTGGAGACCTCCACCAACCTGGCATCCATCAGGGGGATCGGGGAGGAGTCCCTGGAAATTATGACCAGTCAGCGTAGCAGTGTAGAGTCCGCCAAGCAGGATATTGCGGATCGCATGGGATCCCTGTTCAAGCTTATGAGAGCCTCAGTCAGGCATTCCGGAGGATATCCCGGCTGGAAACCTGATACCTCCTCGGAGGTGCTTAAGATTTCTGAAAAGGTCTACAGGGAGTTATTCAAGCAGGAACCGCTTATCAAAGCGATTCATGCCGGGCTGGAGTGCGGACTTTTCCTGCAGAAATATCCCGGTCTGGATATGATCTCCTTTGGTCCTACCATAAAAGGGGCTCATACCCCGGAGGAGCGGATCCAAATAGATACGGTAGACAAATTCTGGCTCTTTCTCCTGGAGCTGTTAAAACGGGCTCCAGAGGCTTAGGGACCAGAACTTACTCCACCGCTTCGAAATCGTTTTTGTAAACCCCACAGACAGGGCAGTACCAATCTTCCGGGATCTCTTCAAAAGAAGTCCCCGGAGCAATGCCGCTATCGGGATCACCCTCTTCCGGATCGTACACGTATCCGCATACTTTACACTGGTACTTTTTCATGTTGAGGTGCAGCTGCTAAAATTATTTGTTTATTCCGATTCTTCCGGCCAGTAGTAGCAGGGATCCTGTAACTACCTCCCCGGTCTCATGGTCGAGCTCAGATCCGCCCATGCTGTGGGGTATCAGGTATACGGCCAGCATCACCAGGGCCGCGCCTATGGCCAGCCATTTTCCATAGGATTTCTTTCTGAGGAACCAGGCCACCAGGTAGGCTACCAGGGCTAATAGCACCTTATTATCGGTCAGATCCTCTCCCAGTGGCCATCCGGTCCAGAACTGACCAAAGGAGTATTTCTGAACAATGGGACCCAGTATGAATCCGCCTATCAGCAGAAAAATGATGGTGACTCCCATATGCTTTTTATAGGTGGGTATATTGGCCAGGGCAAAGATGATGGTGGCCATGGACCAGATAACGGTCAGGATCATCATCAGTACGTGCGGAATCAGGGCCCAGGCGGGAACATCTCCCCGGAAACGGAAGACCACATTTTCATCTTCATGGATATCAATGGGTACACCATCGGCCTTCAACTCCAGGTGGTACTCAATTTTCCCGGCGGGTGGTTGCTGCGGAAGGCTGGTGATCAGGGTATCCCCCTCCCTTTCCATCTCCACGGTTTCCCAGGGATTTTCAGTAGGAAAGAGTCGCCATACCAGGTGAGCGGAAAATGGCTCGGGAAGCTCAATTTTTACCGGGTAATCTCCCGGTCTTCCATTATTGGAACGGGGAAGATTAAATCTATAATCCTCGTTCAGGTAGGTAATTTCAAATTTTTTCGGGTAGGTGGGACCGGTCATTCGCTGGTAAAACATGGCAGCCAGTGAAATGACCACCGCCAGGATCCAGAACAGTGCTTTCTTTGCCTTCATAATGTGTTTTTTTTGATTAGATTCGAATTACCAGGTCTATGAGGTCTCCCTCGCGTTTCACCTGAACCACAATGGACATGCCCTCCTTCAGGCCATCCAGCCGGGCCATGTAGTCGTAAACATTTCCTACGCTCTTTCCTTCAATGGCTACAATCACGTCCCCTTTCTGAATACCGCCCACGGCGGCAGGTCTTCCTTCGGTCACAAACATCACCGGCATTCCTTCACTCCCATCATAGGTCATATCGGGCATCAGTCCCAGGGTGATCCCACCCCGTCTTCCCCGTGAAGAACCCCGTACCTTTGGACCCGCCTCGGTAAATGCAATGCGCTCGTGCTGGTTTGCCAGGGCGGCTGCAATCTCGGATACGAAGGCGGTCACTTCCACGGCTCCTTCCAGATTAATAGCGGAAAGCTGATCCTTGGGAGTGTGATAATCGGTATGAGCACCGGTGGAGATAAACAGGACCGGGACATCTTCCGCATAAAAAGAGGCGTGATCGGAGGGACCATATCCTTCGTTGGCAAATTTCAGATTGAAGCCATAGTTGCTGTTGATCGATTCCAGGAGATTTTTAAAGCCAGGGGAGGTACCTACACCGCCCACCTGGAGTATTCGCTCTTCGTTAAGTCTCCCGATCATATCCAGGTTGATCATCACCTGGATGTCATCCATTTCAACGGGTGTGTTTTCTACCAGATACTTGGATCCGATAAGTCCCATCTCTTCCGCCCCAAAGGTGGCGAACAGTACACTTCGCGCAGGGACGTGGGCACTTAACCATTCCGAAGCTTCCAGCACTCCGGCCACCCCCGATGCGTTATCGTCCGCTCCATAATGCACTGCAATGGTATCAGGTGTACGTGAGGAGGATTCCGGACCACCCATGCCCAGGTGGTCGTGATGGGCACCGATCACCACGTACTCATGCTTCAGATCCTCGTGAGATCCCTCAAGAGTAGCAATCACATTGGAGGTAAGCATCTTTTTGGGCTGCAGATCCACGCTAATATTCAACTCTATCCCCGTGCTAAAGGAGGATGACTGCAGCGATGAGTTTAGCCGGGTCTCTATGGCGGACAGACTATCCAGCCCTGCGCTTAACAGAAGCCTGTCTGCAGAACTACGGCTCATTTGAACCACGGGGATGGAAAGCGGGTGTTGTTTTCCTTTTAACTCCACCAGTTGATCTTTCGGATCAAAGGAGCTTCCGGAAAGAAAGATGACCCCTGCTGCACCCAGATCGGAGGCAAGCAGCGCCTTGCCTCTGTCTTCGCTGTAATTCATATAAGGGGAGCTGGACTCCTGCTGGCCCGGAACACCCCTGAGCATCATTACCCACTTACCTTCCACCTCCAGAGAAGCATAGTCGTCCCACTGAAGCGCTTCCTCGTTAATCTGGAAACCGTACCCGGCAAAGAGCACTTCAGCACTGACAGTGCCTGAATGGCTGAATGGGAAGATGGAATAGTCGGTATTCAGTTCAAGTTCAGAATCACCCAGGAGTAACTGGTTCCCGGGTCCGGCTTCAATCTCCTGGACAATATCAAAATGCTGAATCCCTTTGCGCTTATAAAGTATCAGTCCGGCTTTCTTAAACTCGTCACTCAGGTATTCTGCCAGCTCCTGATCCTCGGGAGTTCCCGGGTAACGTCCTTTCAGTTCATCGGAAGCCAGAAAGGCAATATGGTCTTCAATCTCAGCAATGGTAATCTCCTCCTCAAATCTGGGCTGACAGGAGATCAGTAGAGCGAGGGGGAGGAGGAAAAGGATTCTTTTCATGATTAAGTTATTGTATGATAGTATTTTAAACTGCATTCTTCTGTAGAATTTAAAGGATCGAAAGATACGATTATTATTTTTTTTTCAATAAAAACTTGACAGGAATAGGAAAAGCTTCTATTTTTACTAATGTGTTTAACAAATGATGTTAAACGATTTTGTAAAATTTAAATCAGTTTCATGGTACTCCAAACTGAAACAGAACACAAGATTATCCTGTCTGCCGAGAAACTGTTTTACCAGAAGGGAAAAGCAGGGACCTCCATGCAGCTTATAGCTGATGATGCCGGGATTAACCGGACCCTCCTGAACTACTATTACCGGAGTAAAGACCAGCTTTTTGAAGCCGTGTTCCGGAAAGCGATGAGTCGATTTGTACCCGAGGTGGCTGCCCTCATGCATACGGAAGGATCTTTTGAAGCTTATGTGCCGGCCGTGGTGGAGAAGATTATCGATACCATGTTGGAAAACCCCCAGATCCCCATTTTTGTATTGCAGGAGCTCTCCTCCAATCCAAATCGAATGCCCCAGATTATGAAAGAGATGGGAATAGATTCGGAAACAACCCTGGATAAATATGGCGGCTGACTTTCCTCAGATTGCCGGGATGGATCCAAGACAGGTCATTCTGAACCTGATCAGCCTTTGCATATTTCCTTTTGCGGCCAAGGCGGTGGTTCTGGATATTCTCTATGGGGGGGACGAAGCAGCCTACATAGAGGCCATGAAGGAGCGCAAAATATTACTGCCCCAGATTATGAAGCAAATTATGAGTCAAAATCAACCCGGATGAAAACGACATTTATTCTCCTGTCACTTTTCCTTTCAGGAGTGGTGACGGGCCAGCCTTCCCTCTCCCTGTTTGAATGCCAGAAGATGGCCAGGGAAAATGCTCCCCGTCTGGAGGACCTGGAGGTGATTCAAGGGATGGGAGAGACGAAGATCGACCAGGCGGGAAGCTCCTGGTATCCCTCCCTGGACCTGAACGGCAAGCTCTCCTACCAGTCCGATGTGATTTCACTGGAACTGAGCAATCCTGCCATTTCTATAGAATTTCCAGAGGTTCCTCACGATCAGTATGGCTTGAACCTGGATATCAGCCAGAATATTTACGACGGGGGAATCTCCAGAGGAAAAAAGAGCTACGAGGAGGCACTGATGGCTGCAGACCTGCAGCAGGTGGAGGTGGACCTCTACGGCTTGAAAGGCAGGGTGAACCAGTACTTTTTTGCGGTGCTCGCTGCTGCAGGAGAACAGAAAAAACCTGGAGATTCACCTGGAAAATTTGCAGGCCCGGAGTGAGGTGGCTCAGACAGCCGTAAACCATGGGACCTTGCTGGAAACCGAATTGCTTGTGCTTGAGGTGGAGAAACTGAGGGTCAAACAGTCCATGATTGAAGTGGATTCTCGCAGGCTTTCCTACTTAAAGGCCCTGCGGGTGCTCTGCGGGGAAGGTGTTTCTGAGGAAACCATTCTGGAGCAACCAGAGTTTGAGGGTGTGTTGGGCACAGGTAACAATCGTCCTGAGCACCAGTTATTTGATCTGAAACACAGTTCCATGGAGGCAGGCAAGGAGCTGGTGGCCAAAAAGCGAATGCCTGTGATCTACGCCTTTGGACAAACCGGTTACGGGAAGCCAGGCTACAATATGCTGAGCGGGGAGTGGGATCATTACTATATACTGGGAGCCGGTCTGAAGTGGAAGATCTGGGACTGGAAATATAGCTCCAGGGAGAAGCAGGTACTTGGATATCAGCAGCAGATGCTGGAAAACCAGCGTGCCTCCTTTGACCGGGAGATGGAAGCCCTGATGGTCCAGGAAGAAGCCAGGATGGAACAATACAGGCTTAGCATGGAAATAGACCAGCAGGTACTGGAGCTCCAGAAGAAAATTTCAGAACAGGCTGCGGTCCGGCTGGATAACGGGACCATGACCGCTACGGACTTTATCACAGAACTAAACAAAGAGAATCTGGCGAGGATCACGCAAGCCACGCACCGGGTTTTGCTGTTGCAAGCCAAAGCCAACTATTTAACCATTCAGGGCAACCTTTAAAAACTATACCCATGAATCCCAGAAGATTTTTCGTGTTCCTCCTCCTGCTGTCCCTGATGGCATGTAAACCCCAGATTGATCCTGCAGATGCTTATGGTAATTTTGAGGCCGTAGAAGTGATGGTATCGGCTGAATCAGGCGGAAGAATCATCTTTTTCTCCGCCCAGGAGGGTTCCACCCTTCAACAGAACCAGGTAGCGGTGAAGATTGATACCACCCAGCTTTACCTCCAAAAAATCAGGCTCGAGTCGGGTTTTGCCTCCTTAAACTCCAGGATCACAACCCTCAACGCCCAGGTCCGGGCCAGCAGGGTTCAGCTGGATAACCTGGAAAGAGAAAAGGAGCGCATAATAAAACTGTTGGAGGGGGGGGCTGCCACCTCTAAGCAGTTGGATGATATCAGTGGACAGATGGTACTTCTGGTAGCACAAATGGAAGCCACTGAATCGCAGAAAGCCTCCGTGCAGGCAGAACGGAAAACGCTGCAAATTCAGATCAGGCAGGTGGTGGATCAGCTGGAGAAGTGCTCCATTAAAAATCCCATCGAGGGCATCCTGCTAAGCAAATACAAAGAAGAGGGCGAGATGGCGACGCCGGGCCAGCCACTTTATAAAATAGCCAACATGGATGAGTTGATCCTCAGGGCCTATGTCTCAGGAAAGCAGCTGGGCTCCAGTAAAGACCGGAATATCGGTAAAGGTCAGATTTGACAGGGAACAGGGGATGGAAGAGACCACAGGGAGTCGTACGCTGGATTTCCCCCAGCGCCGAATTTACCCCTAAGATCATTCAGACCAGGGAGGAACGGGTGAACCTGGTCTATGCCATCAAGGTAATGGTTCCGAATGATGGCAGCCTGAAGATCGGAATGCCCGGAGAGGTTGTATTTTAAGGAAGCCCATTGGATGTCGCTTATCATTGACCATATAGATAAATCCTATGGTGCCGTTCAGGCACTCAGCCAGGTGGACTTCGAGGTAAAGGACGGGGAGCTGTTTGGATTGATTGGACCGGACGGGGCCGGAAAATCGACCCTTTTCCGCATCATGGCCTCCCTGGTGCTTCCGGATGCGGGACGCTGCCTCATGCACGGTCACAACGTGGTACAGGATTACCGGGAAGTCCGGAAGATGATAGGATATATGCCCGGTCGTTTCTCGCTATATATGGACCTTTCGGTGGAGGAGAACCTGGCCTTTTATGCCCGGGTATTCGGGACCACGGTGGAGGAGAACTACGACCTGATCCGGGATGTCTATGAACAGATTGCCCCTTTCAAAAAACGCCTGGCAGGGAAACTATCGGGGGGGATGAAGCAGAAACTGGCTCTTTCCTGTGCCCTCATCCACCGACCCAGGGTATTGATCCTGGATGAACCAACCACCGGGGTGGATGCGCTTAGCCGCCGGGAATTCTGGGATATGCTCAAGAAAATTCAGAAAGAGGGGATTACCGTAGTAGTCTCCACTCCTTATATGGATGAGGCGGAGATGTGTGACCGGGTTGGTCTGATCCAGAAGGGGCGAATCCTGGAGATTGCAGACCCTGCAAGACTGCCGGATAGAGATCAGGCGCAGCTTTATTCACTGAGAAGCAAGAGGGGGGTCTATGCCTACCTGGAGCGGGTGAGGAAGCTGGAGGGCTGTAAACATGCCTGGCTATTCGGAGACCGGTTGCATGTTACCCTCCATACAAAAGGAGATGCCACCCGGGTGAAAGCGGAGATGGACGCCTGGGGCGACAGCAGTCTGGAGTGGAAGAAGTTAATTCCCTCCATTGAGGACCGTTTTATGGGTTTGATTGAGCAGGAGGGAGGGGAACAACTAATTCAGGGAGAAAGCATCTGATGGGCGGGCACGAACATATCATAGAGGTGAAGGACATGGTGAAAAAATTTGGATCCTTCACGGCCAACGACCGGCTTAGCTTTCATGTGGAGCAGGGAGAAATATTTGGATTCCTGGGAGCCAACGGGGCCGGGAAGACTACTGCCATGCGGATATTGTGCGGACTTTCCTACCCCACCTCCGGGGAAATCCGAGTGGCGGGTTTTGACGTATACCGGGAAAGGGAGCAGATCAAGAAAAAGATCGGCTATATGTCACAGAAATTCTCCCTCTACGAGGATCTCACGGTGTCCGAAAATATTCATCTCTATGCCGGAATTTATGGTCTGGGGAGAAAGCAGATTGTCGCCAGGGAGGAGCAATTACTGGAGCGACTGGGCCTTGAAGGCATTCGCAAAAGACTGATTGCCGGGATCCCCCTGGGCTGGAAACAGAAGCTGGCATTTTCGGTGGCCATATTTCATCAGCCGGCCATCGTTTTTCTGGATGAACCCACCGGAGGGGTGGATCCCATCACCCGAAGACAATTCTGGGAGATGATTCACGATGCCACCGGGGAGGGGATCACGGTCTTTGTGACCACCCACTACATGGACGAAGCCGAATATTGCGACCGGGTATCGATTATGGTCGATGGCCGGATCGAAGCCCTGGATACCCCGGGAGCACTGAAAAAGAAGTACAGGTCTGAAAATATGAATGAAGTCTTTTTGAAACTGGCACGCGCATGAAACGCTTTTTTGGATTTGTGAGAAAAGAGTTTCAGCATATCTTCAGGGATAAGCGCACCCTCCTGATCCTGTTCGGGCTTCCCATTGTGATGATCGTATTGTTTGGCTTTGTGGTAAGCACCGAAATCCGTGACGTGAAGGTGGGAGTCTGGGACCGGTCCATGGACCAGGCCTCTATCAAGGCCACGGAAAAGATTTTCTCATCCGGCTACTTTCTTCCTGCCGGATACATCGATCATGAAGAGGAGATTGGAGAGCTTTTCCGCAGTGGCAAAGCCAGGGTGGTGGTGGTTTTTGAGGAGGGCTTCGAACGAAACCTGCTCAGGGAAAACCGGGCCGCTATTAAGCTGATTACCGATGCTTCCGATGCCAATACGGCTCAGCTGTCACTCACTTATCTCCAGGGAGTATTGATGACTTACTTTCAGTCTATGAATCAGGATGTTCAGCTGCCCTGGTCCGTTCAGATAAAGTCCAGGATGTTCTACAACGAGGAGATGAAAGGGGTCTATATGTTTGTACCCGGCCTGATGGCCCTGATCCTGATGCTGATTTCGGCACTGATGACCTCGGTGACCATTACCAGGGAGAAGGAGTTCGGCACCATGGAACTCCTGCTGGCATCGCCCCTGAAGCCCAGGGAGATCATCCTGGGAAAAGTGACTCCATATGTACTCCTTTCCTTTACAAACGCCATGACGATTGTCCTGCTGGGTTTCCTGGTCTTCAAAGTGCCGGTGCTGGGAAGTCTCTGGTTGCTGATGCTGGAATGCATGCTCTATATTACCCTGGCCCTCTCTCTGGGAGTCCTGATTTCGACCAGGCAAAGTCCCAGCAGATGGCCATGTTTATGAGCATGCTTGGCTTAATGCTTCCCACCATTCTGCTGTCCGGGTTTATCTTTCCCATTGACAATATGCCAAAAATACTGCAATGGTTTTCTACCCTGATGCCGGCCCGCTGGTTTATTGTAATCGTAAAGAATATTATGCTGAAAGGAAGCGGATTTGCCTTTATCTGGAAGGAAACCCTCATTCTGTTGGGAATGACCCTCTTTTTTATCCTGGCTGCTGTAAAACGGTTTAAAATCAGGCTCAATTAGTCTTATAGATATGAGGATACTTGCTGCACTGCTGGTCAAAGAGTTTAAACAGATCTTTCGGAACAGGATGATGCTGCCCATTATTTTTGTGGTTCCGGTGGTGCAGATGATCCTGCTGACCTATGCAGCCAGCCTGGAGATGAAGGGGATCAACATGGCGGTGGTGGACCAGGATATTTCCCAGGCATCCCAACAATTGGTGTCCCGCTTCGAAGGTTCGCCCTTCTTTGAGATCAGCATGGCTGGTACGGTTTACCCGGAGGCATTGGATGAACTGACCAGCGACCAGGTGGATGTGATTCTCTATATGCCGCATGGTTTTGAGAAGGATCTTTATAGCGAAAAAGAGACGGATCTTCAGCTGGTGGTTAATGCCATCAATGCCACAGAAGCCGGACTGATCAATGCCTATTGCACCCAGATCATTGGCGATTATAACGGATATCTAAGGGCCCAGTGGTTTGGAATGGAAGGCTCTGGCAAGCTGAGCACCCTGGAGGTGATTCCCAGCTACTGGTACAATCCGCTGCTGGATTTTAAGATTTATATGTTTTCGGGGATCCTGGTGATCATTGTCACCCTGATCGGGATGTTGCTGACTGCGCTGAACCTGGTGCGGGAGAAGGAGATGGGGACCACAGAGCAGATCAATGTGACTCCCATCCGTAAATACCAGTTCATACTGGCCAAACTGATCCCTTTTATGATCATTGCTCTGTTTGAACTGGCATTCGGACTGCTTATCGGGAGGCTGCTTTTCGGACTTCCCATGGTGGGAAGCCTCGGACTGCTTTTCCTTTTTACCTGTGTCTACCTGCTGGCTGTGCTGGGGATCGGCCTGTTTCTTTCCACCGTTTCCAATACCCAGCAGCAGCTGATGTTTATGGCCTTTTTCTTCATGCTCACGTTCATCCTGATGAGCGGGGTATTTACCCCTGCCGACAGTATGCCCCTCTGGGCCCAGAAGATTAATCTGATCAATCCGGTGGCCTATTTTATGAAGGTGATCCGGATGATCCTCCTGAAAGGTTCAGAGTTCAGAGATATCAGCCGGGAGTTTTTCAGCCTCGGGGTGTATGCCATAGTGATCCTGACCCTGGCCATCACCAATTACCGGAAAACTACTTGAGCAGCTCCTCGAAAATCTTTTCGGTGGCTTTGGAGTCCCAGTTGGCTGCACCGGTTTTCCGGCTTACCACCCGCCCTTCTTTAGAAACGATGAAGGTGGTGGGATATCCCCTGAAAGAGAGAGCTTTGGGTGCTTGAACTCCGGCCATGAAGAAAACAGGCATCTTGTAATTATTTTTCTCCATGAAGGCGTTCACCACCGCTGGTTCCTCAGATGTCACCAGCATAAAGGCAACCTTATCCCCCCACTTTTGGTACAGGGACTGGATTTCAGGCATCTCGGCCACACAGGGCGGACACCAGGTGGCCCAGAAGTTGATAAAAACAACCTCATCCCTGAAGTTACTGAAATAGAAGGGTTCGTTTTCGGCCCATGCGAGTAACCAGTTGTAATCCAGATCGGTAAGTATCTGCTGTTTCTCCTCATTCATCACCCGGGGTGCCTTTACATTCAGCACAACCCGGTTCAGACCGGTGAGGATGGCTTTCCTCGGGCCCGGGATCAGGAAGAGAATAATCAAAACCCAGAACAGAATATCGCCGGACTTTTGCCAGATGGACCTGTTCTCTTTCCATTTAGTAAAACGTTCTTTCAGCTTGGCCATTTTTTTCAGATTTTCATGCAAAGATAGTTTTTCCCTGTACCTTCGTGCAAGTTTATTATATTTGTTTGCCAAAGCCAATCCATGCTTCAGAAGCTCAAGATTTTCTTCAAGGAGGAGATCTGGTCGCACGACCTCACCTCCAAGTCTCGCCGCCGAACCTTTCTGATCAGGCAGTCAAGAATTTATATCCTAGCATTTAAAGGCTTTTTTGAGGACCGTGCAGCTGTCCGTGCAGCGGCACTCACCTATTTCACCATGCTCTCCATAGTACCCATTTTTGCCATTGCTTTTGCCATTGCGCGGAACTTCGGGTTTGAGGACATGCTTCACAATTTCATCACCAACAACATGAGGGAGCAGGAGGAGGTGATGAAATGGGTGACCGGGATGGTGGATAAGCTCCTGTCGGAAACCAGAGAGGGATTGGTTGCCGGTGTGGGCGGGGTGATCCTTTTCTGGTCTGTGATCCAGGTGCTTAACAATATTGAGGCCTCCTTCAACGATATCTGGCAGATCCGGAAGGCCCGCAGTCCTATGCGTAAGTTTTCTGATTACCTGGCCATTATGATTATTACCCCCTTTGCCATCGGGCTCAGCGGAAGTTTCATGGTGAAAATTCAGAGTGCGGCCAGCGAGTTTGAGCTCTTCAAACCGCTGATTGTTACCCTGATCAAGTCAGTACCCTATGTCTCCATCTGGATTCTTTTCACCATCATATACATCGTGATGCCAAATACGAAGGTGAAATTTAAATATGCCCTGATTGCCGGTGTGATCGCCGGCACCATTGCCCTGATATTTCAATCGCTTTACCAGAACCTGCAACTGGGGGTGCTGCGATGGGGGACCCTTTACGGGACCATTGCCTTTGTCCCCCTGTTTCTTATGTGGCTGCAGATTACCTGGCTGATTGTCCTGATGGGGGCAGAACTTTCCTTCGCCTATCAGAATATTGAGAATTATGAATTTGAGGAAAACGCCCTGAATCTCAGCCAGAATAATAAACGGATTTTGACCCTGCTAATCTCGCACCAGATCATCAGGAACTTTGAAGAGGGGATTGAGCCCTGGAATACAGAAACGCTCAGTCATGAACTGGGCATGCCCATACGCCTGGTCAATGAACTGGTCTATGAGCTGGTAGAGGCAGGCATCCTGGCCGAGCTGGCAGCCGACAATCCCAAGGAGCGTTCCTATCAACCGGCAGTTGATATTAATAAGATCACAGTGGATTTTATTTACAACCAAATGGAGCTGGTGGGGGGCGACCATATGATCGTAACAGAGTCTGATGAGTTGAACAAGATTACCCGGATTCACGAGCATATTCTTCACTCTATCCGGGAGTCCCCTTCCAATATCCTCTTAAAGGACCTCTGACAGCAACTTCCGAATCGACAGTGTATGGTGCAGTTTTATATTAAATTTATCCCTGTAAGCGTTTGAGATTTACATTTTATTAGTTAATATTGCAAAGTATTTCAAAGAAATGAGGTTTTACAGGCAACATAGCGTACATCATCACCATCACCACCGGTGTGTATAGGAAGCTGTGTAGTACATTGTAACCCGAAAAAAAAGCTTGAGAGGTTTGCAGATACTGCAGACCTTTTTTTGTTTAAAAAGTCAACATGAAAAACCTAAGAATTGCCATACAGAAATCCGGACGCCTCAGTGAGAAATCATTGCAGCTCCTGAAAGAGGCCGGGATCTCTTTAAACAACGGATCCCGCAAGTTAAGGTCAGTGGCCCAATCCTTTCCCCTGGAGGTTATTTATCTCAGGGACGATGATATACCCCAATATGTGGAGGACGGAGTGGCCCACATCGGGATCGTGGGAGAGAATGAGTATGCCGAGAAGGAGTGTCAGGTAGACCTGGTGGAACGACTGGGTTATTCGCGTTGCCGGCTCTCCATTGCGGTTCCCAAATCAGACAACTATGAAAGTCTGAAGGATCTTCAAGGCAAACGGATCGCTACCTCATACCCGGTTATTTTGGAAAAGTACCTGCAGGAACAGGGGGTAGAGGCGGAGATCCATGTGTTGAGCGGCTCGGTAGAACTGGCTCCTTCCATAGGGATGGCCGATGCCATTTTTGATATTGTTAGTTCGGGCTCCACCCTGATTAGTAATGGACTGAAAGAGGTGGAAGTGATCATGAAATCGGAGGCTGTGATCATAGCCAACCGGGACCTGGAGCAGGAGATGGGGGCGGTGCTGGACGACCTGATCTTCAGGATACGCAGTGTGCTGGCTGCCTCCAACAATAAATACATTCTGCTGAATGCACCCAATGAGCACCTGCAGGAGATCATTGATATCATTCCCGGAATGAAAAGTCCCACCGTGATGCCTTTGGCCGACGAGGGGTGGAGTTCGGTTCATTCGGTCCTCAGTGAAAAAGAATTCTGGGGAGTGATAGACCGACTGCGGGAACTGGGTGCCCAGGGAATCCTTGTCATCCCCATTGAAAAAATGATTGTTTAACCAGAACCTATTTGATTATAAAGCTATGAATGTTTTATCTTATCCGGAAAAAAGCGAATGGGCCGTTTTGCTTCAACGGCCCCGACTGAACCATCACACCCTCGAGGACCAGGTGCAGCTTATTATTGAGGAAGTGCATAAAAAGGGAGATGCTGCCGTGAGGGCATTCACCCGTGAGTTTGATGGCTATGATCCTTCCTCCCTGGAGGTAAGTGCGGAAGAAATTCGTGCCGCCGGCGACGAAGTTAGTCCTGAGTTGAAGAAGGCCATTGATGAGGCACAGTGGAATATTCAAACCTTTCATAAAAAACAGATACAGCAGGCAGAAACCATTGTTACCACAGCCGGGGTTCGCTGCTGGCGAAAACCCGTCCCCATGAGCAGGGTAGGGCTTTATGTTCCCGGAGGTTCGGCACCACTTCTCTCTACGGTCCTTATGCTGGGGATCCCGGCCAAACTTGCCGGATGTGGGGAAGTGATTCTCTGTACTCCGCCCGACAGCGCAGGGAAGATAAGTCCATCCATCCTGTACATTGCCGATCTCCTTGGCATTGACAGGGTCTTTAAAGTGGGAGGAGCCCAGGCCATTGCGGCCATGGCACATGGAACGGAGAGTATTCCTGCAGTCAGCAAGATTTTTGGCCCCGGAAACCAATACGTGACCATGGCCAAACAAATTGTGAGCCGGGATACGGTGGCCATCGATATGCCTGCCGGTCCCTCAGAGCTGGCCGTGGTGGCCGACAGCACGGCCAATCCTGCCTTTGTAGCATCCGATCTGCTCTCCCAGGCTGAGCATGGTCCGGACAGCCAGGTGCTGCTGGTCACCGACTCCAGGGAGTTGATCGACCTGGTGAAGGCAGAAATTCTGAAGCAGATGAAAGATCTTCCACGAAAGGAGATTGCAAGCAAGGCTCTGGAAAACAGTAAGATGATTTTATTGAAGAGCCAGAATGAGATCATGGAACTGGTCAATGAGTATGCCCCGGAACACCTGATAATCGTAACCAGTAATTATGCGGAGCTGGCAGAAAAGGTGATCAATGCCGGATCCGTATTCCTGGGAGACTATACCCCTGAGAGTGCCGGTGACTATGCTTCGGGGACCAATCACACCCTTCCTACCAATGGCTGGGCCCGCTCTTACAGCGGGGTCAATATGGATAGTTTCTACAAAAAGATAACCTTCCAGGAGATCAGCAGATACGGACTGGTAAACATTGGGGATGCCATTATGACCATGGCTGAAGCCGAGGAGCTTCAGGCCCACAGCAATGCGGTCTCCATTCGTCTAAAATCCTGATGAAGTGGCAGATGCATTTAACATATCCAGGCTTGTCAGGCCAAACATCCTGAATCTGCATCCCTATTCATCGGCCCGGGATGATTTTTCCGGCTCGGCCTCCGTATTTCTGGATGCCAATGAGAATCCTTTCAATGCTCCACTCAATCGCTATCCGGATCCCGGTCAGAAGGAGCTGAAAGGCCGGATTGCCGAGCTTAAGGGAGTGGTCCCGGCACAAATATTTCTGGGGAACGGGAGCGATGAAGGCATTGATCTGCTGTTCCGGGTGCTCTGTGAACCAGGGGTGGATAAGGTACTTACCGTAGATCCCACCTATGGCATGTATGGCGTTTGCGCAGAGATCAATGGGGTGGAGCGACGCAGCGTTCTGTTAAATAAGGATTTCAGCCTGGATCCCGGGGCCGTGCTGGAGGCCGCGGACGAGCATACCAAACTGGTTTTTCTCTGTTCACCCAACAATCCCACCTCCAACTCCCTGGAAAGGGAGGCTATCCTAAGGATCCTGGATGGGCTTAACTGCCTGGTGGTGGTGGATGAGGCCTATATTGAGTTCAGCAGTGGCCCCGGCTTGCTCTCCCTTCTGAGTCAGTATCCCAATCTGGTGATTTTGCAGACCCTTTCTAAAGCCTGGGGATATGCCGGGATTCGCCTGGGCATGCTGTTTGCCCATCCTGAACTAATCAAATATCTATCCAGGGTGAAGTACCCCTATAATATCAATGCCCTGACCCTGGAGACGGCCCTGAATGGGCTGAAGGAGAGTAAGAGGACACAAGCATGGATCCGGGAGATCATTCAGGAGCGCAAGCAAATGGCTCAGGAGTTGGCAGGATTTTCTTTTGTGAAGCAGATTTTCCCCTCGGATGCCAACTTCCTGCTGCTTCGGGTGGACGATCCCCGGGCGGTCTATGACTTTCTGATGGAGCGCGGCATCATCATCCGGGACCGCTCATCGGTCCCCCTCTGCGAGGGCTGCCTGCGTATCACCATTGGCAGTAAGGAGGAGAACCGGGCATTGATCTCTGCCCTTAAAACCTTTCAGTCATGAAGAAAGTACTTTTCATCGACAGGGACGGAACCCTGATCAAGGAGCCCCCGGTGGATTACCAGGTGGACTCGCTGGAGAAACTGGAGTTTATGCCCGGAGTATTCCGGAATCTCTACAAGCTGAGGCAGTTTACTGATTTTGAGCTGGTGGTGGTTAGCAACCAGGACGGAATGGGAACAGACGCTTTTCCGGAGGCAGATTTTTGGGCTCCCCATAATAAGTTTCTGGAAGCCTTCCGGAACGAAGGGGTGGAGTTTGATGCAGTACATATTGATCCCTCTCTGCCGGAGGATAACTCACCAAACCGGAAACCCCGGACCGGAATGCTTAAGACTTATATGCAGGGAGGATACGACCTGGAGAACTCTTTTGTGATCGGAGACCGACTTAGCGATATGGAGCTTGCAAAAAACCTGGGGGCCCGGGGGATTTTCCTGAGCGGGGAAGCGAAGGAAAGTGAGCTGGAATCTGGCGGGCTGGCCGGACAGGTATCCCTGGTCTGCCGGGAATGGGATGAGATTTATCACTATATCCGAACCAGGCAGCGAAGTGCGGTGGTGCAGCGTAAAACCAATGAAACAGAGATCACGGTGAGGCTTTCCCTGGATGGAGAGGGACATACGGTCATTTCCACCGGGCTTGGATTCTTCGATCACATGCTGGATCAGATTGGCAGGCACGGGGGCCTGGATCTGGAGATAGAGGTGCAGGGGGATCTGCATGTGGATGAGCATCATACCATTGAGGATACTGCCATTGTTCTGGGCCAGGCCGTTTTAAAGGCTCTGGGAGATAAGCGGGGCATCGAACGCTACGCGTTTGTATTGCCCATGGACGATTCCCTGGCAACCGTGGCCATTGATTTTGGAGGAAGGCCATGGATCGAGTGGAAGGCGGATTTCAAGCGGGAGAAGATTGGGGATATGCCGACGGAAATGTTCTATCATTTTTTCAAAAGTTTCTCCGATGCAGCCTTGTGCAACCTGAATATGGAGGTGAAGGGCAGGAATGAGCACCATAAAATTGAAGGGCTGTTCAAGGCCTTTGCACGGGCCCTTGGAAAAGCGGTGAGCCTGGATCCGGACAGTAAACGACTGCCAAGTACCAAGGGGAAACTTTAGATCGTATTAAAGGATGAAGGTTGCGATCATTAAATACAATGCAGGGAATATCCGGTCGGTGGATCATGCCCTCCGCAGAGTGGGAGTGGAAGCAGTGATTACGGACGATCCTGAGTTTATCCTTTCAGCCGACCGGGTGATCTTTCCCGGGGTGGGAGAGGCCGCCGGCACCATGGAGTACCTGAAAGAGCGGGAGCTGGATAAGTTACTGAAGGAACTTAGCTGTCCGGTCCTGGGAATATGCCTGGGGCAGCAGCTGATGTGCAGCTGGTCGGAAGAGGGCGATACGGCCTGTATAGGCATCTTTGATGAGCCGGTCAAACGATTTCCCTCCGGCGGACTTAAAGTGCCGCATATGGGCTGGAACAGCCTGGAGAAGGTACAGGGGAAGATTATTCCCAAAGAGCTGGAAGGATCTTACGTCTACTTCGTGCATTCCTACTATGTTCCTGTGGGGGAGAATACCGCCGCCGAGGCCACCTACATGCTGCCCTTTAGTGCAGCCATGCAGAAAGACAACTATTATGCCACCCAGTTCCACCCGGAGAAGAGTGGAGATCCGGGGGAGTTGATCCTGAGACAATTTTTGAAGCTATGATTGAGATTATTCCTGCCATTGACATCATTGACGGAAAATGTGTCCGGCTCACGAAAGGGGATTATTCCCGGAAAAAGGAATATGGGGATCCCTTTGAAATGGCCCGGCTCTTCGAGGATCACGGGATCAGCAGACTGCACCTGGTCGACCTGGATGGAGCCAGGAAGAAAAAGGTGGTTAATTACCGGATCCTGGAACAGATCGCCTCACGGACCTCCCTGGTGATTGATGCGGGTGGGGGATCGAAGTGACAGGGATCTGCAAATCGTCTTCGAATCAGGAGCCCGTATGGTCACCGGGGGCAGTGTGGCGGTCAAGGAGCGGGATCTCTTCCTGGGATGGCTGAATCACTATGGGGCGGACCGGATCATCCTGGGTGCCGATTTCAGGGAGGGAAAGATGGCGGTTTCAGGTTGGAACGAAGCCACCGAACTGGACCTGGAGGAGTTATCGCGGATTACAGAGCCGAAGGTATAAAAATGGCCATTTGTACCGATATTGAGAAGGACGGGATGCTGAAGGGACCTTCGCTGGAGACCTATAAGTCGCTTAAAGCAGAGATAAAGCACTGTATTTGGTGGCCAGCGGTGGCATCAGCAGGATGGAGGACGTTGAGCTTCTGGATGAAGCCGGGATCGATGGGGTTATCGTGGGGAAGGCCATTTACGAGGGGAAAATTTCACTAAAAACCCTGGAAACCTATATTCTAAATCATAGATGAAATGCTGGCAAAAAGGATCATACCCTGTCTGGATATCCGGAACGGCAAGACGGTGAAAGGGATCAACTTCGAAAATGTGGTGGATGTGGGTGATCCTGTGGAACTGGGAGCCAAATATGCACGTGATGGGGCCGATGAACTGGTATACCTGGATATTACGGCCACCCATGAAGGACGAAAACTGTTTGCCGATCTGGTCAGGCGTATTTCGGAACATCTGAATATCCCCTTTACGGTGGGGGGCGGCATCGACCGTGTGGAGGATGCGGAGCTCTTGCTATCGGCAGGTGCCGACAAAGTCTCCATCAACTCCTCGGCCGTGAGGGATCCCGGACTGATGGACCGGATAGCCACGGGCTTCGGAAACCAGTTCGTGGTGGTGGCCATCGATGCCCAGTGGAAGAAGGATCGTTGGACTGTCTTTGTTAACGGGGGCAGGATTCCCACCGGCAAAGAGCTTGTTTAGCTGGGCCAGGGAGGCTCAGGAGCGGGGTGCCGGGGAGATTCTCTTCACCTCCATGAACCACGATGGCACCAAGAAGGGTTTTGCCTGCGAGGCCCTGAGTGAACTTTCCGGACAGTTGAGCATCCCGGTGATCGCCTCAGGTGGAGCAGGGAAAAAGGAACATTTTGTGGAGGTTTTCCAGCAGGGAAAGGCCGATGCCGCCCTGGCAGCCTCCATTTTCCACTACAATGAAATCCCGGTTCCTGAATTGAAGAAGTACTTAAGGAAGAATAATATAATAATCAGATAATATGGATTTTAAAAAACTCAATGGTTTGATCCCGGCCATAATCCAGGATGCCAACACAAACACGGTTCTGATGCTTGGCTTCATGAACTCCGAAGCCCTGGAAAAGACCAGGCAGGAGGGGAAGGTTACCTTTTTCAGCCGCACGAAGAATCGACTGTGGACCAAAGGAGAGGAGAGTGGTAACTTCCTCCATGTGGTAGAGATCCTGGAGGATTGTGACCGCGATACACTGCTGATAAAGGCGAATCCGGTCGGACCGGTCTGCCATACCGGCAGTGATACCTGTTTTAATGAAGAAAACACTTCTTCCCAGAAGGCGGATGGAATAGAGTTTATAGCTGAACTGCAGCAATTGATCCATACCCGCAAACAGGAGATGCCTGCCGGGTCCTATACTACCTCCCTGTTTCGCGACGGGATCAACAGAATCGCACAGAAGGTGGGAGAGGAGGCCGTGGAACTGATTATTGAGTCCAAGGACAGCAACGACGAACTTTTCCTGAATGAGGCAGCCGACCTGCTATATCACCTTTTGGTGCTCCTATCAGCCAAGGGAAAGGATATCAAAAAGGTGGTCTCTGTTCTGGAGCAACGGCATTAATAAATTAGTATTTAGAAAAGACTATTCAGTAATATTCCATGTTTTATTATCCTTTGTAATAAATCGGACAAGGCCATCGTTTTTTGTGTAATAAAATTCCTCAATGCTGTTTAATTCATCAGGTATAAGTGGGTCATCAATTCCAACAAACTTGTATACCTTATAAAAAACCAAATTTCCAACAAGTAGAGAATCCAATTCTGGTATCAGGTCTTCTTCTAAATTGTAGGAAGAACTTGTTAATCCGATATAATCATGATGATTCTCGCTGACAATAAACTGAATACTAAGTAGTAAAGCACCATCTTTAAATTTTGTAATATCTAAGCTTAAATTACTGCCAAAATCAGGTTCGTTGGGTTCCAATAATTGAGTGGCCGTTAGGTAACAGATTCTTTCCCTAATACTCTCACAGTCTTTATCCTGTTCTTGGATTTTAGTATTTTCGTTTATAAATACAATGGTTTCCCCGCCCATGCTTTCACTAAAAATAATTTGCTGATTGTCCTCGTAAGGAAGCCAGTTAAGCTCATTATTTTCAAATTGTAAATCACAAGTATCACAACAGGATTGCATCATAACAATTCCAATAAGGGAAAGAACAATGAATGGATGCAGGTTTTTCATTTTAATGGAGGAATAATACTTGTTAGTGTTTGCCTACAGTTCGTAAAAATCGGTTCTGATAGCCTTAGCGATTATATTGCTTAAAAAAGCTAATCTGTGCAAATCGGTTTTCATAGTTTCGTCTACATTTATATCCATTAATAAATAGGGGTTTAATTTATCCTTCTTACTTAATATTATGAAATCCGGCTCGCTTTGATAAATAGCCACAGGAGAACCATTGATAAGTATCAATGATCTGTAAAGGTTACCATGATTAATGATACAAAATTCATTGTCACGAATTTTTCCTTCCATCTTGAAATGATAATTCATTTCTCCCTGTCTGTATTTTTTCAATTTAGAATCTACCCATTTTCCGTCGTTACTGATTTTATTTATCCAGTTATTACTGAAGTCATCGTTGAGTATATTGGTTTCCAGAGAAAAGCCTCCAATGGTATCTTTTTTTTCTAAAATTAAGCCATCAGCCCCATGGACCCAATCAATAAAAATTCCTTTCCTGGTCTCAATACTTAAACTTCCATCTTCATTTTTGACACGGTCCCTTTCCTTTGAAAATGTGCCGGGAAAATATAGGGGTATGTTCCATGATAACTCAGGATCAGTGGCCACTAATTCATGTTCAGTAACCCATATGGTCTCTTCCGATGAACCGGTACCAAAACCAGATAACAAAGTAATAGCATTTCCAGCCAGGTTTCCCCAGAATTTTTTTGGCAACTCGGTGACCGCCTTTGGAGTAGAGCTTACAAAAGAAATTTCTTTAAGTCCGGGATGACCGACAATGTATTTGCTCCTGAGTGATTTGACTTTCACAATAGGTATAGAATCAGTTTGTTGTATTAATTTTTGACCGCTTAAATCAATACATAATACAAGCAAAAGAGCGGATAAGAAATACCCCATTCGATTTGTTTTCATAGTTCTATTTTTATGAATTTGGAGGTCCCCGTTCTTTTTGGACACGATTATTACTTGGTTGTTTTAATTGCCATCCAACAGCATCCATAAGACGAACAGGAGAACATTATGCGAATCATCATTTTTTGATAAGCTTAGTGTTACCCATAAGAAACAAATATTGTTGGTATTAGTTCTTTAAAACAGATTAATAAACATATAGGGGAAGTATTAGCTGAATTCTCTTCAACTCCACGTATTCCAGGAATTCCAGTTAGGCCAGTATATTTTCCATCCCTGAATCTCTGATAAACAAGCAGGTAGTCTGTGTGCTATCCACCATTTTTTCCATAAATCTGAAATCGGGATTGGGAACCAGCCCGAATATATTCAGATCGGCATTGGGAGCATCCAGGATAAACTCATTGAAATTACCTACATGTATAACCGTTTCCGTTCTTGGTAGCCGCGCCTGGTCAATCAAATCATCCATGAATTTTCTGGCTTCCGTTTCCTGTCCCTGATTGTCGATCACTGTCACCAAACGAATGGTGGCCGACCAATTCTTTTTTAGTTTATATGCCACCAGGATCGACAGGTCCAGGTTTCCAATATCCCAGGATATTTGCCAGTTAGGTGCCCGGTTTCTTATCCAGACATTAATGTACTGTCGTTGTCCAAGTCCCGATTTTTGATGTTGAAAATACACCATCACGCCTAGCTGTAGCCGGGCAGTTTCAAGAATTATCTTATGAAAATCAGCTTCGTAAGATTCCCGGTCAAGCATATTCAGGAAAACAATATTCGGTTTAAAAAAGGATCCCCTGTAAGCCTGGTTGGCAAAATTGACTCCTTCGGCAAAATTCTCAGTCGTGATCACAGCCCATGACGAAAAAACTCCGCTTTTCTGAAAAGACTGGCTTAAGGCATTAATTTTCTGCGTAAGGCTTCCACTGGTTTCTTTGGAGCCGATGCCCAGTAATTTGATGGAACCTTTAGGATAGGCCACATTCTTTAGAAAGGAAAATACTCCTTTAATAGAATGTGGATCGCTTACTGGAATCAGGAGGTTTGGTTTCCATGCTCTTTCCTGACGATGGGATATCATTGAGGTATGTTTTGCAGCCCATTCTGCAAATGACACAAATAGTCCGCTTCTCACATCTTCAAAAGGAGTGATCAATTTCCGCTTGGATAGTATTCCATAAACCACAAAAACCACTGCGACAGATATCAGGCTTAAGATCGGGTTGATAATAAACATGGCAAGAAGAGAGGTGATGAGTCCAATCCATGGAATCCACCGGGGAACGACAAAAAGCGGTCTGAAACTGATCAGACCTAGGTTTTGCTCTATAATAACCACTACGTTGATCATGGCATATGTAATCAGGAAGAATAGAGTAACCAGGGGTGCAATGGCGTTCAGATCCCGAAGAAGCATCGCCAGAAAAACCATCACACCTGTGACCAACATTGAATTTCTAGGCTGGCCCGACTTGTTTGTATACTCCAGCCATTTGCTGCCTGGTAATACACCATGTTTGCCCATGGCAAATAAAATTCTTGATGAGCCTACCATAGAAGCCAGTGCCGATGAAAATGTCGCACCCAAAACTCCTGCAATTACCAGGGGTGGAAAGAACGACTTGTCGATCATAATATTGTAATTATTGAGCAGCTCTTCCACGCTTGCCGACCTGGCCACCCAATAGGCAAGCGCCATATAAACCACGAAACTTACACCGATGGCCCATAAAGTCCCAACGGGAATGCTTTTACGTGGATCTTTCAACTCACCAGACATATTTGCTCCGGCCATGATCCCGGTTGCTGCTGGGAAAAACACCGCAAACACTATCCAGAAACTGGATCCTGAAAAACCATTTTCAACAGATCCGGGAAAATCACCCAGTTTTAGTACTTCTGACGTTGCCTGTGTCATTGAGCCATAATGTGCTGCCATTACAATCGCTACAATTGAGGCAAAAATGATGACCATGATAAAATACTGTGTCTTTATAGCAAGGTCTGCACTTTTATAGGCAATCCCATAAATGATAGCGAATACAACCAGATCGACGATGAACGGGGGATGATCCGGAAATATAAAAAGCCAGCCCTCCCTGAACCCAAAGATATACATGGTTACTGCCAGCCCTTGAGACACATATCGCGGAATTCCAAGGCTGCCGCCTATTTCTAAGCCGAGCGATTGAGATATGATGGCATATGCGCCACCGGCCCCGATTCTGATATTCGTGGTAATCGAGGACATGGACAGGGCAGTGGCCAGGGTAATCAAAAAGGAAAGGATAATGATGATCCATGCACCCAGAAGCCCTGCGTTTCCAACAACCCAACCTAATCTGAGGTACATAATTACCCCAAGAATTGTCAGCAGGGTAGGTGTAAATACACCTCCAAAAGTTCCGAATGTTTTCGGTTCCTGGCTATTCTTCATAGTTATCACTCACATTAGTTAAACCCTTGAATGAGTTAAGTAAATGTATTCAATATTTGAGTGTGTCCTAACTAATGGTGATAAAACCTGAGCCCAATTGATCCTATACTGTAATTGCCCTTTTAGTCTTCAACGACGATTTTTTCGATTTTGTCGCCCTCGCGAATGGCGTCGATCACCTCGAGGCCTTCGGTAACTTTGCCGAAGCAGGTATGCATGCGGTCCAGGTGGGAGGTGTTGTTGCGCGAATGGCAGATGAAGAATTGTGAGCCTCCGGTATCCCTTCCTGCATGAGCCATAAGAGAGTACTCCCCGGTCGTGGTGCTGGTTCCCGCCTTCCAGCTCACACTTGATGTTGTAGCCGGGTCCGCCCATGCCGTTTCCGTCGGGACAACCGCCCTGGATTACAAAATCGGGGATCACCCGGTGGAAGGTAAGTCCATCATAAAATCCCTCTTTGGATAATTTGATGAAGTTCTCAACGGTGCCGGGGGCATCCTGGTCATAAAACTCTACATTCATCACTCCTTTTTCCGTATGGATTGCTGCTTTACTCATCTTTTTCTGTTTTAATCTTATCTCATTATTTGTTCAATATCTTCTATCTCCTTTGGGGCATACCTGGACAGGTTAATGTTGCCGGCGGTGGTGATCAGGATATCGTCCTCAATACGGACCCCGATATTCATATATTGTTCATAGACCGGCCGTACTGCTTTAATGAACTGGTCTATCTCCATGCTGTCCGCTTCTGCCTGAAAGATCTCGTGCAGCTGCTCGAGCCCCTTTTCCCGGAAATAGAGTCCGGGTTCGATGGTCAGGACCATTCCCGGCTCCAGCTTCACGGCTTTCCATGGATTCCTGGGGAGTCTGGTCCATGAACCGGGAGAAGCTTCCTTCCATTTCTCCCACATCGTGCACATCCAATCCCAGGTAGTGAGAAGAGGGGTAGAGGATGTAAAACTTAATCTGCCAGGGAGAGCCGGGATCGGTGATCAGTCCCAGTTCGCTAAGCCCGTTTACAAGGATCTCCTTGGCAGCCATATGACCGTCCATGAAATTAGATCCGGGTTTCATCTGTTCAATGGCGGCCAGCTGGGCGTCCAGTACCAGCTGGTAAATGGCGCGTTGCTCTGTGGTAAACTTCCCGTTTACGGGAATGGTTCGGGTAATATCGGCAGTATAGTAGCCGTACTCGGCCCCGATATCCATCAGCAGCAGGTCCCCGTCCTCCATCTTCCGGGTATTTGGTTCATAGTGCAGGATGGTGCTGTTGGGACCCGATCCCACAATGGAAGAGAATCCGGGCATGGCCGATCCATATTCCAGGAAAGTTCCTTCAATCACTGCTTCCATCTCAAATTCATACCTGTCCGGCCTGCACTCTTTCATCACATTGGTAAGGGCTCTGGCGGTAATATTGCAGGCCTTTTGTAGACGTTCCACTTCAACGGAATCTTTAATGACACGCATTTCATCCACCAGCTCTCCCACATGCCTGAATTGCAGGGATCCCTGATCCCCGCCATTTGTGCAGATCGGCCAGGAAGGTTCGATCTGTATCCAGGTATATATGCGGACTACTCTTACAATCTGTCAATCATCTCTCATCTCCCTGTAAGAGAGCACTCTGTCGGGACGGTATAGCTCTGAATCTCCTCTGGGTAGGTCAGCGCCATCGTATATCATGGATCGCATACTTGGGGAGGCAGAGAAAGGGTGTAGGATGGATCTGGCTTGGGACTCAGGATGGCATAGATCCAGGTGCAGCATAACCTGTCAGGTAGTAGAAGTAATTGTTGGGCCTGAATTCATGCCGGTTGTAACTGCCCTGATCGGTGGATTTTAGGATCACATAAGCTGAGCCAAGGGAGTCTGTTAAAAGCTGTCGTCTTCCTCGAAACTTTCCATCTGTCTGGCGTATACTCTAGATCCGAGGGATCGATGTTAACCGGTATGATCCAGGATCTTCCTTCCGGATTTATACAGCCGGTTAATAATGATAAATAAAGGAGAAGCAACAGATATTTTTTCATAAATTTTTTGAATAGGATTGGCGATGCAAGTTAGAAAAAGATTCGCTTTTACCCTATACCTGGGGCTGAGCTGCTTTATGATGGAGGCTCAGAAGGTTGCACTGGAGAACCATACCCTGAAGACCGGGTTGCCTCAGAACACTGTAAGTGATATTGCCCAGGATCCCGAGGGATATATCTGGTTTGCCACCCAGGTGGGAGTAGCCCGCTATGATGGCTACACCTTCGAACATTTTAATCTGTCCAATGGATTGCCCGACGATCAAGTCAACTGTATGCTGGTGGATCAAAGCGGGAGGATCTGGTTTGGAACCCAGGGGGGGATCGGGATCTATGATGGAGAGAGTTTTGAACAGATTCGAAGTGAAGATGGGTTGATCGATGAACGGGTGGAAGGCATGATCGAGGACCCGGATGGCAACATCTGGATGTGGACCGCCTATGGGATATCCGTGATCACTCCGGATACGATTCTATGCTACTCCAAAGAAGACGCGCTGACCGACAACAATGTGCAGGATGCCTTTGTGGACTCCGGCGGGAGAATTCATCTGGCCACTTATTTCAATCCAGGGATTACCATTTTTGAGGATCCATATACTTACAAGAAACTGCCTCAGCAGGAGATCGTGCGTGATATTATGGAGGTAAGTCCGGGAGAAATCTGGTATGCCACCCAGGGATCCGGGATCCTGGTGAGAAAGGGGGAAATAGAGTACTGGCTGGGTGTTGAAGAGGGACTCGGAGATGAAATCGTACTCAGTATGCTCAGGGACAGCCAGGGAAAAATCTGGTGCGGAACCTACAGGGAAGGTCTGTTCATTTATGAAAATGGCAGCTTTCATCACCTGGAGACCGAAGGAATTTCAGATCCTGTTGCGAAAGAACTAATGGAAGATAGCCGAGGACGGATATGGATCGCCGGATTTGACAATGGGATATATATGCTTGATGATACTTACCTGAAACATTTAAATACCGACAATAACCTGATTAACAACACTGTGAATACCATTTATGAAGACCGGTTTGGAAGTATATGGATCGCCACCTGGGGAGGGGTGTCCAAGTATGGCCGGGCCATATTTGAGATATACGACCTGGATTTTGGACTGCCGGCAAATTCCATTCAGGCTGTGTATCATGATTCTAAGGGTAGAATCTGGTTGGGGGCACATGGCAATCTGTTAAACATTCACGGAAATGAGGTGACTGCCTTTGGAACGGAGGAGGGATTTGTGGAAGATTACCATCCACTCTCTTTTGCTGAGGACAAGTTCCAGAATGTTTACATCGGGACAGGCTTTGAT
>CAWBWE010000008.1:0-486366 GCA_963792395.1 uncultured Bacteroidales bacterium
GCAGGCTTGTGTCGGCCATGATTCGCTCGAACGACTGCGGCGTGATCGCTTCCTTCGTGGCCAGATCTGACCCGCAACGTCCGGATGAAACGACGAATCGTCTGGTGTGATTCGCGCAGGCTTTCCAGGTTCGCGAGGACGAAGGTGAGCGGGTTGTTCACTTCGTGGGCCAGTCCTGCAGCGAGGCGCCCAACTGTGCGAAGCCGGTCCTCCGACACGCGGGGTCCCAGCATGTTCGGGGGAATGCTCGGCGGGATGCTCGGCGCGATGCTTGGTCGCAGGGTCGGCTGCAGCTGAATGATCGTGGCTTCCTGACCATCCCAAATCGAAACCATCGAGGTGGCGGTGAGCGGGGACACGAGACCGTCGGGGAGCTGCACGTGATAGCTCGCTGGCTTGGCCTCTTCGGGGATTGGATGCTCGAATGGCTCTCCGATGAGGCCTTCGCACTCGACGCTGAGCAAGGCGCACGCCGCAGGGTTGATGAACAGCACACGATGAGCGGCATCGACGACGACAATGCCATCGGTCGCTCGCGTGAGCAGCAGACGGCTATGGGTCTCGCTACCGTGTGCGTCTCGCAGCTGCACCAAGAGACGGCGCAACTCGTACTCCCGATTGATCGATTGCTGCAGGCCGGTGACGTACGCGTCCGGAAGCGCCATCTCCCAGGGACGTTCCTCGGGCAGCGTGCACGACTCGTCTCTGAGTAGGAGCGTGCAGATCCCGCGCGCGATGGCCGGGAGCTCCGCCCCGAGGCTGGTGTCCCAGCAAACGACGTGCGGCGCATGACTTTCGAAGTGATTGATCGCGTCTTCGCGGTTCACCGCCACGCGGCAGACCACGGCTTCGGGCCATGCATGAAGGCTCTCGCGGACGAGCATGATTCGCTCCGGATTGCCCGAGGCGATCAGGACGCGAATCCGCCTCGTTCCGGAAATTGCCGATATTTGTGTCTTGCCAAGCAGCACGGTCATACAAGGGACTGGGATCAGCCTTGACGCCCCTCTAAAACCATAGCACTGTAATAAGGCGCTGTGAACGGTATTTCTTGATGGTGGTGACGGTTGCTCGATAAGCGCGAAGACGACGAAGAGCGCGAGTTCCGGGACGTCCTTCTGGTGGAGGACAGCCTGATCGACGCGCAGTTGATCCGCAGGCTCCTGCGGCGGGTGACATCCTCGTACTACCGGGTCACGCACGTCCGCACCCTGAACGACGCCGTGTTGTCGGCCGAGGACCTCGTCCCCGATGTCATTCTTGCCGACCTGAATCTACCGGACTCGCGGGGGACGCAGACGGTTGCAAGCCTGCAGACCTCTTATCCGGACATCCCGCTGGTCATCGTGAGTGCCTGGGAGGATGAGGCGATCTCGCTTCGCTCGGTCAAGGCAGGCGCACAGGACTATCTGGTCAAGGGCCACATCGACGGCGCGAACCTGCACCGTGTGATTCGCTATGCGGTCGAGCGAAAACGCACCGAGCTAGAGCTCGTGCGCCTGGCGCACTTCGACCAGCTCACCTCACTTCCGAACCGGACGCTGCTTCGCGAGCGCGTCGATCATGCGATCGCTCGCGCGATGCGGAGCGGTTCCGGGGTCGCGACGCTGATCCTCGACATGGATCGCTTCAAAGAGATCAACGACATGCTCGGCCACGAGATCGGCGACAAGCTGCTGGTCGAGGCGGCACGGAGAATCCGGGCGAGCGTTCGTGACCAGGACACCGTGGCTCGACTCGGAGGCGACGAGTTCGCGGTGGTGCTCGAAGGCGTGAGCGAGGCCAAGGAAGTTCTGCCGGTCATCGAGCGAATCATCGCCAGTCTGGGCGAGGTCACGCAGATCGGCGGGCGCGAGGTCAACAGCTCCATCAGCGTTGGCATCGCCATGTACCCGGAAAACGGGAATGATCTGTCCGAGCTCCTGCGTGCGGCCGACCTCGCGATGTACCAGGCCAAGTCATCAGGCCGCGGCCGGTACCAGTTCTTTGCGGACGCCATGCAGGAAGAGGCGCAGTCACGACATGCGCTCGAATGGGCCCTGCGACGCGCGGTCGAAAGGAACGAATTCGAGCTCGTCTACCAGCCACAGCTCTGTCTTCGGACCGGAACGGTGATCGGGGTCGAGGCGCTCTTACGATGGATGAGCCCGACCCGGGGTCTTCTCACGCCGTATCACTTCATCGCGGGTCTCGAAGAGTTCGGACTCATCAACCAGGTTGGAGAGTGGGTCTTGCAGACTGCCTGCGAGCAGATCCGCAGGTGGCAGGCCATGCGTTTCGCACCGATGCGGATCGCCGTGAACGTGTCTGCGCAACAGTTCGAGGACCCGATGCTGATCGACAAGATCCGGAGCGCACTCAAGGAGACGAGGCTCCCACCGGAGCTCCTGGAGCTCGAGCTCACCGAGAGCTGTCTGATGTCCGACCCGGCACAGGCGAGCGCGCTCCTTCGCGAGATCCGCGACGTCGGGGTTCGCATCGCAATCGACGACTTCGGCACCGGCTATTCCTCTCTCACCTATCTGCACGAGTTCCCGCTCAGCGCCTTGAAGATCGACAAGAACTTCGTTCAGAGCGTCGAGTCGAACGACCGTGGCGGTCCGATCTCCAAGATGATCATCGGTCTGGGGCAAAACCTGGGGCTCGAGGTGATCGCCGAGGGCGTCGAAACCGAAGCGCAGCTCGAGTATATGCGGGAGCATGGCTGCGACGTGGCACAGGGCTATCTCTACGCGCGCCCCGAGTCGCCTGAGGATCTCACGCCCTGGCTGCAGGCCAATCAGCGGGCGTCCGATACCTACGTCCGGTCGATTCCCCTCAAAAAGCGGTCGGGCAAATCCGGCGCCTGAGCAGCGTGTGCTAGCGTAGCGATATGGCGGCCGCGACGATCCTCGTCGTCGACGACGAGCGAAACATCCTGACGTCCGTTTCGCGTGCGCTCGGCCTAGAAGGCTACGACGTCGAGGTCGCCGGCAGCGCCGAGATCGCACTCGACAAGCTCGCCAAGCAGACCTTCGACGCGATCCTGCTCGATGTGCAGCTCCCGGGGATTGACGGGCTGGCGATGCTCGATGAGTTGCGAAAGCAGGACATCACGACACCCGTGATCATGATGAGCGGGCACGCGACGATCGAAGTGGCGATGGAGGCCACCAGGCGCGGAGCCGACGACTTCATCGAGAAACCGATCGGCAGCGACCGGCTAGTGCTTTCGTTGAAGCGGAGCCTGGAGCTTCGCGAGCTTCAGCAAGAGAACCGGGAGCTTCGACGCCGGTACGGAGCGAGCGAAGCCTTGCTCGGGCAGAGCCCTCGCATGGACCGGCTGCGCGAGCAGATCGAGCTGGCAGCGCGTTCGAATGCGCAGGTGTTGATCCTGGGAGAGCGAGGCACGGGCAAGGAGCTGGTCGCGGCGGCGATTCACGCCGGCTCGGCCCGCGCCAAGGGGCCGCTCGAGAAGCTCAACTGCGCGGCGGTTCCCGAGGGCCTCATCGAGAGCGAGCTGTTCGGACACGAGGCCGGCGCGTTCACGGGAGCGACCAAGCAGCGCCGGGGGAAGTTCGAAAGAGCTCACGGCGGTACTCTCTTCCTCGATGAGGTCGGCGACATGCCGCCGCAGATGCAGGCGAAGCTCTTGCGCGTGCTGCAGGAGGGGGAGGTCGAGCGCGTCGGTGCAGGCTCGACCGTCAAGGTCGACGTGCGGGTCGTGGCGGCGACGAACAAGTCGCTCGAAGCGGAGATCGAAGCCGGGAGATTTCGGGCGGACCTCTGCGATCGGCTCAACGTGGTGCCGCTGAGGGTCCCTCCGCTGCGGGAGCGCATCGAGGACGTCCGGATGCTGGCCGAGCACTTCCTCTCGCTGGCGTGCGAGATGCATGACCGCCCCGGCAAGAAGATCACCTCCGGAGGCCATGGGGGTGTTGGAAGCGTATCGATACCCGGGCAACGTGCGCGAGCTGCGGAACCTGGTCGAACGCCTCGTGATCCTGACCCCGGATGAGACCATCACCGAAGCCCAGGCTCGAGCACTGCTGCCGATCGCGCTCGGGCGGGGCGTCCGGCGCAGCTATTTTCGGCCGGAAACACCACTTCGAGAGATGGTCGAAGCCGTCGAGCGGGACCTGATCACGCGCGCCCTCGAGTTTCGGGACGGGCCACGTGACCAAGACCGCCGCTGACCTCGGCCTCGAGCGCAGCCACCTCTACAAAAAGATGCGAGCACTCGGAATCCGCAAGTCCGACGCGGAGTGAGATTGCGTTCTTGGCCGCGACAACATAGAGATCGCCGGACCAGCCGAGGCCATCTTGCTCGATAACCTACTCCCCATCGATCCAGAAATCGCAGCCCGCATCGAGGCGATCGACCTCGAGTTCAACAAATTCGGGATCGACCCCTACGGGATCGACAAGAACGATTTGACCCGTTTCGTCTCCGCGTTTGCCTGGATTTATCGATTCTACTTCAAGGTCCACGTGTACGGGCTCGAGCACGTGCCGTCGGAGGGACGGGGCCTCCTCGTCGGCAACCACTCGGGCGGGGTCGCGATCGACGGTATGATGGTCATGGGGTCGATGTTGCTCGACGCCGAGCCGCCACGGCTCCCCCACGGAATGATCGACAAGTTCATTCACGAGTTCCCAGGCGTTTCGCAGATCATGAGCCGCATGGGTCAGTTCACGGGGAACCCGGATCAGGCCAGACGCTTGTTGAACGCCGAGCGGCTCGTCCTTGCTTTCCCAGAAGGCGCCCGAGGCACGGCAAAGCTCGCAAAAGACGCGGATTCGCTGGTCGGCTTCGGGACTGGCTTCATGCGCTTGGCGCTCGAAACCAAGAGCCCGATCGTGCCCTTCGGCTTCGTCGGCGGGGGCGACGCGCTACCGACGATCGCCAACCTCAAGGGGCTCGGACGCCTGCTCGGCGTGCCGTACGTGCCAGTGACGAAGTGGATCCTGCTCGTGCCCAAGCCAACGAGGTTTCAGCTGCTCTATGGCAAGCCGATGTACTTCGAAGGCACAGGTCACGAACGTGACGAAGTGGTGTGCGAAATGGTCGATCAGGTGAAAGAACGGATTCGCGACTTGATTCGACAAGGACGCCAGCTCAGGGAGAAGGAGATCTCCGAAGAAGATCTGGTGCTGTAATGAAAGTCTTGGTGACAGGTATCAGCGGGATGCTCGGGCGTTTGACCGCGCTGAAACTTCTCCAACACGGGTACGAGGTGATCGGAATCGATCGCCGGCCCTGGCCCGAGGCGCCCGAAGCGATCGAGCTCTTCCAGGCCGACATCCGCAAGCGGCCCGCTGAAGAGGCGTTCCGGACCCACCGGCCCGACGCCGCCATCCACATGGCGACGGTGACCCACCTGGTGCACAAGAGCCCCGACCGGATGCGTGTGAACCTCTATGGCACTCGCGCGTTCATCCATCATTGCCAGAGCTACGGGGTGAAACAGGCGGTTTTTGTTGGGCGCCACACTTTCTACGGCGCGGCCGCGGACTCCCCGCTTTATCACACGGAGGACGAGCCTCCGATGTCCGCCCACACCTTCCCGGAGCTCGCCGACCTGGTCGCCGCGGACCTGTACGCCGCCTCGTCGCTGTGGCGCTACCCGGAGATCACGACAGCCGTCCTGCGGATCGTCTACACGCTCGGCCCGAGCAAGCACGGGACGCTTGCCTCATTCCTGCGCGGCCCCAACGTCCCGCTGATCATGGGCTTCGACCCGCTCTTCCACTTCATCCACGAACAAGACGCCGCCGAGGCCATCGTCACCGCGCTCGCCCACAAGCTACATGGGATCTTCAACGTTTCAGGCCCATCACCGGTGCCGCTCTCAACGATCGTCCGCGCAGCTGGACGCCGCCCACTCGCCGTCCCGGCATCGGTGTTCAAGCTAGGCATCGGCCGCTTGGGCCTTCCCCACATCCCACCCGGCGCCATCGACCACCTCAAATACCCCATCGTCGTAGACGGCGACGCATTCCGCCGAGCAACCCGCTTCACCTACGCCTACGACGAACGCGAAACCATCAACAGCTTCCGAACCGCACGTTAATCCGGCGCGGACAGCGGCAACTGCACCACCGGAGAACGGCTACGCGACGCACGTGCTCGCGAGCGAACCGGGGCACGGCGGGACACGACACGGGAACCCTGCGGACGGGTCGGCTTGCAAAGGTGGCCGGAGGGGCTTGAGGCCTGAGGCCACGCAAGCCTCCCCTCGGAGCTCGCGCCCAATCGGCGGTGGTTGCTGTCGTGCCGATTGTCACTCGCTACGCCGCTGGGTCCCCGCATCGCGCCCCGCCGTGCCCCTCCATACGGAGACATCTACGAAAAAGGGGACAGTCCCCTTTTTCAAAGGGTTAATTCCAAGCACGTCACACACGACGCCCCTTCGTACGTCGACTTCTACACAGGAGAACGGCTCGCGATGTGCGGCACAGCGAGTGGGGGGGAGGCTAGCCGTATATCGACGTAAAGAGACGGCCGAGCGGGTCCCGCTCGCGAGCACGTGCGTCGCGAGCCGTTCTCCGGTGATGCAGTTGGGATTCGCCAGGGTGTCGTGTTCCGCCGTGCCCCGGTGCGCCAGCCGGGCCTCCTCCTGCAATTGCACCTTTTTTGACGGAAGCGGCCCGGCCGCCTGATCTTCCAATCAATGTCGGTGTCGGACGAGCGGCGGAGCTTCGGGGGGCAGCTCCTGGATGGTCGCTATCGTATCGGAACCGCGATCGGCATGGGGGGACGGGGATCGTGTACGAGGCCGAGCGCTTGGCGACGCTCGAGCGGGTCGTCGTCAAGATGCTCCGGCCGACCCACTCGGGGAATCCCGATCTGATTAGCCGGGTGCGCCGCGAAGTCGAGGTTGCCCGACGTGTGTTCCATCCCGGCATCGTGCCCATCATCGACCACGGCATGCTCTACGACGGCTCGCCATACGTCGTGATGAGGCACATGCGCTCCGAGAGCCTCTCCTCGTACTTGCGAAGGTGCGGGCCGGTCGGCACGCGGCAGATCTCCGTCATCGTGGCCCGCCTCTCGTCGATTCTCCACAGCGTGCATCGGCATGGCTACGTCCACCGCGACATCAAGCCCGAGCACATCCTGCTCAACCGTGGCAGCTACGGAGAGCTCGACGTTCACCTTCTCGATTTTGGGGTGTGCGCGGCGGATACCGCGCCCGCCGACGAGCGTGCCAGGGAGCGCGGCCGGGTCTACGGTACCCCGAGCTATGCCTCGCCCGAACAGGCTAGCGGGAACCCCTTCGTCGACGCGCGTGCGGACCTCTTCGGCATCGGCGTCACCATGTTCGAGGCGCTCACCTCCAAGCTGCCGTTTACCGGTTCCGACGTGACCGCGGTTCTCCGCAGGATCATCCGAGAGGATGCGCCTCGCACGCGCCTCCTGTCGCCGCACGTCGACGAGGAGATGGATCGTCTCATCGCCAAGCTCCTGAGCCGCAGCCCGGCTGCGCGCCATCCTTCCGCCCGCGCGCTGATGCGGGCCCTCGACCCCTGGCTCCAGGATCGCGTCACGACCGAGCGCGCACTCGTCGCCACACTGCATATCGCGCCGGATACCAGCAGCATCCGGCCGACCGCACAGCACGACATGGTCGCGGCCTAGTCGCCGCTCAGTCTGTCGACCACGTGCGCAACGTCCGCTGGTGCCGCCATCGCGTGAAAGCCCTTGTCGACGTAGAGAACCGTTCCGGTGATGCCGCTCGCGAGGGGGCTGCAAAGGAAGGCCGCCGCATTGCCGACCTCCTCAGCCTGAAGCGCATCAGCCAGTGGAGCATTCATCTCATAGTACTTGATCATCTTGTGAATGAACCCGATCGCCGATGCGGCGCGAGAGGCATACGGCCCGGCCGAAATCACGTTGACGCGGTGGCCAGCTTGGCGGCCCATCTCGAAGGCCAACATACGGGCGTCTGTTTCGAGCGCGGCCTTCGCGGAGGCCATCCCGCCGCCATAGTCGGCGACGACGCCCTGGCTCGCCAGGTATGAAAGCGCCAAGAGCGCACCGCGTGGGCGCATCAACGGCTCCAGTCGCTGTGCGAGCGAGACGAACGAGTACGCGCTCGCGCCATGGGCCGCTAGGTATCCGCCGCGGCTGGTTTGCATCAGCGGCCTGGTGACCTCGGGTCCGTTGGCAAGGCTGTGCACCACGATGTCGAGGCACGAATCACCGAAGTCCTCACGGAGCTGACGGGCGACCCCCTCGATGGTGAAGTCGCCCCGATCGCGATAGCGCTTCTGCTCGCGAAGCTCCGGCGGCGCGTCTTCGAGCGAGTCGTACTCGGCATCGAGCGGGTAGATCTTCTCGAATTCGAACTTGCTCCCATCGGGCATGGCCAGAGAGGCGTCGAGCTTTCCGCGCCGCAAGAGCGCCTCGAAGATCCCGAGGGCAGGCGGCCAGGTACCGACGCAGACCGACGCACCGGCCATGGCGAGCGCTTTGGCGATCGCAAATCCAAACCCGCCGTCGTCGGCCACGCCGGCGACGAACGCCCGCTTCCCTGAAAGATCGATCGGCAACATGCGCCGAACCTTATCGCCAGTTCCGACAAACCGCTACACTCCGCGCCATGAAGAAGAAGGGTCAGGGGGTCGAGTACATTCGTGTCGCCGACCACTACTTCGAGAAGCGCGGATTGCGGCGCTATGCCGGTGTGTGGTCGCTCTGGGCGCTCGGCGTCGGGGCCGTGATTTCCGGCGATTTCTTCGGTTGGAACTTCGGCCTCGCGGCCGGCGGGTTCGGCGGCCTTCTCATCGCCACGCTCATCATCACGGTGATGTACGCCGGCCTCTGCTTCAGCATCGCCGAAATGACAGCAGCCCTCCCACACACAGGAGGCGCGTACTCGTTCGCGCGGTCGGCGATGGGACCCTGGGGAGCCTACATCACCGGCCTTGCCGAGAACATGGAGTACATCCTCACGCCGGCCGTGATCGTCGTCGGAATTGGCGGGTACCTCGGAGCGATCTTTGGGACCCCGGCAAGCGTAGAGCCCCTGTGGTGGCTCGGCGCCTATGCGGTCTTCGTCGGCCTCAACGTCGCTGGCGTCGAGACCACTTTTCGTTTCACCGTCTTGATCACCGGCTCTGGCCCTGGGGGTGCTCGCCCTGTTCTGGGTCACGGCGATTCCTCACTTCGATATGAAATGGGCGCTCAACATCGAGCCCGAGCCCGGCCAGACCCGATGGCTTCCCCGGGGAGCAGCGGGGATCCTGTCGGCGCTCCCGTTTGCGATCTGGTTTTTCCTAGCGATCGAGCAGCTTCCGCTGGCTGGCGAGGAGGCACACACCCCGGCACGCGATCTACCGCGCGGCCTGCTCTACGGCTTGCTGACCCTCGTCGTGGCGGCCTTCCTGACCCTCTTCCTGAACGCCGGCATCGCACCGGGCGCCGAAGCGCTGGGCTCTCCGCCGAGCCGCTGTTCGAGGGCTTCAAGACGATCTTCGGCGCGGGTCTCGGCGCCAAGCTTCTGGCCCTCGTCGCGGTGACCGGACTCATCGCGAGCTTCCACAGCATCATCTTTGCCTACGGCCGGCAGATCTTTTCCCTGTCGCGAGCAGGCTACTTTCCTCGGTGGCTCTCGCGCACGCACCCGCGCCGTCAGACACCGCACGTCGCGCTCTTCGTCGGCGCTCTGCTCGGCTACCTGGTCGCTACGGCATTCACGCGCTCGGCCCCGAGCATCCAGTCGGCGCGGTCCTACTCAACATGGCGGTCTTCGGCGCGGTCATCGCCTACGCGCTTCAGATGCTGTCGTACATCCTGCTGCGCATTCGGCTACCGCACATCGATTGACCTTACCGAAGCCCGCTCGGCGTGCCCGGCGCCGTAGTGGCGCTGCTCATCGCGCTGGTCACCTTGGTCGCGCTCTTCGTCACCGACCCGATCTATCAAAAGGTGGTCGTGGGAGCCGCCGTTTGGTACGGGCTCGGACTCCTGTGGTTCGCGTTCTACGCGCGGCACCGACTAGTGCTGGCTCCCGAGGAATCTTTCGCGCTCTCGGCACACAGCGCGCAAGACGATCGCTAGCCGGCGGTGCCAAGCTTCCCCCATGCGGGTTCTGCTGCTGCGACATGGGGAGGCCGTCGACACGCGCTCCGCCCCGACTGACCACGATCGTTGGCTGACCGACATCGGTCGCGAGACGGTCACCAAGGTCGGCAAGGCCCTCACGAGGCTCGACCTGCGACTACTCGTGCATCTACACGAGCCCGCTGGTGCGCGCGGTCCAAACCGCGGAGATCTTGGCAGCAACCCACCCCGGCTTCCGCGGTCCCCTCGAGGTTCACCCCGCGCTATCGAGCGAGGTAGGCAGCACGGCACAGGCCCTCGAACCGCTCGAGCACGCCGCTGACGACGATCTCGTCGTCATGGTGACCCACATGCCGAAGGTCAGCGTGCTCGCTGGGCAGCTCTGCCAACTTCCCACGTTCCCGTCATTCCGGACCTCCTCGGCCTGCTTGTTGAGCATCGAAGGCCGCAAGGGCCGCTTCCAATGGATGCTCGACCCGGAAACTCTCGAGCTCAAGCGCCCCTGAAGGCGCGTCCTGCCCATCCAGGCTACGCGGTGCAGACCTGATTGCGCCCGCGGTTCTTCGCTTCGTAAAGCGCTTTGTCGCCTTGCACGAAGAGGTCCGCCGCTGTCGACGCGTGATCGGGAAATGTGGCGACCCCGAGGGACGCGGTGACCTTCAACGGCCCAAGCTCGGTCAACACTTCGGTCTTCTCGAGCTCTTCGCGCACGCGCTCCGCAAGCAGCCGGGCGCCATGCGCATCGGTCTCCTCCTACATGAAGAGCCAGGACAGGCACTCGGCCCGCGCGGACGGCTCGGTCGGGCAGGAAGGCGTCGAACTTCTCGGCCAGGTAGACGAGGATCGCGCCGGACTCGAAGACGCGCGTCGGCGGCGACGTGCCGTGGTCGACGAGGGCCGGGATCTTGGAGTTCGGGATTGGCCGCGACGAAGCCGCTTCCGAACTGGTCGCCGTCGTCGATGTTGATGAGATAGGCGTCGTACTCGGCCCCTGCTTGCCGAGCGCCAGCAGCTCCTCGAGCAGCACCGTGACCTTCACGCCGTTGGGCGTCGCGAGCGAGTAGAGCTGGAGCGGGTGCTCGCCGACCGGCAGCTCCTTCTCGTGGGTGGCGCCGGCGATCGGGCGATTGATCTTCGCGAAGCGGCCGCCGCTTTCGGCGTCCCATTTCCAGACCTTCGGCGGCGTGTACGGAGGGAGTCGGTCATTCGGGCGTCTCCTGGAGGTGGGCGGGCCGGTCGTCGGGCGCCGCGTCGTGGCGCCGCCCGTGCCGGGGCCGCGCCGCGTGATGCGGGTCGGGCGGTCGCGGCGTCGCGGTGCGGGCCGGTCCTGCGGTCGTCGAGGATGCCACCGAAGAAACCGGACCCCGCGGCCCGGGCCGCGCAAAGTCCATAGACTGCGGGGCCGGATCGCGGCGTGCGCCGCGAGGAGAACCCAGGATGATCACCCTCTACGACTGCGCCACCGCCCCCAGCCCGCGCCGCGCGCGCATCCTGCTGGCCGAGAAGGGCGTCGCCCACGAGACCGTGCAGGTCGACCTGCGCAGCGGCGAGCAGCTGGGCGACGCCTACCGCGCGCATCAACCCGCAGTGCACGGTGCCGGCGCTGCGCACCGACGACGGCCCGGTGCTGACCGACAACGCCGCCATCACCGCCTACCTGGAAGCGCGCTTTCCCGCAGCCGCCGCTGCTCGGCACGCACGCCGCACGAGAAGGCCGAGATCGCCAGCTGGAACTGGCGCATCGAGTTCGAGGGCCTGCTGGCCATCGCCGAGGCGCTGCGCAACAGCTCGCCGGCGATGGCCAACCGGGCGCTGACCGGGCCGGTGGACTACGCGCAGATCCCGGAACTGGCGCAGCGCGGGCTGGCCCGGCTGCAGCAGTTCTTCGACGACGCTGAACGACGCGCCTGGCCGGCCGCGACTTCGTCGCCGCCGACCGCTTCAGCGTCGCCGACATCACGGCCGTGGTGGCGGTCGACTTCGCGCGCGTGGTGCAAGCGTCAGGCCCGGCGACGAGCACCCGCACCTGCTGCGCTGGCGCGCGGCGATGGCGCAGCGGCCGTCGATGGCGTCGTAGCCGGCGCGGGCCGGGTCCTCAGGCGGGAATCGCCTGCGCCGCGCTCGGCGCCAGGGCACCGCACATAGCGCTCGGCCGCCGGCAGCGTCCATCGGCCGGCTGATCAGGTAGCCCTGGCGACTGGTCGCAGCCGAGCGAGCCAGCAGCGCCGAGTTCCTCGGTCCGCTCGATGCCTTCGGCCGTGACCTGCATGTTCAGGCTGTGCCCGAGATCGATGATGGTGCGCAACAGGGCCTGCGCGTCGCCGTCGCAGGTCGGCATTGGCGACGAAGCTGCGGTCGATCTTGAGTTCGTCCACCGGCAGCCGTTGCAGGTAGGCCAGCGACGAATAACCGGTGCCGAAATCGTCGATCGACAGCTGCACGCCGAGCTCGCGCAGCGCGAGCAGCACCGGCATCGCCCGGTCGGCGTCCTCCATCAGGCTGCTCTCGGTGATCTCCAGGCGCAGCCGTCCAGCGGCGCCCGATGCAGCCGGCCAATCTGCTGCGACCCGACTGGCGAAGCTGGCTGTCCTGCACATCCAGCGCGCTGACGTTGACCGCGATGCTGCAGGTGCCGGATGTGATCGCCGCGCCAGTCCGCCAGCATGCGCAAGGCCGCGTCGAGCATGGCGCGCGTCACGACACCGATGTGGCCGGTGCGCTCGGCGAACGGGATGAACTCGGCCGGCGACACAAAGCCGCGCTGCGGATGGCGCCAGCGCACCAGCGCCTCCATGCCCAGCGATCGCGGCCGCTGCGCAGGCATTGCTTGGGCTGCAGCCACATCTCCAGTTCGCCGGACACGGCCGCGCTGCGCAGGCTCGACAACAGGCTGAGCTGGCCGGCGCGCGCCTGCGCATCCAGCGGCTCGTGCCAGGCCCAGCTCTGCTTGCGCTGCTTCGCATCGCCGACGGCCAGTTCGGCCTGCTGCAGCACGCGTCGAACGCCGGCGCGTCGACATCGCGCGCGCCCGTCGGCCAGTCCGTACACCAGCTGCGGCGTCGACGCGCTGGCCGTCGCAGTCCAGCGGCTCCGACATCGCCGTGGTCGATGCGCTCCATCAGGCGCTCCATGTCGGCCGGGTCCATGTCGACACACAACACGGCAAAAACGCCACCGCGTCAGCGCGCCAGCACCCGCGTCGAGCCCTGCGGCCCCTGCGCCGCGACGGCCTCGCGCAGACGGTCGCCGACCTGCGCCAGCAGGCGTCGCCGGTGTCGAAGCCCAGCACCTCGTTGACGGTGCGCAGGCGCGCCACGTCCATCAGGATCAGCCGCATCGAGCCGGTCGCCAGCTTGCGCGCGAGCTGCCGCAGCCCGTTGCGATTGGGCAGGTCGGTCAGCCGGTCGGTAAAGGCCAGGTACTCGATCTGCGACCTCGCGCGCAGCCACCGCCGCCGCCATGGCGTTGATCGCCTGCGGCCACATGGCCCAGTTCGTCGCCGCCGCGCACGGCGACGCGGGCGTCGTAGTCGCCCGCGGCGATGCGCCGGGCGGCGGCCTCGACCCGTTCGCAACGGCCGGACCACGCTCGCGGTGGTGCGCCAGGCCAGCAGCACCGGACAGGAGCACGCGGCGACGGCCAGCGCGACCAGCAACCATTCGGAGCGCCGGATGTGCGGCTGCGGTCTCGCGCTGCCGCTCCTGCATCGCCGACCTGCTGCGGGCCATCAGCGTGTCGGCCGCGTCAGTCAGCGCTGTCAGCGCCGTTGACCCGATCGTTGAACATCGACCGCGCATCTTCTGCATTGCCGGTTTCGAGAGACTCACCGACTTGGGCAAAAACGTCTCGATAAGCCAGGCTGCGATCGGCAACGGCTTGCAGATGCAGGCCCGATTCCGGGTCGCTCAGCCGCGATTTCAGATCATTCAGCAATCGTTCGACGGATTCGTATTCGGCGTCGACCGCCGGATAGATCGTCTCGCGCTCGCTGCGCGAGCCGTCAGCAGGCTCGCCATCGCATTGCCGTGGCTCTGCGCGTGTTGATGGACCTGCTGCACGAGCAGCATCTGCTTATCACTGCTGAAAGGACCATGGTTGTTCACGTCCGTTTTGTGGTTAGGAATGGGATCAAATTTATGAAATACCTCCCGCCACCCCGATTCAAACACTCTTCGCAGTAATTCGTATTGCGTGGAATCATAGTCCCCGGGTCTGCTGATGGCCACCCTGTTTCCCGGGTGGTCCGTGAGACACAGCCTGAAACAGTAAGCCTGAAGACGGTGATCCCCTGCACCGTACTGGCCAGGATCATCCGTGGATATCCTGGGCAGGACCCCACTGGAGGGGTCGCCCGGGATCACGAAAGGACTGATATCGCTCTTAAAATGATGTCCATGATGCAGCACCCCTGTCTGAACCCCGTTCCACTCTTCCCCGTACTGATCGGTGGATTCCCGTCCCACCGTATAAGTGACTCCTGAAGCAGCCATCAAATCACCTTCATAGGTGGCATCTATAAATACTTTCCCCTTAAAGCGGGTTCCATCCAGTGTCCGGATGGATACAATGGCACCCTCCTGCATTTCAACTCCCCGCTCCCTGTCCAGGTAGGATTCCCGATATACTGGAATCTTATATTCACTCACAAGCTGATCGAATACCAGCTCCGCTGCGTGAGGCTCGAAGATCCACATGGTCCGGTTCTCACCGTCGATGGCCACATTTCCCTGTCCCTTATTCCCGTATTCGCTTCTATCCTGCCATTTCCAGGCCGAATCCTGCTGGTAATGCAGGTAGAGACGGTGATAAAAATCCCGGGCAAGTCCCCCGATGACCGCCTTGTTCCCCGTATCCGTCCATCCCAGTCCCGAAGCACTAAGTCCGCCCAGATGCTTATCTGGCGAGACCAGAATTACCTCCTTTCCCATTCTGGCAACCTGTACGGCGGCGATCACCGCGGAAGAATTTCCACCGTAGATGATCACATCTGCAGAAAAATGCTTGTCAACGGGTGATTTTTGCCTATTTTCACAGGAGCTGATCATCAGCAGCAAAAGAAGCAGGAAAAAGGTGTTTGAAAAAAGTGATTTGCAGCTCATCAGCGGGGTATTTTTGATTCATGTTGAAAATAAGAAAATCTAAGCGAACCCCTACGCATATGAAGAGAGTAATTTACATTTTCCTGGCTTTGCTGATCCTGTCCGCATGTGTTTCCACCAGCGAACGCTCTGTGCCCGCGCCTCCCAATATCATCCTGGTGATCACGGACGACCAGGGCTATGGGGATCTGGGTATTCATGGTAATCCTTTTATTAGGACCCCGGTACTGGACTCCCTGGCAAAAAAGAGCACGCGGATAGATCCTTTCTATGTGTCGCCGGTCTGTGCCCCCACCCGGTCCTCTTTGATGACCGGCAGGTATCATCTGCGCACCGGGGTATACGACACTTACAACGGGGGGGCCATGATGGCTCCTGGTGAACTGACCATTGCGGAGGTCCTTGCTGAAAATGGATACCACACGGGCATGGTGGGTAAGTGGCACCTGGGGGACTCCTATCCCATGAGACCGATGGACCAGGGATTTCAGTACTCCCTGGCCCACAAGGGCGGTGGCATCGGCCAGCCAGGGGACGATTACGCAAATTTCATTCGTGGCGACAGCTCCTATTTCGATCCTTATCTCTGGGAAAACGGGAAACAGGTTCGCAGAAAAGGCTACTGCTCGGATATCTTTACCGAACAGGCCATCCGCTTTATCAGGGAGCATGAGGACGGAGAGCGGGAGGATCCCTTTTTTCTCTACCTCTCATTCAATGCCCCCCATACCCCGCTTCAACTGCCTGAATCCTATGAAAAGGAATACAGCGAGATGGAATACGATCCCGATGATTTCAAAGTAAGTGGAGCACGCCTTTCAGAGATGAGCAGGAAAGATATGGCTGATGCCCGGAAGGTATATGGAATGGTCAGCAACATTGACGATAACCTGGGCCTTTTGCTGAAGACTCTGGAGGAGCTGAAGATTGAGGAAAACACGCTCCTGGTCTTTATGACCGATAACGGCCCTCAGCAGAGACGCTATACAGCAGGACTGAACAGTGGCAAAGGGAGTGTGATGGAGGGTGGAATCCGGGTTCCCTGCATGTTTTACTGGAAGGGCAAACTTCAGGGGAACCGGCTGATAAGCTCACCATCCGCCCACATCGACATGCTGCCCACCCTGCTTGAGTTCGCAGGAGTAAGCCCTGTGGAAAACATCGATGGAATTAGTCTCTATCCTGCCCTGACAGGACCGGATCCTTTGGTGGCAGAGCGTCCCCTCTTCTTTGTCTGGGCGCGTGGCTATCCGCAGAGATACACCAATATGGCCGTCCGCAAAGGCAACTACAAACTGGTGGGACAGACCTTGCACGGAGAAAGCGTGAATCAGCTTCAACTCTTTGATCTGGAAAAGGATCCCTATGAGTTGTACGATATAAGCAAGGAGCAAGCGGAAGTAAAAGCCAGTTTACAAAAGGAGCTGGATGGGTGGTACGAAGAAATAATTGTCAGCCCCCATCTGGTGGTTCCCCCCAGAATACTTATTGGATCCGTACATGAAAATCCGGTCATACTGGGACGAAACGACTGGAAGGGGCCTGCGGCCATGCAGTGGTCGTCCATGGACGCATTTGGCTACTGGGACATTCGCATCGAGAATCCCGGACCCTATGATGTAAAGTTAATTTTCCAGGAGCATCTCCCTGCTGCCGGCGAAGTCAAAATCCGTGCGGGAACCAGACAGTACTGGAGCTTTAATTCCGATACCACCACTCATGAACTCACTCTGGATAATGTGCTGTTTGATCCCGGTGATTTTTCCTTTGAAGGCTGGTACCAGGTGGGTGGCAGGGTTTACTCTCCTGTATGTATTGAACTTACAAGGAGGGAATCCGGCGAATTACAGGAAATAACACTATAGAGTAAACTTAAGGCATGAAACCGATGATAAGACCCTGGCTAATCGTACTGCCCCTGCTCCTCTTAATAGGTAGTAGTATCCTCTTGCTTGAAGGTTCGCCGATCCTGACACAAGCAGTGAGGGAAGGGGGTGGACTGCCCTACGGTACGCTGGTAGCCTGGGTGGGGGTCACCATGGTTCCCTGTTCCATTCTCATAGGAATCAGGCTTATACGCAAACCCACCTCTCCGGTATACCGCTTTTATCACCTGGCATTTCTGGGCTTGACGCTGTTCTCTTCCCTGTGGGGCGTGTTCTCTTTCCTGCTGGCTGGGAACTGGGCCTATACCTTTTCAAATACTGAAAAATTCAGGGGCAGCCAGCAGGCCTACTCTGTTTTTATTTACTATACTGGCATACTTATTTCTCTGACTCTTCTCTTATTTATTGCATTCGGAATACACCATCTCTACATTCAAATAAAGAAAAAATGAAATTCAGTCTGTTTTTTATCCTGTCACTGCTTATTCTACCTGGACTGCTATCCTGCAGCACTGAAAAAAATTCAGATAAACCCAATGTGGTAATTATCTTCCTGGACGATTCAGGGTGGTCCGATTTTGAACCCTTTGGAGAAGTACACCTGCAAAGCCCGAATGTGATGCAGCTGGCAGCTGAAGGAAGCGCATTTTTAAACTTCTACGTGCCCCAGGCGGTGTGTTCCGCTTCCCGTTCTGCCCTGTTGAGCGCTTGTTATCCGGGGCGAAGCAAAGTTTTTGGCGCTCACGGACCCAATGCATGGGGTCTTGATACCACCTTTGCCACTATGGGTGAGGTGTTCAAAGGAGCTGGTTATGCCACGGCAGCATTTGGAAAATGGCACTGTGGGGACCAGCCAGAAACCAGGTCGCATGCACGAGGGTTTGATGAAACCTGCGGTCTGATGTACTCCAATGATATGTGGAAGCATCACCCGGAGAACCCTGAGTACTGGGGTCAGTGGCCCCTGAAATTCTGGGAGAATGGTGAAGTGATTATTGAGGAAGTGGATCATATCCATCAAAAGACCCTCACCAGGACCTATACGGAACATGCAGTTGATTTCATCCAGCGTCATCAGGATACCCCTTTTTTGCTCTACGTTCCCCATAGCATGCCCCATGTTCCCCTCTATTGCAGTGAGGAGTTTGAAGGCAAATCAGGAAAAGGACTTTACGGGGATGTGATGCTGGAAATAGACTGGAGTGTCGGAGAGATCAACCGGGCACTGAAAGAGCATGGCCTGGACAAAAATACGATCGTGATTCTCACTTCCGACAACGGACCCTGGATTTCCTATGGGAATCATGCCGGTTTTACCCCCTTCAGGGAGGCTAAAGGCACCACCTTTGACGGCGGGGTCCGGTCAGCCTGCGTCATTAAATACCCCGGGGGCATGCCTGCAGGAACTGTATCTGAACGGGCTTTTGGATCGGTGGACCTTCTCCCCACCCTGTGCCAGCTGGCTGATATTCCGCTTCCAGCAAATCCCATTGATGGTGAGAATGTCTGGGATCTGATAAGCGGCCAGGAAGGAGCGGAAAATCCTCATACCTATTATGCCTTCTCCAATAACAACCATTTTGAAGGGGTACTGAGCGGGGATGGCAGGTGGAAGCTGCATCTGCCCCATGCCTATCGCGTGCTTGAAACGGAGGGAGCCGATGGCATACCAGGAAAGTACGGGACGGCTCAAATCGATACGGCACTATTCAACATGGTGACCGATCCCCTTGAGAGGAACAATGTGATTTCAGAGCATCCCCAAATCGCGGCAGAATTGATCAAACTGGCAGAAACCCACTATAACAGGTTTTACAGCGAAAAGTAGCACTTTTCACGCCAGCCGGATCTCCCTGTTCCAGCCATCCTGGTATGCTGGCTGCATCCAGTCCAGGTTTTTATCCTTGTAGAAAGGATGCAGGGCCAGCCTGATCTCTTTCATCTTTTCTTCGCCGAGCGGAGTGAAATTACGGAGGATCTCCAGATTTGCCTGAAGCACCTCTTTACTATCGGTTCCAATATTCACCATATGGAAGTCCTCCAGGCTCAGGGCATATCGGACCAGGTCCTCCGAAGCCAGGCCACGAACCGTTTCCCTGGGACGGATGACCTTCATGGCCACCACCCCCATCCCTTTTTGTCTGGCCAGGGGAGCAGGCAGCCCTTCAAAATCCTCACTTCCATCCGTGGATTGATGGTTCAGGGCCATCATCATAACATCAAAATCATAGAGTTCGATGGCTCGTTTCATTCCTTCTGCAGAGGCATGTCCCGAGAATCCAATATTCCTGATCACACCTTCGCTTTTTAACTGCTCAAGCACCTCCATCACCTTTCCCTTTTTTCCCAGTTCTTCCGCATCCTCCACAGAGGAAACAGCATGTACGTGGAGCAGGTCCAGATGGTCGGTCTGCAGCCGCTCCAGACTGCGTTCCACACTTTTTTTGGCCTGATCTCCGTCCCTGTCTCCGGTTTTTGAAGAGAGAAAGACCTTTTCTCTCCGCTCTTTTAGCAGGATGCCGATGCGCTCCTCACTGCTAATCTTGTCGTTCCCGTAGCTGGCAGCTGTATCCCAGTAGTAGAGACCCTGATTAAATGCAGATTCCAGGATTTCAAGCGCCATTTCATTATCGGGGATAGCCATCCACCTGCTGCCACACCCAAAACCCATCAGAGGGACCTCTGCCCCGGTTTTACCCAGCTGGACCGTGGGCAATCCCCTGGAATCATAGGGTGAAGGGCTTGTGCATCCTGTAACTGGTGCAATGGCGATGGTGGCTGCAGCAGCGGCCGTGGTCTGAACAAATTTCCTGCGGGTGATTGTTTTCATAGTTTTTTTATTTAATAATTCCGTTCCTTGTCTTTTATCATAGAATTAAACTCTTAATCAATCGTATCCGGGACCGCGACCCGGTAGGTGATGCCCCCGGTGTTCTGCCTGTAGAAAGATAGCAGTCTTTTGTCTTTAAATGAAAAAAAAGAAGGAATCACCACACTTCGTCCAAATGCTTCAGCCAGCCAGGGGATGCTCTGCTCCCTTTGCCACTCCATGATGGAGTGAATGGCATCACTCCGGAGTCTTTTCTGAACACTCTCTTTCACCTCCAGTGAATCGCCATAAAATTCACCCAGCTCACTGCGGTATGCTTCCAGGGCCTCTCGTTCACCCACCATCTCTCCTTCATACTGGTCCAAACTGAAATGAAGGTTCAGATCCACCTCCTCCACCCGGTAGGTTTTCTGGAGGATGCGATAAAAGAGACTCAGCTCCTTTTCAGCAGGAATTTCCAACAGGGGTGCCGAAAACTGAAAGGACAAGACGAAGGCCAGGTAGAGCTCCCGATCAAGCTTTCCATGTTTTGCGTCCAGCAGGCCAGTGTTTAAATAATGCAGGAAATCCTTTATAAAGGCTTCCTTTTTAGGGGGAGAAAAGTATTGTTCAAGAGCCGGTTTTGTCCCCGGATCGCTTTCACACACAGTCAATAGCTCATCCAGGGTCACTGTACGCATATTCTGTTCCGGCCTGGGTTCAGGCTGAATGGAAAATCGCATGTGGCAAGATCAGTTTAGTTAGTCTAATGTAAGGATTTTTTCAACGCCCTCACATCCGGATAAACTTTCCAGAGATACGTGATCCGGAGTTGATCCCTGATTCGCCTTAACCCTGCACCTAGATCTTCAACTTAATTTGGAGCCTTCCCAGGAGTCCGGTCAGCTGGATGATCAGGATGGCAAAAAGAATGGATTTGATAATGCCAACACCTCCTGCGGTAAGGGAGTCCGGCAGTTGGATACCCAGCATATTCCTGAAGGCATATACAAAATAAGGAATCAGGTAGCAGGTAAGGGTCATGGATCCGGCCGGTTCAATAATCCCTGCCCAGCGGAACTTTCCGGCTTTGTCGGCCAGCAGGTACATCAAAGCAAAGGACAGGGCCGTGATGGCGGCACATATGGCGGTCCAGGACGGGGTCGCCATGATCTTGGAGATGCCCCATGCCGGGCGGGTAAGATAGCCGAAAAGCAAAAGTATAGCTGCAAATCCCAGTAAGAATGGAACGAGAAGCTGCATGCGATCCCTTATCTTGAAGCGGATCATAAACGATGTAACTACCACACCTCCCATGACCAGTGCATGGTTTGAAGCACTTACAACCAGCTTTATTGTAAAGCTAAATGGTGAAATAAATTCATTGATATTCAGTAGTAATAGAATAGCCAGAGCCAAAATGAGCCAAACCGGCTTATTGCCCAGCAAAAGGTAGGTCAGGGCTGCGACCAGGTAAGCCCAGCCAATGAGCCCCAGGATGCCCCACCAGTGAAAACGCATCCATTGCTCTCCCCCATCACCGGCTCCGGAATAAGTAATGGCCAGGAAGAGCAGTATGGCCCACCCCAGTCCCTTCAGTATCCAGGGGGAGAAGCGGCCCAACACCGGTCCTCTGTAAACATTCCAGATCAGGAAAAAAGCCAGGGTCATCAGAATCTGCCATAAAGAGCGGCTGAAAAGCAGGTTTTCTGCAGAAATGTTTTCCAGGTTGACCATAAAAACGCCCATAATTAACAGGGCCAGGGTTCGTTCTGCAATGTGTCTGATAGCATCAGTTTAGAATCCCCTCTGCTCAGACGAGCCCGGATGGCATGAGGGATGGAGAGTCCCACGATAAATAAAAAGGCAGGAAAAACCACATCGGCCAATCCCATTCCATCCTCAGCGGCGGCTTTATGCTCCAGCCATACCGGAATTTCGGTGAGGGACCAGAGATCGTTTACAAAGATCATCAGCAGCATGGTCAGTGCTCTGAGAATATCGATGGATTTAAGTCTGTTTGAGACCATAGAATGATCGTAGGACGGGAAGATAGCAATTATCGTAGGAATTTTTCGCGTCTGCTGAAGGTTCAGCAGGCCCAGCAGAATCAGCACCAGGCTTCCTATCCCCATAAAGATCCGGTTCTGCCGGATGATTTCCCGCCAGACAATCTCGTTGAGATCCTGCGGCGTATTGAAGGGATTCAGGAAGATGTTCCATTTGGATTCATCCAGTTCATCGGCCAGGATCAGCAGGAACAGTCCCAGTATCACCATGATCACTGCTGTGGCATTGCCGTTTTTAACCAGGGTGGATAAACAGAATCCCAGTGCTGAAACAAAGAGCACAAGCACCATCAGGTGGAGAATCATTTTCACAAGACGGGAAACTGACCAGGGCATAATAGGCCAGTCCGGCGAAGGGGAAATAGCAATAAGAAAACCAGAACCAGGATCATCAGGTAGCGAACCAGCCATACCTTGTAGCGGTAGTCGGGGATGCCGAATATGATTTCCAGGGTTCGCTGATCTGCATCGCTTTGAATTCCGAAAACCGAGGGAAAGAAGACCAGCAGTATGGCCGGGAAAGCCAGGAGACCGTAGATATCTTCAATACACATGATCACTGCTTTCCAGGGCCATAATGGTACCGAAGACCAGGAAGAAAATAAAGGCTGCCAGGATAAAATAGATAAATTTCCCTCCGAAGATGATCCTCATATTATACCTGGCCAGGCTAATGGTATTCTTTAGTGTGGACTGAATAAGACATTTGACTATACTTTTACCTTTTCCTTTTTCTCTTTATCTCTTCGTAAGCAACCAGAGGTAGGCATCCTCCAGAAGAGGTGCTTCTTCCACTGCATCCTCAAAGGGTTTTTCTGCGGAGATATGCACCTGAACCTGATGCTGTTCGCCGTCACTCATATGATGAATCACCAGCATCTCTCTGGTGGTCTCTTCAAATTTTTCAGCAGGCAGACAGGTTTTCCATACCCGGCCCCTGGCAATTTCTGTCATTTCGCTTCGGAGTGCCGTTAAACAGGACCTCTCCCCTGTTGATTACCGCCATGGTACTGCAGGAACTGGAGATATCCTCAATGATATGTGTGGAGAAGATCACCACCCGGGTGGCACTCAGTTCCACCAGCAGGTTCCGGAAACGGATCCGTTCTCCGGGGATCCAGTCCGGCCGTAGGTTCATCAACCACCAGTATCCTTGGAAGGTGCAGCAGGACCTGGGCAATACCGATCCGTTGCTTCATTCCTCCTGAATAGGCTCCGATCTTTTTCTTGCGCTGCATCCCACATATGGACCGAATCCAGCACTTCCCGGATGCGTTTCCTCCTGTCCTGAGTGTCGGTAATTCCTTTCAAAACAGCCAGGTAATCCAGATAGGCATAGGCGGACATGTTTTCATACATGCCAAATTCCTGGGGCAGGTATCCGATCAGTCCCTGCAGCTCTTCTCGCTTTCTCCTGGGTATCGATCCCGTTGATCCAGATCTTTCCATAACTCTGTTCCAGGATACCGCAGATGATGCGGATCATGGTTGATTTCCCGGCACCATTGGGACCCAGCAAACCAAACATTCCGGTTCCAATCTCCAGCGAGACTCCCTTGAGGGCCTTGAACTGTTCCGGTTCCTTTCCCAAGTCCGGGCAGCACAGAAACAAACCAGAAAAACCAACGAAACAGTGGGCGGATCTTCTTTAAATCAAACCCTGGCTTCTTTCACCCGGAAGGAGACCCAGACCCATAACTATCACCAGGTACCAGAGCAACCCTGCCACCAGGGTCAGGGCTAGCATTCGTCCCATCGCATCTGGAAAAGTACCAGGACCGCAATTGGAGCTGCATATCTGAATCAAGCTGTTTATGATACGGATCCAGGGCTTCGGTTGATCAGCCTGCTGAAGACCTTCAGGATGGCCACGAGGTAGTAATATACCATGCGACGGAGGCGAGCAGTTGCCAGAAACCGCTGACCAGGTAAAACCAGGAGAAATAGACCAGGAAACCAAGCAGGGGAAGTTGCCAGATCAGGGCTTCCAGCCTGGGCTTCAAGGCCCTGTCGGCCATCCTGGCTATCCTGGACAGTCTTCCTCCGGATTTAAATTCCCTGACCATCCTGGACTCCCGTCCATATATCTTCACCAGGTTGGAGACCTGGATATGGATGCTGCTTTCTTCATCAATGATGCGTTCGGAAGCTTTGCGAAGACTGCTGGAAATAAACCACCAGGCCACAGGGATCCCGACAATAACCAGCAGTCCGGCTGCCATTTTCCAGACAAAGGTCTGAACATAGAATACTACCAGCAGCATACCGGCAACGATCAAGAACCAGGAGGAGCAGTTTCACCAACAATTTCAGGCTTCTGATCCACGCCAGCGCTTGTTCAATTCCGTTGTAGAGCATGGGAATATAGACCAGGGTCAGCAGGGTACTCAGGCTCAGTCCCCCGATCACCGTAATGGCAAAGGGCGGACCGATGGCTTCCACATATTCTGCATTTCCCAGGGCCAGCGGGATCATGGCCGCACAGGTGGTAACTGCAGTAATCAGGATGGGGCGTACCCTGGAGAGTCCGGCCACCAGGATGGCCCGCTGTTTCCGGTATCCTCTTTTCCTTAGCACATTGATGAAATCGATCAGGATGATTCCGTTGTTGACCACCACTCCCAGCAGGATCAGGAATCCCATGATGGTATTGGCATTAAAAAGGGACTCACCGGTTACTGTCAGCAGGAAAAAGGATCCGATGGCTGCCAGGGGTATGGAGAACAGCAGTACAAAGGGGGTGACAAAGGATTCGAAAATGGCTGCCAGGATCATGTAGACCAGGATCATGGCGATCAGGAACATGTACTTGAATTCATCCAGTCCGGATTCTTCCTGTACCAGTTCCACAGCCACACCCGAGGGGATATTGGAATTCTGAATCAGATCCTCAATTTCACTTCGGGCATAGTCCAGCAACTCATTGGAATCATATACATCATCGTTGTACTGGTAACGAAGTTCCACCTGTTTTTCCTGGTTAACCCGGGAAATATCCCGCAAGCCGGTGGCATAAATATATCTCTGAGATTTCCTGAAGTTCAAAAAGAGCTTCATCCTCACTATCAGGAATCTCCAGGGATTCCAGATCCTCCATGCGCTTGTCCTGTCATCCTCCTCATCAAGCGCATCATCGTATTTAATGATGATCTCGTACTCTTCATTGTCCTGGCTGAAAGTTGACCCCTGAACTGATTTCGCTGGTGAAAGGAACTCAGTTCGCTCATCACCTGCATTCGTGGTGATGCCGTACCGGTCCATCATCAGGGAATTGAAATCGAGATGAACCTCCGGCTGGTTTTCCCGGACCGACAGCCTGGCTGAGCTGATATTATCCAGTTCATCCAGGTAGGATTGCAGATCTTCCGCCACTTCCACCATCAGACTGAAATCCTGTCCCTTCAGTACGATATACTCTTCATCTTCACCGATACCCAGCAATTGTTGAAAGCCTGCATCTCCCGCCATGTTACCCCCGCCTCCTCCGCCTCGCATACTTCCTGCTCCCGAGGAAGAGGCAGTCAGGCTGATATCCGAAGCAGGCAGATCCTTCACCATCTCATAGGCTTCTGACTGGATCTGCCCAAAGGAACGATTGTTGATTTTCTGGTAATCTTCCTGCAGCAATATGGTCACCGTCGCCTCCTCCTCTTCGATCCGGGAGACCACCTCTTTACCCTCCTTGATTTCCATCAGGGCCTCTTCCATCCCGGCAACCAGTGCATCGGTGGCTTCCAGGGTAGTTCCGGTAGGCATGGTAACATAGAGGGTCATCTGCTTTGTTTCCAGTTCAGATAGTTGATTTACCGAAACAGACAGGGTGGCCAGGATGGTCCCAAAGAAAAGGATCAGCACTCCAACAATGGTGGGAGCTGGATTTCTCAGGGCCGATTTCAAGCAGGGACAGGTAGATCCGAACCATCCGGTTATCCAGGGATACTTCCTGGTACACCTCCTTGCGCTCCCTCTTTCTGCGGTGCAAGGATCACATGAACACCCATGGGAATCAGCAGGAGGGAAACCACCAGGGATACGGCCAGGGTGGAGATTATGGATACCCCGATATGCCTGGCCAGCAGCTTTACCAGGAAATCGGAAGAAAAGATAAAGGGAATAAATACGGCAATGGTGGTCCCGGTGGCAGCCACAATGGAGCGCCAGACCTCTCGTGGTGCCCTGGACCACCGATTCCGCGGGCTTTACCCCCAGGCTCCGGAGGCGGTAAATGTTTTCAAGCACCACCACAGAGGTGTCCAGCAACATCCCAACTGCCAGGGCAATCCCTATCAGGGTCAGGCTGTTAATGGATATATCAAAGGCGAAAAAGAAATTGAATGCGGTAAAGATGGAGATCGGCATGGCCAGGGCCACCAGCAGCACCAGGTTAACGTTCCGCAGGAATACCCACAATACAAAGATGGCCAGCAGGGCACCGGTAAGTGCCAGGCGGATGATCTGGTTGATGTTGTCCTCCATCAACTCGGCACTATTATCCTGAACAGTCACCTCAATATCAAAGGGCTGTCCTTCCCGGTTCAGCATCTTCAATTGATCTTCTATTTTATGAGAAAGCTCAATGATATTGGCCTGGGCATCATTGATCACTTCCAGGGAGACTGCATCCTTGCCGTTGACCCGGCTGATGGTCTCTTCCTCTTTCTCACCGTAGTAAACCTCGGCAATATCCTTCAGCCTGACCGGGTTATTGCCGCTGTCCGATGACCAGATCTTCAATCTGTGGATATGTCTCGTATTCAGCGTTCAGGTAGACAAAAAAACGCTGACCCTCCTCCTTGACCACTCCTCCATACTGTCGCAGGTTCATGTTGGAGGACAGAATGGTTCCTGTACCCTGGTGGGGGCAATGTTGTAGGCTTCACAGGCAGCCCGGTCCAGGATGATATCCACCGATTTTTGCCTTCCCCCATAAACATTTACAGCAGCCACCCCTTCGATGTTTTCCAGCTCGACGATGATATGCTGGTCCACATAATTCCTTACCCGGTCCACACCTCCTGATCCCCGGGCCTGCAGGCTCATCAGGGTATTAGTCGACATCATCCAGGTCGATCTTGACCACCTGCAAGCTGAATTCATCGGGCAGATCTCCCCGAGATGCTAGCCAATCTGTTCATCCAGTTTCAGGTAGGCATATTTCAGATCGGTTCGCTCCTCGTAGGAGACCAGGATCGATCCCTTGCGCCTTCCGGCAGTGGATTCGATCTTTTCAATGTTTTCCAGTCCGGCGATCACACTTTCCACCGGAATAATGGCTTCCTGTTCCATGTATTCAGGGGTGACCTCAATCATGGAGTTCACCTGGATGAAGAGCATGGGCAATTCTGCATTGGGGAATATCTCCATTTTCAACTGCTTCCAGGAGATATAGCCCAGCATAGTTGCTGCTATAAACAGCATGGAAATCAGGACCTTGCGTTGTATGAGGAAATGCTTATTCACCTCTGTTACCTCCTCCTTTCAAGCTTCTTGCCCAGTTGTCCAAAAGACATATAAATGCAGGGGATCACCACCAGTGTAAGCATGGTAGAGGTGACCAGTCCCCCGATCACTGCCCAGGCCATGGGGGACCGCAGGGAGGCACTTTCCCCGAATCCCAGGGTAAGAGGGAAGCAGTGCCAGGATGGTGGTCAGTGTGGTCATCACAATGGGCCTGATCCGCCGCTGACCGGCCGAAATTATGGCTTCCTTCAGTTTCATTCCCTCTTTTCGGAACTGGTTTATGGCATCCACCAGGATAATGGAATCGTTTACGGCGATCCCTACCAGCAGGATGATCCCAATGATGGCCATGATGTTCAGAGCATTGCCCTGGAGCTAGAAAACAGCCACCGCCCCAACCACTGCCAGGGGTACCGGCAGCAGGATGGTAAAGGGGTGAACCAGGCTTTCAAACTGGGCAGCCATCACCATGTATACCAGGATCAGGGAAAGAAGCAGGGCAAATCCCATGCTGCCCATGGATTCTTTTCTCATGGCTTCTTCCCCGGTAATCTGGTAAGCTGTATTCGGGAGGAAACTCCACTGTCTCCAAGCTTTTCGATCGATGGCCAGGGCCACCTTGTCCAGGGGCAGGTCCTTATCCAGATCGGCTGTGATTTCCACGATCCGGTTCTGGTTGTTGTGCAGGATCTCCCTGGGAGAATTCCCGACTCTGATTTCTGCCACCTCCCTGAGCAGGATCTCCGTATTGTTCACATTCACGCTAAGCGATTTCCAGTTCCTGCAGGGTGATTTCCTTCAGCTTAACCGTAATATCTGTCAGTTCACCTTTCACTTCCATCTGCCCGCCTTCGGTACCCTGGAGTTTTTCACTCACCCGGCTGATCAGGGTATTTACATCCACATTCATCAGTCCGGCCCGGTAACGGTCAATGGCTATAACCACTTCCGGGGCACCCCCTTCCACCGATGAAGTGATGTTCCGTATCCCTGGAATCTCCTTCAACTTGTTGCATGACCGATATAGCTGAGCTCTTCCAGTTCTTCCATTTCCTCACCGCTAAGTTCAACCACCAGCGGGGGTTGATTGGTTCCCAGGATGGATGGAAAGGGCACTTTCTTCCTGCCGGAAGAGGGCGGTAAAATTGGGATTTCTCATGAAAATGCTGAGTAAGCACGGTAATCAGGCTGTGGGCAGAAACAGGCTATCCTCTTTCAGTTTCACCTTGATGGTGGCCATGTTCTGATCATCAAAGAGGCTTTGTCCCCCCGAAGCCAGTCCCGAGGTCGGACCAATTTCACTGTAGATCAATCCAAGCTCTTCCCCGCTAATTTCCCGGATGATGCTTTCCAGGCTTATGACTGCGCCGGCAGTCCGTTCCAGCTGGGTACCTTCAGGCATTTCCAGGTCCACATAAAATTCCCTGGCTTTCTGCCCTGGGCATGAATTCACTTCCGGTCTGCTGCAGCATAAACCAGCCCCGGCCATCAGGAGCAGCTGCACCCAGCAGGATCCATACCCGGTAATCCAGAGCTTATCCAGGAAACGGCCATACCCGGTGAACTGCACGGACTTTCACGCCTGCGCCCCTGAAAGGGAGACTTTTTCCGATAAAGCCGGGAATAGAGCATGGGAATGATCAGGATGGCCACCACCAGGGAGGCCAGCAGGGAGAAGGCAACAGTAAAAGCCTGTTCCTTAAACAGTTCCCCGGAGGCTCCGCGCAGGTATACAATGGGGATAAATACCACAATGGTGGTCAGCGTGGAGGCAATGATGGCCCCTCCTACCTGGGAGGTGCCCCTGATCGGCAGCTTCACTCGCATTGTCGCCCTGTTCGTGATTCCGGAAAATATTCTCCAGCACCACAATGGCATTGTCCACCAGCATTCCGGCCCCCAGTGCCAGTCCGCCCGAGGGTCATGATATTCAGCGTAAGATCGGCAAAATACATCAGCACAAAGGTGGCAATGATGGAAACCGGAATGGCAACGCTCACAATGGCGGTGGGGCCGATCCGTCGCAGAAAGAGGAAAAGTACAAAGACTGCCAGCACGATTCCACCGATCAGGCTGTCGCTTACCTCTCCAATGGCCGAGGAGATGTAATTCCCCTGATCCTCCACAATGGTAAAGGTAAAGCCGGGAAGTGCCTTCTGCATTTCATCCAGGGCCATCTTTCAGATCATCCACCGCCCTGACGGTGTTATAGCGCATCTCTTTGTAGATGCTTAAGCCCACACAGGGAGTCACCGTTCAGCAGAACCGCATTTTCCTGATCCTTCAGGCTCCAGCTGATCGTGGCCACATCCTTCAGAAGGACCGGAACCCGTTCTCCCTGCGATTCTTCCGTGGAGCTGTCCCATCTTCACTATAATCTGTTCCAGGTCCTCCATCTGCTCCAGTTCACTGATACCGCGAACAATGTAGCGCTTCCCCATCTCCACAATGGATCCCCCGGAAACATTCCTGGTTGTAAGCTCTCGATCCTGCTGACAAGGGTGGAGATATCCAGATTAAAGGAATTAAGCAGGTAATCATTTGTTTCTACCAGTACTTCAAGCTCTTCTGCCCCATCAACCTCCACATCTGCTATTCCTTCCAGACGAATCAGTTCATTCTTAACATAATTTTCAGCCGTAAGCCGCAATTCGTTCAGGTCGCTGGTTTCGGTATGCTGAAAGGCCACCAGCATGACCGGACTGGAATTGGGATCGTACTGGGTAATATTGATCTCCTCCAGGTCATCATCCTGATTGAAGGAGGAGAGTGCCTTGGAAAGGTCCAGAAAGGCCTCGTTCATATCCTTTTCCCAGGTGTATTCCACTTCTATCAAGTGCCGCACCCACCTTGGAGGTGGAAGATACATTGACCACCCCGCTCTGCCGTGATGGCCAGTGATTCTACCCCATCCACAAACTTTTCCTCCATTTCCTCCGGCGGACGTTCTCCGGCCACCAGTTCTATATAGAGCCTGGGACTGTGAAGATTGGGAAACAGATCGATACCCAGCTTGTCGAAGGATATATAATCCCAGCAAAAGCGTGGCTATAATGATCATACTGACCGAAACCGGGTAGTTGACCGAAAATCTGGTAATGGCTTTTAACATGGCTCTTTGCTTGCTGTTTATCTGAGTATCCTTACCCTGGATTGATCCCGCAGGGTTTCAAATCCTGAATTGACAATACTCTCTCCCTTTAGTAGTCCCATTTTCACCTCAACACTGCTGGCATTTTGCAAGCCGGTGGTGATGATCCGTTCGCTGGCCACTCCCTGCTCCACCACATACACAATCTGGTTCCGGTTCCGGCTCATGATAATGTCCTTGGGGATCACGATCACCTCCTCTGCACTATTGACCACCAGGTCTGCCTTTACAAACATGCCCGGAAGCAGGATCTGATCCGCTGTTCTCCACCTCCACAAAACACTTGAAGGTTCGTGCATCCGGATCAATGGAGGGCGAAATCTGGGTAATGGTGCCCAGGAGGGTATCTGGCCGTACTGGTATAACTGGTCACATAGACTTTATAACCCCGCTCAATATTCCTGAAGTATTTTTCCGGAAGATTGGCCTCCAGGTAGAGTGTATCATAGTCGATTACCGTGACCATCTCGGTATTGGAGGCCACCCTGTGTTCCGTCCGTAAAATAAGGAAGTTCGGAGATCACCCCGGAAAAGGGTGCCTTCAGAGCCATCTTGCCCAGGTTGATCCGGCTGCTCTCCATGTCATACTCCGTATTGATCCTGGTGATCTCTGCATTTTTCAGATCCCTGAGCGTGGCCCCTCCTTTTTCGTAAAGAGCCTGTTGTTTTTCATATTCAAGCTGGGAGATTTCCAGATCCACCTCCTTGGATTTGACCCTCAGGTCGTTTACATACTCCTCGTCTTCCAGCTTGATGAGGATGGCGCCGGCTTTCACGTGATCACCAAGAGCATATCGTTTACCGGTGGCCGGATTTATCTGCAGCCGGTAGTCCCCGGTCATCTCTGAGATAAGGGTGACCTCCTTGGAGGCGTAGACCGACCCGGTGGTGCTTACAAACTCTTCTATGGAGGAGGTGGTCACCTCGATGACTCCAACAGGCACTTCGACAGTGGTATTGACTTCCATATCGGGCTGTTTGCAGGAAAAGACCAGCAGGGCCGGTATCATCAGGGACCATAGGGCAACTCGCATTTGTTTCATGGATTCTGGAATTCTATTAGTTTTCATCTTCATGGTTTTTCAGCTCTTCCGGGATGATTGGGATCTGTTTCTCAAAGTCATACAGGGTCTGAATCTTCAGGTTAAGCAACTCAATTTTGTAATTGATGATGGCATTGGTCAGCGACATCTTGGACTCGGAGAGCTGATTCTGGTACATGCCCAGATCCAGACTGGTGAGGTCGCCATTGCGGTAACGTTCCAGGTTGATGTCGTAGGCCAGCTCAGCATTTTCCACGGTTTTACGCTGGATTTCAATCTGGTTCTCCAGGTTCTTCAGGCTCCGCACCACCGAGCGGATATTCATCACAATGTCGGTTCGTTCCACCTCATAGCTGATCTGGGTGCTTTTCAGGCTTGCCTCGGCTGCCTTGATCTCCGATTTTCGCTCCCCCCAGTCAAAGAGGGGAATGTTGAATGTAAGCCCGATAGCAGGGGTATTGGTGGGGGTTTCAAAGAGCTGGGAGAACAGTTCATCATTGCTCTGTACCCCGAAGGAAGCGGTTACGGACCCGGCAAATTCATTGGTGGATTTCGCCACAATCAGGTCAAAATTGGCATTTTCCAGGTCGATCTCTCTTTCTCTCAGTTCCATTCTGTTCTCCAGGGCATGGCTGATGGCCAGTTCCTGGTTCACAGGAACTGTGTCGGCCATAATCTCAGCCGCCACCAGCAGGGAGGTATCCAGGGGTAGCCCGATAAGCACCTTGAACTGGTCCATACTGTTGGCCAGGGTTAATTCGCCATTAAATACCCCGGAACGGCTGGTGGCCAGGTTTACTTCTGCCTGGTAAAGTTCTTCCAGGGCCAGCAAGCCCCCTTCCACTTTGTTTTTAATGATCTCGTAACTCTCCTGATTGTTTTTCAGATCCTCCCGGGCAATCTCCAGGCTCATCTGGTTGGAATACACGGCATAAAATTCCTGTGACACATTGCGTTCCAGGGCCAGTCTGCATAAGCAGGTAAGCGAAACAGGGAGGCTTCATATTCCAGCTCCAGCTTCTCGGTCTCCATCCTGGTCCGGTTGTAAGTAAAAATGGGCTGGGTAAACTGCAGATAGAGACGGTTGTTAAAGGTTTTTGAAAGAGGATCCGAAGCAAATGCGGATTCAGTAAAACTATAGTCATAAGAAAAACGGTTCACCAGCATCAGTTCCCCATCGGTGGGCAGGATCCGCTGATTGATGGCAAAGGTACCCCCTGAGGAGGCCGATTCGTTCAGGAACCATTCGCTGGTCTGCTGGTCGAAACGGTTGGTCTTTTCATATTCGAAGGGATCCAGGGTAATGGAAAACTGAGATTTCAGCCTGGCTCGCTGGGCATTAAGCCTCTCCTGGCTCCGAACCAGGGAGAGTTCGGTCTGCTGCATATCCGGACTGTTGTCCACAGCAATTTCCATGGATTTATCGATGGTGAGCAGGGCCTGTGCCTGGAGGGAGTTCCCACCTGTAAACAGGGACCCTGCCGCCACCAGAATAAACATCAGTTTGTTAATCCTCTTGCCTTTCATATCCTAACTAATTTTTCTTTTTTATCTTTTTCTAACCCATTTGACAGCATCGGCTATGACCCGCCGGCCATCGGTCTGGTTAGACAGCTGTACGGTAACCGAGTCAGCCGGGAGAAGGAAAGAGCCTATGCGGTTCCAGCCATCTTCCGGATTATTCAGCTCATAAACCAGCCTTCTCACTTCCTTCGCTGGAACTAATGGTATAATTGTAATCTGTTCCCTTATCGGCAAACTGTGGCCCGAATCCTCTCCCGGGCCCTGGCCCTGGTTCTCATCCCTGAGCTCCCTGCCCACTCCCCTGCTCCCTGCGGGAAGGCCTCTTGTACATGGCTGATACAGGGATATAGACATAAAACTCATAGAATCCTTTTTCAGGCAGCAGGGTTCTCCAGGTCACATAGTTGGTCCCATCCCCCTTTCGGATGGCCATGGCTGAGCGGACCGTCTCCCCGTAGTAGGCAGCATGTGCCACCGGGGTCCATTTCGAAGGGGTCCACCATTCATTCAAACTTTCATAAAGCAGTCCGTCGTCCTGCTCCTTTCTGGAGTCGACCCATTGCTTTAATTTACTCTCATGAGAAACGGAGAATGAGCTGAATCCTGCATCTTCATTGTCCACCACATATTCATCTTTATATCTGAAACTGACCGGATTCTCAGACCTGCGGTCATACTCATCCAGGTCACTGGTGCTTACTTCCTTGGCTGAGCGAAGGAAGTTGTTGTAACTGGAAGGTATGTTCCCCGAGATCAAAGTGTTTATAGTCATCATCATGGGTCGGTCATACAGCACCACCTGAACCTCCCGGGTCTCCCCGGCCTCCACTTCATAGAGCCGCTTCTCTTCGCTCATTCCTCCACCACCTCCAAAACCGCCCTGTCCCATTATCCGGAAATTTATATCCACAAGTCCACGTGCATTTCCCAGATTGCTGATGCTGAACCTGACCAGGTAGACATCGCCCATGTCATCGCGTGTCTGCAGATAGTCAGGTTCAGAAATAAGGAAGCTGGGCATTTGTCCGCCGGCATTGATTACCTCCAGGTAAGGGGCGATCTCTACGCCAAACTCCCTGTAAAAGTCCGTTGAGAACTGCTCAAAGCTTATTTCTGAAAAGGCATGATCTTCCAGGTAGTAGTAGAAGAAATTATCAAACTCACTCATCCCCACTCTGTTTTTAAGTGCAGAGATAATAAAACTACCGGTCTGATTGATAAGTGACATGGTTAGTTCGGTATCCCAGCGGGCAAACAGCTCGATCATACTCTTCCTGCTCAGCAGGAGATTGGCCCGCTCCTTATCCGTAATTCCACCGGTAAATCCTTCCCTGGGGAGAAACATCATAACCCTCTTTCAGGTAAATTTCCAGCATGGCGTTGAACACAGGGTAATCCCTGGAACTGATCCCGCATACATAACTATAGTAAAGGGGGAATACACAGATAGGGATTTTTGTTGTAGCTAACATCGCCCTGGAAGGTAATCAGTTCTTCACCGCTGCCGCCACCGCCACCAAAACCACCTCTGCCCCGGCTCTGGGTTTCTGTCTGGAAAAAGGTGTTCTGCAGAGAACCTCTTGAAGAGGTCAATTTCGATTTCGCGTGGACTCCTGCTGCTTTCCCGCTCACGATCCTGCCTTTCTTCATACTTAATAAATCGTTCGAAAGTCCAGGGTATTGAGCCCGGCTCCCTTTTCAGGCAAGAGGATCATCTCAGGCAATATATAATCTACCGTTTGCATATACGGCCTTTCGTAGGCATGAAACTGGATGGGAACTTCCACCAGATTTATTCGTTTGAAGGAATAATAAAGGTCCAGTTCATCCAGTTCATAATCATCCTTTGCTTCTTTGATCAGTGCCCTGATGGTATCCTGTATATGGGTGAAATAGCTGGAGAAGTAATCATGCTCCGGGTCCAGGTACAGGTTATATTCCACCCCGTCGATCTCCAAACTTCTTCTCTCCAGAGGGGCCAGAACCAGTGGAAAGGCATTCAGGTCATTCTCGGGAACAAAGTGGATCCCCGTTTCATCCCTTGTCATGCTCCCCGGTGCAATGGCCGTGAGGCTGCTATCACAGTTTACCGTGAGCCGGAAGCGGGTGAAATCGGGCTCCCTGGGTTGAAAGGTCTCCAGGTTAAAACCCACTCCGGCCACCGGGTACCAATTCAGTTCAGGAGTAAGCAACATATAGTTGGAGTTAATAATGCCCGGTTTTTTGTCTATGGGAGCCACCATAATCCGTTTACTGGCGTTGATCTGCTCACGGGGAATATCCAGATAAGCAACTGCTGCATCGGGAATTCCCTTATAATAGATTTTAAACCCTGCCCGTCTGCCCGCTTCTAATCCCCCTGAAGGAGCAAGCATAAGTAAGTGCCTGTTTTGTGTATACTCCACTCCTTCGCCCCTGTTGATTATGCTGTCTATGGAAAAACCGGGGTTCAGCGAGAAGATCAGGGTATCCAGGCGATAATCATGGGGATTCTGAACCCTCAGGGAGGAGCTGACCTGAAGCGATTTCCCGCGCTGTATAAGCTCCAGGTCGTTGTTAAGCACATCACTCAGATGTTTGCCCACATAGCGCTTATTCAGTTCCAGGTAAGCTTCCCTGTCATTTGCCTGATCCTGATGTTCGGAATAATAGAGTGAGCCGACAAACAAGCCGGCTGCAATAAACCCAATGAAACCAAAGAGATTGAGACCGTTCCATCGTCCGGTTTGGGGAAGCCGGTTTAAAAAGCGTATGGTGGCAAAAATAAAACCGATTCCCAGCAATAGGTACGAAAGCCGGTGGAGCAGTATCAGCCTGGGGCTGGCAAAACCTATAAAGTCGGAATAGACCATGGGCAGGTTAAAGGCCATATAGTCCAGTATGCCGTAGAGCTTGTCCTGAAAATAAAAAAGAGTTAGTCCGATATAGCCCAGAAGTACCACGAAAGTAACAGCCTGGCTACGAAAAAGGATCATCATAAAGAAAGAGAGTCCCAGTATAAACACCAGAGTTGGGATGCTTATGAGCAGGGGATAATAGAGATAGGTGGACCATTCCACAGGGACATCTTTGCGTATCAGATTAAATACCAGGGTTAAAACCAGCGCCAGCAGGACCAGACCCACAAAGAGCACCAGGATGCCCAGGGTCTTGCCCACCACATACTCCCCGTTGGTCAGGGGCCTGGCATAGATGACCTCTGTGGTGTCCAGTTTTTTATCCCGTTTTAGAAAATCGGAGGCCAGAAAAACTGCAATGATGGCCTGCGCTACATTGATAAAAAGCACATTGATGTAGGGCATGTTGCCAGCAATGGCCCTGAAGGTCCACATGGCGTTATCATGCCCGCCGTAGATGCCCATATTTGTTCCGAAAAGGATCACCAGGGCCAGGATGGCAAATATCCTGAAGAACCAGCTTCTGAAGAGGGTTTTGCTCTCGTAGGTGGCCACGTTCCATATATTGATCAGGTTCATTTCAGGTTCCAGTGTTCAAGTTTATTATCCATGAAATGGACATAGGCATGTTCCAGGTTAGGATCCACCTGTACCGCTTCTATCTCTGCCGGTTTGTCACCCACAAACTGCACTTCCCAACCTCCTCCCGAAGGAATTGTAGAGATGATGGGTACCTCGGACTTTAGCTTTTCATACTGTTTCCGGGCTGATTTCGGCTCTCCATACATAGCCCTCTGCCTGCTTCACCAGGTGATCCGGGGTGCCGTGATAAATTAAGCTTCCTTCGTTCAGGAGCGCCATCTGAGTACAGGTACTGGAAATATCCCCCACAATGTGTGTGGATAGTATGATGATGGTCTCGGAACGGCCCAGATCCGAAAGCAGGTTCCTGAACCTGATGCGTTCCTCGGGATCCAGTCCGGTGGTGGGCTCATCCACAATAATAATAGAGGGATTGGCAATGAGTGCCTGCGCAATCCCCAGCCTGCGTTTCATTCCACCCGAAAGATTGTTGGCCATCCGGTTTCGGAACTCAAAAAGCCCTACACTCTCCAGCATGTCATCCACTCGCTTTGCCCGCTCTTTTTTAGAGCTCATCCCGGCCAGCCTGGCAGCATAATCCAGAAATTCCCAGGAACGGAGTTTGGCAAAGAACCTGAAATCCTGTGGAAGGTAGCCCACCATCTTCCTGATCTCCTTTCGGTAGTTGCTGATATCCTTTCCGTCCACCAGTACCTGCCCGGAAGTGGGTTTCATCAGAGTGACCAGGATGCGCATCAGGGTTGATTTCCCAGCACCATTGGGTCCCAGTAAACCGAACATTCCGTTGTTGATGCTCAGGTTCACATTATCAAGGGCTTTGAAATCACCGGAATACGTCTTGGTCAGGTTCTTTATCTCTATATTCAAGGTTCTGCTTTCTTGAGGGGTGGCTGTTTGTTGAATATTGACTATTTCAATTCCTCAAGGTTTAACCGTGTTACAAGAAATAATCTACGGGTGAAATTAAACCTTTTTACCCCATAATAATCATAGAATCAGTTTTACCTTTATAAAAAAAAGAAAATGAAAAGAGCACTGAATTTTAAACTTCTTGGCCTTGCACTCCTGCTCTCAATTTCTGTACTGAATATTTCAGCGCAGGGGCCAGGTGGAGGCGGAAGAAGGTTCCAGATGACGGAAGAGGATATTAAGGAACGGGTGGCAACTACTGCGGAGACACTGAAACTGAACGAGGAACAGCAGAAAAAGATTCTTGCCGTAGAAATGGATTTTAATAACAAGATGCAGATCGAATTCCAGAAAATGGGTAACGCAGGCGGACCTCCGGCAGACCGGGAGGCTATGCGGGAAAAGATGACGAAAATGAGGGATGAGCGTAATGCTCAATACGAGGAGGTACTTAGCCCTGAACAGTATAAGCAGTTCATTGATATGCAGGAGCAGCGTATGCGCGAAATGCGTGAACAACGTCAGCAGAACAATCCGGATGGAGAAGGCGCTCAGGAAGAACGCCCTGAGAGGGGCCGGGGAAGAGGCTAGCTTCTTATTCATTACAATCGCTTAAAAAAACTGAACAATTTTGTGTCGTGCAGGTTATCTGTACGACACTTTTTTTCATAAAGCAGCAGTAACATGTCAATCAGAAAAGCAAAATCAAAATGGAACGGAACCCTTAAGGATGGTAAGGGCACTATGAATTTCAGCAATTACAGCGGACCATTCACCTTTAAATCCCGTTTTGAAGAAGGTAGCGGCACAAATCCAGAAGAGCTAATAGGCGCAGCACATTCAGGTTGTTACTCCATGTTCCTGGCAGCCCTGATCAGTGGAGAAGGCCTGACTCCCGAAAGCGTGGAGACCACGGCAAAGGTCCATTTGGGAAAAGATGATAAGGGCCCCGTGATTACCACCATTGAGCTGGAAAGTCAAGTGAAATGCCCGGGTCTTTCGCAGGAAAAATTTAAAGAGCTGGCCTCGGCTGCCAAGGAAGGATGCCCCATCTCCAGGCTGGTGGCTGCAGCTGACATCCAGCTTACCGCGACCCTGGCCGGCTAAATTTGTTCAAAGCCATTTAGGCACCCGGGGTGCTTCATAGCCCATCATTAACTCAAGCAGGATTTCCGGCTGAGGGCTGCACAGGACCATCTTCCGGTTAATCTCGTGCAGGAATCCCTCCTGTACCATATGGTCCAGAGAAGAAAGCAGGTGATCGAAAAATCCTTCCACGTTAAGCAGTCCGACTGGTTTTGGGTGCAATCCAAGCTGTCCCCACGTTAAGATTTCAAAGAGCTCCTCCATGGTGCCATACCCACCAGGAAGAGCTATAAATCCATCACTCATCTTAAAAATAAGCGCTTTACGCTCATGCATGTCTTCCACCGTGATCAGTTCACTTAGCTGATCATGGGCCACCTCTTTGGTCTTTAAGAAGCGGGGGATGACGCCGGTTACTTTACCTCCGGCTTCCATGGCCGCATCGGCCAGCGCCCCCATCAGACCCACCTTCCCTCCTCCAAAGATCAGCTCCAATCCCTGCAGGGCCAGAAACTTTCCGGTAGCTGCAGCCTGTTCCTGGTAAATCCTGTTACTTCCGCTGCTTGATCCGCAGTAAACCGCAATTCTTTTCATGGGACGAATTTAATAAAAAAGCTGTCCCGCAAAGTAAGCGAAACAGCTTTTAAATGAATGATATCCGGGACTAGATTACCGGAGAAGGATGGTTTTTCAACACCGCGGTGAACTTCTCGAAATCACTGTTTGAAAGTTCATGATCCCGGAGCTCTCCCTGCAGGAACTTATCATAGCCCACCAGGTCCATAAGTCCATGGCCGCTGAAATTAAAGAGGATCACTTTCTCCTTACCCTCTTCTTTGGCCTGCTTGGCCTGTCTGATGGCCGAAGCAATGGCATGTGTGGTTTCGGGAGCGGGAATGATCCCTTCCGTGCGTGAGAAAAGAACTCCTGCCTCGTAGCATTCCAGCTGATGGATGGCTTCCGGTGTTGCCAGTCCCTCTTTGCAGGCATGACTTACCAGGGGCGACATTCCATGGTAACGCAGTCCGCCTGCATGGATCGGTGGTGGAATAAATCCGTGTCCCAGTGAATTCATGGCCAGGAGCGGAGTCATCTTGGCAATATCGCCATGGTCATAGGCATAGGGAGCCTTGGTAAGGGTTGGACAACTGGCAGGTTCCACGGGGATGATCTCAATCTTGGCCCCATGGATCTTGTCCTGCATAAAGGGGAAGGCCAGACCAGCAAAGTTACTGCCTCCACCGGCACAACCTATCACTACATCGGGAAGCTTTTCACCCACCATTTCTAGCTGCTTTTTTGCTTCCAGGCCGATGATTGTCTGGTGAAGCATCACATGATTTAACACGCTCCCAAGGGAATAGCGCGTCTGGCCGGTCTCGTCAGTCACTGCCGCTTCAATCGCTTCACTGATGGCGATCCCCAGGCTACCCGGAGTGTCCGGGTATTCCGCCAGAACATCCCGCCCGGCTTTTGTTTCCATACTGGGACTGGCGACGCATGTACCTCCCCAGGCTTCCATCATCATTTTCCGGAAAGGTTTCTGGTCAAAACTTACCCTTACCATAAACACTCTGCACTCCATCCCCAGAAGAGAAGTGGCAAAGGAGAGGGCACTACCCCACTGTCCGGCCCCGGTTTCGGTGGTCAGCTTATTGATGCCAAACTCCTTGTTATAATAGGCCTGGGCCACAGCCGTATTGGGCTTATGACTTCCAGCTGGGGAAACACTCTCATTTTTATAATAAATACGCGCCGGGGTTCCCAGGGCATCCTCCAGGGCATAAGCCCTTACCATAGGGGCCGGCCGCCAGATGCTGAGCATTTCCATCACCTTTTCCGGAATATCGATCCACCGCTCCGTGCTGACCTCCTGCTCAATCAGGTTCATGGGGAATACCGGGGCCAGCATCTCCGGGCCAACGGGTTTTCCGTCCGGTCCTAAGGGGGGATTCATGGTTCCAGGAAGATCTGCCGCAATATTATACCATTGCCTGGGCATCTCTTTCTCACTCAGGATAATTTTTCTGTTTTTCATCATGGCAAAAAGTTTTGGGTGTTATTAAATTCTGTTTTGTCTAAAAAGAAAGCGGGGCAGTTAGATCTAACATGCCCCGCGTATCCTGTCTAATCTTCTGTAATTCTTACAGTCCAGCCATTGCCCACGAAGCATTTATCCGGAAGTACCGCCAGAGCCATCGCCAGCCAAAAAGCAAGATCTTTAATTTCATTTTGAACATTTGTCCGGGAAAATTAATGATTAAATTCAGAAATGCAATCCCCCTGAATCTAGATTTAATCAAAACACATTCGGGATACCTGAGAATCTAATCTTCATTTTTCGGGAATTGATGGAAGTTATTCGGGATTTGATCAGGTTTAATAGACCGGATTCTTCCAGGCCTCAGGGGATGCATATTTGCTGGCTGAAGCCCAGAGGATGCCCCGCTGCATGACTTCGAGTGCTTCCGGAACCTCAAAATCCTTCATTACATGTCCCAGTGAAGAGTAGAATACCCGTCCAGTGACCATGCATCTTTTTCCAGACCACTGGCATGGTGCAGCCGTCGATCCAGGGAGCATGGTCAGCCCCGAAGGTAGTGGTAGCCAGCACTTTCATATTGGGATCCACATGGAGGTAATACTGTTCGCTATGCATGCTCAAAATCCGAAAGCCCTCTGGTTACCGGGTCTTCATGATCGGTGACCTTCACACGGTAGTCAATAATCCCTCCCGGGTGTGCGACCCACTGTCCTCCGGTCATAAACTGGTAATCCACATTATGCCGGAAGGAATCGCAGAGTCCACCGTGCCAGCCCGCCAGGCCGCAACCCGAGGCGACAGCCTCGATCAGGCCCTTTTCCTGCTCGCTGGAGATATCGGCCATGGTAAAGACCTGAATTACCAGGTCGATCTCCTTCATATAGGCCTTATCTGCATAAGGTTCCAGACTATCAACTGCTTCAACCAGGGCCCCCTCCTTTTCCATCCAGGGCTTAAAAAGCTCCAGGGACTGGACAGGTTCATGTCCATTCCATCCCCCGTAGGTGTACAATATTTTACGTCCTTTCAGGGAGGGTAGTTCATTTTCTCCTGGCAGATGAAAAGTTTTGTTTTTCTCTCTTGCATGAAGCCCCAGAGAAGTCCCTACAGCGATAGCTCCCGTACTGGTAAGGAAGCGGCGGCGATTTAGTTTCATGGATTTCGATTTGAGTTCAGCATAAAATTAACCGGAAAATAATAAGATACAAAAAAACCCTTCGCAGAGGCGAAGGGTTCTGTTAAATACGAGATGATCTGTTTAACTAAATAAGTTTTACATTCACTGCATTTAATCCTTTTCGTCCTTCAGTAAGTTCGAAAGTTACATTGTCATCTTCCTTGATCTTGTCAATCAGACCAGATACATGGACAAAATACTCTTCGTCAGATTCGACGTCCTTGATAAATCCATATCCTTTGGATTCATTAAAGAATTTTACTTTACCTTCTTTCATTGCAATAAATTGATAATTAATAACACTGCAAAAGTAATATAAATTAAATCCAAAAACACAAGTGAGATTAACATTTCTCCATTTACCTGGGAATCATATAGAAAAACACAGCAAAAAAGTGCGAGATAGTTCCTGCCAGAACCAGCAGGTGCCAGACCAGATGGTGGTACGGGAAGCGTATCACTTTAAAAAAGAGAATACCCAGGGTATAAGAAAGTCCTCCGATGAGGATCCAAAGACTGCCCATCAGTGGCAGTTTGTTCATCACCGGTACGATGGCAATAAGTATCAGCCAGCCCATCACCGCATAGGATAGCACATAAAAGGTGCCGACTCCCTTATTATAATTACCCGGGCGCGAGAGGATCATTATAGTTCCCACCAGGGCGAGTCCCCATTCAATTCCAAAAATCACCCATCCCATGGGGCCATGGAGGGTTATCAGGGCAATGGGCGTGTAGGTCCCGGCGATCAGGAAATAGATGGCAATCCGGTCAAAATTAAAAAACAGGTCCTTGGCTTTTCCAATGGGAAGGATATGGGTCAGGGTGGAAGAGAGATAGAGTACGATCATCGTTGTTCCGAATATGGTGGTGCTCACCACATGCCAGGCGGTGCCATGGATGAGTGAGAAATGAACCATCAGTACCAGTCCGGCTATTGCCAGCAGGGCTCCGGAGAGATGTGAGACTGCATTTGCCAGTTCTTCGCCACGAGAAAATTTTAAATTATTTTCCATTAAAATAAATTTTCCCAAAAGTAAGGAAGCCTGCTCAATGAGGTTCATTCAGCGGTCCCCCTATGCCTGTTTTCGTCCCAAAATAAGTATATTTGTCTATATCCGAAGGAAAGTCCAGTTCAGCCCATGAATCGAATACTCTTATTGCTCTGTATTACATTCTGGCCATACAGTCATCTCTGTGGGCAGGAATCCAGGACCGATAGTCTGCTGAATATGGCCGTAGAGGCAGGTGATAATAAATCTGCCACTACCTATTATGAACTCTCCCTTTCTTTGCGGGCAGATTTTCCGGATAGCGCCCTCTATTTTGCCAATCGGGCAGAGCTGATGCTTCAGAGAAATGATCCGGAGTCGCTTCTCCCCTTCCTTTACAAGAGCAAGGGACAGATATATGAGATAAAACTGATGAACGAACGAAGCCTGCTGTATTACAGGAAGGCTTATGATGAATTCATCAGACTGGAAGATTTTACTCAAATCGGGGATTGTGCCCTGAAGATGGGAAATCTCTATTATGATATGGCCAATTACAGCGAGGCTTATTTCTTCTATATGCAAAGCCTGAATGCCTCTGAAAGGGAGAATGACCGACTGGGCATGGCCAAGATGGAAAACAATCTGGGTAATGTATCCCATGATATGGGACGGCTGGGTGATGCAGAAAAACACTATTTAAGGGCCTATAACCTTTACCATGAAGTCGGGCGCTCCACAGAAGAGTATGGAGCATTAGGCAATATCGGCCTTATTTTTTTTGAAAGAGAGCTATACGATTCTGCCCTGTTCTATTTTCAGGGAGTTATGAATCAGCTTAACCCGGACTCCATTACATCTTCAGTGGAGTATAGTATCCTGGCAGGAGTATACAATAATACGGCCCTGACTTATGACGAATTGGGTGAGCGGCAGCTTTCAATGGATTATTTCAGAAAGGCTCTTGATCTGGCGCTCAAGGAAAATGATCAAAATACCGTGGGCACAGTATATGTAAATCTTGGATCTCTTTATGGAGAAATGGGAAACGAGGAATCTGCACTTTATTACCTGCATCGGGCATTAAGAATAGCTCAGCAACGAAAATATCGCTCCCTGGAACTGGAGGTGTACGAGGAGCTTGCCAGACTCCATGCAAAACCGGGCTCCTATGCATCGGCCTATAACTGGCAGTTGCGCTATGATACCCTTTACAAGGAGCTGTTCAATGAAGACCAGTCAGAAAAGATCATGCAGTTGCGGAGCAGGTACGAGCAGGAGATCAGCGAAAAGGAGATTCAGCAGTTGCAATCTGAATCGCAGGTACAGAGGATGCTGAATAAGTTATTCATCATTTTTATCGTCATCATTGTGGCTCTGGCCATTATAATTGCTTTAAATCTCAGGTCAAAAAAACGAACCAACCAGATGCTGGCGGAACGTAATCTGCAAATTTCAAATGCAATTCAGAAGTTGAGCGAATCTGAAAATGAACTGCAGAAACTGAACAGATCCAAGGACAGGATATTTTCAGTGGTGGCACATGATCTCCGGAACCCGGTTGCTGCAGTCACGGGATTTTCAGAACTTCTCTATGATAATTTTGAGGGATTTACAGTTGAAACCCAAAAGGAGTACCTGCTTCAGATACTTCAGGGAACACAAAGGATACAGAATCTGTTGGAAAATCTTCTGATCTGGGCAAGATCTCAAATGAAAGCGGTCAAATACGAACCAAAAAACCTTCAGGTGGATGAACTGTTGAATGAGTGTATCAGGGAGCTTAAGGCAAATCTGGACCATAAGAAAGTGATGTGTCTGGTCCAGATGGACAACTCTTGTGTGGTTTTTGCAGACAAGGCTATGATTCGGACGGTATTTCGAAACCTGATCAACAATGCTATAAAATTCAGTTTCCCGGGCGGAAAAATCTGGCTAAATTCGGAGAGCTCCGCGGAGGCATGCAAAATTCTGATTTCAGATGAAGGAATTGGAATTCAGCCTGAAATTCAGGAAAAACTATTTACTGCCAGTGAGGTGGTCTCTACACCCGGAACTACCGGTGAATCCGGATCGGGGCTGGGTCTATTGATCTGCAAGGAATTTCTGGAACGAAATATGGGAACCATTTCCGTTGAGAGTGAACCGGGTAATGGTTCCACCTTTATTGTCAATCTGCCGGCCACAAAAACCAGCACTCCTATTTAAGCTTCTCTTTGAACACTTTTTCAAATTTCTCCACTTTGGGAGTGATTACCATCCGGCAATACCCCTGATTTGGATTGTTTTCATAGTATTCCTGGTGGTAAGCTTCTGCGCTGTAGAAGGCCTTGAAAGGTTCCACCTGGGTAACGATGGGATTCTTCCATATCCCCTCAGAATCGAGTGCCTGAATGCTTTGCTCGGCAAATTTTTGCTGCTCCTGACTGTGGTAAAGAACTATGGATCGGTACTGAGTACCCACATCTGCTCCCTGCCGGTTCAGTGTGGTGGGATCGTGGGTTTTAAAAAAGATCTCCAATAGCTCCAGGTAGGAAACGATATCCGGGTCAAAGGTGATCTGAACCACCTCGGCATGACCGGATCTGCCTGTAGTAACCATTTTATAATCAGGATTGGCCACTTCTCCCCCGGAGTACCCGGATTCCACTTTTTGAACACCTTTCACTCGTTCAAATATGGCTTCCACGCACCAGAAGCAGCCACCCCCGAAGGTTGCGATTTCGAATTTATCTTCCATAACACTTTTTCCAAACAGAGACAAAGATAAGAACAGACCTGTCAATATGATTAAAGAAATTTTTTTCATCTAAAAAAATTAGGTTCTATATGTAGTAATAACCATATCTGAGAGATATTGTTTAGAGAAGGAATTCAAAACAATTTCTCGTAACTTTATATCATGCAGGAGGCTTTATACTATAAGCAACTGGATAATCAGGAGGTGCAGTGTCTCTTATGTCCCCACAAATGTTTAATTGAAACTGATCAATATGGCAAATGTCGTACCCGTGTAAACAGAGGCGGGAAATTATTTAGCGAGAGCTTTGGAATTCTTTCTTCCATCTCCTCAGATCCCATTGAAAAAAAACCTCTCTACCATTTTCAACCGGGGCGGAACATATTATCCATTGGAAGTTTTGGCTGTAATCTTAGCTGTGATTTCTGTCAGAATTGTGAAATATCTCAAATTGATCAAAAAATCTTTTCGCGCCATTCTTCAAGAGATCCAGAAGATATTGCAAACAAGGCTGTTTTATACCAGGATAATATCGGCCTGGCCTATACCTATAATGAGCCCACCGTTTACTATGAGTATATGATCAGGTGTGCAGCCTCTGTCAAAGAGCGCAATCTGAGCAATGTCATGGTCACCAACGGATACATAAACCAGGGGCCCCTGGAAGAGTTACTTCCTTTTATAGATGCATTTAACGTGGATTTGAAATCCTTCAGGAACCAGTTTTATAAAGAGCGATCCGGAGGCAGTCTGAATCCTGTGCTGGATTCTATTAAACATATCGCAAAATCCGACCGGCATCTGGAGCTCACCTTCCTGATTATCCCGGACCATAATGATAACAGGGACGAGTGGAAGGAAATGATCCATTGGATATCCGACAATTGTGGCGAAAAAACCATCCTGCACGTCAGCAGGTACTATCCCTATTTTAAGATGGATAAACCCCCAACGCCACTCTCCACCATAAAAGAATTCCTGGAGCTCGCCAGAACGCGGATCGCTTATGTCTATCCGGGTAATACTCCGCAACTTGAGAATCATACTTATTGCCCCGCCTGTGGAAAGCTTCTGATTGAGAGGTTTCTTTACGAGACCACAATCAAGGGTATTGGGCCAGGCGGATATTGCACAGGCTGTAAAGAAGAAATAGTTGGAGATTTTAAACATGTCACATTATGAGAATCCGAAGCGCGGCTGTGGAAGGTCGTTTCTATCCCTCCACAAAAAGCAGAATTTTTGATCAGATCATGGAAATTGAGCAATCCGGCAGGTATCCGGATCCGGATCTTTCCCCTGAACATATTTATGGGGCGGTGCTGCCCCATGCAGGCCATCTCTATTCAGGCTACCAGACCATCCCCTTTTTTCAACTTTTAAGAAGGCACAGGCTCCTCCCCGATACCTTTATCATTATTCACCCAAACCACACCGGACAGGGAAATCCACTGGCCATTGATGAGTCCGCATTCTGGGCGAATGCCATTGGAGAGGTGCCGGTGGATATGGAACTGTCCGCAGCAATGAAGCTTCCTTATGACAGAAGAGCTCATGCCCTGGAACATTCGGCAGAGGTAATCATTCCATTTATCCAGTACTTTCTTTCTGAACATCCCTTCTCTATTGTCCCCATATGCATGTCGGACCAGTCTCACAAGACTGCGGCCCTTATTGCGAACAGTATTAATCAGGCGGTTTCGAAAACCAAAAGGAATATCATGGTCCTGGCTTCTTGTGATTTTTCCCATTTCCTGCCTCCCGATAAAGGAAAAGAACTGGATCAGTATGTCCTGGAAAATATCATGAAACACAATGCTCCTGGGGTGGAACAGGCCGTCCTTGAGAAGCGCATATCGGTATGTGGCTATGGCCCCATCATGGCCCTGATGGAGTATGCCGGCTCTTTGTCTCCCGAGTATAAGATTGAGATTCTGGCTAGGGGACACTCCGGTGAGGTATCCCCCTCCATGGAAGTTGTGGATTACATTTCGCTAATCGCTTATTCATGATAATCACCTCAAAGGAGAAGAAAACCCTGCTCAACATGGCATTCCATGCCATTGCTGCAAGAATAGATCCCATGGATTCATCCCCCTCACTCAAAGAGGAAATGACCGAAACACTGGAGAGCACTTGTGGCGTTTTTGTATCCGTTTATGTGGATCAGAAGTTAAGGGGATGCATCGGGACCTTTTCAGAAGAAGAGTGTTTGCATGATAATGTAAAAAAAATGGCGGTTTCTGCAGCTTTTGAGGATAACAGGTACACGGCCATTCTCTCTGATGAGCTTCCCCGTCTTGAGGTTGAAATCAGTGTCCTGACTCCCCGTCAAAGGATATATGATCCTTCAGAAATTGTAATCGGTAAACATGGGATCTATATAAAACAGGGAACCAACAGGGGCACCCTCCTGCCGCAGGTAGCAGTCAAACAGAACTGGACCCTGAAGGAGTTTCTGGGTTCCTGTTCCAAATACAAGGTCGGTATAGGCTGGGATGGATGGAAAACAGCTGAGCTCTACACTTACGAAGCCATTGTATTTAGCTCGGAAATCCCCAGCTGAACCAGATAAAGATTCGTTAAAAACAGGAAGAGGCCCGGATGGAGGCGATTGAAGAGATGAAGGAGATCAACTGGGATCAAATCAAACACGATATGGAGGAAACGATGGGGAAGCTAGACTCCATAAGGCCTGAATTGGATCACGAAGATTTGGATTTTCAAAATTATCCTCTATATTTGCTTGCACAGAACTGTTAAAGACTAATACAACATAGTCACTAACCCTAAAACTGAATCTGTGAAAGAGGATCCCGGTTCATGAGTGAACCGGGATTTTCTTTTTATATACATCTGATTGATTTCCTGTTTCTTACGCCATTTGATTCTGGCGCGTAAAAAATACACTTACTGTTTTTGGCATTGATTTTGAACTTCTCTAAGCAAAGATGTGAAATTTTAAAACCAGGAAATCATGAAAACCAGAAACTATACCTTCGCCATGCTGATCGCACTGGTTTTTGCTGTGACAACTATACAGGCGCAATCGGCACGTCGTCCCGCTACCCAGGAGAAAAAGGAACGGGCCAGGACAAGTACCACCTATAAAGCAAAAAGCACTCAGCCAGAGCAAAAGGCACAAAGCCCCCAGGTTCGCACTCAGAATTCCAGAAATTCTCAGCCGGCCCGAAAGGCGCAAAACCCCCAGGTTCGGACCCAGAATTCCAGAATTTCTCAGCCGGCCAGGAAGGCGCAAAGCCCCCAGGTACGCACTCAGAATTCCAGAACAAATGAGCCTGCCCGGACTGTTCAAACACAAAGGGCCCGTAAACCTGCGAGCATGAGCACAACGAACAATCCGCGAAGCACCTATCGCAAACCCAATAACAAGGTCACTACACAGGCACACTACAATCCGCCTGTAAAGTCCAAGGTCTATAACAACAGGGGGTATTATGGCGGACATCATTACCACTACGCTTATCCCACCCGGAAAGTTAAGTTTCACTATCACCATGATACTTATATCAATCATTATCATGTGCTGTACTATCCCTCCTATGGCCATATTTACTGGACCAGGAACATGTACCGCGACTACCGCAGATGGTATCCGGAGTTCCACTGGAGCTATAATTACGGACACAGAATACAGATGATATCAGTCTTTGATGCCAAGTACAATCTGGGTGAGGTGGCCATGGTATACGGCAGGGTTTATGCCACCTGGTACAATAACGAAACGGATGACTACCTGCTCTTCTTTGGAGGTGACTTTCCCTACCAGCAATTCACAGTGGTTGTTCCCGGAAATATTGCCCGGAAATACAGCTGGCGACCTGAAAAGTATTTCCTGGGTGAACACATCACCACCACGGGATTGATAACCACCTTCGACGGATCGCCTGAGATTGTGGTGAAGAACAGAGGTCAGCTGGATCTCTACTAATCAAATGTTCTGAATGATATGCAGGAGGGTGCCCCAAACGGGGCACCCTTTTACTTTGTACCAGACCTTAATGGGGACTTTCAGTTGGAGGAATATCTTCTATTCCACTATAAGGGAAAACCTTTCAATGGAGTAGGCAGCAAAAAAACCCTGTGCCCCGTTGTCAATATTGGATGTTACATTGGCCGGGGGACCAGAGAAGAGAGGAAAACTTCCGGCAATCTCCAATTGAGCCTCTGTTACAAAATTGTAGTATGCCTCTTCAATACAGTCCATTTCAAGCGTGATGGTATCTCCAGCATGGACCGCTTCCCGGGGATTGTCATCACTTAAAAAACCAACGGGTAAACCTGGGAAATAGCCGGTATCAAATAGATCGTCCGACAAGACACTGTACTTCGTCAAAGAATCCGTAAGAACATCCCCGTTCTTAATTAATTTAAATCCAAACCAGTCCCGTTGATCTCACCGGATTATAGGCATACAGGAAGACCGTATGCCCTGAAACAACCGGAGTCGAAAAATAGTTTAACTCCACGGACTCAATTTCACTTCCGCCAGGCATCGTACTCACAGCCTGGTAACGCTCATCAACTCCATTTCCATCCACATCTAACTGACTGATCACAAGCGTGTATGTAGTACCCCGAACGCCCCTGAATGCTTCAGGACTTTCATATCTCCCGGGAATCAGACTGCTTTCAAGAAACCGTATGATCTGGTCGTCATAAAAAAGCTCAACCACGGCATCTCCGAGGCTGGCTGCCGGTTCATTGGAGAAGTAATCACTGCTAAGAGAGAGAAACACCTTATGCTTGACCGAATCGGAGGTCACAGCTCCATCCACTACAAGTCGCCGGTAAGTTGAATCCAGCTGGATGTCGATACGTTCCGTACAGGCAGAAGTGAACAGGAGTGCCATAAACAATAAGCCCAGGTGCCGGTATGTCAAACTGCAGGCCATCAGAAGATAAAATTATAGGTGATTGCCGGAACGATGGAGAATAAATAGGTCATTTCGGCATAGGTTATATCTGGCTGGGCCTCGTCCTGTTGGAAATTGAGCGCCCAGATATTCTTCCGCGCATATGCATTATAGGCTGTGAAGTTCCACTCCCCTCTCCAGCGCTTCCCCGCCCGTTCTTTTCCCCGGACAGTCACAGAGAGATCCAGGCGGTGATAGTCGGGGAAACGGTATTCATTTCTTCCTGTGTACAAGGGGAGGATGTTGCCCATGATTTCATACCTTCCGGATGGGACCGTATAGGGAATCCCGGTACTGTAGATCCAGTTGCCGGCCACTCCGATACGGGGTGTGATGTCATAACTCAGGACCAGGGCCAGATCGTGCGGCTTATCATAGGGAGCCGGGTAGGGATTTCCTCCGTTAATTTCCGGAATTTTACGCGTGGTTTTAGAAAGCGTATAGCTTATCCATCCGGAAAAAGAACCTGATTCATATTTTAAATACAATTCTGCTCCGTAGGAGCTGGCCTCCCCCACTCTGATTTCACCTTCCATTCTTGGATTCAGTAATAGCTGGGCATGATCCCGGAAATCAATGGAATTGCTCATTTTCTTGTAATAAAACTCCACAGAGGATTGAAATTTATGCTCCAGAAAATCCCTGAAAAAACCCAGTGAAACCTGATCGGAGATCTGCGGCGCAATATTGGGAGAAGCCGGAAACCAGATCTCCAGCGGGGTACCGGCAGTAGAATTGCTTGCCAGCTGTAAATATTGTCTTGTACGGGCATAACTGGCTTTCAGGGAGCTTTGTTCATTAAGCAGATAGTTGGCGGCAAGCCGAGGTTCCAATCCGTGATAAAAATTGAAAAAATCGCCCTGGCTGTAAAAGGTGGAATCAAGCAGCTGGTACTGGTCGTCGTATTGAAAAACGGTGGTCGGACCCACATTATGAAACATGGAATACCTTAATCCATAACGGAGTGCCAACTTATCTCCCAGCTTTGATTCAGCCGACAAATATACCCCATTCTCCAGGGAATGATTATGAGTCAGTTCCAAACGCTGTGGGATACCTCCGGCGCTGACTGCGCTCACCTCACCCGGCTTTATTACATGAAAAATTCCCGATCCTCCAAACCGAAGCTTATGTTCAGGGCTTGGATAAAGGGTGAAATCTGCCTTGAATCCGTAGTCGTGAAGCGTGGAGTTCCAGTTGAAATCCTGTTCAGAATCTTCAGGGGTCCCAAGGTCATAAAAATAGTGAGAATTGAGCAGGGTAAAATTGCTGAAAAGGTTTTTATTGAAGATATGGTTCCATCGTAAGGTCAAAGTACGATTGCCAAAAATCATCCCTGCAAACTCTTTGTTGGCGTAGGTATCCTTGCCTGAATACCCGGACAGGTAGATCCGGTTCTTCGTATTGATCCGATAATTTACTTTTCCGTTGAGATCATAGAAATAGAGCCTGGTCTGTCTCAAATTCTCATCCTTTGATAAGAGCAGGAAGAGGTCGGCGTAGGTCCTTCTTCCGGAAAGCAAAAAGGAGACTTTATCTGGAATAACAGGCCCTTCCAGGGTCAGGCGGCTTGAAATGGTGCCAATGCCGCCTCTGGCGGCAAACTGTTTACTATTCCCCTCTTTCATCCGGATATCCAGCAGGGAAGCCAGACGTCCCCCGGAGTGAGCGGGAATATCGCCCTTGTAGAGTTTCACATCTTTGATTGCATCGTTGTTGAATACAGAAAAAAGACCCATTAAATGACTGGCATTGTAAACCACCGATTCATCCAGGAGTATCAGGTTCTGATCCCGTCCCCCTCCCCTGACGCTGAAACCGGAGGAGCCTTCACTGGTTACCTGCACTCCTGGCAGCAACTGGATGGCTTTTATTACATCAATTTCACCCAGTAGTGCCGGGATCTTACGGATGGATTGGATGGGTAAACTGGTACTTCCAGTTTCCAGCCTGGTAATATTTGCATTGCTCCGTTGAGAGGATATGCTCACCTCTTCCAGTTCGAGCAACAACTCCTCCAGCTCCATTTCTATTTCCAGATCATCTTCAAGTACAATAGCTTTTCCAACAGTAATATATCCTACATAAGAAAAGATCAGGGTATAGAAACCCGGCTCAACGGAAAGTGCATAAAAGCCATATTCATTGGTGCTGGTTCCTGTGCCAAGTTCTTGAATAATCACATTGGCAGCAATCAGCGCTTCTCCCGTCGCAGCATCACGCACGTGCCCGCTAACTGTATATTTCCCAAAACTCTCCAGGGAGATCAGAAGCAAACAAATGAATACTATAAATGGAATCCTTAGCATGCAATCAGAGAAATAAATTCACGGATGCTAAGGTAAAAAAATAGTCGGAAGCCCTTTTCCCACACTATACAATTTGACTCATGGCATCAATAAATGCTTCAACTGATGCAGTAACTAATATCGGTGGAGGCGGAGAAGCCGTAGTAGACCACATTTTTATGTTCGACCTGCATATGTACCTTCCCCATGTCATCGCTTCCTCTGGTAATGGCCTGGATCAGGAATTCCTCAATTCTCACCTTCTTGTTCAGGATCATTTTAACCGCATTGATGGAGGCATCCACCGGGCCATTGCCTTCCGAAGTAGCCGTGTGGCACTCTCCTTCCCACTTGAGAGAGACGCTGGCTACAGGGGTGGTCCCTTTCCCGCATAATACCTGCAGTTTAGAAAGATGAAGATTCCGTTGAATATCCCGGCTTTTGGCTCCAGCCAGCATCTTCAGATCTTCGTCCACTATCTCTTTTTTGGAGTCGGCCATTTCGACAAATTCATCGTAGATCTTGTCCAGGGCAGCTTTGTTGAACGTATAGCCAAGTTTTCCAAGCCTGTGCTTTAATGCGGCTCTGCCGCTTCTTGCAGTCAGGAGGATGGAAGATTCATTGATTCCTACCGATTTAGGATTGATTATCTCATAATTCTCCCTTCTTTTCAATACACCGTCCTGATGTATTCCTGAAGAATGGGCAAAGGCATTTCGCCCCACGATAGCCTTATTTGGCTGAACAGGCATTCGCATCAGGGTCGACACCAGCCTGCTGGTGCGGTAGATCTTTTTTGGATTTATATTGGAAGTAAGGTTCAGGTGCTTACGACTCTTCATGATCATGGCAATCTCCTCCAGGGAGGTATTTCCTGCCCGCTCACCGATTCCATTTATGGTAACCTCCACCTGCCGGGCTCCATTGATTACGCCACTCATGGTATTGGCTGTGGCCATTCCCAGGTCGTTATGACAGTGGGTGGAAAGTATGGCCTTATCCATGTTGCTCACATGATCTACCAGGTATTTTATTTTCTTGCCATATTCATCGGGTAGTGTATAGCCTGTAGTATCCGGAATGTTAATTACGGTGGCTCCCGCCTCAATCATTGCTTCCACCACTTTTGCCAGGTATTTGTTATCTGACCGCCCGGCATCTTCCGCGTAAAACTCCACATCCTCCACAAAAGATTTGGCAAATCTGACTGCTTCAGCCCCACGTTCGATGATCTCATCTGGAGTACTGTTCAGTTTATGATAAATATGATAATAAGAGGTTCCGATCCCGGTGTGAATTCTGGGCCGCTTTGCAAATTTCAGAGACTCGGCTGCCACTTCAATATCTCTTTTTACTGCACGGGTGAGTGCACATATCACTGGCTCCTTAACTGCCTTGGAGATTTCAATAACTGAGTTGAAGTCTCCCGGGCTGGAGATGGGAAATCCGGCCTCAATCACATCAACTCCGAGTTCCTCCAGTGCTTTTGCCACCTCAATCTTCTCAATGGTATTCAGCTGACATCCAGGAACCTGTTCGCCATCCCTTAAGGTAGTGTCGAAAATGTAAACGCGATCTTTTGCCATGACTATGCAGTTTAGCGGTTAAGAAGTGTAAAGCACAAAAGAAGTAAATTTAATGTAAAAACATGCTATTCAACATGCTTTTAATTCAAATAAAGAAATCAGCCAAACTCCTTTTTGAGCTGTTCGATCCAGGTTGCGATACGCTGTTTATTCATGGAACCCTGGTTTTCATAGTCAATGGCCAGTCCGAGGAAGTGCTCATCACGTACCGCTCTGGAACTTTCAAACACATATCCCTGGGTGGAAGTTAAGCCTACCAGGCTTGCTCCCTGAGATTCAAGGATAGTGGCCATGAGGCCCACACCATCCAGGAAATTTTCAGGATATCCTTTTTGATCGCCCAGGCCAAAAAGGGCTATCTTTTTACCCGTCAGATCCAAATCCTCCAGGGCGGGAACAAATTCATCCCAGTAGTTGGGAAGCTCACCATCAAACCAGGTGGGAACCCCCATGATCAGATTTTCGTAAGAGAGAAATAACTCTTCAGTAAGTTCTTCGGCGTTTACCATTTCTATATTTGGATCATTAAATCCTTCCCGTATCTGCGTGGCAATCTTACCCGTCTTCTTGGTGTTAAAACTATATATGATTGCTGTTTTGTTCATGGTGAAGCTTTTACAAATTAATAGTTCAGAAGTTCTGTGGCTGCAGTTTCTATTCTCTCCTTATCGGGAAGTATTGCTGCTTCGAGGATCCGGTTAAACCCAACCGGTGTAAAGGTGGATCCAACCCTTTTCACAGGTCCGTCCAGATACTCAAAAGCCATCTCATTGATCAGGGCGGCCACTTCTCCTCCAAATCCTCCAAACACCTTATCCTCATGTACCATCAGCACTTTTCCCGTTTTCTTCACCGTTTCCAGAATGGCTTCCGTATCGAGCGGACTCAGTGAACGGAGGTCCAGCACCTCCAGGCTTGCGGTGTTGTTCTCCGCAAATTTATCCGCCAGCTCCACGCACATAGGCGTTGTATTTCCATAGGTGATAATGCTGAGATCGGTTCCCTCTCTTCGAATCCTTGCTTTTCCAAAGGGGACCTCAAAATCCTCGGGTATGGGAGTGGCTACCTTGGGTGCATTGTAAAGTGCTTTAGGCTCCATGAAAAGTGTCATCCCTCTGGAGCGCATGCTGGTGCGCAGCAATCCTGCTGCATCATCTGCATACGAGGGATACACCACCCTGACTCCGGGTAAGGCAGTCAAAGAGCCCTCAATGGTCTGCGAATGATAGAGCCCCCCCCCGATATAACCACCCGATGCGAGCCGGACGGTGATATTGGGAGAAAACTGGCCCTTTGTGCGCCAGTATTCGTGAGTGGTTTCAACGAACTGTTCCATGGCAGGCCAGAAATAATCTGCAAATTCGGCACCTTCTATCACAATCCGGAGTTTGTCGTTAAAGCGACTCATTCCATTGGCTGTTCCCATGATAAAATCTTCGGCAATGGGACCATTGAAGACCCGCTCCTTGCCAAATTCCTGCTGCATTCCCTTGGTTACATTAAAAATACCGCCCTTTTCCTTATGGGCAACATCCTGACCCCATATAAAGGTATCCGGATTGTAACGGAATTCAGCTTTCAGTGTCTCATTTAAGCCCTCAATCAGCTTCTTGCGCTCCCCCTCATAATTATGGAGACCCTGGGGATACTTCTCACTGATATATGGTTCAGGAATCACAAAATCGTAAATGGACTCGGGAGCAGGCTGCGGGGCACTCATACCCACCTTATGGGCTGCCTTTACCACGTCTCTCGCTTCATTTTCAATGGCTTCCAGTTCAGCCTCGGTAAAACGTTCATATCTGATCAACAGCCTCCTGAATTTGGCCAGCGGATCATATTGATATACGTAATTCAGCTCATAATCGTCGCGGTAGAGATCATGTCTGTCGGAATTTGAGTGAGAATGAATCCTGACGCAGTTGGCATGAACAATGACCGGATGTTCATGCTCAGCCACATACTCTTTAGCCTCGGTCATGGTATTCATACTATCAAAGACATCTTTTCCATTACAGTGAAAGATTTTCAGGTTTTTAAATCCGGTAAAGTTATTGGCAACCTTGCGATTGGCTGTCTGGTCTGCTTTTGGGACAGAAATACCGTAGCCGTTATCCTGGAAAACAAAAATAACCGGCAACTTTTCATTGCTGGCTCCATTTATTGCTTCATAGACATATCCTTCAGACACGGACGATTCACCCTGGGAGCTTATGGCTACTCCGGGCACTTTATACTTTTTTATGGCCCGTGCCACTCCCACGGCATGCAGAGTATGATTCCCGGTGCAGGAGGATACATTGTGAATGTTCCATTCGGGTTTGGCAAAGTGATTGGACATATGCCGTCCTCCTCCGGCCACATCAGTATCTCTGGATATCCCGTTCAGGATCAGTTCTTCTGCCGTGAGACCCGCGGAGTGTGTGGTAAGCATATCCCGGTAATAGGGAAACAGATGATCATGTTCCCGGTCAAATATCTGCCCTATGGCCAGCTGAATGCCATCATGTCCTGCGTAGGGTGCATGATAGGACCAGCCAATGGCCTGTTTCAGGTAATTTGGGGCCCTGTCATCAATAGCCCTGCCTACCAACATCAGCTTAAACCATTTGGCCAGGGTCTCCTTATCTGTTTTTTTTATGCTATATCTCTTGCTTGTTGACATTTTCTGCTTAGAGTTTAAAATTTCCGGTATCCAAATCAAATGATTCAATGTAGTCTCCCAAACGCTTTAGAAATGCACCTCCCAGAGCACCATCTATGATCCTGTGGTCGTAGGTCAGCGATAACCACATCTTCTGCCTGATGGCAATCATATCTCCCATAGCAGTCTCAATTACCGCAGGTTTCTTTTTAATGGCGCCTATGGCCAGGATGGCTACTTCAGGCTGATTAATAATGGGGGTACCGATGTCATTTTTAAAGGAACCAAAATTTGTCACTGTAAAGGTCCCACCACTGATATCATCTGGATTTAGCTTATTGCTGCGGGCCGCTGCAGCCAATTCGGTCATTTTCTTAGCGATACCTGTTAAATTTAAGGTTCCTGCATCTTTTATGTTGGGAACAATCAGGTTATTGTCAGGAAGTGAAACGGCGATTCCCAGGTTGATTTTCTTTTTAAGAATAATCTTGTCCCCGTCCACAGATGCATTGATCTGGGGAAAATCCCTCAGTGCCTTAATGGTAGCCTCCAGAAAAACCGGCAGGTAGGTAAGTTTGACCCCTTCTTTCTTAAGAAAATCCTCCTTTACCTTATTTCGCCAGTTTACCACCTCTGTCACATCCACTTCAATCATATTGGTCACATGGGCAGAAGTTTGCTTGGAGCGGATCATATGTTCAGCAATCAACTTCCTGAGTCTGCTCATTTCCAGCACCTCATCTCCATCAGTTCCGGAAACCGTAAGCTGAGCCTGTTGCTTTGCAGGAGCAGCCTGGGGTGCGGAGACAACTGGCGCTGGTTTAGCAGCCTGGATTGGTTCGGCACTACCTCTTTGCTCCAGAAAATCCAGCAGGTCTTCTTTACGGACTCTTCCGTTTAAGCCGCTTCCCTTGATGGAATTAAGCTCCTCCTGAGAGACCCCCTCCTTGGCTGCAATGGTTTTCACCAGTGGAGAGTAGAAACGTTCCTGGGTGGAACTTAGCTGCTCTTTGCTGCTTTGCACCGGCAGCTCGTCCTTCTCGGTAGTGAGGGGTTTCTCCTGGACAGGGGAATCAACTTCCTCTGAGCTGGATGAATCATCGCCGTCCAGCCCAATTACTGCTATCACAGTTCCAACAGCAACTACTTCATCCTGTTTGAAGAATATCTTTTTTACAACTCCCTCTACAGGTGAAGGTATTTCAGAATCAACTTTATCGGTGGCGATTTCAAGAAGAACCTGATCCTCTTCTATCTGATCTCCCTCTTTTACAAACCAGTTTGTAATTGTTGCTTCCTCAATACTTTCACCCATTTTAGGCATAATAATATCAAAATTTGCCATAATAATATCAAATGAAAGTGGTGTGGTATATGAGTTTTCGTTGGTATAACAACCATCCCCTGAAATTGTTTTTATTCTTCGCCTTCAAAGCATATATCAAGGACTACGGGCTCCTCCCGGGGGATTCGGTCCGTTACCGGAGGCTTTTTCAAAACGGGATAACTAATCTTGATATCCGGGTACCCCATATGTACCAGCATAGCTGCCACAGAAAAAATCTTCGGGCCCTGCGGAATCAATACAATGGAGTATTCGTTACGCAGGGGAAGAATGATATCTATCAGACTCTGATATATGGCCTGACCATTGCGGATTGGATAGGAAATCAGGTTCCTGATGGGGAGATTGATAATCAATTTATGGTTGTTCACTAAGACCTTTTCCACAAAACGCTTTTCTGCAGGAGGATCAGCGTAAAACAGATAGAGAAGATCAGGATTTATAAGTTTATAGATTGATTCGGAGATTTTTTTCTCCTGACCTATCCCAAGAATTAAAGCAATTTTTTTACCATTGGCAGGCTTTACCTCCTCCTGAAGAAAATCGGAAACCTCTTTTACTTTATGCGGACCGGGCTGCCGTACGTAGCCGGCCATGGTATACACAATGCGAATGTGCACACTCCCGGTTCCATCCTGGTTCTCATAAAACCACCTGAAGAATTCGTAGTACCAGCTGGGGGGCATGCTGGTGCAATCGATCAAAATATGGATATTTTCTCCTTGTGTGCCTTGAAGAATGGCCTCCACATCCGGAAGCTTAGTTTCGACCCGAAAAAATTCAAATCCCTGTTCTTCCAAATAGCTGCTATTCTCCTGATAGGAGAATTCCTTGATGCCGTTTCGGCCCTCCAGGGCAATTTTTTTACAGGAGACTCTTTCAATCATGCGGGCCACGCTGGTTCCCCGGGTTTCAAAACTGAGGCTCGTGATAAATATATCGGCCTTAAAATCAGCCAGATTTCCAGAATCAATATGAAGAATAGATGAAAGCTCCATGAAACGCTCGTCTAAGCGCTCTAAGATAAAAGGAAAAATTCAAGGGAAGGTAATTGTTTGATTAAAGTTTCGGATTTGTTGCCGGAATATCTGTAATCGGTTCCGGACTCCCATCGTCCATAGAGAACAGATCAATAAGCGGCCATTGCTCTACAGCACCAACCGCACCAAACATCAGACCCGACACATATCGGTGTATTCTCGATTGTTTGTACGTACTGGTATTGGTCATAAGCACCCAGTTTATACCGTCATTCTGTCTGACCAGAAGGGCTGATGACCCACTGAGATATCCGGTGCGCCACCAGGTGCCGTAGCTGTCACTGCCTCTCCATCCGAATAATCCTTTACCTGCAGATTCGGGATTCGACATCATGCTGATGGTTTCGGATGAAAGAATATCCGGTTGTTCGTCGAATCCATCAATGGCTGTCAGAAACTTTATTAGTTCGGGCGCCGAAGCCACCCACCCTCCGGCAGGACCCAGCAACTCCATATCATTGCCCCCATAGTAGATTGGAACTTTTTCACCTGATCCGTCCATAGCAGAAATGGTCATTTTACCTGCACTGCTATGATACCGGACTTCATTGGGATATTTCTCATGGTAATAACTCTTCCCAATGTGCATATCATGAATCCCTATCGGTTTTAGAATATTCATTACCACATAATCCTGGTAAGCTATCCCACTCTTTCTCTCTATGACCTCCCCGAGCACGGCATACCCCAGGTTCGAATAGCTGTAGTGTGTTCCAGGATCATAGTTCAAATTACGAAACAGGGTAAACTGGAGGATATGTTCAAATGAGGCAGGAGCGGGCACACCCATTTTCCTGGCAATATACAGCGGATTAAACAGGGGGTCGCCAGCATATCTGGACCATCCGGCTGTATGGTTCAGCAGATGACGAACCGTGATTTCCTCAATCCTTGGATCATTGTAATTCCTGAATTTACTATCGTTTAGAATCCCCTCTTCTCCAAACACTGGTTCATCCAGGTCTATATTCCCTTCTTCGTATAATTTCATGATGGCCACGGCAGTAATCAGTTTAGACACCGAGGCAATACGGAAGAGGTGTCCGGGTTTTACTTCTTCTCCTGTTTCCTTATTGGCTGTACCAAATCCTTTGGCATATACCAGTCTTTCATTTTTGGTGACTGCCAGGCTTGCACCTTCAATCTTCCATCGCTTTAAAAATGAATTTACCTGAATATCTATATTTTCAGTCCCGTCGTAATCCGAATACTGGTTGTCCAGTCGCAGAGAGAATGGCACTTCTTCATCATCAAGGAGAGAAGGATAACCCTTGTCGGAAAAGGTCAGAGCGATCTCTCCAAAAAAGAAGAAAACAAACAGGGAAACAAATACTAAAATCTTTCTCAAAACAATATCAGTTGAAACGATTACACTCCTAACATTAGAACAAAGTTACAGTAAAATGAGTTTGAATCAGAATTGTTCATTGCCCCTATTTTGACTTGCAATTCAAAAAGGATCTAATAAATTACTAAACAATGATTTACATGTCATTTTTAGCGGGTGCGAAGGCGCTATATATTCACGCGTTATATCCCTCTTCGCATAAAAAAACGGACGTTGGTAGAGATAATTGTAACCGTTGATAATTCAAACCGGGCAGTTAGTCAAAAGAATTTTCATTAGCCAGGTCAGGTATATTAAAACACGAATGGGAGCCAAATTTGCATCTGGTTCCCATTCCGCTTGTTAGATACCGTAGTGTCTAATTCGCGCCAAGCTACGGTTATTGTGGCTGAAAAACAGGGCCGAAACCTTGTCTTCCCCTCGCTGCCCGACGAATCGGACAACTTGCATCGCTGTTGTCCATAGACAATGCATAATGCTCAACTGTATACAACTTTCACCGCGTTTTCAGGTACTCTACGGTTTCCGTTTCGAATCTCCCTTCCTGCCTTTGACAGCAGTCCGGGTATTCCAGTGCACAGCCCAGTCCGAAAACTGGGAGAACAGCATCAATACCTGATTAGCCGTTCCCGTGACCCATGTTCACACTGCCGGGTTGCCCCGATAGCTAATGAACTTAATCATTTAAAGAACTGAGTGGCCTTTTATCGCTCACTTGGTAGGATCAAATGTATATGCTTTGTTGCAGTGCTGCAAGAAAAAATGAGCTAAGAATTTAACATGAAATGAACAGGATTTATTAACAATCAGTAAATGATTTGTTAATCAGAGAAGCCATATGTTTATAAAACAAACGCTTACATTAAATGAGCTGTTTTTCTACTTGTTGATATCTACAAAAGATATATTAAAACAAAGTGCCCGGGCTCAGGTATTCCCTTGCTTCGATTATGGACGGATCTCTTGGGTCTGCATCTGAGGCAGAAAGACGAGTCCCGACCGTATGTGCCCTTAAGTCAGAGTCATCTATGGCTTGAAGCAACTTTTTCCTTTGTAAGAGCGAGGAATCTCCTGAAATCCAGTCTCGCTCCTCCTCTTCTCGTAGAATGACCGGCATTCTTTTTTTGGTGTTGTGAATTTTCTCCATGAGCGGGTTCGCCCGGGTCGTTATGATGGAGCAGGTTCTTAGAACATCTCCCTTAAGTGGATCTCTCCAGGAATCATACAAGCCTGCAAATACAAACGGGCCGCCGCTTTTAAGCGTTATATACCAGGGAATCTTTGCTTCATTAACGAGTTGCCATTCAAAAAAACCACCGGCAATTATCAGGCAGCGCCCCCTTCTTAAAGGGGTGCGGAAAGAGGGTTTTTCATGGAGCGTTTCCGATCTGGCGTTGTAGGTTCCTTTCCTGATCCGTTCAGCCTCTTCCTGGTTGCGACACCAGGCGGGGACCAGTCCCCACTGCATCAATTGGACACTGGAAGGGGCCTCCTGCGCGATTACGGGAATAAAGGGGTTGTTGAATGCCCGGTAAAAATAGTTAAAGTCAAACTCATAAAGAGCAGAGCTATCCACTCTGAATCTCTCCTCGATAGCTTTTCGGCTTAGATGTATTTCGATGGTAAAACACATTTTTAAGTATTGAAAAGTTAAAAGTTAAACAATTTCAAATCATGAATTGTTAATGGTTCATAGATTTTATAATGGAGAAGCAAACTGAGATACTGCCTTTTTTTCCCCTTAGCATCTTCCTTTTCCCCGGGGAAGACATTCCACTTCATATCTTTGAACCACGATATAAGCAACTTATCGATGATGCCCGCACCCAGGGCATTACTTTTGCAATCCCTTTTCTGATCAACCAGGAAATACAGGAGTTCGGATGTGAAGTCAGGTTGAAAGATGTGGTGGCGGAAAAAGAGGATGGAAGCATGGTGATCGTTGTAGAATCGCTTGACATCGTTGAAATTTCCAGTTATAACAATCCACTTGAAGGGAAGCTGTATGCCGGGGGCCGAATCAAACGCCTCCCCTGTAATGATCCGGTTATCAGCAAGGACCTTTTGGATTTGATAAAAAGCTACAGGTCGGATTATGACCATGAATTTCTCAGCTCCGGCCAGGATGTGATTATAAGCCGGAAAGATGTGCTCATCGCCCTGAATCTCTCCTCCGATGAAAAATACAAATTCATCTGTATGAATGGATCCGAGCAGAGAGAGGGATTCCTGACCGGCCAGCTGCGTTATCTGAGCCTGATCAGGAGGCAGGAGGCTCTTCTGGGGGATGATTATGGTCTGAATTAAGCATCTTCAGTCGTTCCATATCCTGTTTCAGGCTTGCCACGGTTCGAACCAGCTGATTTTCCGGAATCATTGGCTCCGGGAGTTCATGACTGATAAAATGAATGAATTTCCAGATCTCCCGGATTTGATTCACATGAATCAGATAGGGCTCATAAAGCGGATTCAGAGAGTAAAGAATCAATTTACCCTCTCTCTCGATCCTGTTTTCAATAATTTTGAAGACAATTCCCTCGTCCATGGTGAGAACCACACAGGCCTCCCCGGTTTTCAGCTCTTTCCAGTCCACGATATACTCCCCGGTAACCCAGGCCTTCTCAGGAATGGGGAGCATGGAGTCACCCTTCAGCTGAAAAGTTCGGTACTTCTTCTCTCCTGAGAGAAAGGGGAGCTGGAACACCTGAAGTTCACTAATGTATTCCGGATCGGCAAACCCACTGGTATATCCGGCCTGGGCCTTCACCGGGACCAGCTCTATATTCTCCTGATTATGGGCATTTACCGTAGACGCAAGCACTCGCAGCTTACCTCCTTTCAAAAAAACATCATCTCCGTGCTCCAGTTGTCGCAGCTGTGTCTCACTGAGCTTTGCCAGGTCCACTTTCAGCAAAGTATCTATGGCGATATTATAGTAGGATGAAAATAAGAGGAGTATTTCCAGACCCGGCTGTGCTACCCTGTTCTCGTAACCGCTCAAGGTGGAGCGCTTCATTTGAAGCTTGATTGCCACCTCATCCTGGGTGAGTTTTTTGCGCTTTCTCAGCAATTTAATATTTGAATCAAAATACATACGAGTTCGCTTAAAATATTTGCATGGAATAAAGGTAATGATTATATTGTAATCAAGCAAATGATTAGTATATAATCATTTTTTTGTGGGAAAACTGGTGCGAAAAATAGATGAAAGTCTCAAGTCAGGGAGTAAGATAGGATGGAGCGTAGTGTGGTTCATATGGATCTGGACACATTTTTTGTGTCGGTGGAACGGCTGCTGAACAGTGGTCTGGCAGGAAAACCTGTGATCATCGGGGGTATGTCGGACCGGGGCGTGGTAAGTTCCTGCAGCTACGAGGCGCGCAAATACGGGGTACATTCGGCCATGCCCATGAAGATGGCCCGGCAGCTTTGCAGCGAGGCGGTAGTGATCCGGGGCGACATGGATGCCTACAGCAAGCATTCCCGCATGGTGACCGACATCATTGCCGAGTCGGCCCCGGTCTACGAAAAAGCCTCCATTGATGAGCACTACCTGGATATCACCGGAATGGACCGCTTCTTCGGATGCATGCAGTGGACCCACGAATTGCGGCATCGTATCATGAAGGAAACGGGGCTGCCCATTTCCTGCGGTCTTTCCATCAACAAGACCGTATCCAAGATCGCCACCGGCGAGGCCAAGCCCAACGGCGAAATAGAAATCCCCGGTGGGAATGAGAAACTCTTCCTCTCCCCTCTTTCCATCCGGAAGATCCCCATGATCGGGCAGCGCACCTTCCACCTTCTCCGTTCCATGGGCATTGGCACCATCGGCACCCTGGGGCAGATCCCCATGGAGATGATGGAGAGCCTGCTGGGAAAAAACGGCATTGTGATCTGGAAGAAGGCCAATGGCATTGATCCGACCCCCGTGGAGCAGTATTCGGAGCGCAAGTCCATCGGCAGCGAACGTACCTTCCAGCGGGACACCATGGACGTGTCCGGACTGCGCGACCTGCTCACCTCCATGGTGGAGAAGCTGGCCTTCCAGTTGCGCAGGGAGGAAAAGCTGGTGTCCATAGTCACCGTCAAGATCCGCTATTCCAACTTTGATACCCATACCCTGCAGAAACGCATCCCCTACACCTCTTTCGACCACGTACTCATGCCCGTGGCCCGGGAGCTTTTCGACCGCCTCTATCAGCGCCGCATGCTCATCCGTCTGGTGGGAGTTCGTTTTTCCGGCCTGATCCGGGGTACCCAGCAGTTGAACCTTTTTGAAGACACTTCCGAGATGGTCCACCTCTACCTGGCTGTGGACCGCATGCGCAGGCGCTTCGGAGCCGATGCCCTGCAGCGTGCCAGCGGCATCCAGCTAAAGGAACTGGAAGCCCGCCAGGAGGAAAGCGACAAACAAAAGGCGGTGCCTGATCCTGAAAACCGGCAGCAGGTGGATAATCTCAAAAACCGCCGTTATCGTTATTGGCATCGATAAATAGTTCCCATTAGCAGATGTATTTAAATAATCATTCATATTATAGCCTGAGGTATGGGACCATGGCCCCGGAAACTTTGGTGGAAGAGGCTGCCAGGCAGGGCATAGAGGCACTGGTGCTTACCGACATCAACAACTCCACGGGGATGGTGGACTTCATAAAGGCCTGTCACGTGCATGGCATTGCGCCTGTTGCGGGCATGGAATACCGGGAGGGGGACCGCCACCTGTACACGGGCATTGCCCGCAACCCGCGGGGATTCCAGGCCCTGAACGAGTTTCTTTCCTACCACAACGAAACGGGCATTCCTCTGCCCCACCGGGCCCCGCCCCTGGAGGAGGTGTACTTCATATACGATTTTACTGATAATCCATGGAAGGCAAAGGGAGGGAAGCGGGGTCCCCGCATGCGTGATCAGGAGCTCATCGGGGTGCGTCCGGGCGAGGTGAATGCCCTGTTCACCTCCTGCTGGAGCACGAAGCCGGAACGCCTGGTGGTCCGGCACCCGGTGAGCTTTCTCGATGAAGGCGGCCATGCCCTGCACCGCCACCTGCGGGCCATCGACCACAACATCCTGCTGAGCCAGCTGAAGCCTTCACAGGTGGCTGACAGAAGCGAGGTACTCCTTTCCCCGGACCTTTTGCGCTGTGCCTATGAAGATCATAAGACCATCCTTCAAAATACCGAAGCCCTGCTGAAGGAGTGTTGGATGGACTTTGATTTCAAAGTGGTGAAGAACAAGAAGTCCTTCACCGGCACCCCCCACGATGATAAAATCCTGCTGGAGAAACTGGCCATGGAAGGCATGGCCTACCGTTACGGACTGCATAACCAGGAGGCCTTACGACGAATAAAACATGAGCTGGAGATCATCGACCGCCTGGGCTTTTCTGCCTATTTCCTGATCACCTGGGACGTGATCCGCTATTCCATGTCCCGGGGCTTTCTACCATGTGGGCCGGGGCAGCGGGGCCAATTCCATCGTGGCCTACTGCCTGAGGATCACCGATGTGGATCCCATTGACCTGGACCTCTACTTCGAGCGTTTCATCAATCCCAAACGGACCAGTCCCCCGGACTTTGACATCGACTTCTCCTGGAAGGACCGGGATGAGGTGCTGGACTATATCTTCAAACGCTACGGGCGCAGACACACGGCCTTCATCGGCACCATGTCCACCTTCCGGGACCGATCCATCTTCCGTGAACTGGGTAAGGTCTATGGCCTGCCCAAGGAAGAAATCGATCTCCTGGTGAAGGAACCGCAAAGCACCATGAATGACAACCACATCACCCGTCGCATCTACGAGGTGGGCAGCATGCTCATGGACTTTCCCAACCTGAGGAGCATCCATGCAGGCGGGAGTACTGATCTCCGAGGAGCCCCTCACCTGCTATACGGCCCTGGACATGCCCCCCAAGGGTTTCCCCACCACCCAGTGGGACATGTACGTGGCCGAAGATCTGGGTTTTGAGAAGCTGGACATCCTGAGTCAGCGTGGCATTGGTCACATCAAGGAATGTGCGGACATCGTGCGCTACAACCGGGGCATAGAGGTGGATGTGCATCGGGTGGATGAGTTCAAAAAAGATGCGAAGGTGCATGGAGCAGCTGAAAATCGGGGAGACCAACGGCTGTTTCTATATTGAGAGTCCTGCCATGCGCGGACTGCTTACCAAGCTCCACTGCGACAACTATCGCAGCCTGGTGGCGGCCAGCTCCATCATCCGGCCGGGGGTGGCCCAGTCGGGCATGATGCGGGAATACATTCACCGTTTCCACCACCCCGACGATTTCGAGTACCTCCACCCCATCATGGAGGAACAGCTGAAAGAAACCTTCGGGGTGATGGTCTACCAGGAGGACGTGATCAAGGTCTGTCACCACTTTGCGGGACTGGACCTGGCCGATGCTGATGTGCTGCGCCGGGCCATGAGCGGAAAGTACCGTTCCAGCAAGGAGTTCGAGCGTATTGCACAGCGCTTCTTCGACAACTGCAAAGAAAGAGGTTATCCTGACAGCCTCACGGAGGAGGTCTGGCGGCAGATAGCCTCCTTTGCCGGCTATTCTTTTTCCAAGGCCCATTCAGCCTCCTTTGCTGTGGAAAGCTTCCAGAGCCTCTAGCTGAAGGTGCACTTTCCCCTGGAATTCATGACTGCCGTGATCAATAATTTCGGCGGTTTTTACCGCACCTGGGTCTATTTCAACGAGGCCCGCCGCTGGGGGGCCACCATCCATATGCCCTGCGTGAACAGGAGCCAGCATAAGACCTCCATCCTGGAGAAGAACATTTATATGGGCTTCATCCACATCCAGAACCTGGAAAGCAAGGGCATACAGATGCTCCTGGAGGAGAGGGAAAAGGAAGGCCTTTACGGAAGCCTGGAGGACCTGCTGGATCGGGTGCCCCTGGGACTTGAACAAGTCATCCTTTTGATCCGCATTTCTGCCCTGCGCTTCACCGGCAAGAGCAAAAAGGAACTGCTCTGGGATGCTCATCTCATCCTGGGGAAGCAGACCAAAAAGGATCCCATGCGGGAACTCTTCCCGGTGCAGAAACGGAAATTCAAACTGCCCGAACTGGAACAGACCTCCCTGGAAAACAGCTACGACGAAATGGAACTACTGGGCTTTCCGGTCACTATTCCCGCTTTCGAATTCTTGGAAAGATCCTTTCGGGGCGAGATTCTCTCCCGGGACATGATGCAGCATGTGGGAAAAAAGGTACGCATGCTGGGCAACCTGGTGACCGTCAAGTACGTGCGCACCAAACAGAAGCAATGGATGCATTTCGGCTGCTTCCTGGATACTGAAGGCGAATTCTTCGACGTGGTCAACTTCCCTGACTCCCTGAGACGTTACCCCTACAGGGGAAATGGCATCTATCTGATTTATGGCGAGATTACTGAGGAATTTGGATTTCCCGGAATGACGGTGCAGAAGATGGCCAGGCTCCCCTACAAACCCGATCCCCGGTATTAGGTTTCCAACCGTTTGATATTCAGGACTCCCTTGACTTTTTTCAGTTTACGGACCAGTGCTTCCAGGTGCTGAGTATCCTTGACAAATAGGGTAATGCTGCCTTCAAACATTCCATCATTGGAATCGATGGAGATGGATCGCATATTAACCTGCAGGTCCTTGGAGATGACATCCGAAATATTGCTAACGATGCCCAGGTCATCCATCCCCGTAATCAGAAGAGTTACCGGGAAGAAGGTTCCTTTATCGCTCTTGTTCCAGCGTGCTTTGACCACCCTGTATCCATAGCGTGAAAGCATCTCTTGGGCATTGGGACAGTTGGTTCGGTGGATGCTGATTCCGGAGCTAATGGTAACGAATCCAAAAATAGCATCTCCCTGGATGGGATTGCAGCAGGGTGCCAGTTTATAGTCCACATTGGCCAGTTTCTCATCAATGACCAGGAAATCTCCAGATTCTTTGGAAGCAGTTTTTACAATACGGTCCAGCGCTTCCTCCCCGATCCTCTCAGGCCTGGCTTCAGCGGATTTTTCACCTTTGGTGAGAAAGTCCTTTGATCTGGAGCAGCTCCATCTTATCGGTGGCCACATCATAATAGAGGTCTGTGGCATCCCGGTACTTAAAATGCTTGATTACATTTCGAATACTGCTATCGTTAAATTCAATCTTCCAGTTCCTGAATCTTCTTTTCAGGATCTCTTTGCCGTGTTCAGCCTCTTTGAGTTTTGCCTCTTTCAGCGCCAGCTTGATTTTTCCTTTGGCCTTGGAGCTGACGACCACATTGAGCCAGTCCATTTTCGGTTTCTGGTTCTTGGAGCGCAGGATCTCCACCTTGTCGCCGTTCTTCAGGCGGTAGCGGATGGGAACATTTTTATTGTTAACCCTGGCACCCACGCAGGAGGCACCAACGTCCGTATGTATATCAAAGGCAAAGTCCAGTACCGTGGCATTTTCAGGAAACTTCTTCAGATCTCCAGTGGGAGTGAATACAAATATCTCTTTGCTGAACTGACTCAACTTGAGGTCCTCCATCAGATTGGAAGCGTCCAATTCAGAATTCTCCAGAGTTTCTCTCACCCTCTCTATCCACTGGTCGATCCCTGCCTGTCCCTTTATGCCCTTGTATTTCCAGTGTGCTGCCAGTCCCTTCTCAGCAATTTCATTCATCCGGGCGGTCCTGATCTGTACCTCCACCCATTCCCCGCCGGGCACCACCACGGTGGTGTGCAGTGATTCATAGCCATTGGATTTGGGAGCTGAAATCCAGTCACGAAGGCGCTCAGGATTGGGTTGATAGTGGTCTGTAATAATGCTGTAGGCCCTCCAGCAGTCGGCTTTCTCCCTTTTTAAAGGGGTGTCGATGATTATCCTTATGGCAAATTTATCATAAACCTCCTCAAACTCCACCTTCTGCTTTTTCATTTTTCGCCAGATGGATGAGATCGATTTGGGTCTTCCCTTAATCTCCACCTTGAATTTTTCCTTCTCCAGGTCCTCCTCCAGGGGTTGGATAAATTCCCGGATAAATCGATTCCTGCGTTGCGTAGAGGCCTTCAGCTTCCGGGCTATGGACTGATAGGCCTCCTTTTCCAGGATACTCATGGAAATATCTTCCATTTCGGACATCACATTGTAAAGCCCCAGCCGATGAGCAAGAGGAGAATATATAAATCTCGATTCGCAGGAAAGCTCAATCTGCTCCTTTTCCTTCAGAAGCTCCATCTGTCGCATCAGGTAAAGTCGCTCTGCAATTTTCAACAGGATCACCCGGAAATCAGAGGCAAGTGTCAGAATCAGGTTTCGCATGTTCTCGGCCTGGCTCTGGTTGGTGGTGGTATTCAGTTTACTGATTTTCAGTACTTCTTCGATCACCGTAGCCGTTCTCTTTCCCACCCCCTTTGCAAGCTCATCCCCAGGTATATCGTTCAGTTCAACACAGTGCAGTAAAAGGGCAGCGGATACCCCGATGGCATCCAGACCAAGTTCCCTGACCGTCATTAACGCCAGTCCGGCAGAGAACTTTATCAACTGTATGCCTTGGTACTCCTGTTCCTCACTGGTATGGGAAAGCAGAAACTCAAAGGATTTTTTGACCAGAGCCAGCGACTTTTTATCATACTCTGCGCCACATTCACGCATCAATTTCCGGAAGTGAGAAAGAATCTCCTTTTTCAGGATTGGGGAATATTTATCTGTAATATCCATGCGAACCTCCTTGCATGGTAAAAATAGTTAATTTATACAGGGAATTATAACTTCAAAGGTGCTGCCCAGGTTCTCTTTGCTTTTTACGGACAAGCTGCCATTGTGAATTTTCGTAAATTCCTGAACCAGGGCTAGCCCCATGCCTGCTCCTTTTTCGTTGGCAGTTCCTCTGCGGGTAAGTCCTCCATTTAACAGAACTTTATCCACCTCAGCCTCACTCATTCCGATTCCCTGGTCCACGACGCGGAAATGAGTCAACCCATCCACGCTTTCAAGGCCAATGGTGATTTTTCCGCCGGGTTTTGAAAACTTAATGGCGTTGGAGATCAGGTTTCTGTATACGGTCTCCATCATAATCCTGTCCGCATAACAGGTGATGGGCCCATCCATCTCCTCGACCAATTCAAGTCCTTTATTTTTGGCACTTTCACTGTAAAGTGAAAGACAGTTGCTCACCAGGGTATTAAGTTTCACCTCCTCCGGGTGATACTTGGTGGCACCCTCCTCAATGCGTGACCATTGCAGGAGATTTTCCAGCAGTTCCAGGGAATAGGAGGCAGAATTTTTCAGGTTGCTTAATAAGCGCTTCCGGTCAATCTCAACCTTTTTGTCCCCTTCAATCCGGTTTAAAACCTCCACGGCCGTCAGCTGGTTACCAATGGTACCCCTGAGGTCATGCGCAATGATCGACATGATTCTGTCCTTGGTTTTATTGACCTGGTCCAGTTTCAGATTCTGCCTGGTGATGACCAGGTTCTTCTCTTCCAGTTTGAGGGAGGTTTTTCGGAGTCGGCGCATGAAGTGCAGCACCAGGATCAGTCCCAGCAGCAGCAGGGTGGCTATAATGAGAATGGAGTAAAATACCGTGGTTCTTTTCCGCATCAGCAAACGGTCCAGGTTGGATTGGATACGCAGGGTTTCATTCTCCTGCTGCAGCATTCTGGAACGCATCCGGAATTCCATCTCCATGGCCGCCTTGGAGGTTGCCTCATCCATCAGGCTGTCTTTATAGGCATGATGAGCCATGGCATGCTGGTAGGCACTCCGGTAATCCCCCTGTTTTACAGCAATATCTTTTTTAATCAGGTAAGCTTCTGCGATATATTCCATGGCCCCGATCTTCTGTGCAATCTCCAGTGCCATTTCAGACCTCCCGGCCGATTCCATGTAACGCCCCTGTTCCAGGGCGCTGTGGCCAAGTCCCAGGTAGCACCTGATAAGTCCATCAGGATCGTCCAGCCGCTCCTTGACAGGAATGGCCCTGGTAAAAAGTTCAACCGCTTTCTCATGTTCCTCCATGATGGCGTAGATATCTGCCAGGTGGATGTAGCAGTTGGAGATGGCCCTCTCATCCCCCAGCTCCACCTTAATCTCCATACCCTGCCTGACATAGGCAAGCCCCTTCTCCGGCTCACCCATGTCCGCAAAGTTGGTCCCAATATTAATAAAACAGTTGGCTGTCTGGATCGGATCATGAAGTGATCTGCTGACATCCAGGGAGCGCTGGTAAAGGATGAGGGCTTCTTCATAATTCCCCAGTTTATTTTGTATTACCCCGGAATTGGAGAGGCAGAGTGATATATTATGCCGGTAGTTGAAGCGTTCTGCAATTCCCAGTGCTTTGGCAAAATACTCAAGCGCCCGATGGTATCCTCCCAGGTAGACGAAGAGGTTTCCCATATTAATATAGGCCTGTGAAATATCCAGTGCATCCCGGACCGTATCCAGGTAAATCACAGACTCCTGGTAGACCGACAGGGCTTCCACATATTCGCCCCGGTTTTTATGGATGATTCCCATGTTGTTCAGGCAACGACTGATTCCCAGATGGTGTTCATTTCTTCTGTAATATTCCAGAGCCGTCTGGTAGTTGTTCAAAGCCATGGAATACTCTGATCTGAACAGGTGAACATTCCCTTTTTCCTTTACCGTTTCGAAAAAACTCAGCTGATCGTCAGCTTCATTGAAATAAGCCAGGGCACGATCATAATGCAGAAGGGCCTGTTCATAGAACCCGCCGCGGGTTCTGATCTTACCAAGCACCAGATGATACTGTCCCCATCCAGCGATATCTTCCAGGTCTTCTACAATCAACTTTCCCTTTTCCAAATAGAAAAATGAGAGCAGCGTATCTGTTGCGCCCACCTCCTCTGACAGTTCAAACAGCAGCCTGTATCGGGTTGAGTCGGCTATATCGCCCCCTAACTCAGCCTTCAGGCTATCGCAAAGTTGTGGATCCATGGCCGGTAATTGGGGGGATATAAGGACCATGGAAAGCATGCAGAAGAAACGAAGCAGGTGCATAAGGGGCAGTTTAGAGTGGATAAATTTAAGAAATTTTATTCCCTTCGAAATTTTCAGTGATATTTGTATACTTAAACTAAATCCATGGCCAGAAAAATTGCTATTCCTCATACCTATGTAATCGTCTTTGGCTTTATTGCTGCAGCCGCATTGCTCACCTGGATATTGCCCGGAGGGGAGTTTGAAAGGAAAAGTGTGGATGTAAATGGAACCATACGCGAAGTTATTGTGGAGGGATCCTTTCATGAGGCGGATAAACATCCGCAGACCTGGCAGGTCTTCAGTGCCCTCTTTGATGGCTTTGCAGGCAAGGCCGATATTATCGTTTTTATCCTGATCATAGGCGGGGCTTTCTGGATCATGAATGACAGCAAGGCCATTGATGTGGGCATTCAGTCCTTTCTTGAAGGCAAGTCAGGAGACTTGAACGGTACAGCTTCTTCAGGTGGCTGGGTGTGGATAATTTGATTATCACCTTGATTATGCTGATCTTCAGTGTGTTTGGCGCTACATTTGGGATGAGCGAGGAGACCATTGCCTTCATTATCATATTCGTTCCTCTCTCCATTTCCATGGGCTACGATTCCATTGTGGGACTAAGCATGTGTTTCGTGGGAGCAGGACTTGGATTTGCCGGGGCCCTGCTGAATCCCTTCACCATAGGGATTGCCCAGGGTCTTTCCAGCCTTCCCCTGTTTTCCGGAATTGAATACCGGCTTTTTGTCTGGCTGGTAATTAATCTTAGTAGGAATCGGCTGGGTACTGCGCTATGCAGCCCGGATCAGGAAGAATCCCAAAGCCTCACCGGTCTATGAGACAGATCAGCTACTGGAGGAGAAAGGAGGGAGTGGATCTGGATAAGCTGGAGTACCATACCCCGCCCATGGCCTGGATAACATTTTTCATTCTGCTGGCGGGCATGACTGTTTTCGCCATACTGGAGCCCCTGTCCACCCTGCGAATAGGGAACAGCGAATACACCTTCTAGTTTCCTGCCTGTTATCGCAGGTTTATTCGCCATTTCAGCGGATTCTGACACTGCGCAAGTCTGTTCATTTCTTTATATCTGAACCTGCTGATATTTACCATTATCTACCTGATCGTTGGAGTGATGGGTTATGGCTGGTTTGTAAAGGAAATCGCCACCCTATTCCTGGTGATGGGCATTTTTTCGGGCATGGCCATGAACCGCGGGGCCAACCAGATTACCAAACTGTTTATTGAAGGAATGCGTGATATACTGTCAGCTGCGGTGGTGGTGGGACTTGCCGGAGGAATCCTGGTGATCCTGGAGGATGGAAAGGTTATTGACTCCATGCTGTATAGTATTGCACAATCCATGGAGGATTTTGGGAAACTGGCCTCGGTAAGCATGATGTATCTGATTCAGACCATGATCAATATTGTGATCCCCAGCGGTTCTGCAAAAGCAGCTCTGACCATGCCCATCATGTCCCAGTTCTCTGACCTGATAGGAGTTTCGAGACAGGCCACCGTGATGGCTTTTCAGCTGGGCGACGGATTTACCAATATGATCACCCCTACCTCCCCGGTGTCTAATTGGAGTCCTGGGCGTAGCGAAGATTCCTTATGAAAAGTGGCTCAAGTGGGTCCTGCCCTTTATGGCCATCCTTATCTTCCTGGGCTGGCTCTTGCTGATTCCCACGGTCACCATGAACCTGAATGGTTTTTAGTTATCTGAAACTGATGCCTACTCCCACGGACTGGGTGGCATACAGGGTATAGGTAAAGTCGTAGTGAAGGGTAAGCACACCCAGCTTGATTCTTGCTCCCACATTGATTCGCAGGTTATTAAAGTTATTGTAGCGTGTTTCAATGGGATTTTCCAATATCTCATAGGTAGTTCTTCCAAAATCAGCACTGCTTTCGTCCAGGATGACCATATGGATGGGATAGTGTCCCTCCAGTCAACATTTCCACCACTGGAGCTGGCATAGCCGATTCCCTGGTAGAAGGAGAGAACAGGCAGGGTCTGTGAAGCAATCAGGTTAAGGGTCCACCCTTCCACTTTCTGCGTTACAAACTGGTCGTCCCAGTCAAAATCCGGGTAGTTATCCACCTCTACAAAGGCATAGGGGTTCAACCACCACATGAACCGATGAGGAGACCTTTGGTATATCCCCCCTGTACACTGATATCCAGGAATTTTAATTTATTAATAAATGGAAGCCATTGTGAAATGGAGTGTTTCCCTCCCACTCCCCAAAGTCCGATCTCCCCATAATCCTTGTATCCCACACTGGGTACAAAGCGGGCAGAAACATCCGTGCCAAAAGGAAGACCCACAGTCAGTTGTGCCATGGGCAGAGGAATGAAATCTAGACCAGTGCCATCAGGCACTTGAAAGTTGGAATACTCGATCTCCTGCATATTTCCGCCCCCCATGTCGACCAGGGTGCTGTAGGAAAGGCCTGGACGGTCTTCCTGCTCACCTGCAATAGTTGGTGCCAAAGTGCCCGGATTTGGATCTACCGTTCCATTCAGGCTCAAAGCGCCCAGATCATAGGCGAGGGCCGAAGACGGTGCTTTTGCCCAGCTCACCGTAGCGGTTACATCCAGATCCTCCCAGCTTATGAGGCCTGGCCGTATTGTACCACCCGGCATTCAGGTCTGATCCCAGTATATTAGCATAGGGTCTCAGGTACTCCTGCAATATGGTTTCTGCGTCCTCAACTCCTCCATAGATAAAATCCAGAGAGAGCGGCTGGGAGAACAGGGGGATCCATCCCGCTGCAACAGCCATAAAAAAAAGTGTCCGGGCTCTGCTTTTCATTGGTTTCATCATATTGTGCTTTACTTTCAGCGTCAAAAATAAAAAAAACTAAATTTGCTGACATGTCGCCTGCGTTCCAGTTTCCCAACCAACCTCTTGCCGATCGAATGCGTCCCAGCAGTCTGGATGACTATATCGGTCAGGAGCACCTGGTGGGTCCCCAGGCAGTTATACGCAAAATGGTGCTGTCGGGTTCGCTTAGTTCATTTATTTTATGGGGACCTCCCGGGGTGGGCAAAACAACGCTTGCCAGCATTATCTCAAAACAGCTGGATCGTCCTTTCTACAGTTTAAGTGCTGTTCAGTCCGGGGTTAAAGATGTCAGGGAAACTATAGCGAAGGCCAAAAAAACACAGTTCTTCAATCAACCCAATCCTGTCCTGTTCATCGATGAGATCCATCGTTTTTCCAAATCCCAGCAGGACTCCCTCCTGGGTGCGGTGGAGCAGGGCATTGTAACCCTGATCGGGGCCACCACAGAAAACCCCTCCTTTGAGGTGATATCGCCCCTGCTTTCCCGCTGCCAGGTCTATATCCTGAATTCACTATCGAAGGAAAACCTGGAAGCACTGCTGCAACGCGCCCTGGAAAAAGATTCCTATCTAAAAAAGCTGCAGATCAAGATTCAGGAAAACAAAGCGATGCTGCAATACTCCGGCGGAGATGCCAGAAAGTTGTTGAATACCCTGGAGGTGGTGGTTAAAGCGGAGAGTTCAAGCGAAGAGTTCCACACAGACCAGGTCATTAAGATTACAGATGAGATGGTTACGGACCGGCTTCAGGAAAACATGGCCCTGTATGATAAGAATGGGGAGATGCATTATGATATTATCTCAGCCTTTATAAAATCGGTGCGTGGGAGTGATCCAGATGCTGCGGTTTACTGGCTGGCCAGGATGCTTGAAGGTGGTGAGGATGTAAAGTTCATTGCACGCCGCCTGGTGATACTTGCATCCGAAGATATTGGTCTTGCCAATCCAAATGCCCTGCTGATGGCGACCAATTGTTTCCAGGCGGTGCATATGATCGGAATGCCGGAGGCAAGAATCATTCTTTCGGAAACTACTATTTACCTGGCTGCTTCACCCAAGAGTAATTCCGCCTATGCTGCCATAAACCAGGCACTGCAAGCTGTTCAGCAAACCGGCAATCTCTCTGTTCCGCTCCATTTAAGGAATGCACCCACTTCCCTGATGAAGGATCTGGGCTACGGGGAGAATTACCAGTATGCCCATAACTACGAGAATCATTTTGTGCCAGGAAAACTATCTTCCCGGGGAGCTGGATGTGCCACAGTTCTACCAGCCAGCGAATAATCCCAGGGAGGAAGAAATGCGCAACCGGCTCGAGAGGCTGTGGAAAGAGAAAAAGAACTATGAGAAAAAGTAAGGATTTTAGAGCGGTGATCCCTTCCCTGAGATATGGAGAAAGAGAGGGATTTCTTTTGATAGCCGGGCCCTGTGTGGTGGAAGGACGGGAGATGGTTTTTAAGATAGCTGAACACCTGGCTTCGCTGAGTGAGAAATACCAGCTTCCGTTTGTTTTTAAGGCCTCCTACCGGAAAGCCAATCGATCCCGTTTGGATTCCTTTACAGGTATCGGGGATGATAAGGCACTTGCTATTCTCCGGGAAGTGGGCGAACAATTCTCAATCCCGGTAATCACAGATGTACACAGCCCGGAAGAGGCTGAAAAAGCAGCCGGATTTGTGGATGTTTTGCAGGTTCCTGCATTTCTTTGCAGGCAGACCGACCTGCTGGTTGCCTGTGCCAGGACTCCCTGTAAGCTGTATCCATTAAAAAAGGACAGTTTCTTTCACCGGAAGCCATGAAATTTGCAGTGGATAAGGTGCTTGAAGCAGGTAATCAGAAGGTACTGATCACCGAGAGGGGCAGTACCTTTGGTTACCGGGACCTGGTGGTTGATTTCAGGGGGATCCCGGTGATGCAGGAATTTGGCCACCCGGTCATCCTGGATGTGACCCACTCACTTCAGCAACCCAACCAAGCCTGGCGGGGTCACCGGAGGCCAGCCGGAACTAATTGAAACCATGGCCAGGGCAGGTATTGCTGCGGGGGCTGATGGAATATTCCTGGAGACACATCCCGATCCTTCTAAAGCAAAATCAGATGGAGCGAATATGCTTCAAATGGCGCTCCTGGACGATCTTCTAAGAAAATTGACCCTGCTTAGAGAAGTCATAATAAATATGTAAATTTGGCCAAAACCAAAACTATATTTCCATGCGCAGATTCCCTATTATTTTTGCAATCGCATTATTTGCTATTTCCCTGTCCGCACAGGACCTGGATAAGATACTAAACGATCATTACAAGGCTTCCGGCCAGGAAAAACTGGCAAAAATAACGTCAGTCACCATAAGCGGCAAGAACACCCTGGTTGCCATGGGGATGGAAACAGGGATCAAACTTTATCAGGCCAGGCCCAGCAAGTTACGGGTGGAAGCTGATTTCGCAGGCCAGAAAATCATACAGACTTACAATGGTACAACCGGATGGATGTATGCCCCGGCCCTGGGTATTTCTCAGCCCCAGCAGATGGGTAACGAGGAACTTAAATCCATTATGACACAGGCCGAAATCGATAGCCCCCTCTGGAATTACAAAGCCAAAGGAAAAAGTGCCGAATTGCTTGGATCCTCGGATGATGGATCGGTATACAAGATCAAAGTCACAGACCCTGAGGCAGAAGATGTCATCATCTTTATCAATAAAAAGACTTCTCTGATCACCGGGATGCAGATGACCACCATGGCCAACGGAATGGAGACCGAGATTGAGATAGAACTGAAAGATTACAAGGAGGTAAAGGGCATTGCAACGGCACATTACATGGCCACAAAAATGTCCGGACAGGTGGTTAGCACCATTACTTTCGAATCCATCGAGTACAATAAGTCTCTGGATGCTTCTCTTTTTGAGAAACCTGTTATAGAATAAAAAATGCAGTAGTTGTTAAGCCAGGTTCTGTATCCTGCCCTCGCAGGATCCCTGTCATTTTTCTGAGCGGCCTACCCCCCGGCAGAAGCGGGTAGCTTTTATAATGCCGGTATACATGGCCTTTCAGCCCGCAGGACAAACAGCTGCAAGGGTCACCCCTTACACCGGTGGGCTCTTACCCCACCTTCTCACCCTTACCCCCGTGAGGAGGCGGTAATTTTCTTCTTTGTACCCATGCCTTCGCAGACATCTGTTTTTCAACAGTGCGGTACCCTTAGCTGCCCGGACTTTCCTCCACAGGCCGAAGCCTGCAGCGACAGGATCAACTACTGCAATATTTATAAGAACTATGCAAAAATAGTTAATTTTGCCGACATCATAAGTAAAGCATGGCCGAGACACCCTCCATCCATCTTCAGAATTTCAAGTATGTGCTCCCCGAATCGAGGATTGCCAGATATCCCCTGCCCGATCGTTCAGCTTCAAAATTGCTGCTTTATAAGGCGGGTGAAATATCCCATGACAGCTTCAGTGCCCTGCCCGGGCACCTTCCAGTCGATTCCTGTCTGGTCTTTAATAACACCCGGGTAATCCAGGCCCGTCTCCGTTTCCGGAAGGAGACCGGGGCCCGCATTGAGATCTTCTGTCTGGAGCCCAGGGATCCGGCCGATTATGAGCAGGCTTTCCAGGCAAAAAACTCCTCCACCTGGCACTGCCTGGTAGGGAATGTAAAGAAATGGAAACGCGGTCCGGTCTACATGGCAACCAGGATCAAGGGCAGAGAGCTTATACTGGAGGCCCATCTCCTGGAGAGACAGGGTGAAGGGTTTCTGGTGCTATTTCAATGGCAGTCGCCCGAACTTAGCTTTGGAGAGATAATTGAACATTCCGGAAGCACCCCCATCCCACCCTATCTGAAGCGGGAAGCTGAGGAGAGCGACAAGGAACGCTATCAAACCGTTTACAGCAGAAATAATGGTTCAGTGGCTGCCCCGACTGCGGGATTGCACTTCACCAGGGAAATGATTCAAGAACTGGTTCAGAAGAAAATTCCCATGGCTCATATAACCCTCCATGTAGGTGCGGGAACCTTTGTTCCCGTAAAGGAGAAAAATGCCAGGGACCACAGCATGCATTCGGAACTGGTGGTGGTGACCCGGAGTTTTCTGGAACAATGGGAAAAGGGAGAATTCCGTATGATCGCGGTGGGTACCACCAGCGCCCGCAGCCTGGAATCACTATACTGGCTGGGAGTACAACTAAAAATGCAGCCTCCCCCCGACCCTTTTTCACTGGCCATTAAGCAGTGGGAGAATGAGAAATTACCTCAGGACATCTCCCTGTCAGAAAGTATAAAAACGCTGATCGGATTTTGCAGGAGCAAGGATCTGGACCAGCTGCACTTCAGCACCCGGCTGATGATTGTGCCCGGCTACAGGTTCCGTACCATCAGCGGACTGATCACCAATTTCCATATGCCAGGAAGTACCCTGCTATTGCTTATTGCCGCCTGGATTGGGGAGGATTGGAGCAAGGTATACGACTATGCCCTGAAAGAGAATTTCAGGTTCCTGAGTTACGGGGATTCATCTCTCCTGACTGCCCTGACTAAAGCAATTTTCTTAGCAGGGAGGCAAAGGATTGAATATCCTCTTCCGTGGTATCAAAGGAGCACATCCATCGAACTTCCGCACGCTCTTCATCCCACACATAGAAAAAGAACTCCTTCTGCAAGACCGGAATAATGTGCCGGGGAATCCTGGCAAAAACTGCATTGGACTCCACGGCCTGGGTGACCTCCACGCCCGGTATATTTTTGACTGCCGCAAACAGCTTCTTTGCCATCAGGTTGGCATGCCTGGCATTCTCCTTCCAGAGATCGTTTTCCAGGAAAGCACTGAACTGGGCCGCGATATAACGCATTTTGGAGGCAAGTTGCATCCCCTGCTTTCTGCGGTATTTAAAATCGGAGCAAAGCGTTTTATTAAAGAAGAGGACCGCTTCTCCATACATCATTCCATTCTTGGTTCCCCCGAAGGAGAGCACATCCACCCCCGCACCTCCGGTCATCTCATATAATCCGCAGTCCAGCGAAAGCGCCGCATTGCTGATCCTGGCCCCATCCATATGGAGGAACATACCATGCTCGTGGGTGAAGCTGGCAATCGCCCTGATCTCCTCCAGCGTATAGACCGTTCCCATTTCCGTAGCCTGGGTAATGGAGACCACCCTGGGCTGCACATGGTGTTCGAAGCCTATCCCATGCATATGAGCAGCGATCAGTTCCGTGGTAAGTTTCCCGTCAGGAGTTTGGCAGGTCAATAATTTACATCCTGAAAACTTCTCCGGGGCTCCACATTCATCCACATGAATATGGGCGGTTTCGGGACAGATCACCGCATGATAGGGCTGGGTGATGCTGGAGAGACCCAGCACATTGGCTGCGGTGCCAATAAAGACAAAAAAGGGCTCTGCTTCGTCTCCGAAAATGGTTTTGAGCGCTGCCCTTGCCTGTCCGGTGTATGGATCATCCCCGTAGGCGATCACATGTCCGGCGTTTACCTCAGCCATGGCCTCCAGTATCCTTGGATGTACTCCTGCATTGTTGTCGCTTGCAAAGCCGCGACGGTTTTCATGAGTCATTTTCTAAAATTTTTCATCATACCGGGTCCATAACATATCTCCCAGTTCCCAGGCTTTCTCCACCACCTGGTCCCCCCACTCCATGGTAAACCCGGTCAGGTAGTTTACAAGCTCCTCTTTATTCCCCCCCTGGTGGAGTTCAAGCGCTTTTTCTTCGAATACTGCCTGCCCTTCAAATAGTTCAGTCTGCCACTGATCCCAGACCGCATTCACATCGTAGCGCATCTCCCCCCATCGCTGGGCAGCCAGCGTACTCAGGCGGTTAAAGGCCCACCAGGCCGACGCCCGGGTATATCCGTTTGGACGTCCCGGGGTTTTATAGGATGCCGGCAGGTCACTTACCGAACAATAAACAGGCATATAAATAGAGGTGGAGACATTGTCCTGGGCCAGCCATACCACCCCGCCGATCTCATCGGGTAACCAATCCCGGCACTGAATAATGGTGGCATACATGGTGTACCAGCGCGCGATGGTTCTCTCCCCCCGCCATCCCCATCCCCCGTTGATGCGGAAGAGCTTGTTCATATCGTAGGGAAGGTGCGGATTGGCCAGCGGGGAGATGACACTCTTTCCCTGTTCGTCAGTGACCAGCATATCTTTGGTCATATCAAAGGGGGTACCCTCATAATAGTCTGAAAAGACCCTCCTGAGATCTGCCAGGGAGACCAGGCTGTCGGGTTTCACAGAAAAGGGATAGTTTTCTGCATTGGGATCCAGTTTCAGAGAAGGTGCCAGCAGGTCAAATACCCTCCACTCCCTTCTTCTTGCGGCCAGTGAGGTCCGGCTGTCGGGGGCGTACACATAACAGAAGCGGAAAGGCTCCCCCTCTTTCCACCATCCCAGGTCAGCGGCCACGCGGTAGAGGTTCTCGCTTGCCATAAAATGATCCCTGTCCTCCAGGTCAATCTCTTTGATCGTACTGGCATTGGCATTCACTGCCACATGATCGTCGGGCACCCTCTGGGCCACCCAGACGGACCCTACCTTTCCTTTTCCCGGACCCAGGATCTCCAGATGCCAGACCTCTTTTTTATCAGCTATGGTAAGGACTTCGCCATAATCGTTCCAGCCATATTTACCCGTTAATTCTCCGGCCAGTTCAATGGCTTCTCGTGCCGTCTTACAACGTTCCAGCATCAGACGACACAATCTCTGGCAATCGATTAGCCCGGAGTCAGACTGAAGCTCTTCCCTTCCTCCAAAAGTGGATTCGCCAATCCCCAGCTGGTACTGATTCATGGAAGGATAGGCCGTATTCAGGAACTGGTAGGTCTCCCTCACCTGCGGGATCGCACCGATAGGCAGATGGGCATAAGTGGGCATGGCAAAGGAGTCGCAGGCCACCCGTTTATACATGCTGGTGGTGGCGGAGCGCGGATGCCTGGCTGCCGGGACAATATCCATCCAGGAGCGCGTGCGGTGACTGTCGTCGGTATGGGAGGTGATGACCGATCCGTCCGCTGTGGCCTTTTTTCCAAGCGTGATGGAGGTACATCCATCGGCATACCCCCCTTCCCAGTCTGGCCGCTGAGCCACCAGCACCGTGGAAAACAATGTAAAAATTGCGAGAAGAAAGGAAGTAGAATTCATACAATATTTGCTTTAAAAGAGAGTTACGAATATAGTCATATCCTCTAAGAGAGCAGCTCCATATGCACCATTTTTGCTTTCTTTAGGGTCACAATCTAAAAAGGGCAAAATGAGTCCATTCAAGCTGAATATACTGCTTGCGGTTTTAATGACATTCTCCTCCTGCTACAAGGAAGTGGAATCCCCCATGGAGATCGATAAGGTCTTTGAGCTACAGGTCACACCAGGAATGCAGGAGTTTATCCATACAAGCAGGGACACCGCCTACACCATTTCGGAACCGGGAATGGTTTTTCTTCTGGACGATCAGCCCCTGGATCTGCATGAGATCAGAACCCGTGGGAAATCGGCCCTTCGCTTTCAGCGAAAAAGTTTTTCAGTGGTCCTCAATGAACCCATTCTCCTTAGTGGTGGGGACGGCACAAAAACCAGGCTGCTTCACAGGTTTAAGCTGATAGCCATGGCCATGGACTATACCTATATGGAGAACAGGCTTGCCTTTGGCATCCTGGAGGCGCAGGGAATCATGCCTCTTTTATACAGGTACGTGGAACTGAAAATAAACGGGGCCACCCAGGGAGTTTACCTGCTTGTGGAAGATCCGGAACAGTACTATCTGGAAAACGGTTCGGAGTATATTCTGCGCCGGGGCTACTACAACAGTATTGAGGACGACGAATATGAAGCTTCCTCCCATCTGATCCCCAGGGAAAGCTATCAAAACAGGTTCCTGGAGATCTATTCCGGTCTTACTCAATTGCAGGGAGAGGAGCTCTATATGGCGCTGAATGAAAGGCTGAATCTGGAGCAGTATTTCCGGAAGATGGGGATTGATTATCTGCTCCAGAATGGCGATTACACGGATGAAGTATATTTCTACGCGCTGCTTCACCTGGATCAGGTCAGGTTTAATATTATTCCCTGGGACTATGATGATATCTTCAACTCCACCCCGCATGAAGTGGGGCTCACGTGGGGGACCGGCAGATTGTTCGGAGATCGGCAATATCCCAGCCATCAGGATGTGCTGAATGAGATCGGAGATAAAATGATCTTCTCCATTGAGGATGATCTGGACTATATCATTGCCATGGACCCCTATCTTTACGAACAATATGAGAACACCCTGAGCGCCATGGTGGAGAGGATGACCACGCTTGATTTTGATATCTTGTTCCAGCAGATCAGAGAGGAACTGCTCCCCTTCTATTACAATAAGGAGCTGATCTCACAATCCAGGTTTGACAAGACCGAAACAAACTTTAAACTCTGGGAAGAGAACCTGTCCGATAAAAAGGCCTTCCTGAAGGAGCGGCTGGCAGAGATGAAACAACAACTAAATAAGATTCAGCCATGAGATATGTAAGACTTTCCCTGCTGTTTCTGTTTATTGCTCTTTTATCCTGTACCCGTATTCAACTGGAGCTGACACTGGATGAGCTTAGCGACAAGGAAAACTATACCGGTGCCATGGTCCTGGATTGCAGCTCCTACAAGGGTAAAAGGGTGGATCGTTTACTGGTAAACGGAACCGAGAATAAGGAGAAGGGGATTCTGGAGCTGAAAACAGCCGGATACTACCGGATAGAGGTATTTCTGAAAGAAGCGGAACCTGAATCTCCTGAGCTTATCCGGATAGTCCTGCTGGATCAGGAGCGGGGGGAAACTGAGTGGGGATTGCCCCCGTGGACCCCGGTGGAGCCGGAGACAGGAGAGCTGGGGGATCAGACCGTGAAATTAATTTATCCTCCTTTTGCGCCTGCAGGAATCTCTGTCCCACTGATAGCGATTCTGGGGGAAGAGCTTACTTTTTCCGAGGAGTACCTGGATGCGGAAATTGGCACAGCATCGTTCAGAATTAAGCGTGGAGTGGGCTCCCTGCTGATCCCGGAAGATCAAAGGGAGCACACACTGAAAATTGATAGCAGGAGTTTCCCGGTAAATATAGATTCTCCGGATGCCGCACCGCTTCCTCTGAGTGGAGTTTTGACAGCTGACCGGCACTATCCTGCCGGCAGTTACATTCATATCCCGGAAAAACTCACCATTCCTGAAGGTATCACACTCAGCTTTGGCAACGGAAGTTTTATAAGCGTAGCTCCGGAAGTGAATATCTATAACGACGGGCAACTTTACTTTTCCGGTATGGCGGGCTCTCCGGTGACGCTCACCTGCAGCGAGGAAAGCAAGTACTGGGGAGGTCTGATTGGCAGCTCCGACGGAAATCATGTGGAAGCCAGCTATACTATTTTCAGCAGGAGCGGCTATCACAGCGGCGGGGAATACAGCTACGGGCATGCCGGCCGGCAGGCGCTTTTCTACAGTGAAAACGGGGTATTGGTCCTCGCTCACTGCTACATCATAGACCATATCGGACAGATTTTCTATCCCCTTTCCTGTGAGCTGGAACTGAGCGATTGCCTGATTCAAAGAGTGAAAACCGGCGGACAGCTGAATGAGTCGGAACTGTTGATGGATCGCTGTGTCTTTACTGATTTTCCAGATGACAGCTTTGAATACAGGGATGAGGATAACGATGGTCTCTATCTGAACAGAACCAATGCGGTGATAAATGAATCCATTTTCATGTATGCCAAGGATGACGGACTCGACAGCGGTGCCAGTGGTGGCGGAGAGGTGCTCATCAGCAACTGCAGGTTCGAGGCCAATTTTCACGAAGGGGCCGCTCTTTCCAGTGGTTCCTCTTCTGTGAAATTGCACCGGATCAGCAACTCAAGCTTTACCAACTGTGGCCAGGGACTTGAACTTGGCTACAGCAGTCCGAATCATCATGTGGAAGTGGATTCATGCAGTTTTTTCCGAAATGGGATAGGGATCAGGTACGGGGACTGTTACGAAATGCCTCACCAGGGAACTATCCATGTGGCTAACTCCAAAAGTCTGGAAAACAGGGTTTACGACGTATGGAACATGAACAGGGAACACTGGGCCGCCGACACCTTTCAGATGAGCTTCTCTAATGTAAGCGTAAGCAGGCCCAATCCCATGTACCCCGAACTGATCTTATATGAAAAATAGCTCCTATCCTGGATTCTCCGGCCCGGCTTTGCGGCTTATGACAGCTCTGATGCTGCTTTTCCTGGCAAAGCAACTTGCCGCCCAGGAACTGAAGGTGGTCCGTGACCTTCAACTCTGGACCGGTGCAGCCATCGAGAAAAAAGCAGGGAAGGACTGGACCTTCTCTCTGGAGGAACAGATCCGGTTTAAGCATAACATCAGTGAGATCAGTAATTTTTTTACAGAAACAGGAGTGCAGTACCGGATCAACAAAAACTTTGCGCTGGAGGGTGCTTACCGCTACACCAGGGACAGGAAGTCAGACGGCCGCTATGAATCCCGTTCTCGCTACCACCTGGATCTGAGGTATACAGGTCGGCTGGATTTTATCACGCTCTCTTACCGTCTTCGCTACCAGAAGGAGGTGGAGGGATTCAGGCTCGTCGATCAGAAGATCCCCTATGAGAAATACCTGAGAAACCGCCTCAAAATCAGCTACACCGAGTTTAAGAAGATAGAACCCTTCCTGTCAGGGGAACTATTCCAATTATTCAGGCCCGAGTATTATTCCGAGTTGGAGTATTTCCGTGTACTGGGAGGGATCACCTTTGATGCACGAAAGTTTGGATCCCTTCGATTTGCCTACGGATTCAACCGGGAGATAAATGAGATAGAAGCTGCCATGACCTATCTCTTCAGAGTGAAGTATACCTATCAGTTTTGAACGAGCACCCCTTATACAAATGGGCCTGGATCCCCTTGCTGCTGACTTTGCTCCTTTTCAAAGGCTGCTACAAGGAGCAGCTGATCCGGGAGCCTGAGGAGTGGCAGGTGAGAGGGCGGGTCCTGGAATTCGACCAGGTATATGTTTTTGCCGATCATACCCGGCAACTCCTGCTCTACACCTTGCCATCCGACACCGTCCCTTCCTTCAAACCTGCGGTGAACTTCGGAGAGTATGACGCGATTTCCATAAATGGGACAAAGCTGAACAATAATGAGGTAAATGATCTGGGAGAGGTGTGGATAAATCATCCCTACCCTGTGGTGGCTCAAAACAAAAGCGGATCGGAGACCTTCCAGCTATATTTCACCTCTCTGCCCCTGGTCCACATACATACAGAAACGAATATCCGGGATGAGCCCAAGGTATTAAGCCGGACCGAGATACAGCACGTCCTGAAGGATGGACAGGGAAGCCGGACTGTCAGTTATTCCTCTTACGCAGGAATTGAAATTCGCGGCAGAACCTCGGCCCAGCTAGAAAAAAAATCCTACGGACTGGAGTTGTGGGAAAATGTATATGAAAAGGACCGGTCCTCCCCCTTACTGGGCATGCGATCCGGCGAAGACTGGATCCTGGATGCCATGTATATTGATAAACTTCGCATGCGAAATAAACTGTCCTTTGAACTTTGGGAGAAGATGTGGGGCCAGAAGAGTGAGACGCCCTGGCAAACCTCTAATCCGGGTATAGCGGGAAACTACGTGGAACTCTTCGTCAACCAGAGCTACCTGGGGCTCTATTGCCTCACAGAGAAACTGGATGAGAGTTTGCTCAATTTCTCCGGGGATTCTCCCGGATCAGAAGGGGCGCTATACAAAGCCATTGACTGGAATGGCGGAGCCACCGCCTTTGAAACCTATAACAGCAATCCACCTGAGTCCATGATATGGGAAGGGTGGGAACAGGTCTTTCCGGATGATTACTTTTTCTGGGAGCCCCTGGCCGAACTTAGAAAAACAGTGGTCCAGGATGGGGATGAGCTTTTCAGGGAGAAAATAGATACCCTGATTGACCTGGATAATCTGGCTGAGTATTTCCTCTTTACCAACCTGATACTGGCGCACGATAATATTATTAAAAACTACTATCTGGCGCGGTATCCGGATCAATCCAAGTTCCTGATTTTGCCATGGGACCTGGAAGGCTCCTGGGGAATTATGTGGCATGGAGGTGAGAGTTCCAGCAATGGCGTATTGGAAAACAAGCTCTATGACAGGCTAATGGAGCTGGACGTAAAGGAATTCCATGAGCTGCTTGAAACAAAATGGGAAGCCTACCGGGAGTCGGTTTTTCTTTTAGATTCACTGATGGCTCCTGCGATTCATTACGCAGATATTCTGAGACGAAGCGGAGTAATTGAACGCGAGAACAACAGATGGGAGGAACAAAATATTGACCTGGACCAGGAATACCAATACTTCAGGGAGTGGACCACCCTGCGTCTCCGGTATCTCGACCTGGTGTTCGATTGAGGGCTGTGTCTCAGGGCAGCAGCTCAGAATTCTGAAGTGAAGTGAAAGTTGATTTCCGGGAAGTTTTCCCGGGCCATCTGCAGGGCATAGGGCGATTCAGCCATGTATACCTCCCTGCCCTCTTTGTCGGTGGCCAGCTGCTGGTACTTCCTGAGCCTGAAATCCTTCAGCTTTTCCGCATCACCGCTCTCTATCCAGCAGGCCTTGTGCATGGGAAGCTGCTCATACCTGCATTTGGCGCCATATTCATGCTCCAGCCTGTATTGGATCACATCGAACTGCAGGGCACCCACCGTTCCGATAATTTTGCGTCCATTGGCGACACTCACAAAAAGCTGCGCAACACCCTCATCCATCAACTGGTCCAGTCCTTTGGCCAGCTGCTTGAATTTCGCTGGGATCGTGCATTTTCCACATAGCGGAACATTTCAGGTGAAAAACTGGGCATTCCCTTGAAATAAAGTTTCTCCCCTTCTGTTACCGCATCGCCGATCTTGAAATTACCGGTATCATGAACCCCTACGATATCGCCCGGAAAGGCTTCGTCGATCACGGATTTTTTCTCTGCCATAAAGGAGGTTGGACTGGAAAATTTCAATTTTCTCCCGCTGCGGACATGCATATAGGTCTGTATTTCGTTCAAATTTCCCGGAGACTATCTTGATAAAAGCGATACGGTCTCGGTGATTGGGATCCATATTGGCATGTATCTTAAATACGAAACCGGCAAAGGTTTCTTCTCCGGGCGATATCTCCGCTGTTCTGTTTCGATGATCCCGGGTGAAGGTGCTACCTGGATAAAGCAATCCAGAATGTCCTTTACCCCAAAGTTATTCAGGGCACTTCCGAAGAAAAGGGGTGCAGTGTTTCCGGCCAGGTAATCCTCCCTGTTAAATTCAGGATAGACCCCTCCGATCAGATCCAGTTCTTCCTTCAATCGCTCAGCTATGTGGCGCTATCTGCTTTCTGAAATTCAGGATCTTCCAGATCCTTAAACTCTACCAGTTCACCGATGGTTTGCTTGCTGTTGCTCTGAAGGAACGGAAGGTATTGATCAAAACGGTTGTATACTCCTCTGAAATCGGGTCCCATACTCACGGGCCAGCTTAAGGGATGTACCTGTATTTCCAGTTCCTCCTCAATTTCATCCAGCAGTTCAAAGGGATCCAGTGCCGGGACGGTCCAGTTTGTTTACAAAAACCATGACCGGAGTTTTTCGCATCCGGCATACATTCATCAGTTTTCGGGTCTGTGCTTCCACTCCTTTGGCAGCATCAATGACAATGATCACACTATCAGCAGCAGTCAGGGTTCGAAAGGTATCTTCAGCAAAGTCCTGGTGACCAGGAGTATCCAGGATATTGATCTTTTTCCCTCCATATTCAAAACCCATCACAGAGGTGGCCACGGAGATGCCCCGTCTGTTTTTCGATCTCCATAAAATCGGAGGTGGCCGTCTTTTTGATTTTATTGGATTTCACGGCACCGGCCACGTTGATGGCTCCCCCGAAAAGCAGGAATTTCTCTGTCAGTGTGGTTTTGCCAGCATCGGGGTGACTAACTATGGCAAAGGTTCTCCGCCTCTCTATTTCTTCTTTTAACTTCATCCTGGAAAATGAGCGGCAAAGATAATAATAATCCTATTTTTGGGAGCCTATAAAGCCTCTATATAAATGGACGAATAAAAAGAAAGAAGGACGCTATTCCCGCATTTACAAGCAGCTGAAGGACTTGCTTCCAAAAACAGACGATCCTCTGGCAAGAATGGCCTCCATTTGTGCAGTACTTGCATCACAAAATGGACTATTACTTCTGGACAGGATTCTACCTCTACAAAGAAGGCAAACTTATGGTGGGCCCCTATCAGGGTCCGGTGGCCTGTCAGGAACTCGAGAAAGACAAGGGAGTCTGCTGGGCTGCTGTGAATAAAGCAGCCCCGGTGCTGGTGGAGGATGTCCATGACTTTCCCGGTCATATCGCCTGCGATTCCAGGTCCCAATCGGAAATCACTCTGCCGGTTTTCAATAAGAGGGAGAAATAATGGCGGTTTTTGACGTGGATTCGGATCGACTGGCTGCCTTTAATGAAGTGGACGAACTTGCTCTAACGAACATCCTTCATTGATTCACCGGGAGTTGTAAAATCAACTCAGAGGGCCATCTCCAGAATTATGGCCTTGATCTTTTCCACCGAATAAGGTTTGGTAACAAGTTCATCAAATCCAGCATCGGAATAATCCTCAAAGAAAATTTCCGGATTGTGAGCAGTCAGTGCAATCACCGGAATGGCATTCAAGGGGGAAGGCAAGTTCATTGCGGATATACTGGGTGGTCTCTACCCCGTTCATCACCGGCATTTCAATATCCATGAATACCATATGGATCTTCTCCTTCTTCAGGATTTCAATGGCCTCCTGCCCATTTTCGGCCAGAACAGCTTCATTTCCGGTCAGTTTTACCAGTTCTGAAAGCAGATAGCGGTTGGTATATATATCATCTACAACCAGGATTCTTAACATAGCCTGGAGCTTTGTTCAAGGAGCGATAAAAGTAGAAAATATTAACTAAATTACGTGCTCACAGCAGGAGTGGATGTTTGAATTGGATAAAAAGGAGATGGTCATCCGTTACAGTGCAATTGGATTTGTACTGGGGATTGTTCTCACGATCGTGGAATTTACCCTTCTTCTTTATGCCCGGCGATACGCCCTTTTCCTTTAGCGCCATAGCCAGGTTCCACCAAAGATCTCCCGTTCTTTATCTTCATGGATCTTCTTGCCCGTTCCGGGCCTATTACTTGGGGCCTGGATTGCCGGAACTGGCGCTTTAAGCAGCTGGATACCCTTCCGGAAAGATCAGGCAGGAGACCGATAAGAATGAAGAAATCAAGAAATTTACCCACGCCCTGATTGCAGGAGACCTTAATACCGATGTTTCGCTCACTCATATCGAACAAAGCCTTTCCGACACCCTGTATAAGCTCGGGATACCCTGAACAGGAACCGGGAAATGGAACGACAGCGGCGGCTGGATGAACGACAGAGAAATTGGATTTCAGAAGGACTGGCCGAGTTTGGAGACATTCTCCGCAAGCACTCCATGGATATGGAGACCATGACCTATTCGGTGATTTCCGGTCTGGTCAGGTACCTTGATGCCAACCAGGGAGCCAGTTTTCCTGGCCGTGGAAAGAGAGAGGGAGAACATAGCTGGAGATGGTAGCCTGTTTTGCCTACGACCGGAAAAAGTTCCCTGACAAACAGATTGCCTGGGGAGATGGACTTATAGGTGCTGCCGCTCTGGAGAAGAAAGGATATTATACAGACAGAATCAAAGACGGATACCTGACCATCACCTCGGGATTAGGCAAAGCCAATCCCCGCTACCTGCTAATAGAACCACTGGTATGGAACGACCAGGTATTCGGAATTGTGGAGATCGCCTCTTTCAAGCACCTGGAGGAATATAAGATCCAGTTTGTGCAGCGTGTGGCAGAAAACATTGCTACCACTATCAACACCATGAAAAGTAACCTGCGGACAGAACAGCTGTTGAAGGAGACCCGGGCCCAGGCCGATCAGCTGCTCATTCAGGAGGAGCAGGCACGGCAGAACATGGAAGCCTTGAAGCTTGCACAGGAGGAAGGCTGCCAAACAGGCTGAGATCTTTATCAGTTTCACCAATACGGTAAACCATACCCTGATGCGTGCAGAATATGATACCGAGGGAATTTTGCTCTATGCCAACACCAGGTTCCTGAAAAAGCTCGGTTACTCAGGAAACAGGGAGGTGGAAGGAAAGCATATTTCCATGTTCATCAATGAAAAGGACCGAAGCTGGTTTAATTCCCTGTGGAGCAACACTTGCCAAAGGGGGGAAGACACTTTGAAGGCTATATGAAGCATGAGACCAAGCTGGGACAGGACCTGTGGACCATGGCCACCTATACCTGCTGTCAGGCAGGACGACGGAAGTGTAGAGAAGATCCTTTTCCTGGCCATTGATTCCACCGAACAGAAGAAACAGAGCCTGGATTATGAAGGGCAGATTGATGCCATTGACCGCCTGAATGCCAAGGCGATTTTCTCACCTGACGGCAGACTTCAGCTGAGCAATCAGCTTTTTCCAAGTCTTTCAAGTATACCGATATGGAGCTGGAACAAATGAATGTATTTGACTTCTTCGGTACGGGAGAGCAGGAAAGATTTAATGAGATCTGGGAAAATGTGATCCGGGGAGAAGCCTTTCAGGGCCAGTTGAAAATGAAGTCCAAATTTGAAGAGGAGTTGTGGTTCAGGGCGACTTTTCTTTCTGTGGATGATATGTACGGGGAGGTGGAGAAAGTAATATTTCTGGCCAACGAGATCCCAAAGAAAAAGAGATGGAACTGGCATCCCGGAAACAGCACGATAAACTGATCCGAAAGGAGGAGGAGCTGCGTCTGGCCACGCTGGATCTGAAAAAGAAACTGGAAGATAGCAAGCTGCGGAGAAAAGAGGAAGCTTGCAAAGTCTGAGAGGGAGCTCCAGCAGTACGTGCATGTCCTGGAAGAGCTGCCTTACAGCGTGATTACCTGTAACAATCTGGGTTTTGTGCTATTTTTTAACCGACATGCAGAGAAGCGTTGGAAACTGAAACAGAAAGAGGTCATTGGCAGCAGGGTTAGAAAGCTCTTCCCTTCTGAAAACAGCTCCGATGTGATCACCGGGTTTGTTGATCCGGCCAGATCCAAAACCAGCGGGAATATTTCAGGATCAGGAGCTGCAATTTCCAGGTCAGGGAAATGGAACAGGTCAATCTGATGGTGATCCGAACGGATCTGGAGGATGAGGTCCTCTACACACTCCTTATTCTGCAGTAATCCAGCGAACAATCTCATTAGATCCGGGTTTTGTTCCAGGACGAAAAATGACCGACTAGAGTACCTTCTTCGTCGATCATGTATTTCTGGAAATTCCAGCTTACCTTGCTATCCTCCACCCCATTCTCAGAGGCTTTGGTGAGCCAACGGTAGAGGGGATGCATCTCCTTCCCCTTTTACCTGGATTTTAGCCATGAGCGGAAAACGTACATTCCATATCTTATGCTGAACAAAAGGTGGCAATTTCGCTGTTGCTCCCCTGTTCCTGCTGTCCAAAGTCATTACTGGGAAAACCAAGGATGATGAAATTTTTCTCCGCCATATGTCCTGTAGAGCTTTTCCAGTGCCTCATATTGCGGGGTGAGACCACAGGTGGAGGCTGTATTTACCACCAGCACTTTTTTTCCCTGCAATTGAGCCAGGTCATAACTCCTTTCCGTGAATGTCTTCAACGGTAAACTCATAGAAACTTTGCTGAGCCAGGAGTCCCGGTCCGAAAAACAGCGAAAAAACAATCAGGCCGCAGAAGCAAAAAAATACAGCAGGCACAGGTCTCATAAGGAGAAGGGTTCTTTTATCTCTTGAACAAAGCAGGTTAGCTCTTGTTCAAACATTTGCCTAAATTTGAAGCAGGCTCAATCCAATGAAAAGTCAATTTGAAGTCATCGTTAAGGGAAGAGTACAGGGCGTTGGCTTCAGAGCAGCCGCAAGAAAGCAGGCCCGGGCCATGCAACTAAGAGGCTGGGTAGAAAATCTCCCCAATGGAGCAGTCCGGGCTGTGATCAACGGGGATCCGGAAAGCTGCACCCGTTTTATCAACTGGTGCAGGGAAGGAAGTGCATATAGCTGGGTGGAGAAAGTGGAACTCAGGGAGATGAACCCGGAATCACTGGGACCTTTTTCGGTTATCTACTAGGACCAGCTCCCAGGCGGCCCAGGAGTGCCCGGGCGCTGCTCAGGGTCAGCCAGGTGGTCAGGATCAGGATCAGGCCGGAAAGCCCCAGGAGTAAAAATTCACCATCCTTTAGATAAGTAATCAGGTTCTCGACCATGGCCCAGAGGGTCAGGACCAGGATGACTATCATGGGAAGCAGCGTGTACCAGACCGGGATATTTTTGGAAAACAGGTAGACGGTGACCACCCCCAGTGCCAGTGCGGCCATCAGCTGGTTTAAGGAGCCGAAGAGGGGCCATAGTACCATGGCCCCCTGGCCACCGGGCTTGAAAAAGGTCATTGCCGCAGCGGCAATCACTATGATCGCAGTAGCTACATAGCGATTAGCGATCGGTCGTCTGACAAGCCCGTCTGCCCCGGTAAATATCTCCTGCAGGGAGATCCGCTGGATCCGGGCAGCAGAATCCAGGGTGGTATTGGCAAAGGAGACTATAAATACGACCACAAAGGCAGCTCCGTATTTCACAGGGATCCCCAGCGAGGAAAAAAGATTGGCTGAACCAATGATAAACGCATCCAGCTTGGCAGTAGAGTCCGCTGGCCGAGGACCAGGAAGCATAGTGGTGTCGGTAAGCATCCGGCCCCTTTAAGAGGCCCAGCTCCGTTTCCAGGCCCATCCCCAGACCGGCACCCACCGCAATTATTACCAGCACCGCCAGGAAACTTTCCGTAAGCATGGCTCCGAAACCAATGGGCAGAGTATCCAGCTCACGGTTTACCTGTTTAACCGTGGTTCCTGAACTGGCCAGGGAGTGAAATCCGGAGATGGCCCCGCAGGCAATTACGATAAACAGTAGCGGGGCAAGGTCGGGAACATCCGATCCGGGGGCAAAGGCAGCCTAATTGATAGCAGGAGCTGAAAAATCCGGATGTGAAATAAAAATTCCAAGAATTAGTAAAGACATGGCCACCAGTAAGCTGATGGGAGTTGATGTAATCACGCGGCTGGAGCAGTTTTTGCACGGGTAGGGTGGATGCAAAAAAGACGTATATAAATAGGACTATGCACCATACAACGACCGAGATCTCGTTGTTCCAGGGCAGACTCAGAGGAAAGCGCACACCCAGAATCACAAAGGCATAAAGCAGCAGCAGTGCAAGGATGGACCATAAAAGTTCGTTTTTCCCATTTCTGATTTTCCAGCCAAGCCAGATCGCCACCGGAATCTGAGCCCAGACGGGGATCACAGCCTCCGGGTAGGTCACAAAAAGAGAGCCCACAATCATGGCAAATACCGCCAGAACTATAAACAGCAGCAATTGCATAATGAACTGCAGGGCATACCGGGTGGATGGGCTTATAATATCAGCGGTAAGTTCTCCAATGGACCTCCCTCTGTTTCTGGCAGAGATCACCAGCGTGGAGAAATCGTGCACCGCTCCCATAAAAATACTCCCGAAAAAGACCCATAAAAATGCGGGGAGCCAGCCCCAGATAACCCCGATGGCAGGGCCAACTATGGGGCCCAGACCGGCTATGGTGGTGAAGTGATGACCGAAGATGATATTGGCTTTGGTGGGAACATAATCAATGCCATCTCTGAACTCATGTGCGGGCATCAGCCGATCGGCTGATAAACGGAAAACCCGTCGACCCAGAAATCTTCCGTACAACCTGTAAGCCAGCAGATATCCAAGCAGGGCCAGTACAACAAGGACCAGACTGTTCATGCCTTCGAAGTTAACAGTTTTATTCAGGATCTACCTGGAAGTCCGGCTCATGGATTCAACTGCTTTTAGATCACTTCGAATTCCTGCGCCATTATCCAGCCTTCCCGACCATCAATAACTTTGATATTCTGCCAGCCGGACACCTCTTCATTGATCATAATTTTGGTTCCTTCATGCAAAATAAAGAGCTCAGTTCCACTGGGGCTTGGAGAACTTCGAACCACCACGGAAGGTGCCAGGATAATGCCGTCATCCGGTTTAACAATCGCTCTGTGCCGGGACAGCGCAGAAGTGAATGTGACCAGGAACAAAATCAGGGCGATCATACCACTGATGAAGCCTGTCTTTTTCACACCGATGTTTCTGGCAAATAAGAATATCAGGAGACCGGTAAGAAGCACCATGAAAAATATCAGTGCCAGGATACTCCAGGTTTGTTCGGAACACAGCTGGATAAACCACCTGGTCCACGCACCCAGGAACAGACTTGGAACTTCTTCAAAGGTATCCAGGCGATAACGTGAAACATACTCCAGGTTATGAAGAGCATCCTCATGAGCAGGCTCCAGTTTAAGGGCTTTTTCATAATAGAGAATGGCGTGACCTATACTGTTGGATCGATAGGCAGCATTGCCCATATTATAATAAAGATCCGCCGATTCAACCCCCCCGAGGATCGCTGCATGGTAGCGCTCCAGGGCAAGCTCATACTCGCCCTGCTGATACAGGGTATTCGCTTCCAGAAACAGGGAATCCGGAACTATTTGATCCGTAGCAACTACCTGCAGATCCGCAATAACAATCTTATCTCCGGATGCCATTAAACAGGAGCTCCATATAGAAAAAATAAGCAATAATAGTGAGGCCTGTTTCATTTCAGACTGTTTTCAAGATTCTTGATTAACAAGGCAGCATCGTTGTATAATCTGCTCATATCACTTTTTTCAGAGCTTGGTGCAAACCTTGAAAATTCACTCTCCTCCAGTATTTTAAGCAGTTCATTCTGAAGTTCTTCCGGTACGTTCCGGCCGCTCATTTCTTCCAAAACCACCTCCCTGGAGAGTCCGGAGGTCTCGATATTCATTTTATGGGAGAGATAACCCCAGATCGCTTTCCCTATTTCCTCATAGAATCCATCAGGATCATTCGTTTTTTTATACCGTTCCGCCTTTTTCAGCCTGGCACGTGCCGATCTGCCCGCTTTCCGGTTGCGAACCAGGGTCAGGTCGGCGTTTCTCCTTGCCAGCAAGCGCATCAGGATAATCAGCAACACCGCAAAGGTGAAAGCCAGGGGATAAAACAACCTGTACCAGGTACTTCCAAACAAGGAGCTATTCACTTTACTGAATACCGGGGCCAGGCGGGATATATCCCGGATATCGGTACCCAGATCCCTGACATTTTCAGGTACCACACCAGGCACATATACCTCTGCGGAACCAGCATCCTGGTCCCCCTTCAGCACGGAAAAATTGAACTCCTCGGTGAGGGCTGTTTTGTAAGACTCAGTATCGGGATCAAACCATGCAAATTGCACCGGTGCAATCCTGTACCGCCCTGCATGTCTCGCGATTATAGGATATTCAAAAGTGACCGATCCGGAAATGCGATTGCCTGAAGTACCGGTTTGAAGGGAACGGCTTACATCGTAGAGGTCATGATCAGGGGGTAAGTTGACTTCCGGTTCACCCAGCAGAGGAAGATTGCCGGTGCCACTAACGGTAATCTTCAGGCTGAGGGCTTCGTTAACTCCGATCTCAGTGGAGGAAAGACTGGCCTTCATATCAAAATCACCAACAGCACCGGTAAAGCCCACCGGCGCTCCAGAAGGCAATGGTTTCACATGGATTTTTACCGGAAGAGTGGAGAGGGTGACCGGTACATCCTGGATGCTATTGAAAAAAGGGTCATTAAAAAAGGCATCAATAGGATTGTTGCTTCGCTGGCGTTCCACCCGTTGCGGAACCATCCAGTCCGATTTATAAGGTGCGATCTCCAGGTCACCCGTTTTCTGAGGGATTAAGATGTGCCGCTGAATCACCTGGCTCACATAAACCTGTCCGTTAATCTCCTGCTGGGAGGCACTGGGATCAGGATCGAGGCTGTTTTTATAGAAACCTTCATAGGGCAGATCACTTGCCGCTGAACCGGGCCGGGTGTTTACCCTGGTGTAGATCCTTAAGCTGGAGACAAACTGCTCCCCCATGTAAAGCTCCTTTTTGGAAGGAATCACCCTCAGGAAAACAGCCTCGTCTGCAGATGAGCTCAAGCCTGTCCCTTCGTCTGGTCCTCCCTGCTTTTCAGCCTCCCCGGCAGCCTCCGGAACAGTGCGGCTGCCAGCCGGGTTGACCACAATTTCCACTTCGTTGCTCCCATACTCCTTCCTGCCCACTTTAAGGGTCACAGCAGGAATGGTAAAGGTGCCCTCCCGCAGCGCCCTGAATATGTAGGTATAGGAGACCAGGGTTTTCTGCGTCATCTTTCCATTGACCCAGTTTGAATGAGAGGAATATGAGGAGTAGGGTCCGCCCATTAATTGAAAATTATCCAGGACAGGGAGACGGACGTCTGCTCGCTCCGATCCTTCAATAACAAACTGGAACTGCTCCCCCACCTGAACTGCCGATGGTGCAGATGCAGTAAATACGACATCCTGAGCTTCCAGCTGCAGGCTGAAAATATAGAGTCCTGTTAGTAATATAAGTAACTTTTTACCCATGGCCCGAAATTACCAATCCTTTTCTGTTTTTACTTTGGCGCTGGCCGCTTTTTTCTTATCCACCTTCTCCTTCACATCTTTCTCCTGCTGCTGAATTGCCTGCAACATGCGCTCGGCATCCTCCCTGGATATCTCCTGGGGGGCGGCTTGTTGCTCTTGATCCTGCTCCTGCTGGTTCTTACTTTTTTCTTGATCCTGGTTCTGCTCTTTCTGCTGGTCCCCCTGGTCCTGATTTTTGTTTTGATCCTGCTCCTGCTGGTCGGTTTTTATTCTGATCCTGATTTTGCTGGTCCTGTTTTTGCTCTTCCTGTTCCTTTAATTTCTGCAATGCATAGGCCAGGTTATAACGGGTCTCCTGGTCTGATGGATTCTTCCGGAGACTGTTCTTATAGGCTTCGATACTTGGCGCATACTGCCCGGCTTCCAGCAGACTGTTCCCGATATTGTGCCAGATCTGTGCGGTCTTTGATTCCTCCTTTGTAGCATCCAGCAAGGATTCGTACTGTTTCACGGTCTCCTCATATTTCTCCTGAGCGTAGAGAGCTGTACCTGTATTGAATTCAGCTTCGTAGGACTCCTGGTCGATGCTCTCTGCTTTCCGAAACTGAACTTCAGCTTCTTCGAACTCACCCTCTTTATAAGCCCTGACCCCATCACGTATCACCTTACGTTCATTTTGTCCATAGACAACGAAAAACAGGGTCATCATCAGAAATATCAGCCCGGATCTTTTCATTATAAACTACTCTTTATCTGTATTAAATAACTTCAGTCGCATGACAAGCCAGCTTTTCCTGGAACGCAGAAAAAATTCGAGCACCAGGAACAGAAGTGCAAACCCGGCGAAATACTGGAAGCGTTCTGCAAATTCAGAAAAAACGCGGGTTTTTAGTTCGGCTCTCTCCAGCTTATCCAGTTCGTCAATCAGACTATTGAGCCGGTCGCCCGGGATATAGGCTCCCCTTCCCGCAAGGGCGACCTCCTTTAATAATTTATCATTCAGCTTGCTTACCACCACATTGCCATCACGGTCCCTCCGTGTAACACTGCTGCCGGGAGATATCGGAACAGGAACTCCGTTGGGATCTCCCAATCCAACCGTATACACCTTAATCCCCTGTTCTGCTGCCAGTGTGGCCTCCCCAACGGCATCATCCTCATGATTCTCCCCATCGGTAATGACCACGATGGCCTGGCTGGGAACACTTTGGGCGGACCCAACTTCTCTCACTTCCGAGGAGAATGAACGGACCGCCAGATGAATGGCTGAACCAATAGCGGTCCCCTGCTTTGAGACCATATCAGGGCCGGCTCCTGAAAGAAACATCTTTACGCCGGGATAATCATCGGTGATGGGTATCTGTGTGTAGGCATCTCCTGCAAAAACAATCAAGCCGATCTTGTCATTGGACATACGGTCGACCATCCGGTTAATCATCTGCTTGGATCGCTCAAGCCGGGAGGGCTTGATATCTTCAGCCAGCATACTATTGGAAACATCCAGTGCTATGATAATCTCCCGTCCCTTATGCTCTACCTCCTGGAGCCTGGATCCGATCCTTGGTCCTGAGGCGGCAATAATCAGCAGGACTGTTCCAGCAAACAGAAGCATAAACTTCCAGTGCAGGGCCCAAACAGAGGTTTCCGGCATCAACTCCTTCAGCAGGACCTGGTCTCCCAGTTTTTGCAGGGCAGACCGGCGGTGTCTCCAGAACAGCAGGTAGCCAATTATCATCAGTCCCGCGGCCAGCAAGACCCATAAAATTTCCTTATGTGCAAATTGGATCATCGCTAGGGTATGGTTCTGAAAATGGAATATCTGAGGAATACTTCAGCTAACAGCAGGATCATGGCTGCCAGCAGAAAAGGGAAATACTCTTCCTTTTTCTTATTGAATTGCTTCACGTCGAGCCTGGTTTTTTCAAGCTGATCTATTTCCTGGTAGATCTCCCGGAGTTTATTGTTGTCAGTGGCCCTGAAATAGCTTCCCCCGGTGGTTTCAGCAATTTTCTGTAAGACCTCCTCATCTATTTCAACGGGCATATCCCTGGTAATGGTTCTCCCAAACATATCCTGTACCTGAATAGGTGCTGTCCCCATGGAGCCCACTCCGATGGTATACACCCTGATATCATATCCTGCCGCAATCTCAGCTGCTGTCACCGGTCCCACGTCTCCCCTGTTGTTAACTCCATCGGTGAGCAAAATGATCACCTTGCTTTTTGCTTTGCTCTCCTTAATCCGGTTTACAGCTGTTGCTAATCCCATCCCAATGGCCGTACCGTCTTCGATAATTCCAAAGTTTATCTCTTTCAGGAAGTTCACCACCACGGCCCTGTCTGTGGTCATGGGACACTGGGTAAAACTTTCACCTGCAAATACCACCAATCCAAAGCGGTCATCCTGCCTGGCATTCACAAATTCAATCCCTACGTTTTTGGATGCTTCCAGTCTGTTGGGCCTGAAATCCATGGCTCGCATACTTCCCGATACATCCATACATAGAACCAGGTCTATCCCCTCGGTAGTAACCTGTTCCCACTGGTTGGAAGACTGGGGCCTGGCAAGGACGACAATAATCAAAGCGACAACCGCCATTCTGAGCAGTGCCAGCAGATGTCGCAGCCAGATTCGGTAGGATCCCATCCTTTCATCCAGGTTTTCAAACCCGGACAGTTTCATGGGTGCCGTACCCTTACGTCCTCTCCATATATACCATGCTGCCATTAAGGGAATCAGCAACAGGGCAAAGAAGAAGGCCGGATATGCAAATACAATATTACTCATCGGCGACCTCCCCTTTTTCCTCTGTACTATAAAACTGCGGATAAGTCTTCTGCACAAAAATATAGGCATTGTTCAGATGAGTCTGGTTATCTACGGGAAGGGGGTCCTCCCTGGCAAATTTAACCAGGTCGGCAAGTTCCAGCAGCTCCTTGAGCATCTCATCCAGCAATCCATCCTCCAGATTGACCTTTCTGAAAGCGTGGATAATCTCGTCCGAAGTACTCTCCATGGCCGGAATCCCGTATTGCCGTTCAATGTAACGCCTGGTGATTTCGCTCAGACTGGTATAATACTGTTTTACCAGGCCTTTGGTCCATATTTTTTCATTCTTCAGTCTGTCCAGCTCCCTGAATGCGATGATATGAGCAGGTTCCAGGGATTTCTGCGGGCCTCCTGCCGGATCCTTCTTTCGTTTTAAATACCTGATCAGCAGGTAAGCCACGCCACCCACCAGCAGTAAAGCTCCAAGTCCGGCCCCAGCCCAGGGGAGAATCTCTTTCAGAGTTACCGGGGTATTTATGGGAGGTTTGATGGGTTTAATCTGCAAAGAGGTATCAACCTCCGGCGCATACACATGGAGTATCAAGGGCATGCTTCTGGCAGTATCCAGCAGAGCTCCCCTTTTATAAATGACTTCCTGAGAAGGAACAATATGCGATCCCGCATCGAAAACAGTGAGCAGATAGCTCTGCTCGATCACCATTCTTTGATCCGAAACAATGGTATCCGAGGATAGCGGGGATAATACTTCCAGGGCACTGCTAAGGGTATCTTTAATCTGTGGCAGGATAAACTCCACCTCCCTATCTGCCTCCACCCGCAGGGTATACTCCATCTGCTCTCCAATCAAAAGAGAATCAGTGCTTAGCAAGGATTGCACCCGGATAAGCTGTCCCTCGGCCGGCAGGAGCAACAGGGTAAACAATGCTCCTGTCAGAAGTCCCTTGATCTTTGCTATGACACTAACAATAAACATGTTATCGTAGTTTAAACAGTCGGATAAGCGGTTTTACATAATCTTCACCAGTCTCGATCGACACAGAGTCAACACCCGCTCTGGAGAAGATCTCTTTCATCATCTCTTTGTGACTCTCCCATTTCATGGCGTAACTTTCTCTAAGCTTGCTGCTGGAGGTATCAATCCACCGCTCCATGCCCGTTTCAGCATCCAGGACTCTCAGCAGGCCAACAGCCGGAAGGGAAGTTTCACGCCGGTCGTAAACATGGAGAGCAGCCACATCATGCTTATTATTTGCAATCTGCAGGGAACGGGCATACCCCTTATCCCTGAAATCGGAAATAAGGAAAGCGGTGCACCGTTTTTTGATTGCATTGGTTAAAAAACGAAGGCTTTCTGAAATATCGGTTCCCTGGCTCTGGGCTTTGAAATCAAGCAGTTCACGGATAATCCTGAGTATGTGTTTCCTTCCTTTTTGTGGTGGGATAAACTTCTCTACCCGGTCACTGAACAGGATCACTCCAATCTTATCATTATTTTCGATGGCAGAAAAGGAGAGTACGGCCGCTATCTCTGTAATAAGCCCTCTTTTTAACTGCTCCCTGGTGCCAAAATCACCCGATCCGCTCACATCGATCAGCAACATAACTGTTAGCTCCCTCTCCTCTTCAAAAACCTTTATATAGGGATGATTGAACCTGGCTGTAACATTCCAATCTATGCTCCGGATATCATCCCCATACTGGTACTCTCTAACCTCGGAAAAGGTCATACCCCTTCCTTTATAAGCACTATGGTACTCACCAGCGAAAATCTGCCGGGACAGTCCCCGGGTTTTAATCTCGATTTTCCTTACCTTCTTTAGGAGATCTTTTGCTTCCACTTATTTATTTCTTGCTTCTCTCACAGTAAAATACCACTCCTGCCGGGTGAGTGTCACAAAAATCGTATCGCGTTTTATTTTATAGGTCCATTCAAATTCGCCTGTTTTTTCATGGGCTTCATTTAACTCTTCAAGCACCTTGTCGTATTCTCCGTAATCACAAACCAGCTTAGTGCTCCTGCATATATCTTCAGGTGTAAAATAAAGTATCCATGTACGTGTCCGGAGCCCATTTACATATTTCAGATAGTTGTAGCGCTGGTTCACTACCGAATGGTCTTTCCTGAATTCTTTATGTTTGCTTTTCACCTTTACACGCACCTCCTCCTTGGTCAGGTCAATCATGGACTGACCTTTCAGCGTACCTGTGGCAAAAAGCAAGAGGCAAGCCAACAAGACTATGGGTGGTTTAAAACAATTCATATCATGCGCCGTTTAAGGAACCTCCACGTGGTTGAGAATCTCCGAGATAATATTCTCCGGGCTAATATTTTCTGCTTCTGCTTCATAGGTCAGGCCGATGCGGTGCCTCATTACATCATGGCAGATGGCCCTGATATCTTCCGGAACCACATAACCACGGCGTTTTATAAATGCATAGGCTTTTGCCGCCCTGGCCAGATTGATGCTGGCACGTGGCGAGCCACCATACTGGATCAAAGGCACAAATTGTGCCAGACCGGCCTGCTGCGGTTCCCGGGTAGCGAACACAATGTCCAGGATATAATTCTCAATCTTTTCGTCCAGATAAACCTCTTTGACCACCTCTCGCGCCTTCATGATATCTGCTGGTTTCAGGATACTGCTGGCAGACGGAAACTCACTGGCAAGGTTCTCTCTGACAATAAGGCGCTCCTCTTCCCTGCTGGGATAATTGACCACTACCTTCATCATAAACCGGTCCATCTGTGCCTCGGGCAAGGGATAGGTTCCCTCCTGCTCGATGGGGTTCTGAGTGGCCATAACCAGGAAGGGGCGTTCCAGCTTATAGGTGGTCTCCCCAATGGTCACCTGCTTTTCCTGCATAGACTCAAGCAAAGCACTCTGTACCTTGGCGGGCGAACGGTTGATCTCATCAGCCAGGATTAAATTGGCAAAAACAGGACCCTTCTTCACAATGAATTCCTCTTTCTTCTGACTGTATATCATGGTACCCAGGAGGTCGGCAGGAAGAAGGTCCGGTGTAAATTGGATCCGGCTGAACGAAGCATCGATGGTTTGGGACAGGGTGGAGATGGCCAGTGTCTTAGCCAGTCCGGGCACCCCTTCCAGCAAAATATGCCCGTCAGACAGTAAGCCGATAAGCAATCTGTCAACCAATCCTTTCTGTCCGATGATCACCTTCTGAATCTCCAGGGTAATCAGATCTACAAATTCACTCTCTTTCTTGATCCTTTCGTTGAGCTCTTTGATGTTTACGTCCTGACTCATATGATGGATTCTTTTTCGTTAATAATCATATTGTTAATCGCGCTCCATTGGCGGAGAACAAAAATAGCTGCGAAATTGACCAATCGAAAGGAACAAGGGGTTAAAAAATGTTAAGAAAAAAGTAAATTTATCCACTGAACAGATCAATATGGGCAGGTACTTCATACATATGGCTTATGATGGAAGCGATTATTGCGGCTGGCAGATTCAGGCCAATGAACCAACTGTCCAGCAGGTACTCGAGAAAACCCTCACTGCACTTTTCAGGAAAGAGACACCTGTAACCGGGGCCGGGCGGACTGATACCGGCGTTCATGCCTCCTACTTTGTAGCTCACTTTGATCTGAAATCGGAGCTCAGGGGGGATAAGAAGAACTTTTCATTTATACCCGATCCCTCATCCGAGCAGTTTATATTTAAATTGAACCGTTTCCTTCCTCCTGATATTGTAGTCCATAAAATTATTTCTGTTCCGGATGATATGCATGCTCGATTTTCAGCCACCCACAGGACCTATCATTACCATATTTCGTCTATCAAACCCCTCTATTCGAGGAAATTTAGCCACTATGTATACGGAGAGCTGGACACGGAGTCCATCCAAAGCTGTTGCCAGGTAATTCTTGAAACCAGCGATTTTACAAGTTTTGCCAAATTGCACAGCGATGTGAAAACCAATATCTGCAAGCCCACCCATGTCTGTTGGAAAAAGGTGGAAAATGGCTATGTATTTGAAATTACAGCCGACCGTTTCCTCCGGAATATGGTCAGATCCTTAACCGGCACCTTACTGGATGTGGGTCTCGGGAAAATAGATGTTGAAGGCTTTAAGCAGATCGTCCGGGAGAAGGATAGAAGAAAAGCAGGCTCCTCCGCGCCGGCAAAGGGCCTCTTCCTGGTGGATATCGGCTATCCGGACTAGGCCAGCTTAGTCCAACTTTAACCTGGCGGTGATTATCTCCTGATCGTCTGCCTCACGGGTGGCCTTAAAAAATATTTCACCTCCTTCCGGCTCAGCTCCGGTTATATGGATCAGCTCGCCTAACAGGGCTTCATGAGTAAAATTGATCTCCAATTCGCGGATTTCCAAAGCTGTGTTTTCTGCCGTACTTACTGCATCTATGCACCACTCCATATACTTCACATTGTTCACATGACCTACAATATCCAGGTCAGAGAACACCACCTTGTGCGTGTTCAGCAGCCCGGCATTTTCTGGTACAGCAATCTTATCCAGGGCTTTATCAAACATTCTTTTTCCATGGGTAATCTGTTTAAACTGTTCCAGCATCTCCCTGGGACGAACCAGTCGGTGGCTATCCAAATCAAGGATCAACCAGGCAGTACTGGCCATTCCAATCACCTCCCCGCTGGAATCAACTACCCTGAAATCCCTTAGCGCAAAGAGCCTTTCTGTTCCGCTGGGCCATGTTTCCAGTATGATCCTGTCGTTCCATACCGGGTAACGCTTCATATGAATTCGCATTCTGGAGAGCACCCAGGTGGTTTTTCTGCTTTTCAGATCGTCATAGCCAAAGCCCAGTTCACTGGCATGATGATAAGCAACTTCCTGGAAAAAATTGGCCATACTGGTCAACCTGGCCTGGCCCTTTGGGTTCAGATCATAAGATGAAATGGTAAACTCCTTTGTAAATATTTGCGCCATCTTTTATCTCTTATGCGTGGTTCCATATTTCCCAGGAAGCTTCGGCCTGGAGGAGCAGCATCTCATAGCCATTGATCCCGGCGGCTCCCTGCTGCCTCCCCCTGGAAAGAAACTCTGTTTTAGCCGGGTTATAGACCAGGTCAAACAGCAAGTGCTCAGGTGTCAGCGCACCATAAGGAAGATCCGGATAGCTAAGAATATCCGGGTACATCCCCAGGGGTGTGGTATTGATGATCAAAGTATTGTTTGCCATCATCGCTCGGTCCAGCTCCCCATAAGTCTTCCTGTCCGGACCCGGGGTCCGGCTGACCTGGGTGTATAAAATACCCAGTTGATCCAGGGTATATCGGACCGCTTTGGAGGATCCCCCGGTACCCAGAACCAGGGCAGAAGTATGCTGCGGACTTAAATGCTGTTCCAGCGAAGTCCTGAAACCAATCACATCGGTATTATCCCCCTCAAGCACCAGGCGGTCCCCTCTCTTTCTGAAAGAGATGGTGTTCACTGCCTGAACCGCCTCTGCGGTGGAACTTAATGAATCGAGATAGGGAATGATTGCCTGCTTGTAAGGGACAGTCACATTCAAACCGCACAGTCCCGGGTTACTTTCCAGCAGGGTCCTGAACCCCAACATATTTTCCAGCGGAAAATTCCGGTATTCGGCAGTTATCCCCTCCTTCTCAAATTTTTCATTGAAGTAGGCAGCGGAGAAACTGTGCCCCAGGGGATATCCTATCAGTCCAAAAAGCCTCATTTTAATTGCTGGTCTTTTTAGCCGTAAGGCCAAGCTCAATCAAAAGAATCAGAGCGATCCCTGTGGCAGCCAGCAGCAGAGCCATCCAGACCTGATCAGCGGAGTTGCCCACTGAAGGGAGTATATTCTTCTCTACCAGGGGTTTAACCTCACCTTCAAGCACCATGGTTTCCAGGGTCTCTTTCCAGGGCCAGATCTTGTTGAGAGACCCGATCATAAATCCCACCAGCACGGTGATGGTCAGATCGTGGTATTTTTTCAAAAGCCAGGAGAGCAGGTTCGCAAAAAGAATAAGTCCGGTAACTGCTCCCAGACCCAGAAGGAGCAGATCCAGAAGGATACGTTCGTTTACGGCATGAAGAGCAAAAGAATATTTGCCCAGCAAAAGCAGAATAAAACTACCTGAGATTCCTGGCAGGATCATGGCACAGCTGGCCAGTCCGCCCGAAAGAATAAGGAACCACGACGCATCTGTGGTGGTAGTGGGAGTCACGCTGGTAATGTAGAAAGCGATAGCTATACCGGCCAGCAGAGCCAGTATCTTTTTATAGCTCCATTTTTTGATCTTCCGGGAAACCACATAGGAGGAGGCCAGTATCAGCCCGAAAAAGAAAGACCAGATCAAAACCGCCTGGTGCTCCAGCAGGTATTCCAGGAGTTTGGCCAGAGAGAGCACTGAAATAAAGATCCCGGCAAATACAGCCAGAAGAAAGTTTCCGTTGATTTGCTTCCAGAAGGAAGCCCAGCGCCCCGTAAAAAACAACCTGGCCGCATCCAGATTGATGCTTTTGATGGAGTTGATTAACTCTTCGTAAATACCTGTAATAAGCGCGATGGTTCCTCCAGATACTCCGGGCACCACATCTGCTGCTCCCATGCCCATACCCCTGAGCATTACATAGAAATATCTGCTTAGATTCTTCTTCAAAGCGCTATTGTTTTCTGCTGTGAAACTCTTCCGGCAAAACATCAAAAAATGTATCACCGCGCATTCCACAGCGAAGCGCTTCCAGGGAAACAACCTCATTGGGAGCAATGTTCCCCAGATTTACGTTGGCCCCGATTAATTGAATAAACATGGTCTGCTGTGCCTTAAGGGGCGCTTCCCACAGGACATCGTTTACCGAAATCTCTTTCATGATATGATCGATCAGCGCCCTGTTGGCTGAACCGTCAGGCTCATAGATCCCGATGGTGCCGCTCTCCCTGGCTTCAGCGATGACTTTCCAGGCCCCGGATTCCAGCTCAGTTTTCATATGAGAAACCCACAGCTCATTGGACAGCTCCACTCCTTTTATTTTGCTTCCGATTTCGGAAAGAACCTCGAAATCCTTTGCCAGCGTGGCAATGCACTCTAATTTCTCCTCATGTTCCATCTTGATGGTGCCATCAGAAACCTCCACATTACCCAGGCCAGATTCAGACACGAATTTTCTGTAGGCTTCAAACTCCCCCCGCACAAAGAACATCTCAAACAGGGTTCCCCCAAAGTAGGGTTTGAGACCGGCAGACTGGTACAATTTTACTTTTTCATTCAGATCCCGGGTAATCAGGGCGGTGCCAAACCCGAATTTCACCAGGTCAGTATAGGGAGCACTTGATTCAATGAAATGCTCGGACTCCTTAAGGCTCAATCCTTTATCCATCATCATGGTCAGACCAAAATCGCGTTTTCCCGAAGTTCTTTCAGGAAGATGTTTGAGTGGAAAATTCATAAGGAATTACTTTTTATACTGTTGGATAATAAGCTCAATATCAGGCTCCCGGATACCTTCTGGGAAAAAATATGCAAATTCCGACTCCAGATCACTGTTTGCTTTTAGAGCCTCCTCCAGGAACTTGGCTGCCAGCTCTTTCTCTCCCTGTTTCATATGGCACACGGCCATTTTTACCTTGATTCCGGGATCCAGGGAATGGTGTACAAAAGCTTCCCTGAGAAATCCCAGTGCAAGCTCATGTTCTCCCTCCTTCATAAGCAGTCCCGTTAAAGCACTCCAGGCATCCAGATCGTTGGAATCCCGATGAGTTACGTAGGAGTAACACTTTATAGCCTCTTCAGCTAAACCGGCATCTTCATTTGCGTAGCCCAGGTTGATCCAGTAATCCAGGTTCTTGTTGTCAAATTCAATGGCCTTTAATATATAGGTAATGGCCTCCTGCTGGCTTCCCAGGCGGTGATAGATCATTCCGGATCCAAACCATCCCTCGGGATCGCTGTTATCCAGTTCTATGACCTTTCGGAATGCGGTCAGAGCATCCTCGAGACGGTTCATCTGTTCAAAGCAATCACCCATATAGCAGTATGCCTGAGTGTTTTCCGGTTCCACCTCCAGGAATTCCCTGTAGGCGGCAATGGCTTTTTCATACTTACCTGCATTCACCCAGACACTGGCCTTGTTGAAATAGGATGATGCATAATCCGGATTGATTGCAATGGAGTAATCATAGGCCTCTACTGCCTCCTCAAACTGTTCCAGCTTATGGTATACTATTCCCAGGTTATACCATACATTGTCTGAATAGGGGTCCAGATCCAGGTATTGCTGGTAATATTTCAGACTCTCGTCAAATCTATGGAGGCGATCAAAAAAGTAGCCCAGATCATAGAGCACAGACAGATTCTGTGGCTGCTGATGGTAGGCCTGCATCAGATATTTAACGGCCTGTTCAAAATGTCTTACATTCTCATAGGCGATGGAGATATTGATCAGGGCCTCAAAGGTTTCGAAACCAGACAGCTCCAGGCCCCGGTCGAACTGAGCTTCAGACTCTTTCAATTTCCCTGTCAGGCAAAGTGCCGTACCCTTGAGAAAATAACGTTCAGGATTGTTCTCTTCCCAAACCGGGATCTCATCCAGGAGGGCCAGGGCCTTTTTTGGCTGACCCTGCTCTATATAAATATGGATAAACTTATATTTGATTTCCACGGACGCCGGATGCTGCCTTTTCCCCAGATTCGCAGCTTCCCTTGCCTCATCATACTGAAAATCGTCCAGGTAATAATCGATGATCTGTTCAAACTCCTCCACATCAAAAAAGATTGGCTGGGCACCGCTCTTCATGTTCTCATACTTGCGTAACAGTACCTGAAACTCTTCATTTTCAAATACTTGCTCCCTGTTTTCGCTCATCTAAATCCACTATTAAAGGTGTAAAGATAATTGATATTTGTAATATATATAAATATGCTCCCCTGCTCCGGCGCCCGGGCTTTTAGATATCAACTTTTTATTAAGATTTCTCATTAACTTGTTTCCCTGGAAAAAATGAATGCATGAGACTATTCAGATTCTTCCCTGACCTATCAATTTTACTCTTTTGTTTCTGCGCTTCCTATTCCCTTTGCGCACAATCTCTAAGCAGGTGCAATGATTCCCCATGTCATTTTCAGATGGTTTCTGACACCTTTTTCAACACTCCTCAGAGAATTAATCTCCTGGTCCTGAGCAAAAACGCTCTTTCCGGATACCGTATGGAAATTGCCTTTCAGGCAGATTCATTATTTCAGACAAGCCGGATAGCAGAAGATCATTTTGCCATAGCGGCAATTAACGGGAGCTTTTTTGACAGGGATAAGGGAGGTAGTGTAAGCTACTATGAACAAGACGATTCGGTCTATAGCCGTACCAGGTCTCCCGGCATAAAATGGGGAGTTTCAGACCGTATTCTTAATGGTGCCATGGTGCTGCAAAAAAACCATATATTTGGGATAGAATCTGCCAGAAGTGAGCAGTTCTATGAGGAGTCCGAAAATGAAAGTTTCGTGATGGTATCAGGGCCTTTGCTGCTAAAGGATTCGATTCCTCAGAAACTTCCGGATATGAGTTTTACATATACCCGGCATCCCAGGACCTGCGCTGGCATCACCCATGAGGCAATCATCCTTATCACCATTGATGGTCGCTCAGATATGGCCTCTGGAATGAGTCTGCCAGAAGTACAAGAATTATTACTGGCCCTGGGTTGCCTGGATGCCATCAATCTGGACGGTGGGGGGTCTACCACTATGTGGATCAAAGAAAAGGGTATCGTAAATATACCAAGCGACAAAACAGGCGAAAGACCTGTGGCTAATGCACTGCTAATTCTGAAGAAATGCGAATTCGAAAAAGAAAGCCTGCGACAGTAATCCTTCTTATCAGTCAGCTCTTTATCTGCACTTTAATCCTGGCCCAGGATCAAAACGGGGATTTTGAGAAGATCCAGCAGAATTTATTCAGACAGCACTCAAAAACACTGGATTTTATCTACCGTATCTCGGGCACCAAAACCCTTGCCGGTCAACATAACAAAGAACCCAATGCCGATCCCGACAGGTGGACCCGATTTATTAAAGAGACCACAGGAAAATATCCTGCCCTCTGGAGCGGCGATTTCCTCTTCCAGCAGGAGAATATGGATAATCGGTGGAAAATGATCCATGAGGCTGAAAAACAATGGAATAAGGGAGCTGTAATTAACCTGATGTGGCATGCCTGCCCTCCGGACCAGGGAGAACCCTGCGGCTGGGATCCAGGTTTGCTGAATGCCCAATTAAATGATGAGCAATGGAAAGAACTGATTTGCGAGGGTACTCCCCTAAATGTGCAATGGAAAACAAGGATGGATACCATCGCACGCTATCTGCAGTACCTGGAAGATAAAGGGGTTGAAGTACTGTTTCGTCCCTTCCACGAGATGAACCAGGGCCTGTTCTGGTGGGGCGGCAGGCCAGGGCCGGAAGGAACCGCAAAGCTTTATCAGCTCACTCACGACTATTTCACTAAAAACAAAGGGCTGACGAAGCTGATCTGGGTTTGGGATATGCAGGACCTGAGCAGGGACTTTGAGCAGTATAATCCGGGGGAAGAGTATTGGGACCTGTTCGGATTCGATATTTATGACCAGGGCTATGAACTCTCCTGGTACCAGTACATCCTGCCCATTGTTGGAGATAAACCAATGGCCATTGGCGAGTGCTCCAGACTACCCGGCCCTGAAATTTTTGAAAATCAGCCACGGTGGGTCTTCTTTATGCCCTGGGCCGAGCTGGTAAAGGAGAGCAATACCAGGGAACAGATTTTGGAAATTTACGAGCTGCCCCGGGTTCTTACAAGGGATGAGATGCCCGGATGGCACTAGAACCAGAAAAATATAACTTTTGCAGATATGAAACAAATAGCTTTAAATTCTGTGCTGGCTTTCACAGCCCTATGCATGGGAAGTTGTACTTTTAATGAAATGAATTTTGATTCCTATCCATCGCTGATCATTTCCAATGACGAAGTGGAGATGAAAGTTTATCTTCCGGATGCTGAAAATGGCCTGTACCGCGGCACCCGTTTCGACTGGTCCGGAGTGATCGGTAGTGTGAAATACAAGGAACATGAATATTTCGGATACTGGAAGGACACCCATGACCCCCTCTTTCATGAAGACTTACCCGGTCCCGTCGAGGGATATATTAAACCCGGTCTCGGATACGAGGAGGCAGAACCCGGAGGAAAATATGTCAGAATAGGCGTTGGTCTTATTGAAAAGCCGGATGAAGAGGAATACAGTTTCCGTAATTTCTACAAAATTCTGGACCACGGGAAATGGACCGTGGATCATGGAAGCGATTGGATCTCATTCAGACATGAGTTGAGCAGCGATATTGGATACAGCTACCTCTATGAGAAACTTATTAAGCTAACGGACAATGGGTTTACCCTCCATCACATTCTTAAAAACATGGGAGAAAAGGTGATTGAAACGGACCAGTTCAATCATAATTTCTTTATGATAGACGGAGAACCCAGCGGAACCGCCTTTAGCATCAGCTTCCCCTACCCTGTTTCCACGGAGGATGATCCTCAGGGGTTTGTGGAGATACAGGACAATGAAATTCACTTTATCAGGGACCTTCAGGAAGAAGATTCATTTTTCCTCCTTCTTCATGGCTATGGCGAGGAAGTAACTGACCATCAGATCACGGTGCAGAATCATAAATCGGGTGCCGGGGTCACCTATTCAATCGACAAACCCCTGCACCGTTTGGCTTTCTGGTCCTGCCGGACCACGCTGTGCCCGGAGAACTTCATCTGGCTCCGGGTGGAGCCCGGGAGTCAGGAAGAGTGGACTTCTGAATACACGCTTTTTGTAAAGGAATAGCCTTGCAGAATGTCCGGTTTAAACCTACAGAACAATGGGAAAAATAAATATCAAAGTACAGGCCCGTATCTTAGCAACAGTGGCTATTGCACTTTTCGGGTCAGTTTCATTTTCAGCCGTCCGTATGGAATCTGATACTGTGAGGGTCTTCTACCTGGGAGGCCAGTCAAACATGGATGGAGACGGTAAGAAACTTCGCTGAATCATTCTATGAATTAGAATTAAAACGGGTCCTATGAAAAGAAGAAGCTTTATAAAAAGCAGCGTACTGGGAGCAGGCGCTCTCGCTACCGCCCCCCTGATGGCAAAAAGCTCAAAGGAAAAAGTACTTAAGATATCCCTGGCACAGTGGTCCCTGCACCGGAGTTTCCGGAATGGCTCCCTGGATCCTGTGGATTTTGCCTCCATCGCCCTGGAAAAATACCAGATCGATGCCATTGAATTTGTGAATGGCCTTTACCCGGACAAAGCCAGGGATGAGTCCTTCTGGATCAAGATGAGGGCCCGTTCGGAAGCTGCCGGGGTAAAAAACCTGGTGCTGATGGTGGATGACGAGGGTGATCTGGGAGCCGCCAGTGAAAAGAAACGTTTACAAGCTGTTGAAAATCATCATAAGTGGGTCCATGCAGCTAAATTGCTGGGTTGTCCCACCATGCGTGTGAATGCCTTTGGAGATGCCGACAGGGAGATCTTCCGGATGGCCATCATGGATGGAATGTCTCGTCTGGCCGATTATGCCGCGGAGCTGGGTATCAATATCGTGATTGAAAACCATGGTTTGTTCAGCTCCGATGCTGCCCTGATAGCCGGGATCATCAAAGAGGTGAACCGGCCCAATTTCGGGGCTTTCCCTGATTTCGGGAACTGGTGTCTTTCGGCCAAATGGGGAACCACGCAGGGAGAGTGCGAGGAAGTTTATGACCGGTATCAGGGAGTGGCAGAGCTCCTCCCCTATGCCAAAGCGGTAAGCGCTAAATCCTACAACTTCAACGAGCAGGGCGAGGATACAATAATAGACTATTACCACTTGATGAAGCTTGTTAAGGAGTCCGCTTACGATGGCTACATCGGTATCGAATACGAAGGGCTGGAGAAAAGTGAACATGAGGGTATCCTGATAACCAAAGAACTGATGAAAAAAGCCTGGGAACAGGCATAAAACTGATCCTATGAAACGAGCATTTATTTTCTGGCCCTGCTTATCCTGGCAGGATGTGCCGGTGGAGTCAATCCCCAGGCCGAAGTTACCTTTCTTGATTTGCAGAAACCCGAAGAGAATCCAATTCTGAGTGCCGATTCATCCTACTCCTTTATTTGTCCCGTCAAAAATGAACGGTGCAATGGCAGAAAGCAGATGTATTTAATCCTGCAGCCATTGTAAAGGATGGAAGGATACATATGCTATTCAGGGCTGAAGACAATCCGGATGCCATCCTGGGAGGCCGCACCTCGAGGATCGGTCTGGCCACCAGCGAGGATGGCCTGCATTTTGACATTTATCCCACCCCGGTTCTTTATCCGGATAGCGGTAAATACTTGCAGTATGATTACCCGGGAGGCTGCGAGGATCCCCGTGTGGTGGTCACTGAAGAGGGACTCTATGTGATGGCCTATACCTCCTGGAACCAGGATGTGGCCAGGCTCAGCATAGCCTTCTCGAAGGACCTGATACAACTGGGAAAAAAAGGGACCTGCTTTTGCAACGGCCTACGATGGAAAATTCCTGGATCACTGGTCCAAATCCGGTTCCATGATCACCCGGCTTCAGGAGAAACCCAGGTGGTTGCAAAGATCGACGGGAAGTACTGGATGTACTGGGGAGAACATTTCATTAATCTGGCCTGGTCAGAGAACCTCTATGACTGGTATCCGACTCTGGATGATAAGGGAGAACTAGCGGCGCTTATCGAAACCCGGCCCGGATATTTCGACAGTAACCTGACCGAGTGCGGACCTCCGGCAGTCATTACGGACGAAGGTATTGTGCTCTTTACAATGGAAAGAATTCCGATGGTGAGGGCGCCACTCCGGATCTTCCCAAGGGAACCTATTCGGTGGGGAAGATGGTATTTGATCCACTTGATCCGGAAAAGGTTCTTTACCGCTCGGATACCTGCCTTTTGAAACCTACTCTTCCCCACGAAATCACCGGACAGTATAAATCAGGCACCACTTTTGCAGAAGGGCTGGTTCGTTACCAGTCCAAGTGGTTCTTATATTATGGGACAGCCGATTCCTATGTGGGCGTGGCCATTGAAGAATAATTCCCAATCACTGAACTCTAAACCAAAAATGCCCAACATGAAGAGAATTCAAATTAACTCTATAGTTTTTCTTCTTTCCCTCATACTGAATACGACTCTCAGTGCACAGGAGATCCCTCTGCCGGAACATCCCCGACCCGATTTCCAGCGCGAAAACTGGATCAACCTGAATGGCACCTGGGAATTTCAATTCGACAGTCTGGATGTGGGGATGGCATAAGGCTGGCAAACGCGGCCCATGCTCAGGGATAAGATTACCGTGCCCTTTCCCTGGGGATCAAAACTCTCAGGTGTGGAAGATCTGGCACATATCGCCTGGTACAGCCGAAGACTGGATATTCCGGTGGAGTGGTCTGGTAAGAGAACCTATCTGGTAATCGGTGCATGTGACTGGCATACAACGATCTGGATAGATGGCGAATTTGTGGGCGAACATCAGGGAGGCTATAACCCATTCGAATTTGATCTGACGAAGTATGTAGCAGCCGGGAAGGCCCATCAGCTGGTATTCCGGGTGGATGACTCCCCTTTCCCCTTTAAACTGGAGGGCAAACAGGGATACGGGGAAGCCAAGGGAATCTGGCAAACGGTGTACCTGGAATGCAGGGGGGCCATTGCACTGAAACGGATACACTTCACCTCCGACATCGATCAGGGTACTGTTCAGGTTTTTGCCCTGCTGGACCAGCCTGCAGAGGAGGATCTCTTTATCAATCTTCTATTCCCAAATCAGGAGATTTCAGGAATGATAACTTCTCCCAGAATTGTAAAGAAAACCCAGGAGATGGAATTTGAGATCCAGGTTCCGAATCCCCAGCTCTGGGATCTGGAGAATCCCTACCTGTATGAGGTGAAGGCCCAGCTGCATAACAACGAAACCGTTTTTGATGAAGTCTCCGCTATTTCGGAATGCGAAAGATCAGCATCATGGATCTTCCCGGTTCAGCATTCCCTATGTGGCACTAAATAACAAACCCATATATCTTCAGTTGAGTCTCGACCAGGCCTATCATCCTGAGGGATTCTATACCTATCCCAGCGATGAGTTTATGAGGGATGAGATCATCCGATCCAAAAAGATCGGACTCAATGGCAACCGGATACATATCAAGACGGAAATTCCGCGTAAACTCTACTGGGCGGATAAACTGGGCCTGCTGATCATGGCCGATGTGCCCAATTTCTGGGGCGAACCCGAAAAGGAGGCAAGAACTGAGTGGGAATATGCCATGCGCGAAATGATTGCCCGTGATTACAACCACCCCTCCATTTTTTCCTGGGTCCTGTTTAATGAAACCTGGGGACTGTTTAGCGGGCAAGGAAGGACAGGGCCTACCTTCCTGAAACCCAGGAGTGGGTCAGGGAGATGTCAAAGAAGCCAAAGAACTTGACAAGAGCCGGCTTATCGAGGATAATTCTCCCTGTAATTATGATCATGTGGAGACCGATCTCAATACCTGGCACGCCTACCTGCCAGGCTACAAATGGAAAGAATTCCTTGATAATGTGGAGGATAATACCTATGTGGGTTCCGAGTGGAACTTCATTGGAGGGAACAAACAGACCCGTTCCCATGCTTAACAGCGAATGCGGAAATGTATGGGGATATAGTGGCAGTACCGGTGATGTGGACTGGAGCTGGGATTACCACATCATGATGAATGAATTCAGAAAGCATCCTAAAGTTGCCGGATGGCTCTACACCGAACACCACGATGTGATCAATGAATGGAACGGATACTATAAATTTGACCGCAGTGAAAAGTTTCCGGGATTCAGTGATTTTATTCCGGACATGGAGCTGCAGCACCTGCACAGCGAGGTATATCTTTCCACCGGTTCGGAACTATGTAAATCGGTCAGACCCGATGGACTGATAAAGGTTCCTCTGTATCTGTCGGTGATGACTGACCAGGTGCCCCCCGATCACTATATCCTGGATTATGAATTATCGGGCCGGGATCCCAGGGAAAATTCAGGCAGATCTTCTTAAAACTGAGATCGTGGAATCTCTCCCCTATTTCAAGGGCGAAGTGACCCCTCTCTATGTGAGGATGCCTGAGACACCGGGACTTTATCACCTCACCCTGAGGTTGCGGGATGAGAACGCCTATATCTATCATCTGAATTTTACCAGTTTCCTGGTGGAAGAGCGGGATCAGTCCGTTTACGACCGTCCGGTTAAGCCTGATAAACTACCTTTGATCCGGACTCTTTCAAGGAAAGCTCCTGGTCCGAAGGCCAGTGGAATATTCTGAATGGACTAAAAGTGAATGGAGCGGGGAAGGGCTATTTCTCCTACGATGTGATTGTCCCCCCTGCTGTGGACCTGGATAAGTTAAAAAAGGTCACCCTGGTGTTTGAGGCTTCGGCTAAAAAATTACATGGAAAGGACAGGAAGGATAAGAGTGATCTGGAGGGTGACTACATGCGTGGACAGGGCACCTTCGATCCCAGCAGGAATCCAAATTCTTATCCCATGACGGACAGCTATAAATACCCGACACTGGTAAAAGTGAAGGTAAACGGTAAGGTAGTGGACCTCTTCTATCTGGAGGATGATCCGGCCGATCACCGGGGTGTTCTCTCCTGGTTTTCGCAGCTTCAGGATGGAAAGCTCAGAGAAGCAGGCTCTTATGGCTATCTTCTAAAATCGAACATTCCCCTGGATCTGCTCAGAAACTCCCCGGATGGAATAGTGAATATTCGTTTCGAAGTGGATGAAGGAATGCCTGGTGGCCTGGCTATCTATGGCAAGCTTTTCGGTCGCTATGCGCTGGACCCCACCCTTCTTTTTGAATAAATCAGACTATTGATACATGAATATGAACTCTCCTTTAGCTTTATTGCTGGCCATATGTCTTGCACTGCTTTTTGGCTGTAAGCCTCCATCCGCCAGTGAAACGGCGAAAGAACAGGCACCTGTAAACTTTTCAAGCACTTATCGGCCCTCTTACTTTGCAGAGAAGGAAAGACTTGGAAGAATCGGGGACGTGCTTACCGGGGCCCATGGTTATTATGAAAAATGCGCCGCAGCCAATCATCTTCCCGGTATAGCTTATGGAGTGGTGGTGGATGATTCTCTCCTTTTCTTTGGAGGAAGCGGAACCATAAATCTGAAAAGTGGCGCTCCGGTTACCCGGCATTCCTTGTTCAGGATAGCTTCCATGAGCAAAAGTTTTACGGCCATGGCCATTCTGAAACTCAGGGACGAGGGCCGGCTCTCTCTTTCAGACCCTGCACATAAGTATCTGCCTGAGCTGGAGCATCTTATTTACCTTACAGCCGATGCCACTCCGGTTTCCATATTTAACCTGCTGACCATGACTGCGGGATTTCCGGAAGATAACCCCTGGGGTGACCGCTTTCTGGATATCTCTGATGATACCCTGTTGGAGAAGGTGAAAGAAGGCATCCCATTTTCCACGCTCACTTCCCTCCACTACGAGTACAGCAACCTGGGATATGGATTACTGGGGCAGATCATCAAGCGGGTGTCAGGAATGCCCTACCAGGAGTACATTACTGCGAACATTCTTCACCCTCTGGGAATGACACAAACCATCTGGGAATACAGTGATGCTCCGGCAAATCTCCTGGCCCTGGGATACCGCTGGGAAGATCAGAGTTGGAAAAGCGAAGCGCTCCTGCATGATGGTGCCTTCGGAGCCATGGGCGGACTAATCACCTCTATGGAAGATTTCAGCAAATATATCTCGCTTCATCTTTCTGCCTGGCCTCCGAGAAGTGATGACGAGAGGGGACCGGTGAAAAGAAGCACGCTCAGGGAGATGCATCGGATGAACAATCCCAGGTTCTACACCAGTGCCATGCGCTTTGGGAACACTGCCAGCCCGCTCATGCGAGCTTATGGCTATGGCCTGGTCTCCATGTTGGACCAGGAGGGTATCCTGGAAGTGGGTCATAACGGAGGGCTGCCAGGATTTGGAAGCAGCTATATGTTCTACCCGGAACATGGGATCGGAATTATGGCCTTCAGCAACCTGACCTATGTGGGCGGTGCTGTCCAAACGGCCAACTACCGGGTGATAGAAAAGCTGAGGGAAGAGGGTCTGTTCGCGCCCAGGACTATTCCACCCTCTGAGATACTTTTGGAAAGAAAGGAACAAGTATCAGAACTCCTGCTGCACTGGGACCCCTCGCTCGAAGAAGAGATTGTAGCAACAAACCTCTACCTGGATATCTCCAGAGAAAAACGAATGAAGGAGGCCGGACAACTGCTGAAACTCACCGGAGAAATCGTGGAAAGCGGACCGGTAATTCCTGAAAATCAGCTACGCGGAACGTATATTCTTTATGGGTCCAGGAGAGCTCTGAAGGTATATTTCACTCTTAGCCCGGAGCCAAAGCCGAAGGTGCAATGGCTCACCCTTGAACTGCTTCCTGAAAAATAGCAGCTGGGTAAAACCTTTTGGCTAATTATATGTTTATCCCCCTAAAAGAGATCAATGGGAAAAATTATCATCAACAGCTACGACGAGTTTGAGCAGTACGTAGGAAAAGAACTGGCAACTTCGGAGTACCATCAGATTACTCAGGAACAGATCAATCTGTTTGCAGACGCCACACTGGATCACCAATGGATCCATGTGGATGTGGAAAGAGCAAAAAAGGAGAGCCCCTACGGTGCCACCATTGCCCATGGTTACCTGAGTGTCTCCTTACTCGCCCACCTCTGGTTTCAGTGTGTCGAAGTGAATAACATTAGCATGCTGGTCAACTATGGCATCGAAAATCTGAAGTTTGGTCAGCCGGTGGTCGTAGACAGTGAAGTGCGTATTGCAACTAAGCTGAAAGCAATTACAAACCTCAGGGGAACCGCAAAGACAGAGGTGGAGGTGACCCTTGAAATCAAAGGAAGCAAAAAGCATGCTTTGAAAGGGGTCATAATCTTCCTCTACCAGTTCAAGTGATTGGAGTAATCTGAGTTCTAAAGCGGATTTTCAGAATCATAAGGCAGATCTTCCTTCTGCTTTTCTACAGCTTCCCGGCTGGAGGGCAATTCAAAAGGCAGCTTACCCTGAAGTTTCCTTTTCCCGAATAGAACATCGGCAAGCACTTCATCGGAGGTGTCAAAATCAGCCATCAGGGCAGGACACTCCGCATTGATTTCGCTTAAAACGGATGGACGGTAAAGATTGGCAGATCAATTGGATCTCTCGAAAGTTCAGGCTTATCGTGAGGTTCACCCTTAGCAGTCATCCCAATCATGGAAACAAACATGGTACCCGCCTTCTCTTCCAGGGTCATCAGCCCAGGCAAGTTCTCCACCCGGGCTTGCAGTTCAGCTCTCGAGTCTTCATATACATCCAGTTTTCCGTTCTTATTCAGATCACGAAAGGTATGACCATCTTCTGATAGCTCAGGAGCTTCCTCTCCAAGTTGAGCATATAATTCTTTTGCCGCTCTGCCTTTCCCGGCAGAATATACCAGGAAGACAATGACCAGGATACCGATCATGGAACCCAGAGTGATCCCGAAAATTTTGAATGCTTTCCTCATCGCTTTAATCAGATTTATCTGATACAATAGTACAACATTTAAATATTGTGTGAAATAGACACATTAATTTATACCTTTATCGTATGAAAATAAAGAACCCTGAAACTGAGCTATTCGGTGATCCCTCCCGGTTATTACCGGGTGTCTCCATTGACTGCGTGGTAATTGGCTTTGATCTGACAGAGCTTCATATACTGTTATTAAAATTGAAAGAACATGAGCTGTGGATGCTGCCTGGCGGATTTATACGTCTGGATGAGGATATGGACGAGGCGGCCACCAGAATTCTGGAGGAGCGAACAAAAATCAAACTCCCCTATCTGAAGCAATTCTACACCTTCGGAGACGTGAACAGGAGGGATAAGAATATGCATCCAGATTTCGGGCTTTTGGGTAAGGCCTTTAAAAGCTTTACTTCCTTCATTGAGCAGCGCTTTATCAGCACCGGATATCTCTCTCTGGTGGATATGCGATCTTGTGCACCCACCCCCGACATTCTGAGCGATGAATGCACCTGGATCCCTGCTTCTCAACTTCCGGGCTTGATCTTTGACCATGATGAGATCGTAAAAAAAGCCATGAAACAGGTCAGGAGCAGCATCAATTATATGCCTGCCGGAATCTCCCTCTTGCCTGAGAAATTTACCATGAAAGAATTCCAGACCTTGTATGAACAAATTCTGGGCAGAAGTCTGGACCGCGGGAATTTCCAGAAGAAAATGCTGAAACTGGGTTTCCTGGACCGCCATGAAAAACAGCTTAGCGGCGGAGCCCATAAGGCCCCCTACTTGTACTCGTTTAATAATAGCAGGTACAATGAATTGGTGGAACATGGAATTGGCTATTTAAATTAGATAATATAATTATTAATAGCTATTTTAATTTATTATAATATATTATGATTATATTATAAACAATAAGCGAAATATCATTGCCAGCTTCTCCCGGGACTCTTATTTAAAAAGTTTTCCTATTTTCGCCCTTTATCAAAAACATCCAAAACCAGATGGGAAAGCCAAACAGGACTAACCTGCTTCAGAGGATGCTGGACTGGACTGAAAAAGCTGGAAATGCACTTCCACACCCTGCAACACTTTTTGCTCTCTTTGCGCTGTCAGCCTTGCTGCTCTCGGGTCTCGGAAGTCTGCTTCAATGGGAGGCCATACACCCGGCTACCGGTGAACCCGTTGGAATTGTAAATCTGCTGTCACGAGAGGGGATCCACAGGATTCTGCTTGAGATGGTTGATAATTTCACAGGCTTTGCCCCCCTGGGAATCGTCCTGGTAGCCATGCTGGGCATTGGTATCGCAGAACAAAGCGGACTGATCCATGCGGTCATCCGCTTGCTGGTCCTGAACGCCCCAGGCAAAATTCTCACCTTTGTAATTGTCTTTGCCGGGATCTTATCCAACATGGCCTCAGATGTGGGTTATGTATTGCTTATACCTCTGGCGGGTGTCATTTTTCTGGCGGTGGGAAGGCATCCGGTTGCAGGAATGGCGGCGGCCTTTGCCGGAGTATCGGGGGGCTTTAGTGCAAATCTGGCTCTGGGTACTGTGGACCCACTGCTGGCGGGCCTATCCACGGAAGCTGCACAAATTCTCGATCCTGCCTATGATGTGAATCCCACGGCCAACTACTATTTTATGGTGGCTTCAACTTTTGTTATCGCTTTTACAGGCACTTTTGTTTCTGAAAGGATCATTGAACCCAGGCTGGGGACCTATACAGGTCTGGTGGATTCTCAGGATCAAAGTTTTGAAAAACTGAATCGCTCTGGAAAAGAGAGGGCTACTCGCAGCCATGATTGCCCTTGCGATCATTGTTGGAATTACGATGATCGGAATTATTCCCGCAAACGGATTTTTCAGGGGGGCTGATGGTGGATTGCTTACTTCGCCTCTCATAAAAGGGGTTGTTGCCATGCTCTTTATTACTGCCGGAGGCATGGGGCTTGTTTATGGGTTTGTCACCGGTACATATAAAAATGACAGCGATGTCATAAATGGAATGGGGACTTCCATGAAAACCCTTGCCCTCTACCTGGTCCTGGTCTTTTTTGCCGCCCAGTTTGTGGCTTACTTTAAATGGAGCAACCTGGGAATCATCCTGGCAGTTAAGGGTGCAAACCTGCTCATGGCATCCGAAATCGGACTCATTCCCCTGATGATCCTGTTTATTCTTCTGTCGGCCAGCATCAATATGCTCATGGGAAGTGCCTCTGCCAAATGGGCCATCCTGGCTCCCATCTTTATCCCCATGTTCATGATCATGGGATACTCGCCTGAATTATCCCAGGTTGTTTATCGCATTGGAGATAGCGTAAGCAATGTGATATCACCCATGATGAGTTTCTTCGCCCTGATCATTGCCTTTATACAGAAATACGAACCCAAGGCAGGGATCGGAACTATTATTGCGACCATGGTACCCTATTCTGTGGCCTTCCTGCTTGTATGGATTATCCTGCTGGTGATCTGGTTGCTGTTTGATATTCCCCTGGGACCCAACGCAGGAATCCATTATTACCTTCCCGGATAGCTAGTAGTTGAATTATTTGTAAATTAAATCCGACAATGCAGAATCGAAAATCATAAATTTAGTTTAACATGGTTAAAAAACTGCTCAGCCCCATTCAAAAATTTGTTCGTATTGAAAGCCTCAGCGGCATGTTGCTTTTTGGTGCCACTTTGCTGGCACTCATACTGGCCAATTCTCCTCTGGCCGACCGTTTTCAAGCCCTCTGGCAATTCAAGATTGGGATATCCGCTTCCGGTTTTGAACTGGTCAAACCGCTGATTCTCTGGATCAATGACGGATTAATGGCCATCTTCTTTTTTCTGATCGGACTGGAGATAAAACGAGAACTGATGATCGGGGAGCTAAACTCGGTAAAAAAGGCATCCTTTCCGCTATTTGCTGCCATCGGAGGAATGCTGGTTCCGGTAATAGTCTTTTTTCTCCTGAACAGGAATCCGGATAATTCACACGCCTGGGGCATTCCCATGGCCACTGATATTGCCTTCTCGCTGGCCATTCTGACCCTGCTGGGGAAACGGGTACCCATCGGGCTAAAGGTATTCCTGATTGCATTTGCCATTGTGGATGACCTGGGCGCCGTTATGGTCATCGCTTTGTTCTACAGCGGGAGCATCAAGTGGTCACTTATCGGTATCTCCCTTTTTTTGCTGGGGGTCCTCTTTTTTCTCTCCCACCGTAAGTATTTTTCCCATGGAGTATATCTGACCATCGGAATTATCATCTGGTACCTCTTTCTGAAAGCCGGGATTCATCCGACCATTGCCGGGGTATTAATGGCTCTGACCATCCCCATCAGGCGGCAGATTGGAGATGAGACTTACGTGAACAACCTGTGTAATATCGTTGATGATATCAAATCAGCAGCCGACCCCTCCTCCCCCCTGCTTAGCGAAAAGCAAATAGAGGGAATTGACGAACTGGAGGATTGGACCGAAAAGGTGCAGTCGCCCCTTCAGCACCTGGAACATAAATTGCACGACTGGGTAGCCTATCTGATTATGCCCCTTTTTGCGCTATCCAATGCAGGGGTCTCTTTCCAGGGTGGAGGCAGTCTGGACTCCTCTCTGGGAGGGATTATCGCCATATGCCTGATTTTCGGCAAGTTAATCGGAATTACTCTCTTTGCCTGGCTGGCTGTTAAACTTGGATTTGCCCGACTGCCTGAAGAGGTCAATTTTAAACAGGTAATTGGTGTTTCCCTTCTGGCAGGAGTGGGATTTACCATGTCCATCTTTGTGGCTAACCTGGCGTTCTTCGGAAACGATTATTTACTCGATTCGGCAAAGGCAGGCATTCTGGTTGGATCGATCATTGCTGGCATTTCCGGTTATCTTGTCCTGCGTTTTTCCGGTAAAAAATTGGAATAAAAAATGGCCCACTAAAGTCGAAACATCAGCGGGCCGGGAGGAAAACCTAATCCATTTGCCAGGATTAGTCGATATAGAATCCTAAACGTATCTCGATCCGGCTAAAAATATCAGTATACTCATACTCCTGGTCGTTCCAGTCATAAATTTCCTTGTAGGAGGTCTCCTGGTAACGATAGAGCAGTTCAATATCCCAGGCAAAATGGTTCCGGGTCCTGATCTTTAATCCAAGTCCCACCCCGAACAGCGCCCCGCCCGAATACTCGTAGGAGATATCATACTCGGAACGATCCACAGAGAGGGGAAGCGCATACCCTCCCTTGGCCATCGCATAGGGGACTACCTCGTTACCCAGCAGATCATACCTCAGATCTAAAAACAGGGGCATATAAGTGGTGGAAAGAAATTCCACACCGGTCCCGATCCCGGCAAACAGGCCATTAGGGGCACGATAGCCATTAACCATTAACAGACTGAATGGAGCCATTTGGGAGTTGTGAGAGGACCCGGCCAAAAAGCCGATGGAGGTCATATTCACAAATCCGTCTCCGAATCCAGGGAGCTCTTTCTGCTTGCTCATCCCCGCTTCATAGGGTTCAGAAGTGATCTTCTTCACCTCGGCAATCTGGTAGAACCATATATTGCCGCACAAATCTTCGATTTTCACATGATCCTCTGGTTCAATCTCAAGGATCTTACCCCGGATCACACTCCCTGATTTCAAATAAACATGATCGGTCTCCTGAGCCAAAAGCGAAGAACCCAGAAAGCTTATTAATAGGATGCTCAGAAAGAATGGTTTTATCAGTTTTCGGAATGAATACATTTTCATAAGGGCTTTGTTTCTGTCAGGATGTAGCAGGCTAAACAAAGGTTGCGTCTTCACGCAACCGGCAGCCACTTTTCTGCATCCTAAGAGCAAAACAACCAGAAAAAAAGCAGCTATGAAGCGCCTGTTCCTCCTGTTCTCCATCACAAGCATTGTTCTGAGCTCCTGTGAAGACAGACGATTACAAACCTACATGGCCAATGTGCCTGTATATATGTCCTACGAGACACTCCGTGCCTCCTTCGACGTAAGCAGCGGAATATCCATGGAAAAACCGGGGAAGATCAGTTTCTACGGTTCCCACATGTTTATTAATGAATATCAGAAAGGGATCCATGTGGTGGATCTGAGCAATCCTGCCCAAGCCGGAGCTGAAAGCGTTTATTGAAGTACCCGGGAACGTAGATCTGGCCATACGCAATGATCTGCTTTATGCAGAAAGTTATGTGGACCTCCTGATTATTGATATCTCCGACCCGGAACAGCCCAAACTGAGTGAAAGGATCGAAGATCTGTTTGAATACATTATTCCTGCCTACGATTACGAGTATCCGCTGGACGAGATTGATGAAGATAAGGGGGTGATCACCGAGTTTGAGTTGAAGAAGATTACCCGGGAGGTGCACTCCTATCCCCAGCCCTGGCCAATCTTCTATGACTACCGGCTGGAGGCCAGCTTTGACGGAGGCATAGGGGGAGCTGCGAACAACACCTACGGCGTGGGAGGCTCGATGGCACGTTTTATCACCTATGATAATTATCTGTATGCCCTGGACAGTCACTGGAAACTGAAAAGCATAAATATTTCCAACACGAAGGATCTGAAGGTAGAAAGTGAGTTATCACTCTGGGGTGGAGTGGAAACTCTGTTTATTTCAGAGGACATGCTCTATGTGGGAACATCCAATGGCATGCATATTCTGGATCTGGCAAATCCCGGAGCCCCAAACTTTATTTCCACCTACCAGCACATTACCGCCTGTGATCCAGTGGTGGTGGAGGGCGACCGGGCGTACGTGACGCTTCGTGCGGGGAATACCTGCGGAGGTACCCAGGATTTGCTGGAGGTGGTTGATATCTCTGACAAGTTTAAACCCGAGCGGCTCTCTTCCTTTTCCATGACTGAACCTTATGGACTGGGAATTGATAATGGAATTCTTTTTGTATGCGAAGGTGAATTCGGCTTGAAAGTGTATGATGCCACTTTTGAAACCAGTATCACCTCTCATTTAATCTCCTCCTTTCCCGGGATTCATGCCTACGATGTTATTCCCCTGGAAAACTTTCTCTTTATGATTGGCGACGATGGCTTTTACATCTATGATTATTCCGATCTGAACAATATTTCAATCCTTGGGAGCCTGCAGGTAAGCCCCTCAGAATAGGGGTGGAAATTTGAGTGATTTTAGCTATTTTTGCAGCTTGGTAATTGAATCAACTGCAAATGTTTGAAAATCTATCAGAAAGACTTGAGCGCTCCTTTAAGATGCTCAAGGGACAGGGACGGATCACGGAGATCAATGTGGCAGAAACCCTGAAAGATGTGAGACGGGCACTACTGGATGCCGACGTCAACTTTAAAATCGCCAAACAGTTTACAGAAGAAGTCAAGGAAGAGGCGCTTGGACAGGAAATTTTGACCTCCCTGAAACCTTCGGACATGATGGTCAAAATCGTTCATGACCATCTCACCAAATTAATGGGAGGCGAAAACGTTGCCCTCAATCTGAAAGGGAACCCCACCGTTATCCTGATTGCCGGCTTACAAGGTTCCGGTAAAACCACTTTTTCGGGAAAACTGGCCAATCACCTGAAAACCAAACAGGGAAAACAAGCCCTTCTGGTGGCAGGTGACGTCTACGACCTGCTGCCATCGACCAGTTAAAGGTTGTGGGAGAACAGGTCGGTGTCCCGGTATACACGGAAGATGGAAACATAAATCCTGTTAAGATTGCCAAAGCAGCCATCAAGGAGGCGAAGCTGAAGGGCTACAATACAGTCATCGTTGATACTGCAGGACGTCTGGCCATTGATGAGGAGATGATGAAGGAGATTGCCGCCATCAAGGACGCGGTCAATCCCCATGAGATCCTTTTTGTGGTGGACTCCATGACCGGACAGGATGCAGTCAATACCGCCAGGGAGTTTAATGAAAGGCTCGATTTCGACGGAGTGGTACTTACCAAACTGGATGGTGATACCCGTGGTGGAGCAGCACTTTCCATACGCGCGGTGGTGGACAAACCCATCAAGTTTGTGGGTACGGGTGAAAAGATGGATGCACTGGATGCCTTTCATCCCAAAAGGATGGCAGACCGGATTCTGGGCATGGGTGATATCGTTTCCCTGGTTGAAAAGGCCCAGGAACAATATGACCAGGAAGAGGCCCGGAAACTGCAGAAGAAGATCGCCAAGAACCAGTTTGATTTTACTGATTTTATGTCCCAGATCCAGCAGATCAAAAAAATGGGTAATATCAAGGATCTGGCTGGCATGATCCCGGGAATGGGAAAGGCCATGAAAAATCTGGATATGGATGATGATGCTTTCAAAGGGATTGAGGCCATCATCAATTCCATGACTCCGGAAGAACGATCAAATCCTGCCCTCTTAAACGGAAGCAGAAGAAAGAGGATTGCTGATGGCAGTGGCACAACGGTTCCTGAAGTAAACCGCCTGGTCAAGCAGTTTGATGAAACCAGGAAAATGATGAAGATGATGACTTCCGGAAAAAAGATGCGCATTCCAAATATGAGATAATATGCAATTAATTGATGGTAAAGCCACCTCAAAGGCAATGAAGGAAGAGATCAAAGCAGAAGTGGATGTATTGCTTAAAGCTGGCAAGAGGCCCCCTCATCTGGCCGCCATCCTGGTGGGCCACGACGGAGGCAGTGAGACCTATGTGGCCTATAAGATCAAAGATTGCGAAGAGGTGGGATTCAAGTCCTCACTGATTCGTTTTGAAGAAGATGTGAAAGAGGAGCTGCTCCTTGAGAAAATCCGGGAGCTCAACGAAAACCCTGGATTGGATGGATTTATTGTACAGCTGCCTCTTCCCGGTCATATCAATGAGCAGAAGGTCATCGAAAGCATAAATCCTAAAAAGGATGTGGATGGATTTCACCCGGTAAATGTGGGAAGAACGGTAATCGGTCTTCCCTCCTTTATCTCAGCGACCCCCTTTGGAATTATAGAGCTATTGAAGCGCTATCAGATTGAGACTTCAGGAAAAAACTGCGTGGTAGTGGGGAGAAGCAATATTGTGGGAAGGCCCATGAGCATCCTGATGTCTCAGAAATCAATCAACGCCACTGTGACTGTGGCTCATAGCCGCACCAGGAACCTGGAAGAGTTATGTGCCTCGGCTGATATACTGATTGCTGCATTGGGATCTCCCGGATTCATAAATAAGAATATGGTTAAGGAAGGTGCCGTTGTAATTGATGTGGGTACCACCCGAGTTCCTTCCACTGAAACCAAATCCGGGTTCCGTCTTAAAGGGGATGTGGTGTTTGACGAAGTGGCGCCCTTATGTTCCTATATCACCCCTGTTCCGGGTGGTGTAGGACCAATGACCAGGGTAGCGTTGCTCAGTAATACACTTCTTGCTGCCAAAGAGAATATATATACCTAGCCATTCGTTACTCATTCGGAAACTAAACGCACACAATGAAACGACTGTCGATCCTGTTGCTGGCCAGTCTAATGGCCTGTGCTCTTACAGCTCAAACAACTATTGAATCAGATTCAACCACCAGTGATACGCTTTCCCTTAAGCCTGAATTCAGCACCTCGGATGCCTGGGTTTACCTGGACCATGTGGTCAGTACCAGCTCCTTCTGGCAGTCTCAGGAAGATCCTTTAAGGTCTGCCCTCCAGCGTCTCCTGGACCACAGTGTTGAACCCTTTGATTCCATTCGTCCAAGGCTTAGCCAGGAGAATTTTTCTACCATAAAGGTAGAAAGCGGAGAATCTGTGCTCCTGGACAGCATTAAACTCAGGTGGTTAAACGATTCTACTTTCCTGGTAGATCCGCATGGATGGAGCCCCGATCTCTACCTGAAAAAAGAGGTCCGCCTCATCTATCCGGCGGACAGCTCCAGGCAGCTCTCTCCGCTTATCGCTGTGGATTCCATTTCACAACAGGATTCATCAGCCCTGGCAGCGTCTCCTTTGCCGGTTCCCGACACGGTCATCATGACCCTGATCGACACATTTGCCGTTGAGTCTCTGGGGATGAGCATGTACTCTTTTGTTGGAAACCGGATCCTACCATCCCTGAGTACCCCGGAACGGATCGCGAAAATGACAGGGGACAGAAAACAGTTGCTTTATTACTTGCCCGGAACCAGCTGGAAGACTTCCGAAAACTCGCCTTTCAACATTCTGGAGGGGCAGTACCAGCTTGATTCCCTGCAATATGCGGTAAATAAACTACTTGAGTTTACCAGCGAACGCGACTCCAGCCTCCTGTGGATCAATGATCTCAGCGGAAACAAGAGCCCGTTCTGGTTGACCCGGGGGGATGATGATGCCTACAGATACTGGGTCAAAAACTACAACAATGACTCCATCACCATCTGGATTGGAAATTCGGGCCCGCATGAGATCAGCCTTCTTCTGGAGGATGATGTTAGCATCAACCGCCTCACAAAAGAGGAAATCGTCCATCTTCCGGAGTTTGTAAAAATCCCGGGGAGAACACTCACTCCCATGGAGGTGCTCGAACCGGAACCTGTCTACTGGAATTATGCATTTGGAAGCGCATTTACCCTGAACCAGACCTATGTAGCCAACTGGACCAAAGGGGGGGAAGGTTCTTTTACGACCAATATGGACCTGGTGGGTGAGGCCACCTATAATAACAAAGAGGCCAATTCTCAGTGGATCAATAACATGAGGATAAATTTCGGGACTCTACGAACTGCTGAAAAAGGCTTTCGCAAAAACAATGACCTTTGGGAAATCAATTCAAAATATAACCAGAACGCCTGGGGGAAGATTGGCATGAGTGCCTCCTTCTACATGAAAAACCAGCTGGCAAAAGGCTACGATTATCCCAATGATTCGGTTCCTGTTTCCAAATTCCTGAATCCTACCACCCTGACCATAGGCCTGGGTGCAGAATATAAACCGTTTAAAAATACGACGATCAACCTGGCCCCGCTGTCCTACAGGAACACCTTTGTGCTGGATACGGCGGCGATTGACCAGACCAAACACGGGATTGAGGAGGGAAAGCGTTCCAAACAGGAGATGGGAACCCAGGTGGTCATATACAATAAATTTAGTCCCTACAAGGATCTCAGCTTCGAAAATAAAATCCGCTTATTCTCCAGTTACCTGAATAATCCCCAGAATGTGGATGTGGACTGGGAATTGATCATGGACCAGAAGATCAACTGGTTCTTTTCCATCCGGCTGAATCTCCACCTGATTTATGACGATGATGTGCTTTTTTCGGTGCTCGACTCGGAAGGAGCTGCCCTCCTCTTGCCTGATGGCACTGAAAAGAAGGTAGCCAGGACTCAGTTTAAAGAGTTTATCGGACTCTCTTTGCAGTTTAAATTCTAGTCCTTGATCAAACGCTGGAAGGTTTCCTGCTCTTCCTTCATCTGAAGCTGGTAGTAGAGCTGGTACAGGATGGTTATGGTCTCTTCATTTTTGGGATCCAGCTTATAGGATCTTTCCAGCCACTTTACCGCTTCCCTGAATTGTTCCAGGTACTGTTCCCTGATCTCCCGGTATCTCTCTTTTTCGGATATATTCAGAGCCGATTCGCGTAAATCGATCCCCATGTTATAGTAACATACCCCCAGGTGGTAATAGAGAGTGGGATTGTCCGGGGAAATTTCGTCCGATTTAACGAAACTGGAAATAGCTTCTATATAGTTCCCCATTCTGCGGAGGACCAATCCCTTTGCCCAGTAAAACATGTGATTTCCGGGCCTGACCTGTATGGCACTGTCCAGGATCCCTATGGCCATATCCGGCCGGTCAGAAACTACCAGCTGATTTACCATATACATAACCAGCGAATCATCGTAGTGATAGAGCTCCATTCCCTCCAGCAGCACCTTTTCACTGCTCATGGTATCGCCGGCATTTAACAGAGCCATGGAAAGCAGCAGGCTGGCTGTGCTGGAGTAGGCATCTTCATGCAATATGCTCAGGTATTTGCCGGCCTTTTCCCAGCTCTCACTCTCATAAGCGGCCAGGCCGGCATTAAAGACCAGGTTAGTATCCGTTCTGGCAGCAATCAGCTCACTCTCCCCGATCTTTATGGCTTGTTCGAAGGCACGAAGCGCCTCCTGGTACTCCTGTTTTCTATAAAGCTTCTCTCCCATGGCCCTGAAATCATTGGAAAGCTGGTAATATTTTTGTTTTATGACCGTATGCAGGCGCTCTGTTGCATCGAGTTCCAGGGCCTTTTCATAAGAATCGAAAGCCACAAACAGTTGATCCGGGTAAAGGCTGGTCAGCTTGTTGTCATTTTTCTTAATTCCTGCTTCATAAGCGGTCTGGCAAAGCAGTCCTTTGGTATAGTAGGTCCGGGGCCATTTGGCAGTTTTATCGTTCCAAACGGCCAATTCTATGGACTCCTTGGCTTCCTGATACTTTTCGGTATCCATCAACTGCTTTACCGCCAGGACCCTGCTTTTCTGACCCGACAGAGAGAGAGTCATCCCCAGAAAAAGAATTATTACAATACGCTGCTTCATATGGTGAACTTACTCCTGCGTTTTTACATACGGTCCGGTACTTCTATCCCCAGAAGATTCATGCCCGATTCTATGATGTTCCCGGCAGCCCCGGCAAGCAATAAGCGCTGGGCAATTTGAGTTTCAGAATCTGCACTTAAAATACTGTGATCGTGGTAAAACTGATTAAACTCCCTGGCCAGCTCGTAGAGGAAATTTGCTATGAGCGATGGATTCAGGGACTTTGCCGCTTCATCCAGTATTTCAGGGAAATCGTGCATTATCCGGATCAGGGCGATCTCTTTTTCGTTCAGCTTCTCCCGGCTTGTACCCCTGGTCTGCTCCGCCCCTTTTCTCATAACACTACGTATACGTGCATAGGTATATTGTATAAACGGACCTGTATTCCCGTTAAAATCGACAGATTCCCGCGGATCAAAGGTCATATTCTTCCTGGGATCAACCTTCAGAATAAAGTATTTCAGGGCACCCATTCCTACCTGGCGGTAGATCTGGCTTTTCTCCTCCTCACTGAATTCCTCCAGTTTACCCAGCTCTTCAGACATTTGTCGGGCTGTAAGTTCCATCTCATCCATCAGGTCATCGGCATCAACCACAGTGCCTTCCCGGGATTTCATTTTTCCCTCGGGCAGTTCAACCATTCCATAGGAGAGATGATACAGCTTGTCCGCCCAGCCATACCCCAACTTCTTCAGCACGATGGCAAGTACCTGGAAGTGGTAATTCTGTTCGTTGCCAACCACATAGATATGCGAATCAAAAGCCGACTCTTCATATCGTTGATGTGCAGTTCCCACATCCTGGGTCATATAAACGGAGGTTCCGTCTGAGCGGAGTAAAAGCTTATGGTCCAGACCTTCTCCCTCCAGATCGGCCCACACTGAGCCATCCTCTTTCTGGTAAAGAATTCCTTCCCGGAGCCCTTTTAATATGAGTTCTTTCCCCAGTTTATAGGTCTCCGATTCATAGTAGGTTTTATCAAAAGAGATCCCCAGGCGTCTGTATGTCTCCTCAAACCCTGCATAGACCCAGCTATTCATTGTCTCCCAGAGCCTTCTGACCTCTGGATCCTCTGCTTCCCATTTCCTGAGCATTTCTCTGGCATCCACAAGCACGGCTGCTTTCTCCCCAGCCTCTTTTGGTGAAACACCACTTTCCACCAGCGCCTGCACCTGTGACTTGTAAATCTGGTCGTAGCGCACATAATACTTGCCCACCAGGTGATCTCCCTTCATTCCGGAGGACTCCGGATCTTCCCTCTTAGCATCCAGCTGCCAGGCCAGCATAGACTTGCATATATGTATCCCCCGGTCATTCACAAGATTCACCTGAACTACCCGTCGGCCTGCTGATTTCAAAATGGATGCCACAGAATGTCCCAGCAGGTTATTCCTGATATGTCCCAGATGCAGGGGTTTGTTTGTATTGGGCGACGAGTACTCGATCATAACCATGGGAGATTCCCGGCCAGCCGCCTGGATTCCATAAGTTCCGGACTGCAGGTCTCCCTCCAGGAACTCCTTCCAATATTCCTGTGCCACCAGGAGATTCAGGAAGCCTTTGATCACATTGAATTGGGACAACAAGCTGGATTTTTCCAGGATGTATTCCCCAAGTATTTTCCCGGTCTCCTCCGGACTTAGCTTCGAATGGCGGAGCAATGGAAACACCACAAGGGTGAAATCCCCGCTAAATTCGCGTTTGGTTTTCTGGATCTGAACCTGTTCCGCTGTCGGTGCCTCTCCCCACTTCTGCCTGATCGCATCCACCACTAGGAGCCTTATTAGTTGATCGATTTTCTGCATTTCTGTTTTCTGAAATGCAAAGATAAAAAATGAATGTTAACAAAACGAGCCAGGTCTACTCAGGCATGAACACCGTTAAATACCATATATTTCTTATGATTCCGAAGCTCTTTCAGATAGAGCCTGACCAGGATGGCCAGGGTAAACTGGAGAAAGGCAAAGGAGATCCAGCTCCTGTTTTCTTTCGGGAATCCAGCTCCTGTGCCCTTCATAGCCTCTGACAATCTCCGGGGTAATGTCTCGGGTAGAGAGATAATTCAGCTGATTGCCAGTTGCATAATCCTGGTAATCATTTTCATTGGTATGATGCAGCAACATGGTCCTTTTCCACCACCAGAGCGACCTTCCACTATCTTCCGTTCTTCTCAGAATATCAGCCACCAGGAATTTCCCTCCGGGTTTCAGTACCCGTTTGATCTGTTTGAAAAAGGCATTCTTATCGGGATAGTGCAGGGCGCTTTCGATGCAGATCAGCAGATCGACTGAAGCATCCTCGATGTGAACCAGTTTCTGGGCATCATCGTGAATAAATTGTGTTCTGGGACTTCCCATACTTTCATTGGCGATCTCCAGATTCTCTTCATTCAGATCGATGCCAATGATCTTGACTGAATCATTCAGGGAAGAGATGTATTTGCAATTTGCCCCATTTCCACAGCCCACTTCCAGCAGAACCTGGTCTGGAAAGATCACCCAGATGCTCCAGACAATGATCCACCAGATTATTCTGTCGCTGAACAAAGGATTCGTTCTCCTTCATGAAGAAAGGGAAATGCAGCATCAGCTCCCGTCCCATAAACGGTACGATACAGATCATTTAGCAACCGGTAGTAGCGCTTAAATGAACCTGCCCCCTGTATGTATCGGAATAGTTTCATGATACGTAGATTTTGGGCAATTTAGAGATATTTTACCAATATAAGGGGCTCGAAAAAAAAGATCCCCCTGCGAGCGCCGAGGGACCTTAAAACTAAACTAACCCTAAAACTAAATCTATGAAAAGAAATGTAGAATAAAAGAACGAAATTATCTAATTGATAATCAATAAAGTTTCTACACTTTTATAACGTGCAAATTGCGAAAAATGTTGCACTAATTTTGTAAAAAAATTCTTTAAAAATTGTTAATATTTTTGCACGTATCTTTAGCAGTTGGATCAAGCGCTGGATCCGACAAGGGTTTAATATGTCATCACAATATCTTCATATCGTCGCTTTCAATATCCCCTATCCGGCCGACTACGGAGGCGTCATTGATATTTTTTATAAGCTGAAGGCACTTTCCGAGGCCGGGATCCGGATTATCCTTCACTGTTTCCAATACGGACGAAAACCTTCCAAAGAACTTGAGGATCTTTGCTTTCAAGGTATATTATTATCCTCGTAAATCGCGGAATAAAATACCTGCTTCACGCTGATCCCTATATTGTAGTTACAAGAAATGCAAAATCTATGCCAAGGAATCTTCTTGGAGACTCATTTCCTGTTCTTTTTGAAGGCTTACATACCACAGCTGCCCTGCTCCAGTGCATCCAGGCCAGGAAAACCACTCTGGTGCGGGCACACAACATCGAACATGAATATTACAGGGGCCTGGCCCGCTCTGCCCGGGATCCCTATCATAAACTTTATTTTCGCCTGGAAGCAGCAAAATTAAGGCGCTATGAAAAAATTTTGAGGCATGCCGACCACATCCTGGCTATCGCAAAGCACGAAACCCGTTATTTCAATGATCTATACGGGAATGCCATGTTTATTCCGGCATTTCACCGTTTTGAGGAAGTGAAATCACTTCCAGGCTTAGGAACCTACATTCTGTATCACGGGAATCTGGGGGTAGTCGAAAATTCGGAAATGTTTCTTACCCTGGCCAGAGAAAGGCTGTCAGAATTACCCTACCAGGTAATAGTTGCAGGAAAAAATCCTTCTCCCGGGTTTCAAAAAAAAATTGCCCGCTTTAAGAATATTCAGTTGCATGCAAATCCCTCAGACGAAAAACTGGACCAGCTGATTGCGCAGGCACAGATCAACCTGCTATTTACTGCTCAGGCGACTGGCATAAAATTGAAACTGCTTCACGCTCTTTTTATGGGGAGGCACTGTCTGGCAAATCCGGAGATGGTGGAAGGAAGCGGACTGGAACATTTGTGTACCATTGCCACCTCGGACCGTGAACTGGAACTACAGATTCATGGACTGATGATTCAAGCCTTTGATGAATTGCAGATCCGAAAGAGGAAAAAGGCCCTGCAGGAGTTTTCCAACAGGGCCAGTGCAGAGAAGATTTTCAGATTGCTCTCCTAGTTTTCTTCTGGATCATCCCGGAGAGGCCTATCCGGCCTGTCCAGAATGGAAAAAATTAAAACAACCACCGCTGCAGCAGCCAGAATCACCATCAAGGATTTAAACATTCTTGCGATCAGGTATTCCATATCGATCACATCCCAGATTCCAAGAATAGCCACCAGAGAGAAGAGAAGCACCAGTATTGATAAGGTATAGGCAATGATCTTTTTTATCTTCATGGTTCGGAAATTTAGTTTACGACTTCAAATTACTGAATTATTATTCTTGTATCAAGAAGCGGGCCAGGGAATAGAGGTTTTTAAATGGAAGAGGACCATCCCCCCTGTGAAGGATCCATTGTATTTCCCCGGAGTCAGAGCGAACTTCAATCTTCATTCCGGCACCCTCTTCCACCCGGTATCCCAGCCTCTCCAGGGTGTTACGGGTCCACCGGAGAGCCTTTTTCTGTTTCCCTTCCAGACTGGTGGTTCCTTTTGGTATGGTGGAAAACAGGAATCTTCCTGCGTGTTCATCATAAGTGATTCCCGAGCTGGAAAAAAGCTCGGAAAACAGTCCCGAAAGTCCCAGGTCCTCCGGTGCTCCCTCCAGGACCCTGTCTTCATGAATTACCCACATTTTATCTGCACACTGCATGGCAGTCTCCAGATCGTGGGTGGAATATATAATCGATTTACCTCCATCCCTGAAGCGGCTCAGCAGGCTGATGAGTTCATAAGTGTTTGGAATATCCAGGAAAGCGGTGGGTTCATCCAGGACCATGACCGGCGTATCCTGAACAAGTGCACGGGCTATCATAGCCCGCTGCCGCTCCCCATCACTAAGGTACTCCAGTGGCCTCTCGGCATAGGAGGTCAGCTGGACCTCTTTCAGGGCTTGTTTTATCAGAGCCTCATCTTCTGAACTCAGGCGCCCCATCCAACCTGTATGGGGCATTCTGCCAAGTGCTACCAGTTCACTAACTCTTAAGGAAGGAAGCTGAGTGAGCTGCGAGGAGACATAAGAGATTTTGCGTGCCCGTTCGGGAAGCGTATATGCGGTAAACGGGGTACCCTCATAGAGGCAGGCCCCATGCAAGGGCGCTAATAAACCGATTATCGATTTCAACAGAGTGCTTTTCCCAGTGCCATTGCGTCCAATGAGTGCCACCATTTCACCGCGGTTAACGCTAAGGGTCAGATTCCTTAATAGTTCAATATCTTTCTGGTAGCCAATAGCAAAACGTTCCAGGGAGATAATATGATCAGCAGGCAGGGTCATGCTCAGAGAGATTGCGCTTTTCGGTTCATGACCACCAGCCAGATTACGACCGGGATCCCAATCAGGGAGGTCACTGCATTTATGGGCAGAATTTGTTCCGTTCCGGGCAGCCGGGATACGATATCGCTAAAAACCATCACCACCATGCCCGTAAGCATGCTGGCTGGAATCAATTCTCTGTGGTCTGAGCGCTTCAGGAGAAATCTTGCCATATGTGGAACTGCTATCCCAATGAATCCTATGGGACCGCAAAAAGCTGTGATAGTGCCCGCAAGGATACTGGTAGTTGCAAAGATGATCAGCCGGGTACGTTGAATACGAACTCCCATGGTCAGCGCGTACTCTTCTCCCAGCATCAGGCCGTTCAACACCTTGGAGTATGCAAGAGTTATCAATAAAAGAGGCAGAATGGCCCAGGCCATAATCCTTAGTTGAGCCCCACTAACATTGCCCAGGCTTCCCATGCTCCAGATAACAAAAGATTTCAGGGCCGAAGCCTGGCTGAAATACTGCATGATGCTGATGATGGCTGCCAATCCGCTGGAAAACATGATGCCCAGGATGAGTATCGTCATTACATCCTTAATCCGGTAAGAGACAAAGAGCAGCAGCACCATCACAGTTCCGGCCCCCAGCCAGGCAGCGATGGCCAGGCTCCAGGTGGCCACAATGCCGGTTGCTCCTGCTCCCAGGACCACCAGGGCGGCGCCAAAACTTGCCCCTGAACTAATCCCAAGCACATAGGGACCTGCCAGCGGATTCCTGAAGAGGGTCTGCATCTGTAAGCCACACACCGGAAGGGCCGCACCTGCCATCAATGCCGTTGCCACCCGTGGAAGTCTGAATTTGGTCAGTATAAGTAACTGCTGATCTGAAAGGGATGACCTGCCAAAAAGGTGACCAAGCATTTCACCCAGACCGATGGAGATGGTTCCAAGCCTGATGTCAAGCAAGAAAAGGGCTAAAAGCAATAAGCCAAGCGCATAAATAATGATCACACTACGGGAGCGGATTTTCACATCCTATTTCTTTAGATCCTCCACAACTTCGGCAAGCCTCAAAAGATCCAGCTGAACCTGTTTGTAATGTTCCTTCAGGGAGGAGGCTTCAGCATCGGTTTCGGGATGGTTGGTCCTGGAAATAAGATCGTTTCTTAGCAGTACCAGCTTACTGATTACATCATCAAATTTATCTTCGGAAAGCTCATCCGTATAATGCCTGTAAGAAAAACACTCCTGCAACAACTCAAAAGCAAACTTGTTAATGTCCTTCTTCAATATTCTGATGCTAGCCATGGGTAGTGGTTTTGAATTACCCAAAAGTAAGGATTATTTTAATTGCCTGTAGTAAACAAAGTGATGATCTGTCAATATATCAGGATGAAACACCCGGATCAGATCGGCCAGGATCAAGTCTGGCCGGACCGTACCGGACTCCCAGTAGTCATTCCCGCCGCTGGCACTGATACGGGCATTGTTATTAAATACCTGTCCTGCATTCAGTACACTCAGGCCCCCGAAGCGCTCATCCAGCAATAGGATATCAGACAGGCTCCCTGCTGCCCCCGGATTGATCCAGATATCCGCCTTTACTGCTTTTAGGTAGACCGACTCCAGATCCAGCGGGATCGCCTGGGTGGAAGCGTTTTCCTTCCAGAGATAAGCTCCTCCTGCGTCCTCAATCAGACGTGCCGCAAAGCTCCTCCCCCCGGCCATATACCAGGTATCCTTCCAGGGGAGCCCAGTCAGAATATTTGGTTTAGTTGATACCCGGGAGGCCAGTGCAGCGAGATAGTTATATGCAGAGTCGATGCCCTTGAAAAAGTTGGCCGATTGTTTCTCCTTTTCATAAAAGAGAGAGAAAAACCTGATCCATTCGGCTTTACCAAGGGGATGTGGCTCCAGATACTCCCCGCAAAAGACAGCCGGGATTCCCAGGTCGGTGAGTTTTTCAAGCGTGCCAACCACCTGGCCCTCTACCCCGTAAAGAAATATCACATCTGGTTCCAGTCCTACGATGCCTTCGAAATCAATTCCGTGCCCATATCCCACATCCTTCACCTCTCCTGACTCTATCCGTTCTCTGAGGCCTGGACTGTAAATGAACTCCGAACCTGAAAGCCCTACAATAGATCCGGCACTTCCCAGTTGTTCAATCATGGCCACATGGGTCGTGGAGAGTGCGATCACCCGTTTAACCGGGGTTTTGATAAACGGAAGCTCCTTCAGGGATGGGGGGAGCACCTTCCTGTCACGGCCAAGTACATAGGTATAAATGACATCCCGGCTCTGCTGCCAGGGATCGCTTACCTCAATCAGAGTATAGGCTCCCTGATGAATGACCCTGAATCCGGAAGCATAGCGGGTGTAGGCATCATTCCCCGACGGATCCGGGCTGCCAGCTTGAACCCTGGAATCCGAGCGCTTATTACAGCCCGGAACCAGCAGAACCGCAACTATGAGCAGCGAAAGCATTCTCATGGATCTACGACCAGTAATTTGTGATGCTCCTGATAGTTGTCCACTTCTATATGGATCAAATAGAGGCCCGGGGCCATGTTGGCCGTATGAATTTCGGCCCGTCCCTCACCATCCAGTTCACCTTTAAACAGGAGCGCTCCGGAGAGATTAAGCAGGGTGAAAGATCCCCTATCCTGAATGGGCTCTTTGGAGGTGATATGGAAAAGCTCACCCGCCGGATTGGGGAATACCCGGAAGCGTTTTCCTGAGACGACTTTTAAGGGCTCTGCGGAAGTTGGATTATATCCTCCCAGGGTCTCGGTTCCCGAATTAAGGGGATCTAGCCAGGGCTTCAGGGCATTGCCTTTATACTCCTCATAATCCCAGGCCATACCAAAACGGGAAAAGTAGTCATCTCTGTTGGGGGCTAGATTATAGATCACCCGATCCGTTTCAATATCGTAGCCGATAGAGTCGCCGCATGACGCAATTCCCCCACTCAGGGTACCGATCACCTTGTGATCCAGGTTAAAGAGCGGACCTCCCGAAGATCCGCCCTCCGTGGATCCTGTCTCCCATCGTTTGATCCACCAGTAAGAGAAGTAATGATAATCCTCCAGTCCGCTGTAAGGAACATCTCCAGGTTGCTGGGGAACAGAGGGGATATCTTCGTCTATGGATATTTTTTTTACATCCCCAAAGGGATGATGTATGGTCGCTGTGGCGTTGGTCTGAAAGTCAGCCCGGTCCCATCCGGCATAATATACCCCGTAGGAAGCTGGCGGCATATGTACCAGCTCAAGCAGGCTGAAATCAACGCTGTCCCCATGGGCGATCAGGGTGGCACTTTCCAGGGACATGTCGAGTGGTCCGTCTTCCCCGAAACAAGTTGGACTTTCATAGTTAAACTGGAATACAGTAAGATCAGCGCGTTCCTGATTGTTCAGGCAGTGTTCCGCGGTGAGGATATAGGGCGTTCCATCATAAGAGGTATTGTTCACCAGGACCCCGGTACAGTATAGCGTGGTTGTGAAAACTCTTACCACAGCGGGTTTGACCAACCACCAATCATCCCCTTCCACACAGTTCACATCAATTTCACAATTCTGCGAACACCCAAACTCCCCGGCCGGACAATCCGCTGCATGATAGGCGCCATACCCTGTTTTCAGAAAGGCATGGGAAAGAGATTCCAGCTCCAGCTCCCCATAATCAAACATTCCATCAGGCACCTGCAGCTCAATGACAAGCTCATCGCCTGGAATATGACCCACCGGAAATACCCGGGACGCTTTGTTATTCCCTGAAGTAAATGCTCCTTTTACCTGCTGCAGTTCAGGATCGTACACAAACAGTTTTACACCGGGCAGAAGCTCATACTTTCCAAAAACAAGTCCAAGCGAATAAGCCCCCGGCGATAAAACATGTATCCGCCAAACCCCCATATCACCTTCCATACTCCAGCTACCATGGGTCTCAGGAGAGAGATTTACCGGACGCTCCAGTGCAAAGCGCAGGGGCTTTGAATGGCTCTTCCTGTTCAGCTCCTTTTCCGCCTCCACTTCCATTGGATCCACGGGTGAAAGAACATACATGACCTCGGCAGCCTTTAAACCGGAGTTAATCCCCATCGCGGTCCCCGGAAATTGCAGCTGTCCCTTTAAAGTCTGGTTACCTGCAAGCAGAAGCAACAGTACCCATAAATGCCGTAATCTTACTTTCATCTGGCTAAATGTAGAGAATAAAAACTTACGGAGAAATATTTTTACTTTTGTTAAAAGACATACTGATGACCCCGGAGCAGGCGAAAATAAGAATTGAAGAACTTAGAAAAGATCTTTCCAGGCATAACTACCTGTATTACGTGAAATCTGAACCAGGTATTTCAGATTTCGAGTATGATTTGTTAATCAATGAATTACAAACGCTGGAGTCCGGATTTCCCCAGTTCGATGAGGAAAACTCTCCATCTCGCCGGGTAGGGAGCGACCTGAACAGGGAATTTGAATCCTTCAGTCACCGCTACCCTATGCTCTCCCTGGGGAACACCTACAGTAAAGAGGAGCTCGGGGAATTTGACCAGAGAGTAAAGAAAGTGCTTGGTGAAAACATCTCCTATTTTTGCGAACTCAAATATGATGGAGTGGCGGTGGCCCTGACCTACCAGAATGGAAGTTTAAGCAGGGCACTTACCAGGGGAGATGGCACTCGTGGGGATGATGTAACGCACAATATACGGACGATTCGAAGCATCCCGCTTCAGTTGCAGGGGAAGGATGTTCCTCCCGAATTTGAGATCAGAGGGGAAGTCATTCTGCCGGTGGAGGGATTTAATAAACTGAATTCAGAGCGGGAAAAAAACGGAGACCCCCGCTTTGCAAATCCCCGGAACGCAGCATCCGGAACCCTGAAGATGCAAAATTCGGCCCTGGTGTCCAAACGCCCCCTGGATTGTCTGTTTTACTACTTACCGGGAGAACAGGAGCTCTTTCAGACCCAGAAAGAAAGCCTGGATGCAGCTCGCTCCTGGGGATTTAAAGTGCCGGATTACAGTCTGCTGGCCCGTTCCATTCAGGAAGTCTTCGACTATATAGACCACTGGGAGAGGGCGCGGGATACGCTGCCCTTTGAGATTGATGGTGTTGTGATCAAGGTAAATTCCATTGAACTGCAGAAACAACTGGGATTTACTGCTAAAACTCCCCGCTGGGCCATCTCCTACAAATTCAGGGCCGAGCAGGCCCTTTCGCGCTTGATGTCCATTGATTTCCAGGTTGGGCGTACCGGTGCCATCACACCGGTTGCTAACCTGGAGCCGGTTCAACTGGCAGGAACAACAGTCAAGCGAGCGTCGCTTCATAATGCAGACCAGATTGCTCTGCTGGACATCCGGCTCGGAGATTATGTTTTTGTGGAAAAGGGAGGTGAAATCATCCCGAAAATTGTGGGGGTGGATAAAGACCGCAGGGAGGAAGATAGCGAACTATTTCAGTTCATTTCCACCTGTCCCGAGTGCGGCACTCCCTTAATCCGCAGAGAGGACGAAGCAGCACATTACTGCCCCAACGACAGCGGATGTCCGCCCCAGATCAAAGGACGAATCGAACATTTTATAAGCAGAAAGGCCATGGAAATCAATGCTGCCGAGGCCACCATCGACCTTCTTTTCAGAAAGGGACTGGTAAAGGATGTTGCGGATCTTTATGGGCTCAGCAGCCACCAGATTGCCGGACTGGAAAGGTTTGGGGAGAAATCGGCCAACAACCTGATCCAGAGCATCGAGAGGTCCAGGAATGTCCCCTTCCCCCGGGTTTTATATGCGCTGGGTATCCGCTACGTCGGAGAAACTGTGGCCAGAAAGCTGGCTGAGGCCTTCCGGAGTATGGATGAATTAATGAAAGCAGACCAGGAGAGTCTCGAGCAGGTGGATGAGATCGGAGAACGCATTGCCCAATCCCTTCGCTCCTTTTTCAGTAAAGAAAGCAACCTGCAGCTGGTGGAACGGCTAAAATCCTCGGGACTGCAGATGGAGATGAAGGGCAGTGCTGAACCGGTCAGTGAAAAACTGTCCGGTTTATCCTTCGTGATATCAGGAGTATTTAGTCAGCACTCCAGGGAAGAACTCAAAGTCATCATCCAGGAGAATGGCGGAAAAAACAGTGCTTCCATCAGTGCCAGAACCGATTACATTCTGGCAGGAGAAAATATGGGACCCGGCAAATATCAGAAAGGGCAAGCACTGGGAATTCCAATCATCACGGAAGAACAGTTCCTGGCAATGTTAGCTCAATAACATCCAATTTAAATTGTATTTTTGTTCACATGTCAGGCATTAGAGAAAATATTGGAAAACGAGTACTGAAAAATAAATTAAAAGGGTTTAAGAGAGAGACCCTGGTCCATAATTTTGAAACTGCCAAATCGGCTGTTATTTTATTTGATGCTCAAAAAAAGGATGCCTTTAAAATTATCTGGGAGTTTCGCGGATTTCTGAAAGATCATGAAATTGACTGTACCATTTATGGCTATATCAACCAGAAGGAGATACCTCCGGATATGCTTTTCTGGAAAGATCTGCATATCATTAATAGGAGTAATCTGAACTGGTATTTACAACCCAAGGGAGAAAACGTGGAGCTTTACAGGAAAGAAGATCCCGATATGCTGATAGATTTTAATACGAACCACCGGCTGGAAATTCAATTTCTGGTGCAACTTTCACCTGCCCGCTTCAAAATAGGGTGCTATACGGAGGAGATGAACGATTACGACCTGATGATAAATCTTCCAGGAGAAGTTGACATGGCTTACCTCTCTGAACAGATTAAGCACTACGTATCCATTTTAAACCACTCAAATTAGCATAAACATGGCTGAATCAGCTCCATTTAGAGGCACCGGTGTGGCGATGATTACCCCTTTTCAGAGCGACGGAGAGGTGGATTTTAACCGTTTAACGATCCATACCAGGCGATTAATTGACCAGGGCATTTCCTACCTGGTGGTACTGGGTACTACCGCGGAGACTCCTACCCTGTCTGCCTCAGAAAAAAAAGATATCATTCAGTGTGTAAAAGAGGGCTCCGCAGGTAGAGTCCCGTTAATGCTGGGGATTGGCGGGAATGACACCAGGGCCGTTATTGAAACCATAAAACAAACCGAGTCCGCGGATATCCACGGACTCTTGAGTGTTTCTCCCTATTACAATAAGCCTTCCCAGGAAGGAATCTATCAGCACTATGCCGCCATAGCTTCTGTTACAGAACTCCCGGTTTTACTCTACAATGTACCTGGAAGGACCGGGTCCAATATTTCAGCCGAAACGGTACTCAGACTGGCAGCTGATTTCGAAGGGACCATCGTAGGGGTGAAAGAGGCATCGGGCAATATGGACCAGGTAATGGAAATTATCCAAAAGCGGCCCAAGGATTTCCTGGTAGTTTCCGGCGATGATGCCCTCACCCTGCCTATGATCGCAGCCGGTGGCGACGGGGCTATCTCTGTCATAGGGAATGCTTATCCGGCTTTAAGTTCCCTTCTTGTGGCTGCTGCCCTGGATGGCTCTTATGAAAAAGCACGGGAATTGCATTACAGGCTCTTTCCAATGATAAAAGCCATATTTAAAGAGGGGAATCCAGCGGGAGTGAAAGCCGCCATGGAGATTCAGGGCTGGATAGAGAATATGCTCAGGCTCCCCTTAATCCCGGTCACCACTGCACTGCACCGGGAGATTGTAAAACTGGATCGGGATCTTCACTAGGAAACCTTAGCCGCTTCAGGCGCCGGGCCTGCCGTGACAATTTTTATATTTCTTGCCGCTGCCGCAGGGGCAGGGATCATTCCGCCCCACCTTCTTCTCGACTCTAACCGGTTGCTGAGCCTGGGTCCTACCATCTTTTCCTCTTCCACCACCGGATGGATCATTGTAGCTGCTCACATCATCCTTATTGGCCTCGAATTTACTGAGGTCCATTTTCTTGGGAGCCTCTGCCCGCTTAACGCTATTGGGATCTTTAATAGGAATATGGGCCTTCATCAGTGTGGAAACCACATCCTTATTGACCTTATCGATCATGGCGGTAAACAGTTCAAAAGCCTCGAATTTATATATCAGTAAAGGATCTTTTTGCTCATACTGGGCATTTCGCACCGACTGTCGAAGATCGTCCAGTTCCCGCAGATGCTCCTGCCAGGACTGATCAATGGTCGCCAGGATAATGCTCTTTTCATAGGAGCGAACCAGCTCTTTTCCATTGGATGTATGACAGTTTCTCCAGGTTCGCAAGTACCTGGAAGATCCGGGTTCCATCCGAAACCGGAACCACAATATTTTCATAAACCTGGCGCTGATGTTCATACACCTGGTTGATCACCGGCATGGCCTGTTCGGAGATGCTCTCCTGCTTCCTTTTGTATGCCACCAGCAGATCCTCGTATATTTTGTCTACCAGGTCATTGCTGTTCAGGCTTTTGAACTCATCGGCACTTACCGGAGATTCAATGGACAGAAAACGGATCAACTCCAGTTTGAACCCGTCGTAATCACCGCTGCCATGATATTCATTTACAATGCTCTCGGTGACATCGTACATCATATTGGCAATATCAAGCCCCAGCCGTCTCTCCATAGAGCGCATGCCTTCTGCGCTTGTAGATCACTTCACGCTGGGAGTTCATGACATCATCATACTCCAGCAGATTTTTACGAATTCCGAAGTTATTCTCCTCCACCTTTTTCTGGGCCCGTTCAATGGACTTGGTGATCATGGAGTGCTGGATCACCTCTCCCTCTTTCAGTCCCAGCTTATCCATCATTCCTGCAATACGCTCCGATCCGAACAGGCGCATGAGATCATCCTCCAGGCAGACATAGAACTGGGAAGAACCCGGGTCACCCTGACGGCCTGAACGTCCACGCAACTGGCGGTCAACCCGCCGGGATTCGTGCCTTTCGGTCCCGATGATGGCCAGTCCTCCAGCGTTTTTCACCTGGTCCGACAACTTGATATCGGTTCCCCGGCCGGCCATGTTGGTGGCAATGGTTACCGTCCCTGCCTTTCCGGCCTGGGCAACCACTTCCGCTTCCCGCTGGTGCAGTTTGGCATTCAATACATTGTGAGGTATTTTTCTGATATTAAGCATTTTAGAGAGCAGCTCCGATACCTCCACGGTGGTGGTACCCACCAGAGAGGGCCGGCCCGCCTTGTTCAGCCTTACCAGCTCATCGATCACCGCGTTGTATTTTTCCCGTTTGGTTTTATAAACCAGGTCCTCCCGGTCGTCCCTGACAATGGGACGGTTGGTGGGAATGACCATGACATCCAGTTTGTAGATGTCCCAGAGTTCACCTGCTTCAGTTTCCGCTGTACCGGTCATACCGGCCAGTTTGTGGTACATCCTGAAATAGTTCTGCAGGGTAATGGTGGCCCAGGTCTGGGTCGCAGCCTCTACTTTTACATTCTCTTTAGCCTCAATGGCCTGATGCAGTCCGTCGCTGTACCTTCTGCCCTCCATAATACGGCCTGTCTGTTCGTCAACAATCTTTACCTTATTGTCCATGACCACATACTCCACTTCCTTTTCAAACATGGCATATGCTTTCAGAAGCTGATTAACGGTATGGATCCGTTCCGACTTCACTGCATAATCCTGGAGCATCTTATCCTTAATCTCCAGCTTCTTCTTATCTTCCATGCTGGAACGCTCAATTTCAGCAACTTCCGATCCGATATCAGGAAGTATGAAAAATGCCGGATCATCGGAAGAGCCGGTAATCAGGTCAATTCCCTTTTCTGTAAGCTCCACTGAATTGAGCTTCTCCTCAATGATGAAGAAGAGATCATCTGTCACCAGGTGCATATTCTTGGACTGCTCCTGCATATAGTGATTCTCGGTTTTAATCATGAGCGACTTATTCCCCTCTTCACTCAGGAGCTTTATCAGGGGTTTATACTTGGGTAATCCCTTATGGGCCTGAAGCAGTTTAAAGCCAGCCTTCTCCGTATCACCTTCAGTCAGGAGCCTGCGGGCCTCGGTGAAAATAGTGGTGACCAGTTGCCGCTGGACAGACATCAGCTTTTCCACCTTGGGCTTATATTCTGCAAACTGCTGATCATCTCCTTTTGGAATGGGACCGGAAATAATCAGAGGGGTCCGGGCATCGTCGACCAGGACTGAGTCCACCTCGTCCACAATGGAATAGTTATGCTTGCGCTGCACCAGTTCACCAGGACTGTGCGCCATATTGTCACGCAGGTAGTCAAATCCGAATTCATTGTTGGTGCCAAAGGTAATGTCGCAGTTGTAGGCCTTCCTCCTGGCTTCCGAATTGGGCTGATGCTTATCAATACAATCCACGGTGAGTCCATGGAATTCGTAAATGGGCCCCATCCATTCGGAGTCACGTTTGGCCAGGTAGTCGTTTACGGTAACCAAATGGACCCCTTTCCCGGTAAGGGCATTCAGGAAGACCGGCAGGGTGGCCACCAGGGTTTTACCCTCACCGGTAGCCATCTCTGCGATTCTTCCGCTGTGCAGGGCAACACCACCAATGAGCTGCACATCGTAGTGTACCATATCCCAGGTCATCTCATTGCCTCCTGCCATCCAACGGTTCTTCCAGATGGCCCTGTTGTCCTTGATCTCCACCGACTCCCGTGAAGCAGCCAGTGTCCGGTCATAGTCCAGCGCAGTAACCTCAAGCTCTTCGTTTTCCTTAAAACGCCGGGCCGTCTCTTTGATCACTGCAAAGGCTTCCGGTAGAATTTCATTCAAGGACCAGCTCATATTTCGAATCAATCTCGTCATCCAGTTCATCGATCTGTTTGTAGATTGTCCTCCTTTTCACTTACATCCACTTCCGGATCTTCGGCTTTGGCTTTCAGGGCTTCCAACTGAGTTTTTTCATCTGCCACATAATCCGCCACACGCTTCTTCAGCATAGCAGAACGCTCACGAAACTGGTCATTGCTCAGCTCCGGCAATGGCTCATATGCCATCTTAATCTTATCCACATAAGGAATAGACCTCGCGCATATCCCGGTCGGCCTTGTTACCCAGAAATTTTCCTATTACTTTGCCTACATCCATGATCCGATGTGATTATTTGGTTTATAATGATCATTGAGAAAGGACAAATTTACCCTTTTTTATCGGTCCTGTACTTTCAAATAGTGTACCAATATTAAAAAACTGCGAATTTGTCAGGCTTAAATAAGTACAGGGATGTTCTCACATCCCCGTATTCCTTAAAAAAAGCACAGGCCGGCTGGCCTCCCCGGTGCATAGGCACCTTACTCTGCAGGGCTTTCCCCACCGCCGCGCATGGACATAATATCGCGGTCGAACATATAGAGGTTGTTTTTCCCCACCAGGTTCAGTTTATCGATGATCGCCTTTACAGAGGCTTCCTCCTCGATCTGTTCGGTTACAAACCACTGGATCCAGTTCTGGGTGGTGATAGTCATTCTCTGCAATGCACGCTGCCACAATCTCATTGATGGATTCCGAGATGTATCTCTCATGAGCCAGCACCTGATCAAAGGCCGCAAATACATCTCCGAAAATCGGTAGGCGGCTTTTTAATCCCCGGAATGATTGCCACACCATCACGCTCATTGACATATTTTACCAGCTTAAGCATATGAACCCTCTCTTCTTCAGCCTGAGCATAAAGCCAGTTTGAAACACCTTCAAATCCTTTGTTTTCAGCCCAGGAGGCCATGGAAAGATAGAGCTGTGAGGAATAGTCTTCCTTCTCAATCTGAAGATTCAGTATTTCTTCAACTTTCTTTGGTAACATGGATATTTATTTAAAGTTAGTACTGACTGCTTGTTTACATATTTTCGATAATGGCTGACCCAAATTCGGAACACTTCAGCTCTGTTGGATTGTCCATCAAACGGGCAAAGTCATAGGTGACTTTCTTCTTCAGGATCGCTTCCTGAAGTCCTTTAACAATCAGGTCGGCAGCTTCATTCCCATCCCATATACTGCAAGCATCATCACCCCGGATAGAATTACCGATCCGGGATTCACCTTATCCAGTCCGGCATACTTCGGAGCGGTGCCGTGGGTAGCTTCAAAAATGGCATGACCGGTCTCATAATTAATGTTGGCCCCCGGAGCAATTCCAATGCCACCCACAATGGCAGCCAGGGCATCGGAAATATAATCGCCATTCAGGTTCATGGTGGCAATTACAGAGTATTCAGCCGGTCGAGTCAGGATCTGCTGCAGGAAGGCATCTGCAATCACATCTTTGATCAGGATCTTACCGGCTTTAAGGGCTGCATCCTGTGCCTTATCGGCTTCTGCTTTCCCTCTTTCTCAGCAATCCGGTCATACTGATTCCAGGTAAATACCTGGTCACCAAACTCCTCTTCTGCCAGTTCGTATCCCCATTGCTTGAACTGACCCTCGGTAAATTTCATGATGTTCCCTTTGTGCACCAGGGTAACCGAGGGCAAACTATGACGAACCGCATATTGTATGGCTCCTCTGACCAGGCGGGAGGTACCCTTCTCTGGAAATGGGCTTAATCCCGATGGAGGCGCATTCGGGAAAGCGAATGGTGCTGACTCCCATTTCATCGATCAGGAATTTTTTTACTTTCTCTCCCTCTGCGGTATCGGTCATCCACTCAATTCCAGCGTATATGTCTTCAGAGTTTTCACGGAAAATCACCATATCAGTTGTACTGGGATCTTTGACCGGAGAAGGTACTCCCTTGTAATATTTAACGGGGCGAAGACACACATAAAGATCAAGAATTTGACGCAATGCCACATTAAGGACCTTATACCACCACCTACCGGGGTGGTCAGGGGACCTTTTATGGCCACCAGGTGTTCATGAATAATATCGAGGGTCTCTTCAGGAAACCACTTGCCGGTCTTATTAAAGGCCTTTTCGCCGGCTAGTACTTCTTTCCAGACAATTTTTCTTTTTGCCCTTATATGCCTTTTCAACTGCGGCATCGAGGACTCTTATGGAGGCAGCCCAAATATCAGGGCCCGTACCATCGCCTTCAATAAAGGGTACAATTGGATAATCGGGAACTGTAATTTTTCCCATTTTGTTGGTGATCTTTTCTCCGGTCATATTTCCTATATTTCTTTGGGTTGTTGTATAAAGTTACAAATGATCCTTCTTAATGTTCAATCGTCAAAATCGAGGTTGAAACGCGACTTGAGCATTCCAAGCTCAGGATTTTTCTTAATCAGGAAATCCAGTTTATCCTGTTCGGTATATATCTTTTTTCCATTATCCTCACTATCTGATACTTCCGCTATAATCTCCACCCTGGTATATACCCGTATGGCTCTTGATAAAGCGTAATAAATCCGATTTGATATTTTTCTTAAAATTGTCCCTTTGTGCTTCGCTGTTTAAATAAACCCTCACCAGGCCATCTTCTCCAACGACCGGCTTGTTGCTGAATCAAGTGTACTGAAAATTCGCGGTTTGCTCTTCTCCAGGGAACGGGCATATTCGTTCCATGCCGAATGATTGAACCGCCTCGGGACCGATAGTTAAGGCAGCAGTTCCATCCGTTTTCTTTTTCAGAGCTCACTGCGGGTTCGGTATCCTCGCTTTCTTTCAAGTTGCCTCCTTTTTCTGCAGCCTGTGCAGGCTCAATAGGTTTTTTAGGCTGTCTTTGATGGAAATGCCGGGAGTTCCTGATGGTCCTTGAGGCCCATTACTTCTGCGGGACCTGAAGCACCGGCATCTGCCGGGTGGCTTCCGCCTCAGACACATCAGTCTACTTGCTTACAGCCTCAGGCACATCAGGCTGCCTGGTTTGCCGCCTCAGGCATTTCGGTCCGGAATCTGCAGCTGGTAAACAGTTACTACTTTTTTTTTTAAACACCTCGGAAAGGTTGGCCAGTTTCACCAGTGCCAGTTCAATGCTCAGCCTCTGATTCCTGCTTGCTCCTGAACTGAATGTCGGCCTGATTGCAGATCTCCAAACCTTCATAGATAAAAGGAAGGGATACCTGTTTGGACTGGGCCAGGTACTTTTCTCTGATCCCTGCCCCCACTTCCATTAGCTTAACGGTCTCCGGATTCTTGCAAACCATCAGGTCCCTTAGATGAGCTGCATATCCATTGATAAAATTCCGGGGATCAAAGCCCTTGGAAAGAATCTCATCAAAGATAAGCATGGCAGTTGCCACATCCCCTTCCAGGAAGGAAAAGGTTAAGCGGAAGAAGTATTCATAGTCAAGAATATTCAGGTTCTCAATGACTCCCTGGTAGGTAATCTTCTCGCCGGAAAAACTGACCACCTGATCAAAAATGGACAGGGCATCGCGCATGGCTCCATCAGCCTTCTGGGCAATCATGTGCAGGGCATCCTCTTCTGCTTCCAGGTTCTCCTTGGAGGCAATAAGCTTGAGGTATTCCACTGCATCTTCCACTTTGATCCGGTTGAAATCAAAGATCTGGCACCTGGACAGAATGGTGGGAATGATTTTATGCTTCTCGGTGGTGGCCAGCACAAAAATGGCATGCGCCGGTGGTTCTTCAAGGGTTTTCAGAAAAGCATTAAAGGCTGCCTGAGACAGCATGTGTACCTCATCTATTATATATATACTATAGCTTCCGATCTGAGGCGGAATCCTGACCTGCTCGGTGAGGGTCCTGATATCGTCGACCGAATTATTGGAGGCTGCATCCAGTTCATGAATGCTATAGGAACGATTTTCATTAAAGGAAATACACGATTCACACTTATTACAGGCTTCAGCCCTTTCTGAGATATTTTCGCAGTTTATGGTCTTGGCAAATATCCGTGCACATGTGGTTTTCCCCACCCCACGCGGACCGCTGAAAAGATAGGCGTGACCCAGGTGATTATTTAAGATGGAGTTCCTGAGCGTTGTGGTGATGGAAGGCTGACCCTACCACATCTAAAAACTTGCCGGTCTGTACTTTCGGGCCGATACAATAAACTTTTCCATATGCGCCTGCTAAGATAAGAAACTACTCTATAAAGTCGAAGGTCAAAATGAGGAAACAGATAGGATCAAAGTCAAATTGAAAAGAAACTGCTATTTTTTGGCTGTTAATCAAAAACTTCCTACTTTTGCAGTCGATTTTTTATTAACTAAATATTTATACATGTTGAACCAGTACGAAACCGTTTTCATTGCTACTCCCGTTTTGTCTGAAAGCCAGATGAAGGAAGCGGTTGCAAAATTCAAAAAGATTATCACCGACAGCAAGGGTGAAATCGTTTATGAAGAGGACTGGGGGCTGAAAAAACTGGCCTATCCCATTCAAAAAAAATCCACTGGATTTTACCATCTGATCGAGTTCAGGGCTGAGCCCGACCTGATCGCCAAACTTGAAATCGAGTACCGCAGGGATGAACGCATCCTTCGCTTTCTGACCATGAAAATGGAGAAATACGCGGTGGCTTATGCAGAGAAGAAAAGAGCAAGAAAATCAGCAGAACAAAAACAGGAGAACGAATAATGGCACAGGATAATTCAGAAATCAGATATTTAACTCCACCAACGGTAGAGATAAAGAAAAAGAAGTATTGCAGGTTCAGAAAGAACCGGATCAAATACATCGACTATAAAGATCCCGGAGTTCCTGAAGAAATTCCTGAACGAGCAGGGTAAAATTCTTCCGAGGCGCCTTACAGGCACTTCGCTGAAGTTCCAGAGAAAAATTGCAGTGGCCATTAAACGTGCACGTCACCTGGCACTGCTTCCTTATGTAACTGACATGTTAAAGTAAAAGGAGGAATAGAAGATGAATGTGATCTTAAAACAGGATATGCCCAACCTGGGACATAAGGACGATATCGTTACAGTCAAAGATGGTTACGCCAGGAACTACCTGATTCCAAAAGGACTATGCCATTAACGCTACTGCGCAGAATAAGAAGGTACATGAAGAAATCCTTCGTCAGCGCGCTCACAAAGAGGCGGAGCTGAAAGATGCCGCCATGCAGCTGGCCGAAGAACTGAAGAAGGTTAGCCTGACCATTGGAGCCAAGACCAGTACCAAAGGAAAAATCTTCGGTTCGGTCAATACGATCCAGATTGCTGAAGCGCTGATTGAAAAAGGATTTGAGTAGAACGAAAAAACATTTCCATCAAGGACGACCTGATCAAGGAGATCGGAAGCTATTCAGCCACAGTAAAACTCCATAGAGAAGTGCTTGTGGATATTCCATTCGAAATTGTTTCCGAGTAAGGAATCCCTACTATCTATATATAAAAGAGGGTGTCTCAAAAAGACACCCTCTTTTTATGCCTCAGGAAAACTCCTGTCCCCTAAGTGTTCAACTCCTGTTTCCTGATCCTGATAAATCTTGTGTTTACCATTTTACTGATATTCACTGTGATCTTATACATGACAGGAACTATCACCAGGGTCAGGAAAGTGGCAAAGGTAAGTCCAAAAATGACTGTCCAGGAGATGGGCCCCCAGAAGATCACCATATCTCCTCCAAAATAAAGCCCAGGTTTAAACTCACTGAGCAATCCGGCGAAGTCAATATTCAATCCTACAGCCAGTGGAATCAGACCCAACACGGTAGTAATGGCTGTAAGCAATACAGGACGCAGCCTGGTTCGCCCACCTTCAATCACGCAGGCCGTGGCATGATGCACCGGCAGAAATTCCTCTTCCCGCAATCCCAGCTCCTTTCTTTTTTGCCTTTTCAGCAGCTCAATGTAATCAATAAGAACAATGGCATTGTTAACCACCACACCTGCCAGTGAGACTATTCCTATGCCCGTCATGACCACCACAAAATCCATCCGGAAAGTGGCTATCCCGCCAAATACCCCGATAGTACTAAATAGCACACTGGCCATAATAATCACCGGTTTTACCAGAGAGTTAAACTGGGTTACCAGGATGACAAGGATCAAGGCCAGTGCAATCAGCATGGCCTTTGAAAGAAAGGCCATGGATTCCATCTGCTCCTGTTGCTCTCCTCCGAAAGAAAACCCATAGCCCTCGGGAAAATCAAAGCCGGATAGCAAGCCTGCCAGTTGTTCATTTATCCTGGTCGCATTATATCCTTCGATTACGTTAGAGGACAGGGTTATGACCCGATTCAGGTCCTTTCGGTTCACTGCACCGTAAGTACTTCGATATTCCACATCGGCTATGGCAGAAAGGGGAATCTGTATGGTCCGGCCGTCGTCCATGAAAGAAACCATAAGGTTAAGCAGCGACGAGGTATTATAGCGGTACTCCTCTTTCAGTCGCATATTGATGGGATACTCTTCCTCCCCCACTTTGAAATCAGACACTTCTCGCCCAAAAAGGGCTGTTCGCAGGGTTGAAGCCACCTGGTAAGTGGAAAGACCATAGCGTCTCAGCTTATCACGGTCCAGGCTAATGAGAAGCTCAGGCTTGCCAACATCCAGGTCCATACTCAAGCCTTCGATTCCCTGTATATTTGATGCTTCAATCATTATTGAGACAGAGTCGACGACAGATAGCAATGCTTCAAACTCCTCCCCACTGATCTCAATGCTGATAGGGTCTCCGGCCGGAGGTCCGGATTCGTCCTTTTCGATAAAGAGCTTTACTCCGGGATAACGGTAGTTCAGTTTATCGCTCATTTCCCTCATAAGCTCCGAGGTAACAATTCCTTTTCGGAGCTCATATTCCACAAAAGTAACCGTAGTAAGCGCCTTATTGGGCACACTGCCCGTTTCAAACTGCTCATTCCCAACTCCAACGGTGGAAAGAACTGATTTAATAATAGCCATCTCCCGGTAGGGGGCAATGATCTCCTCGATGTCATGCTCCAACTCAAAAACAAATGCATTGGTAGCCGTCACATCTGTCCCTATGGGCATTTCAGTGATCACATTGATATAGGAAGGTTCATTTTCCGGAAAAAAGGTCACATTCACATCCCTTGCCATAAAAAACACAAGGGCAAATATCAGCAGGAGAAAAGTGCCAAAAAAGAAGAAGACGGGGTTGTACTTACGCAGGGAGAAGGTCAGCACTTTCAGGTATACCCGTTCAAGCCATACTAAAAAAACCTCCTGAAACCAGACCTCGGCCCTGCTGAAAAACAGCGTATTTAAAAGGCCGATGAGTCCGAATATCACTGCCAGGGATCCGGCAGTGTTCCAGCCAGCCAGGTAAAACAATCCGCCCAGGCCAAGCAGAATGCCCGCAATAAAATAGCCCCTCTTCTTGTTAGGCATATTGTTTTTCCGGTCAGGACCTGTCCGAATAAAAGTCGCTGAAAAAACAGGAATAATAATTAATGCCACAAACAGGGAAGAGGTTAATACAATGATCAGTGTGATGGGAAGATTCTTCATAAACTCCCCGGTAATCCCTCCCCAGAATGCAAGAGGAAGAAATGCAGCCAGGGTGGTTGAAGTGGAAGTTATGATCGGGAAAGCCACCTCCCCAACCGCTTTCTTGGCAGCTATAAAGGGAGGGTGTCCCAGATCCACATAACGGTATATATTCTCCACCACCACAATGGCATTATCCACCAGAAGTCCCAGGGCCAGGATCAGGGAAAACAGTACGATCAGGTTTATCTTGTAGCCCAGGGTGTTCAGAATGATGAAGGACAGGAACATGGACATGGGAATGGCCAGCCCTACAAACAGGGCATTCCGGGTACCCAGGAAATAAAACAGGACCAGGATAACAAAAATGACCCCCATGATCATGCTGTTTTCCAGGTTGCTTAATTGCATCCTGATCATTTCAGACTGATCATTGGTCAGGGTGACACTCAGTTCTGCCGGAATGGCTCCTGATTTACTGGTTTCATCCAGAATGCCGAATATCTTGTCTGTTGCGGCCAGCAGATTCTCCCCGCTCTTTTTAATGACCTGCACGCTGACAACCGACTGATTGTCCAGACGGGTAAAGGTCTTGGCCTCCTCATAGCCGTCCACCACCTCTGCCAGGTCCTTCAGGTATACCACCACCTGGTTTTCCCTTTTAACAATGATGTTTTCCAGCTCACTGATGTTCTCAAACTCCCCAACCGTCCGGATCGATCGCCTGGTATCCCCCAATTTAATCTCCCCTCCTGAAATGGATACATTTTCCTGGGAAATGGCGAATTCAATATCATCAAAGGTGAGCTGATAGGCCTCCAGCTTCAGAAGATCCACATTTACCTTAATTTCCCGTTCATCCACCCCCCGGATCTCCACTTTGGAGATCTCAGACAAAGATTCGATTCTGTCCTCCAGGTATTCGGCATACTCCTTCAACTCCTCAATACTGTAGTCCCCGGACAAATTAATATTCAGTATAGGAAATTCGGAAAAATCTATATCCTCCACCACCGGATCCTGGAGCAGATCGTTGGGTAGCTCGCTCCTGGCTTTGTCCACCGCATCCTTCACGTCCTGCAAAGCTACCTTGATATCCACATCCGTGTTAAACTCAACAAATATGAGGGAGGCGTCCTGAGCAGAAGTGGAGGTGACCTCTTTAACCCCTTTTACTCCTTCCACCTCTTTTTCAATGGGCCTGGTAATCAGGTTCTCAATATCAAGGGGCGGATTTCCCGGATACAAGGTCTGAACCAGCACGGTTGGCAGAACAATCTCCGGAAAAAGTTCTTTGGGAAGGTTCCGATAGGAAATGATCCCGAACAGGATGATGACCCCGGTCAGCAGAAAAATGGTATTCCTGTTCTTCAGGGCAAGGCTGGTGAGCTTAAATTCTCTTTGAGTCTTTTCTTCCATGATTGATTAACTAAGGGTTCATTATACGAACAGAGGTACCTTCAGCGACAAGATTATACCCCTTGGTAATCACTAAGTCATCCGGCAAAATCCCATCGCTTATCATGGTCAGGTCCTGTACGGTAATGCCGCGTTCCACATAAACTTTTTGGGCCTTCGGGCTTCCATTTTCATCAGATATCCGGAATAAAAAAGTCCCCTGGAAATCCTCTCGGATTATGTGAGAAGGAACCACCAGGGCATTGTTATCCCTGAAGTCCCATATCCGGACCGATGTAAGCATGTTGGGTTTAAATTTCTCTCCGGGATTTTTTAGTTCAAGCTCCAGAGAGAAGGTCCTGGTCTGGGGATCAATTACTTCGCCCAAACGGCTCACCGGTGCTTCTATGAGCTCATCCGGGTAGTTTGGAAATCGGAGTGCTACCAGGTCGCCCTTAGTAATATGATTCAGATAGGCCTCTGAGACTTCTGCAGAAACCCGCATGTTTTTAAGGTTCAATAGATGGACCAGGGGAATCCCCGGAGAGGCTAACTCTCCAGCTTTCACCATTATATCATCAATGATTCCACTGAAAGGTGCAGTTACATAAGACATTGCCAGCTGCTTCTCCAGAGTCGCCAGGCGTGCCTCCAGAGACTCCATATTATTTTTTGCCTCCAGGTACTGTATTTCACTTCCGATATTCTGGTCCCAGAGCTCCTGCTGTTTGCTGTAGATCCGCCGGGCCAGTTCAAGGCTGGTTTTTACTTCATCGATGCTTTTTTCTGTAACATCGGTGTTCAGTTTAATGATCGTATCCCCTTTTTTAACACGCTCTCCGCGCTGAACTCTTACTTCCTGGATCTGCCCGTTTAACTCTGCGCTGAGATAGGCCTCTTCCAGAGCCTCCAAAGTTCCCGATACTTCGAAATATCTGGAAAACTGTTCCGGGATCATGCGCCTGATCTCCACAGGCAGGTCCGCCGCCGAGCTTGAGGCTTCTGTTTCATCCCCCAGTTCAGCCTCCAGTTCGGCAATCTTCAGGTTGTATTCTTCCACTTTCTTCCGGTAGGAGTCCAGCTCTGCTTCTATTGAATTGTTTCCCCCGGAACCGCAGGCCATCAGGAGGGACAGGGATACTATTACAGCTATTTGTTTCATGCTTATTTGATTAAATTCTATTCATAAGTAAATCGATCTTGATCTTGGCATTCAGCAACTCCACCATGGAACCGGTATAGCTGGTCAATGCCTGCAAATACTGATTATTCACCTGGGTTAGCTCCAGGCTTGAAGCCATACCCTTGTCATATTTCGTTTTAGTAACCCGGACCACTTTTTCGGATAGTTCCAGGTTTTTTTTATCGCTGCGATACCGCTCCAGCGCATTGGCAAAATCATACTTGTACTGAGTAAATTCAACCTGAAGTCCTTCGGCGGCAAAGACCTTATTGTTCCTGGCCTTTTCATAGGAGATACGTTTCTGAGAAACACCGGCCCTGCGCATTCCGCTGCTGAAAATGGGGACATTGAAAGAAAGTCCAAGCATGGATGCCCGGTACCAATTCTCATTTTCATCCAGAAAATTGAACTCATTTCGCTGGGCGGCGAAATCCATGGAATAAAATGCCGAAAGAGAAGGAAGATATTCGGATCTTTTCAATTTCAAATCCATATATGCCAGACGTTCCTGTTCCCTGAGTATCTGATAGTCCAGGTTTTCCTCCAGGGTAAATTCCTCCCCCATTGCAGCCTCATAATCGACCCTGGCAAGCTGGTCATGGAGTCCGTCGGTCAGTACAATGGTAAGTTTCCGGTCCAGTCCCATTTGATACTTTAACAGGTTCTGGCTGGCCCTTACCTGCCGTTCCGTAGATAGAACACTGTTCTGGAGGTCCATCAATGCCACCTCCAGCTGATCAGCCTCTATTTCCTCCACAAACCCGGTCTCATAGAGTTTCACCGTTTCTTCATAGCTAAGCCGAACGTTATCCAGGTTAGCCTTCAAAAGTTCCAGGGTGGATTCTCCCAGAAGGACCAGGTAGTAGTTCTCGGTAACCGTTTGCCGCACCTGTTGCTCTGTCCTCTCTTTGTTACGTTTCGAGAATTCTTTGAATATTTTGGCCGTCTGCAGCCCAATGATATACTCTCCACTGAATAAGAGCTGATTTCCCAAAATTCCGGCTGTCGCATAATGCTTGGTTCCAAACTGGACTTCGATCTGGTCGCTTGGGTCTCCCAGAAAATCAGGGATCAGAGTAGTCGCAAGGTTTATATTATAGTTGTAATTTACACTTGCATTCACCTGGGGCAATCCTGTTGCAGCGGTTTCCCAGACCCTTTTATCTGCAGCGTCCACATCTAATCTGGCATTCTTAGCATTCAGGTTATGCTCCATGGCATAGAGCACCGACTCCTCCAGGGAAAAATAAACGGTATCGGACAGCTGATTCTGTGCCAGTAAGCTGGTGCCTTGAGCTAAAAATACTAGAATAATAATCTTTGTTCTCATATCTGTTAATCTTGAATATTTTCCATTTTTTCCTTTAGCTGGGACAAGATTTTTAATCCCTTTTCATTGCATATGCCATGAAGGTGATAGGAAAAAATCTCCTTCATAAATTCATAAGAGCTGGTCGCATGTTCCTGGATGATATCACTATGGTCCAGCATCTCCATCCGGGCCAGGTACAGGCTGCCGATGGCCTCTTCCTTAATTTCTTCCCGGTAAATGCCCTCTCGCTTCCCTTTCCGGAGATTCTCAATGATCACTTTATACATTTGCTCTCTTTTCTCCCGGACCCAACTCCGGTATATATCAGGGTAATATCTTTTAAGATCATGGTTGAAGCTGGCACTATACCGGGAGCGAAAGGAATGCATTCGGCTGTTCACCAGGAAGATTTCCTGGATGGCATTAAAGTCAGATTCATAGATTTCTTCATAAAATGTCCGGCTCTGGCTACTATCAAAGTCGATCACCCTGCGGATCAGATCATCCTTATCGTCAAATTCTGTGTAAAGGGTTTTTTTGGACACCCCCAGTTCTCTGGCAATATCCTCCATGGTCACGCTTCGAATTCCGTAAGGAATAAAAAGCGCCAAGACCCTTTCCAGCATATGTCTCACTTCCTTCATGTAACTCTCACCTTTGGAAACCCGGGAAATTTTCAAAGTTTCCTTAGTTTCGACAAGGGGAAGACAGACAGAGGCGGGAAATGTTCGAGGCGTTATGTTAAGCTTTTGTTAATTTATATTAAACAAATATTTACCTCTAACCCTGTAAATGCTTAAGATGAGCTAAATTAACGGAAGTTATCCTGCCAGGCCTGGCGCTTGTTCCATTTCAGATCTGAAAGAATGGCTGATTTGGCATTGATCTGGAAGTTGTAGGACTTGTAGGTTCCAAAGGGAACTACCGAGATCCGCATTTCCCAGCAGTGCAGATCCCTGTATATACTCAGGTTGGTGGTGGTGAATTGTTTGGTATTCAGGTCGTAACCCGTATTAAAACCGATCTTCCAGTTGGGCGAGAGGCTGAAATCGCCTGAAGTTCTCAGGGTCTGAATTGTTTTACTCTCTGCCCGGCTTTTGGTATAACTGAAACTGTAGTCCACCCGGAGGGACCAGGGAATATCAAAATCCACGTAGTCCCCGTAATAATCCTCCATATTTGGATCGTATTGTCCCATGGGATCTCTGGAATCGATCTCCCCGGTATTCAGCTGAGATTGTGGATCCAGATCCTCCTGCCCTGGTCTGCCACCGCCTTTATCTTGTTTGGATTTCAGGGAGAATCCCGCAGACATAGAGGCAGCGGTGAGGCGTAGGGGTTTGCCGGTCTGTGAAAACCAGGTTTCAGCGGTCCGGGTCCGGGTCTCGTCGTATCCGAAAGGATCCAGTACCCCCCGGAATGAAAGGTTCAGCTTATTCTTAAATAGCTTGGTGCTGCCATTAAAACTGATGGGGGTCCATGCCGGGCTCAGGGTGTCTGTGTGAAAGAGGTTCAGGCTGGTACTTAAACTCAGGTTATCCAGTAGGCTGACTTTTTCCAGTTCATCAATGGTATCATTTCTGGAACGCATCTTAGCTTCCAGGTTATTGCGCAGAGAGAAATTAAGCGAACCGGATGCCCCCCTGGTGGAGGGAGTTCCGTAAATCTGATCCTCATAAATGGAATAGGTATGAACGGTATCTCCGCTTTCCTGATCAATCAGGTCCCTGTAATAGTCAGCTTGAAGATTCCCCATATCCGGCACATAGGAGAATCCGGCTGTGGGGGTCATCACATGGCGGACCTGTTCCAGCCTTCCCTTTCCCTTGAAGGTATACATCCCGTATATCTTGGGCGATATCCCTGAACCAATGCTGGGGAAGAGCGAGTGCGCATAGGATATCCTGCTAATGGTATCCTTGACAATGGTGGTGCTATAGCTGCTAACATTTCCAAGCTCGTCATATTCGTACTCGTAGCTGAGATACTTCCTGGTCTGCTTGGTATAGAGCATGCCATTGTAGTTAAGGGAGGGGGTAATGGCAAAACTCTGCAGCATGGGTGTTTTCCGGAAGGGCTTGATACTCAGGCTCAGGGGGATGCTATGCCTATAGCCGTTTTTCATGTCATCCCACACCTGGCTGGTGAACAGGAGCGTGTCGGTGGTCGCAATCCTGTTTTCCAGCAAACTGGTATAGCTTAGCTGTATGTCCTCGTAAAACCTTGAGGGGCCTACCCCGGATTTACGCTTGAAGGGGGTGATCCTGGACATGTTAAAGGAGACCTTTGGAAGGGTCATATTCACTGCCTTGGTATTGCTGTTCTGACTGTGGTTCAGAGAAGCACTCATATTAAACGGGCTGTTGGGCCATGACTTGGTATAGGAAATACTGGACTGTTTGGTGTTCCTCATCACACTGTTGATATTGTTGGTATGGTTCTGGTCGTAGGAGGAACTGGACAGGTTCACACTGGCTCTGAATGAACTATTGGGATTGGCCCTGGAATCCTGGCTGTGACTCCAGCCTATCGCATAGTCCTTACTCACCGAATAAGTCTCTTCAATATTCTTGTAGCCGCTTACATTTTTAAAATAGCGCAAATTCAGATTTCCGGTGAAGTGATAGTTCCACTTGTAATTACTTCCAAGCCGCACACCCCAGGTCCCATTGGAATAAACATCGCCAGTAAGGCGCAGGTCCATGTAATCGTTCATGGCGAAGTAATAGCCCCCTTCCTTCAGGTAAAATCCCCGATTGGTTTCCTCTCCATATTTGGGAATCAGGATTCCGGAGGTTTTAGTCATGGAATTAGGAAAAAAGCCGAAAGGCAGCCCGATGGGAAGCGGCACATCGGCCAGAACGATATAGGCAGGTCCGGAGACAATCTTATCCCCGGGCATGCTAATGGCCTTGGTAAGTTTTATATAAAAGTGGGGGTGATCCAGATCGCAGGTAGTGTACTTCCCATCCTTCAGGTGTATATGCCCGTTATATTGTTTTTTGGTCTCTTCTGCATGCAGGTATCCCCCCTCCTGTTGCGTGATCACCTCCTGGACAAAGGCCTTCTTGGTTTTGAAATTGTACCTCATTGTTTTGGACTCGAAAGAGCTGCTGGCATCGGTAAAGACAGGTTTTCCTGCCATAGCACCTGTGGAATCAGGCAATCCATAAGCTGTGACCAGGCTCGAGTCCATATCATACCGGATATAATCAGCCTCCAGGACAATATCTTCATAGGCAATATGTGCTCCACCGAAAAGCTCTACGGTCCCTCCATCCAGTGAAAATATCAGGGAGTCGTTGGCATTGTACTTTACTTCAGATTCAACCTCTCCCCCTGCTGCCCGGGGGGCCACAAGCGTGTCAGAACGGATAGAATCAGCCAAAGCCATACTGTCGGATATGGCCTGAAACAGAGAATCCAGGGCTGGCTGAGCTGCCACCACTGCAGAATCGGGCTGTTGAGCATACAATACCCTGCAGCTTATTACAGTTAGTAAGATGATGAAAAATATCTTAATTCGATCGTAAAGCAATCTGGATAAACTTATATTTTTGTGACAAACGCAAAGGTAATGCCAATATATATAAAACGGCTATTTCACACGTTTCTTGTATCAACAATATTAGCTTTTATTTCGATCCCTGCATCAGGTAAAGAAATGGGGATTGATCCGCCCAAAGGGATTCGTACAGTTGTGATAGATGCCGGACACGGTGGAAAAGACCCGGGTGCCGTGGGAAAAAGAGGGAAGGAAAAGGATATCGCCCTGGCCATCGCCCTGAAGCTGGGAAAGTACATTGAGGAAAACATACCCGATGTGAAGGTGATTTACACCCGGAAAACGGATGTGTACCCAAAACTGATTGAGCGCGCCAATATGGCCAACGAGGCCGAAGCAGACCTGTTCATATCCATCCACGTAAACGCCCTCCCGAACAAACCTAAGACCCAGGGCACCATGACTCTGGTTCTGGGGCAGCACCGCCTGGAGGAGAATTTTGATGTAGCGGTCAGGGAGAACTCCGTAATCCTGTTGGAGGAGGACTATGAAACTGTTTATGAAAACTTTGACCCGACCTCTGCTGAATCATATATCATGTTCTCCCTGATGCAGAAAACCTACTTCAAACAGAGTATTGAATTTGGTGATTTTGTGCAGAACCAGTTTCGTGAGCGCGCCAACAGAAATGATCTTGGAGTCAGGGAACAGGGACTTCTGGTTCTTGCGCAGACCTCCATGCCCGGGGTGCTGGTGGAAACTGGCTTCATTACCAACGAGGAGGAAGAGAAATACCTGCTTTCCCAGTATGGACAGGAGATAATTGCTTCTGCTATATACCGGGGATTCAAAGAGTACAAGGAGGAGATTGACCGAAGAAGCAATCTCACTGTGGTTGTTGGTGATGAACCCACCGCCGGAGAGGAAGTAAACATGAACGATGAGCCCCCTGCCACGACAGCCGGCAGGATCATCTTCAGTATACAGCTGGCTTCTTCCAAGAACAAAATTGCCGCAGAACCGTCATCTTTTAGAGGAATCAAAGAGGTGAGGGTCGTTCAGGACGGCAGATGGTATAAATATATAGTTGGTACAGAGACCAGCTATCATGCTGCCCTGGAAAGATGCAAAATTATCAAATCCGACTTTCCAGACGCTTTTGTCGTCGCATCGAGAGGTGGGAAGATCCTTCCCTTGAATGATGCCCTGGAAGAAATGAATCAGTAATATGAAACTCAGCAGTGAAGCCAAAGTAGGGATTATCGGAATAGTCACCCTGCTCGTATTAATTTGGGGTATAAACTACCTGAAAGGAAGAAATATGCTCAGCACTTCGTACACGCTTCATGCATTTTATGAGGATTCCGGGGGATTAGAAAGCTCTGCACCTGTAGTGATGAACGGGGTAAAAATCGGCTACATCGACGCCATTAAACTTCAGGCTGAGGAAAAGCCGCCCATTCATGTCATATTGCATTTGGAGAAACGGTATCCACTCCGGAAAGGCTCCACGGCAGTACTTTTCAGTGCTGATCTTCTGGGCACCAAAGCCATCCGCCTGGAACCCTCTGACATGGGGGGCATCCTTCAGCACCAGGATACCGTTAAATCCTTCAGGGAAGAGGATATGTTTGCTTCCCTCAGCGCCCGGGCAATGCCGGTGGTAGAGCAGATTGGAGACCTTGCTGAATCGCTTGATAGCGTGGTTGCTAAGCTTGATGAGCTTCTGGAATCGGGAGCCCCGGCTGAAACCATGTCTTCTCTTTCTGAGATATCTGAATCCCTCTCACTCTCCCTGAGGCCGGGGGGGGCTCTGTTTGAAAGCTTTCAGCACCTGGAATCATTCACTTCCACTCTGGAAGCCCAGGAGGGGGAAATTGTTTCCTTAACGAAACATCTGAACTCCATCAGCGCAAGCATCGACAGTGCCGGAATTGAAAAAATCTCAGAAGAACTGTTGTCAGCTTCAGAGGCACTGGCAAGCCTGCTGAATCAGGTTAACTCCGGGAATGGGACAGCAGGGAAACTGATCTACTCAGATACCTTATTCGTTAATCTTCAAAATCTGGTAGCTAACCTGGACAGCCTGGTGATAGATCTGAATGAAAACCCAAAGGATTATGTTCATTTTTCTCTGTTTGGAAAATAACGGCAGATAACAGGCGGAAATAAGTTTTTTCCACTTAAACTTTTTGACCAAAAAATCCTTTTCATTGCTTAAATTAGATCTTTAGTCATGCCCGTACATTAAATAAAAAATTGAATTGGTAGGACTAAAGGATTCTATAACAATTCATTAAGCCGGACTTAAAGAAGATTTATCTTAAATTATTGATTTACTGAATGTTATAAAATATATATATTTTTTCGTTCTATAAATTATTGACCCTAACAACTATATACTGTTTCTGAGATTTTCAAGTCCTCACAAGTTTTTTTTTAACTATTTTTTTCACAATCTTTGCCTTAGGAATCCTGCAAGCTAATAAACTAATTTTCTAATACTAAATCTACGTTTAAAATGCATGAGCGTATCTGGAACAATTGTCTTACTGTGATCAAAGACAATGTCCCCTCAATAAGTTTTCGCACTTGGTTTGAGCCTATTGTTCCTCTGAAGCTTGAAAATGATATTCTGACCATCCAGGTTCCCAGTCCCTTCTTTTATGAGTACCTTGAAGAACAGTATATTGATATTCTCCGGAAAGTGATCAAGAAAGAGCTGGGGCCGGAGGCGAAGCTGGAGTACAACGTAATCATGCAGAACAATTCCTACAATAATAGCAAGCCCTATACGGTCAAATTCCCGGCCAGAAACAACAAAGAGATACGGAATACCCCTGTCACCGTGCCCCTGGATGCCAGCGAAAATACCATAAAGAATCCTTTTGTTATCCCCGGATTAAAGAAACTGGATATTGATCCCAGACTCAATCCGGAGAATTCATTCGATAACTTTATTGAAGGAGAGTGCAACAGGCTGGCCCGTTCCGCGGGGTATGCCGTCTCCAAAAATCCAGGAGGAACAGCTTTTAATCCACTGCTGGTATACGGGGACAGCGGGCTGGGAAAAACTCACCTGGCACAGGCCATTGGAATTGAAGTAAAGGAGATTTTCCCGGAGAAAACAGTTCTTTATGTGAATGCCAACAAATTCCAGACCCAGTTCGTGGATGCCATCAGGAACAACAACAAAAATGACTTCCTTCATTTCTACCAGATGATCGATGTACTGATCATTGATGATGTGCACGAATTTGCCGGGAAAGAGAAAACTCAGGATACCTTCTTCCATATTTTTAACCACCTGCATCAAAGTGGTAAACAACTGATTCTGACTTCGGACAAACCTCCGGTAGAGTTACAGGGAATGGAATCCAGGCTGCTTAGCAGGTTTAAATGGGGACTCTCTGCCGATCTTCAGGCACCTGATTTTGAGACCCGGATGGCCATTCTGAAGAAGAAGACCTACAATGATGGCATTGAACTGCCCGAGGAGGTTCTGGAGTATATCTCCACGCATATTTCAGATAATATCAGGGAACTGGAAGGGGCCCTTATTTCACTGCTCGCCCAGTCGACACTCAACAAAAAGGAGATTACCCTGGATCTGACCAAGGAGATGATCGATAAGCTAATTAAGAGCACCAAAAGGGAGATCTCCATTGATTATATTCAGAAGGTGGTCTGCAACTACTACAATATTGGGCTTGAACATGCTACAATCAAAAACAAGAAAGCGGGAGATTGTGCAGGCTCGCCAGGTGGCCATGTTCTTCTCCAAAACCCTGACAAAATCATCGCTGGCGACCATTGGTTCCCAGATTGGAGGAAAGGACCATGCCACCGTTTTACATGCATGCAAAACTGTGAACAACCTGATTGAGACCGATAAACGCTTCCGGCTTCAGGTGGATGAAATTGAGAAAAAACTAAAAATGTAAGATCAATTAGAAACAGGTTCTTTCCGGACCTGTTTTTTTTTAACTAAAAATTCTGAATGCATTTTCTTCTCCTTTGTATTCTCTCCTCCACAGGCATTTTCGTCATCTTCAAAAGCATCAGCCGATTTAACATCCCCGCCTTCCCTGTTATCGTGATCAATTACCTGGCAGCCACTCTATTGGGCTTTATGATCAATCCAGGTGATGCAGATTTCGCTTCGATCATAAATTCCAGATGGCTGCCCATCAGCATGATTATCGGGATCATGTTTATTCTGATGTTTTTCCTGGTGGCACATTCCACGAAAAAAGCCGGTTTATCAGTCACTACGGTTGCCAGTAAAATGTCGGTCATTTTCCCCATCCTCTTCTCCCTCCTTATTGATCCTTCCGACCAGCTTAGCCTGATGAAAGCAGCAGCTGTAGTTATCGCACTGGGAGGAGTAGTGTTAACCGTATACAAAGCAGAAAACGGAGCCCTCGAAAAAAGTGTTTTTGTGATCCCCCTTCTGCTTTTTGTTGGAATGGGAGTGGTGGATTCCATGGTGAAACTGGCACAACAGCAATATGTGGTAGATAGGGAGACCGCACTGTTCAGTGCCATTCTATTCCTGAATGCTTTTCTGGCCGGCGTATTGGCTTTGTTGTTTTTCAGGAGGGACCACAAACAGTTTATCAGAGCCAGGGTCTGGGGATGGGGAGTCCTGCTCGGGGGGGTGAACTTCGGCTCCATTTTTTTTCTGGTCAAAGCCCTTAACTATAGCTCGGCCGCCGGCAAAAGCATGGACAGTTCGGTTATATTCGGGGCCAACAACATCAGCATTGTTGCCCTGAGTGTTCTCGTGGGACTATGGGTGTTTAAAGAGAAACTCCGGCTCGTAAACTGGATAGGAATTGTATTATCGGCACTGGCCCTGCTGCTATTTACACTGGTATAGATGAAGGATCAATATCTGACCATAGAAGGCTCTTCCGAAGGGATTTATAAAGAGAAAGGAAGCAAATTCCTGGCATTCGCTTACCAGGCCCGTAATGAAGAGAGCATCAAACAGCATCTGGAATCACTAAGGAAGAACTATCACGATGCCCGACACCACTGCTTTGCATGGCGCCTTGGACCGGAATTAAGCCGCTACAGGGTCAGCGATGACGGTGAACCTTCCGGAAGTGCCGGAAAACCCATATACGGTCAGATAAAATCCAGGGAACTAAGTGATCTGGTGGTTGCAGTGGTCCGGTATTTTGGTGGAACCAAACTGGGTGTAGGGGGATTGATAAACGCCTATCGTTCGGCGGCCTCAGATGCGCTGGATCGTAGCAGTATCATAGAGCGTCGGGTGTATGACCGGCTAAAAGTGGAGTTTGAATATGAGCGCATGAATGCGGTTATGAAGGTGATCAAGGACTTACAGCTTGAATTTGAAGAGCAGGAGTTTGACCTGAATTGTTCTCTGACCCTGAAATCGTGGAAACGTCAGACGGAGCTGGTGTTTGATAGTTTTTCAAAAATCGACGCTTGCAAGATATCACTTATAGAAGAATAGTCACTATATTAAAATCAAAATAAATCGTCATCGTATGAAGAACAAACATCTTGTTTCAATCACAGATTTCACCAAGGAAGATTACCTGAGGATCCTGGAACTGGCAGCTGAGTTCGAAAAGAATCCGCGGCAGGATATCCTTAAGGGATATGTGATTTCCACCCTGTTTTTCGAGCCCTCCACCAGAACACGGCTAAGTTTTGAAACTGCCATCAACGGACTGGGAGGACGAGTGGTGGGATTCAGTGATTCCGGAGCCACCAGTGCTTCCAAAGGAGAAACCCTGCACGACACCATCAAAATGGTAAGCAACTACGCGGACCTGATCGTGATGCGTCATCCCCTGGAGGGAAGTGCCCGTCTGGCCAGTGAAGTGTCCTCAGTACCCATTGTAAATGCCGGTGATGGAGCAAATCAACACCCCACACAGACCTTGTTGGATATGTATTCCATCCAGAAAACACAGGGAACCCTGGAGAATCTGAAAATCTTCATGGTAGGAGACCTGAAATACGGGCGAACGGTTCATTCCCTGCTTCAGGCCATGTCCAAGTTTAACTCCACCTTCTATTTCATTTCCCCCGATGAATTAAAAATGCCCCCAGCCTATAAATTGTATCTGGATGAACTGGGACTGGAGTATTTTGAAGGCAAAGACCTGACAGAGTTCCTGCCGGAGGCTGACATTATCTATATGACACGGGTGCAACAGGAACGATTTACCGACCCCATCGAATACGAACGGGTGAAAAATGCCTACATCCTGCGCCGGAAGATGCTGGAGGGATGCAAAGAAAGCATGAAGGTTCTTCACCCCCTGCCCCGGGTAAATGAGATTCATACAGATGTGGATGCGAGTCCCCACGCCTACTACTTTGACCAGGCAAGGAACGGGGTCTACGCCCGAATGGCTATACTGACCTCCATCCTGGGAGTTAAATAAAACCTGTGCAATCGAACAAGCAAGAAAGATGAAAGATAAACAACTATCAGTCAGCGCGATAAAAGAAGGAACCGTTATTGATCACATCCCTGCCTCGGCCCTTTTCAAGGTGGTCTCCATACTGAACCTGGATAAACTAGATACGATGATAACCATCGGGAACAGCCTGGGGAGCAATAAACTTGGAAAAAAAGGGATCATCAAACTCTCCAAGGTTTTCTTCAAGGATGAAGAAATCAATAAAATTGCCCTGGTGGCACCCTGTGCCAAGCTGAATATTATCCGGGATTACGATGTGGTTGAGAAACGGGTAGTTGAGATTCCCGATGAGATTAACAGCATCGCAAAGTGTGTAAATCCGAAATGCATTACCAATAACGAAAAGGTGAATACCCGCTTCGAAGTAGTCTCTAAAGCGGAGGTAAAGCTAAAGTGCCATTACTGCGAGAAGATTACCGATCAGGACAACATCGTCATTATCTGATCCTGTCGAAGGCCTTTACCAGCAATTCATCTCTGCGAATTCTCCTGAATGCAAAGTAGAGGAGTATTATGCTTATGGGAGGTACAATAAACCTCCATTGATGAAGGGTCAGGGCCCCTTCCAATCGGATTTTGGCCATATAGGTATAGAAAAACATCATACCAAGCGCTCCTGCATTTAACAGGATCAAAAAAATGGCAATCCGAATCTGTCTCATGCGATGGCGGTAAAAAAAGATATTCAGAAAAGCCAGCCCCGCCACAAAAACGAAAATAACGGAGAGTGGCCAGGTGGCCATCTCCATTTTCTCATCGTTGGCATCAAATAAGCCCGAGTGTTTAAGCACAAATTCGCTACCCTCCAGGCTAAATCGTGTAAATGGCCCTGTAAGTAAAAACAGGGAAAGGAAAAAGACCCCCAGAAGAAAGAGGGTCTGTGATCTCTGCAACATAACTATATTCTTTAGTTCCCTCCCAGGATCATAGGAAGCCCGTCTTCACCGCTCCCAATAACCACCACCTTGCTGTTGGCAGAATTAGCCAGCTCCAGGGTGGCATCGATCCCCTTTTGTTTCAGAATATTATTTGTAAGTGACTGACTGATAATCTTGTTGTAGTCGGCAATACCCTGGGCCTGAATCCTCATACGATCAGCTTCACTGGTCTCCCGCTCGAGCCTGTACTGGTAGGCCAGTGCTTCCTGCTGCTGCTGCAGTTTGCTTTCAATGGCTGCTTTGATCTTTTCAGGCAGGGTAATGGAGCGAATCAGCAGGTCTTTCATATCAATGTCCTTACTGGCTAATGCTTTTCGGGTCGATTCAATAATTTCGGTCTCCACCTCTCCCCGTTTGGTGGAATATATTTCCTCGGCAGTATAGCGACCGGTAACAGCTCTAACCGTCGATCTCACATTTGGAATTACCATCACAGAGACATAGTTGGTTCCAATATTCTCATGCAGGTAACCAATCTTTTTATAAAATGGATTAAAGATAATGGTCACATCCACGTTGATGGAGAGTCCTCCTTTATCCAGCACATCCATGGTCTCTTCAGCTTTCTGCTCCTTTACATCGTAACGGATCAGGTCGTTCCAGGGGGCTATTACATGAAATCCGGGAATATAGATATTTTCCTTATCCAGTCCGATTCCAAATTTCTTAAAGACCACGCCGCGTTCGCCGGGTTTCAGTACATAAAACATCTGACTGCCAAAGATAAGTAGCAGTACCACAATGGCTACCACACTTATAATCAAGTATTGAGTCCTTTTCATATCACTGTATTTTAGTTGTGAGTAAGTATTTGCAAAGCAGCTGTAAAAATACACTATTTTTATTGAATAGTGACATGGAAGAGCGTATGAATCCGATTTCACATACAGACCTGATCCTGAATCCGGATGGGAGCATATACCACCTGCATCTGCTGCCGGAGGATATTGCTGACCACGTGATCCTGGTGGGTGATCCAGGACGGGTCAGCCAGGTTTCTTCGTTTTTCGACCATATAGAACTGGAGAAAGGAAACCGGGAGTTTGTTACCCACACCGGCAGCTACAAGGGTAAAAGAGTGACCGTACTGTCCACAGGCATAGGAACGGATAATATAGATATTGTTCTCAACGAACTGGATGCGCTGGTCAATGTCGATCTGGAAAAACGTATACCTCTGTCACGGAAAAAAAGTTTGAAGCTAATCAGGATAGGTACCAGCGGAGCCCTGCATCAAGATATAGCTCCGGGGGGGCAGATCATCACCCGGGTGGCCGGGGGCCTTGACGGCTTGTACCATTTTTACCAGGATCCCGGCAAGCATAACCAGCTCTCACTTTCCGAATCATTCATGGAGCATACAGCCTGGAAAAGCAGCCTTGCCGAACCCTACTTCATCAAAGGTTCGGAGATCTTGCACTCCCTGCTTTCCGGACCCGGAGTGGTATCCGGAATCACCCTTTCTACCCCGGGTTTTTATGCCCCCCAGGTCAGAAGCCTCAGACTGGCTCCCTTTGATCCGGAGCTGGTCGCAAAACTTAACTCCTTCCATTTTGAAGGCATGCGCATAAACAACTTTGAGATGGAAAGTTCAGCGCTCTATGCGCTGTCTGCCCTTCTGAACCACCAGGCCATTACCATTTGTGTTGCCGTTGCTAACCGGATAAGCCTTGAATTTCTGGAAGATTATCATGCAGCGGTTGATGAATTGATCCGGATGGTACTTGAAAAACTGAATCAGGATGACTGAAAACGGACATAGAGAACTGGAAGCCCTGATCAGTTTACTTGAAGATCCTGATAACCTGGTATTTGACAATGTCACAAATCGGCTCATAGAGCTGGGGGAAGAGGTGGTCCCTCCCCTGGAGAAGAGATGGGAAATCACTCTGAAACCTGATCTGCAGGTGCGCATTGAAAATGTGATTCGAAAAATCCAGTTCAATACTCTGAAAAGAGGGATGGACAGCTGGAGGTACGGCGGGGGCACCGACCTGCTCTACGGGGCCTACCTGGTAGCCCGTTTTCAATATCCGGAGCTGGAGTATGAGCTTTTGAACGAGAAAATTGAGAAGATAAAAAAAGATATCTGGCTGGAGCTGAACAATGAGCTGACCGCCCTGGAAAAAGTGAAGGTCATCAACTATTTTCTCTATGAAATCCATAAATACGATAAAAGCCTGAAAAAAGCGCACTCGCCACAACTCTATCTGGTCAACCATGTGATGGACACCTTGAAAGGCAGTCCGGTCATGCTGGGATTGATCTACGCCGAACTGGCGAGAAGATTAAGCCTTCCCATCTACGGGGTAAACCTTCCGAGGAATTTTGTTCTGTGTTACTACGATCCCGAGTACCATGAAGATCCCAATAATATTCTATTCTATATCAATCCCTCGGATAAAGGTTCCGTTCTGGGCTTAAAAGAACTGAAGCACTTCCTGCGTCATTTGAGGATTGAAGAAAAAGAGGTTTACTTTACTCCCTGTTCCGGAATGGATATTATAGAAAGACTAATCATTAACCTGCAGTTTGCCTATGAACGTTCAGGCCAGTCCGAGAAGGCGCAATCACTCAAAAATCTGCTATATCCCGATACTGAGCCTATTCCTGAATCTTGTAATACTCTCTGTACCAATCAACAAACTTCTGAATGCCGGTTTCTACAGGGGTGTCTGGATTATAGTCGTAATCGCTCCTTAAGGAGTCAACATCGGCCCAGGTCCGCTCCACATCACCAGGCTGTATGGGCATCATCTGCCATTCTGCTTTTTTCCCCAGAGCCTTTTCAATGGCTTCAATAAAGCTGGTCAGTTTGACCGGGCTGCTGTTTCCGATGTTATGAATTTTATAGGGCGCTGATGAAAATGAGGGATCGGGAGATTCTGGCTGCCACTCCTCCCCTTTGACCTGACCCTTGCTGGACCATTCGTTCTATCCCGCCAACAATATCATCCACATAGGTAAAATCGCGTTCCATCTTTCCATGATTAAAGACCTGGATGGGCTCTCCTGCCAGAATTGCTTTGGTGAAAAGAAAGAGGGCCATATCCGGTCTGCCCCATGGTCCGTACACCGTAAAAAAGCGTAAGCCAATGGTCGGAACCCCAAAGAGGTGACTGTAGGTATGCGCCATCAGCTCATTGCTCTTCTTGCTGGCAGCATACAGACTCACCGGGTGATCCACATTGGAGCTTACCGAAAAGGGCATGTTCTTATTCAGTCCGTATACACTGGAACTACTGGCATAGATCAGGTTCTCCACAGGATGGTGCCTGCAGGCTTCCAGAATATTCAGAAAGCCGGTGATATTGCTGTCCACATAGGCCTGGGGATGGGTAAGGCTGTAGCGGACTCCTGCCTGGGCAGCCAGGTTCACCACCACATCAAACTTCCGATTGGCAAACAATTCAAAGAGGGCTTCCCGGTCCTCAAGTTTCAATTGGATAAACTGGTAATTGTCATAAAGACTACTTGTCACCACCTGATTATAGGCAATGCTGTTGCGTGCGATTCCTGACAGTTCCAGCCTGTCATACTTCAGATCCACATCGTAGTAGTCGTTAATAATGTCCAGTCCGGTTACATGATATCCCTGGTCCACCAGTTTCCTGGCCAGATGAAAACCAATAAATCCGGCAGTACCTGTAACTAGAACTTTTTTCACTATTTGGCGTAACTTATGGCACGTGTTTCACGAATTACTGTAATCTTCACCTGTCCCGGATAGGTCATCTCATCCTGGATTTTCCTGGCAATATCAAAGGAGAGACTTTCTGCATCCTTGTCCGACACTTTTTCACTTCCCACAATTACCCTAAGCTCGCTGTCCTGCCTGAATGGCATAGGTTTTCATCACACCCGGATAGGAAAGTGCCATGGCTTCAAGCTCCTTCAGACGCTTGATATAGGATTCCACCACTTCGCGACGTGCTCCCGGACGTGCCCCTGATATGGCATCACAAACCTGAACTATGGGTGCCAGAAGAGTGGTCATTTCCACTTCGTCGTGGTGCGATCCAATGGCATTGCATACTTCTGGTTTTTCCTTGTACTTCTCTGCCAGCTTCATTCCGTATACTGCATGAGGAATCTCCGGCTCATCATCGGGCACTTTTCCAATGATCGTGAAGCAATCCAGCCCTTCTGGCCAGCTTGGCATTCAGTCCCAGTTCGGTAGCCATGATGGCACATAGATTGGCCACTTCTCTGGAGTGCTGAAGCAGGTTCTGTCCATAGGAAGAGCGGTACTTCATCTTTCCGACCATGCGCGTAAGCTCGGGATGTAATCCATGAATACCAAGATCAATGGCGGTACGTTTTCCAACTTCGACGATCTCCTCTTCAATCTGCTTCCTGGTTTTGGCAACTACTTCCTCGATCCTGGCCGGATGAATACGTCCATCAGTAACCAGCTGATGCAAGGGAAAGCCTGGCCACTTCTCTTCGAACAGGATCAAAAGCTGAAAGTATAATGGCTTCGGGTGTATCATCCACAATGACCTCCACCCCTGTGGCAGCCTCCAGGGCTCTGATATTCCGTCCTTCCCGGCCAATGATCCTTCCCTTCAGCTCATCAGATTCAATGTGAAATACCGTCACTGCATTTTCAATGGCAGTTTCGCTGGCCACCCGCTGGATGGTTTTGATCACAATATTCTTGGCCTCCTTATTGGCAGTCATCTTGGCCTCATCCACAATCTCGTTGATCAGGGACATGGCCTCGGTCTTGGCCTCTTCTTTCAGAGATTCTACCAGCTGGTATTTGGCTTCTTCAGCCGAAAGTCCGGAAATGGTTTCCAGTTGCTCCACCTGTTTACGGTGAGACGCGTTCCAGTTCTTCTTTCTTTTTCTCAATAATTTCAAGCTGAACATTCAGATTCTCCCGTACGGTTTCAATCTCCTTCTTGTTCCGTTGAATATCCTCATGCTTCTGGTTGGTCGAAAATTCTTTCTGTTTTACCTCATTCTCTCTCTGATTCAGCTTTCCATTCTTCTCATTGATGAGCTTTTCGTGTTCTTCCTTTAACTGAAGAAACTTTTCCTTGGCCTGTAAGTATCTTCTGCTGCTTAATCATTTCTGCTTCACTTTCTGCCTCTTTGAGCATGCTTGTGAGCTTTTTCCACTGGCAATTCTGTTAACCAGAAAAAAGGCAATGCCTGCTCCCACCAGCAATGAAGCACCTCCTATCACAAGATACATGACCATTGGAAGACTGCAGCACCAATGAATATGTTAACAGTTCCATAGCTTATTCATTTTTAGAAAATAAAAAAACCCGCATATTTCCTCAAAACTTTATAAAACCCCAATTTAGCATGGGTGGAACCGCCAGATTATATCAAGTGTCCAATGTCTGAATGTTTCAGTATCCCGGCGAACCGGAATTTTGGCCTGCTTTTCACAATCCGAGCTTTGCTCCAAAATAATAAATGTTGAGTTTCAAAAATAATTGAAGAAACAATGCGGGCAAACTCGTTAATATGTAAAAGAACGTCTACTACTCTTATTTCAATAAATCATCCAACTCACTACTCAAAATCCCCAACTCCTCTTCCAAAGATACAACATTTTGTTGTTGTTCGCAATCGATCAGGTTGATAACAAATTGCAAAGCGGGCCATGGCCATAAAATCCTGCGTGTCTTTATCAGTATATCTCTGTTTATACTGCAGGACTTTATCATTAATCAACTTGACAGCTTTCCTGATCTTCTCCTCATCCTGTCGTTTTATCTTCAGGGGATAGAATCGCTCCGCAATCTGAACCTTTATGGAAAGCATATCTTCCATCATCCCCGCCTTATCTGTTTAAAAGAGCAATACACTTGTCAATCTCCCGCACAATTCTTTTTATCTGTATCTTGGCATCCTGGGTTTCTTCACCATCTGCCATAATACCCTTTAACCAGTGATAATTTCTGGTTTTTCTGTTCCAATTCATCAATCACTGACTGTTTCTGCTGAACCTCTTTCTGAAGATCCTCATACTGCTTTTTCAACTGGTCGTTTTCCTCCTGCTGCTCCTGCAGCCGGGTTTTAACCGATTGAATTTTCAATCTGATTCCTTCAAGTAAAGCGGTCTGTTCAACACTCATTTAACAGAGAATATAATACAAATATAGAATTATTTTGATCCGTTTAAAACTTTCAATTAAACTTTTGGGTTTTAAAATAAAATCTAGTTTAAAGATGATGATCCCGACGAACCATAAGCCTGATTTTATATGCAATTCCTTATGCTATACAGCCTCGGGCAGGATGGAAATGACTTTCACCCTCCTCTGAATATCCCCATGTATCTCTCCGGGAATTTCGGAGAGATCGGAGCGACCATTTTCATTCGGGCATCGATATCAAAACCCAGGGTACAACCGGACATCCGGTATTCTCCATTGATGACGGGTATGTCTCCAGGATCAAGGTCCAGGCCAATGGTTACGGGAAATCGATTTACATTAGCCACCCCAATGGATAGACTTCTGTTTACGGACACCTCGACCGCTACCGGGACGATATTGCGGAGTATGTCAAGCAGATGCAGTACAACAGGCAGTCTCATACCGTGGACCTTTATCCCGGTAAGGAAACCTTTCCCCTGGAAAAGGGAGAACTGATTGCCTATTCAGGAAACACCGGAGGATCCTCGGGGCCACATCTTCATTTTGAGATTCGGAATCCTCTGGCCAATCAGCACCCCGCCAATGTACTCAAGTACAATTTTGAGATCAGAGACCGGATAGCTCCCAGGTTCCATTCCGTCTATCTTTTTCCACTGGATACTGGCAGCCAGGTGAATGGTCATACGGACAAATTCAAAAGCCGACTTGTGAAAGACAATGGGATCTATACCCTTCCCTATGGAAGCAAGCTGTCGGGTGCCGGGAATCTGGGAATCAGTGTGGAAGTGTACGATTACCTGGATGGAGCTGCCAACAGGTGCGGGATATATACCCTGGCCATGTTTGTGAACAATGAGCTCGTTCTACAGCCATGTCATGGATGAATTCGCCTTCTCGGAAACCAGGTATGTGAATGCACGTATTGACTATGAAGAGCGGGTCAGATCCGGCATCAAAGCTCACCGGCTGTATCGCCTTCCCAATGACAGGCTCCGTATCTATGATAAATCGGTTGATAACAAAGCGCTGGTAGTGGAAAAACCGGGAAGCTATCAGATCAGGATCATTGCCACAGACCATGCAGGAAACAGTTCCGAACTGGCATTTAAGCTTCAGGGAGATACCGGTAGACCTCCCTCTCCGGCCAACAAGCCCACCCGGGTGATCCCCATGAAGTACGACCGGGCAAACAGTTATGAAGAGGGCCCCCTTCGTATAGAGATTCCGGCCAGGGCGCTCTATCAGGATATGGACTTCAGCTTTCAAATTTCGCCCCAGGCCAAAAGCACACTCGGCCCCTTTTACCAGATCGGAAACGAAGAGGTCCCGGTACATTTACCCTTTACCCTCTCCGTTGAGAGCCCGCCGGTGGATCCCGGACTTCGCAGTAAATTATTGATCGTTTCCCGCAATGAAAAGGGTGAAATTGAATCAGCTGGCGGTGCCTATCAGGAGGGTGCCGTGGTGGCCAGGCTCAGGAATTTTGGAGCTTTCAGCGTGGCCCTTGATACCCTGGCTCCTAAAATCACCCCCCTGGGAAGCCAGGGAACAGATTATTCTGACAAAAAAGAGCTCCGTTTCACCATCCGGGATGAACTGTCGGGAATTGACAAGTACGAGGGGTATATTGACAACCACTGGGCCCTGTTTGAATACGACCCGAAGAACGAGCTTCTGTTCTACCGTTTTGATGAAAAGCGGATGGCCAGGGAAACTGTTCATGAACTTGAGCTTTATGTGAGCGATCAGAAAGGAAATACCCAGCTGTTTCATACTACTTTTGAGTGGTAAAAAGTCTCTGATGAAAAAAGTCTACAGGGTCACCGGATTAATGTCGGGATCATCCATGGACGGGGTGGACCTGGCATGTTGTGATCTGAGTTGGAAGGATCAACAATGGAACTACCATATTCTGGCAGCGGAGACTTTTCCATATGGAGATGTACTTCTCGGAAAACTGGAACAGGCCTGTAACTGGGATATGGAAAAGATAGACAAGCTGGATCTGGAACTTGGGAATCACTATGCCGGACTGCTTAATGAGTTCCATCTTAAATACGGGCTGCAACCAGAGTTTGTTGCATCACACGGGCACACTATTTTACACGATCCGCAGCGAGGAGTCACCTACCAGGCGGGAAACGGACGGATCATAGCCAAAAAAACAGGACTTATGGTAATCAACGACTTCCGGAGTGAAGACGTGGCCCAGGGAGGGGAAGGGGCTCCTCTGGTTCCGCTGGGCGACCGGATGCTCTTCCACCAGTACGAAGGCTGTCTGAATCTGGGGGGATTTGCCAATATTTCTTTTGTGAACAGCCAGGGCCAGCTGATCGCCTACGATCTGAGCCCGGCCAACATGGCCCTGAACAGCGTTGCCGCCCGGGAGGGCCTGACCTTTGACCGGGATGGAAAGATGGCCCGTTCCGGGAAGGTGCAGCAAGAGCTTTTCGACCGGTTGAACCGGCTGGAATACTATTCAGAAACCGGACCAAAATCCCTGGGCAGGGAGTGGTTTCTGAAACAGTTCCTCCCTTTCATACAGCAAAGCAGGCTGGATACCCCGGATATCATGGCCACCGTACTGGAGCACCTGGCTTTTCAAATCTCCAGGGGGATCAATAAGGCCGGGATACAGTCCGTCCTGCTAAGCGGAGGCGGTGTTTTGAACCAAACCCTGGTAGAGCGGTTAAAGAAACTGAGCAGAGCAAGCCTGGTGATCCCCGAGGAGAAACTGATCCACTATAAAGAAGCTCTGATTTTTGCTCTGCTGGGGACCCTGAGGTTACGGGGGGAAATCAATTGCCTGGCCAGTGTGACCGGAGGCAGGAAGGATCTGTCTGCAGGAACTATTAGTAACATTTAAACTTACTGCTATGATTAATTTTATCGCTTACAACCCCGTCAAACTTCATTTTGGGAAACAGGTAGTCCAAGAACTCGGAAGCAGCGCTGCCGAACTGGGAACTAAGGCTCTGCTGGTTTACGGAGGAGGTTCAGTACTCCGAAACGGCAGTTATCACGATACGCTGGAGCAGTTAAAGAAACACCAGTTGGAAGTCACTGAATTTAATGGTATTAAGCCCAATCCAAGAGTGGAAGATGTGATGGAGGCGGCCAGGATCGGACGTGAAGCAGGGGTAGATATGGTGGTTGCCGTGGGGGGAGGCAGTGTGATAGACTCCGCAAAGATCATTGCCCTTTGCATTGCGGATAAATGTGAGCCCTGGGAGGTCATGACCGGCAGGCATGAACCTCAGGCGGCCAAGCCACTGATAGCGGTTCTGACCCTTGCGGCAACCGGAACTGAGATGAATGCGGTTGCAGTTCTTCAGAATGAAAAAACCAAAGAAAAAATTGGTTACCGGAACGAAAAAACTTACCCGGTCCACTCCTTTCTGGATCCCTCTTACACCCAATCGGTCCCGGCTTCTTATACCGCCTACGGGATCGTTGATCTGGTGGCCCATTCCCTGGAAGCGTGGTTCGGAAAGGGTGATGCTACTCTTTCAGACCGTTTTGTTGTTTCCATCATTCAGGAGGCCATGACCTTTGGTCCTGCCCTGATGGAAGATCTGGAGTCCTATGAATTAAGAGCCAGTATTATGTGGGCAGCTACGAATGCCCTGAATAATACGACCATGTACGGAAGGGTATCGGGCGACTGGGGGGTGCATGCTCTGGGTCATATTCTCTCCTTCCTGTATGACACGCCACATGGCGCTACTCTCTCTATAATCTACCCGGCCTGGCTGCGCCTGATGAAGGAACGGGCAGGGAAGCGGATCATTCAGCTGGGGCAGCAGCTTTTTGGAGTAGATACGGTGGAAGAAACCATCACCTCCCTGGAGTCCTTTTTCCAAAAACTGGGAAGTCCGGTAAATTGCAAGGAAGCAGGCATAGCAGCATCGAAAAAAGAGGAAATCCTGGACCTGATGAACCGCAACAGGGCCCAGGGCATGAACCACCAACTGTCAGATGAGGAGAGAAAGGAATTGCTGAACCATATGTTTTAAAAAAAGAAAAGGGTCTAATCTGGCGATTGACCCTTTTCTACAACACTAACTAAACTACCAACTAAACTACCAACTAAACTACCTTATATTATATTCAAAAAAATCAACCACAAATAGTATGCCACAAAGATATATACTCTCGAAAAACCCCACAAGCTTTTTTTTGAATATTTTATTACTAAGATATAAATAATTGTATTTTCTGAATTAGCACCCCATATTATACAGGCATGCAATTCAATATACAATCATAAAAAATTATAACATGCGGTTTTGAGGGGGTACATGTGATATATAGTGCTGTTTGTAATTTTTCTAAATCTATCCTGTTTATCCGCCAGGTCATGTTATTCGATAGCTTGTCTTGCTAGTTTAATTTAAAAATGAAATCTTGCAGGCGTTTTCTTTCGATGTAAGATTTGAATCAAAAAAAAAGAATATGAGTAAGAAATCTATCTTAGCTGCGATCCTGGCACTGGCATTCTGGAATACCTCTGCCCTGGCATGTACCAATTTTCTTGTCACCCCCGGTGCCTCAGTCAACGGCACGGCAATGATCACTTATGCAGCAGATGCACATGTACTCTATGGGGAACTATATTTCATACCTGCAGCTGACTATCCTCCGGGAAGTATGCTGGATGTTTATGAATGGGATACCAATAAGTTCCTGGGGAGGATTCCCCAGCTATCCCATACCTTCTCTGTGGTTGGAAATATGAATGAACACCAGGTAGCCATCGGCGAAACTACTTACGGCGGAAGAAGTGAATTGAGGGATTCCACCGGGATCATAGATTACGGCAGCCTGATTTACATTACTTTGCAAAGAGCCCGAACGGCCAGGGAGGCTATAAAGATAATGGGGGAACTGGTGGCCGAACATGGCTATGCCAGCTCGGGCGAGTCCTTTTCCATTGCCGATCCCAATGAGGTCTGGATTATGGAACTTATCGGAAAAGGCAACGAGATGGTAACTAAGAAGGGAAAGACTTTCAACAAACATAAAGGTGCCGTCTGGGTGGCTGTCAGGATTCCCGACGGTTATGTGTCGGGACATGCCAACCAGGCCAGGATTCAGCAGTTCCCGCTGAACGATCCGGAAAACTGTCTCTACGCACCCGATGTCATCTCCTTTGCACGCGAGATGGGGTACTACTCAGGAAGCGATGAGGATTTCAGTTTTTCCGATACCTATGCCCCCATTTCTTTTGGAGGAGCCAGGTTCTGTGACATGCGTGTTTGGTCCTTCTTTAAGGATATTAATGATGATATGGACCAGTACTTTTCGACTATGTAAAAGGCGATGACCTGGAAAACAGGATGCCTCTTTACATCAAACCCAAAAGGAAAATCTCCAACAAGGACCTGATGAATTTCATGAGGGATCACCTGGAAGGAACCGAACTGGATATGACGCAAAGATGCAGGAGCAGGACCGTTTGGACTCCCCTACCGCTGGCGCCCGCTTACCTGGGAGATGGATGGAAAGATGTACGTGAACGAACGAGCTACAGCCACCCAGCAAACCGGTTTTTCTTTTGTGGCTGAATGCAGACCCATGAAGCCTGACTGGCTCGGGGGAATCCTCTGGTTTGGAATTGATGATGCTGCAGCCACCACTTATGTTCCCATGTATTGCGGCATGACCCGTGTTCCTGAATCCTACGCCGTTGGAAACGGGGATCTGCTCACCTATTCGGAAACTGCTGCCTTCTGGGCATTCAGTTTTGTATCAAATTTCTCCTATCTGCGCTACAATGTGATGATGGAAGATGTTCGCAAGGTTCAGACCGAACTGGAAGAGAAGTTTATCACCGAAGTGGCCGCCATTGATGCTGCAGCCAGCGTTCTTAATGAAACCAATCCGGAACTGGCCAGGGAATTTATCACCAACTATTCGGTAAATATGGGCGATTATACCGTCCAGCGCTACAAGGAACTGGGACAGTTCCTGCTGGTCAAGTACATTGATGGAAACATCAAAAAGGAGGAGAATGGTGAGTTTCTTCGCAGCAAGGATGGTTACCCGCTGAGTCCGGATCAGCCCGGCTATTCAGAGCAGTGGAAGGAGATTGTGGTGAAGGATGCCGGTAAAAACCTGAAGATGCCCCCAGGAGGATGCCCATTAATAATTATTCGCTTGTTAATAAATCGGCATATATTATTATTAATAACTGAATTTTATTTGTACTTTTGCGACCTGTTAAATCGAGGCATAGCAATATACTAAAGAATAGAATCATGGATTTAATGAAGGTTGTAGACCAGGAATATGCTGCTCAGAATGGACTTCCCAATTTCAGTGCAGGTGATACCATTACTGTTCACTATAAGATTAAAGAGGGAAATAAAGAGCGTATCCAGCAGTTCCGGGGTGTTGTGATCCAGCGACGCGGAAAAGGACATACTGAGACTTTTACTGTTCGTAAAATGTCAGGCAATATTGGTGTGGAAAGGATTTTCCCTTCCGCTTCCCCATTTATTGATAAGATTGACATCAATAAGCATGGTCGCGTAAGAAGGGCTCGCATCTTCTACTTCCGTGAACTGACCGGTAAAAAAGCACGTATCAGGGAGAAGAGATTCTAGGTACTGCTTAGAAAAACACAAACAGGCTGTTTCGAAAGAGGCAGCCTGTTTTTTTTGGTTCTCGGGGCATAACATGCCCGTGACTGAATTTCTTCGCTGCGCTCATAAATACAGGCACGGACAGGCTACGCCCACTCGACAAAAAATCTTGAGTCTGATCGGCTTTCCGGATTGAAAGGAAAAAAGAGAACCTTTATAGTTTTTCGGCTTCGTCCCGGGCCTTCTGAATGATTTCCGCAGCTTTAATTTCCGCTTCGCTCACCAGCGTGGCGGACTTTTTTTCCGCCTGACGTTTCAGTTCACCCGCAGCTGTTTTTGCCGCGACCTGTTTCAGTGGATTACTCCCCGCCTCTTCTACCAGCTTCTCTCCCTGGAGCTCAGCCTCCATCACCAGGGCTTCACCAGCCTGCCTGGCCTCTTCCACCAAACGGGCCGCTTCCTCTTCTGCATTTGCCAGGAGCATTTCGGCTTTCTCGCTGGCCTGATCCCGGACCTCCTCTTCCACTTTCTCCACCTCCTCTGTAATCTTTTCAAGCACAGCTTCCTGCATCGTCTCTCCGCTGGGCTTCAGGTTCCCGCTTAAGTCGGTAGTCAGCCTGGGACGATTGAAGGTGCCTCCAATATTTGCGATAACCTTGATATAATCCGACTGGGGAATTTTGATCCCCGCACCGGCTGCCAGGGCAGTCATCCCCTGCATCAACTCATTGGCTCCCGCTCCCAGATCTGATTTGGCAATGTTCATGTCTACCTTATAATCCATGCTGAGATCTATCCCATTTGATCCTGAGACCGTGAACTTTGAATCATCCACATTCATATCAAAAGGATTAAAGATTATCCGCCCTTCCCTTACCGTAAATCCGACAGTTACTTCGCCCGGCGCCAGATTATTGAATTTTTCATTTTTTAGCAGTTCACCCAGGGGAACAAATTCATTAAGCCCGGAAAACCGAAGTCCGCTGGTATAGGCATTTCCCGTGGCTTCAATGGATCCGAAAAGTGGAACTAAGGTGTTGTCCAGCAAGGAGTGGTACTCCATTTCTATAGAAGCAGTTCCCTGGCAAAATTTCGCCATAGGAATCAGTTTCTCCACAGATACGAATGTTTCATAAGCTGCACGAATATCCACATGTTCCATCTGCATTTTGAGATCCGCTTCCGCATACTCTCCACGGGTATCGACCCATCCGGAAGTATTCATATGACCCCCTATCACATCCATCTCCAGTTTATCCAGTCCGGCCACCCCCTCAATCACCCTGATTTCACCCCTCATATTCTCCAGGATGATATTCTCGTACAACACTTTCTTCATATCCACAATCAGCTTAATATCCACCCGGTCCGGAATCTGAATACCTGCCGGTTCAGCCAGGGAGTCAGGCCTTACCGGCACTATGGTATCACCGGGCAGCTCGGCCCCCTTTTCGGAGTCTTCCAGTTCAGGAATTAATTCATTGGAATTCAGTAGATTGGAAGAAACATCCAGGCGACCCGAAACAGTCTCGCCAGCGAAAACATAAGGGATGAAATTCTCCAGTTCGCCCTCCATATGAAGATCGGACGACCCCATCTTCACATCCAGGCCTTTAAGCTCAACAATTCTCGGACTGAACAACATATTCATTGTTTCCAGTAAAATGGGTACCGGGATATCAGGAGACTCCAACACCATACCCTCAATCAGCAAGAAACCCTCAAGCTCCACTTCCTCGAATGTTTCATTCTCTATGTAGGACATTTTAGTATCCCACCTGAGATCCGTTTCAAGCCTGCCATCGAGACTCATATCTTCCATGGGAACAATATCCTGCAGAGAAGCAAAGTCAATTCTGCCTGTAGCTTTACCGGCCACATGCATATCACTGACCGGGTGATCCACCTGCAACCTTAAATCAAATGGATTTCCTCCCAGCAGCAGATGAAAGTTCTGAAGATCGACCAGGGTCTCATCCATGTCGGAACCCTTGTAGTCCACCAACAAGGATATCTGAACATCGGATACATCTTTCGGGAGATCCGGATAGGAAAAATAGCCATCCCGTACCTGCAGGTTTAATTTTGCATCGGGAAGAATGGAATCTTTCATTAGCCCGCTGACGGTTCCATCCAGCTGGAGATTTCCGCTGGTCTTCAGGCTTTCGAATTCCTGAAGATAGAGTGCCGGCACCAGTGAAAGGAGCGTTTGAAAAGTAGTCTCACGTGAGAAGAACTTCAGATCCAGTTCCAGGGCATCATCCTCCAGCAAAAGCACCTCACCCTCCACACCCAGCGCAAGCCCGTTCAGAGTAATCAGATTCTCTTTCAGGCTATACCTGTTTTCCACCAGGTTGGCAGCCACTATCATATCCAGGTTTAATACCCCATCCCGGAGATAGCGGATCCCTTCCATCTTCGCATTAATCCTGTCAATGCCGCCGGATATAAGTAAGTCTGTCTGCTCCATGGAGAGATCCCCCCGCAGTTCCATATGAAATCCCTCCAGGGAAGCATCCATATCTGAAGTCTCGTCGAGATAGTATATGCGCCCGTCTGTAATAGCAAAGCGTTTCAGGGAGACAGACATGGAAGATGCTTCTGCACCTTCCTCCGCTTCATCCTCGTCAATGACCGCATCACTAATATCCCAGTTGGCCGATCCATCCTCCAGCACTATGGCATTGATCAGCGGACTTTCCAAAAGAATTGATTTCACCTCCACATTCTTCCGGAAAGCACTGAAAGGATTCACCCGCAATTCAAAACGCTGAAGCCCGGCAAGAGTATCCCCCTCGAAAGACTCCACCCCTACCACCGACACCTGGTGCAGATTAATACTCAAATGGGGAAATCCCCTGAAGAAAGAAAGACTGAACCTGGACCAGTCAACTGTGGCATGAACCTCCTCGTTCACCTTCTCCTTGACCAGGGTTTCAATTTTCGACTTGAAAAGCAGGGGGGTAAGGATCAAAAGCACCAGGATCACTCCCAGGGTGATCCCCAATATCTGGAGTAGTTTTTTCATTTTATGGCTTTTGCCCAAATGTAAGAATTATGTTATAAGTTTAAGAGCCCGGGCTGACAGAAGGTAGATTCCGTAAATACGGTCAAAGAGCAATTAATCAACGCCCGCAGGGAAAAGAGTTTTGCAATTATGGGAAATTGCTTAAATTTGCACTCGCTTTTGTAAGAAAAGCCACTGAAATGCTGGACGAGTAGCTCAACTGGATAGAGCACCTGACTACGGATCAGGAGGTTGGGGGTTCGACTCCTCTCTCGTTCACAAAAAAGCCCCGGAATCACTTTGGTTCCGGGGCTTTTTAAAAACAAACAAATATTTCGTCCTGGAAATAACAACCAGGAAACAGATCCAGGCTATTGATCTTGAAATTGTTAAGCTTTGTAACTAAGTCAGGAATACCTCTTACTTCAGGGCGACTCCGGCAGGGTAAATGCAAAGGTGCTTCCTTTTCCTGATTCACTCATGGCGAATATGCTCCCCCCGTTCTTTTCGACCAGTTCTTTACACAGAATCAGGCCGAGACCAGTCCCTTTTTCGTTTGCAGTACCCCTGGAAACTATTTGTTGGTCAATCTTGAAAAGCTTATCAATTGTCTTCTGGCTCATGCCCACTCCAGTGTCATGAACAGTGATTTGAATCATCCCCTCATTTTTCGAAGCCCTCAACGATACCTGTCCATCTTCAGTGGTGAATTTAATGGCGTTGCTTACCAGGTTGCGCAGAATGGTGCTTACCATATGCCAGTCTGCAAAAATCAGGGTTTTGGATGTGATATTTGATTCAATCCGGATGTTCTTTTCCTTGGCCACATTCCCAAGCAGAGAAACAATCTCATCAGCAATTTCAGTAAGTACAATGACTTCTTGCTTGAAAGGAGTGCTACCGCGCTGGGTTTGGGCCCATTGCAAGAGATTCTCCAGCAGATCCCGGGTTTTGTCAGTATTTTCCTTTAGATCTTTGGAAAGAGAAATGATTTCCGATTTCGACAGTGTAGCTGAGTGCTTGCTCATGAGAGTAACAAAGTTGCCGATGCTGTTAAAGGGATGCCTCAGATCATGTGCAATAATAGAGAAGAATTTGTCTTTGGTGGCATTGGATTTTCTGAGCTCCTGTTCTACTACTTCCCTTATTTCAATCTCCTTGGTCAGGATTTTATTTAAATCATTGATCTCTATCATCTTCAGTTCCACGTCTGCGACCAGATCTGCACTTCTCGCATTGGCACCGGAAAGGGATTTATTCAGTTCCTGGATATCTTCATCTTTAGATTCGATAATGGCCATCAACTCTGCAGCATGGGCATTTGCCCTGGCAATTTCCTTATTTGTCTTTGCCAGAATACCGTTCTTCTCTTCAATCTCGACCATCATATTCACAGAATTTGCATTGGCTTCAGCAAGTTTCCTGTTTAGCTCTCCGAGGGATTGATTCTTGAACTCAAGCTCAGCTAGCAGCTCGGCCGATTCTGCATTCACGCTTGACAATCTGAGATTGGTATCAAGCAGCCGCTTGTGGTCCATCTCCCAGTTCTGAAGCTCTTGGTGGATTTGTTCCCGGGTTTTTTCATGTTCCCGGGACTGGGTTTTGGCTTTTGCCACGAATTCAACCAGCTTATCTACCAGCTCTTCTTTTGGATTTTTCTTTTCAGGTTGATTAGCCATTCCTAGAAAGTAATGGTTTTCGTAGTGTCCCCTATCTTTGATACAATGGTCGCCAAGCCAGTCAGCTCTGCTTCAGCGCGCAGTGCACCTCCAATGGCATCCTTGTCGACGGAGCAGTAGTATTCAGTACAGGGTGCACAAACCAGTAATTCGCCTCCCAGCTCACAGAACTGATCAAAATAGTCTTCCAGGGGCTCGAATCCAGCCACTGTCACATCTTTCGCAGAACCTTTTGAAGCCCATACTGTTCCATCCATAGTGAGGAACATACTTACATGTTGTCCCATGGCCAGTGCTGCACATCCCCAGGAAAGAGCCAGTGTTGCACGTGTACCTCTATCCTGCTTACCGGTAGTAAGCGTAATCATTATATCCGTATTGCTATTCATTATTATTTCTCCTTCTGATTAATCTATAGCTGTATGCTATCCGCATTATATAAACAAGGTCATTTTACTTTTCAGCGCATGGGAGAGAAATGTGGTTACTCCACATTTGTTGATCTTTTCCGCATCAAGCAATTCTTCACAGCTTATCCCCAGCATGACAGAGGAGGAATCGCAGACATGAATCTCAGCCCCCAGTTCCACGACATCGTCAAATAATATGTCTATATCATCGATACCTGATTTCTTCATGTGTTTACTAAAGAGATACTTTCCAAGCCCCAGGGAATGATAATTGGACATAGGGGCAGCACCAAATCCGCCAGGCATCAATCGTCCGAAAACTTTCTGAAGCAGTGTCCGGTCGGACTGGCTTTTTTTATCCGGATCCTTGAGGGCACAAACCGCCCAGAAGGTAAAGAATAGGTGGACCTGAGTACCGAGGGCCAGTGCTCCGCTGGCGATAGTCAAGGCAGCGTAAAGCCGGTCCCATTCCCGGGAGAAGCAAATGATGTTGACCTTGTTATCTGTTTGCTGGACTTCAATCTGTTTCCTGAGGCTTTGAATCTCCTCCTCCAGACGATCCATCCGATCGTGTTCTGGATAGTGTTTTACAGGTATCTTAAGCTCCATCTTTTATAGGTTTTATTCTGCTAACTGAATTTGAACAAGAATCACATCTCCTTCTTTTTCCAGGTTTAAGATCGAGGCACCGCAATTGTCTACCCAGGCATTCACATCGCTCTCAAAGGCAAGGTCGTTCGCTTTTACATGAAGCAGGGAGCCAGGTTCTTTCCGCGCCAATTTGGCAATCTCTATAATGGGTCTCGGGCACCTCATCCCTATGCAATCCAATTCTATGGGTTCCTTCTTTTGAGTTGTCATTTCAGTTTGGTTTATGTGTCATTCTGTACTGGACTATTTCGAATTCTTCGCTTGCGAAACAGGGTTTTTCTTTAATCTGACCTTAGAATATCCCTAAATCCCCAAGGTATACGCAGATTGATTCGCCAGGGTTGCGTAATGGATTCAGGATGGATTGGATATAAATAGGGAGACTGATACCGGGACCACTGAAACAGTGCAATGATTAAGGCTGCCTATTTCTTATGAAGAGGAAATTCAACCCCGAATCCGCTGGATATTAGGGTGTTTTATTTCTAATCCAATTCGAGTAAATTAGTATTCAAATTGACAAATGATGATCGGAGAGAAATTTCAACCCAAAGTGGCCTACCGTGCCCTTAAAATTATCTTTTATGCGCTAAATACAGGATTACTTCTGTTTTTTATAGTGGCTGTCTATCTCAATGAGATGAAGCTTCCTGAATTCAAAGAGGGAATTGATGTACTTACCTATGTTAATGTATTTTTCCTGGCAGCGATTCCGGCCGGGTATACCCTGTCAACCCGACGAATGGAGGCCATTGATGCAGGCGATTCTTTTGCCAGGAAATTTGAACAGTTTCAGTCGGCCATGATTCTTCGCTGGGCCATGATTGAGGGAGCAGCTCTTTTCTCTCTGGTGGGTCTTATTGTTTTACAGGATTCCAAGCAACTTATTCTGTTCGTGATCTGTATCCTGGTCCTCTCCTCCAATACGGTAACGAAAGAGAAAGTAACCCGCATGGCAAAACTTAATCCGGAAGAGTCACGGGCACTTGATGAGTGATTTGTGGTCGCTTAATTCCCATTCAGTTTACTCAGGGTCTTTTGCTTGTAACTTCGGCTTATGGGGAGCGCCTTCTCCCCTATCATTACGAAATCCCTGGAAAAGGAGGAAATCTTGGGTCTGTTTACAATAAAGGAGCGATGGATCCGGAGAAATCCCTCAGGCAGGCTAAGCTCCATATGGCTAATCTTTTCTTTGGAAGTGATCGTGGAGCCATCGACAAGATGAAATTCAATATAGTCTGCCAGACTCTCCAGGTAGAGCAATTCCTCGAATTTGATATTTGCTGTTTGCCTGTTTGAACGAACGGTGAAGTATCCCTGGTCAAGTATCGCTTGCTTTTCCTCCAGATTGTCAATGGCCTGCTGATCCACGAAGTAGTGCTTTATAAGCAGGATAAAGGACATTAGCAGCACTACAAAATAGAGGGTGCCGCCCATGATAAAAACATCGGTAATAAGCATCCCATTTTCATCGATACCATAATGTGCAATTACCAAAAAGGCAAGAATACCTGACACCATCTCCAGACAGAGCGAAACCACCAACATATAGAAGGAATACAGGCCAAAAAGAAAGAACCTTCGCTTGAAAAGGTAGCGGGGTACCAGGACGTAGTTAAAGAAATAGGAGGTACCAATGATGACTGGCATCAAAAGGGAAACATAGTAAAACGCTTCCATGGCCACGCCAGCCCATCTGGTAAATATTATTGTAAGAATTCCGTAAACAAGGATCCAGAAAATGATATGGTGCCAGGTTCTCATCAGTCCAAATATCGCAAAAAATTGTACTTGAAAGGGCCATTATCGACAGAATGCAGGTTTTGAACCGGATTCGACCTTGCACCGCATGCCTTGCTCCCACTACATTTGTAATGAAATTAAGTTTCATCTAAAATTTACAGTTATGAAAGATTTGTTTGTAATGGGGGGATCCCTGTTTATGAGTATCCTAACCATACTATTGGTCATTATTGTGGCCGTATCTGTTTATTTTGCTGTTGCCATCGCCAGCGGCAAAGCAAAGGAAAACGCTAATTTCAGTCATCAGCTGAAATATGTAAAATCCATTGGATTGTTTACCATGATCACCGGGATCCTTGGCCAGCTGGTTGGTCTGTATTCAGCTTTTATTGCAATTGAAGCCGCTGCTGATATCTCTCCGGCCCTCTTGGCAGGTGGACTGAAAGTCTCCCTGATCACGACACTCACCGGGATTGTAATCTATCTTATTTCAATAATCATATGGTTCATACTGGATCTGTTTTACCAGAAAAAGCTGGCATAGGGAAGAAGATTAGTATCACATCCAAATCAGGACAAATCACCCTGAGAGTTCTGTGTCTGCTGTTTCAGCAGGCACAGATCCATTCTATGAGAGAATGATAAAAGCAGCAAGTGTTTTCCGGTCCGTAAAGAAGAACTTCCTCCTTACTATTATCCATATAAGTTGCATGGCTCTGGGGCTGGTCTCGGCTGGAATTATCGTCAGCTATATTTATCAGGAGTATCATTACGATTATGAAAGTCCCAACTCCGAACGAATATTTCGGGTAATCCAAAAAGAGGGGGAAAGCCTGAACAGTGTCACCTTCGGACCGCTCGCCCAGTCTTTGAAAACTAACTATCCGGAAATTGAAGAAGCCTCCAGGGTCAGTTTCTTCTGTGGATACCTTTCGTGTGCTGCTGGCGAAAACAACTCTAATGAGAGAACAGCCATATTTGCCGACCCTGAATTTTTTGATTTTTTCTCTTTTCCACTAATTAAAGGGAAAAGCAGCGATTGTCTGGTTTCGCCCTACTCGCTTGTAATTTCGCAAAAGGCCGCAAGGAAATATTTTGGAAAGCAGGACCCTATGGGAGAAGTTCTCCGCATTGGTCAGGATAAGGAATTTACAGTCACAGGAGTCTTTCAGGATTTTAAGAGCAATTCTAATTTTTCCGGAGACCTGGTACTACCCTTGGCCCAGATATCAAAACTTACACAAATCTGGATAGAACCCAGCTGGGAATACGAAAGCGACATACACACCTTTATTCTGCTGAATGAAAATTCCGGTATTGAAGACTTATCAGGAAAAACAGAGAACTTTATTGACAGGTATATAAGTGATCGAAAGATAAATCTTCTCTTCCAGGCTATAGGCAATATACATGTAAACAGAGATCTGACCTGGGAACCCAAAGCAAGCGCCAATGTGAGCTATCTCAGGATTTTACTCGTAGTGGCCCTGCTTACCCTGTGCATATCCATCGTAAACTTCCTGTTTCTTTATCTGGGTACAGCTGCCCTGCGAATTCGGGGAACCGGTATAAAGAAGGTTTTCGGCGCTTCAAGGAGAGTCTTATTCCTGGAGCATTACCGAGAAGTGATATTCCTGATGCTCTTAAGTACACTAAGTGCAATCCTTCTCTTTGCTTTATACCAGAATCTGATTGCCCCCCACTTCTCTTTTCTGCCAGAGATTGTTCTGTTCAATTTTAAATTGATATTGTTGCTGTGTTCCATTGTAGTTTTTGCAGCAATTCTTTCAGGAATATATCCTGCTCTCATTCTTTCCGCCCAGAAACCTGTCAGACTGTTAAACAACAAGGCTTCCTCCAGAAAAGGTGAGATAACGATGGTCAGGCTGCTGGTGATTGCGCAGTTTACTCTATGCATTGTATTAACAGTGTCGACCATTGTAATGCACAGACAAACCCACCATATGCTCAGGCAGGAGACCGGTTATGCAAAAAATGAGCTGATTACCATCCCGCTTAACATGCATCTGGATGAAGGGATCAACGGGGATAAATTTGAGTTATTTGCCCAGGAATTGAAGAAATTTCCCGGAATAATGGATGCTACGCTTTCCTCTTCATCCCCCTCACTGGCATTTTCCAGCGGGGATGATCAGGTTAGCTGGGATGGAAAACCTGAAGAAAAGAATGTTTTGATGAGTTGGGAATCTATCTCATATGACTATTTCCGAACACTGGGGCTCAGAGTAAATCAAGGCCGTGCCTTTAGCCGGGAATTTCCAAATGACCTCGTAAACTGGGAAAGCCGGCAATGTGCCTATATGGTTAATGAAAGCGCCGTACAAGAGATGGGATTTACCGATCCCCTTGGAAAGGTGATAGAAGTATGGGGATTTTATGGTCCCATAGTCGGTGTGGTTGAGGACTACAACTTCAGATCATTGCATTCCGGCTATTGGTCCCATATTTTACCAGCTGAACCCCATTTTTTGGAGCGAAATCATTATCCGGATAGATCCGGCTGTATCCTCGACATTATCAAATATTGAAGTAGTATGGGACAAATTTGTTCCAGACTACCCCCTGGAAATAAACTTTGTAAACGATCAAATCCGCGAATTGTATCAGGATGATGAAAATCTGGCAAATGCCATGGATATGTTTTCTTTACTGGCCATTGTAATTGCCAGTATGGGGCTGTTTACATTGACTGTGTTATCGATGAACAGACGAATCAAAGAGATTGGGATCCGAAAAGTAAATGGTGCCAGTAACTATAGAATATTAGTCATGTTAAACAAAGACTTTATTGGCAGGGTAGCTATTGCTTTTGTAATAGCAGTCCCCCTGAGCTATTACTCCATGCATAAATGGCTCGAAAACTTTGCCTATAAAACCCATCTGAGTTGGTGGATTTTTGCACTATGCGGACTATTGATCATGGTAATTGCACTGGTAACTGTGAGTTGGCTAAGCTGGCAGGCAGCAACAAAAAATCCAGTGGAAGCATTAAAGCATGAGTAATGTAACTTTGTTTTTATTTAGTTTAGAATATGGAGAATATCAGCTGGTCAGATTTTGAAAAAATAGAATTAAGGGCAGGCACTGTGCTTGAGGTGATAGAATTCCCCATAAGGGAACCCTACTTTATCACCAGGATAAAATCACTTCCCGGCTCATTGTCTCCAAATTCGCCGAAACGGGGCTGGGGATCTACCTTTTCCACAAACTGAAGGATCTCCGAGGTGGTCAGCACTCCATCGTCTCCTCCGTAATGGCGAAGAGATTCAATAAACCGGCGGGCAAAGGGCGAATGGAAGCCCGGTCTTCCATCGGGCACATACTCTTTTCCCCCGGAGGTCAGATAGAGCCTTGTTTTATATTTTAATTTTCGCGCCACAAACTCGTCGGTGCTGATATCTGCATACTCTACAGCTGTTCCACGGTGTGCGGCTGCCATATGGGGATCAAAGGTTCCCCCGAAACAGACATCCATCACCAGGAAGATATGAGGGCAATCAATGTTGTTGATCATCGTTCGCAGGTTGGAATGAGACAGGTAGGAGGTTTTTCCCAGATCATCCATTTTTGAATCTTTTGAAATCACATACCCTTCCCGGAAGACCTCGTCATAGATCCCATGGCCCGCAAAAAAGATCATCAGGTTGTCCTCGGGTTTATAAGACTTTGAGGCATACTCCCTGATCACCCCGGCCGTTTCAGACAGGGTAGGATTCAGGACTACCTCCGCTTTCACTCCGTAACTCTCGCTCATCTCCGTGGCAATGGTCTGGGCATCCAATACCGGGTTAACCAGATCAGCATAGTAATCATACACATTGGAGGCAAACAGGAGGGCATAAGTGGTTCCACCGGTGGAATCCTGCCGGCCGGCCGGGGCAGACACGGTCCCGAACTCAGAGCGGAGCATTTCCCTTTCCTTCTCCTGGTGAAAGGGGTTCTCCAGGGGCGTTACCGGATAGAAGCTTCTGTCGGCCGGATTGTAAAGCTCAAAGGAGCTGTACCTGTAGCTCCCGTTGCTTCCGCTCCGGGATTTGCTGGCCCGGATGTATGCCCTGGACCACTGCTCTTTGAATTTTCGGGCGGCTGAAACCGGAATCTCCACTCCCGCTTCCGTCTCCATAAACCTGAGCTTATAGATCTGCAGATCCGCATTGTAACCCACCAGTCCCTGCAGGGGAATTTCCACGCTTCCCGATCCGGACCGGACGGAATAGTGTTTTTCCATGGCAGACTGCAATTTCATCAAACACCAGTCAGCCAGCCTGGCAACCCGCGCCTGGTACTCTTCCGAAGTCTCAAATTCATCTCTTGGAAGGGTCTCAGCGCGCTTCACCTCCCCGATGATTTCCTGAACTGCAGAGGGGGTCAGGGACCGTCGCTGGGCCAGGGAAAGATCCGAATTTAGCCAGGACACGACCCGGGATCTGCCGGAAGGTATAACCGGGTCCACCTCCCAGATGATCAGCTGCTGATCCATGCCATAGGTGACCAGAAACTCGCCGTCTTCTGAAAAGGAGGCTCCCAGAACCTCCTCCATGTGCCGGTAGACAAAATCCACCGGGAAAATAGAATCCGCTGTCACCCTGGAGATCACAGCCTTCCGGGACTGACCAAAAGCCAGGTAGTTCCCATCCAGGCTCATGCTGATGGGGTTTCTGATATAAGCTTCCCGGCTGCTTGAATCACTTAACGCAAAGGTTTTCCCAGCCAGGCGGTACCTCCTGAGACCGTTTGAAGATCCAGTGATGAAGGCATATTCCTCCGGATGAAAAACCACTCCTTCTATTCCGTGTTTTCTGAAATTCATACGCTGAAAGGCTTCGTACTCTTCTCCGGTATTCTGAAGGATTAATATCTTGCCGTAGGTGTCACCGCTTACCAGAAAACGGTCATCAAAGCTAAAGCTGGATTGATACAGATAGGAGTCAAACTCATCCACAAGCTGGCGGAACACATAGAGATCATCGGTGTTTTTCCAAAGGATCATCTGACCATCATGGGAGCAGGAAGACAACCATTTTCCATCGTGACTGAACTGGAGATGATTGATAAAAAAAGAGTGCTGATTGAGCACCTGCACCACTTTCATGTCATTCAGCCTGATAATCGCAATGTCATTCTTGCCCCGGTACCGGCCATATGCCAGATACTTCTCGTCTGGCGAAAATGCTAAGATCCCGCTGCCTGCCTCAGGATTTCCCTGGTGCTCCAGAACGGCCTCCCAGTTCCGGTCGAAAATTCTAAGGGTGTTGTTTCCAAGGCTGTAGGCAAAGTAATTCCGGAAGGGGGAGAATTTCGCACCCCCCACATATGCCCCGAGATTTCCAAATTCCTTATTCACCTTCAGCCCCATTTCCTGGGACCAGGAGGGTGTCAGAGCCAACACCCACAGTATCGGCATGAATAATATTCTCTTCATGAACCCCTCTTATTTGGTTTGCCTCCTATTGGTACGAAACCCAATAGACAAGGTTTCGTATATTTAAAGACCCAATTCCTGGTCTTGAGCAGACTTCTGATACATAGCATTTGTCTTTTACTTCTGGCAGCCCCCCTTGATGCTCAGGATTCTCTTATTGTCCAGAAAGAACTGGGGCTTCCCCCGTGGACTCTTTCACCCGGGTCTTCCTCTCCCCTGGAGGTCACGGGAATTTGCGGCAAACCCCTGGCATCACCGCTGGAGGTAGTTGTCAGGGATGCGTCGGATCGCCCCATTCCCGGAATTGAAGTTGCCTTCCGCCTGATTGTGCCATCCAGGCAGGAAAATGATGCCCGTCTGAGCCACCTGCTTTCTATCACGGACTCCTCCGGGCTGGCCAGAACAACCCTCACTCTGGGCTCTAAACCTGGAACTTACCAGATCTCTGCCAGGATTGAAGAAGGATTTCCCGATAATGAGCTTATTTTTACGGCGAAAGCCGCCGGAAGAACTGGATATGGATACTGCTGATCAGCTTTTTGGAGGTCTGGGATCTGTTCCTGTTCGGAATGCATTCCATGAGTGAAGGGATGCAGCAATCGGCTGGCGAAAGATTGCGGTCCATCCTTGAAAATGTCACCCGGAACAGGATTGTGGGTGCTGGTATCGGGACCCTGGTTACCACTATTATCCAGAGCAGCAGTGCCACATCGGTGATGCTGGTAAGCTTTGTAAATGCCAATCTGATTAAGTTCAGGCAAACCATTCCGGTTCTGCTGGGTGCCGCCATCGGCACCACCATAACTGCACAGATGATTGCCTTTAAAATCACGGAATACAGCCTGCTGCTGGTGGCGGTGGGCTTTTTCATCCAGACCTTTTCAAAGAAGGAAAAAATCGGGCAGTGGGATCTTCCCTTTTCGGTTTGGACTCCTGTTTTTCGGTCTGGAGATCATGTCCGACGCCATGGCTCCACTCAGAGACTATGCGCCTTTTATTGATCTGCTGCTCAGACTGGAAAGTCCCCTGCTTGGCATCCTGGTGGGTGCCGTGTTTACTGCCTTGATCCAGATCGAGCAGTGCGTTTATGGGAATCATGATTGTTCTGGCATCTCAGGGCTTGCTTTCCCTGGATGCTTGCATTCCACTGCTGCTTGGGTCCAACCTGGGAACTCCGGTAACTGCCCTGCTGGCCAGCATGAAGACGTGACAGAGAGGCGAAAAAGGTGGCTCTGGCTTTCCTGATTGATCAAGCTGATCTCCGTTATCATTTTTGCAGCTTGGACGGTTCCAGCTCGGCAATTGCTGGAGCAACTTACGCCGGAGGCCTCCCTTGCCCAGACTCATTGCCAATGCCCATACACTTATTAACGGGGTCTTAATGCTGGTGGTTCTTCCCGTTTCTCCACAGGTGGCCCGATTGGTGGATGGATAGCAGGAAAAGCCCAAGGATAATTAATGAAAAGGCCTTCCGAACCCTTTACCTGGACCAGGGACTTACTGCCACCCCTGCCTGGCACTGAACCTGGCCAAACAGGAGATCATCCGTATGGGGATGATTGTACGGACCATGTTTTCTCTGATCCGGTATCCCTTCCTGGAAAAAGATGCCGTCCACCTGGGAATGATTTATAATCATGAGCAGGAGGTGAATTTTCTGTCCGATTCCATCAAGTAGTACTTCCTGAAAATCAACAGGGAATCGATGAACAAGATCAGATGAACGAGTCTTTCCAGCTACTTGTATTCGCTCAATGAATTTGAGAAGATTGCAGATATCATTTCGGGAACATGGCTGCCAGGGCCGAGCAATGGTCCCTGAAAGAGTACGATTTCTCTGAACAGGGTAAAAAAGGAACTGAGGGAGTATCATGAGAAGATTGAAAAGCAGTTAAGACGTCGCATGGTGGTTTTTGACGAGGCCAATCTGCAGACAGCGGCAAAAATGAAGGCCAAACACAAGGAATACAGAACTTTATCCCGTGAGCTTGAAAAACAACATTACGATCGTATTATGGAAGGGATGACTGAATCCATTGAAAGCAGCAAAACCCACCTGGAATTCTGGCCTGTATTGGGCACCATTGACAGCCATGCCACCAGTATTGCCCGCAGCGCACTGGACTGGAAACAGAATCCTCCTAATGAAAGCCGAATGGACCTATTAAGCAGTCAGAGAGCTATCCGGAAGATCAATGATCTTGCAGCCAGGGAAAGCCCTTTTGTTTTTCTGATCAGTTTTAGTGGAGAAGAGAACCTGGTAAGCACCCCCGAGAAAGCGGCAGCAGCTGGGTTCTTTCTGGATATGCCGGGGATGGTGAATCATAGCCTGGGGAAAGCAAGGGACCCCCCTTCCAGCTGAGTTCAAATGCCACCCGATCCGCAACAGTATCATCGGGCCTTTAAGCAGGTACTGGACCAGATCCTTTATGGAAATTCCTTCCTCCTGAACCTGACCATGCCCACACCGGTGAAGAGCAATTACACGCTTGTCTGAAATATTTACAGGGAGCAGGGCCCCCTTTAAACTGTACCTGAAGGATAAACTGGTCGTGTTCAGTCCGGAGCGCTTCATCAGGATAAAGGGCACGTACGATCTCCTCCAATCCCATGAAGGGCACCATGGATGCCGCTATTCCGGGAGCCCACAGGCTGCTGGCATCCGATCCTAAAGAAGATGCGGAACACAACACCATCGTGGATCTGATCCGGAACGACCTGAGTACCGTTGCCAGCCAGGTGCGGGTGAAGCGCTTTAAATATATTGAGAAACTAAAGACCCACCAGGGAGAACTATTACAGATGAGTTCTGAAATAAGCGGAAAGTTAGCGGCAGATTTCAAAGGGAATCTGGGCGATATCCTGTTCGCTTTACTACCTGCAGGATCCATCTGCGGTGCCCCGAAAAAAAAGACCCTCGAGATTATTAAGGAAGTGGAGGCTTATGAACGGGGCTTTTACACGGGAGTTTTTGGCTACTTTGACGGGCAGAACCTGGATTCGGCTGTGGCCATAAGATATATAGAGAAGCAGGAAGACGGGCTGGTATTCAAGAGTGGCGGAGGGATCACTTTTAAAAGTGACTGGGAGAAGGAATATAATGAACTGCTAAATAAGGTATATGTCCCGGTATATTGAAACCATACAGCTTCGAAACGGAGAGCTGCTAAATCCGGAATTCCACCAGGAACGTTTTGAACGAACCCGCTCGAAAGCACTTGGTTTAAAAAAACATCCCCTGCTCACCGAGGTGGTCCGGATCCCCCATGGATTGGAACAGGGGATCTTCAAATGCCGGGTGCTCTATGAGAAAGAAATAGAACTCGTGGAATATGAAGCCTATCAATTCCGCCTGATTGGATCGCTCAAACTGGTTTATTCAGATGACATCGAGTATGGATACAAGGAGGAAGACCGGGAAGAGCTGGAAAAATTGTACCGGCAACGGGAGGATTGCGATGACATCCTGATTGTAAAAAACGATTGCATTTCTGACAGCTTCTATGCAAATGTGGTACTGTGGAGCGGAGAGAAGTGGGTGACCCCCGACACCCCCCTGTTGCCAGGGACCATGCGGGCATCGCTGATTCAGAAGAGAAAGATCTTTGAGAGCAGGATCACACCCGGAGACCTGGCCGGTTACCAGAAATTGAGATTGATCAATGCCATGAATGATCTGGAGGACGCGGTGGATATCCCGATAAATTCGATACATTAGCCTGGCTAACTACAAATAACTTAATCCAGGACTATGAAACTAAAACATGGGCTCTTTGCCCTCGCTCTTTTGAGCATGCTTACCTCCACTGCTCTGCCTCAGGATGCCGATAAGGGAAAACTTCCCTACCTGTGGAACGAACTTACTTCACCCGGATTTTGTAAAGGCCGTTGAACTCTCAAAAGGCATTTGCATTCTACCGGCTGGCATCATGGAGAAACATGGACCGCATCTTCCACTTTCGACCGATATGATCCTGGCACGAGAGATCTCCTCCCGGGCCGCTGAGCTGGAATATGCCCTGGTTTTTCCGGAATTTTATTTCGGACAGATTTTTGAAGCCAGGCACCAACCCGGAACAGTTGCCTACAGCACGGAACTGGTCTGGAAGATGCTGGAGGAGACCTGTGAGGAGATGGCGCGGAACGGAATCAAAAAAATTATCATCGTCAATGGCCACGGCGGCAATAACAACCTCTTTTCCTATTTCTGTCAGGCACAACTTGCAGAGCAGAAGGACTATACGGTGGTATTCTTCCGACCGGATGATTCGGCTATGGATAAAGATTTGAAAATGATGCGCAAAACTGACTATGGGGGCCACGCCGATGAAGTGGAGAGCTCCGAGGTATATGCCATTCGACCGGATCTGGTTCATGCAGACAGAGGGAGTTCCCAGTCAGGAAGGGACCAGGCCAGATTGGAGATTCCCTATGGGTACACCGGGATCTGGTGGTATGCCAGCTTTCCCAACCATTATGCCGGAGATGGCTCTTCCCCCAGTAAAGAGATAGGGAATCTTAGCCTGAATAGTCAGGCCGGACAATTGGCCGAACTGATCAGCTTTCTGAAAAAAAACGATGCTGCCACGCAACTGCAACAGCGATTCTACAAGGAAGCGGAGAATCCTCTTAAAACGGAACAGTAGTTGAACTGAAGCACAGGATCAGGCGGTGAGATTTTCCACGATCTCCACCGCCTTTCTTACGCAGGGGGCACAGACATTTTCCATGATCTTCTCCTCCTTGAATTTTCCTGATCCTTCAGGGGTGTTCAGATCACAGCCGATCAATTCCCTGCATTGTGTGGTCTTGTAAGCGGCTATGAAATCGCGGCTTAACTCTTTTACGCTACCGTAGGCAGCAGCCTTTAATTCTTCATTGTTGTTCACCTCCTCACCTTTCAGCAATCCCAGATACCATAATGGCTCCTGTTACAGCACCGCAGGTCTCCTGCTGCTTGCCCATTCCCCCGCCGAATCCGGCAGCCAGTTTCTGGGCCAGTTCTTTGCTGAATTTCAGGTCATCTGCGAAGACAGTAAGACCGATTGGGCACAATTGTATCCGGAAAGAAAAAGCTCTTCGGCATGTTGCTGAGCGATTCATGATTGTAGGGTTTTAAAGTTCCCTATCAAGTTAAGGAAGAATTAGCGAATTACGGAATTGGAAGCGTGAACTTAAGAAAAAGTGCATCGGCCCTGGCCAGATCGCCCATAAGCTCTGCCTCCTGGTCGTGGGAATAGATCAGATAGATAGCCCCGAAAGGTGGCCTGAATCGCCAGCCGGCCAAACCGTAAAAATAGAGCTTACTGGTACTGGTGCTATTCTGTGCAAATAGCTTCATCCATAGATCATTGGTAAAGTTGTAGTTGACTGAAAGCACATTGATCAGGGTGGAGAGATTCTCCTCATCAGGGGAAAATTTTAATCAGGTCTCCACTATACTCCACAGCCATTTTATCCGTAATCTTCATCCTGCCGCCCAGCGAATAACGCTGGAAATCCCGATCAAAATTATGGCCGAAAGAATAGCCCGCAGAGGCAAAACTCCATTCAGCAGTATTATAGCCCAGGTCAATGGAGTGGCGGTGGTTGTAATAATTCTTTTCAAACAGCTTATATTCGTTGTTATAGCTGTAGTTAAGAGAGAAACGGTTTTGAAGATAAAACTCAACGGACTCGTTTATGTTCCAGCTTCGCAGCACTCCGGTGGTCCTGGCCCAGAATACATTGTTCCTCGTCTCCACCTCGATATAGCGGAATACCTTGTTCTGGATCCACCAGCGATAACTCAGGTCGCTGTCCACCTCCCGGCGGTCGTCATCCACCACATACCCGGTCTGGTTCACATTTTCACGGAAATTCTCACCCAGCTCGGTGTAGCGCACATGCATGTGGTAGAAGTTGTCTTTCCTTAGCAAATCGAACAAACCAGGCGGAATGGGAAAGCAGATCGCCCGGCAGCACTGGCCACAAATTGCCCTGTGAGTTTCCAGGTCTCCCCCAGGTTTAGGACATAGTCGCCACTGAAGGATGTTACATAGCTGGAATCGTTGCGTTTATCCACTGCAGTGAGACCCACTGAACTGGATTCCAGGAAATCGCGTTTAAGCACGTGGCTGTGGTGAAAAAAGGAGGGTGGTTCATCCTCATCATCCATTTGAAGTGTGCGCACGTTCATGGCATTGAAATTGTATTTACCGGCCTTACCGTTCAGCTTGGCCCCATACATGATGTCCTGGATCCTGCGTGGAATAAAAGGTTTTGATGCGTGTTCCATACATCTCGTTTCCCTCCTGGAAAAAGAGCCGCTTTTCGGGATAGTTCAATTCATAGCGGGTCAGGTTGATCTGTTCCTGATCTGCCTCCACCGTAGCAAAGTCGGGATTGATGGTGCCATCCGCAGTCATATTGGGCGAAATCTGCCATTTCAGATCGCCTCCCACATCGGGCCTCAGTCTTATTCCGTGACCCCAGTAAATTCGTTGTTCTCATAACTTAGTGAAGCATAAGGGAAAAGCGTAAGCTTGCTTTGGGAATCAGGGAACCCTAAACCCTTCAGTTTTCCACCCTGAGAGATTCTGAAATCATCACTGAAGGTGCCTGACCAGTAGACTGGTTTCCAGATTGTTCAGGATTACCCTGCCAAAATTGACTCCCCAGGTATCGCTATCCTGGCTTGAATCGGAGACTCTTGAACGGAATGGCCATTTCCAGGGCCCACCCCCGTCATGCACACTGGATGCTGTAACTGCCACTCTGTATCCCAGTTCGCATCTACGCTTCTGCCATCGTCGTTGATTCTGAAATCGGTCTGGGTCCCCAGCGGATTGCTCCAGAATCCATAGCCGGAGCGATTGTCGTTGTAGGGATCAATAAGTAGGGCAAAGCCGTCATCTCCTTTGGTGATCACATCCCTGTTCATGACCTTGGCCAGCACCTCCGTTTCCTGATACAGGAGTACGCTGATATAGATACGCAACACTGTCGTACCCTATATATGCCAGGGTATGTTGGGTAGAAAGCGCACCCGGGAGCGGTGCCATCTGGAAAAAACCGCTTGCCGAATCAGCTCCCATCCATTTATCCGGTTCATGAATTCCATCGATTATTGGTACTGAGGACAAGGGAAAGGCGATGATAGAGCGCTGTGCGACGGTTTCGTCAAAAAGACTGGAAATAACGATTATCAGAACTAAAGTAACTCTGCCCATGCGTCCGGATTAGGATTCTATCGCAGGAAAATAAGAAATTTAGTTCAGCTGAGAAAGGATCAGGGGCCGAGTATGGCCCCATCCATGACCAGGGCTGCTCCTTTGTAAAGGCTGAAGGCGCTGAAGCTCAAAATAACATGGCTGATATCCTGGTGATTGAACCAGGGACTTAAATCCCCATTCAAAGCTAAAGATGATCGCAGATAGAAAACCAACTCCCACTGCTCCCATCAAAATAAGCATTGCTCTGCTCTCTGTCTTGCGATAGATATAGTAACTGAGAGAACCCACTACCATCAGCATTCCAAATATGGTATAGTACTTTACCGGCGAGAACGCCAGGGTCCACAGGGTATATAAAAGAGCGATCACGAAAACCAGCATGGTAATCCTGGAGACCCACCGGGTGATCACAGGTTTAACAAGCGGCCTGGCCACCTCCAGCAAGGCATGAGCCATAAGTGCCACGGAACCAAGGGTCAGGACCCAGGATACCAGTTTCCACTCTTCAGAAAGTCTGTATTGAAAAGCATGACCAAAGATCCCTCCAAACATAGCTCCCAGTCCGAGCGTAAAAAAATAGTATTTGAAATACCATTTTACCCTCCCGGTGCCTTCCAGTTTGCGGATTCTGAAAAATGCATATAAACAGATAGCTGCCAGAATCAGATCAGTAGCAGTGGTAATGGGTTCATCTATCCTGACATTCAGAATCTCTACAGAAGGTTGGATCAATTTCACCTGCACAGCCAAAGTTACCATATTTTTAAAATATCATAACTTTATAAGTATAAACAAATCCTATATCCCATGAAATTCCCTGTCCGTCAACTCCTGCTTCATCTAATGATTGCTGTGACATTCATCCTGGATTCCGGCGCCCAATCCCTTCTGGGTGAGCATATTGATTCCCCGGATGCGTTTTTTGAAGCCATGGAGTCTAACAGGCAATGGCCTTCTTACCGTGGATATTTTGCTTCGGGTTATCTGGATAATGCTTTTCTTCCGGACAGTTTCAACGTAGAATCCTCCTATCATGTGAAATGGAACATTGAAATTCCCGGCCTGGGCCTCTCCTGCCCGGTTATCTGGAATAACAGAGTGTTTATAACTTCGGCCATCTCCGAGGAGGACAAAGAGGGATACCTGCCTGGCATGTATGGAGACATTGCTCCTATCATGGACTCCTCCGAACATGTATGGAAAGTCTTCTGCATTGACAGGAATTCTGGCAAACTCCTCTGGGAACAGGAGGCAACCCGGGGAATTCCAAAAGTGAAACGGCATCCAAAATCTTCCCACGCCAATACCACTGTAGCCACGGATGGCAGGCATATAATCGTTTTTTTCGGATCTGAAGGACTCTATTGTTACGACGTGGACGGGAAACTGCTGTGGAAACGCGATTTTGGCCTGATTCTATCCGCGTGGAATTTGGTTGAATCGGCCGAATGGGAATTCAGCAGCTCACCCTTAATTTTCCAGGACAAAGTGATCATCCAGGCCGATGCCCTGAACACTGCGTTTGTGGCAGTACTGGACCTCCACTCAGGGGAAACCCTATGGAGGCAGGAGCGAGACGAGATTACCAACTGGTGTACTCCCAATATTTATTTTGATGGAAGCCAGCCCTGCGTGGTGGTAAATGGGTTCAAACACCGGGGCGCCTACAATCTCCACACCGGCGAGGAGATATGGCGCATGTCCGGAGGAGGCGATATTCCGGTTCCTACCCCTATTGTATGGAAAGATCTGATTTTCTTCAATAGTGCCCATGGCGCCCTGGCCCCATTGATGGCCGTAAAGAACGAGGTCAGGGGTGAAATACCTTATCCGGAATCGGAGAGTTCCCCGGGCGACGGGTTTGCCTGGTATTATAACCGGCAGGGAGCCTATATGACCTCTGTCCTGGTTTATGACAATCTGCTCTATCGACTCAGGTGGAACGGAAATCTGAGCTGCTTTGATCCGAGAAGCGGAGAAATCATATATAAAGAGACAGTGAATCCTTCCAGTTTTATTGCCTCACCCGTAGCTTCTGACGGGAAGCTTTATATGCTTTCTGAGGATGGGGATCTTTACATTGCCAGGGCCGGCAGAGAATATCAACTCCTGAAAAAAATCCCTCTGGGAGAGGTCTCTCTGGTCACTCCGGGGATCAGTGAAGGGATGTTGATCCTGAGGACAGCCGGCCGGCTGATTGCGGTTTCGGAATAGATCTCAAATGAAAAAGGCATTTATATCTGTTTTTCTGCTTCTACTGTTCTCTCTTGCTACACGGAGGATCCGGAGAAGTATGTTCCTAAAACGGACAGAAAAAAGGAGAAATGTGCAACGGCCGAACCAGGTACCTATCTGAAGCCGGCTGCCCTAACGATCCTGAATAGAATAAACCAGGCCATGAAGGATAGTACGCTGAAAGAACCTGCCCCCTGGTTGCAGCGCATATTTACTGCTCCTCAGAAAAAGCTGGTGGACACGGTACTCTTTTTTAATGACCTGAAAGTACCTGTCAGGATCTACTACCCCACCAGAAGAAGTCTGCAGGGAACAACAGCCGGCCATCCTGTTTTTCCATGGGGGCGGTTTTATGCTGGGAAGTGTGGAACAATATCACGTCATGGTCAGCAAGCTGGCCCGGGTAACAGGGCAGATCATCGTATCGGTAGATTACAGGCTCGCTCCGGAGCATCCTTTCCCGGCCGCTGTCAACGACTGTTATGCCGTATTCCAGTGGATGCAGCAAAATGGGTCCCTACTGGGTGTCGATACAGCCCGGATTTCAGTGGCGGGAGATAGCGCAGGAGGCAATCTTGCCACCGTGCTTACACTGCTATGCCGGGATAATCAGACCCCACAGCCCTTCCGCCAGGTCCTCTTCTACCCTGCCGTTACTTTTGTGGAGACCGATTATCCATCCCTTACTTATTTTTTAAAGGATCCGGAGCGAAGTTATGTGTTGAGCGAAGGATTTCTCCAAAAAGCAAGAAGCGCTTATAAGGGCAGCGAAGGTAGTGACCTGGATCCTTACCTCTCTCCTCTGGAGGCAGAGCTTTCGGGGGATCTTGCCCCCGCCCTTATAATCGCGGCTGAGTGTGATCCGCTCCGGGACAGCGAAAGGGAATATGCAGAAAAACTGGAAGCAGCCGGCGTCAGGGTAGAGTACCTGGAATACAGTGGAATGATTCATGCATTTATAAGCTTCCACATGATCCTGGGGGAGGCCATGGATGCCATGAAAGCGGTAAGGGAATATCTTGGGGAAAATTAAGCCCGAACTGCTGGCATGAATGCGGCCCGAATCGCTATATTTGCTTCAGCCATGATTCGACTATGACAGGGAAGTACCTCTTACTAACCATACGCAGCCTCAAAAAAAACCTTCTTTATGCCATTTTTGTGGTGATCGGACTGGCCGTTGGAATAAGCACTTTCCTGGCCACATTTCAATGGTCCGCCTGGCACCTCACCTTCGACAGAAGTTATCCGGACAGGGAACAGATCTACCGGCTCAGCTTTGAAGAAGATTATGAAGGATTCTACCGTCATACAGCCAGGATCCTGCACGGAAGCGCTCTGAATCAGATCGCCTTTACTGAGATGATCTCGGGGATCGAGGCACTTGGACGAATTGCACCTTTCAGAAAAGCAGCCTTCCGTATTGGCGACCGATCATTCTACGAAGATTACGCTTATAGTTGCGATCCGCAGTTTTTAGACATCTTTAAGCCGGAGGTAGTTCTGGGAAGTTCTGAGAATCTCTTGTCCGAGCCATTCACCCTGGTACTGACTGAAACGACAGCAAGAAAGTTTTTTGGCGACGAGAACCCGGTGGGTAGCTCCATGGACCTGGTACATCAGTTCGGCGTGGATCCTGTCACCTATACCATAACAGCTGTCATCAAAGATTTTCCTGTAAACTCTCATTTCAAGATATCGGCCCTCACCTCTTTTGAAAACCCGGTTGAATACGAGGGAACTGCCTGGGCCTATATGAAGCTCAAACCTTCGGTGGATCCGAACGAGATGGAAGCGCAGCTGAAACTATATATTGAGAACCATGTGGATGAGTCCTATTCCAGCCAGATTGATCCGCACCTGCAAGCAGTTTCTGAGATTCATCTGCGTTCCCATAAGGCCAGAGAGATCCAAACCAACGTGAGGTTCCGGACCGTTCTAATAGTGATGGTTGCCGGCATGCTTGTTTTTATCCTTGCCTGGTTCAACTTCACGCTACTTTCATACAGCAAAAGTCAGCTGCAGATACAAAAACTTGTAATCCAGTGGCAAATGGGAGCCGGGAGATCTGTTTTCTTCAGACAATTCCTGGTCGATAGCCTTTTTATAGGAAGCCTTGCTTATTTGATTGGAATTCTGCTCACCATTCTGATTGCCCCTGCCATCGCGAAACAGGAAGGCAGCTTCGTGGGTAACGACCCAGCCGTAGTCATACTCCCTCTGGCTTTGTTGTTGGTATTGATCCTATCCGGTGCTCTGATCACCTCTCTGATTTCCACCGGGAAGCTATACCGGATTCTGCAAATAAAGCATCTCTCCTCCAAACCCGGAGTACCAAGGGATCAGACAGGACAGAATCTCTTTGTCAGATCGGTCATTGTCCTGGAATTTATCATCACCTTCGTCCTGCTTTCCAATCTGATCCTGATCTCCCGTCAGACCAGCTATGCCATGAACCAGCAGCTGGGAGCATCCACGAAGGACGCCATTCAACTCCATCACCTTCATCGCGAAATTGTGAACAACTTCCAGGTCTTCAAAGAGCGAATGCTGGAGAGTCCGCATATTGCCAATGTTACCGGCAGTATGGAAGAACCCACCGGACAGGCCATGGATGCCAATACCTTCGAGATAGATGGGGTTGATGAAGGAGAAACAAAATTATTCCTGTTCCCTGTAGACCAGGAATTTTTCCGGTTTTATGATATCGAACTTATCTACGGTTCGGATTTCCCTTTGCACTATGATTCCTCCGACTCCACGGAGTATTTTGCTCTCAATATGACTGCAGCCAGAATGATTTCTGATGATCCCGGGGGGCTTATTGGAAGAGAGCTGGAGCTGCACTTCCCATACCCCGGGTTTATCTGGCCGGGTCCTATCAGCGGAATTGTAGAAGATTTTCATCTTTCCGGGCTCGATTATGAAATCTCTCCCATGGTTATATTTCCCAAATACACCTGGTTATGGAATTTTTCTGTTCTGCCGGCAGGAAGCCCGGAAAAGGCCCTGGAGCATTTAAGATCTGTCTGGGAGGAACTGTTTCCCAATTACCCTCTGGAATACAAATTCACTTCCTCCTTTATAGAAGATATTTACAGGTCGGAGCTGGTTCAGATCAGGCTCCTACTCAGTTTCAGCATCCTCTCCATTATTATTTCCGGCCTGGGCCTTTTTGCACTTAGCGGTTTTTTTATGCAAAAACGAATTAAAGCAGCCGCTCTGAAAAAGATCAACGGGGCCAGGATCCATCAGATCATTCTTCCGGAGCTGAGATACTACCTGTGGCTGGCCATTCTCTCCTCTGCTGTGTCCATACCCATCTCCCTGTTTTTGATGGAGCGCTGGTTACGAAATTTCAAATACCGGGTGGATATCCCGGTCTGGGTCTTCCCGGTCTGTGCAGCTATCCTGGTCATTTTTAGCTGGCTTGCCGTATTCTATCATACCCTTCGCCTGGCCCGGATCAATCCGGTGGAATTTATCAGAGAGCAATAGCATGGAGTACACTTTTACATACCGTTCTCATATACAGGAGATCCCCCGCATCCGAAAAGATCTGGTATTTTTGGAGCAGGAAGGGACTATTCACAAATCGGAGATCAAGCAGATTCAGCTGATCATTGAAGAATTATTTTCCAATATCATCCGCTATGCCTTTACGGACCAGAAGGAACATCTTATAGATATCAGGCTGAGCACCGGAGAAAGCAACATTGAAATCGAACTGGTCGATGATGGTATTCCCTTCAATCCCCTGGAATACGAAATGGAACAATCGCCGGACCCTGTTAACTCAGATTCAGGAGGAATGGGTTTGCCTCTTATCAGAGCTTTCTGCAATCATATTGAATACCACCGCATTTCAGAGAAAAACCACCTGATCATCACCAAAAGCCTCAAGCGAAAATGAACTCCAGGATACCCGATGAACAAAAGGGCCTGATCAGATCAGGTCCGGAGAGAAAGCGAATACTGCTTATTGCCAATGTGATTCTTTTGCTGGCCCTCTCCATGATGATTTTTGTTGTTCCGCTTATTCCTATAAAAGACCTTAATCTGGTCCGGGTAATGCTGGCCATTGTTGCAATATCCGGGCTTTTTGCAGCCGAATTCTCCAGAGCTGCATTTCGAATTCTTGTTTCTATTGGCACAGTGGTTGTCCTGGTAACCCTGCTGAACCTGGTACTTCCTGATTCCCAGGCACTCAGCTCTATCACCTTTTCCCTCAATACCCTGTACTTCATTGTTATAACCATTGCTCTGGTGGCGCATGTTGCCAGAGCCAGAGAAGTCTTTGGATCCACCCTGCTCTGTGCCATAAACAGCTATCTTCTGATCGGTCTTACCCTCTCCATCCTGTTTCTGATAATGGATTTATTACTTCCCGGAAGTTTCCTGCAGATAGAGACAGCTCAGGAGAGTTACTCCTCTTTTGTTTATTATGGATTTGTTACCCTCACCACTCTGGGCTACGGCGATATCACGCCGGACAGTGCACTGGCAAAGTCACTTTCAACCTTAACTGCATTATTTGGGCAACTCTACCTGGTGATCATTATGGCCATCCTGATAGGTAAGTTTTTAGCCGTAATGAAGCCTGCAGAGTAAGTACTTAGAAATAAGAATCATTGTGTACAGGCTACAATTTAAAGCGAGTCTAACTATTTTTTGGCCAATTATAATTAAATTGGCCTGTTCCTAATATGCACTGCCGCAATTTCAAAATAAGATGATGAAAGATACAGATTTCTCGAAATGGCAACTCTGGTCACTGGTGATCCTGCGTGTTGCCATTGGATGGCATTTCCTCTATGAGGGGATTGTCAAACTATTAAATCCAAACTGGTCATCCATGGGATACCTGATGGACTCCAAAGGACTATTCGAGGGGATGTTCCAATCCATTGCCGGAAACCCGGCTTTGCTGAATGTGATGGATTTTCTGAATATGTGGGGACTGATCCTTATTGGAGCTGGTCTGATAGTAGGTCTTTTCACGAGAATTGCATCCATCGCCGGGATTGTACTTCTGGCCTTCTACTACCTCTCCCATCCAGCTATCATAGGGGTGAACTTTGCCATGCCCACCGAGGGAAGCTACCTCTGGGTCAATAAAAACCTCATTGAACTACTTACCCTCTGGGTAATTATGCTGTTTCCAACCTGGAAAATTATAGGCATGGACCGCTTTCTGTTCAATAAGAAATAGAGTACTGATATGAGTGATAAAGAAAAAGACACCGGCGGTAACAAGATGAACCGCAGAGATGTTATCAAAGGTTTGGCCACCGTACCCGTACTGGGTGCCATGGCATATGGGACCTGGAGAAAAACAAAACAGGACCACCTCCGCAGCCATAAACTGGCCAAAGAGCTCAATATGAGCGCTGATGAAAAGGAATACCTCCCTTTTAAAAACGATGGGGATACCCTGCGGATCGGTATCATTGGTTATGGTATCCGGGGGACTCAATTGATGCAAGCCGCAGGATTCGTTATGCCGGCAACCATTGACAACTGGAAACAATTAGAAGCGAATGACTCAAATAATAATCGCTATTCCAACTTTCTGGAGCAAGATGACCTGAATATTCGCATAAACGGGGTCTGCGACCTTTTTGATGTTCACGCCGAGAATGCTGTGGCTGCTGCTTCCAATATAGGCAGAGAGGGTGTTGGAGGTAAAATGGGGGAAACGGTTAAGCGTTACAGATCCTACCACGAAATGTTGGCTTCCGATGATATTGATGCCGTAATAATTGCGACGCCGGACCACTGGCACGCTCAAATGACCATTGACGCAGCCAGAGCAGGGAAGCATGTCTATGCCGAAAAGGGATTTACCCTGACCATGGACGAAACCTATGCGGTACGCGATGCAGTGAAGCAAAGCGGAATTGTTTACCAGCTCGGGCACCAGGGTCGCCAAACGGAAAGCTATATCAAGGCCAAAGAAGCCATCGATAAGAAACTTATTGGAAAGATCAACCTGATTGAGGTCTGCACCAATCGCAACTCTGCCAACGGTGCCTGGGTCTACGATATCCATCCCGATGCCAACCCGGACACCGTGGACTGGGCACACTTTGAAGAGCCCTGCGAGGTAAAACACCCCTGGAGTCCGGAGCGTTTTTTCCGCTGGAGATGCTGGTGGGACTATGGTACCGGCTTATCCGGAGACCTGCTCACTCATGAATTTGACGCGATTAACCAGATCCTGGGCATGGGAATTCCAAGCTCCGCATCTGCATCAGGGGGAGTCTATTTTTGGAAAGATAAAAAGCGGGGCGACTATGTGAATGAGATCCGGGAGGTACCCGATGTATGGAACGCCGTGCTTGAATACCCGGATATGGATTTCAGTCTGCTCTACAGCGCCTCCCTTGCCAGCAATAATAACCGGGGAAAGACCATCATGGGACACGACGGATATATGGAATTCGGGAATACCCTTACCGTTTATGCGGACCGGCAAAGTACCAGATATGCCGAGCAGATCAAGAGTGGTTTGATCGATCCGGAGCTGCCCATCTACACCTATATTCCCGGTCGGAAAAATGTGGATTCCGTTGCAACAGCCACCGAACAGTATTTTGCTGCAAGGGGATTGCTCTACACCTACCGGGGTGGACGCAGGGTAGATACCACCCACCTGCATATCGCGGAGTGGATCCAGTCCATACGTGAGGGGACGCAGCCCAGCTGCAACATCGACCAGGCCTTTGAAGAGGGGGTGGCTGCTGCCATGGGAATTATGGCACAACGAGAAAATCGGAGCGTATTCTGGGATAAGGAGACGGAAGAGATTGTAAGGTCCTGATCCTGGTAATATACAAACAGAAGGGCTGTCTCTACTCCAGCATCCCCCGCTCATCCAACTCCTGGAATAGCTTCCAGAGACTGTGTATCTCTTTGTATATATCCAGCTCCGAACAATTAAGATCGCAAACCATCCGCCGAGAGAGAAAGAGCATGAATTGCTCTAATTTTGTCCCGCTGAAGCCCGTGATCCCGGATATAGTTTCTCCACTGACAATCGAATTAAACTGATCCTGTTTCTCCTGGTTCTTACTTAGCCAGTATACCTTCCGGGCCGACTTGGCATGCTTGTTAAAGTTGTAGTAGAAAAAAGATACGGGGGAAGTCAGAAGCAGACCTGCACTTTTCACGGACTCTTCATCCATCTCCAGGGGAACTTTGTCAGGGTCCTGCTGGGGAAACCCCATGGAGGCCCCGAGGGTTTGTTGCATGGGCATACCAACAAAGGCCTCCCGAAAATCATCATAGGTGGCACCCCACTCAAAAACCCTGGCTTCCTGCAACAGGTAATGTCGCCTCCGTATCCTTATGGTCCTGTGCGCCTGCAGCTCTACAACAGTGACAAGGGTATCCCAGAATGCAATATTCCGGATCAGCAGAGTGTCATCCATATTCACAGGCAGCCTGAATATGCCCAGGCTATCGGTGACATCACCCTTGTGACTGTTTATATTGATCACGTGACTTGCCGGAACAGGGATATATGCCTCGTCATAGATAATCGCAGAGAGCTGAAAAAGGGAATCGCCAGTTTGCGCCATCAGGCTGGACTGCGTAATGAACAGCAGGCAGTAGAACGGAAGCAGGATTATGAGGCGCATCTGACATAAAAATATCCAAAAAAACATGGAAAATGCAGCATTTAACAATCCTTAACCCCAACCCTGCTTTTATGGGCTATTGTTGAACCAATTCAGAGCAGATATGTTAATTCAAAATAAAGTAAGAAACATGACCAACATTGTATTCCTCGACCAGAAGACCATTGGCAAAGTGGATAATCTGAAAAAGCTGTCCAAGCTGGGTAAGCTTGAGATCTATGAAAGCACGGAACCGGACCAGGTGGTTGAGCGATGCAAGGGCATGGAGATTGTGATTGTGAACAAAGTTCAGATGAGTGAAGAGATAATGAAACAACTCCCTGATCTGAAATTAATCTGCGTGGCGGCCACCGGGATCAATAATGTGGATCTGAACTATACGGAAAGCAATGGAATTGAAGTAAAAAACGTGGCCGGGTATTCCACTGATTCAGTGGCTCAGCTTACTTTTACCATGCTGCTTTATCTGGTAAACAAGCCCTATTACTATGACAGCTACGTGAAGAGCGGTGCCTATTCCAGGAGTGGATCCTTCACCCACCACAACGAACCCTTCTGGGAGCTAAAGGGAAAACGTATGGGGATCATTGGACTTGGAACCATTGGGCGTCAGGTAGCCAGGATTTCTGAATCATTTGGCATGGAGGTGATATTCTATTCCACCACCGGCCGTAACAATCATATCTCCTACAAACGATTTGAATTGGAAGACCTTCTGAAAAGCTCCGATGTGGTCTCCATTCATGCACCGCTGAACAACCAGACCCGCAACCTGATTACCTATGACAAGATGAAGCTTATGCGGCCCTGTGCCATTCTGCTCAACCTGGGCAGGGGGGGGATAGTCAACGAGAAAGAACTCGCCAGGGCACTGAATGAAAATGTAATTGCAGCTGCAGGGCTCGACGTGATGGAACAGGAGCCCATCAACGCCGATAACCCCTTGCTGAAATTATTTGACAAGGAGAAGATCCTGATAACCCCTCATATGGCCTGGGCCTCAAAAGAATCCAGGGAGCTTCTCGTAGAGAAAATAGCGCGCAATATTGACGTCTATCTGAAAAGCAGGTAGCCTGCTACATCAAAGACTTACCAGCTTTGATAAGCAGGTTCTTGGTGGCCATAATGCCTTCGTCCTGACTCAGATCTCGTCCTTCATATTCAATTCCGATATACCCCCTGAATCCGGAATCCTTTACAATTTTGAGAAGACGATAGAAATCTTTATCCACCTCATTGCCCTCTTCATCGAAATTGTGCGATTTGGCGCTGACCCCCTTGGCCAGCGGCATCAGCTCCTCCATTCCCAGGTAAAGGTCGTATTTTTCACCGTCATTCCTGCGTTCCACTATGAAATTACCGAAATCAGGAAGCACTCCACAGTTGACCATCCCCGTATTCCTGATCACATTAACCAGCCAGCTGGCCCTGGAGGAGTACCCCCCATGGTTTTCCACGATTACATTAATTCCGTAATCAGCTGCAAACTGGCTTAAGGTTCTTAAGCTCCTGGTAGCGGCAAAGCCCACTTCTTCGGCCGTGCCTCTACCTCCTGCATTCACCCGGATGGAATGACAGCCAAGTATGTGCGCGTGCTCGACCCACCTGTAATGATTCTCGACCGCCTGCTTACGTTTCTCTTCATCTGTATCGCCGAGGTTTCCCTCACCATCAATCATAAGCAGCACATTCTTCACTCCTATATCCTGGGTGCGCTTTAAAAGCTCTTTAATATATTCCGTATCGGCATCTTTGAAAAATTGATTCACGTATTCAACCGCATGTATATCAAATTTATCCTTGACATAAGCCGGGAAATCAAGGTTATCCAGTTCTTTCCCGAATAGCTTTTTATTCAGTGACCACTGGGCCAGGGAAATATCAAAAAATAGTTCACGTGCACCATGCTCCTGTACTGCCGGCATAGAGTCACTTTCCTTAGCGCTTACCACCTTAGCTGCAGAAATAGCTGCTGCTGCCAGGGCGGCACTTTTCATAAATGTTCTTCTGTTTTGCATCTCTGTCGGTTTAAAGTTCTTTGATTTTTATATTACTGAACCAAACATGGTCTCCATGGTCCTGCAGGCCAATATACCCTTTTTTCTGCAGATTGGCCCATGTGGGATTAATTCCAGGGAACTTGGATCCGGCCACCAGTTCATCCCATTCGCGGGTTCCGTAGTGATATTCGACCACCTTTACCCCATTTTGTTTGTGGATTACGTGCCCGTCCTTTATAATTAATTCAGCCGAATTCCATTCCCCTGCACCTTTAAAATTCTGGGGCTTGGCAGGAATCAGATCGTACAGGGAACCAGCCTTGCGGTTGCCTTCTTTTCCCAGCTTGGCATCAGGATGTTTGGCATTATCAAGCACCTGCATCTCCGGTGCAGTGGCGTATATGGCTCCAAATTCGTCATTTTCAGCCCCCAGGTAGAATATACCGGAGTTTCCTGCCTCCGCGATCTTCCAGTCTATCTTCAGGTGAAAATTAGAAAACATTTTATCAAAAATGATATCCCCGCGGCTGCCTTCCGCTTCTGGGTTAAAATGAATGGTGCCTTCCTCCACGAGCCATCTGTCGGGGAAAACATCTTTTTTATATCCTCGCCAGCCATCGCTGGTTTTTCCATCGAAGAGCAATACAAAACCATCTGTTTTCTCCTCCTCCGTGAGGGTGTTCTGTGCCTGGAGATTGCCAGTGAATAGTACTGCCAACAACACTCCCACTGCGTACAATGTAATTTTCTTAGTCATCTTATGGATTTTAGAATTTAATACTGAAATTATTAAGAGTTATAAAATTGTGAAAACTATTCCGGATAAGCAAGTTGATTCGTGATGGATAATTTCGTAATTTACAGCAACTAAAGTTGCCAAATCAAATGGAAATCGGGGAAGATACTTTCGATTCTGATTATTTCATGTATGATCTGGTCAAACTGCAGGAGCAGCTGTTCTACTATGCCCTGCAGCTCACGGAGGACCGGGAAGATGCCCTTGACCTTGTGCAGGAGACCAGTTTCAAGGCTCTTAAGAACCGCAACCGGCTGCACAACAACGATCACATCAGAGCATGGCTCTATACCATTCTGAAAAACACCTATATCAATTACCTGAGAAGTAGTCATTACCGGCAATTGACTCATGATAGTGAGGAACTAAATAATTATGCGGTGCAAAGCAGCGGATCCAACGGAGCACCTTACGATCAGCTGGAGAAAAAAGAATTGTATGAAATTATTGACATGCTGCCCGGAACCTATGGGAGGCCCATAAGGATGTTTCTTGCCGGTTACTCCTACAAAGAGATATCAAAAAACATGAAGATACCCATTGGTACTGTCAAGAGCAGGATTCATCTGGGCAAGAAACAACTCCGGACGGTATATACCGCCTGATCAGACCAGATCGCAGGCATCAGCAGGCATCCAGTGCTTATCCTTTCCTTCCCACTTTACGTTACATCCTATTGGATTGGTCACCGGTACACTTACAGGTAAATCCGCAGTTAGCTCCCCCAGAGCTCTCTCCAGGTCATTGACGGTGATTTTGGATGAATCTCTGGGTTGATCCACTCCCCTTCCTGTATAGACCAGCTTACGCTCCCGATCAAAAATGTAGAAATGGGGGGTACGAAGAGCTCCATACGCCAGAGCCACCTCCTGGCTCTCATCATAGAGGTAAAGCCATGGAAATGTATACTCCTTCATACGGCTTACCATATGTGGAAAATCATCCTCCTGATAAGTACCGGCACTGTTGGAATTGATCCCAATAAACCTGACCCCTTTTGAAGCAAATTTATTGGCAGCAACCCTGGTCACCTCGTCGGAACCGATCACATAGGGACAGTGGTTACAGGTAAAGAAAACCACCAGGAAATCTTCGCCAAAGTCCTTGAGTGCATAGCTCTTTCCATCTGTGGCAGGTAGATTAAAATCGGGAGCTAATGCTCCAATATTCAGTGTAAATGACATGCTTGCGCTTTTAGGTTAACGAATATTTAACACTTGAGATAAAAACAAAAAAGCCGCCCTAATGTTTAACCTTCGATGCGAATTTATCTGGTTCTATTACTAGGTGCCAGCCTGATCCACTGTAATAGCAAGGCGCAGACCATTAAAGAAATTGACAGTGATATGCTGGCCGCTCAATGCAGTCTTCAGAATGATACGACCTATGTCGTGAATTTCTGGGCTACCTGGTGTTCTCCCTGTATAAAAGAGATCGCTTATTTTGAGGAACTGCACAGACAGTCTGCTTCTAAAAAAGTGAAAGTTATTCTGGTAAGCCTGGATTTTCCGAATCAGATTGAAAAACGGCTGATCCCTTTCCTGAAAGAAAAAGAGATCAGTGCAGAGGTTCTTCTTATGACAGATATGGATTACAACTCATGGATTGAACGGATTGAACCTTCCTGGTCGGGAGCGATCCCCGCCACACTTGTCTACAAGAGCGAAAACAGGGTATTCCTTGAAAAGGAACTGACCCGGGATGAACTATTTAAGCATGTTTCACTAATTAACCGATGATATGAACAAAGCGATTCTTACTTCCCTATTGGCATTTATAGCTGTTCTGTTGCTGAATGCCGGACTTAAACCAGGAGATAAGGCGGTGGAGTTTTCCCTGAAGAATGTGGATGGAAAAACTGTATCCCTCACAGACTACAACGATCAGAAAGGGCTGATTGTAGTATTTACCTGCAATCCCTGCCCCTATGCAAAAGCCTATGAAGAAAGGATAATACAACTGCATGAAACCTTTGCTGGAAAAGGATTTCCTGTAGTGGCAATTAATCCGAACGACGATCAAATATCGCCTGAAGATACCTTTGATAAAATGAAGGCCAGGGCCGAGGAGAAAGAATATCCTTTTCCCTACCTGAAAGATGAAAGTCAGGAGATATATAAAGCATACGGGGCCACCCGGACCCCCCATATCTTTTTACTGCAAAAGGCAGGGGGAAGTTTTAAGGTGGCGTATGTTGGAACCATCGATGACAATGCTATGGATGCTTCATCAGTCAATAAAAAATTCCTGGAAAGCGCCATCTCTGCATTGCTTGAAGGCTCAGAACCAGATCCTTCTCTGACTAAAGCCATCGGATGTACGATTAAAACAAAAAGTTAAGATTTCTCGATCAAAATTTATTATTTTGATCGTATGAAAAAAACATTTCTGGCCACCCTGTTTTTTGTGGCTGCCAAGGTTTTGGTGTATGGCGGGCTGAAACCAGGAGATGAAGCTGTTTCATTCACCTTAAGGAGTGTGGATAGCACCTTCATCTCACTTTCAGATTACAGCAATCAGAAAGGGGTGATCCTGGTATTCACAAGCGTTCCGTGCCCCTTTTCAAAAGCCTATGAAGCTCGAATCATTCAGCTTCACCAGAGATATGCCGACCTGGGATTTCCCGTAGTAGCCATCAATTCAAACAATCCGGAGATCTCCCCGGAAGATAGCTTCATGCATATGAAACTGCGTTCCACGGAAAAGGCCTATCCCTTTCCCTACCTGAAAGATACCGGCGAAGAGGTCTGCAAGGCTTATGGAGCCACCCGGACGCCACAAGTTTTCTTGCTTGAAAAAAGCGGGGATGTGTTCAAAGTGGCCTACATGGGTGCAATAGACGACAATTCACTGGATGCCAGGTCCGTAGCAAATAATTTTATAGAAAATGCCATACGGGCTCTTATCATGGGACAAAGACCCGCTCCTGCAAGCACACGAGCTATTGGTTGTCTTATAAAAACAAAAGATGCATAACTCTTTCCCCGGGTTACATATAATTGTCACCGGAGGAAGCAGAGGCATTGGCAGAGCTCTGGCCCTGGAGTTTCTTAAAAGAGAATGTTGGGTGACTATCTCAGGCAGAAATGAGGAAAGCATACTCTCCACCGTGGAAGCACTGAAAACAGAATCCGGTTCTCCACACTGTCTGGGAATTCCCTGTGATGTAAGAAATCTCGAAGAACTGCAGCTTCTCTGGCAAAAGGCAAGTAAACTCCAGCCCGTGGATATCTGGATCAATAATGCAGGAATAAATCACAGCACTCGTAGCCTGCTGGAACTGGATCCCAGCGAAATTTCTTCTGTGATTGACACCAACATACGAGGAACTATTCTGGGCTCCAGGGTGGCCCTGGCTGGTATGAAACAACAGGGCTTCGGCTCTCTTTATAATATGGAAGGCCTGGGAAGTGACGGGAGGATCGTGGAGGGCACTTCTATTTACGGAACCAGTAAATCGGCAGTCAGGTACTTTACCCGTTCCCTTATCAAAGAGTTTCAAAACACCCCATTGACTGTGGGAAGTATCAGCCCGGGAATGGTAGTCACGGATATGATCCTTAAACCCCTGGAAGGAGAACCCGAAAAACACAGATCAGCACTCAAGATTTTTCACACCCTGGCAGATACACCAGAAAGAGTCACCCCCTGGATAGTCCATAAACTCCTGGAAAACAAGAAGCATGGAAGGCACATTGCCTGGCTTTCAAGCAGTAAAATATTATTCAGGTTTCTCCTGAACATGTTTAAGAGAAGAAAAGTGGAAGGATTACCTCCTTTTTGATTGCCATCACCAAAAAAGATAGCATATTTGCAGTCCCAAAAAAAAATGCATGCAATTGTCGCACCTCCATATAACGGAAATCCTGGCTGCCTTTATGGTGCTGTTTGCGATTATTGATATCCTGGGCTCAATTCCTATCATCCTGGATATCAAAACAAAGACCGGCAACATATATCCTGGCCAAACAGCACTGGTTGCCTTTGCCATTATGCTCTTGTTCCTTTTCATTGGTGAGCCCCTGCTGGCCATCTTCGGGGTTGATATCTCCTCTTTTGCAATTGCAGGCTCGATCATTCTTCTCCTGATGGGACTTGAGATGGTCATGGGAATACAACTGTTTAAACATGAGTCAGGTGGAGGAGGAGCTATAGTCCCCATTGCCTTTCCACTGATCGCCGGGGCAGGCTCCATCACCTCTCTTCTCTCCTTAAGAGCTGAGTATCATAGTATCAATATTTTGATCGCACTTTCATTAAATATGATAATTGTCTATCTTGTGCTCCGGCTCACAACCTTTTTTGAACGGATACTTGGACCAAATGGCCTGCATATTCTGAGAAAATTCTTTGGAATTATTCTGCTGGCCATAGCCATCAAGCTATTCTTATCAAATACGGGGATTGAGCTAACTAAATAATTGGATATGAGGGGGTTTATTGGGATATTAGTTTTGATTGCCCTAGCTGGATGTGCCAATGATGATCTTTCCTGGATCTCCATAAGAAATGAGACCAGCACTCCTATATATGTCCTCCCTTACTCCTCCGAATTTGCCAACGCTGACTGGATTCAACCTGGAGTATCTGATGACTTTTACTCCATTGGCTGTGATTGTATTGATGGGTATGCCTATTTCTCGTTCTATTACGACAGTCTGATTGTATTCCTGAAAGACCATGATGAGCGATCCTATCAAGTTTTACAAGGATGGTACCACGGTGAATTATGATCCTGAGCTCAATCCCTTTATCAATCCAGAGGTATGGCACAAGCAGGATTTTGACCGTAACTGTATCTGGTTCAGCCTTAAACAACTATGAGGAGAAGCACGTTTTCGAACATTACTTTTGTATAAAGGAAGAAAGCGTAAAATCCCTAAGCGTGGAAGATGAATCAGATCCTGGCATTTAAAACATTCACCATCTGTTCATTAGTCAGATTCACTGGATGATATTTATGAGAAGTACAATCAATCACTTTTTGAATACCCTCCTCCTGTAATCCATATTCCGACAGGAGGGGAACCTCCAGAAGCGTTGTAATGTGAATCAGCTTCTCTTTAAAGGCCTGAAGGTACTCCATATCCTGCTTGTATTTGAAATCGGCAAAGACTTTGCTGACAATTAATAGCTTCTTGATAGCAGGATGATCCGGCTGTTCCAGAAGGTTGTCGATGGTCGCGGCAAAAACCGGAGCCATTAGTGAACCGCATGCTACTCCATGCGGAATATGGTAAAATCCGCCCAGCGGTGAAGCGAAGCCATGTACCAGTCCCAAACCCGCATGTGCCAGGGTAATTCCTGAAAAAAGGGCGGCCAGGGCCATTCCGGAACGCGCTTCAAGATTCTGCTCTCCTTCCAGATAAGCCCTGAGCAAAAATCTTTTAACCTGCTTCAAGCCCTGCAATGCAAGGGCATCCGTCATGACATTGGCCCTGGTTGAGAGATAGGACTCCAGTAGTTGTGAGAAGGCATCCATACCGGAAGCCGCTGTTAGCTTTGCAGGACAGGACAGCATCATCTCCGGATCAATAATTGCCAGTTCAGGAATAAAATTATCGTGGCGCAGGGACTTTTTAAATCCGGTTTCCCCAACCTCCGAAATCACTGCATTTTTAGTCATCTCGCTTCCTGTTCCGGAAGTGGTGGGCATCGCAATAAAAGGAATTTTATGCCCCGGATGCTTCCTCTCGCCCACTCCCTCCAGATAGTCTCGTATACTGCCTTCTACCGGGATCATTGCCGAGACTGCCTTTCCTGCATCCATCACGCTTCCACCCCCTACAGCAACAACAACTTCTATCCGGGAGGGCCTGTATTTCTGGACTATCTGATCTATGAGGTTCGGAGATGGCTCATGGGCTATCACCTCATGTTCCAGCTCCAGATTAGCAGCTTTCAGCCCGGAAATAATTTCATCCCCATGTCCTGAGTTGTGTACGGACGATGACCCGGTAAGAAGTAAAACCCTGTTACCCCTGGCTTTGACTGCATTGGCCAGTTCGTTTCGCTTCCCTTTCCCAAATATAATTTCCGGAAGGGAGGAAAACTGAAAAGAGTCCATCATGGAATAAATGTTTATGTAAATATAAAAAAACTACCCAGTTCTCAAGCCCGGCGACAGTTGCTCCCTGCATAATGTGATTTTGTTGAGAAAAAAGGAAAAAAGCTGGATGGTATAATAAAATCACTTACTACTTTTGAATTCATTGATTATGAATTTATTAATTAGGAGACCTTTATTATGAAAAAGACACATCACCCAATTTATTCAAGGAGAAGATTTATCGGCACCACTGCCGCTGGTATGGCCGGTATAGCCATCATCCCTTCCCTATCATCCTGTGCCAAGGCTGCAGAGGGCAATGAAATTACCCTCGGTTTTATCGGGCTGGGACGGCAGGCCATGTTCTTGATGAACGCATTTATTAACATTGAAGGTGTTAAAGTAGTGGCTGGTTGTGATGTCTATGGAAGAAAGCGGACCCGATTTGAGAACCGGGTAAATGAGTTTTACACCAATGCTGAAAAGGGTGTTGAGGTAAAAACCTATGAGAACTATAAGGAGCTGCTTGCCAGGCCCGATATAGATGCCGTGGTGGTAGCCATCCCTGATCACTGGCATGCCCTGGTGGCAATTGCAGCCTGCAATGCGGGAAAAGATGTTTACCTGGAGAAGCCCATGACCTTCACCATTAAGGAGGGACAGGAGCTGGTAAAAACTGTCCGGAGTACCGGGCGAATCGTTGGAATTGGAAGCCAGCAGCGTTCCGATCCAAATTTCCAGCATGCTGTAAAACTGGTTCATGAGGGATCGCTCGGAAAGATTGAGACCGTGCATGCCTATGTGGGAGCACCTCCCAAAGCTTATGACTTACCCGAGGAAGCAGTTCCCGAAGACCTGAACTGGGACCTCTGGCTTGGTCCGCTTCCTGCTGATATTCATTACAACAAGGAGCTGAATCCCCCCATTAGTCTGAACCCTCCAAAAGACGAAGAATTCTGGGGAGGATGGCGCTGGTACAAAGAGATGGGTGGAGGATTTACTACCGACTGGGGTGCCCATATGTTTGATATCGCCCAGTGGGGAATCGGCATGGACGGGAGTGGTCCTGTGGAAGCTGCACCCATCGGGGATGGTACTGAATTTATGAAATTTAAATATCAGAACGGGATACTCCTGAGCTCTGAGCCCTTTGATGAAAAAATGACCAAAGGCGTAAAGTTCCTGGGTGATAAGGGTTGGATAGAGGTCTCACGAGATCATTATCTGGCCTCTGACGATTCTTTAATGCCTCCGGTAGCAGAAGATCAGGACAGTAATGTACCCTATGAATCCAAGGGCTCCCACCATCAGAATTTCATCGATGCTGTCAGAAAGCGTGTAGATCCAATCGTTCCGGTGGAGATCGGGCACAGTTCCTGCACGGTATGTACTCTGGGGAATATTGCCTGTGAGCTGGGAGTTCCAGTTCAATGGGATCCTGTTCAGCAAACATTTGTGAATGATACAGAGGGAGCTGCAAGCGCCCTGTTGCATTACCAGTACAGAGATCCCTATTCCCTGTAGTCAACCAGGGTCATATACTCCTTACTGATGATTAAGGCTGTCTCTTTCGGTATTTGAGACAGCCTTTTTTATCTTTATCCTATAAAAACTGGAAAAATGATCCCTTTTGAACAACTGTTGAGCTGGAAAGAAGCTGGTTCCTTTCCGGATGATATCCCTCCCCTTATTCAGGCCCTGCTCCTGGAGTCGGCAGGTGACTGGACAAATGCCCACAGGATTGCACAGAATGATCCTTCATCAGATGGATCCTGGGTACACGCTTACCTTCACAGGGTAGAAGGTGACCCGGAAACGCTGCCTACTGGTACCAGAATGCCGGGAGAAGTGTCCCTGAGCTTTCCCCGGAGGAAGAGTGGGAATATATCGCCATGGCACTGCTGGAGAAAAGCTGAAATATAATGGAGGAATTCTATATCTTGAATTTCTAAATAAAGTACCAGGAATCATGACCTGTAAGGCTATACTAGTGACTCTTGTTCTTATGGTTTTTTTGCCGCTTGCAGGACAGGACAATTTTGTAAAAGAGAACTATGAGAAATCCGAATATCGGATTGAAATGAGGGATGGCATAAGGCTATATACCATTGTCTATACCCCAAAAGATAAATCAGAGCCCTATCCCATTTTGATGCAGAGAACCCCCTACTCCATCAGTCCATACGGGGACAGAATGCGCGGCAGTTTATCCTCCAACGATCGGCTGGAAAAAGACAAGTATATCTTTGTATTCCAGGATGTAAGAGGTAAGTTCATGTCTGAAGGAGTGTTTTTGGATATGCGTCCTGTCCTGGGCGTTTACCGGGATAAAAATGATGTGGATGAAACTACAGATACCTGGGACACCGTGGAGTGGCTGATTAACAATATGGACAATAACAACGGGAAAGTTGGAATGTATGGGGTTTCCTATCCGGGGTTTTATACAGTTATGGGATCCATAAATGCTCATCCCGCCATGGTCTGCACCAGTCCACAGGCTCCCATCTCCGACTGGTTCCTATGGGACGATATGCATCACAACGGGGCACTTACACTGCCTCTGAGTTTTAATTTCTTCCAGGTATTCGGAAAAGAGCGACCCGAGCCCACCACCCGCAGGGGATCCCGGCCGAAATACAATTCCGGGGATGCCTATCATTTTTTTCTGGAGCTGGGACCCCTAAAAAATGCCAACGAAAAATACCTTCAGGGTAGCATTGATTTCTGGAATCAGTTCACAGCACACCCCGATTATGATGAATTCTGGCAGGAAAGGAGTACCCTGCCACATCTGAAAGATATTTCTCCTGCAGTGCTGACGGTTGGAGGATGGTACGACGGAGAAGATCTTTCCGGAGCACTCCATACCTATAAGACCATAGAAAAGAACAATTCAGCTACAAGTAATAGGCTGGTAATGGGCCCCTGGACGCATGGTGGCTGGAGCGCTCCCGAGTACAACAATCCAAGTTTGATCCCCTTCAAAGAGGAAGATAAATACTTCTACCAACATGAGATTGAGTACCCTTTTTTCAGCTACTACCTGAAAGGAGAAGGATCTTTGGAACTCCCGGAGGCCTGGGTCTTTGAAACAGGTAGTGACCAGTGGAGGTCCTACAGTACCTGGCCGCCAGAAAATATAGAGCTTAAGGAGATCTGGTTGGATGAGGAAGGGACGCTTTCCTGGAGCATACCTGAGAATCCATGGGATTTCTTTGATGAATATATCAGTGACCCGGATAAACCGGTGCCCTATACAGCTCCCTTCTTAAGTGCCCGATCCTTTTACAACGGGCAGTACCTCTCAGAAGACCAGCGCTTTGCCGCGACACGTCCAGATGTACTGGTTTACAAGGGGGAAGTGCTGCAGGAAGAACTTACTGTTGCAGGTCCCGTAGAGGTGGAGCTATTTGTCTCCACCACGGGCACCGATGCTGACTGGGTGGTTAAGCTGATCGATCTTTTTCCGGACACGGAAAGTCAGCATGGACTTGCGACGCGTGATATCGAGGTCGGAGGTTACCAGATGCTGGTTAGGGGGGATATCTTCCGTGGGAAATACCGAAACAGCTTCTCTAACCCGGAGCCCTTTGAACCCGGCGAAGTCAGCAGGGTGAAATTCACTCTTCCGGATCTGAACCACACCTTCAAAGAGGGACACCGTATTATGATACAGATACAAAGTAGCTGGTTCCCCCTGTTTGACAGGAATCCACAGACCTTTACCAACATCTATGAGTGTGATGAAGAGGCATTTATAAAGGCGACACACCGTATTTTTCGATCAGGTGAGACACTGTCTCATTTAAGACTGCCTGTACTGAAATAATCATAGAAATCCATCCTAAGTAGCTGATAATCAAAAAGGGGCTCCAGTTCGGAGCCCCCCAGGTAAATGAGATTTTAAGCGCAAATCTTAAATAATCTTTTACCGTTATAATTATACGATACTTTTTTGAAAAGTTTACATTTTTTCGTTGTTTATCGGGTATAATTTATCATTCATCCCTGATTATACAGGATTCGTCACGTGGAAAATGCTGCTGTATTGCCCTGATGCAGCGCTATCCCCGCCTTTTTCAACTATTTCATGCGTTTCGTGGAGACAGACCACAGTTTCGTCAAATCTCTGATAACTCCTATTGCATATTTTTGGGGAATAGCAGGTACCGCCATAACTTTAGTAATGCTGAATTACAATGTAAATGGACCGACATTGTCAAGTATTACTTTAAAAGTGATGAAATTTGGCTTTACGTCTATGGTGTTGATAATCAGTATGACATTTATAACTACCCTAAATGCTCAGACTGATGCTGGAATGGATACGCTCAAAACCGATCCACTCCCGCGGGCAGAACTGGCCCTGGATCCTCTGGATCTGGAGATTGGAGAGATGGTGTTTGACGAAACCATCACCAAGGTTGGCCGGGATTTTTATGATGAATTTTACAGTAACTGGAGCAATCCAACCAGTATCACGGATTTTTCTATAACCATAAAAGAAATGCCCATGCCGGGCATTGGAACGCAGATAAGTGTATTTATCGACGAATTTGAATTGGTGAAGCAGTTTATCAGGCCCAATCTGGAGATGATAGAGATGTTATCGGAGTATACGGTGAGTATGGCCACTCAGTATTTATTGAATTACCAGGAGATCCAGGCACAATTGCAAAGTGCAGATCAATCTGGTACTGGAATTTTTTAACGGATCTGTAGGATTCGTTTTGGATATATTTTAAGCGCAAAAATTAAATAGTCAAAAGCATGAAAAAGCTTCTGATTGCCCTTATAATCTTAATTGCAGGTTTTCAGGTCACTATCCTGGCACAGGACTTTGTCTATGAGCCCATCAATCCGGCTTTTGGGGGTAATCCCTACAATTATAGCTGGCTGCTCGGGCAGGCACAGGCACAGAATATGTTCACAGAGGAGGAAGATCTCCTGGCAGATGAAGATCTGCTGGCAGGTCTGCAGGAAGATATTAATCGCCAGGTGCTCAATGCAATCACGCAGGAGTTTTACCGGAATCAGTTCGGAGAAACCGGTCTGACCGAAGGCTATTACAAATTTGGCTCCTACGAAATAGACATCTCCCCCATCTCGGAAGGAATGCAGGTCCGTATTATTGATATTTTCACAGGAAGTGAAACCACTATTATTGTCCCTTATTATTAGATGAAGAAAGCCCTGACATACCTTCTATTTCTAAGCGCGCTGGTTCTGCAGTTTGCATGTGCTCCAATGATGAAGCAGCCTATGAAGACCTCTGAAGCCAGGCTGGGGGCCAATTCAAGTGCTTACGAGGATATGCAGCTACTGCCGGAACCCAAAGATCCGGTGGTTGTGGCGGTATATAAGTTTCGTGACCAGACAGGACAATACAAACCTTCTGATATCGGAGCCAACTGGTCCACTGCGGTCACCCAGGGTGCCACCTCCATTTTGCTTGAATCACTGGAGGAATCCGGTTGGTTTATTCCCATTGAACGAGAAGGCCTTAGTAATTTGTTAAATGAGCGAAAGATCATCAGATCCAGCAGAGCCAATTACACGGCCCAGGATCAGGACCAGGACCAGAGCCAATTGCTGCCTCCCCTGCTATTTGCGGGTATCATCCTGGAAGGAGGAATTATTTCCTACGAAACGAACGTTTTGACGGGGGGTGCAGGACTGCGCTACTTCGGGGCCGGCGGTTCCGGGGAGTATCGCGAAGACCGTGTCTCCATTTACCTGAGAGCCATATCCACTTCTAATGGAAGAATCTTAAAAACCGTTCACACTTCCAAGACCATCCTGTCACAAAAACTGGATGCAGGAATATTCAGGTATGTTTCTTTGAAGAAGCTATTGGAAGCAGAAGTGGGTTTCACCTTTAACGAACCTTCCGGGATTGCTGTGCAGGAAGCCATTGATAAAGCTGTCCATGCCCTGATTATTGAAGGGATGCTGGATGATCTCTGGGAAGTCAAGGATGTGGATGACCTGAATACGGCGGCCATCAGGACTTACCTGGAAGAGAAAGAGGAAAGCAGCCAGACCGACTATCTTGGCTTTCGATCACTCCCCTTTCGCTCCGGGTTTAAACTGGGAGTATTGGGAGGCACTATGATTTACGATGGGGACTATCCCCGGGGGACCATGGGTCCCATGGGAGAACTCACCATCGGATTTTTACAGAATTCCCGCTTTTCCTTTGATCTTGGATTAGGAGCAGGACAACTGGCTACGCGGGATTACTACAGCACGGTTGTCCAGCATTCTCGTTTGAATTTCAGATACAGGCTGCTGAACGACTTTAAGAGTACCCCTTATGTAGAAGCCGGAGGGGGCTTTCTGTTTAATCTGGGCCCTGCCCCCTGGGAGGAACAGGCCTGGAATGAGTGGAGCAACAACGGCTTTGCTAATGCCACCATCGGTTGGGAATTTATGCCGACGGAGAAAACCGGGATTGATTTAAGTGCCGGGTATTACTGGATGTTTGATGATTATGTGGATCAGATGGCCAACGGTAAATACAACGACTTTTGGTGGACCATAAAACTTGGAATCAACTTTTATCTAGGAAAATAAATTAATGCGCAAATCTAAATAATCATTTACTAATCAAAATCAGAAGTTATGAAAAAAACAATTTTTATTTTGACTTTGCTTCTACCTGTTTGCTTCTTATTCGCTCAGAATAATGTGAGTCTTATCCAACAATATGGGAACGGCAGCGATGTGAAAGTGACTCAGGAAGGAGATCTCAACTACTCTAATGTCTACACCGATGGAGATCGAAATGCTATGAGCTTTGTCTCCCAGGAAGGTGCAGGAATTAATGACTCTGAGGTCGGCCAGTATGGAAATGGAAATACAGTGGACGTAAGTCAGCAGAATCTCTATACCAAACTATACGACGAAAACACCTCTGACATCTACCAAAATGGAAACAGGAACAGTGCGAGCGTCGACCAGGTTATTGTCGTCACCCGCGCTTTCCCTCTTGGTGGAAAGCTGAATGCTGACGTGGATCAGAATGGTGATGGGAATACGGCTGATGTGGGACAGGAAGGTTTATGGAACAATGCAAGAATAAACCAGCTTGGGAATCGTGGAATTGCCAATCAATACCAGGGTACCTCCAAGTTTTATGATGGACATGCTTATATCAGTGATGCACGAATCCGTCAAGGTCCCCGGGTGGATGAATTCAGCAGGGCTCAGCAGGACCAGGTGGGGTATCAGAATGATGCTTTTATCATTCAGAATTCCCGCAGGGGAAGCGTGGCATTACAGGTTCAGATCAATGACGTAGAAGCTGTGATGGGTCATCGTGGAATTGATGTCAACCAGGCTTTTATTGAACAGCGGGGCGGAAACAACGAGGCCTACCAGCTGCAGTATTATACAGTCAGGGCCATGCCCAATGATGCCAACGTCTATCAGAGAGGTATGGGTAATTTCTCCCAGGAAGTTCAGATTGGCGGGGATAATTATAGCGATATCGTGCAAATGGGTGACAGGAACAAAAGCAAGGTGCTTCAGAGAGCTAACGGGGTGAGTGACCCTGCTACTACCGGTTTGCCGTTTAGTTACTAATTGATACTCTATAAGAGCAATACAAGGCAGATGTAATTGCTTTCGATAAATAGAACTATTGTTTAAAATACCTCTCCGGTGCGCGCATTCACCGGAGGGTATTAAAAAACCAACTATGGGATACAGAATCAATTGTGCCGTAAGAGTGGTGTGTGCCTGTTGTTTGTTATTGGCTTCATACACGGCTTTCGCCCAGGACCTGGGACTGCCTGACATTCCTAAAACCATTGAGGCAGGGGATATTGATCCGATCTCGATTGAGAACCAGCCCCTGAAACAGGAGCTGGAACTGTCAGATCTGAACAGGATCACCTTGCAACAGATGGGTGATATGAACCAGGCCTTTATTCAGCAGTATTCGAAAAACAGCCCGAATCTGGTAAAAGTCTACCAGGACGGGAACGATAATATTTCGAAACTGGGGCAGACAGGCATGCAAAATGCCACAGATATAGTTCAAATAGGAAATGATAACAGTTTTTCCGGGATCCATAAGGGCGATCATATCATTAACACCGTGATCCAGAATGGAGATGGAAATTTTATTGAACAGTACCTGGAGGCAGATTTCCTGGATTTTCAATTAAAACAGACCGGAAATAACCACGAACTATACCAGACAGAAACCAGGGATGGAATCGGATACAAGGTGAACCAGTCCGGCTCGGTTGGGATGAAGATTACCATCAGCCAGGGCAACATTTATAAATAAAGAGAACCCTTCCCGGCGGTAAACGGGAAGCGGAATATTCATGTTATATACTGACTATGCAAGGTTTCAATAAATTGCTATCTGCAATCCTGATTCTGTTTACATTCTCTATGGCCCTATTCCTCAGGGGCTGTAATGAAGATAAACTGGATATCAATGCCATAGGTATCCTGGATGGCACCGTCATGGACTTTACTTCCGAGATAAATCTAAGCGGAGCAGTTCTGACAACCAATCCTCCCAGCGTTTCAGTTGCCAGTGACAGTGCTGGCTATTTCATATTCAAGACCATTGAGGTAGGGGATTACAACCTGATTGCCAAAAAAAACGGCTACGTTTCTGAATCAGTTTCTGTTTCCGTGCAGCAGGATAAAACTACCACGGTGGTGGTTCTGATGGAGCGAAGCAGTGAATATAACGATCCTCCGGTCTTCAGCGGGACCTTTTCACCCGGTAACGGAGAGCTTAACCAGCCGGTCAATCTAACCCTCAGCTGGACCGTAACAGACGCTAATGCGGAGGACAGCCTCCTGTTTGATGTGGATCTTTACGAATCCAATCAAGAAAACGCACAGCTTTATACAGGACTCACCGACACGATGCTTACCGTGGAGAACCTGAGCTTCAACACCGTCTATTACTGGCAGGTAACAGCCTCTGATCCCTATGCTTCCGTGAAAAGTGAATTGCTCACTTTCAAAACCATGCCGCTTCCTGATAATAGTTTCATGTTCACCCGAATGACCGAGGAAGGAGATTATGAGATTTTTTCCAGTGACAGCCTTGAAACCTTACTGGTGCAACTGACCGTCAATTATTCTGACGACTGGCAACCCAGGTTAAGTCCTCTTCGCAACAAGGTAGCCTATGTGGCTCACTATAACCTGGAGCCGCATATTTTTACCATGAACAGGGACGGAACCAATCAGATGAAAATATCCAAAAGACCAATCACCGGCTACAATAATCCGGGACGTGGTCTGGCATGGTCGCCCTCGGGAGACCAGATCATTTATGGAAACTATGACAGGCTATCCTATATTAAGCATGATGGTACCATCGAGGGAGTTATTACCACTGCCCCGGCCAACAGGCACTTCAGAGATCTGGATTACTCCCCGGATGGAACTCTGATCGTCGCGCTGACCGTAGGGATTGATCCCAATGCCTCAGAAATATACCTCATGAACTCCGATGGCACCAATCCGGTGGTTCTGGTAAATAACCTGGCTGGAATTATTGAAGCTCCCTCTTTTTCAATCGATGGGAGAAGCGTACTCTTCACCAGGGATGTATCCGGATTTTCCTCCGGAACCAACAGGCAGCTGGATTCCCGTATATTCCTGATTGATATTGCTTCAGGGATCTCTACAGATCTTTCCATAGATAAACCCAATGGAACCAATGATAGCAATCCCAGGTTCTCCCCCAATGGCGCAAATATCATTTTTGAATCAGCCAGTAATGTACCGGGCTCCGAGAAATCCATCTGGATAATGGACCTGGACGGTGATGACAGAAAGGCGCTGTTTTCCAATGCCGAGATGCCCGACTGGAGATAATCTATCTCGTAACATATACCACACACAGAAGAGCCTCCGTATGGAGGCTTTTTTTTGTTTTGCCTCGCTTACTAAAGCATTAGGAATCAACAAAATATTTACTTATACGTCTTATTGACAGGAAGCCTATTCAGTTAACCTTAAAAACCTGGTAATCATGAAAAAGAACGTATTTGCACTGCTTGCACTGCTGCTGCTTATTCCTTCTGTCACTATCATGGGGCAGAAGAATAAGGACACTGAAAAAAACAAGGATCTGCTTAATAGCTATACGGCAGATTTCTGGAATAAACACAATCTGGCTGCTTTCGATAAGTATTTCACCCCGGACTTCGTTATACATTTTGCCGATGGAGATATGAATGCGGAACAGTATAAAGGACTCTGCCAGGCCTACTTTGCAGCTTTTCCCGACCTGACTATCACGACCAACGACTTGCTTGCAGAAGGAGATAAGGTCGTAAAGGTCTGGACAGCAAACAGTACACACAAAGGGGATTTTATGGGAATCCCGGCCACGAATAAGCCGATCGTTGTCAAGGGTATTGAGGTTTTCCGCATTGAAAATGGCAGGATCGCAGAGCTCTGGGCATCCATGGATAATCTGGGTATGCTCCAGCAGATGGGAGTTATTCCTCCTCTGGGTGAATGAACTTAAAGTATTATTGAGAAAATAAATCTCTATTCCAGAATTATTTTATGTGAAATACTGCGCTCTGAGGTTTCAATATTTAGCAAGTACATTCCTGCTGGAAGTTCAAGGTTTAATTCACACAGATTGTTATGGCATTCGCCTTCATAAACCGGTTTGCCATTCAGATCCATTAGCTTAATCCTGAACCCCTTTGGGAGCTGATCGCTTAGTTCGATCTGCAGGTGGCCACTGGTAGGATTTGGATAAATTCTATAGAGAGAAGTCATTTCCTCCTCTCCTATTCCAACGAGGGTATATGAAAAGCTTTCTGCATAGATCATTCCCCACTTATTCAGGGCATTTTTAGCCCTTATATAGAGGACATGGTCCCCATCGGACAATCCGCTTAAGGAAACAGAGAAATTGATGGTCAGATCGTTTCCGGCTGATGGCAGGCTTACCTGGGTGCCCAGACCAAAACCAGGATCGGTATCAATAAAGTATTCAACTTGCTGAATCTCTGATTCGGTTGAGGAGGGCAGTTCTGCGATTAAGAATACCCTATTTACGACCGAACCCCATCTCCCTGTAACATCTCGAGCTCTGAAGTGAATATAGTGGATGCCCTGATCCAGGCTCTCAAGCCCGGGGCTAAGATCGAGTGTCAGATCGTTTCCGGGAGTTGGGACCGGAATGGAGACACCCTCTCCAAAACCCGGATCTGTATCGATAAAATATTCGGCCTGAATAATATTGCTCTCACTGACATCAGGGGACCTAACAAGATAAAAAACAGTATTTGATCCCTGACTCCATTGTCCCTGATCATCCCGGGCCCTGATTACCAGGTAATGGATCCCTGGCTGAAGGGCAGCAATATCTGCATTGAAATCCAGGTAAATATCGCTTCCTGTCGCAGAAACCGCTATGGGCGTGGCTGTGCCGAAACCCGGGTCGGAATCAATAAAATATTCCGCATAATCAATATCCTGGGCATAAAAAAGCAGCGGAACAAATAACGCTATGAATAAGATTGTTGCCTTTCTCATCTTTGATTTATTTTACGCAGTTTATTCTCCGCTCTTTACCTTGATACTCACCTGAAGTCCGGATTCAGAAGTGGCAGATGCCGGGACATCAGCTTCATAAATATGAGGCAGGTTGGGCACGCCAGATAAAATATAGGGAGTCGATCCCCCAAAAGCACCACAATCCACCCCACCACTTCCGCCAGCAAGTGCAGGGGAACCTGCCATCAGTTCCCACTTGCCATCAGTACTCAGAAGTAAGCTTCCGTCAAAATCGGCAAATACCATATCCATATCGACATTATACTGGTTCCCGTTGGCATCAGTGCCATCTTCAGCCAGGATATTGTAGGAGATGGTATTGCCTGTATTCAGGTTGATGGTGGAAAATTCATAGCTTATAATATTATTCTGGATACTTGCATTATGGCAGTCAATTGGATAAGTCCAGTTTGTTGTCCAGCATACATTGTTCGATACAATCAATGGTCCGCTCGTACTTTGTGCATATATCGCACCTCTAATAATATTGTTGGATATGATTGAATTCATAATATCCCCGGTCCCTGCATTAATGTTGGCGTAAACATAGTTTTGTATTACTACAATATTATTGCTGGTGCCAGTAAACTCTATTTGATATAAATGGTTTCTAATTACAGAGATATCGCTAACGCTTATGGTCAGATTAGCGAATAAAAAATCGCACCCCATAATGGTACTTCCTTCCGAACCGCTGGTAAATGTTATTTCGGAATCAAAGGTCGCACTGGTATTATTTGCCTGGGTTTCCGGGTTCTCACTTAAAAAGAACCCCGGGCCCACAATGGTCAATGGTTTGTCAATCGTGGCACCCTCATAATTTATTGCTGAACCTTCCACATAAATGGTATCATTATCTGAGGCAGCAGTGACAGCGGCCTGAAGGGTGGAAAAATCAGCATCGAAATCGGTATTGTTATTGACCCGATGCAAGTTTTGGGCACCAAGAGTGCTGCACATAAATGCCGACATCGCCATTAAAACCAGAAGCTTTTTCATAATGAATCCATTGATATAGTTTCTTGAATGTTTTGAATCCCAGTCAATACTTTACTGAGGAAAAAGAGAGCATCTTCAACCAAAAAACTGATGGCTCATCGGATAGCGTTTGTCACATCGCCTCATCTCCGGTATGTTTATCAATCATAATTTACAATATAAAATTATAAATTTCAAGGCCTTCAAATTAGGGGCAACTCCTGTTTGAATGATTTGAGTATCGCCTGTTTACTGATAGTTGAGAGATGATCGAAACGGATATGAAAAAAAATGAGGCCTTATTTTTTGATTTATTGGGGAGTGAAATGGTCACACTTCCCAAACAAGGGATGATCATTTTTGCGATTCTGTATCTCACCTGTCCCTTACTTTTTATGGCTAAAATATAAGAGTCTCCTGAAGGCCTGGAATCTTTTGTCGTTTTGTGATTACTCAGGACTTCGTCCTTCGTGATCACAAAAAAACCGCCCAAAAGGCGGCTTTTTTGTGATTCCGGCGCGATTCGAACGCGCGACCCACAGCTTAGAAGGCTGTTGCTCTGTCCAACTGAGCTACGGAACCCTGTTTTTCGGATGCAAAGATATAAAAAAGAATCCTTTTTGGCAGAGGGATCCAGGTAGCAGCCCTACTGGTTCCTGATCCAGTTGACCAGCCCCTTCATCTCCAAGATCGCCAGCAATTTTTCCGGAAGTGGTTCAAAATGAAACTCCTGCTTTCCTACGCTGATGGTTCCTGCAGCAAAATCTATACCAACAGGGTCGCCCTTCCGGTAGGCAGCCACCGCCTCTGGCAATACAATAAGAGCCAGGCCCTGATTTACTGCGGAGCGGTAAAAAATACGGTTTACGGATTTGACTATCACAGCTTTCACCCCTTTATGGGCCAGGCCCACCGCGGGATGTTCCCTGGAGCTTCCGCAGCCAAAATTATCTCCACCCAGAATGATATCCCCTTCCTGGAGCTCTTCGGCAAAGCAGGAATCAAAGCCCTTAAACAGGTGAGGAATTATAGCCTCTGGATCAGAACTTTGCACCTCGTAGGTCAGGTTTCCGGCAAACATCTGGTCGGTATTCAGATTGTCCACATCCCCGTAGCCCCATACTCCGTTTTGTCTCCGTTGCTCACCTTCCTCAATGCTGACACTTCCTGATTGTTGCTTCCGGAAGGGAAATTTTTCAGCCCCGTTGTTGGGTTTGCGGGGATCAGAAATCTTACCGTGGATGGCACTGAGGGCCACTGCAGCCGGCGAAGCCAGGTAAATTTCGGCATTCTTGTTCCCCATCCTGCCCAGGAAATTCCGGTTGGCTGAGGAAATTATCCGCATATGATCTGCCGGGATCCCCTGTCCTGTTCCCAGGCAGGGTCCGCAGGAGGAGCTCAGCACATTTGCTCCGGCTTCCAGAAAAATAGAGACCAGACCCTCTTCAATGGCCTGCAGATAGATTTCTCTGGAGGCAGGAATGATCAGCAGCTGTACCCCAGCCTTAACCTTTTGATTCTTAAGAATGACTGCTGCCTCACGTAAATCCTCGATTCTGCCATTGGTGCAGGTCCCAATCAATCCCTGGTGGATGTCCATCCCTGCCACTTCGGCCAGGCCCATCACATTATCCACATGATGAGGCGCGGCTACCAGGGGATAGACCTCCCCAAGGTCAATGGCGATCTCCCGTCCGTAAACAGCTCCTTCATCGGCCCATACCCCGTTGGCCTTTTCTCCCAAGGTAATTTAGCAATACCTGGTCGGCCGGAAATACTGCATTTTTGGCCCCCATTTCGGAAGCCAGGTTAGCCAGGGTCATCCGGTCGGAGATATTCAGGCTCTGCACTCCATCCCCGTGGAACTCAATGGACATGTAATTGGCTCCGGCAGATCCCAGGATCCCAATGATCCAGAGGCTCAGATCCTTGGCGTAAACCCCCTGTTTCAGCCTGCCACTAAGGCTTATTTTCAAAGATTCGGGTACGCGGAACCAGGTCTCCCCCCGCAACCATAAACCGGCAGCTTCGGTACGGTCAATGCCGGCTGCCATGGCATTAAAGGCCCCGGAAGTACAGGTATGGCTGTCACTCCCCACGATCACCATACCCGGCTTTGCATAGCGGGCCATGATCTGGTGGCAGATCCCGCTACCAACATCGTGGAATTTTTTCACGCCCTGCTGTGTTACAAAGTCGCGAATAGCCTGATAACTGTTGGCCAGAGCGGCACTGGTGGGAGGCGCGTTGTGATCCAGTACCACCACGAGCCGATCCGGATCACGGAGTTCCTGACCTCCCATCTTCTCAAAGGTCTGCCGGATGCTACCGGTATTATCGTGGGTCAGGATCAGGTCCGGGCGGTGAAATACAATGGAACCGGCCGGTGCCTCAAATATCTTCTCAACAAAGGTAGAAGGCATGGGTGGGAAGTTAAGGTTTCTTAGTGAAATTTGTTTGTTGCCAATCTTATACCAGCCTGATTCCGGACCGTCTGCAATGGTCCACCATTTCGCCAGGCCAGATGGCCGATTGCACCTCCCCGATATGGGCTTTCCTCAGCAGCTGCATCGCTGTGCGAGACTGTCCGATCCCCCCACCTATGGAAGAGGGAAGTTCATCGTTTAGCAATCGCCGGTGAAAGAGTAGTTCAGTATCGATCCAGCCTCCTGGTGATCTCCAGCTGGGTCATCAGTTCGTACTTGTTTACCCGGATCCCCATGGAGGTAAGTTCTACGGCACACTCCAGGATTTCGTTCCAGACAATGATATCTCCATTCAATCCCCGGTAGCCATCTACCGTTTCTGTGCTCCAGTCATCATAGTCCGGGGCCCGCATATCATGGGGTTTTCCATCCGGCAGGACATAGCCGATTCCAATAATAAAGACAGCCCCGTGCTTTTCCGCAATTTTGTTTTCCCTCTCCTTGGGCGTCAGATCGGGATACATCTCATACAATTGCTCCGAATGTATAAAAGTGATCTCTTCCGGAAGGACCGGTTCCAGGTTGGCATAAAAAGTATGTATAAAAAACTCGGTCCGTTTAATATTCTGCCATACCTTTTGCACAGCATCCTTCAGAGTATCCAGGGTCCGGTCTTCCGGGTGAATGGCCCTCTCCCAGTCCCACTGGTCCACATACATGGAATGTAGATTATCCAGTTCTTCATCGGGCCTCAGGGCGTTCATATCGGTATAAATTCCATAACCCATCGCGATGTCATAATCCCTGCAGCATCATCCGCTTCCATTTAGCCAGCGATTGAACCACTTCCGCCTCCTGATTACGCATATCCTTGATGGGGAAGAACACCGGTTTTTCAAAACCGTGCAGATCATCATTCAAGCCCGGTGCCTTTCAGCACAAAGAGAGGTGCGGTGACCCTGCGCAACCTGAAATCGGCTGACAGTCCCGCTTCAAAATGGTCTTTTAACATCTGGAGGATTTTCTCAGTTTCCTTCAATGTAATAAGGGATTTATACCCTTCTGGAATGATCAGTCTCATAATTATGTTATTTAAAACAGTCCGTTATTCTGGTATATCTCCATCTGTACTTCTGAAAATGGAGCTGACTCAAGCAAGATATTCTTTGTTACATTACGAATGGCACCTGTTTCGAAATTCAGGCTGATTTTTTCTCCCTCTTCAATTTCCAGAGATGCAATACGGTCAGAGCTTACAATGGGGAAAGCGGCGTTGATGGCATTTCTTTCGTAAATCGCTCCAAATGATTCCGCCAGCACGCACCGAACTCCCAGTGAGATAAAACAGTCAACTGCCTGTTGCCTGGAACTTCCCGATCCGAAGTTTTTACCTGTCACCACAATATCGCCCGGTTTCACTTTTTCCGCAAAGTCCTCGTATCCCTCCAGGTTCCCAAAAGTATACTGACCCATCTCATCAATTTCGGTAATGGAAAGATGCCGGTTGTGAAAGATCATATCGGTATCGATATTATCCATGGGGATATACCATGCCCGTCCTTCAATTTCATTGGGACGAGGGATGGACCCGGAAGAGCTTTTATCCTTTTTCGTTCCGGACCGGTCATGCCTGCCTCGCTGGTATTCCCTTATTTCAGGATGCACCGGAAGAGCTTCAAAGGTGCTAATGTACCCTGCAATGGCGGATGCAGCCACTACAGAGGGCGAAGCCAGGTATACTTCTCCCTGCCCCTGTTTCCCGGGAAAATTCCGGTTCCCCGTACTTATGGTAATCTCGCCTGGCCCGTTCTGTCCCACCTGTCCGGCCGCACATCCGGCACATCCTGCATTGGAGACCAGGGCCCCGGCTTCTTTAAAAATCTCCATCAGTCCCTCTTCCAGGCAGGCCTGCCAGACCCTGTCTGTGGCAGGAACAATCTTCAGAACCACTCCTTCTGACACTCTTCTTCCCTTCAGAACCGCAGCTGCAGCTCTCATGTCTTCCATTCTTCCATTGGTACAGCTTCCTATAAAGGCAGAATCAATCCATACCTTCTCAGTGGGCAATTCAGAGGTATCATGCGGTTTCCCGGGAAGGGAGATCCTGGGAAGTAAATTTGGAAACATCCACGTGAAAGACCTCTTCATAATGGGCATCCGCATCTGCCAGCACGGGTTCCACTTTCCTTCTTGACCTTGATTCACAATACCGGATCACCTCCGTATTGGGTTGGAAGAGAATGATAATGGCACCCATCTCCGTGGCCATGGAAGCAATGGTGATGCGCTGATCAAAAGTCAGTTTTTCGACTGCTTCACCCTCCATCTCTATGGCATAGCCCAGCAGGGTACTGGCCCCAAATTTATCCAGGAGGTTCAGAACCATATCCTTGGCTGTAAGAGGGGGATCCAGGGAGCCCTCCAGTACAATTTTCACACTTGCAGGAACCTTGAACCAGGTAGAGCCTTTGTGCCAGGCCGCAGCAATATCTTTATCGCCCATCCCCTGTCCAAATGCTCCAACAGCCCCCAGGATATTGGCATGGGAGTCGGTTGAAACCGCTGTAGATCCCGGGTAGCAGAGTCCCTCCTCCATAAGGATATGGGTCCCGATACCCTTATCAATGTCATAGACCCTGATTCCCGTTTTTTGAGCATACTGCCTGCACTTATGCTGATTCGCTGCATACTTCTGATCTGATCCGGTGGGATTACAGTCAAAGGTGAAAAAGGTTGAAGCAGGATCATCTATGGTCAAATCTGATTATCTTCCATGTGCTTTACCACATTTGCACCTCCAAAATCACGTGCTACCCGTGCATCAATCATCACATCCACAATTTCACCCGGATGCACCTGATCCTTATCCGAGTGTGATGCAAGGATCTTTTCAATGACTGTCATGCCCATATTCCGCTGTTTGTATCCAAAGATAGCTACAAAGCCATTTCAGTAAATATTTTCTAAAACATCTCTGGGCGATCGCATCGCTTTTTATAGTTTTACTTCAAAATAAGCTCACTTGCCTAAAACGCTCCATCCAAATATCATCCGCCTCTACCTGATCAAGACCGCAAAATGGTTCATGCTCTTCATGCCCATTGTGGTTCCTTTCTACGAAAGCAACGGTCTTTCCATGAAGGATATCATGATCCTGCAGGCTGTTTACTCCATTGCCATCGTGGTCCTGGAGATGCCTTCCGGTTACCTGGCCGATGTCATTGGCCGGAGAAAAACACTGATAATCGGAGCAGTCTTTGGGATCTTTGGATTTGCCACCTACAGCTTCAGCTATGGTTTTTTAGGTTTTCTTATTGCCGAGATTATCCTGGGAATCGGGCAGAGCTGCATTTCAGGAGCCGATTCGGCCATGCTTCTATGATTCACTGCTGGACAGAGGAGAGGAGAAAAAATATACCCGCTTTGAAGGGAGGATTACCTCCCTGGGTAATGTCGCCGAAGCCGCTGGCCGGCATTATCGGAGGTTTGCTGGCCGGGATTACGCTCAGAACCCCCTATTTCGCTCAGATATTTGTGGCCTTTATTGCACTGCCGGCTGCTATCACACTGGTGGAGCCCACACGTAAAGTTCCCCTGATAAAGGCCGGAATTAGGCGAGATCGTGCATATTGCCAGGTTTGCCCTCTTTACGGATCGCCCACTTCGACGAAATATTCTGTTCAGCGCCATAACCGGAACCGCCACCCTGACCATGGCCTGGTTTGCCCAGCCCTTCTTTGAATATACAAAAATCGATATTGCCTGGTTCGGGATCCTATGGACCACCCTGAACCTGACGGTGGCCATCACCTCCTATACGGCACATCGTCTTGAAAAAAGACTGGGACAGAAAGGGTCCATTCTAATTATTTCCCTGCTTATCCCCATGGGCTACCTGGCCCTGAGCAGGTTCCATCTCCCCATCGGCCTGGTGGTCCTCTATCTGTTTTACCTGGTCAGGGGCTATGCCACCCCGGTTCTAAAAGACTACATTAACCGGATCACAGCCTCCCATATCAGGGCCACTGTGCTATCCGTTAGAAATTTTATTATCCGCCTGCTTTTTGCCTTAACCGGACCACTCCTGGGCTGGGTCAAGGACCTGTATTCCCTGCCGCAGGCTCTCACGCTGGCAGGAATCATCTTTTTGGTATTCAGCCTGCTTACTGCTATCTTATTTATCAGTTCAGGAAAAGAGATGGAGCAGGTAAGAGATTATACCTCCAGCACCAGGCCATCGTAGGCGGGCCGGATCTGGGGTGATAGTTCCTTTTCAAGTTCTGAAGAGGGGCCCATCTGATGGGAAATATGGGTGAGATAGGCCATGCGGGGACTCAACTCTTCAATCAGGTTCACAGCTTCGGAAAGGGTGAAATGCGAGATATGGGACTCCCTTCTTAAGGCATTTACCACCAGATATTTAACCCCAAATAACTTCTCTTTTTCCGCTTCAGATATATAGTTTCCATCCGTCAGGTAAGCAAAATCACCCACTCGAAAACCCAGCACGGGCAGGCGGTAGTGCATCATCCGGATGGGAATGATCTTCAGTTCTCCCAATTCAAATGCAGTGTTTGACAACGAATGCATGATCACCTGGGGAATCCCTGGGTATTTCTTCTCGGCAAAAACATAGGGAAACCCACTAATCAGCGCCCGCCTTACCCGCTCTTCCGCAAATACATCCATGGGGCTTTTCTGGATGAAATTAAAGGCACGAATATCATCCAGTCCGGCAATGTGGTCCCTGTGCTCATGGGTATAAAGAACCGCATCCAGTTTAGAACCCCTGCCCGCAGCATCTGCTGTCTGAAATCGGGACCGGTATCGATCACCACCACCAGTTCATCCTGCTCCACCAGAATGGAGGAACGCAGACGTTTGTCACGTTCATCTTCAGACATGCAGCCTGCACATCTGCATCCAATTACCGGAACACCCTGAGAAGTACCGGTACCAAGGAAAGTAATTTTCAAATGGTATGGTGTTGCATTACGCTATTCACGAAGTTATAACTATTTTTATTAATTCATTCTTTACACAGCCCATGAAAGGAGTCCTCTACCTGGTACCAAACACCCTGGGAAATCCAGATACTACCGAAACCATTCCGGAAGGAATAAAGGAGCGGGTGAACCATATCAAGCTGTTTATTGTGGAGAACCTGAGAAATGCAAGGCGTTATTTGAAGAGTCTGAACAGGGAGATAGAAATTGATTCCCTGAGCTTTTTTGAGCTGAACGAACATACCTCGCCGGAGGAGATTCCTTCATTTCTGGATCAGGTGGACAAGGGGATGGATGCAGCCATCATTTCTGAAGCAGGTGTTCCCGGTGTTGCCGATCCCGGGGCAGAAGTGGTCCGTGTAGCTCACGAGAAGGGGATCAGGGTGGTTCCTCTGACTGGACCCTCCTCGATCCTGCTGGCATTGATGGCCTCCGGATTAAACGGGCAAAGTTTCTGTTTTCATGGCTACCTGCCTGTAAAACGACCGGAACGGATCAAAAAGATCCGGGAGATAGAGCAGAAGGCTGTTCGTTCCGGTGAGACCCAGTTATTTATTGAAGCACCCTATCGCAACGATGCTCTTCTCCTGGATATTCTGGAAACCTGTATTCCTTCCACCCGACTCTGTATTGCGGCCGATATTACTCTGGAATCCGAGTTCATATTTACGAAAAACGCATTGGGGCATGGAAAAAGAAAAAACCGGCCCTTCATAAAAGGCCGGTTCTGTTTCTTATAGGCAGGTGAAAATTAAAGTTCCTCGCCCGGATCCTCCTCCTCTTCATCCGGATCCACACTGATCACTTCCACCTCAAATACCAGTATCTCATAGGCAGGAATTGACACATTCCCCTGACTGGTAAATTTCCCTGATTCCCCGTAGGCAAGGGTATGAGGAATTATCAGGCGCCCTTTCTCTCCCTTTTTAAATTTTTCCAACCCCAGGTGCCATCCAGCGATGGGACTGGTCTCAGCTTCATAATCCCCAACTTTGAACTGATAGTAAGCATCCTCGGGGGATTCATCAAATACCCTTCCATCGGTAAGATACCCTTTATAGGCTACCTGGATGGTTGAATCGATGGCAACAGGCGCACCTTCTGTAACAGAATCCACCACAAAATACATAGTCGCTTCCGTTGTTTCGTCGTATACGGCCTCAATTCCAAATATCGTATCCGTGTAAGCCAGAATTTTCGTCGCTTCGTAGGCCTCAATATCATCCCCAAGTACCTCCAGCAGTTCTACTTCATATTTCAAGGATCGGTAGGAACCTACACTGCCCGTATTTGTGGAACCATATCCCAGCTCACTGGTAAAAAGGAAAGTGGCTTCTCCTCCTTCCTTCATCATGGTCAAACCTTCGGTAAACCCTTCATTCAAAACGCCGTTTCGCATCTTAAAGGGTCCATACATGGCTAAGGTATCCTCCATGAGGTGATCTATGGCCACCCGTTCGATGTAAGTGGCATATACTGCTTCATCGGGAAGTGTATAGGCCACGTGATTAATCAGAACCCAGGAGCTATCACCGGGCATATCGCCCGTACCTTCTTTATTTTCAATAAAATAGAGTCCACTGGGCTGGGGTACAGCACCGGGATAGTTTGCTCCCACGTAGATCTCGAAAAAACGTTGTTCCTGGGCCAAAGCATCCTGATCCGTATTTTCTTCTGTGCAGGAAACCATCACAAAAAGGCCTGCGGCCAATATCAGGCAAGAATATATGAGTTGCAAAATCTTCATTTTATGTCCTTCTCTTCAAGCAGTGGTTCCATTCCTCTTCAAAACCCCGCTGTATATAAAATATTGTGCAAAATTAATATAATATATGAACCTTAGTCCACCTTCAGAACCTGTACTTTATAAATCAGTACCGAATTACCCGGAATCTTCTCACGATCCCCAAAATTTCCGTGACCCAGATGGGGAGGGATCAGGAATATGGCCTCCGCGCCTTCGGATAAAAACTGGAAACCCTGTTCAACACCCGACTCAACTCCACCCTTCCCAATGGTAATCACTTTGGGATTCTCGATGCCTGCCCGGTAACAGGGTGTGCCATCCAGCAGTGTGGATTCAAAGGTGTAACTAACCCTGCTATTCTCCATGATACGCCTCCCCGAACCGGGTTTTTCGCGTACGATCCATAAACCCGAAGGGGTGACTTCAGCCTTCCAGCCCACCCGCTCCAGAAAGGCCGAAATATGGTCCTGGTGCCGTTGCTGCATATACTGGTTGACCCGGATAAATTGTTCCGACACCTGGCTACTCCCGCTCTCCTCTTGCTCCTGGACCGGTGGGTCGCAAGCATTCAATAGAAGAAAAGAGAATGCAATAAACAGGGTATAAAACTTCTTATTCATCTTTCAGCCTCTTAGCATATCCGGGCAACAGAGATTCAAATCCGGCCAGAGTCTCCTTCATACTCAGAAAAGAATCCCCACCGGCGGCATTGATATGCCCTCCTCCATGATAGTGTTCCGATGCCACCAGGTTCACCGGAAAGGTTCCGCGCGAACGGAACGAAATTTTTATCCGGTCCTTCTTTTCCACAAAAAGCGCCGTAAATTTCACACCCTTTACGGAAAAAGGAATATTAACAAATCCTTCTGTATCGCCCTTCCGGTGATTAAACCTCATTAACTCTTCATCGGTCAGGCTGATATAGGCGGTATGATACTCCGGAAACACGACCATCTTTTCCAGCATGCAATATCCCTGCAGGCGCATTCGATCTTCAGAAAAGGCATCATACACATTGGAATAAATCCGGTCCTTTTCAATATCGTAATTCAGCAGATCGCCCACAATATGAAAAATCTCAGGATAGCTGCTCGCATAATTGAAATTTCCCGTATCGGTCATGATGGCCACATACAGGCAGGTGGCAATCTCTTTGTCCAACAACTCACTTTGCAGAACATTTTTCAGGAATAGATATATCATTTCCCCGACAGATCCCCTCTCGGTCTCTGATATGGCAATATCAGTAAAATCCATGGGTTCCTGGTGATGGTCAATCAGCACTTTCTTCGCTGTTGATTTTTGAAGAAATTCAGCCACCCCGTTCAAACGCTTTGGGTCGTTGAAATCAAGACAGAAGATCAGATCGGCTCCTTCAATAATCTCAATGGCCTTGTCCCGCTTATAGGCAAAAGTGGTGGAAAGTTCAATGCCGGGAAGCCAACGAAGAAAATCAGGTAAGCCATCGGGAATCACCACCTGCGCATCCATTCCCATCTTCCTCAGGGCACAGAGCAAGGGCCAGACTTGAACCAATTGCATCGCCATCGGGGTTGGTGTGGGTAAGCACCGCCACCCTGCTGGACGACTCTATCCAGGTTCGTATTGTTCTTGCTGTTCCTTCCTCTACCATAGTTCCATCACTGTTTAAGAGATCAAAGTTAAAAAATATTGAAAGTGGCTTAACAAAGCCCAATATTATTTGTTAATATGCATGATTAAAACTGAAAATTTATGTCTGGAAACATCACCTTTACCATTATCAAACCATTTGCCGTAGCCAACGGCCACATCGGGCCCATTCTGAACATGATCCATGAAAAAGGACTTCAGAATCTCGGCCATGCGTATGCTCTGGCTCACCAAGGGAGAGGCACAACGTTTTTACGAAGTACATAAGGAGCGGCCCTTCTATGACGACCTGGTCGAATTCATGACCTCCGGTCCGATTGTGGTTGCTGTTCTGAAGAAAGAAAATGCCGTGGAAGATTACCGCAAGCTAATTGGTGCCACCGATCCGGAAAAAGCAGAAGAGGGCACCATTCGGAAGAAGTTTGCTAAAAGCATGCAGGAAAATGCGGTACATGGATCGGATTCGGATGAGAATGCGCAAATTGAGTCTTCGTTTTTCTTCTCGGGCCTGCAGCGCTTCTGATTATCTGAGTACCACATCATCTATCACATCCATCCCCGCAGCTTCATTGAGTTTGGGGATCAGGGATTCTTTGATCATGCTGAGCTCATTTCGGACCACCGAGGAGTGAAGGGTGACATAGAGCCTGCGGTTTTGTATCCGCAGAGATTTGGTCTTCTTGGCTACAGAAATACCCAGCAGATCTTTCCATGACTTCATCAGCCTGTATTCTGCCAGTCCCCTTTCCAGACCATTGGCTTTAACAAATTGCTGAAGCAGCGAATCGATTTTCCGGACCTCTTTTCTCTCGCATCTTATGTGGGCATTTCTACTAAGCTGGCTTCTGAATTGATCCTGAACACCTTGTGGTCGGCAGGAATCTCCTGCAGGATTCCCTGCAAGCGTTGCTCATTGGTATCGGTAATAAAAATCTGCCCGAACTGGTTTTCCGCCACCAGGCTGATGATCTGTTTCACCCTTCCGGCATCAAATTTATCAAAAATATCATCCAGTAAAAGTATGGGCGGGATCTCCATCCGTTTCCGGATAAACTCAAATTCTGCCAGTTTCAAAGCCACCAGGAAGGTTTTTTGCTGTCCCTGCGAACCACTCTTTTTCAAACTGTACCCCCCCAGCTCCATACCAAGGTCATCCTTGTGCAAGCCAAATGTAGTGTACTGGAGATAGCGGTCCTTTTCAAGGGAAGCCCTCAGACCCTCCCTGAAATCCCTTTCCTTCAGTGGTGCCTGGTAACTGAGACTTACCTGCTCACGCATCCCGGAAATATGTGAATGGAACAAGTTGAAAACAGGCAAGAGCTCATTTACAAAACGAGAACGTTCCTCAAAGATAGGTTCTCCGTAGCGTATCAGCTGCTCATCCCATACTTCCAGGCATCTCCGGATCAAACTTCCGGGCAAGAGCAAAGTTCTTAAGCAAACGATTACGCTGGGTCAATGCCCTGTTGTATTGGATCAGGTTCTCCAGATATACCCTGCTATACTGAGCGATCACGCCGTTCATGAACTTCCTTCGCTCCTCGCTCCCCCCGTTGATCAGCAAAGCGTCAGCCGGTGAGATCATAACCAGAGGGATCAGCCCGATATGCTCAGAGAGTTTACTGTACTCCTTTTGATTGCGTTTGAATTGCTTCTTTTTCTGCTTTCGTATTCCGCAATAAATATTCTCCTCCTTTCCCAATCTCTCAAAGACACCCTGAATGACCAGAAACTCCTCGTCGTATCTCACATTCTGACTATCCACCGGATTCAGATTGCTTTTGCAAAGGGAAAGGTAATGGATGGCATCCAGCAGGTTGGTCTTCCCCACTCCGTTCTCCCCCACAAAACAGTTGATTTTCGCTGAAAGCGGAATATCCAGCTGCTCATAATTCTTAAAATTGACCAGAGAAAGTGTCTTCAGATGCATATGCAAAATTACTAATTTTCCCTGTAGCATTTTGGAAATTTTCACTTATCTTTAAATCCGCACTCATAAAATCTAAGACATTGATAAAAAGACAATTACTAATCATTTCACTATCCTTGTTTCTAATTAGCGGATGTGCTGAACTAAGCTCGCTGATTGAAACTGTCGCCACCGACACTCCGCTGTCTGAGACTGAAGTTTCAGAAGGACTGAAGGAAGCCCTGATCACAGGTTCAAAAAATGCTTCTTCCATACTATCATCTGTGAATGGGTACTACGGGGATGAACTGGTTAAGATCCTGCTTCCGGAAGAGGCCTCCATTATTATTGATAATCTCTCCAAAATTCCGGGGGGAGACAAATTGGTAGAAGATGTTATCCTTAGTATTAACCGGGCAGCTGAAGATGCCGCCAGGGAAGTGGCTCCAATTTTTATCAATAGCATCAAACAGATGACCATCAATGATGCCTTCAGCATCCTCAGGGGCACTGACAATGCCGCCACTCAGTACCTTATTAACACGACACGTGCAGATCTTTACACGCTGTATAAGCCGAAAATCAGCCAATCTACCGAAAAGGATATCCTGGGCGGAGTTTCCGCGAAAGACTCCTGGGAAGCTCTTACAGGGAAATGGAATCTGTTTGCCAATTCCGTAGCCGGGAGACTGGCTGAATGTCTCCCCGGTAAATACTGATCTTGACGCTTACCTCACCAATAAAGCTCTGGATGGAATGTTTATGAAGGTCCAGGATGAAGAGAAGAAAATCAGGGATAATGTCTCTGCACGCATCACCCCCCTGTTAAAAAAGGTATTTGGAAGCCTGGACTCTTAGTCAGCCGGACCCCGATAAAAATGCTAATTTTTGTGTCGCCACAAAGTGCATTTTTCCAAAAAAGGATTACTTTTGCGGAAGTTTTTGAATTCCACCAAAATTTGAGTGATGGCGAAGAAAAAAAATGTGAAGCAAACCGATAAGAATCTGGAAGGTATTGAACAAGCATTAACTCGTTCGGAACAATTCATTGAAGATAATCAAAAAACCCTCACCTATCTTCTGGGTGGACTCATTGTTATATTACTGCTCTTTATAGGCGGAAACAGATATTATCTGAAGCCTCTCAACGAGGAAGCAGCCGCTGACATGTACTATGCAGAGCGTTTTTTTGAAATGGACTCCTTTAATCTTGCCTTAAACGGCTATGGAACCTACCCGGGATTTCTGAATGTAATGGACGATTACGGATTCAGTAAATCTGCCAAAATTTCAAGGTATTATGCTGGGGTATGTTATCACCAGCTGGGCGATCATGAAACAGCCATTGAGCTTCTGAATAAATTTAAAACGGATGATTTGCTGGTGGGTGCCGCTAAGTACAGTACCCTGGGGGATGCATATGTAGAGCTGGGCGAACTGGAAAAGGCCATCTCTGCCTACAAAAGCGGGATTGACAAATACGAAAATAATTTCTCCACTCCCATTTTACTGAAGAAGCTGGGAATTGTTTACGAAGAACTCGGCAAACTGGAAGAAGCCCTGACCACCTATAAGGTCATTGAATTAAGCTACCCGGAAACCCCTGAAGGGAACGAGATTAAAAAATACGTTGGCAGGGTGGAATCCAAAATGTCCCTGTAAAAGATTCTTGTCAAAGCAGAATCATCATGTCCTCCAGCCTGAAAAACCTATCGAATCATGATCCGTCCAGGATCCCTGATGGATCTTTCATGAAGTTTGGAATTGTGGTCTCCGAATGGAACGAGAAGATAACCGGAGCTCTGCTGGAAGGTACCCTGATGACCTTGAAAAAACACGGGGTCAGAGAGGAGAATATCAATACCCTGGCTGTCCCCGGCTCCTTTGAACTGCCTTATGGAGCCAGGATTGTTGCTGAACAGTTTTCACCTCATGCCGTCATTTGCCTGGGTTGCGTGATCCGTGGGGATACCAGTCATTTTGACTACATATGCCAGGGGGTCACCAAAGGGATTACCGAACTGAACCTGGATTACGATATTCCTTTTATTTTCGGTGTTTTAACCACCGAGAATCAGCAGCAGGCCCTTGACCGGGCAGGTGGTAAACACGGAAACAAAGGCGATGAAGCAGCTGTTACCGCCCTTAAAATGGCTGCCATTCGAAATATTCTGCTACAATAATCTTTTTCTTTTATCTACTCTTCTTCTTGGGTTGAGGTTTTCTTCCGCCCAGAGATTTCTGTTGCTGTTGCTGCTTCTGAATAGCCTCCAGCCGCTGTGCAAATTTTGATTTTTTAGCCGGTTTGTTCTGCTTGGCGGCAATCTTCTTCAAAATCTTATCTTCATCGATAAACCTCTTGAAGATCAGGTTTTGCGCCAGGGTAATGACATTGGCCAGAAAATAATAATAGGTCAGACCGGCCGAGAAGTTGTTCAGGATGAACATAAACATCACCGGCATAATGTACATCATGGTCTTCATTCCCGGCATCTGGCTGCTTCCTGCCGAAATCTGGTTGTTCCATCTCATGGAGAGCATGGTGGTCACGGTCATAAGCAGGGTAAAGAGACTAACATGATCTCCGTACATGGGGATATTCCAGGGAAGATCGAGAATCGAATCGTAGGTGGAGAGGTCGTGTGCCCATAGAAATCCCTCCTGCCTGAGCTCGATGGAGGTAGGAAAGAACCTGAACATGGCATAGAGGATCGGGAACTGCAGTAACATGGGGAGACAGCCTCCCATGGGATTGGCTCCAGCCTTCTTATAAAGATCCATGGTCGCCTGCTGTTTCTTCATGGCATCTTCCTTCTTGGGATAACGCTCACCGATCTCATCCACCTGTGGCTTTAGAAGCCTCATCACAGCCTGCGACTTAAAGGAACGGTAGGTAAGCGGGAAAAGTGCTACTTTGATGATCAGGGTCAACAGCAATATGATGATCCCGAAATTGACAAAATACTTATTTAACCAGTCAAAGATTGGAATGACCACAAAGGCATTGATCCAGCGTATCATAGAGCCTCCAACCGTAACCACATTCTCCAGGCCCAGATCGCCATAGTCTCTTCAGTGATTTGAATTTGTTGGGTCCCAGATAGAGTTGCATCCCGATAAGCTGGTCACCGGTACGGTCGTAGGGCATATCAATGGAGGTAGAATAACGACGTACATATTTTCCCGGATCATTAAACCGCTCCTGCATCATATAGGCCCCATCAAAATGCTCATCGGCTATCAGTATGGTGGAGAAAAACTGGTGGCTGAAAGCAATCCAACTGATACGGGTGGTTTCAGTAACCTCTTCCAGCTCCTTTTTAGAACGTGATTTAAAGTTCTCCACATCTCCGCCTTTATACTTATAATAGAGCGTGGTATACATGGCCTCGTTCTGGTAGCCCTTCTCCTGTGAAGGCGCATAAAAATCGAAATTAAACTCCATCTGGTCGGTCCGATACTGATCCAGCCCTTTCAGGCGCATATCAAAATCGAGCATGTAATCATCCGTCAAACAGCCTGTATATATAGGATATGGATGCCGATTCAGAGATATCCATGCTTCATGGTAAGCTGCTGAAAGGAACGGCCCTCCTCGTCGGTAAGTTTCTGAATCTCGGGCTGGAAGTAGAGCTCTCCGGTATTGATTCTCCGGTTGTCAGCAAAGAACTGAAGTGCAAAGATTGTGGAATCACCATCAAACAGGTACAGTGGCAGTGAATCGAGGGTCTGATACTTCTTCAGCTGAACCGTATAAGGCCGCCCCCCAAGAGTCGAGAAGGTCAGTTTCACATTATTGTTCTCAAGTACCACCTTCTTCTCAGTTCCGGTAGCTGCAGTTGCAAAATCGCCCAGCTCCTCGGATAAGCTCTCCATGGATACAGAATCACCATGAGCAATGGTTCCAGAATCTCCAGCAGGCATCATAGCCTGAGCCTGACGGGCAGCCTCCATAGCTCTGACCTGCTCTACACGGGCTATGGAATCGAGCCTGCTGCGTTCAGCCATCTGAGCTTCACGCTGGGGTTTGGTAAAGATGCTATAGCCCACAAGAAGGAGTCCAATAATAGCCAGACCTATGATTGTATTTCTGTCCATTTTCTGCGATTATTTTCAGGCACAAAAGTAATGGTTTAGCCTGTATATCAATAGAAATTCAGCTAAAATCCGTCAGATTTCGGTGAATTGCAAATGCGGAGCATCGAGAAGCTACTTAGCTGTATTTCAATGGCAGCTTTAATAAAGGCCATAAACAGAGGGTGAGGATTCAAGCGCGGTACTCCGGTATTCCGGGTGAAACTGTGTACCCACAAACCAGGGATGTCCTTGCTGCTCCATGATTTCCACCAGTCCGCTCTCCGGATTAATCCCGGTGGAAATCATCCCATTCTTCTTAAAGTCCTCCAGAAAGTCGTTATTGAACTCATAGCGGTGCCGGTGTCGTCTCCCGAACCATATCCGACCTGGTAGGCTTCCTGCACCAGTGAACCCTTCTTAAGTGAACAGGCATAGCCCCCAAGACGCATGGTTCCGCCTTTCTCTGTAACCCCTTTTTGCTCCTCCATCAAGTCAATGACCGGATGTTTTGTGTCTATTGTTCATTTCGGTGGAGTGGGCATCTTCATAGCCCAGAATATTTCTGGCAAATTCAATGATTGCACATTGCAGTCCCAGGCATATCCCAAAGAAAGGAACCTTGTTTTCACGGGCATAGGTCACTGCAAAAATTTTACCCTCAATACCCCGGTCTCCAAACCCAGGTGCCACCAGGATACCATCGATAACCGCTTAATTTTTCAGATACATTCTTTTCTGAGATATCCTCGGAATGCAGACAAACCACCTTCACTTTCACCTGATTCATAGCACCGGCATGGGTACAGGGACTCAATGATGGATTTATAGGAATCATACAGCTCCACATATTTACCCACCAGCGCAATCCTGATCTCTTTTTTAGAACTTTTCAGGCGATCCACAAAATTCTTCCAGTCCTTCAGATCGGGCGACTCTTTGGCCTTAATATGCAAGCTTTTTCAGCACCATTACATCAAGCCCCTCCTCCTTCATCAGCAAGGGGACTTCGTAAATGGTGGAAACATCAATGGACTGAATCACAGCATCCTGTTCCACGTTACAGAAGAGAGCCACTTTTTTGCGAAGAGCCTTATCCAGTTCATGTTCGGCACGCAGGACCAGCATATCGGGCTGGATTCCATTCTCCAGCAGCACCTTAACCGAATGCTGGGTGGGTTTGGTCTTCAATTCACCGGAAGCTGATAGATAGGGTACCAGGGTCAGGTGAATAAAGACCGTATTGTCAACTCCCAGGTCCCAACGCAACTGCCGGACCGCTTCAATATACGGGAGGGATTCAATATCACCTACCGTGCCTCCTATTTCTGTAATGATGATATCATACTCATGGGTCTTTCCCAGGTGGGTGACTCTGCGCTTGATCTCATCGGTTATATGTGGAATTATCTGAACAGTCTTTCCCAGAAAATCGCCCCTTCTTTCTTTGTTAATCACGGACTGGTAGATCCTTCCGGTGGTCACATTATTGGCCTGGGAAGTCTGGATATCCAGGAAACGCTCGTAATGTCCCAGATCCAGGTCCGTTTCAGCCCCATCGTCCGTTACATAGCACTCCCCGTGTTCGTAGGGATTCAGGGTCCCGGGATCCACATTGATATAGGGGTCCAGCTTCTGAATGGTCACCTTATACCCCCGGGCCTTCAACAATCTTCCCAGGGAAGCGGAAATAATGCCTTTACCCAGGGAAGAAGTAACTCCTCCCGTTACGAAAACATACTTTGTACTACCCAAAATGATTCAGATTTAAATTCGGGTTAAAAGTAAAGATTTAATTTTCATTTTCCATATTATCCAGGATACGGATTTTCTCCTCAAGAGCTTCTATTCGCTCATGAGCCAGGTCGATTTTTTCCTGGAATCCCTGAATGGTCTCTTCCGAGCTGTCAGACTGCTTGAAGAAGCCAATATTATTCTCCCAGACACTCATGTCATTGCGAAGTTGCTGCAGCTTGTTCACCAGTTTATCCCGCTCAAAATTCAACTTCATTTCAGCCCTTGGAGCCCTGGACATACTCTCGATCCGGTATCGAAACCGGAATAGGCTCCGTTGTGATTCGTCCATGCCAATTTTCTCAAGCAGTCTGTCCTGAGCCAGTCTGAACTGGTCCTTGATCCACTCCTTCTTTCCCGAAGGCACATAGCCGATAGCATTAAATCTTGTCTGAAAATCATTCAGGGCCTCCAGATTCTCTTTACGCTTCTCAAGCACCTGGTAAGCATCCATCTCAGCAATAATCTCCTCCTTGGCTTTCAGATTATCTTCAAAGGTGGAGTCAATATCTTCAAAATACTTTGACTTATTTTCAAAAAATGTATCGCAGGCAGCCCTGAACCTTTTCCACAATTTATCCGAATCCCTTCTGGGAACAGGCCCAATCTCCTTCCATCGTTTCTGCAGCTGTATAAGTTCAGTGGTTGTCTCCTTCCATTCCTGACTCTTACTCAGCGTTTCGGCTTTTTCGGCAATCTCCAGCTTGAGTCGGAGGTTATCTTTCTGATCCTCATAGGCTGCAGCATAAAACTTGGCCTTGTTCCCAAAAAAAACATCACACGCTGTCCGGAACCTGGAATAAATGGCATTGTTATCTTTCTTAGGGGCATAGCCAATGGTCTTCCAGGTCTTCTGAATCTCAAGCACCTGGTTGGTTTTATCCACCCAGGCCCCATGAGTTTCATACACCGTAGCAGCAATTTGTTCCACCCGCTCACACAGGCTGACCTTTTTCTCCAGATTCTCGTGCAAGGAGTCTTTTAACCTGGAGTGATATTCCTGATGTTTCTTATTGATTACAGAGGTGGCCTGCTTAAAGCGCTCCCAGATTTCATCCCTGTCTTCACGGGGGACCGGGCCAATCTCTCTCCAGCGGGTGTGAAATTTTTGCAGAACTTTAAATGCCTGAACAACATTGGGCTCCTTATCCAGATCCTCGGTTCGCTCACATAGCTGGACCTTGAGCTCCAGGTTTTTCTTCAGGTCCAGGGCTCTCAGGTCCCGGTTGATTCTTACATAATCATTGAATTTGTCCACAAAGTAATTGTAAGAATCCCACAGGTCTTTCAGGTTTTGATGTGGCACAACTCCAGCTGCGAACCATTGTTTCTGCAGATCTTTAAACTTTCTGAAGGTTATCTCAAAACTCTCCTGACCCTCCACTAGTAGCCTGAATCCTTCCAGAATCTCCTGCTTCTTCTGGAGATTTTCCTTTTTAGTTTTTTCCAGCTGCCGTGTAAATTCTGCTTTCAGGCCCTTGTATTTATACAACAACTCTTTCATGTCCGTCTCCACAGGTTCCTCAGCAGGTTTAAAATCTTCCAGGGTTCCGCCCTCGTCCAGAAAATTTTTCTTCTTTTCTTCCAGGACCGCTTCTACTTTTTCATAGAAGACCTGTTTGATTTCCTCCACCTCCTTTCGGATATTTCCTTTGCCCGGGTTATCCAGCTTTTCTCTGAGCAGTTTTACCAGGTCCTCCTTGCTAAGCAAGCCATAGTTCTCCTGTTCCTCTTTATCTTCAGCTTGATCATCGTCCAGATCATCATAGGAGGCATTTTTCTGCTCCTCCTCGCTGTCATCAATCAGGGCTTCTTTACGGGGTTTACTCCTGGCAGACGGAGGCTTCACTTTCTCTTTAGCGGATGCTGTGGATGGAGCGGGGTCCTTATCTTCGGCTGGGGAAGGAAGATCCTTTTGTTCTGCGGATGGAGCGGATTCTTTTTTGGACTCCGGGATAGTGGGTTCAACTGGTTCTGGCTCTTTTACAGACGAAACAGATTTCACGGAGCTTACTGCTGGATCAGATTGATCTTCAGCGCCTTCGTTACTCTCCTCGGTGGGAGGTTCTGGTTGCTTGGTTTCTGAATTTTTCTCTTTGTTTATGTGCTCCTTCAGAGGATCGTTTAGCTCAGAATTTTTCATGACAGGTAGAGGATTAGTAGGTCGCCGATCTTACAAATTAGTGATTTTTCATCAAATGGGCTCTTTTTGAGAAAAAAACTGTCCTATCTTCGTGGAAAAGCAAAGCAGAATGCGTATCGATATTATAACGGTCCTACCTCCTTTACTGGAAGGTCCGCTCAATCATTCTATTGTCAAAAGAGCCCGGGAAAAAGCGCTTGTTGATATCCATATTCATGATCTGAGGGATTTTTCGCGGGATAAGCACCGGAAGGTGGATGATTATGCTTTTGGGGGGGAAGCCGGCATGGTTATGTCCATTGAACCCATCCACCGGGCCATTACACAGCTTACTTCCGAACGGGAATACGATGAGATCATATATACTTCCCCCGACGGGAAGAGCTTCAATCAACCTGAAGCCAATCGCCTGGCCCTGGCTGAGAATTTGATCATCCTCTGTGGGCACTACAAAGGGATTGATCAGCGGATCAGGGATCACCTGATAAGCCTGGAGCTCTCCATCGGGGATTATGTGTTAACCGGAGGTGAGCTTGCTGCTGCAGTAATTACCGATAGTGTTGTCCGGCTTCTTCCCGGGGCCATATCCGATGAGACCTCGGCACTGAGCGACTCCTTTCAGGATGGCCTGCTGGCTCCTCCTGTTTATACCAGACCCGCCGAATACGAAGGGTGGAAAGTGCCTGAAATACTGCTTTCAGGTCATGCTGCCAGGATCGAGCAATGGAAACATGAACAATCCGTGGAACGAACCCGCAAACTAAGACCGGATCTGCTGAAGGGAGAAAAATAGTGATTCCCTGCGGTCCATATCCGAACTCACTCCATGCTGACACGCTGACACAGGGAGGCAAAATCGCAGTAGCTGCATTTTTTATCAAAAACTCTCTGTAAGAAGGGCACCTTTCGGATCGTAGAGCTTCTGCAGAACTTCTTTTAACAGGCTTAGAAAGCTCTCTTCCAGAGGGGCAAATGTGCTGACCCTTCCTTCTTTCTTAAGGCTTGTCATGGTCAGGGCAGGATCAAACTGCTCCTCGAAAAGCCCTTTCATCGTATAGAGCCCGGGCATCAACTGTTCCAGCGGATAGCGTTCTCCTACCAGCCAGGCATAAAAGAGGGTTTGCATGGCCGCCCCGTTCCTGCTGCCATACTCCCCATCAAAGAGGCTATCCAGATCCCGGAATTTTTGATCGGTTCGGCCGGTCTTATAATCAATGACCCGGAACTGTCCCCTGACCCGGTCAATCCGGTCAATCTTACCCCCGAGACGGAGTTCAATGGGCTCACTTCCCAAGGGAATCTCCAGGTCTCTCCTGTAAGTTTCCTCTGCCGATACCAGCTCGAAAGGAGCAAAGGAGAGATCCTTTACCAGCACCTGCTTCATATACCGAAGCATCACACTGAAGATCAAAATATTCCTTCCTTCTATGCTTTCCTTTTTCCGTCCCCGGTAATGGTGCTTGATAAACTTCTCCTTCAATTTGATTTCGTACCTTCCATTTCGCAGCAGCTCCTGAAGTGCCTCCTTGCTGATGAATCCCTCATTCTTCCCGGCAAGCTCCAGGTAAAGCTCATTCAGGCTGTCGTGAACGACAGTCCCGAAACCGCTGGCATCAAGGTCCTCTGAAATTTCATCAGTTTCGCCAAGGCCGGCGATATAGCGGAAATAATACTTCAGAGAGCAATCGATATAGGTGTTTATTGCCGAGGGGGAAAGATAAGCGTCCTGCTCACCTCCCCGGAGGTATTTCGCAAGTTTTTCGACAACTTCCTTCCCGTGTTCAACCACAATCGGGCTAATCTCCCGAGCCTGAACATTTAATCCCGGACGGATAACTTCCAGATCCTTCTCGAAAAGCAGCTGCCTGGCGTAGCGGCTCATCTCGCCGGTGGAAACTCCTTCTGTACTGCCGTTAAAGAGAATATCAATCCGCCCTGCGCGTTGCAGCAGACGATAGAAATAATAAGCATAAATGGCGTCCTTTTCTTCCCTGGAGGGCAGGCTGAACGCCAGACGCAGAGAATAGGGGATATGGCTGGAAGCTGCCTGTTGTGCGGGCATTACTTCCTCATTCATGGAGAGCAGAATCACATGATTAAAATCAAGCAGGCGGGTCTCGAGAATACCCATGATCTGCATGCCTGCAAGGGGTTCCCCTTCGAAGGGGATCCGCAGGTTTTGCAGGGACCGCCTTAGCAAACGTTCCATTAACTGGAAGCTTATCTCGCTTCGCCCTTCTCGCATCCTTTCAAGCTTGTTCAACTGCTTTAGAAGCTGGAAGCAAAATTCCCGGTCAAGTATGTTCTCGTGTTGGTTAGCCCGCCTGGCAATCAGCTCCAGGAGATGCAGAAAGATCCTGCGAAGGTAAGCCAGTAGTGCGGCCGCATCCTCCAGGGGCCTGAAGATCATTTGCTCCACCTCTCCATGAAAGAACTCTTTGTCGATCATATGCATGTTCCCGGTGAGTATCTGCTGACTGATCTCCACAGAAGCATCCCCATACATCTTCCTGAAGTAGGGATGCTGCAGGACATTGTTGACATCCCTGTGGTAGAAACGGGCACTTCCGTCTGCCTTTTTCCTGATATGAGAATGCAACCGCAACAGGCTGTCCAGGAAGGAGAATGCCGGGGTATTCTTCATGGGATAACCCATGGTTATATTCACCTCCTCCACCCCATTGGGCAGGGACATCAGAACCGGCAGGAGCAATTCCTCATCACAAAGGACCAGTGCCGTATCAGTGTTTGAGCTCAGCAGGGCCGGATCCTCGTCTTTCAGAAGGTGATACACGGTTTTGGACTGAAGGACATCCGTAGGCAATTCAAATATCCGGATTTGCTTTTCCCGGTTAAGTCCCTGGAAATCTTCCAGCTTTTCAGCTTCCGGGAAGCGTTTAATATTCTCCCGTAAGAAACGTCCCGCTTCATCAGCCTCATCTTCCATATAACGCTGATCGTAATCCCAGAAAAAAGAGGCCCCATGTTCCCGAAGTCTGGAAAAGATCACCTTCTCACAATGGTTCAAGGCATTAAATCCTGCCACCAGGATACGTCCCTTTCCCGCAAAAGTATGTTCCCCCTTCAGGAGTCTTTCGGCCAGATCCCGGTACTGCATCCCCTGGTAGCCCTCTTCCGAGGACCTGAGTTCTTCCTGCAGCTTATTGTACAGACGTGGCAGCAACTCCCAGGTTTGCAGAAACTTCTGCTTTTCCGGAGTCATATCCCCATCATAAAAGCCTTCCCAGAACTGCCGGATAAACTCGATTTGTTCGGGCTCCAGACCGGCCAGGGGTTCCTCCAGGGCCTTCAGGTCCCGGATATTCCGAAATAATTGCTCCGCATGGACCAGGTACTTATCCAATTCATCAAAATCCCGAATCATCATTTCGCCCCATAGTAAAAACTGGTCCGGGGATTCCGGCTCTTCCACCATGGCTGAATAAATGTCATATAAGCGAAACTGAAGCTCCACCGGATCACTCAGGCGGAGCTTACTCTCCGACTCGATAAAGTCTCCAATCCCGCTTACCCGCGGCATCCACATACTGGAAGACGTGGACTCCGACAGGTAGCGCTGAAGGAAAAGACCTGCCCTGCGATTGGGAAGGATGACCAGCAGATCGTCCTCTCCTTCCCGGGCAGTTCGCAGCATATAATCTGCCAGTTTTTTTAGGATTGCCTCGGTCATTTCCTTGCTATAAATTTCTTTCCCTGCCAGCTATCATTCTCTTCCAAAAGCTTCTCGAAAGCCTTTAACACCCCGTCGTAACGCAGGCCCCAGCCCTCGCGGAGGCCCATCCCCGGTGTAACTTCGCCGGCTACGCGCTCAATTACCAGACGGGGCGGGAGGAGTTCAACTATCTCCATCATCAGCTCCAGGTATTCCTCCAGAGTAAAGGAGGGGAAATCCCCCGGTTTATTTTCATACTCCCTGGCCATGGCCGTCCCCCTGATCAGCTGCAATTGATGAAACTTTACCGAATCCAGGGGCCAGAAGGCCAGTTGGCGGGCCGTATCCAGATAATCGCTTCGCTGCTCTCCCGGAAGTCCCAGTATCAAATGTCCCCCCACGTGAATCCCCCTTCGGGCTGTTTCTTCAACAGCCCATCGGCTCTTTTCAACATCATGCCCCCGGTTCACCCGGTCCAGGGTGGAATTTGACAGGGATTCAATCCCATATTCCAGCACCAGGTGACAGCGATTTGAAAGCTCCGCAAAATAGTCCAGAGTCTCCCGGTCCACACAATCAGGCCGTGTTCCCACGACAATGCCCATTACCCCGGGCACTGAAAGCGCTTCCTCGTAAAGCGTTTGCAAATGCTCCAGGTCCGCATAGGTATTGCTGAAAGCCTGGAAATAGGCCAGATAGTTTTTGGCCCTGCGGTATCGCTTTTTATGAAACTCCATGCCTTTTTTTATCTGTTCGGTTACAGAAGTATGGGCATCCTCATAGGAAGGATTAAACGCCCGGTTGTCACAAAAAGTACACCCTCCGCGTCCCACCTTTCCATCCCGGTTCGGACAGGTGAATCCAGCATTTATGCTGATCTTCTGAACACGCTCCCCGTATTTCCGGCGAAAATAGTCGCTGTATGCATTAAATCTTCGATCTGTTCCCCAGGGATATGTCATAGCGTTACCTGTATGCTTTGATCCAACATCACATACCAGAGATAGCCCTCTACCTGCTGGTGGCCCATTCGCTTCAGTTGTTCCATGTAAGATCTGACCTGACCGTGATATGCGGTTTTTTGCTGTTCTCCAAATTTAAAATCCACCACGGTAACTTTCCCGGCACCGATCATAACCCTGTCCGGACGAAGTACCCTGGAATCGCCGCAGAGGATGGCCCGTTCATTCATCACCCTGCTACTGCCTGAAAACCACTCGGAGACCAGGGGCTGCTTTAGTTTTGAGCGGATCAGTTCTTCCAGTGAGTCTCTTTCGCTCCGGGGAACCAGTCCCGACTGCACATAGTGATCCATCACTAAGGGGAGATCCTCCAGATGTTTCAATCCGGAAAAAAGCTCGTGCATCATATTTCCATAAGTCCTTTCCGTATTGAACAAGCCCGCCTCATCTAAAAAATACTGGTCGTTTCTCAAACGAATCCTCAGGGAACGGCTCCTGAGGTTTACCGGGTAGTCCGTAAACTCCCAGGGATCTCCCATCTCCTCTTTTGAATCCGAAGGGTGGCTTTCACCATAATCCAGGTGTCTCTCCCGGAGGAAGTTTTTTAAGGGCGGGGTATTTGGTTCTTTTACGGGCTGCTTATCCAATACCGCTTCCAGTAAATCGTTCACCTGTTTCATGCCCCTACCCTTGCCAAGGGGAAGCCCGAGAATTAATTGTTCCTTTGCCCGGGTACAGGCCACATATAGGAGATTCAGGTTATCCATATAAGATTTCATTCGTTCCCTGTAATAATCAGGGGCAAAGAGGGAATGAATCAGCTCCTTCTTGTATTTTACCGGGACTACCGGGATCCGGTCCAGTCCGGTACCGCCGGTATGGCACCAGAGTATATTGGTAAATCTGGAGTCCGGGGTTAGTGACCAGTCACAGAAAGGAACAATGACTGCCTGAAACTCCAATCCCTTTGCTTTATGGATGGTCATGATCCGAATGGCATTGGAGGCTTCCGAAACAGCCACACTTTTCTGATCCCCGTTCTGTTCCCAGTACTCCAGGAAATCAGCCACCCCTATGGCTTCCCTTCGCTGAAGATCCATAATAAGTTCTTGGAAGGCTTGAATATAGGGCATGTCCTCAGGCCTCTCTCCCAGCTTAAAAATCTCCACCAGGGTTTCACTTAACTCGTAGAGAGGCAGGAGTTTCAAATCTTCTTTTTGTTCCGAAAAAACAGGAGGGAAAAGCTTCTCCGGATCCAGGTGGAGCGAAAAACGATCCCCGCTTTCATCGGTAGTTCCGTCCTGCAATAGGGTATATAATTGTTTAAGCAGGGCATTGTTGACCACATGATCGGGTTGAAGGGTATGGCGAAGCAGGGCTACAAGGAAGGAGACCGAGGTATTCTGCACCAGCAGCAGGGAATCATTGGAAATCAGCCGGAATTTCCCGCCCTTACCGCTCTTCCTGGCATATTCCAGCAAACTGGAAGCAACCCTGGCGCCCTGCCTGCTGCTTCGCACCAGGATGGCTATCTGACCCGGTTCAATTCCGTTGTCCTGCAGCTGCTCCAACCACTCTGGCAGGGCTTTTAGCACCTCCTCCTTAAATCCCACTTCCTGGTTCTCAAACAAAAACATTTGCACCCGGCCGCCGGTTCCCCGGAGATGCTCCGGTATATTTTGCACCACATCGTCGTAGGCTAAGCGAAAACGTTCCTCTTCCCTATGGGCCTCTTCCCTGCTGATCACCGAGCTGCTCAGCTCCATGGAAATCTCATCACCCAGTAAAGCAGAAGCCAGTTGAAACAGGGAGTTATTGAAGCGCACAATATTTTCGGAGCTGCGGTAATTCTTGTCCAGTTTCTCTATACGAAGATCCTGGTGCCTGAAGTCCTCTTCCAGGTCGCTTGCCAGAATTTTCCAGTCGGAGTTTCTCCAGCGGTAGATGGACTGTTTCACATCGCCCACCACCAGGTTCTTGTTTCCTGAAGCCAGTGAATTGTCCAGCAGAGGCCTGAAGTTCTCATACTGAAACAGGGAAGTATCCTGGAATTCATCCAGCATAATATGGTGATACCGGTTACCGGTACGCTCGTAAACAAAGGGCACCTGGCTCCCCCCTATAATACCCTTTAAAAAACGACTTGAATCAGCAATCAGAAACAGATTCCTTTCCAGGGTATATTCCCTTACATAAGACCAGATATCGGCCAGTATGCCCAGGGTGAAAAAGTAGGAACGAACGGCCTCCACCGTATTCAAAAGCACCCAGTGCTGGTAGAGTTCTTTTAAAAGCGGCATCAGTTCATGGACCACCAGGTGATGTTTCTCTGCTCCGTCATTCATATTTAGCCAGCGCTCCGGGTCGGACATCCCCTGCAGGCGTTTTTCAGTGAAGTTAGGCTTATCTCCCCCGGCTGACTGCTGGAATAAAAGCGCGATGGAACTGCTGCCGCCCCCGGAGAAATTTTCAGGTTCCAGGCCTGCCCCTTGAATTCTGTGCATGGCCTGTGCCCCAAGATCCTGAATCTGCTTTTTGCCTTCCTCTTCCAGGCTGCGAATATCAGCCAGGTAGAGATCCAGGTTCTCCTTGTTCAGGACCTCGATGTCCTGATGCTCGAACAGAGACTGGAAAGCTTCCAAAAACAGTTGATTTCCCAGGGTAATGATCTCATTTTTAAAATTCCATGAAGCGGCACTCTCCATCCGTTCTTCGGCAAATCGAATAAGCCATTCCTGCAGGTCCTTCCTGTTGCCCAGCTCCTGGAACATGCGATCCACAGCCAGTGACAGTACCCGGCCATGGTCCAGTTCCAGATTGTAAGCGGGCTGGATCCCGATTTCCCGGGTAAATGCCCGTATCACGCTCTGGAAAAACTTATCGATGGTCCCCACGGAAAAGCCGGAATAGTCGTTCAGGATTTCCTTTAGAAGGCTTTCAGATCTGCGCCGAATTGTTATTGCGTCCAGGCCGGTGGCCTCCCTCAGCAGATCCATTTCTTCCTTCTTCTCCCCCTCGCTGTAACGGGACAGGGCATACAGACTATCCAGGATCCGGTGTTTCATTTCGCCAGCAGCCTTATTGGTAAAGGTAACCGCCAGGATATGCCGGTGGATCCTCTCCTGTCCGAAGAGCAGTTTCAGATACTCCATGGTCAGGGCAAAGGTTTTTCCGGAACCGGCCGATGCTTTATATATGTTCAGGGGGGGCATTATGTAAAGATAGAGATTGGATTGTTTAGAATTTCATATTTTTGTGGCAAAATAGACCCAGTGGCAAAACGCGTTGTAGTCGGATTATCGGGAGGAGTAGATTCCAGTGTAGCAGCCTACCTGCTGAAGGAAGATGGGTACGAAGTCATCGGGCTCTTTATGATCAACTGGCATGATAAAACAGGTGTTTTAGACGCGGACTGTCCCTGGGATGAAGAGGTGGTCTTTGCCGAACTGGTGGCTAAAAAACTGGAGATCCCTTTCCATGTGGTGGACCTTAGCAAACCCTACCGGGAGCGGGTGATCGACTATATGTTCTCTGAATACCAGAAAGGCCGGACCCCCAATCCGGATGTGCTCTGTAACCGGGAAATCAAATTTGATGCTTTCCTGGAGGCAGCGGAAGTTTACAAACCGGATTTTGTGGCCACAGGCCATTATTGCAAAAAAGAAAGCAGCAGGATCAAGGGGAAAGAAATTTATCACCTGCTGGCCGGGGATGATCCCAATAAGGATCAGAGTTATTTTCTATGCCAGCTCTCCCAGGAACAGCTTTCCAAAACCCTGTTTCCCATCGGACATCTGAAAAAACCAAAGGTCAGAGAGATTGCAAAGAAGCAGGGCCTTGCCTCTGCCGGAAAGAAAGATTCACAGGGAATCTGTTTCGTGGGGAAGGTTCATCTTCCGGTTTTTCTGCAACAGAAATTAAAGGCCCGGGAAGGAAATATTTTTGAGATCCCTTCCGATCTGTCCCAGTATTTATCTGAAAAACAAGACCCGTCTGATCTGGAAGCCCTCTGCTCTCCCTGGACCTATGCCAAAGAGGACGGAAAATGGACCGGGAAACACCAGGGGGCCCATTTTTTTACTGTGGGACAGCGTAAAGGACTGAATGTGGGTGGAAAAACGGAGCCTCTTTTTGTGATTGCCACGGATGTGAAGACCAACCGCATCTACGTGGGACAGGGCCAAGTGCACCCGGGTCTCTATCGACGCGGATTAAAAATTATTCCCGGAGAAATCCATTGGATCCGAAAGGACCTGGAGATGCAAAAGGGAGAAAGCCGTGACTATCTGGTACGAATCCGCTACCGGCAGGAGCTGCAGGAGGCTACTCTGGTTCAAAAAGAATCGGGTCTTTACATCACCTTTAAGGAGCCTCAGCGGGGCGTAGCGGCCGGACAATTTGCGGCCTGGTACGACGGAGCTGAACTGCTGGGTTCCGGTGTCATCCACCAGTAATCCCACTATTTTTTATGCAGGCCGCACTCCTTGTGCAGCTCATTTTCCCACCACCATCGGCCTGAACGAATATCCTCCCCAGGTTCTGGGGCCCGGGTACAGGGCTCACAGCCTATACTGGGAAATCCCCTGTCATGCAATAGGTTATAAGGGATATTGTGCTTTTTAATATACTCCCATACCTCCTTTTCGGTCCAGTTGATCAGAGGATTGATCTTTACCAGTCCGTTGGCCGCATCCCATTCCACCAGCTTATTGAAGAACCTGGAGACCGACTGGTCCTTCCGCAATCCGCAGATCCAGGCCTCCTTGTTTTTAAAAGCCCTGGGCAATTGGGCCACTTTCCGGATGGAGCAGCATAATTTTCGCTTCTCCACACTATCGTAAAACAGATTAACCCCATTCTCCGCCACCATCTGCTCCACCCTGGCTGCTTCCGGAAAATAGGTTTTCATCCGGATCCCAAAGTGCTTATTGGTCCGGGCGATCAGGTCGTAGGTTTCCGGAAATAATCTCCCGGTATCCAAAGTAAAAACCTCCGTGTCTCTCTTCTGGCGAAGGACCATCTCGGTCAGAACCTGATCCTCCAGGCCAAGGCTGGTGGAGAGTACGATATGCTCCCTGAAATGCTGCAGAAAGAATCCAATGACTCCCACCGGACTCTTATCCTTTAATTCTTCGTTCCACTGCGCGATTTGCGCCTCTAACTTCTCGTCTAATTCCATGCTGTTGAAAAATATCAGGTATAGGATTCCATTTTTCCCATATCGACCCAGGTATCGCGATCATGCCGGTACAAACGGACCGGGTCTGTTTTAGCCAGCTCCAGATAAAATGGCATCAGCGGAAAACGTTTTTCTTTGGGAAAGAATTTGAAAATCCCGGGGTTCATAATATGAATTGCACTGAAAGCGATGGGAATCAGTCCCTCTTCGCCTGTCCCGGTCAGGATGGTCTCCCCGGTCCGGTTGTCGCGCCACCCCTTCAGGTAAGCGTCTTCATTCATCAAAAGGCTGCGCGTGGTAACACGCTCTTTTACCGCCAGGGTCGCTATGGCGCCACTGGCCAGATGATCCTGGTACATGGCCCGAAGATCAATATTGCTGCGTATATCCACATTATATACCAGGAAAGGCTCATCTCCAAAAAACCAGGAAGCATTGGAGATTCCGCCACCGGTATCAAGCAATTCATCCTTTTCATGAGAAAACTCGATCTCTATTCCAAAGCTTTTCTGCTGCTTCACATACTCCATGATCATAGCGGCATAATGATGAACATTGATGACAATGGAAGTAAACCCGGCCGACTTCAACTTCAGGATAAGGTGTTCCAGCAGAGGCTTTCCCTCCCATTCCAGCAGGGCCTTGGGCTTATGATCGGTGAGTGGTTTCAGCCGGGAACCAAGTCCGGCGGCCAATATCATCGCTTTATTTTCTTTGGCTTGCAACACCATTTTTCTTTGGGAGATTGTTTATCACATTTTTTACAAAGATACTTCATCTTTTTATCCTGTATCTTTTTTTCCAGTCCATCACTTTCTATGCACAGTTTTTTACTCATCTCTTCCCGCTAAAGAGAGAATAACAAGACAAGAAAGAAAATGTTTTTAGGGCTCAGGGAATCTCCGGGTTCATATGGGTATAGTAGATCTCCCGGGTTCGTTCCAGGTGTTCTTTCATAAGCTTTTGAGCCTGCAGGCCGTCCTGCATCGTGATGGCATCCACCAGGGCCCGGTGCGCTTTCAGTGTAAAAGCCTTCTCCCCGTCAATATTCCCGTAAATATAGTTTCTCATTCTGGGGAGCAAGGAGTAGATAGGCTCCATGCTAATCTGCACAATGGGATTCAGGGTGGCCTTGGTGATGGTCAGGTGAAAGTGGTTATCCAGATCGGCTTCCTGCTGGGTATTGTCGGGATCACCCTGTTCGAATTCGCTCAGATTCCTGTTCAATGCCTCCAGGTCGCCGGGGGTCCTGTTCAAGGCTGCCAGCCGTGCAATCTCCGGTTCAAACAGATACCTGACCTCGATGATCTGGGAGATCAGGTTTTTATCAAATTTCAGATCATAGTAAAGATGGAGCGTGTCGATGGCGTCCTCAATGTGTATTTCACTTACGTACATCCCGCTTCCTTTATGTATGTTGATCAATCCGCGGGCACTCAAACGTCTTAATGCTTCCCTCAATGCAGTACGGCTGACTCCAAAGGATTCACACATTTCCCGTTCCGTGGGCAATTTAGAGCCAAGCGGTAGTTTCTTCTCTCTGATGGCATTCTCAAGCGTTCGTTCAATACGTTGGCTTAGAGTAAGTTTATTCCCGATGTTCCTGAAAATATCGTCCATCCCTGAAACTTTAATTGCCTGTTTATTCCACCACCAGGGGATCGCTCAGCTGGCTCTCGTTATTGAGCCGGTCAATTCCTGATACGCGATAGATCCCTGCCGGGATCCCTTTCTCAAAAGTATACCGGAATTCGCCAGTCAGCTGCACCAGGTTCCCTGCACGTTTGATCCGGGTATTCTCCCCCGTTTTATATCGGTATATCCCAAAAAACCTGCTGCGATCCATCTCATCCGCAAACTCCGCCCCCTCCCAGACCAGTGTCTGACCTTCCAGCCTTAAGCCTCCGGGCTTCCCGGGAGCCGATGCATCGATCCAGGGCATTTCAGGAACCAGGGCAGGGGTGCGACAATACTTTTTTTGCAGGGTTTTATTCAGTTTAGCCAGTTCTTTCCGGAAAAAATGTTTGCTGCTGAAATAGCCGAAACCGTCCAGCCCCTCCAATTCCCGGATCAAATCTATCTGTCTGAGAAAATACTTCTCCTTTCGCCATTGCGGATGTTGAGATTTCCTGTCCAGCCGGTAGGGTGCCAGTCCCACATACAGGTGCCTGCCAAAGCTAAAATCGTTCCACCAGTAAGCCAGGGTGGAAAACCCTGCCGCGGGATGATCCTCCCGCCAGTACAGTTGAGGCATCAGGTAATCAATCCATCCTTCTTCCTGCCAGTGCAGGACATCCGCATAGAGTCCGTCATAATTGGAGGTCCCCGCTGTAGTTTCAGAACCCCGTTCATCCTCAGAACGGTTTCGCCAAACCCCGAAGGGACTGATCCCGAATTTCACCCATGGTTTCTCCGCCTTGATGGCCGCACCCAGTATGGAAATAATGGTGTCCACGTTATGCCTTCTCCAGGCTTCCGGGCGGTCCGGATAATACATGCCTCCCCAGGTGACAAAATCCAGGCTGTCAGGGAATTCCAGGCCTTCAACTTTGTAGGGATAGAAATAATCGTCAAAGTGGATGGCATCCACATCATATCTGCGGACCACATCCACAACCACTTCTGTGACAAAGTTCCATACACCGGGATTGGCCGGCGAAAAATAGGACCTCCCTCCATAGGAGAATACCCATTCGGGATGCTGGTGTATCATATGGGCTTCGCTCAGAGATTCGGCCGTATCCAGCTTGATCCGGTAGGGATTTAACCAGGCATGCAGTTCCATCCCCTGCCTGTGGGCTTCCCGGATCCAGAACTCCAGGGGATCGTAATATGGATCGGGTGCCTTCCCCTGCTCTCCAGTAAGAAATGCCGACCAGGGTTCCAGTTCGGAAAAATAGAGCGCATCAGCCGTGGGACGTACTTGCAGGATAATGGCATTGATCCCGTTAAGCTTGTGCCTGTCTAGAAGGCGCAGGATCTCTTCCTGCTGTTCGGGTGGTGAGGCCGGCTGCAGAGGGCCAGTCGATGTTGGCTACCGTGGCCACCCATACGCCTCTGAATTCCCTTTTGGGCGGCTGGGCCAGGAGCGTCTGCATGAAGAATCCACAAAAGCTGAGAAAAAGTATAAGCCGCTGAATTTTAGCAGGTAACATACTGAATCTTTTGAACACTTTCAGAGGTCCGAAGGACGTATATTTTGCAATTTACAAATATAATCTGGAAATTTGTCATACATCATTCATATTACTATATCATGATATTGATAGCAGATAGCGGCTCCACAAAAACAGATTGGAGACTGATAAGCGGAGATAAGATACGCAGCCTGTCCACCCGGGGCATTAATCCCTACCATTCCAGTGAAAAAGAGATTGTTGAGGAGCTATGGAGCCTGGACTTTGAGAGTAATGAACAAAACATCAGTGAGATCTACTTCTATGGATCGGGTGTGACCAATGAAAAGAGGAAGGAGATTATCCGAAGATCACTACAAAAACGGATCGGAGTGCACCCCGTTATCCAGGTGCAGGATGATCTCCTGGGTGTGGCACGTGCTCTGTTCCAGGACAGAAGCGGCATTGCCTGCATCCTGGGAACAGGCTCCAATACAGGAGTATATAAGGACGGTAAGATCTCTGAAAAGGTCCCGGCCATGGGCTACTCTCTGGGTGATGAAGGGGGCGGAGCGGATATTGGAAAGCGGCTGGTAAATGCCCTGCATAAGAGAAACCTGAGCGATCATCTGAGGGAAGCCATCATCCGGGAGGAGGGACTCACCATGGACCTGATCCTGGAAAATGTATATAACCAGCCACACGCCAGCAGATACCTGGGGTCCTTAAGCCGGATAGCTGCAAAATATATAGAACACGCCGAGATCCGGAATCTTGTCTCCGATGCCTTTGATGATTTTTTTAAGAAAAACATCAGTAAATACAGTGAATACAGGACTCTGGAAATCGGCTTCGCAGGGTCGGTGGCCTTCCACTTTAAAGAGATTCTGGAAGAGGTGATGGAGAAACATCAAATCAAAATCAGCCGGATCATCCCCTCGCCCATCGATGGACTGGTCACTTATCACAAAGAGGTGCATAGCCCGGAGCAGTCTGCTGCCGTCTCACTGACCGAATCCACCTCCCGGTATGATAACCTGGATCAGATGAGCACCAGGGAGTTACTGGAAAATATAAATCACGAGGACAGCACAGTACACCAGGCTGTGTTTAAGATCATCCCTGAAATAGAAAAACTGGTGGATGGCATTGTTCCAAGACTCATGAAGGGGGGACGGCTTTTCTACGTGGGGGCGGGCACCAGTGGCCGGCTGGGTATTGTGGATGCTTCAGAAATTCCGCCCACTTTTGGAGTACCCTATGATATTGTGATAGGCATCATAGCAGGCGGTGACCAGGCAATCCGGAAAGCGGTGGAGTCGGCCGAGGATGACAGGGATGGTGCCTGGCGTGACCTGGCTCAATTCAAGCCAGGGGAGAATGATGTGGTGGTAGGGATCGCTGCTTCAGGAAGAACACCCTATGTGATTGGAGCCGTTGAGGATGGGAAGAAACATGGGCTGTTGACCGCCTGCATTACCAACAATCCCCGCAGCAAACTGGCCGAAGCTGTGGATATTCCCCTGGAAGCGCTGGTGGGTCCGGAATTTGTTACCGGAAGCACCCGAATGAAATCGGGTACTGCGCAAAAACTGATCCTCAATATGATCACCACCTCTACCATGATCAGGCTGGGACGGGTGAAAGGCAATAAGATGGTGGATATGCAGCTGACCAATGCCAAGCTGGTCGAAAGAGGGTCCCGGATGATCAGCGAGGAGCTCGGTCTAACTATGGAAGAATCAAAAAGGCTCCTGCTCCTGCATGGTTCCGTACGATCTGTATTGAATAGTTTTAAGTAATTACTTCCGATGGATGGAGCGCGCATAGAGTAAAGCCGCGCTTCGATAGGCGATGTGTCCCAGCTTGGTAAATGGAAGGTACATAATCACAAACCAGACCGCCACCAGGTGGAAAAAGTAAAGATGGTAGGCCCAGGCCCAGTTGCCAAAACGGGCAGCCTCCACCAGAGTTCCTGACAGAGTCAGCAGGCCGATGGCCACAAGCAGGAGCCAATCTGCGTACCCGCTTTTGCCAAACACCTTCCGGTTAAACAACCTCTGTCCGGCCATGATGCCCAGACCGGTATAAATCATCAGTGAAGCTGCATTCCCCATGATTTTGAACGGATTGCTAAAGGGGAGCGGGTAGTTGTGGCTCAGGGTGGCATAAATGGCATAGAGGGTGACCAGGATCAGGAGGGTAAATCCGAAAAAAAGCAGCATATGGGCAAGCTTTCCCGGCTTCCTGGCTTTACAGCCCGAGAAAGAAGCATGGGAGAATACCTCCCCCAGCACCTTAAAAACCGGTAGCTTATTCCTGGCTGAATCGCCTGGAGGGGTCTGGCGTTTCATGTCCTTCCAGAATTTTCCAATACTAGAGGATGCCAGCAGATAAAAAAAGAGGGTGATGGCCGAAAAGGTTCCGTTCAGCAAAGCGTGTGGAAAAAAGGCCGAATAATCCACCGCCCCTTCCGGAATCCTGAAGGTACCGGCCAGTATAAGTACCAGAGAAATTACCACCACAGGAATAGCAAGGGCCAGCTGGTAGCCAGAGTGGCTCGTTTACCAGCTTACCCAGGAACCGGGGCCGTGCATAATGCACATAGCTATGCTGACGGATGGCCGAGATCACATCGGCCGGTTTCACATCGCGCGGACAGTAGGAACTGCAGTCTCCGCACTGGTGGCAGAGCCATATATCCACGTTTCCGATCAATTTATCTTTCAGGCCCCAGCCAGCCCAGATCATCTCCTTCCGGGGAAAGGGTCTTTCTGCCGGCGCCAGCGAACAGACGGCTGAACAGTTCCCGCACTGCATGCACTGGTTCAGCTGGGATCCACTCAAACGGCTGAGCTCCCTCTTAAACGCTAGGTCCGGTTGTATGCTGACTAGCCTCTTTCATATTCTGTCTGACTGCTTTGATCTACATGCTTTTAAAGGGATTCGGACCAATCAGCTCGATCTCCTCCACGTAATCGTTAATGAGCTTCCCGTATTTCAAGGTGCTCGGTGATCTCCACAAATTTGGTCTGGATCCGCTCTGGTTCCAGCATCATGGTCTCCAGGGTTTCCTGAAGATTCTCACCCCTCTGTTCGGTCAGTTCACTGCCATGAATAAAGTGGCACTGGTAATCATCGCCGGGTTTGCATCCAATCTGCAGAATACCATCGTAGCCATGCGAAAGTGCATCGGAGATCCATACCTTATTGATGGAACCCAGACATCGTACCGGGATGATCCTCACAAAGGGACTATAGTTAAGGTGATGGATCCCGGCAGCATCCAGTGCCGGGTAGGCATCATTTTCACAGACAAATACCAGGATCCTGGGCTTTTCCTCAAACTCGTCGGGCATGGATACAGCCTTGATCATGGCCGATACACTGTTGATATTGAAGTCTGAGAAACCAATCACCCGTTCCGGACAGGAACCCACACAGATTCCACATCTCCGGCAACGTGCCGGATTGGGCAGGGGAGTCCCCTTTTCGGTTTCATCATAGCTTCCGAAGGGACACTCCTCGGTGCAACGCTTGCAATCGGTGCAGCGTTCCATATACAGTTCCGGCCAGGTAATATCCCCTGACCGCGGATGCACCGCTTCGCCCCGCTTAACGCATTCAATGACCTGGATGGCCTTCATCATGGCTCCCCTTCCATCTTCCCTGCTCATCTCCATATCCATGGGAGCCCTGACCGTGCCCGCTGCATAAATCCCGGTCCGCCTGCTTTCATAGGGGAAGCAGATAAAATGGGAATCTGAAAAATCGTACTCAATTTCCGGCAGCCCCTTCCCAAGCCGGTATTGAAGCTGCAGATCGGTGGTGGTATTCGGAACCATGCCCGTTGCCAGCACGACCATATCGGATCTGATGGTCACCCGTTCATCCAGCAGCGATTCGCTGAGTAGTCACTTCCATCCCATCTCCCCGCTCAGAGACAGAATCGATTTTTCCCTGGGTCATAAAGATGGCCTCATCCGCCTGAACCATCTTGTAGAATTCCTCCTGAAAACCCATGGTCCGGATATCCCGGTAAATGATATAGACCTCGGCCTCGCGGATTAAGCTCCCTCACATAAAGAGCCTGTTTCAAAGCTGCCCCGCAACAGTAGGAAGAGCAGTAGGCCAGGTGCTGCTCATCCCTGGATCCGGCACACAGGATGAAGAGGACGCGGTCAGGAATCCGTTCCTCCTGCACAAAGAGTTCAAATTCCTCCAGGGTTTTAACCCGTGGGGATCCATAAGCCAGGTAGCTTAGCTTCTCCGTGTTATATGGTTTCCACCCGGTGGCCGTGACAATGGCCCCTGCTTTCAATTCAGGAATTTTTGAATGATCCAGGGAGATGTGAAAATTTCCCGGTTCACCGGAGATGGCCTGAATCCTTGTATCCAGGTAAATCTCCACCCCGGGGTGCTCCTCGAGTTCTTTCACCAGCAGATGGATATCGGGCTCTTTCAAGGTGGCGGCCTCTTCACGCTCAGGCAGCAGTTTATAGAGCCTTCCGGCATATCCTCCCAGGCGCCCCGTTTGCTCCACCAGGTGAACCCGGAAACCTGCCCGGGCCCCCTCCAGTGCAGAAGTTAGTCCTGCAATCCCGCCCCCCACAACCAGGATGTCAGAAGAGACAGTTTCCGGAATATAGGGAGTAATTTCATTGATGGTCCCCAACTTGGCCAGAATCATCCGCGTCTGGTCCTCGGCACACAGTTGAGTATCCTCCTGCCCCGGCTCCATCACCCAGGCTACCTGCTCCCGCAGATTGATCCGCTCGGTGTGTACCCCATCCAGCCCGAATTCGGCACTCTTCACCCTGGGTGAGCAGGCTGCCACGGCCAGACGATCAATCCCTTTCTCCCGGATCAGCCTGTTCAGTTCTTCCAGGCCCGCTTCCGAGCAGAGGGAATGATGCTTCAGGCAACTTAGCCCCTGGCTGTGCCCGAGGGCTGTTTCAAGCAGCTTATCCACATCCAGGCTTTCTCCGATGCTGCACCCGGTACATAACGCCAGAGCCATATTTCTTTTACCTTCCGCCATCATTTCTGCATCGCTTTTAATGCCGCGGCAGTGGCGTCTTTCACGGATGATGAAACATCCATGGGACGTTTACAGCAGGCAGCAGGAATCATTCCCGATGGCTGTTCAGGCAGACAGAATCCATACTCATTCAGCTCCAGCCCGCTTGCAAGTGGAGCAGGAATTAATCCCATGGCCAGTACCACCAGATCAAAGCTTTCCTCTCGTTTCCTTGCCCGGCCTATGTCCTCAAACTCCAGGACAAGCCCTTCGCCGCTTTCTGAAGACATTATTCGACCCACCTTTCCCTTGGTGAGCGTTATTCGATCTTTTTCTTCTGCCTTCGTCAGCAGTTTTTCATTCCTGCCTGAAAGTCTCATGTCGATATAAAAGATTTCACTTAACATCTCCGGATACTCTGCCTCCAGAGTCAGAGCATGTTTCAGCGACGCAGAACAGCAAACAGCAGAACAGTAAGGAAGGTGGTTTACATCTCTGGAGCCTGCACACTGGACAAAGGCAATGCGGGTTGGCACTTTCCCATCCGATGGTCTGGTCAGCACCCGGTGCTCCCTGGTGCAGGCCGCCAGCAAATGTTCAAACTCCTGGTTCGTAAGCACATCCGCTTCCTCCTGATAACGGTAGTTATCCATCTTGGAGGCATCATAAAGCATCCATCCGGTGGCTATGATAATCTTTCCTGCCTGGATACTCACTTCAGCGGAACAGGCATCCAACTGGATGGCCGAATACTCACAGACCTCCACACATTTCCCGCATTCCTCTCCCTTACAGACCTCCGGATCTATGGTATATTTCATGGGAAAGGCCAGCCCATGGTGGATATATGCAGCCTTCTCCCCGGGACTTCTTCCCAGTTTTTCGGGCCGTTCCTCCGGGCACACTTCCGCACATTTCCCACAGGCGGTACAGTGGTTGTTGATCAACCTGGGCTTCAGCTCGATGTTGACCGTGTACTCACCATCGCTTCCGCAGATACTCTTCAGACGAAGCACCGGTATAGTAGGTGATCCGGGGATTCGAACGTATACGGCGGAAATTGATCTCCAGTCCACAGCCTGGCGGACAGAGTTTGGGAAAGTAGTTATTAAAGCTGGCCGACATTGCCCCCCAGGTAGTTCTTTTTTTCTATTAACACCACCTGCTTTCCGGCCTCGGCCAGCTCAACTGCAGCAGTAATTCCGCTTATTCCTCCCCCTATGATCAGTGTCGGAAAGTCCAAGATCATAACTTCGATTAAAGGATGTCACGTTTAATCATTTCCCATTCGCCTGTTTCCGGATCCCAGCGGCAATTGGCAAAGACTTCCCAGTCCTCTTTCATCTTCGGATGATCGGTACGGAAATAGTAGCCCGGCCAGCGGGTCTCCTCCCTGAAAAGTACGGTGCGGATATGCGATTCGGCCTGCCACATTCGGTGAATATTTTCCCAGCAGCGCATCAGTTCGTTCAGATCCCCTGCAGCCAGCTTTTCTGCATCCTCTTTCATAAACTGCAAGTACTCCAGTCCCTTGTTCAGCAGCGCTTCTGAAGTTTTAAAGCCAACCGAAGCACCTCCGGCATATTCATCCATGATCTTCTGCAGGCGAAACATAAACATTTTGGGTTTGATATAGTGGGGATTGACATCTTCGTCGTTGGTGTATCCGCTGTGTTCTTCGAAGATCTTCAAGGGTTGCAGGACCTTCTCCTTTAAGTCCGCAATCTGTTCTTCGCTAATCTCCAAAGGGTTCGGGATGATCCAAACAGAAAGCTATGGCGGCTTTGCCCGCAATCCGTCCTTCGGTAAACGATCCGGAAGAGAACTTATGAGAAGAGGCTCCGGAAGCATCCCCGGCAGCAAAGAGACCTTTCACAGTGGTCATATTATCATATCCCCAGTGGTGTTCATCCGGAGCCAGATCCTGAGGACCGCTGACCCAGGCACCGGAGGCACCTGAATGGGAGCTGATGAAGTAGGGTTCGCAGGCAGATATCTCTGAAGGAGTTTCTTCCGGCATGATATTATGAGATGCCCAGTTCAGTGCCTGACTGACGGTCATATCCAGAAAATCTTCCCAGGCTTCTGATTCCAGTTCCTTCATTTTTCGTTTGGCCTCCTTCTCATCCGGGATCTCCGCCACCAGCTTTCTGAATGGCTTCATCGGTTCGCATATAGATCGGACCATTCCCCTCCTCCAGTTCCAGCAGCATCAGGTAATTCCGCAGATTGGCCGGGGTGGGTTTGGAGGTTCCATAAGGGGCCCAGTTTTCCAGTTCTGCTGCCCGGGTCTCCATATAATCTTCACCTTTGGCATTGGTGGCCTTGGACTTAAAGAGCAGGAACCATGCACCCTACGGGTCCGTAGGCATCCTTGAACCGGACCGGTACAAAACGAACTTCCTGGCAGGTCATTTCTGCACCAGCTTTCAGGGTGAAATAGGTACTGGCACCGCTGTTGAAAGGAGGATACCACGATCTTCCCAGTCCCTCACCCACCGAGCGGGGCCTGAAAATATGCACTGCACCGCCCATCACATCCAGCACAGCCTTTGCCTTAAAGATGTAGAATTTGATTTTCCCTGACACTGAATCCCACTGCACCCACACAACGGTCACCGAACATAATAGGTTCGGTGATAAAAATGCGCTCGTAGTAGGTCCCATCCTCTCCAAGCTCCTTCAGTGCATTTTTGGCAGCTTCAGAAACAATGTTTTTATAGGATTCCCCATGAATCATGATCTGCCAGCGACCTTCATTCACATAATTGCCCTCTTCATCCTTCCAGATGGGCAGTCCCCATTTCTCAAACAGGTGTACGGAGGAATCCACATGACGGGCAATGTTGGCTACCAGGTCCTTCCGGGCAATACCCATCAGATCATTCTTCACATAGCTGACATAGTCTTCTACCGTATTATTCCCCTTGCTCACCCCCAGGTAGAGGTTGATGGCCGAAAGTCCCATTGCCACCGCTCCACTGCGTTCCATGGCAGCCTTATCCACCAGCGTACGCGCTGCTTGTGTTTTTTTGCCCAGTGCGAGGCTTCATATGCTGCACCGCAGGCTGCCATGCCACCACCCAGGATCAATAGGTCGGTTTCGACCACTACTGTTTCAAAACTATCTGCCTTCATTGCTCTAACAATTTTGATTAAAGGGAATCGGGTTCTGTTCTCAGTACCGGTGATTTCAGGTCCTCAGATCCGGTGCTAGAATCCGGCATCAGGATCAATGCTTCCTTCGGGTGTGGTCCGAATGGGAAACTTAAATCGTTTGACCTTCTTGTTTCGGAATTTCACAGCCCACATAATGGAATCGGTACTTCGCAGAGGCTGTACCACCCCTCCCAGGGGCATAAAATCGGCATAGCCCCTGACCTCAATGGCCTGGGTTGGACATATCTTCACACAGCTGTAGCACTCCCAGCACATATCCACGGCCCGGTTATAGGCTTTATTGGTCTCCTTATCCAGGACCATCAGGTCGTTGGGACAAATATACTGGCAGGCCGTACGGTCCTGCGCTTTACATCCATCGCACTTTTCAGTGATTACAAAACTGGGCATAGTAAGTTGCTTAGTGATCAGCACAAACATAAGTAAATATTCCTGTGAGAGGCTGTTGAAAACACCGGCCGGCAGTATTTAGAATGTTTTTAAAATCCAATCCCAGGTAGATTCGCCAGGAAGGGGGTTTTATCCGGGTGTACCGGGACTTATGCCCGCTTCAGGAAGCTATTCTTCTGAAAAGTGCTTCAACATCTCCCGGTAGGAGGAGAAAACCCTGGCCCGGGAGACAAATCCAAGATATTTCCCGTTCTGCAGAACAGGAAGATTATAGCGGCCACTTTCAGAAAACTGCCGGGCCACCTCCTCCATCTGATCTGTACTTTCGATGGTCCACTCAGGGGTATGCATTAAATCGCGGACGAGGGTATTGTCATACATCTCCTGGTTGAACATGATGTGTCGGATATCATCCAGTTTTACCAGGCCTTTCATATTGTTCTTTTCATCCACCACCGGGTATATGTTCCTGCTGGAGGTGGTAATCACCTCCACCAGGTCCCTGAGGGTATCTTCTTCACGGACCGTTTTAAAGTTGGTTTCCAGCAAGGTCGACACCTTCATCATCAGCAATATGTTGCGGTCCTTGTGATGAGTCATCAACTCTCCGCGCTTGGCCAGCTGGACTGTATATACAGAGTTCTTTACAAAATAGCGGGTAGTGCCAAAGGAGATGGTGGCCGCAAGCATCAGGGGAAAAAAGAGCTCATACCCCCCTGTAATTTCAGCGATCAGAAAAATGGCCGTCAGAGGAGCATGAACCACACCTGCAATCATTCCGGCCATCCCCACCAGTGCCATATTGCTCACTGAGACTTCCATCCCCAACTGATTCAGGACCAGTCCGAAGAGCAGGCCCGTATTGGCACCCATAAAGAGGGTTGGTGCAAAAATACCTCCGATGCCGCCGGCCGAAAAGGTGACGGTGGTAGCTATCACCTTTAAACCGATGATAAGAAGCATATAGACCGCAAGGAGCGCAAAGCTATGTTGCCACCCTTCAAAAAAACTGTTTTCAAAGAGATGAAAATATTCTCCTCTCAGCTCAAGATTCACTATGTCGTAACCCTCCCCGTAGAGGGGCGGAAAGATCAGGATAATCACGCCGAGGATCCCTCCGCCCAGAAACAATCTCTTCCAGGGACTCTTGATTTTCTCAAATAATCCGGAGATCCGTATATAACTCTTTGTAAAATAGACGGAAAGCAATCCGGTAAGGATTCCAAGCAGCAGGTAGAAGTGGATTTCGCCCATTAAAAAAGGATCCGTAAGCTGGAAAGAGTAGAGCACATTCTGACCCAAAAAAAGATAGGAGGTAAGAGCAGCGGTAGCCGAGGCGATCAGCAGGGGAATCACAGCCCACATGGTGAGATCCAGCATTATAACCTCCAGGGCGAAAACAATTCCTGCTATGGGTGCTTTGAAAATGGCTGAAAGGGCCCCGGCACAGGCACAGGAAATAAGCAGCGTGACCTCTTTATAATTCAGTTTCAGAGCCCGCCCAATATTTGAACCTACGGCTCCTCCTGTAGCCACTGTAGGCCCCTCCAGTCCCACAGATCCGCCAAACCCGACAGTCAGTGCACTGGTAATAATGCTGGAATAGAGATTGTGAGAACGGATGATGCCGTTGTTCTTTGAAATGGCGAAGAGAACACTGGGAATCCCGTGCCCCACCGGACGCTTGTTGATGTACTTAATAAAAAGTACGGTGAGCGTGATTCCCACTATGGGAATTAAGAAGATGTAATACTTGCTGTTATCGCCCTGGAATCCATGCTGCAATGCTTCATGAATGAAATGAACCAGGTTTTTAATAACGACCGCAGCCAGCCCCACAGCCAGCCCTACAACAGCAGCGAGAACATAGAGAAACCTGTGGCCAGATAAATACCTGATCTTAAAACGATTAACCCTATGCAAAAGCCCCTTTTCGGCCATAGTGGGACAAAATTAACATTTTACCCTACAGAACCATAGGGTATGCTCAATTTATAACTATTATCTTTGTGTAGGGCGATCACGAAACATAAAGCCCGGGAAATACGTTTATTTTAAAAATGAGGAGAGTAAAAGCATATCCGGAGATCCTGTTTCCCGCACTAATTGTAGTGCTCCTCTTTTTATTCCCTCTCCGGACGGCAGCTCAGGATCTGCCCGATATTCCGGATCTGATCGTAGTAACGGTAGACCACTCAGACAATGGAGTCCTCATCAGGTGGGAGCCCAGTACCGATACCGGGATCGCCTTTTATCAGTTGTGGAGAAGGAATCCTGACATGAGCTTCTCTCAACTACTTGAATTCTCTTCCAATATCCTGGAATTTAAACACATGAACAGTGAGCTGCACAACCTGGCTTATGCAGTAACCGCTGAAACCAGTGATTCGATCAGGAGTATTTTCAGCGATAATGTGCACAGAGCCGTGGACCTCTATGTCGAGTTTGATCTTTGCACGCATTCCAATACCCTGACATGGACCAGTTACGAGGGATGGGAAGGGGAAATTGCCGGATACAATATTTACGGAGGCAGATCAAATGAACCCATTCAGCTGTTGGATTTCGTCCAGGCCGGCACTAATTCCTTTATTCATGAGAATGTTTTGGGGAATGCCACCTACAGCTATTACATTGAAACCATTCATGCCCCCACCGGGATATCCTCGCTCTCTGCCCTGGAAACGGTAGCCACTTTGCATCCGCAAGCTCCCACCTCCCTGATTATAGATCATGTTACAGTGTTGGATGAGGCAACGGTGGAACTCCAGTTTACGGCAAATATCGACGGTCCGGTAAAAAGTTTCAGGATATCCAGAAGAAGTAATCCCAACACCCCCTATATAGAGGTGGAAAGCCTCTGGAACATAAGCGAATCCACCCAGCTTTTCCAGGATGCGGTTCCCACATCCAGTATCTCTTACCAGTACATTATAGAGTCGGTCTTTCTCCCCAATGAATGTTCCACACCCCTGGTACTTTCCCGGTCCAATCCCGGGAACAACATCCTGCTGATAAATGAGATACAAAACCAGATGATCACCCTGAGCTGGACCCCTTACGAGACTTTTGAAGCAGGGCTTGCAGCCTATGTCATCCAGCGAAGAAACGGCAGCGGGGACTTTGTGGATCTGGAGAACATGGGACCACTGAGTACCCAGTGGCAGGAACCAATCCAGTCCGTTGTGAATGGCTTTCAGCCTGGCGAGGTGCAATACAGGGTACGCGCAGTGAGTAATCCCGGTGCGCTGGGCGAAGAAGCGATAAGTTTCTCCAATATAACGACAGCAACGGTGGAAACTCATATGCAGTTACCCAGCGCCTTCACCCCGGGAAGCAATGATATGAATTTTGAATTTAAACCGCAGATGGACTTTGCTCCCCGGGAATACGTTCTGATGGTGATGGACCGGGGTGGCCGGAAGATGTTTGAAACAAAAGACCCGGGGGAAGGATGGGACGGAAGTTTCAAGGGGGGAGACTTTGTACATGAAGGCGTCTATGTCTATTATATCCAGTATACTGACTACACCGGATTGTTTAAAACCTACACTGGAAATGTGACCGTTTTGTATCCCTGATCCCAAAAAAAAATCCACATTGTCATACTCTTTACCTTAAATCACTAATTTTGTGATCAGGTCCAAAAGGACTCAGAGCTTATATGGAGGAAAAGGTACTCACAGACGAGGATAAGATTAATAAGCTGCTTGAACGCTTGATTCAAAACTGTTCCTACTGCAAATCGTCCAAGGATGAGAAGCTGATCCGGAAAGCCTTTAAAATGGCCAATGAGGCACATAAGGGAATGCGCAGAAAATCGGGCGATCCTTATATTATTCATCCCCTGGAGGTTGCTCTTATTGTCAGCGAGGAGATCGGGCTGGGAGTGACCAGCACGGTATGTGCCATCCTGCACGATGTGGTGGAAGATACGGATCTAACCATTGAGGACATCGAGAATGCCTTTGGAAAAAAGATCGCCTCCATCGTTGACGGACTCACCAAGATCTCCGGGGTATTTGACAAGGAATCCAATTCCCTGCAGGCGGAGAACTTCCGGAAAATGCTGCTCACCCTTTCCGATGATGTCAGGGTAATCTTTATAAAACTGGCAGACCGTCTGCACAATATGCGCACCCTGGATTCTCTTCCAAGAAACAAACAGATCAAAATTGCCGGAGAAACCATCTATCTCTATGCTCCCCTGGCTCACCGACTGGGACTTTATACGATAAAATCGGAACTTGAGGACCTGAGCCTGAAATACCGCTATCCAGAAGTCTATAATGAAATTATCGGAAAAGATCAAACTAACGGAAGAGAGGCGTCTGCATCTGATCAATCATTTTTCCCTTCCCATTATGGATGCCCTGGAGAAAAATGGATTTGAGTTCAATATTTCGGGCCGGCCAAAATCCATCTACTCCATCTGGCAGAAGATGCACCAGAAAAATGTATCCTTCGAGGAGATCTATGACCTGTTTGCCATCCGGATCGTATTCGAACCCAAACCGGATGTTCCTGAAAAAACGCAATGCTGGAATATCTATTCCATCATCACGGATATCTATGCGCCCAAACCGGAGAGGATCCGGGACTGGGTATCCACTCCCAAAGCCAATGGATATGAAGCCCTGCATACCACCGTTATGGGACCCAACGGGAAATGGATGGAGGTGCAGATCCGTTCCAAGCGGATGGATGAGATTGCTGAAAGAGGATTTGCTGCACATTGGAAATACAAGGACAAAACCTCCCCGGAGATCGGAACTGGATAAATGGATCAAACGAATCCGGGAGACCCTGGAAACTCCCTCGGGAGATGCACTGGAGTTCCTGGATGATTTCAAACTGAACCTCTTCTCTTCGGAGATCATGGTCTTTACCCCCAAGGGACATATTATCACCCTTCCAACAGATTCGACTGCTCTTGATTTTGCCTATGAGATTCATACGGAAATCGGGAACAAGGCCATCGGTGCCAAAGTCAACCACAGACTGGTACCGCTGAGCCATATATTGCAAGCAGTGGGGACCAGGTGGAAATCCTGTCCTCAGATGTGCAGAAGCCCACCATGGAGTGGTACCAGTTTGTAAGCACGGTCAAAGCCAAAACAGCCATTAAGAATGCCCTGAAGGCTGAGACCAAGAACCGGACGGAGGTGGGAAAACAGATCCTGATAGATAAACTGAAGGAATTGAATCTGACTCCCAGTTCCAGGATCCTGAAGAAACTGGTTCCGGCCTATGATTCCACCCACAAGGATGAGCTCTACTCTAAAATAGGGAGCGGGATCATTACCCTGGAGGATCTGAAGGAGGTCCTCAGTAAGAATACGAAGAATAAATGGGTCAGGGTCTGGGACCTGTCTGTAGGCCGGTCTCAGAAAAAATCGAGAATAAAGAAGAGTATGATTCCAGGGGTACCATGATACTTAGAGAAAGTGTTGGTGATGAAGAAAGCACCTATCAGCTCGCCAAATGCTGCAGTCCCATTCCCGGTGATGAGGTGGTGGCCGTGAGGCAGGAAAATGAGATCCTGCTGGTTCACCGGACCGACTGCAGCAACGGCAGTCAAAATTATGTCGAGCCAGGGGAATAAGCTGGTGGCCGCCAAATGGACCCAGCACAAAGTTCTCTCCTACCTGGCCAAGATCCAGCTCAATGGTTGGGACCGTTTTGGAGTATATAACTCTATTACCAATACCATTACCAAGGAGTTAAACATCAGCATGCGGACCATCAATCTGCATGGTCACGACGGTATTTTCAACGGCACCATAGATCTCTACGTGCACAATACAACCGACCTCAACAATCTGATTCTTGAACCTAATGAAACTTCAAGGGAGTGGATTCGGTTCACGGGTGGAAGTGACGGAGTAAAATTTCCCCTTTTATCTGTTCTAAATTAAAATTATTACTATATTAGCGATCGTAATTTTTACTTAGACTAAGTATGGTGCAAGAGGAGACCAAAGAGACTGTAAAGCAGATCTTCACAGATTATCTGGAGAGAAAAGGGCACCGCAAAACACCCGAACGTTATGCCATTCTGGATGAGATTTATTCCAGGGACGGTCATTTCGATATTGAGTCTCTTTACATCTTCATGAAGAATAAAAACTACCGGGTAAGCAGGGCCACTCTGTACAATACCATAGAGTTACTGCTGGATTGCAGCCTGGTGGTGAAGCACCAGTTCGGAAAGAACATTGCCCAGTTTGAAAAGGCCTACAGGTGCATGCAGCACGATCACCTGATTGATATGGATACAGGCAATGTGATTGAGTTTTGCGATCCCAGAATCGAAGAGATCATCAAGACAGCCTGCGAACTTAACAACTTCACTCCCAGTCACCACTCCCTTTATATCTACGGTAGGAGCAAGAATGAGGGCGGGAGTAAATAGGTAGCGGTTTTTTTCTTATTTTTATCGGGTTACTATACCGGCGGACCGGTTATTTGTTTTGTGCAAAAAAAATCTCACATTTTATGAAAGTTGATGTTCTCTTAGGTCTCCAGTGGGGAGACGAAGGAAAAGGTAAAGTAGTGGATGTACTGACCCCTCGATATGATGTAATTACCCGTTTCCAGGGAGGACCCAATGCCGGGACATACCCTGGAATTCAACAACATCAAGCATGTCCTTGCACAACATTCCTTCAGGGATTTTCAGGGAAGATAAACTGAATCTGATCACCAACGGGGTGGTGCTGGATCCCATTGTTTTCAGGCGCGAAATTGAAACGGTGGAGGCCATGGACATCGATCTGACCAAGAATCTCTGGATCTCCAAAAAAGCCCACCTGATCCTCCCGACGCACCGGATTCTGGATGCAGCATCCGAGGCAGCCAAGGGCAAATCAAAGATTGGATCCACGCTAAAGGGAATCGGTCCTACCTACATGGACAAAACCGGTCGCAACGGCCTGCGTGTGGGGGATATCGAACTCAATTTCAGGGAAAAATATGAAACGCTGAAAGCGAAGCATATGCAATTGCTGAAATTATACGACTATGAATATACCCTGGAGGAAGAAGAAAAATTCTTCGAGGCCATTGAGGTGATCCGAAAATTCAAGCGGGTGGACACGGAATATGAGTTATTCCGTCTCATGGAGGAGGGAAAGAGTATCCTGGCCGAAGGCGCCCAGGGAACCCTGCTGGATATTGACTTTGGCTCCTACCCTTTCGTCACCTCCTCAAATACCATTTGCGCAGGTGCCTGTACGGGTATGGGAGTAGCTCCTTCCGCCATCGGAGAGGTATTTGGCATATTCAAAGCCTATTGCACCCGGGTAGGAAGCGGTCCCTTTCCTTCTGAACTGCTGGACGAAGAGGGGGAAAAGCTCCGGGATATCGGGAAAGAATACGGAGCCACCACCGGAAGGCCTCGCAGATGCGGTTGGCTGGACCTGGTGGCCCTAAAATACAGCCTGATGCTGAACGGGGTCACCCAGTTGATCATGACCAAGACAGATGTGCTGGACAGTTTCGAGGTGATCCGGATAGTCACGGCCTATTCGGTGAAGGGAGAACTGACCGATCAGATGCCCTATGATCTGAATGTAGACGTAAAACCGGTATTCACAGAAATGCCCGGATGGCTCACCGATCTGACCGGTGTTCGTTCCAAGGAACAGTTCCCCGGCGAATTAAAGGACTACATCACTTTCCTGGAAAAGGAACTCCAGGTCCCCATAAAATTTGTATCCGTGGGTCCCGACCGGGAACAGATTATTGAATTGTAGACCCTAACGAAGTGTTTTGCACCTGGACAGCTTATTCTTTCGGATCAGCTCATTGAGGGAGGCCGTATCTCCGTCGCAGCATCCGCTGCAGTCAAAAATTTCCAGGTAAGGATCCATATCTACCACCAGTTCCAGCAAGTCTTCAGCGGAATATCTGCGTGAACTCCCTGCATACTCCTCTATGGTCAGGGATAAATAGGCATCCCCCACCATACGTTTGAGCAGATATCCGCCGTCCAGTTCTATGGGTTTTTGAAAAGGCACATCGGAAGGGGCCGGATAGGCTGTGATGGTCCTTTTGTCTGCGGACAGCTGCACCGATACCCGGTCCCGGTAGTCCTTTTTGGTTTTATAGACCACCACAGGAGCGGAGGCAGTGCCCGCATCTCCGACATGAATCCCACAGGAGATGCACAAACAGACTAAAAGGAAAAAAACAGAGCTGCCTGAATGTTTCATAAGGTGAACTTTACACCACAAAGGAAAGGTTTCTTTCAGTAAGTGGCATTCTCATATCCGGCAATTTTCACTATTTTCATACTTTGCTTTTCAAAACTTAAATATATGAAATCACTGGTTCAGTTTTTCGAAGAAAATGTGGATAAGTATACCCAGAGCCCCTATATGTGGGAGAAACGGAACGGGAAGTATCAGCCTACCAGCTATGGAGAGTTGCGTGAGCAGGTCCACCAGTTTGCGGCCGGGTTGAAAAGCATGGGGATCGAAAAGGGAGACCGCCTGACCCTGCTGGCAGAGGGACGTACCTGGTGGGTGGTGGCCGAGATGGGAATGTTCTACCTGGGGGCCATCAATGTACCCATCTCCATCCAGCTAAACGAACCTGCCGATCTGAGCTTCCGGATCAAACACTCCGAATCCAGAATGGTAGTGGTTTCAAGCAGTCAGGCCAGGAAAATTGAAGCCATAAGGAAAGATCTTCCACTCCTGGAGAAGATCATCCTGATGGATCCAAAAGAGAAGTACGGGAAAGATGAAGTCTACATGGGAGACCTGATGGAGGAAGGGAAAAAACTCCTGGAAAAGGACCGGGACTCCTTTAATAAACTTTTCGACTCCATCAGCGGGGATGATGTGGCCAATATTTGTTACACCTCGGGGACCACTGCCGATCCAAAGGGAATCATGCTGAGCCAGAACAACTACGCCTCCAATACCGAGCAGGCTCTGACTGTGATCAGCGTACCCTCTGGCTACCGGCTCTTCCTCTTCCTGCCCTGGGACCACAGTTTCACGCACACGGCCGGAATTTTTACCGTCATGGCCGTGGGCGCCAGCATGTATTCCCTGGAGATGGGCCAAAATGCCATAGAAACCACCAAAAATATTGGGAAGAATATCAAGGAGATTAAAGCCGGACCTGATGTTTTCCGTGCCCACCATTGCGAAAAACTTCCGGAACAACATTGAAAGTGGGGTGCGGGCCAAGGGAAACTTCACCTGGAAACTATTCCAGGCCGGAATGAAAATTGCCTACAGGTACAACGGGATTGCCTGGGACAAGGGACGGGGCTTGAATGCCCTGCTCAAACCACTCTACGCCCTGTTCGATGCCGTGGTCTTCAAGAAGGTACGGGAAGGGCTGGGAGGCAATATGAAGTTCTTTGTGGGCGGGGGTGCCCTCCTGGATATTGAACTGCAACGATTCTATTATGCACTGGGGATCCCCATGTACCAGGGATACGGACTTACCGAGGCCAGTCCGATCATCAGTGCCAACAGCGTGGATGGATACAAAATGGGCTCATCGGGCAGGATCCCGGAAAACATGGAAGTGAAAATATGCAATGATGACGGCGTGGAAGTGCCCCTGGGTGAAAAAGGGGAGATTGTGGTACGGGGCGAAAATGTCATGAAGGGCTACTGGAAGAACGAAGAGGCCACAGCCGAAACCATCAGGGAGGGCTGGCTCTATACCGGGGATATGGGATACATGGATCTGGACGGTTTCCTCTATGTTCTGGGCCGCTACAAGAGTCTGCTGATTGCCGATGACGGCGAGAAATTCAGTCCCGAGGGAATCGAAGAATCCTTTACGGATCAGTCTGAATATGTGAACCAGGCCTTGCTCCACAACAATCAGAACCCGTATACAACGGCGCTGGTCCATCCCAGCAGAGAAGCCCTGCTCAGGTACCTTAAAGGAAAAGGGCTTGCAGCTGATTCGGAAGAAGGCCTAAAGGCCTGCCTGACCCTGGTGGACAATGAGATCCGGGAGTACCGCAAGGACGGGAAATATGGGGATATGTTTCCCCAGCGCTGGATTCCTGCCAATATAGGGATCCTGGCAGAAGGATTTACCGTGGAGAACAGACTGATGAATCCCACCTACAAGGTGATACGCCCGAAGGTGGAGGAGCATTACAAAGAGCTGTTCGAATACCTCTACACTCCTGAATCCAAAAAAATAATAAATCCCCGCAATATAGAGGCCATAAAAAAACTGCTCCATGGATAGATTTCCCACAAGATGTGTCCACGCCGGCACCATTCATGATCAGGTGGAGAAAGGGATCAACTCCCCCATCTATACCTCCACCTCTTTCGAATATATAGACCAGCCGGATACCATCTATCCCCGCTACCTGAACACCCCTAACGAAAAGGCGGTAGCTGGAAAGATTGCCTCCCTGGAGCAAACCGAAAGTGCCCTGGTGTTCAGTTCAGGAATGGCAGCCATAAGCACTCTGCTCTTCACCTTCCTGGGAAAGGGCGATCATGCGGTCTTTCAGAAAGGGCTATACGGGGGCACTTCCCACTTCCTGGAGAGGGAATTTGAACGCTTTGGGATTGCATGCACCGTGGCAGCCAGCCAGTCCGCCGAAGACCTGGAATCCTGTATCAGGGAGAACACCACTCTGGTCTATATCGAAACCCCTTCCAATCCCCTGCTCAGCATCACGGACATACAGGCAGTGGCGGAAATGTCAAAAAAGAGGGGCATCATATCCGTGATCGATAATACCTTTGCCTCCCCGGTCAACCAGCAACCTGCCCTTCTGGGCATGGATCTGGTGGTTCACAGTGCCACCAAGTATATGGGCGGACACAGCGACATCCTGGCCGGAGCGGTGACAGGCAAGGAGGAGCTTATGAAGGAGATCTACCAGACCGGGTTAAATTTCGGGGGCTCTCTGAATGCCATGACACTCTACCTGCTGGAGCGCAGCCTTAAAACCATTCACCTGAGAGTGGAACGGATCAACGAGAATGCCATGGAACTGGCCCATTTCCTGGAGGTTCACCCCCGGGTAAAACAGGTGAACTACCCCGGGCTTCCCGCTTTTCCGGGACATGAGATCGCTGCCAGGCAGATGAAGGGCTACGGGGGCATGCTCTCCTTCGAAGTGGACGGGCAGAATGGAATAGACTTTCAGAAAAAGCTGAAACTGATCAAAGCCACCATGAGCCTGGGCGGTCTGGAATCCATCTGTTGTTCCCCCGCCCACACCTCGCACCGGCACCTGGGTCCGGAAGGACGCAAAGCCGAAGGAATTTCGGAAGAACTGATCAGGTTATCCGTGGGTATTGAAGATGTGGAGGACCTGAAAGACGACCTGGCCCGGGCCCTGAAGTGATTATGCCACAATGGTGATGCCTTGCAGCTGAAACTTTTCCAGCTGCCAGGCGGGAATCCGGTTCCCCATGACATTCAGATAGCTCAGGTAGTTCAACTCAAACAGGGGGGAGAGGTCATCCACATCATTGAAGGAGATATCCAGCACCTGCAGAACACTCAGGTTGTACAGTGCATCAATCAGGCCGATCTGGTTGTTGGAAAGATAGAGCCGTTCCACCTGTTTTAATTCCCCCAGCTCGGTGATATCGGTAAGGTTGTTATTGGACAGATCCACCGCCCTGGCATAATGGCAGGCCGAGATCCCTTCCAGGTCTTCCAGCTCATAATCGGCCATTTCGATCTCCTCCAGGTCTTCCAGCAGGTACATGGGAAAATCCACATTCAGGTTGCCGTAGACCCGGCGCTTCAGCACCGACAGAAAGCTGCGCATTTCCATGCCCGGCTCCAGGTCCTCCTGCGCTTCCAGTTCTTCCCCGGCCATAAAGTAGGAATAGCCATCTGACCCTTCATCCCATCCAAACTCCTCAGCCAGGTCCTCCTCCGTAATGACCGAACTGAGTACGGCATGTCCGGGCTCCAGATTCTGAACCGTCAGAATATGAGACATGGAATATAGTGCTTCGAAGTCCCCGTCCCTGTAAGCTCTGTCCAGGCGTTCCAGGGTCTGGCGGAGACGGTCGGGATGATAAAGCATTATCAAGCGTGAAAATACTTTGTTGATCTTCTCCTCCTGACAGGTGGTATACTCGTTTACCACCTTCTGCATGGCCCTAAGGGCATCAAATTTCTTACCCCGGAACAGCTCAATGATGCGTCCGGAGACCAGGCCCAGGTTCTCCGGGGTGTAGGCCGTCTTCAGATTCCTGTAGAGCTCTCCGATTTCCATAGGGCGAAAATATAAATTTCGATCTTAGTTCCGCCCAAGCAAGCCTGAATTTCTTCTTATCGTTTCCAGATATTCAGATGAAACAGCCACTTGCCGGGCCGCGCCGGGGGAGGGAGCAAACAATTAATTAGTAATTTTGTTATAGCACTTGAAGCCTAAGCCACATGAAATATACCTGTGAAATCCTGATTAATCTGCCCCGGGCCAGGGTCCTCGAATTGTTTGACAGTAGCGAGAACCTGAAGAAGTGGCAACCGGGACTCCTGAGCCTCACCCACCTGGAAGGGAAACCCGGAGAGGAAGGCGCCCGCTCCGAGCTGGTCTACGAAGGCAGGAAGGGGGACCTGGTGATGATTGAAACCATCCTCAGCAAAAAGCTTCCTGAACAATTTCATATGGCCTATAAAGCACGCGGCGTTTACAACACCGTTGAAAACTGGTTCCTGGAGAAGGAGCCGGGGATCACCCTGTGGCGCAGTGTAAATATCTTCCGCTTCGGAGGGATCATGATGTTTATGGTTCCCTTTATGAAGCAGGCCTTCATTCACAATACCATGCTGAATATGGACCGCTTCAAGCTCTTTGCTGAGAATCCGGACAATAGCTAAGAGACAACGGACCTGAGTATAATTTTTATTCTGAATTACAATAACACCTAACTAATTGATATTCAACTGCTATCTATTATCTGGTCTAAATAAAAAGAGAAGGAAAGGTCTGAAGGATTTGCCAATGGCCCTGCTTCCGCATATCTTTAATCCATCAATTCGCCTACAGTGCGATTGTTATTGAGAAGGGGTAAGAGATTAGGCTCGCAGATCCCCTGGCAACCCGCCCCAGGCGAAGGTGCCACAACCTAACCCGCGAGGGAAATAATAACATAATAGTAACCCATGAATAAAAGGACTTCTTTCGACCGCTTACTGCCTATGGGAATGGGGGAAGAGCCTGGTCGTATGGCCTAGCAGATGCAAGCACTAGTTAATTTTTAGTCAACAATATCCTCGACCTACCGAAAATAAATCCAATTAAAATGAGCACGACATACAAAAACTTCGAGACCCTGCAGGTCCATGCAGGACACAGCCCCGATTCAGCCACCAATGCACAGGGCAGTCCCCATCTACCAGACTACCTCCTTCACCTTTAAGGATTCTGAACATGGCGCCAATCTCTTTGCGCTGAAAGAGTTCGGGAATATCTATTCCCGGATTATGAATCCCACCAATGATGTGTTTGAACAAAGGATCGCAGCCCTGGAAGGAGGAGTAGCTGCCCTGGCCGTCTCTTCCGGGCATGCAGCACAATTTCTCACCTTCAGTACCATTCTGCAGTCCGGTGACAATATTGTGAGCAGTCCCTATCTCTACGGCGGGACCTACAACCAGTTCAGGGTGACCTTCAGGAATTACAACTGGGAAGCAAGGTTTGCAGGCTCGCTGGAAGTGGAAGATTTTGAAAGGCTGATTGATGAAAAAACAAAGGCGATTTACCTGGAGACCATCGGGAATCCGGGATTTAATGTGCCCGATTTTGAGAAATTTGAAAAGCTGGCAAAAAAACACGATATCCCACTCATCGTGGATAACACCTTTGGTGCAGCCGGATACCTCTTCAGACCCATTGAATTCGGGGCCACCATTGTGGTCGAATCGGCCACTAAATGGATCGGCGGACACGGAAGCTCCATTGGAGGCGTGATCGTGGATAGTGGGAACTACAACTGGGGCAATGGAAAATTTCCACAGTTTACAGAACCCAGTGAAGGCTACCACGGACTGAAATTCTGGGAGACCTTCGGCAGTGAAAGCCCCTTCGGGAACATTGCCTTCATTATAAAGGCCCGCGTGGAAGGCCTGCGGGACCTGGGACCAAGCCAGAGCCCCTTTAACTCCTTTCTCTTTGTGCAGGGACTGGAGACCCTTTCCCTGCGGATGGAACGGCATGTGGAAAATACCCTGGCACTGGCCAGATGGCTTCAGAAACATCCCAGGGTGGACCAGGTGAACTATCCGGGCCTGGAAGACAGCCCGCACCAGAAGAATGCCAGAAAGTACCTGCCACAGAGGGGCCGGTGGCGTATTGTCTTTTACCCTGAAAGGAAAGAAAGAAGAGGCCATCCGCCTGGTGGATCATCTTAAACTGGTAAGTCACCTGGCCAATGTGGGGGATGTTAAAACGCTGATTATCCAGCCGGCAGCCACCACCCATCAGCAATTACCGGAAGAGGCCCAGCTTGCGGCCGGGGTCTCCCCCACCCTGTTCAGGGTCTCGGTGGGTATTGAGCATATTGATGACATCATCGCCGATTTTGACGCAGGCCTTTGAAGCTTAGTGTCGCTCTTTGCAAAATTGCGTAATTTCGGGGAATGAAAAACACCAGGAGTGGAAAAGAGATCAGCCGGCTGCTGAAGGAACGTATCCTTCTGCTGGATGGGGCCATGGGAACCATGATCCAGCGCTATAAACTGACGGAGTAGGATTACCGGGGAGAGCGGTTCAAGGACCATCCCTGCGATCTGAAAGGAAACAACGATCTGCTTTCCCTGACCAGACCGGATGTGATCAACGAGATCCATGAGGCTTACCTGGAGGCAGGAGCGGATATTATTGAAACAAATACCTTCAATGCCACCTCTGTATCGCAGGCCGACTACCAGGCGGAAGCCCTGGTCTATGAAATAAATTTTGAATCGGCCCGGATCGCTGCAGAAGCTGCCGCCTCGTTCACTCGGCTCACTCCGGGAAAACCCCGCTTTGTTGCCGGGTCCATGGGACCCACCAATAAAACTACTTCTCTCTCACCCGACGTGAATGATCCCGGATTCCGGGCCATCTCCTTCGACAAGATGAAAGCAGCCTATGCCGAACAGGTGAAGGGCCTGGTGGAGGGTGGAGCAGATCTTTTACTGGTGGAGACAGTCTTTGATACCCTCAATGCCAAAGCGGCCCTGATGGGAATAGAGGAGTACCTGGAATCGGCAGGGATAAGCGTCCCGGTGATGGTCTCAGGCACCATCACCGATGCCAGCGGACGCACCCTCTCGGGACAGACCCTGGAGGCTTTTATGCACTCGCTGAGCCATGTGGAACTGCTCTCCATGGGGTTGAACTGCTCCCTGGGTGCCAGAGAGATACGTCCCTATCTGGAAGAGATGGCGGGGAAATCCACCTTTTTCACCTCCGTACATCCCAATGCCGGGCTCCCGAACCAGTTTGGAGAGTACGATGAATCGCCCGAAGAGATGTCCCGGCAGATCAAGGATTTTATCGATTCAGAATTTGTGAATATCGTAGGGGGGTGCTGTGGAACCACCCCTGAACATATCAAAGCCTTTGCCGCCCTCACCGGTGCGGGAAAGGTTCGAAAGCCGGCCGAGTCTAAGCCCGGCCTGACCCTCAGTGGACTGGAACCGCTTACCGCCTACGAAGGTTCCAACTTTATCAATATCGGAGAGCGCTGCAATGTGGCAGGAAGCCGTAAATTTGCCCGTCTGATCCGTGAAAAAAAATATGATGAGGCCCTGGAAATTGCCCGCAGGCAGGTGGAGGACGGCGCACAGATCCTGGATATCAACCTGGATGATGCCATGCTGGATGCAGAGCATGAAATGGTCACCTTTCTGAACCTTCTGATGGCTGAACCAGAGATCTCCAGGGTTCCGCTGATGATCGACTCCTCCAAGTTCTCAGGTAATCGAAGCCGGTCTGAAATGCATCCAGGGCAAGGCAGTGGTAAACTCCATCAGCCTGAAAGAGGGTGAAGAGGAATTCCTGGAGCAGGCCCGGAAAATCAGGGCCTATGGTGCAGCCGTTATTGTAATGGCTTTTGATGAACAGGGTCAGGCCGATAGCTATGAAAGACGCATAGAGATTTGTGAAAGGGCCTACAGTCTGCTGACCGAAAAGCTTAATTTTCCACCGGATGATATCATATTTGATCCCAATGTACTCACCATCGGAACAGGTATTGAAGAGCATAACAACTATGCGGTGGATTTCATGTCAACTACCCGCTGGATCAAGGAGAACCTGCCCGATGCCAGGGTAAGCGGTGGCATCAGCAACCTCTCCTTCTCCTTCCGGGGGAACGATGTGGTGAGGGAAGCCATTCATTCGGTTTTTCTCTACCATGCCATCAAGGCCGGACTGGATATGGGCATCGTGAATCCCGGTCTGCTTCAGGTCTATGATGAAATCCCGAAGAACTGCTGGAATATACCGAAGACCTGGTACTGAATCGCAGAGCGCGATGCCACCGAACGGCTGATTGAATACTCTTCAGCGACCCTGGAACAGACAGAAAAAGTGGAGGAGCGTAAGGATCTCTGGAGAGATGAACCGGTGGAAGAACGATTAAAACATGCCCTGATCAAAGGAATTACCGATCATATTGAAGCGGATGCCCTGGAAGCCCACCAAAAAATACGGTCTGGGTCTGAAAGTGATCGAAGGTCCGCTGATGGACGGAATGAACGTGGTGGGTGACCTGTTTGGGGAAGGAAAGATGTTTCTGCCGCAGGTGGTAAAAAGTGCCCGGGTTATGAAACGGGCGGTTGCCACCCTCCTCCCCTTTATCGAAGCGGAGAAAGCCAGCGGAGAATCTGGCGAAAGCCATTCGGCCGGAAAAATCCTGCTGGCCACGGTAAAGGGAGATGTGCATGACATCGGAAAAAATATCGTGGGGGTAGTGCTGGGATGCAACAATTACGAGATTATTGACCTGGGAGTGATGGTACCCACAGAAAAGATCCTGGATGAAGCCGAAAAGCAGCAGGTGGATATCGTGGGACTTTCCGGCCTGATTACTCCCTCTCTGGAGGAGATGATCCATGTGGCTTCGGAAATGGAGCGGCGCCAGATGAAACAGCCCCTGCTTATCGGCGGGGCCACCACCTCCAAGATCCACACGGCGGTCAAGATTGAACAGGCCTACAGTCGGCCCGTAATCCATGTGAAAGATGCATCCAAAAGCGTAGCAGTGGTAAGTGCACTCCTCTCACCGGAACAGCAAGCTTCCTATATCAAAAGCGTCAGGGAGGAGTACCATAGCCTGCGGGATTCTTATGCAGGAGCCGGCAGAGATATTAGCTATCTCACCCTGGAAGAGGCGAGATCCGGGGGCCTTCGTTTAAGCTGGCCGGATCAAAAGATCCGGATACCCCGACAGACGGGCGTACAGACCCTATCGGATTATTCCCTGGAGAAGATCAGCAAATACATCAACTGGATCTTCTTCTTCACCACCTGGGAGCTCAGGGGTAAATTTCCCGATATCTTTGAGCATCCCCGGTATGGCGTAGAGGCCAGGAAGCTTTACGAGGATGCCCAGGAGATGCTGCAGCGAATCATCCAGGAGAAGTGGCTCACAGCCAATGCCGTATTTGGCATCTTCCCGGCCAATGCCCAGGGAGATGACATCCTGATATACGGGGACCAGAAGCGGGAAAATGTGCAAACACGCTTCAGCATGCTGCGCAACCAGACCCTGAAGGAAGAAGGGCAGCCCAATCTTTGTCTCTCCGATTTTATTGCTCCCCTTGGCTCGGGAGTGGGGGATTACCTGGGAGCTTTTGCGGTAAGCGCAGGCATAGGCATTGAAGAGAAGCTGAGGGAGTTTGAAGCGGATCATGACGACTATTCTTCCATCATGCTAAAAGCTCTGGCAGACCGCCTGGCAGAGGCCTTTACCGAGCTCCTGCATGAGGAGATCCGGCGCAACACCTGGGGCTATGCTCCCAAAGAGGCCCTGGATATTAATGATCTTTTCAGAGAAAAATATGAGGGAATCAGGCCTGCCCATGGCTACCCGGCCTGCCCGGATCACTCCGAAAAGAAGGTGCTGTTTGAACTACTGGAAGCTGAGAAACAGGGCATTCGGCTGACCGAAACCTATTCCATGGTACCGGCTGCCTCCGTAAGCGGACTGATCTTTGCGAATCCCGAATCCAGGTACTTTTTTGTGGGTAAAATTAGCAGAGACCAGGTGGCGGACTATGCCCGTAGAAAAAACCTGAGCAATAAGGAGGTGGAGACCCTGCTGGCCTCCAATTTAAATTATTAAATTCTCAGCTTATATCCCCGGAATTTCGTTCCCGGTCAACCTCCAGTTTGGCCCGGTCGTTGATTAGATCGGCCACAATCTTCCTTCCCCTGATGGAGACATCGCTGCGGGTGGTGATCTTTTCAATACTGATATGTGGAATATTCACAGGCTTAATCTGAATCCGTCCGCTGGCGAGCCAAACCTCCACCACATAAGTTCCCTTTGTCAGATGGAGCCGTTTGCTCCGGCGAATGGTCATGGCCCGGACAAGATTCACTTCCGTTCCATGAATTACCAGGTTAAGCATGCTGCCCGAACGGTTTAATATATGCAGTGTGCACTTCCCTCTCCTCCTGGGGTCGGGTTTTTGCGATCCTATACCACCGTTCGTTGCGACCATCTATAAAGCAAAAGTAACATTTTCATTTGATCAATGAAATCTGTTCCGCATGCACCAGGTCCCGGTAATTTTTCCACTCATTCTCCCTAAAATGGTCAATCATTTCTATGGCCTCAGAGGCCAGGGAAAGGTACTGTTCCAGCTTCTGCATCTGATTGTCTGTAAGTGGCCGGCTGGCTCCCGTAATTCCATAGCTGCCTCTCAATTTCACATAAAGCGCATCCGAGGGATAGTAGATTCCCTGCACCGACTCGTTAATAAAAAGCTGCCTGGAAATCCGTTCCATTTCCTGTTTCATCGTCTCCCCGGCATCTTTCAGCTCCTCAGATAAGTCATTCCCCGCCAGTTTATTAACCAGCTCATAGCTCTCCTTACAATCCCTCAGGGAAGAAAGAGCCCGGTCCAGGGAAGACATCCGATCCAGCAAAAGATCACTCTTCTCCTGCTTCTGTTTCATCCCTGCCAGATCGTATTTCACCCGGGGGTCTGCTTCCACCTGCACGACAGATGTGGCCGTATCCCCCTGATAGGAGATCTGAAGCAGGTACTGGCCCGGAAGCACCAGACCTCCACCACCCGACTCCCGGTTCCGTGCGGGCGGCCGGCGCTCATTAAAACTCACCCGGACTCCTTTCCGGTCCAGGCGCCATACTGTTCTGTTCAGGCCGGGTTCAGGAAGGCTTTTCAGCGTACGAACGGGATTTTTTTCCCGGTCCATCACCACCAGGGTCACGCTATCTTTCTTCTCCTTCTGCAGGCTCCTTCTCCATAGGAACATAGTAAGAAATCCTGGCACCCCAGGGCTTGTTCTCTCCTTCGTAGTAGGCATCCCCGGAAAAATAGTACCCCGGTGCATTTTTGGTGTCTGCCAGATAGGCCACCGGCGGATCAAACAGGTACAGCCCCGAGGTAGTGATCTGCTCATACTTCCTGGCCAGTTCCCGCAGGGGCCTGATGTCATCCAGGATATAGGCAGCCCGTCCGAAGGTTCCTATCACCAGGTCCAGCTCACGGGGATGAATCACCATGTCCATGGTTGGTACCGTGGGGTAGCCCACGGTCCACTTGGTCCACTGCGCCCCCCCGTCGATGCTCACCCAGAGTCCGTGCTCGGTCCCCAGAAACTGCAGGCGCGGCTCTTCCGGGTCCTGTGCAAAAGAGAGCACAAAGCCTTCCACCTGGGAGGTCCCCACCACCCTCTCCCACCGTTTTCCGTAATCGGAGGTATGGAAAAGATAGGGGGCATAATCGTTTTGACGATAGTTGTTCACCACCACCCAGGCCTCGCCCTTCTTTGATTCTGAAGCAACAATCTGCGGCACCCAGGCACCCTCCGGGAGCTCTTTGATCCGCGGCGCGCAGTTGGTCCAGGATTCACCCCCGTCGGTACTCAGTTGAACATTCCCGTCATCGCTTCCTACCCAGAGCACCCCTTCTTCCAGCGGACTGGGCGCGATGGTCAGGATGCAGGTATGATTCTCAGCCCCGGTTACATCATAGGTAAGCCCGCCACTTTCATTAAATTTTTGCTTGGCAGTATCATTGGTGGTCAGATCGGGTGAAATGGTTTTCCAGGAGTCGCCCCGGTCCTCACTCTTATGCACAAACTGACTCCCAAAATAAATGGTGCCCGGCCTGAAAGGATCCTGGGCAATGGCCGAGTTCCAGTGAAAGCGCAGCGGGGTCTCGCCATCCCCTGCGGGTTTGATATCCACATTGTTCCCGGTTTCCAGGTCTACCCTTCGCACATTTCCCTGCTGGGACATGGCATAACATACCGAAGGATCACCCGGTGCAGGAAGTACATCAAAGCCATCCCCGCCCATCAGGAAGTCCCAGTAAGTATTGATAATACCGCCACTACTCCAGAGATAGCCCGGTCCCCTCCAGGACCCATTATCCTGCATGCCGCCATAAACATTGTAAGGCAGTTCCATATCTGTGCGGATATGATAAAACTGTGACACGGGCAGGTTAGTTACATGTCTCCAGCTCTTCCCCCGGTCATAGGTGATGGCCATCCCTCCATCGTTTCCATCGATCATAAAGGAAGGATTTTCAGGATCAATCCACCAGGCATGATGATCCACATGAATCTGTTGTCCCAGCAGCGTAGTGAAGGTCTTTCCGCCGTCCTCACTCACATTCACTGGTGAAAACAGGGTGTAGACCCGGTTCTCATTGGCCGGATCCACGTAGATCTCCGAGTAGTAAAAGGGCCTGTTGCCCATATTCTTATCCCCCCGCTTCTCCCAGGAATATCCGCCATCGGTGGAACGGTAGATGGCATTCTTCTTGGATTCGATCAGGGCATAGACATATTTGCTGTTGCCGCGGGCAATGGCCAGGCCCATACGTCCCAGTTCGCCCTTGGGAAGCCCCTCCTTCTCGCTGAGCTGTTTCCAGTTCTCCCCGCCATCCACCGTCATAAACAAGTCCGGAACCTGCACCTCCAGATCTAAAGAACCAGGGCCAGCGCTGGTGTTCCCACAGGGCAACAAAGAGCTTATCAGGATTATGCGGATCCATGACCATATCGGCCACTCCGCTCAGCTCATTGGCATACAGGATCTTCTTCCAGCTCCTGCCTCCATCGGTGGTCTTGAAAACCCCTCTTTCGGGATGTGGTCCCCAGGGGGATCCAATGGCCCCCACATAAACCACTTCTGAATTTGAAGGGTGTACGATGATCCGGTGAATATGCCGGGTGTTTTCCAGTCCCATAAGGGTCCAGTTCCTGCCCCCATCCAGGCTTTTATAGATTCCATAGCCCCCATTCAGGCTGTTTCGTGGATTACCTTCCCCGGTCCCAGCCCAGAGTACATCCTCGTTGGAAGGATCGATGGCCAGGGCCCCGATGCTGGAGACCTCCTCCTTATCAAAGAGCGGCGTAAAATTTATGCCTCCGTTTTCTGTTTTCCACAATCCGCCTGATGCTGTTCCCACATAAAACACAGCATTATTTCGCTTCTCCACATCTATGGCAGTCACCCTTCCACTCATTCCTCCCGGACCAATGCTACGGGCCTTCATCCCTTTCAGGAGTTCCATATCCAGGACCTGTGCATGCAGGGAAATTACGGCAGACAGTATAAAAACAGACGAGAATAAACGCTTCATAATGTTTTGATTAGAATGAAGCTGGAAAGATAATATTTTTCTTCCTCCCTGCCGATCAAGAGTCCATTAATCATATTAAGTATTCCACAGGAAAGACTATTTTTAAACGATAAAACAGACTCCATGGACCGTTCCAAACAGAAGCAGGGATTTATTCATTACAGCAAGACACCGGAAATCAAAGGCATTCATTATCTGGACCCCATCATACAGGCCATTGAAAAGCAGGAGGTGCTGCGTCTTTATTACCTCCCTTTTTACGAGGACAAACCCTATTTTAACGAGGTACACCCCTATCTGCTGAAGGAGCACCAATCCAGATGGTACATGGTCGGTCTGAATGTTTTCAAAGGAAAGGTACGTACCTATGCCCTGGATCGCATCCGGGATCTGCAGGTGGCCGAAGGTGCCAGCTACACTCCACCGGATTTTAATGCAGAAGAGTACTTTAAATATGCCATTGGCATCATTGCTCCTGCGGGCATTCCTCCCCTGATTAAGCTGGCGGTTCAGAAAACACAGGCACAGTACCTGATAACCAGGCCCTGGCACGAATCACAAAACATTTTAGAGGAAAATGAGGAGCGGGTGGTATTCAGCTTCAGGGTTTTTCCCACCTATGAGTTCCGGTCTCTGGTATTCGGGCTGGGCAAGGACGCCACCGTCCTGGAGCCAGGCTCTTTACGGGACGAAATCAGGCAGGAACTGGAACTGATGATGAAGCAGTACTAGAGCTTCTGGATCACCGGCTTCTCTTCTGATTCATATTCGGCCGAGAACTCGTCAAAGCTCTGGATCTTATAGGCCCCTCCGGAATAATAGGCCAGGTACACATGAAACTGATCGGCTGTTTTATAGCCGGGAGCCGCTTCCAGAACCTTTCCCTGTGCATCCACATAGGAGATGGTGGGATAGGAAAGTCTTCCCTTGGTCACGATGGCTGCGACTTCATGGTATCCCCTGCGTCCATTATCCACAAACTTAAAGGTCCGGTCCCCGATCACAATATCTTCTTTCCCCTCCGCATTAAGTTTGACAGGATAGAAATACCGGTTCATCGTCTCAATCACCTCTGGATGAGAGAAAGTGGTCGCATCCATTCGTTTGCACCACCCGCACCAGTCGGTGTATACATCGATCACAATAATCCTTGGTTCCTGGCTGGCCAGTTGAATGGCCTCGTCAATGGAGTGCCACCTGATTGTATCCTGGGCCATTGAATTAAGCCCTAAAAGTGCTACACAAAAAAGTAATAGTACCTTCTTCATACCTTCTATATTATTTCATCTGCTAGCATAGTCGTTCGCCCGCTGCAAAACTTACATCCAGGCTCCTACAGGGCGAAAATAGGAATTTATTGAATATCTGCCGACTTAACTTATTCACTATGTTATATAAAACCATCGATGGCCGCTTATTTTTTCTATTTTTAGGACTTCATTAACCAACTTCAAAGAATGGAAGCGATTAAACAGAGTTTGAGAGATTCAGCAGCAGCCAGATGGACCGCATTGGGAATTGTTGCTTTTACCATGTTTGCCGGGTACTATATCACGGATGTGATGGCACCCCTGAAGGGCCTGCTGGAACAGCAACTTGGGTGGAACAGCGCCGAATATGGATTTTTTACCAGTGCCTATGGCTGGTTTAACGTGTTCCTTTTGATGCTGATAATTGGGGGTGTGATCCTGGATAAGATGGGGATGAGATTCACCGGGGTGATGGCAGCTTCCATCATGGTGGTAGGGGCTACCTTGAAGTACTGGGCCGTATCCACGGATACGCTTGACGGGGTTATGTGGCACATTCTCTGGTTCGATACCAAGGCCCAGGTATTTATGGCCGCCATTGGTTTTGCCGTTTTCGGAGTGGGAGTTGAAGTGGCGGGGATCACGGTTTCTAAAATCATTGTACGATGGTTCAAGGGAAAAGAGCTGGCCCTGGCTATGGGGCTGCAGGTGGCTGTAGCACGACTTGGAACCGCCCTGGCTCTGGGAGTGTCTTCCCCCATCGCACTTGGATTGGGACATGTATCCAAACCCATCCTGCTGGGCCTGGTGCTGCTTTGCATCGGTCTGATCACCTTTATCATCTATACCTTTATGGATAAAAAGCTGGATGCCTCGGAAGTTGGATTAAACGACTCGGCAGAAGTAGAGTCCTTTAAGATCACTGATATTGGACACATTATCACAAACAAAGGCTGGTGGTACCTGGCCATCCTTTGTGTGCTCTTTTATTCTGCTGTCTTCCCCTTCCTGAAATATGCTGCCGACCTGATGACGATGAAGTTCGGAGTGGGTGAAAAAGCTGCCGGACTGATTCCGGCCATACTCCCCTTCGGAACCATCCTGCTAACCCCTTTGTTTGGGGGAATATATGACAAAAAAGGCAAAGGGGCTACCATTATGATCATAGGCGCTGTTATACTGATATTTGTCCATGCCATGTTCACCCTGCCCGTCCTGAATCACTGGCTGATCGCCATTGTCCTGGTCATCCTGCTGGGAATTGGATTCTCACTGGTTCCATCGGCCATGTGGCCCTCGGTTCCCAAAATCATTCCTGACAGGTACCTGGGGACCTCTTTCTCCCTGATCTTCTGGGTACAGAACTGGGGACTGATGGGGGTTCCTGCCCTGATCGGTTGGGTGCTGCAGAAATACTGCATCACCGGGTACGTAATGAAAGAAGGGGTGGAAGTGGCCACCTATAACTACACCCTGCCCATGGCCATCTTCACCGGCTTTGGACTTCTGGCCCTCATCTTTGCACTGCTACTGAAAGCAGAAAGCGCCAAAAAGGGCTATGGCCTGGAAGATCCCAATATTGTAAAGAGTGAATAATCTTAAATATATACAGTAATGAGCCATATAAAAGAATTAGCACCTGCAGAGGTATGGAAACACTTCCATGCACTTACACAGATTCCCAGGCCCTCTAAAAAAGAAGCCGAAGTGATTGCCTACATGAAGAAGTTCGGGGAGGATCTCGGGCTGACCACCCTTGTGGATGAGGTGGGAAACGTCATTATTAAAAAGCCGGCCACTCCGGGCATGGAAAACCGGAAGGGAGTTGTGCTGCAGGGCCACCTGGACATGGTACCGCAAAAGAATAATGACCTGGATTTCGATTTTGAAAAAGATCCCATAGAGGTCCTGATTGACGGGGAGTGGGTGACAGCCAATGGCACCACCCTTGGTGCCGATAATGGGATTGGTGTGGCAGCAGCCATGGCGGTCCTCGAATCCACCACTCTGAAACATGGGCCGGTGGAGGCACTCTTTACCATCGATGAAGAGACCGGAATGACTGGTGCCTTTGGGCTGAAACCGGGCCTGCTCGAAGGAGAGATACTGATCAATATGGATTCCGAGGATGAAGGTGAACTCTATGTGGGCTGTGCCGGCGGCATTGATGTTGCAGCCAAAAAGAAATATAGCACAGAAGAGTGTCCCCGGCGGGTACCAGGCTTACAAAGTGACTGCCAAGGGAATGAAAGGCGGACACTCAGGAATGGATATCCCCCTGGGACGGGCAAATTCCAACAAGGTACTCTTCCGCTTTCTGATGCAGGCGGAAGCGGATCTGAAGATCAGACTTGCCGAAGCCAGCGGTGGGGACCTGAGAAATGCCATTCCCCGTGAATCGCATGCGATACTGCTGGTCCCCGATGCAGAGAAAGGAGCCTTCGAGAATATGGTCGCAGACTACCAGGAGATGTACCGCAGGGAATTTGCTGAAACCGAGCCGGACCTCAGCTTTAGCTGTGAACCGGCAAGCCTGCCCTCGGGAGTGCTTCCTGTTAAGGAGCAGTACAGGTTTATCAGGGCCATCTTTGCCTGTCCCAACGGAGTACAACGCATGAGCCAGTCCATGAAGGGGCTGGTTGAAACCTCCAATAACCTGGCCATAGTCCGCATTAAGGATGGCCGGTTTGAAGCCTATTGTCTGACACGCTCGTCGGTGGACAGTGCCAAGGAGGCCACCGCCTGGAAGATTGCTGCCGTTTTTCAACTGATGGATGCAGAGGTGACCCTCAGTGGAGAATATCCTGGCTGGAAACCCAATATGGATTCTTCTATTCTGAAAACCTGCCAGGAAGTTTATCATAAAAACTTCGGGAAAATTCCTGAAATCAAGGCCATACATGCCGGTTTGGAGTGTGGTCTGCTGGGTGGGGTTTATCCCAATTTTGATATGATCTCCTTTGGACCCACCATCCGCTTCCCCCACTCTCCTGACGAAAAGGTGCAAATCGATACCGTCAGGAAATTCTGGGAATTCCTGGTAGTTATCCTGGAAGAGATTCCGGCTAAATAGCCCGCTCTGCCTGTCTAGTGGATGGTGCTGGTAACCACATGACCCGACTGATAGATGGAGATACGGTGGGTGGCCAGCGCCCCTTCCCCCAGAATGACCTTTAATTCGACCAGGTCCGGAATTCTGTAAAGCAAAGCATTATCGGGAACAGAGGCTGCTGAAAAGTAGCCCCTCACCCTGCTAATCTGCCCCAGGGGCCTGATCTCCACCCGCAGAGGCTCCCCTTCCATCAGTTCCGTTGGCACAAAGCCAAGTGTACCGGAGAAATGATCCAGTGGATAGGACGAGGTCCCGGTCCCGGTGTCCGGAACAATGAACCAGGTACGCTTTACCACCCTGGTAATGGTCTTGCCTGTAAACAGGGACAGATAGGCTGCTTCTATCTGATCCAGCTTCTGAATGGCGGCTCCCATGGCCTCTCCATCGGGATAAACTTCGTATTCACCCGTTAGCATTTCAAAACGGCGGGTTCGAAGTTCCAGCAGAAAATCAGCCGCCTCCTTAGCTTTGGTGGAGGAGGACTTCTGCTCGACGACCGTACGTTGAACCGGCACCTCGATAAAGGCCGTATCGGTCACGATGGTCTTATACATGGTTTCAGTGCGCTCCTCAAAATTATTATTCACTCCCAGGTCCTCGTATCGAACAAAGTTATCCCGGCTGGTGGATTGTAATCCATTGCCCTTGACATACTCATGCAGGATCTCTGTGCCCTGCATAAGCGTCCCCTGCTCCAGATAGGGAATAAGTAAAGCCTGATCAAACTTCCCTTCCAGTACATTCAGAGAATAAAAGTGATTGGGATCAAGCTCCCCATGCGGCTCGATACTCACATCCCAGATATTCCAGCTGCTGGATTTCTTTGTCACCACCTCCTTCAGGCCCAGATACTTCTCCGCATACTCCCAGTAGGGACCGGGAACACTGCGCACCTCTCGGAGCGTCACCTCCACCTTCAATACGGTCTGAGGCAGGGCATACAGGTATTGTTCCTTAACCTTGGCGGGTTCCTGCCCCAGGGGAGTCACCCGAAGTTGCAGTGGTTCACTGGAAGCACATCCGCTTAGCAGAACGGCAAGGGCCATATAATAGAAATAGGTTTTCATAGGATAAATTTTCAATTACAGGACGAAATTAGCACATCGGGACCTCTGATACAAACAAACATATTAAGTTTTTCCGGGAATCAGAGATCTCCAGGCTCTTTCATGGAGCGAAGCTCCACTCCCAGGGCTTGATAGGTCTCCAGCAAGCCGGCCAGATCGCTCGCTTCCTCAGCAATCACAGTCTCCTCAAATACCCTGAGCCTATAGCCCCGGTTAGCGGCCGCCCGGACGGTAGAATAAACACAGTGCTCCGCATCCAGCCCGGCCAGAACGAGCTGCCCAATTTCATTGGCCGCCAGGATTGCATCCAGGGGTGTATCATTAAAAGAATCACTTTTTTTCTTGACAAGCACCTGGCCGACAGAAGTGTCCAGCCGCTCATCCAGCTCTGCTCCCTTTGAGCCCCTGGCCAGGGTATTGTTTAATATATTAATCAAAGGATTATTTACCTCGCTGCGGACCCAGATCACCATCCAGCCTTTCTCTACTGCCTCTGCCACCAGCCTGTTTACATGGCTTACGAGGAATTCCGCCTGACGCACATAGCCCTCTGTTACAGAGATACTTCCGGTGGTTCCTTCCTGGATATCGATCACCAGGAGCGCCACCCGTTCCGGATCCCGGTTCTCGATGGGATCCCCGTCTGTCACCTTAATGGCCGTCCTTTGAAAGATCACAAAGTTTACCACCAGGATCAGCACAAACAATCCAAATACCAGTAATAATCGAAGAGCGATTCGCTTTACCATCTTACAATAATATGGAGTTTTCTTTACCCATGTATTTCCCTGAAGGCCTCCCCCAGATACAAAATCATATCCCCGGCAATCAGCGCTTCCTCACTGGAAGCCTCAGCAGCCAGGTCCCCAGCCAGTCCGTGAAGGTACACGCCTGAAAGGGCCGCATCCAGGGAGGGGATCCCCTGTGCCAGCAACCCGGTAATCAGTCCTGTGAGCACATCTCCGCTTCCACCCGTGGCCATTCCCGGGTTCCCGGTAGTATTGAACCAGTATTTCCCATCCGGGGAAGCAATCCCGGTATGGGCCCCTTTCAGGACCACAACCACCTGATGTTTGCGGGCAAATTCCCTCTGTTTCAGGTGCCGTTCCCAGGAGTTGGAGCTTTCTCCCACCATCCGGTCAAACTCCTTAGGATGCGGGGTCAGGATGGTACCCCCGGGCAAGAGTTCATACCACTCCGGATGCTGGGAGAGAATATTCAGTCCGTCAGCATCAATTAGCAGCGGCACCCGGGTGCGTTCCAGAAGCATCTTTAATCCCTTGCCGGAGTTGGGCTTGCATCCCAGGCCGGGACCGATGCCAATGGCGCTAAAAGGCTCCAGTCCGGGTGGTTCACTAAAAAGAATATCGGATTGGTCGATACTAACGATGGCCTCCGGGAATGCGGTTTGCACAATGCTGTACCCGAATTTGGGCACATGCAGCGTAACCAGGCCGGTTCCGGACCTGAGACAGGATTCCCCTGCCAGCAGTGCAGCTCCCATCATCCCATAAGACCCTGAAATCATAAGGGCATGTCCCAGCTTGCCCTTGTGTACAAATTTTTCCCGCCTGGGAAGAAGGGCCCGGATCTCTTCCGGCTCCAGGGTGGAATACTCGGTTTTCATATCCGCGATGGCCCGGGGATGCAGCCGGATATCATGCACTCTCCAGCTCCCCACATAGGGTTCATGGAGATCAAAGAAAAAGGAGAGAAAGGGAAACTGAAAAGTCAGGGTATAGCTGGCACGGATCACATGAGCGTAATCATTTTTCCTGTTGTCTTCCCCGAAGAGTCCCGACGGGATATCGATGGCTATGACCGTACCGGCCTCTTCATTGATATGCTGGATCACCCGGGCAGGAAGGCCGCTGACTTTCCTGGAAAGCCCGGAACCAAAAATTCCATCGACCACCACATCAGTGGAATCCAGTGGGGGGAGATCATCGCTCTCACCAAGTTCCCTGAGCTTTACTTCTCCCTGCTCCTTCAGACCCTGCAGGTTCGTCCCGCAATCTTCACTCAGAGATCCAAAACGGAGCAGATAGCAGTCCACCCGGAACTGCCTGTCCGCCAGCATGCGGGCCATGGCCAGAGCGTCTCCTCCATTGTTACCCGGACCGGCAAAGATCACCACTTTCCGGTCGGTGTGGTAGTGACGCACATACCAGCCCGTCAGACGCATGGCCGCCCGTTCCATCAGATCGATGGATTTGACCGGCTCATGTTTGATGGTATAGGCATCAATTTCCCTGACCTGCTCAGCACTGAAAATTTTCATAACATGCTGTTTTAATCAAAATTAAGAAAAAACTATTTCTATATTTGTCCCCATTACGAAAATCAGAATAAACACAAAAAACTTAGCTCTATGTTAAAAGGACATCCGAAAGGACTTTATGTTGCCTTCTTTGCAAATATGGGGGAACGTTTTGGTTTCTATACCATGATGGCGATCCTTGTGCTTTTCCTGCAAGCGAAATTCGGACTTGCTGCAGAATTAGCAGGTGATATCTACAGTTGGTTTTACTTTGCCATTTACGCCCTGGCCCTGCTTGGCGGAATCCTGGCAGATGCCACCAAGAAGTATACGACAGTTATTACCATGGGGCAGGTGATCATGTTTCTGGGATATCTGTTAATGGCGGTCCCGGGGCTGCCTCTCTCCATTACTGTAGCGGCCCTGTTTACCATCGCCATTGGGAATGGATTCTTTAAAGGAAACCTTCAGGCGGTGGTGGGACAGTTATATGATGATCCCAAGTATGATAAGGTTCGCGATAACGCCTTCCTGATCTTCTATATGGGGATCAATGTGGGTGCATTCTTTGCCCCCTTTGCCGCCATGGGCATCCGGAACTGGTGGTTAAAAACCAATGGATTTCTGCACGACGGCAGTATCCCGGCACTGTGCCACCATTATCAGGACGGAACTCTGCAGGATACAGCTGCTCTCCAGCAACTGGCCGATGCCGTAAGCCTGAATGGACCTGTCACAGACCTGGGAGCGTTTGCCACCCAATACATTGAAGTGTTTTCGAGGGGATATAATTTTGCATTTGGGATTGCCGCCATTGCCATGGTCATTTCCCTGCTGGCTTACCTGATCTTCCACAAGCATCTTCCCAAACGGGAGAAAGTTGCGGGTGAAAAAACCATCACACTCAGTGAAAAGCCCCTGGCTATTCCTGTGGCCCTGGTGGCCGGAGCTATTGCAGCTGTATTGATCAGCTTTGTTAAAGACCTTAAGACCGGTGCTGCCATCGGTCTTTTTGTCTCTTTTGTAACCTGGATCGTGATGATTTCCTCCAAGGAAGAGAGACAACGGGTTGTGTCCTTGCTGCTGGTTTTCTTTGTGGTAATCTTCTTCTGGATGGGCTTCCACCAGAACGGGCTTACTCTGACCTTTTTTGCGCGTGATTATTCCGCCAAATCGGTTGATGCATTTACCTACCTCTTTTTTACGCTGAAGAGCCTCCTTTCAGTTCTTGCAGCCATTGCCGGTGTAGTGATCCTCCTGAACAGGAAAGGAGAGATGAAAAACCGGATCATTGGGGCAGTGATGTTTGTGGTGGGCAGCGTACTGAGTTACATCTTCTACTCGAGAGGTTCAGCCACCAATCCGATTGCACCGGAGGTATACCAGTCCTTTAACCCGCTTTACATAGTCTCCCTCACCTTCGTGGTCATGGCAGCCTTTGAATGGCTCAATAAGAAGGGGATTGAACCTTCCACTCCCAAAAAGATCGGGATTGGAATGATCATTGCTTCCCTGGGTTTTGTGATCATGGTGATTGGGTCCCGTAATCTGATTTCGCCGGTGGACCTGCAGATTTTGAACGCTGCCGGGGAAGTGACTAGTGTGAATCCGGTGCCGGACTCCTCCAGGGTGATGCCCTACTGGCTGATGTCGACCTACCTGGTACTTACCTTTGCCGAACTCTTCCTGAGCCCCATGGGACTCTCCTTTGTATCCAAAGTGGCTCCCACAAGGTTCCAGGGTATCATGCAGGGAGGTTGGCTGCTGGCAACCGCTGTAGGTAACAAGCTGCTGTTTATCGGAAGCTTTTTCTGGGAAAAGATCCAGCTGTGGCAACTGTGGGGTATCTTTGTGGTTACCTGCCTGCTTTCAGCTGCCTTTATCTTCTCCATCCTGAAGAGGCTGGAAAGAGCAACTAAATAGCAGCCACCCGGATAAGGTATAAGCGATGAAGAAAAGGCTGTCTCAAAAGGGGATTTCCCGTTTGAGACAGCTTAATTGACTCCCCTTTCAAAATTCAGGTATCTTCTTCTCCTTCGATCCTCCATGGGCCGAAAGAAATCTCTCCTCTGGGGCAGCTCCGGAATCTCAAACTCCTGAATGGTCATATCCGGCAAAAAGTGATAAAACCTGATATGGGCATTTTCGTACCCTCCTCCCCTGGAAAGACGGGCAAAGGTAAATGGATCCTGAACCAGTTCCGGACGGTATTGATCAAGTGAAAGAATAAACCGGGGTCCGTACTTCCTCAGGGCGTTCAGGAAATAAAAGGTCATGTCATATCCAAGGATCCCATAGTTGATGCCCTGTTTGGAGGTATGGATCGGTTCATTGTAGAAGTGAGACCTGAATTCGGACATATACCCCTCCACTTGCGGGTCGTAGTAATCCACCCAGAAGGTGCTGTAGAAAGTCAGCTTAAGTTGATGAAAGTATTCAAACTGAATGGTTGAAAACTCGGTCCAGTGTGGCCCCCCGATCACCTCAATATCATACTTATTCAACTGTTGCTGGTAATAGAGTGTGGAAACCACCGTACTTGCCAGGGCTTCATCAGCGGTGGGTACCACCACCAGATTCTTCTTGTCGGATGACAAGGATTGGATCATTTTATCGGTATTTCTGAGTTCCATGATGACCTCCTTGAAAACCGGGGGGTCCGAGAGGTGATAGGCCTCAAACCCTTCAAAGATAAGCTGCTTGAAGTAGCCATGCTTTTCAAGATCCAGTGAATCCTCATTCCTGACATAAACAATATTGTACATATGCTTACTGGCTACCAGCCTGGCGGCTTCCCGGTAGCCTCGTTCGAGTGAGGGACTTAATTGAAACAGGTAGGGATTTTCCCGTACCAGGTCAAGATCACTGTAAAATGGGGTTACCACAGGAATCTTGTGTTTTGAGGCAAAGAAAGAAACAAGCTCCAGGGTGTAGTCATAGAAGGGGCCCAGAAAAAGATCGAAATCCTGCAGGCTCTTATCACTGAGGATGGAACGGGTTCGGTCCATGCTCTTCCGGGTGTCATAATAGCGTACCTCCAGTTTCATCCCGGTCTGCCTCATGGAATCGATAGCCAGAAGAGATCCCATAAACAGCTCCATAAATTGCACCGACTGCGGGATCTTCTGCTCCATCATATAGCGCTCCATCATGCGGGTTCTCCTGCTTTCCGAACTTACATCCTTTAAGAGTGAATCCAGGGGTTCCATCTCCTGGAGATCAAAAGGAATGAAGAAAGCCACCCGATAGGTACGCCTGATATTTGCATGACTGTTATCGAGCTCGCTATAATCGTACTCTACCGTTTCATCTCTGGTGGAGAAGAGGGATTCATCCTCCTCGTAATCTGTTTTGAGTGTCTCCTCGTGGTCGCCAAGAAGTGGCGCGGGGATCCTGAGCACTTGTCCTGCCTGTGGTCCGCCCCAGCCCAGTTCCGGATTTAATGCCGTGATCTCGTCCATGGTCACCTGATAGTAGCCCGCAATGCTGTATAAAGTCTCTTTTATTTTGACTGTATGATACACCAGGCCCTCTTCATTGTAGGAATGTTCTTCCGCTGGTCCTGCTTTTTCCGGAATCTTCAGACGCTGCCCGGGTTGGAGCGACAGCGGAGTGACCCCGGGGTTGGCCTCGGTCAAATCGATCTCCTTCAAGTTATATAGCCTGGCGATTCTGTAAAGGTTCTCTCCACGCTGCACGAGATGAAAGGTCCCTGATTCCACCGGATCCGGAAGCTCCGAGGTATTTATCTCTTCCTTCAGTTTGGGATCAACGGGGATTTTCAGAGACTGACCGATCTGGAGTCCTGATATAACTCCGGGATTTTCAATGGCAATCTCTTTCTGAGAGACATGATAAGCCCGGGAAATGGCATAAAGGGTCTCCCCTGGCTTCACCATATGAATATAGTAAACGGTTCCCCCGAGGATCACTTTATTGTTGGTTCTCTCCACCACTACAGGCTCCTGAGCCATAAGCAGGGCCTGGAAGAAAAAGATTCCCAGAAAAAGAGAGAGATAGCTTCTATTTGGATATAAACTCATTGATATTCTTTAGGATCCGCTCTTCAATTCTGCTGGTATCAGCTTTAACAAATGTCTCACCTGTAATACTCTCATAAAGCTCAATGTAGCGCTCTGATACCTCTTCAACAAAAACATCAGACATTTCAGGGACCTGCTGGTTCTCCTTTCCCTGGAACCCATTGACTTATGAGCCACTGCCTTACAAACTCCTTGGACAGCTGCTTCTGCTGCTCTCCGCTTGCCTGGCGTTCCTCGTAGCCATCCGCATAGAAATACCGGGAAGAATCGGGGGTATGGATCTCATCGATCAGCAGAATCTTACCATCTTTCTTCCCAAACTCATATTTGGTATCCACAAGAATCAGACCCATTTCTGCGGCCATCTCTGTACCACGCTGAAAAAGCGCCCTGGTATATTCTTCAAGTTGCACATAATCCTTTTCTGATACCAGTCCGCTTGCCAGGATCTCCTCCCGGGAAATATCTTCGTCATGCCCTTCCTCTGCCTTGGTGGTCGGAGTGATGATCGGTTCGGGAAAACGATCGTGTTCCTTCAACCCTTCAGCCATGGGTACTCCACACAACATACGTTTTCCATCCCTGTATTCTCTCCAGGCATGACCGGTTACATACCCGCGGATCACCATCTCCACCTTGTAAGGGATCAGCCATATGACCCACTGTAACATTGGGATCCGGGAGATTCGATCTTCCAGTTGGGAACAATATCAGAAGTGGCATCCAGGAATTTGGAGGCTATCTGATTCAATACCTGCCCCTTATAGGGAATTCCCTCTGGGAAGAACCACATCAAATGCGGAGATCCTGTCTGAAACCACCATAACCAGGTAGTCATCGTTGATGTTATAGACATCTCGAACCTTTCCTGTATACAGGCTCTTTTGTCCTGCCAGATTAAATGTTGTTCCTTTTAGTGCATTGGCCATAACGAATCTATTTTAATTTTAAAGTTATATTTCTTTTTCAACTATACCGGCTTCCTGTATTCGTACTCTATGGCACTATCGTTATAGGCTTTCACAATGGATTTAACCAGACGGTGCCGGATGATATCCCGGTCATCGAACCGGATAATGGAGATTCCCTTGATCCCATCCAGGATCCGGATGGCCTGGACCAGCCCGGAATCCTCCCTCCTTGGAAGATCTACCTGGGAATCATCTCCGGTCACAATAAATCTGGCATCGGGGCCCATCCTGGTCAGAAACATCTTAAACTGGCTTTCAGTAGCATTCTGAGCCTCATCCAGGATCACAAATGCATGATCCAGGGTACGTCCCCTCATATAGGCCAGGGGAGCAATCTGAATGGTACCATCCTCCATGAACTGGATCAGTTTCCTTGGCTGGATCATATCCCTCAGAGCATCATAAAGCGGTTGCAGGTAGGGATCCAGCTTCTCCTTAAAATCGCCCGGCAGAAATCCCAGTTTTTCACCTGCCTCTACCGCCGGACGTGTCAGAATAATCCTCTTGACTTCTCGCTCTTTCAGGGCTTTTACAGCCATGGCAATGGCGGTATAGGTTTTTCCGGTTCCGGCTGGTCCCACTGCAATCAAGCAGATCATTGTTCATACCCTCATCCACCAGCCGTTTCTGGTTCACCGTAATGGCCCTGATCTTCCTTCCGCTCTCCCCATGCAACAAAACCTCATCATCCGGTCCGGGAGCATCCATTTTATGGTCCGCAGATCCGTTCAGCAGATCCTCCAGATCGGGAAGGGTGACTGTCTGGAATTTCCTCAGATACCGCACAAAGAGATCTACCTTCTCTTCAAAATCCTCCAAGCGATCTTTCTTCCCCTGAAATACGGATTTCATTCCCCCTTGAAACAATCTTTAAATCGGGAAAAAGTTCAATGAATTTATTAAAGCGGACGTTGTTTACACCATAGAAATCAACAGGATCGACACCCTCCAAATAGATCAGCTTTTCCGCCATAAATTAAATTATAATCACTACTTTTGGATGTGCAAATTAAGTTGTTTTTTCCAACATTCCAATAAGAAAATCCCTGTCACGAACCCATGCACATTATCACGCTGACGTCCGATTGGAACGAAAATGATTATTATGTGGCATCACTCAAGGGAAAACTTCTCTCTACCTGTCCGGAAGCTCAGAATCGTCGACATCAACCACCGAATTAAAGCCTTTCAATACTGCCCAGGCAGCTTTTGTGGTCAGAAACAGTTATCACCCACTTTCCGGAAGACACCATTCATATCATTGCGGTTAACTCTGAACCGGAGATGGGAGGACAGCTTCTGGCAGCCAGGAAGGACAACCAGTTTTTCCTTTGTGCAGATAATGGTATACTGGGATTGCTGGGCGGAGCGGAACCTGAAGTAGTGGTGAGACTGCCAAGGACTTCCAGGAAGAACCAGATAGCTTTATATCCCTGTCCGTATTTGCAGAGGCTGCCTGTGCACTGGCAGAAGGAACACCACTGTCCGAACTGGGCACCCCGTTACTAGAGTATGACAGGCAAACCCCTTTGAGGGCTACCATTGAGGACAATACCATCACCGGAAGTGTCATTCATATCGACTCCTACCAGAATGCCATTACAAATATCTCCAGGGAGCTGTTTGAGCGGATTGGGAGACGGAAAAGTTTTGAGATCTTATGTTCAGAGCAAACACTATATAGATAAACAGGATCAATAAACGGTATAATGAGACCGAACCCGGAGATCTGCTGGCCATTTTTAATTCGGCCGGATCTACTGGAGATTGCCATCCGGAACGGGAATGCTGCCGGATTGCTGAAATTAAATACAAACTCAACCATCAGGGTTGAATTCAAAGAAGGATAGGATGCATAGTACGGAAGAGAAGTTGAAGGCCTTTGAGCGTCTTCTGGAGATTATGGACGAATTGAGGGAAAAATGTCCCTGGGACAGGGAACAAACCCTGGAGAGTCTGAGAAACCTGACCATTGAGGAAACCTATGAACTGGCTGATGCCATTATGGATCAGGATCTGGAGGAAATCCGAAAGGAGCTCGGAGACCTGATGCTGCACATTGTCTTTTATGCAAAAATCGGATCGGAAAAGGGAGCATTTGATATTGCTGATGTGCTGAATGGGATATAATGAGAAACTGGTATTCAGGCATCCTCATGTTTTCGGGGACCGTAAAGTGAAAGATTCCGGAGAGGTTATTGAGAACTGGGAAGAGCTTAAGATGAAGGAGGGAAACCGCAGTGTGCTTGTCAGGGGTTCCTGTTTCACTTGCCAGCCATGATCAAATCACACCGGATCCAGGATAAGGTCAGAGCCGTTGGGTTTGACTGGGACCACAGGGAACAGGTTTGGGACAAAGTGAGTGAAGAGATTCAGTGAAGTGAAGCATGAGTTGAACAACGGTCAGGAACCAGCAAAAGATGGAGGAGGAGATCGGGGATCTGCTATTCTCAATTGTCAATGCAGCCCGTTTGTATGATATTGAACCAGAAACAGCCCTGGAACGGACCAACAGAAAATTCATTCAAAGATTTAAATACCTGGAGAAGAAAGCACTGGAGATGGGCCGGTCACTGAAGGAGATGAGCACTTGAGGAGATGGAAGCAGATCTGGCAGGAGGCCAAATCTATTTAGGGTCCTTCTTTTTGCTTTCGGGCTTCGCCGCAGCCTTTTCACTGCTTTGCTTTTTCTGGTCGCTTGTTTGCTTCTTCTGGTCCCCAGCCTGCTCCTTTTGATCGTCCTCTCCCTCTTGGTCTTCCTCCTTATCGATCACCTCAAGCATCTTATGTTCATGCAGCTGGTTGTACCACTGAAAAACCTTCTTGATATCCGAAACATAAACACGGTCTTCATCGTATTCCGGGACAAGCTCCTCGAACCAGGTTTTTAACTCCTCCGCCGGGGCCTTATGCGAGATGGTCTCTTTCCCTTCAGACTTCTCCTGGATCATAAAGAAAATATCGGCCAGAGGCACCTCTTCATCCATGGTGAAGATGGCAATATCTACCAGGGAACTCACCCGGGCAGTTGCAGGTGCCACGTGCCTTTTACGCTCTTCCAGGGATTCCACTACAATACCGTTGCGGGCCTGTGCAATAAACTTGAATAATCCTCCTTTGCCCGATATGGAAACTATGTCTTTTAACTGAATCGTCTTCATACTCTTGACTAAAGTGATGCAAACGTACATATAGTTTTTTATGTTTACAATACATTGGGTTCATAAAATAACTATATGGGAGTTCCCTGCTATGACTTTCATTTTTGTATCATACCTGTTCAAAAATGAAATTAACAGAGGAAATATAGTACTTCTAGTTCAATCCACGCTCTTTTTTAATCTGGTCATAGGCCTCCTGGACCTTCCTGAATTTTTCATGGGCCACTTTTTTAAAGTCTTCACCCAGGTGGCTTACCTTGTCAGGATGGTACTTCATGGCCATCCTGCGATACGCTTTTTTCACCTCCTCGTCACTACTGGTGGGTTCGATCTCCAGAATCTTGTATGAAGCATCGGTCTGGCTCACAAACATGGCCCGGATACTCTGAAAATCAGAATCGGTAATTCTCATAAATCCGGAGATCTTCTGGATCACCTGGTTTTCTGCATCACTCACTGATCCGTCTGCCGACGCGATCCCGAAGAGAAAATGGATCATTTCCAGACGATAGGAGTATTCCAGGCGTTGTGAAAGCTGGTGGGTCACATCCCGCAAGGGTATTTCCTGCTTCAGAATATCTCTTAACATAACCACCGCTTCGTTGGCGGTATCTGTCACCGAAGCGGGTAACGAAATAGCGTTTTACATAATCCAGTTCGCTTTTCATCACCCGGCCATCCGCTTTCATCACTGCAGCAATTAAGCACCAGCAGTGAGGCTGCATAATCACCCCGGAGGGTTTGCGTTCCGGGGCCTCTGGCCTGCCCGGGCGCGGCGCTGGTCCCGGTATCGAAAATTGAACCCACCGCCAGTCCAAGGATCCCGCCAATGGGACCTCCCAGGGCCCAGCCCAGTCCAAGTCCCACCCATTTTCCAAATTTTGCCATAACTTATTCTCTACTGTTTAAAACCTTTATTATGCAATTCAATCACCTGGGGCAAAAGCATCTGCGTTCCATCATTATAAATGAGGTGGCCGGCCATATGTGCAAGTTCCTCTTCACTCATCTGATGTCCCATTCGCTTTAATACGTCCTCCCTATCCACCTGATCACGTTCCATGACCCTGCTGATTCTCAGTTCCCGGGGTGCATAAACCAGAACTGAAAGATCCATCCTCTTATGAGCCCCGCTTTCGAACAGGATGGCAGCCTCTTCAACCACATAGGGGGCTTCCCTCTGCAAGGCTGCCCAGCGCTTAAAATCACGACCGACAACGGGATGAACCAGTCCGTTGAGCTGAGCAATTTTTTCCTGGTTTCCAAAAACCGATTGAGCCAGGAATTTCCTGTTCAGAACATCTCCGGAATAGGCCCCATTTCCAAACATTTGCACAATGGCGTCCCTGAGATCCCGGTCACTATTCATCAATCTCCGTGCTTCAGCATCCGCACTGTATACCGGCACTCCCAATTTATCTAATATACTGCATACCAAGCTCTTCCCGCTTCCTATACCCCCTGTTACTCCAACACAATACATCACTCTCTGGTCTTCAGAAATTCAACAGTCTTTGGGTAATACTCATAGCCCAGAAGGTAGTCCGGCAGGTTCTGAATGCTAACGCTCAGAGTCGAAACACGCTCGTCAATTTTGGCATAATCCACCACGGCTCTGAAAGGATAGCGATCAATCCTGTCATACTTGCTTAAACCCACCTTACAGCTGAGTTTTACAGTGGAAGGAAAGGTCTGAAGAAGGATGCTGTCAGGTTGGTTAAGCACTTCAATGGGGACCGAAACCTGTAATTCTGTAAAACGTTCCAGCTCAATAAAACAGGCCACCCTGGAAAAACTGTACAGCAGATCGGCCTGCCTGTGCAGGCGAACCTTGTCGCTGTAATTCCGGGTAAGCAATCCCAGGTCATATCTTTCGGTATAGACATAGGAGAGGGTATCCAGGATCAGATCAGGACCACTTACTTCAACGGAATCAGGAGTGAGTAAAATCTCGTCCTTGATGGTAAATTGATTCTCGATGGTATAAGTAAAATCGGGTCTGATCTTCACCAAGCGTGTGACCCGGTCCGCAAATTGAAAATACAGTGTATCAGGCTGTATTTCCAATAGTTGCAACTCCGTCGGGAGTTGCATGGCTATCTGATCCTTCAGATAGCGAGTCATAATATAGGCACTGGAACTGTCCTGCCTTCTGTTCAGATTAAATGCAGAGACTTTGAAGCTTATGGGAACCGGTTTCCGGAACATCTTATACCTCAGACAGGGCATAACCGTGAGCATTGATCTGAAGATCGAGGTGTCCGGGCATTTCCCCCACCTTAACCTTATCTTCCGGAAAATCCGTATAGACCAGGGGATACTCAATAACGGAAGTATAGTTCTTGCTCAGGGCATTGAGCAACCAGATAGCAGCTGAAATAAGAAAAAAGACAGAAAACAACAGGAAACGTTTCCTTAACTGAAGTTTCTGTCCTCCCCTTGTTCTGGGCCATTTCTGGAGCTTCCCGTTTTCCAAAGCTATATCTATTTCTTGGCTGCGGCCCCTTCGGCGGGCTCAGCAACAACTGCTGTTTTGTCAACCTTAACTATCACGTTATCAGCAATTTCCATGGTGACTGTACGATCCTTTACATCTGTGATCTTTCCGTAAATGCCACCTGTCGTTGCCACTTTATCACCCTTTTTGAGTGCATTCCTGAAATTTGTGGCTTCCTTCTGCTTCTTCACCTGAGGGCGAATCATAAAAAAGTAAAAAACCACGATGATCAGCAGCAAGAAAAATAAGTGATTGCATTCCTGCAGCACCTCCCGGTCCGGCAGGTGCAGCTAAAATCTGAAATAAGAAACTCATCCTTTTAGTATATTTAATTAAACATTACGTATTTACATTGGCACGTATGGTCAGGCGAACCTCCTGTGTACTGGCATTGGATCTGACCGTAACCAGCTTTCCTCTGTATTCCGCTGCGGCCCGACGCATCAAATATAATGGCCAGGCTCCCCTTTTCACCTGGTCCCAGCGGTTCACGACTCCAATCCGGTGTGGTGCAACCACAGGTGGCCTCCACCGATGAAATCAGCAGATCTTCACCCCCTTCATTGCGGTAGTCAAAATAACAGACCACCTGTTCACCTTCAATGATTGTTCCAAAATCATGTATCAGGGTGTCGAAATAGTATAACAGCCTGTCCTGTTGATTTTTGCGCATCCGCCAACAGCGGTACTGCCTGCCTGATTCTGTCTGCCATTTTGTCCACCACAGGAGCATAACAGCCAATTACTCAACAATAGCCAAAAGCTCCCATGGATCAGCTTGTGAGTTATCAATCATTCTCACCGATCAGCCCCCTTCCCGACTTTTTATATTTTCTTCTCCTCCTTCAAGTTGCATCACCACCTTATCCAGCACCCCGTTGATAAACACATTGCTTTTGGAGGTGCTGTAGAACTTGGATATTTCCAGGTACTCATTCAGAGTCACCTTGGTAGGAATGGAAGGAAATGCTACCAGTTCGGCAATGGCCATCTGCATGATCAGAATATCCATAAATGCAATTCTATCCAGATCCCAGTTCCGGGTATTCTGCTTTGATATACTCCACATACTCTTCCCGGTGAATAATGGTCTGCCGTACAGCTTCACCACGTAATCCCGATCCTCTTCATTCTTGTATAGGTCCATCAATCGCTTGTCCAGGTCCATCTTCCTCCTTAAACTTTCTTGAAGGTCTTCACAATCATGCTGGTGATGAACTCCAGATCGTCGTTCCAGTAAATACTCTGCTCTTCCATGATGGAAGAAAGCAGTTCACTGGAGAAAATAATATGGGTATAGATATAGGTAATGCAGTCTCTTATCCTCGGCATAGCCGTTCTCTTCAGCAGTCATATATGCCGTGTATTCCTCACTTTCTATCAACCTTTGTATAGATCTCCTTGATCAATTCCGGATAGTTGACTCCAGTTCAGCTTGTGCTGGTCCACAAACCTGAGCAGGTGCTCATTGTTTCTCAGCTGATCAATCAGCCTGTTGTCGATAAAGCGGGTATTGGGATGAAGATCTTCGTGCGTGGGAATTCGCTTGTTTCGGGCAAGTCTCGATTCTCGATTCTGCATAGAGGATCACATCAATGATCAGAAGCAAGCAAATAATGATAGAGCTCATAAGCTTTCTCAATGTTAAAATGCAGTTCCTTTTCGGAACGCCCCATATCTTCTCTGCCCGTCTTGTAATAGGCATAGAGAGATTGCAGTGCTTTAATACGTAATTGTCTCCTGCTGATCATTTGTTAAAGAACCGGTAACCACATTTATTAACGATGCAAATTTACACTAAATTTTAATCTATAAAACATCTGTTCGACAGCAAGTTTAGTCATGACGCTAAAATGGGGTAAAATTTGAATATGTTTAAAATATTTTACACTTTTGAAGAATGAACTAAGTAAACCCTAACTAAATCTGACGTAATGATTGATGAAGGAAATGTTAAATCTGAAGAGCTTGTAACGGAGGCAGCAGGACGGGAGGAGATCCATTCTAAGGCTGTTAGGGCCGGGAAAAGGACCTACTTTTTTGATGTAAAAGCAACCCGCCGGAATGACTACTATCTGACAATTACCGAGAGTAAAAAAAGATTTAACCGCGACGGGAAGTTTTTCTATGAGAAACACAAACTCTTTCTCTACAAGGAGGATTTTGACAAATTTGCAGATAGCCTGAAAGAGATCATTGAGTTTATTCGAGAAGCCAATCCACAACCCATTGAACTGGAAGAAGACTGAGGTAAGATGGAGCATGTAAACGAAGAAGCTTCCGGTGGAAAAGCCAGTGGATGAGGAAAAGGATTTCACCAATGTGGAATTTGAGGATCTGGGTGAGGAAAGCGCTTAATCTCTATTCAGCTTTGCGTTTCAAGAAATTCCTTTATCTCCTCAAAGGAGAGGGTCTTTACATTGGTTACAATAAAATCATCATTGAGGAAATTGCCGTACTGTTACATTCGTCAATGGCCTCCTTGAAATACTGATCTTCAGAGAATAAGTTCATCGGTAGCAACAACAGCATGGTGGCCAGATAACCGGAAAAATTTGACTTCTTCCACTCACTGCATCAAATTTCTTAAGGATATATTCAAACTCATTCTTTATTACCATCTGCTGTGTAGGCGTCAGATCCAGCCTTGGTTCGCGACATAAGTACCACAAAATAGCGCAGTTTCTCATCCTTCCCCCCGAGACCAGTGGAGATAAATACCTGATTTTCATCCAGTATCTTACTTTCCAGGAGCATCCTGCTTTCATTCAGGGCCAGAATGCCCAGGAATCCAAGGGCTTCTTCAGCCTCTTCAATAAAGGACTCGATGGCCCGATAACACTCCACCTTTTCAATGGACTGCCAGCCGGGCCAGGATCTCCTTCTTTACATCTTCGGAGTAACCCGGTTCTGACAGATACTGCATATGTTCCAGGGCCCACTCCTCGTCCACTCTCCTGCCTGATTCTCATGGAGCACTCGTAATACTCCATCTGCAGATCCATATCGATCTGCTGCTTCAAGTATTTTTAGATTTCCGGGGCGTTCCGCCCAGAATCTCCCGAATCTTTTCATACAGGTTTTCATGCTCTTCCATCTCTTTCCTGCTAGGCTAATAAATGTACGATTTTTTGTTAATTTCGGAACAAAGTTTAGCAATGGAGGTGGATATTTGACATAGAGGAGCAGGTAGAAGAAGCTTCGTCCGGCTACAGGCTTTCCATCGAGAGCATCCTCCAGGTGGGATTCAACCTTTTCCGAAAAGCTCCTTCTGAATTTATTGTCTTCTCGGTACTGGCTGTTATTATATTTTCCAATCCCATAAGCGGATTGTTATTGGGAGGACCGGTTATGGGTTCCTACTTTCATCTGGCCCACCTGGCCAGCAAGGGACAGCAGATTGAGATTCCCGATTTTTTCAGAGGATTCGACAAGGCTGGGGCTTTGATCTCACTGAGCCTGATCATTTTCCTGGCAGTTTTCCTGGGTCTGCTTTTATTGATCATCCCCGGAATCTACCTTGCAGTCAGCTATGTTTTTTCCCACTTCTTTGTCTGGTTTTATGACAAGCATCCCAGGGAAGCCATGCGCTTAAGCAGACAAAGCGTTTCAGGAAACTTCGGACAGATCTTACTGCTTTTTCTGATCCTCGCAGGAATCAACCTTCTGGGGATTCTTGCTCTGGGAGTGGGTATTCTTCTGACCATGCCCTTCTCCTTCTGTGTAGTCTATGCAGCCTTTGATGATATTATCGGAATCTCAAAAATTAGAGATTATGGATATAAGCCTGGCTGTCCTCGGAGCAGCACTCGTGCTGGTTGGTTTTATAGGAAGTATATTACCCATTATCCCCGGCCCGCCTATTAGCTGGGCAGGCTTACTTTTGCTAAAATGGACCGACTATGCAAACGATCACGGGGCAGCCTATGAGAATACCCTGTGGATCCTTCTGTTTTTCGTAGTCCTGGTCACCATCCTCGACTACGTGGTCCCCATCATGGGCACGAAAAAATACGGAGGTTCCAAACGGGGAGTCTGGGGAGCCACCATCGGGGTGGTGGTTGGACTGTTCTTTGGCCCGCTGGGCATTATTATCGGTCCTTTTCTGGGTGCCTATATTGGTGAAATCACCACCGGAAAGAAAGAGACCGCGATGCTCTTAGGGCCGCCTGGGGATCCTTTGTGGGATTCCTGCTCGGAGTCGGACTGAAACTAATGATGTGCGGAGCGATCCTCTTTTTTTATATCGGCATTCTCTTCTTCTAAGCCCCCAGGGTGGCCACCAGAATATGCTTTTATGGAATGCATCCGGTTTTCGGCCTCATCAAATACAATGGAATGTTCTGATTCAAACACCTCCTCGGTCACCTCCATGGCCTCCAGTCCGAATTTCTGGTAAATCTCCTCACCCACTGTGGTTTCCCGGTTATGGAAGGCAGGCAGACAATGAAGGAATTTCACCTCCGGATTACCGGTCAGCCTCGAATCACTTCCATGATTCACCTGGTAGGGCTTGAGCAGTTTGATCCGCTCTTTCCATACCTCATCCGGTTCTCCCATGGAAACCCAGACATCGGTATAGAGGAAATCAGCATCCTTGACTGCTTTCTTGACATCGTCTGTAATGGTAATCTTCCCCCCGGTTTCAGCTGCAATCTCCCGGCACTTTTTTACCAGTGCTTTTCTGCGGCTGAACAGAGGCAGGGGCCGCTGCCCGGAAATCCATTCCCAGCTTGGCTGCCCCGACCATGAGCGAATTCCCCATATTGTTCCTGGCATCACCCAGGTAACAGAATTTCATTTCATCCAGGGATTTATCGGAATGCTCCATCATGGTCATAAAATCGGCCAGGACCTGGGTGGGATGAAACTCATTGGTGAGTCCGTTCCAGACCGGTACACCTGCAATATTCTGCCAGCTCTTCCACAACGCTCTGTCCAAAACCCCGGTATTCGATCCCGTCATACATACGACCCAGTACCCTGGCGGTATCTTTCATGGATTCCTTGTGGCCGATCTGTGATCCGGAGGGTCCCAGGTAGGTCACCCCGGCACCCTGGTCCAGTGCAGCCACTTCAAAAGCACACCTGGTACGGGTGGAACTTTTTTCAAAAATCAGGGCAATGTTTTTTCCCTTCAGGGTGGGAACTTCGGTTCCACTGTACTTTGCCTTTTTTAATGAGAAAGCGAGATCCAGTAAAAACTTGATCTCCTGCGGAGTAAAATCCAGCAGAGTCAGAAAATGTCGGTTGCGCAGGTTAAATGCCATAATACTTGGGTTTCTTTAATTGGTCGGATAAAAATAGTACAAATTGTCATTCGTCGTATTTCATGGTGATTTTTGTTCCGAAACTCCGGTCCTCCAGTTTAAATGCTTCGGTGATCACACTTTTTTCACCCCCTTGTTCGATAAATTGCAGGCAAGCCCTGATCTTGGGAGCCATATCCCCTTCCCCGAACATCCCCTGCTCCAGGTAAGATTGGGTATCCCTGTAATCCAGGAACTCCTTGACCTCCTGTAAGTCTGTGCCATAATTGATGTAAACAAATGGAACATCGGTGAGGATATAGAATTCATCAGCTCCTATCCTGGCTCCCAGAAGAGCAGAAGCCAGGTCCTTGTCGATTACCGCCTCTGAGGGTCGCAGACGACCCTCAGCATCCCTGTAAACCGGTACACCTCCTCCACCTGCGGCCACCACAATGGCTCCCTGACGGGCCAGTGTTTCAATGACCTTTTCATTCATTATTTCTATGGGTATCGGAGAAGGCACTGCTCTGCGATATCCCCCTTCACGTTTCTTTCCTTCCTTGAAGATCCACCCCTTCTCCGCTCCAATGCGTTCTGCTTCCTCTTTACTATAAGTCCTGCCCACCCGTTTTGTGGGTTCCTGGAAGGCAGGGATCCTTCTCTTCCACCAGGGCCATGGTCACCAGGGTGACCACCTCCCGGGTAATCCCGTTTTTATCCAGGATATTTCGTAACATTCGTTCGATCATATAGCCGATCCCCCCCTGTGAATCCGCAACACAGATATCCAGGGGCATTTGCGGAATCCCGTAATTCGCCTCGCCGGCATCGTTCCTCATGAGAATGTTGCCCACCTGCGGTCCGTTTCCATGGGTAATCACCAGGTCATATCCTTCCCTGATGAGAAAAACGAGATTTTCAAGGGTATCCGTGGTATTCTGCTCCTGTTCATCAATGGTACCCGCTGGTTGTCGCGAAGAAGCGCATTTCCACCAAGTGCCACAACTGCAAGCTTTTTCATATAAGACCGTTTTATTTCGAAAACAAATCTAAATAATCCCGCTCCTTCTCTTCTTTAAAAAAGAGTTTATTAAACATATTAGTCCTTTATTTTCCTGATAACCCCCTTGAATCTCCTTTTAAAATGAGGGCTAAGCGTAGCGTTTGCATTTGGAAACAAATGAAACTATATGTAGGTTTGCTGGAAATTTATTCCATAGAGCGTGTCGCGTAAACTTCTTATCTCCCTTCTGATTCTTATTACGCCCCTGTTTTTCAGTTGTCGCCGCAAGCTCATCCTCCCTGAGACAGTGGAAGCTCATTATGTAAGGTACCAAATCACCTACCTGGAAAGAATGGCTGGTGACATACCCACGAGGATATTGCCCGGCAAGATGGATTCGTGGTACACCGACTATTATGTGCTCACCAGAATTGAGGGTTTTTTCAACCAGTTCTCCCTGATTCAAATTGCTGATCTCAAACGTAAAAGGGTCACCACCCTGCTGAATTTTTTTGGAACTAAGATCTATTACCGGGGCGAAAAGGGAGAATTGCCGGCGGGAGTTATTGCTCCCGCAAACATGACCTATCGCAACACGGGGAAGCAGTCGGTAATCGGAGGACTACACTCGGAACAGATGGAAGTGGATACCGGAAGCGAGAAGTTCAACATCTACTACACGCATGATTTCAGTGTGCGAAAGCCCAACCTCAGCACTCCCTATGGTTCCATTGACCATCCCCTTTCTGATTTCCGGATCCAGCTCAGCCAGCTGAAAATGCATTTAAGCACGGAGAAATATGAATCCCGGCTTATTGAATCTGAAAGCTTTACGATCCCCGAGGGATACCGGGCTGTCAGCCGCGTTTACATGGAGCAAATTATTAACAGCCTGTTCACAAAAGAATAGCCCCTGCTGTTCCGTTATTATTACCTTAGAAAGTTATAATTACCATTAATTGTTACCATACAATAGGGAGAGAATGGCCAAAAAAAAGAAGAAAAAACCTGTCGTCAGTTTCCTGAGTTCTACGGTGGCCTTTTTCAAAGACGACCGCTTTCGGTATGCCCTGGGAATCATTATTTCTGCTGGTCGCATTGTTTATGGTCCTCTCGCTTATCTCTTATCTCATTAACTGGAAAACGGATCAGGATTTTGAATGGGCCAAGGTTTTTTCAGGCCCCGAGATCAGGGTAGAGAATTCAGGTGGAAAACTGGGGGCATGGCTATCCAATCTGCTTATTAACAGATGGTTTGGTCTTTCCAGCTTCTTTTTTCCAGCCATCCTGATCATCTGGGCCATGACACTTTACAGGATACGATTGCTGCAGCCGGTAAGGCCATCCGCAACAGCCTCATCCTGATGATTCTGATCTCGGTGACCCTGGGCCTGATATTTGGAAATGGGGACGGGGCCCTGGGAAGTGGACCGGGTGGTCAGCACGGCTATTTCCTGAGCAGATGGTTGATGGCCAGTATTGGCACCCTGGGAAGCATTTTTCTGCTCCTTATTTGCTACACGGCCCTGATTCTATTCTCCACTTCCTTCCTGGAGTGGATCCGGACACTTGAAAGTCCCTTTAACTCGTCTGCAGAAATATCTCCAGATTCTGAGTTTAGTGCTGATGCAGAAGAGCCGGCAAGCATCCCGGAAGAGCCCGTCGCGGAGGAAGAGCTACCCCGGGAACCCTTTGGGAGGAAGGAGGAAGGTATGGTAGATAAGCCACAAGAAGCGGATAAGGAAAGTACAGGGAAAGATGATGTGGAGATGACCATTGAGGATGTTTCAGGCACCAATCCCGACGATATCAATCCCGATGAAGGAGCCCTGGGAGAGTACGATCCCACCCTGGATCTGCCCAAATTCAGGTATCCCCCACTGAGCCTGTTGAAAGAGTATGATCAGGGGGATACCACTGTGACCAACGAAGAGCTGCTTTCCAATAAAAACAAGATCGTGGAGACCCTGGGCAATTACAACATCAAGATTGATAAGATCAAAGCCACCATCGGACCCACGGTAACCCTGTATGAGATCGTCCCTGCACCGGGTATCCGGATCTCCAAGATCAAGAACCTGGAAGATGATATTGCCTTAAGCCTTTCTGCCCTGGGGATCAGGATCATTGCTCCCATTCCGGGTAAGGGCACCATCGGAATTGAGGTTCCCAATCAGAATCCGCGCATCGTCTCCATGAAGTCCATCCTGGCCTCCAAGAAGATTTCAGGACGCCGATATGGAGCTGGCCATTGCCCTGGGGAAGACCATCTCCAACGAGACCTTTGTATTTGACCTGACCAAAATGCCGCACCTGCTGGTAGCCGGAGCCACCGGACAGGGAAAATCGGTGGGCTTAAATGCCATCATTGCTTCCCTGCTCTTTAAAAAGCATCCGGCCCAGCTGAAATTTGTGATGATCGATCCCAAGAAAGTGGAACTTTCTCTTTACAGCAAGATTGAACGACACTACCTGGCCAAACTGCCGGAATCGGAAGAGGCCATTATTACCGATACGCAGCAGGTGATCCATACCCTGAACAGCCTTTGCGGGGAAATGGACGACCGTTACAACCTGTTGAAAATGGCACAGGTCAGAAATATCAAGGAATATAATACCAAGTTTATCAACCGTAAACTAAATCCCAACAAGGGACACCGTTACCTGCCATTTATTGTGGTGATTATTGATGAGTTCGCGGACCTGATCATGACAGCAGGAAGAGAAATTGAACATCCTATTTCCAGACTGGCCCAGCTGGCCAGGGCCATCGGGATTCACCTGATGATTGCCACCCAGCGACCCACGACCAATATAATCACCGGGGTAATCAAGGCGAATTTTCCAGCCACGGATTGCCTTCAGGGTCACCTCCAGGCATCGATTCCCGGACCATTCTGGACGGGCCCGGGGCTGACCAGTTGATAGGCCGCGGGGATATGCTGTTCCTCAGTGGAAGTGAACCCATACGTCTGCAATGTGCGTTCGTGGACGGACCCGAAATCGAAGATGTTACTGATTTTATCGGGCAGCAGAAGGGCTACCCCTCTGCCCTGATGCTCAATCCGGTGGATGAAGAGGGAGGTACCGCTCCGGATGTGGACCTGGACAAAAGGGATGATAAATTTGAAGAGGCAGCCAGACTGGTGGTGCAGCACCAGCAGGGTTCCACCTCACTGATCCAGAGAAAGCTCTCACTGGGCTACAACAGGGCAGGCCGGATTGTGGATCAGCTGGAAGCTGCAGGCATCCTGGGTCCTTTCGAAGGAAGCAAGGCCAGACAGGTCCTGGTACAGGATGAATTCAGTTTGGAACAGATTTTGAGTAATCTATCCTAAAAGGAGAACCAGATCATGAAGTACATCCGAAAAATTTTACTGTTGACTCTGCTGATAAGTGCTGGTGCTTCTGCAATCGGCCAGCAGGACAGCCAGGGCTGATAAATACTTGCAGGCCGTATCAGAGCAGTTTGACCTGAATACAGCTTATAAGATCAAAATGGACTATATCCGGGAAGATCTGATGCGGGAAACTTCTGCTGAAGGAGAGGGGATGATCTGGATGAAAGGCCTGAAGTATAAGATCGTAGTGGATGAATACATTGTCATACTATAACGGAGAAAAACTCTACTCACAGAATACGGAAAACGAAGAGGTTTATGTAAGTGTACCGGATCCTGATCAGCCAGGTTATCTCCAGGCGGTTCCCATCAGAATCATCAAGGCCTATGAAAAGGACTTTAAATATCTGTACATAGGAGTGACCCCCTTATTGGGAAAGATCGCTGGTGGAAATTCAGCTCTATCCCAAAGAGAGATCAGGACCCTATTCCATGCTCAAGATGTTTATTCATCCCGTTTCTCAGAAACTGGAGATGATCCAGCTCAAACACAAAGAAGGGATTCACTATACCATGATTCTCTCCGAGATCAAGACAGATAAAACAATTGACGGAAAGCACCTTTGTATTTGATCCGGCATCCTATCCCCAATACAGAAATTATCGAATTGCTTGACTAAGACCTTTTTGTTCAGCCCGTACCTGCCGGGTATGGTCGCGATTTATTCCGGATACTCAATCCTGGAGTGATAAATATTCGAAAGCCTGTTTTTGAAAATCTCTTTAACGGCTGTAATATCAGCAAAGGTGATATCCGCATCAGAAAACTGCTCTTCCTCCACCTGGCGGCTGACAATATTTTCCACCAGCTCAGAAATAGACTCCCGGGTATAGGTTTTTAAGGTTCGCGAGGCAGCCTCCACCGAATCGGCCATCATCAATACAGCATGCTCCTTATTGGCAGGTTTTGGTCCCGGATAGGTAAATTCACTGATATCCACCTCCTCCTCCGGATTGGTATTTATAAAAGAACGGTAAAAATACTGTACCGTACTGGTTCCATGATGTGAGGTGATAAAATCGATGATCTTTTCAGGCAAGTTATGCTTTTTTGCAATCTCCACCCCCTTAATCACATGATCTATAATTACCCTCGCACTGCTCCGCTCATCCAGTTCATTATGCGGATTGACTCTGCCATGCTGGTTCTCAATGAAATACTGGGGATTTTCCATTTTTCCAATATCATGATACATGGCACCTGCACGCACCAGCAGGGAATTACCTCCTACTTTCAGAACGGCTTCTTCGGCCAGATTGGCCACCTGCATGGAATGCTGAAAGGTTCCGGGTGCCTTCTCGGCCAGAGTGCGCAGTAAGGGCTGATTGGTATCAGACAGTTCAAACAGGGTGGCATCTGAAAGGAAGCCAAAGATACGTTCAAACAGGAACACCAGCGGATAGACAGTCAGGATCAGAAGTCCATTACCGGCCAGCCATAGGACATTGATCCAGTTGATCTGGCTGAAATCACCCTCCTGTAATAGTGAAAGCATGATATAGATCACTGCATAGGCGGCCATGACAAAGGTGGCGGTATAGAAAAGGATGCCTCGTTTATAATAGGATCGCAGGCTGAATAACCCCACCAGTCCGGCCAGAAAATTCATCAATACAAACTGGTAACTGTTGGGGACCCAGAATCCGGCCAGCAGCAGGGTGATCATATGCACAAAGAGGGCATACCGGATATCAAAGAAGGTCTTCAGGAAGATGGGAACCAGCACAAAGGGAATTACATAGACACTCACTGCCTCATTGGTGGCAGCGGCACGGGTCAGACCCACCATAATTACGATCAGGCCAAGGGTAAAGACGGTTTGACTCAGGCCGATGGAGAACTCCTTTCTGAAATAGTAGATAAACCAGAAAAGGGCCAGAAATATCAGGACTGATCAGTAAGAATTGTCCCACGTAGACCACCAGGTAGTTCTTTCCCACATTGGGATTGGACTCATACTCCTTACGGAGGGACTCGATGATCAGAAAGTCTGACTGGGTCACCAGCTCACCCCTGGCGATAATCAACTGACCCGACTGAACCATACCCTGGGTCATGGTCAATTTGATCCAGGGCCGCCTGATGCACTTTCAGGGTCATCTCCTCGTCATAAATCATATTGGGTCGCAGGTAGTCGTTCAGATTCATCCGTTTCATCACTGCCAGGGAGGATTCCCGTGCCCCTTCCAGCCCGGCACTTACATATTCATAGGCAGATCTTCCGGTAAACAGTGCTGTGAGGCGATGCTCCTCAGCCAGGCCATCCTTTACCACCATCACCGAAGTTTCCTCAGGCGCTTTCCCTTCCAGGATCGGATGCGGCTCGATAATTCCAAGCACATAGGTCTCCTCCAATACGCTGGCAATCAGCTGGCCGGTCATCGCCCATCGGTCAGACCGCGCCCCCTCCAATCCCATGTTTGCTGCGATACTCTCGTAATCAAGGTTAAAAGCGCCGATCATAGTCTGGCCCACCAGAGTGTCTTCAAAAAAATAGAGGTAGGAATTCACCTGCAGGCTGTCCAACTCCCTTTGCACTACCTCATCCGCTTTATATATGGGGAAATCAAAGGGAGCCACCAGGTTCTCATGCATCCATGGTTTGTTTTTGGTATACTCGTACCGGAACTTCCCTTCCCGGGGAAACATAAAATAGACCAGTACAATACTGAGGATATAAATGAGAACGATCTGAATGGTTTTCCAGAATCTGACAATGCCCTTGATCCAATTCATGGGGTGAATTTAAAATATCTTATCCAACTTTTAACCTTACCCTTGTATTTTTGTTCAAAAGCTTGTAAACTGCAGTCTGTCCATGAAATACTAAGCATGACCAAAGGAAGTACTTTTCAGGCTTACATTCCCATGATGCTTGAGCCGGATTACTCGTCCATGATGATTTCTCAGCTTTTGTTCGGGGAGGAGTTCATCCTCCTGGAAAAAAGGGGGGGCTGGCTCCATATCAGAGCCGATTTTGACGGAACGGAAGCCTGGGTAATGGAACAGGGGGTGAAACTCAGAGATGCCTCAGATGAGGAGAATACCGGGGTTCTGAGCAATTTCAGGCTGCTTGCCCTGCCCTCAGCCATCGTCCTGGACCTGACCAAGGGACAACAACGGATTATCTCAGCAGGATCGGTATGGAATACAGAAACGGGGAATACCCTCACCTGGTACGGACGTGAATTTGAGTTTATCAGCAGAGAAGGTTTTATTATCCCCGGATCCGGCTTCGATCCGGAGGAGTTCGGCAAACGGATCGTATCCCTGCCTGCTATTCCGGGAGGAAGATCGGGATTTGGATTTGACGGAGCCGGACTGGTGCAGATGCTTTGCAGAATGAGAGGCAAACCTATCCCCCGGCACTGTCAGCAACAGGCTGAACTGGGCACCACCATCAACTTCATATACGAAGTGGAGAAAGGGGATCTGGCCTTTTTTGATAACGAAGAGGGTGAGATCATCCACGTGGGAATGATCCTGGAAGACAACAAGCTCATTCATTGTGCAAGCTGCGTAAGCATCGATCCTCTGGATCATCATGGCATTTTCAGCAATGAGAAGGAAGGATATACCCATAACTTAAGAGTCATTAAAAGACTCTAAATTCCATGCCGGATAAGAATATGCCCGACAAGTACAGATACGAATATCCCAGGCCGGCTGTCACAGCGGATATTGCTGTTCTGAGGCTGGAAACGCTGCCCGAGATATTGCTGATCCAGCGTAAATATCCCCCTTTCAGCCAGATGTGGGCCCTTCCGGGAGGATTTATGGAGATGGAGGAAACACTGGAAGAGGCAGCTCGCCGGGAATTGTTGGAGGAGACCGGGATCAGGGCCGGTGAATTGATCCGTTTCGATACCTATGATGAACCACAGCGGGATCCCCGGGGACGAACCATCACCCAGGTTTTTGTGATGATCTGGAAAGAGGAAATGGGCCGTCCGAAAGCGGGCAGTGACGCATCCCTGCTTCAATGGTTCGGACTGAACGAACTTCCCAAGCTTGCCTTTGATCACAAGCAGATTGTAAGCGATGTCATCCGCATGATCCAGGAGGGATCCCGGGAAGTATGAGAAGCTTACAGGATCATTCCGGCACCAACGGTATTGTTGGTGGCTTCATCAATAATGATGATGCTGCCGGTTATATGGTTTTCCTTATAGGAGTCGTAAAAGATTGGTTTGGAGGTCTTCAGGGTGATCCTGGCGATCTCATTGAGCCCCACCGACAGATCCTCTTTGTTTTCCTCCAGGTTATTAATATTCACCTTATACCCTACACTCCGGATAATTCCCCTTAGTTCTGAGGTGGTATGCCGGATCACATACTTTCCCCCCAATCACCATGGGTTTTTCACTCAGCCAGCAAACCATCACGTCCACCTCCTGCCCTATTTTCGGCTTCTGAGCGACAGGAACAATCATGTCTCCCCTGCTGATGTCTATATCATGAGCCAGACGGAAGGTAACCGACTGGGGAGGAAAAGCCTCCTTCAACTCTCCGGTCATGGTATCAATGGCCTCCAGGGTAGTCTCCATGCCATTGGGCAATACAGCAACCTTCGCACCGGGTTTCCATACCCCTCCGGCAATGCGACCGGCATATCCGCGATAGTCGTGATATTCATCCCTTTGCGGACGTATCACATACTGTACGGGGAAGCGGCAATTCCTGAAGTCGCCATCGCTGCGGATATCGATGGTCTCCAGAGCCTCCAGCAGGGTCGGGCCCTCATACCAGTCCATGGTTTCGCTCCGGTCCACCACATTATCCCCTTTCAGGGCAGAGATGGGAATAAAACGAACGTCCCCAATATTGAGCTGTTCCTTGAATGGTTCAAACTGCGCGTGAATCTTATTAAATACCTCCTCTTTATAGTCCACCAGATCCATTTTATTGATACAGATCAGGATATGCGGGATTCCCAGCAAAGAGGCAATAAAAGAGTGCCGTATGGTCTGCTCCAGTACCCCGTGGCGGGCATCCACCAGGATGATGGCCAGGTTGGCAGTGGAAGCACCGGTTACCATGTTCCGGGTGTACTGCACATGACCGGGAGTATCCGCAATAATAAATTTTCTTCTGGGTGTGGCAAAGTAGCGGTAGGCCACATCGATGGTGATCCCCTGTTCTCTCTCCGCACGCAGTCCATCCGTTAAAAGCGCCAGATTGACCTGCTCCTCCCCTCTTCGCTCACTGGCTATCTTCCAGCTGTTCCATCTGATCTTCAAAGATGGCCTTGGAATCATACAAAAGCCGGCCGATCAGGGTTGATTTTCCATCGTCCACACTTCCTGCAGTCGTAAAGCGCAACAGTTCCATATCCAGGTAACCGGGTGCGGGATTCTCTCTCTTGCTCATTATTCAAATTCCTTATATTGCCCTAACTAAAAATAACCCTCTTTCTTCCGGTCCTCCATGGCTGCTTCAGAACGCTTATCATCATAGCTGCCTCCCCTTTCGGTGGACCGGGCAGCAGCCACTTCCTGAATGATATCTTCCAGGCTATTGGCCGTGGAGAGCGTAAGACCGGTACAGCTGATATCGCCGATGGTCCGACAACGCACATCTTTAAGTTCGTAGGCCTCATCCTCCTTCAGTTGCATAAAGGGTGCTTTTGCCAGCCAGGTCCCATCCCGGTTAAACACCTCCCTCTTATGGGTATAATACAGGTTGGGAATGGGAATCTCCTCCAGGTAGATGTATTGCCACACATCCATTTCGGTCCAGTTGCTCAGGGGGAAAACCCTGAAGTGCTCGCCCATGTGCTTTTTCCCATTGAAGATGTTCCATAGCTCGGGACGCTGGTTTTTGGGATCCCACTGACCAAAGTCATCCCGGTGAGAGAAAAACCTCTCCTTGGCCCTGGCTTTCTCCTCGTCTCTGCGACCTCCGCCCAGAGCGGCATCAAATTTAAATTCCTCGATGGCATCCAGCAGGGTGACTGTCTGAAGGACATTGCGGCTGGCATTCACACCCGTTTCCTCCACCACTTTTCCCGCATCGATGGAGTCCTGGACCAGGCGAACAATGATCCGGCCACCGGTATCTTCCATCAGCTGATCCCGAAACTCCAGGGTCTCCTGGAAATTGTGACCCGTATCAATATGCAGACAGGGAAAGGGAACCACCTGGGGCCAGAAAGCCTTCCGTGCCAGGTGGTACATCACGATGGAGTCTTTTCCTCCGGAAAACAGCAGGGTTGGTTTTTCAAATTGTGCTCCCACTTCACGGATCACATAGATCGCCTCTGCCTCTAATTCACGCAGGTGGGTAATGGAATAATCGCTCATCTTCGATTTAATGAATCCTTTACAGGCATGCAAAGATAATAAAAGAGGGTACCACAGGGCACCCTCCTTTTATCAATCAATCAATAAGCTTACTGGTTCCACCAAACACGTGAAGTGTTATTGTCGGAAGCAGGCGAAAGAGTGCTTACCCCGGAATTGTAGTTGGCGGTATTCAAGCTAACCTCATCGGCCGGATAGTTATACCTCCTGGGAATCTGTCCATTGTTAATGGCATCAGCAGCAGGCTGCAAAGCAGGAATATCTGTCCTTCTCCACTCAGACCATGCATCATATCCCAGCGGATAAAGCGCTACCCACTTCTCTTCACTGATCACCGTGAGTTCTCCCTCAGTGCTCATGTCAGCTACCCTGGCTGCCGCATAGCTGGCGCCATCACCCATGGCAAGTGCGCCGGCGGGATCATAAAGCGCCTCCATGGAGGCATAGGAAGCCATGATGCCATTGGTCAGCATATCAGCCACCACCTCGGAGGTCCACCCCCTGGAAGCAGCTTCGGCCCTGTTCAGCCAGGTATAAGCTGCCGTAAGCAAGGGCATCGGGGTTCCCGGATCGAGTAATACGGAGGCTACGCTTGCACTGGCCTCCTGATAGTCCAGGTAGCCATAAGGCAACCCGGCTTCAGAAGTGTCTTCCTGCATCACCAGAATCCTGTTATCAAAGGTGGTATTGGAAGTCACTGCATTGTCTCCATAACCTTTCATAGAACTGATCAGCTCCTCAGTAACTCCATAGTCAGCCGGACGCATCCAGTTCCAGGGATTATTGAATCCGTTCTGGGTATCAAACTCGTACCATGCCTCATCCGCCACGGACTCGATCACCCCACCGGGGTGGGCCAATGCGGAAGCAAATTCACCTTCAGCATCGATGGTTGTGGATACTTCAGAAAGCTGCATGGCCATCTGCATCAGAAAGGAGTTGGCAAACTTGACCCATTTGGTCATGTCACCTCCGTAGATGGCATCCCCAGTGGGTCCATCAGCGCCTTCGTCGATCATGTCCCTGGCTGCTTTCACATCAGCGATCATGCCCGCATAGATAGACTCCTGGCTGTCATACGTGGGAGTCAGGGTCTCGGCGTTCAGCGCATTGGAATAGGGCACATCTCCAAACAGGTCAGTAACGCGTTTGAAGACCACTGCTTTGTAGATCATGGCGACCGCTTGCTGGTTGGCCAGATTACCATTCCCAATCACTGCGGGATCGAGTTCAGATGCAGGATCCGATACAATATCGATCACCAGTTTCAGGTTGGAAAGAACCTGTACATAATAGGACTGCCAGAATCCGGCATAATCTGCATACAGCATTTCATCATTATATACCAGCTGCATAAAGTACTGCACATTGAGGGTCGGGGTAATCCGGTAGGGACGCCCCTGTCGAGTCGCAAAATTGGTCATGGCTCCGGACATCAGGGTAGCTGTGTTACCCTCCAGAGGTCCATTCACATTCTTGTTTGTATCGCCAAAATCGCTGATGTCACATCCCGTGAAGCTCAAGGCGATACCCAATATTATAACAAATAGTTTTTTCATATCTAAAATCAATTTAAGCGTTCTAGAATGTTAACTTAACATTGAAACCAAAACTCCTGGTACCCGGGAGCTGTGCGTTTTCTCCATAAGTCTGAGAAAGCTCTGAAGGATCCCATCCGTGGACATTATCTTCAGCCACGGCGATCATCCAAAGGTTCCGACCTACAAATCCAATGCTGGCTCCTTTGATAAAGGTTTTCGATAACAGACTCTGGGGGAGATTCACCATAAGGCTCAGTTCCCTCAGTTTGATATAGCTGGCATCGTGAATGAAAGGAGTTGGAATGGTATTTGACTGGAACTGTGAGAAGTAGGTATACGCATCGATATACTCGCTGTAGGCTTCTCCGTTCTCCAGCACGCCGGTGACATGAACCCCACCGCCATCGGCCGGATCCTCCCGAACATTGGAGCCCCTGTCATTTTCAACAGCAGTCTCTTCCAGCAGACCTGAGTAGTTACCCCACATCTCGGAGAGGGAGTAGAACAATCCGCCTTTCTGATAATCGATGGAGGCAGAAATGTTGATCAGGTTGTTAAAGAAGCCCAGGCTGTTCAGGATACCCCCGGTAAAATCGGGAAGTACAGAACCGTAGTAATGTCCTGTTTCGTAAGCATACGTACCCGTGGGATTCACAATGTAGTTGCCATTGTCATCGGTGGCAATAGTACGGCCACGCAGCTGTCCCCAGTTGTTATCCAGTTCATGGGTCATGTAAACAAATCCCCAGTCATCGTTTCCTCCAGGTGCAGCCATCGACTCCAGGTCACCCGGTAGCTCCAGGATCACGGAATTAACCGTACCAAAGTTGAGGAAGATATCCCAGGTCACAATTTCGGACCGAACCGGAGTGGCATTCAGAGTCACTTCGATCCCGCTTCTCTGAGATTTACCTGCGTTGGTCAGGTAAGTGGTATAACCCGTAGCTGTGGACATATCCACAGGAATGATCTCATCCTCACGGGTCTCATTGAAGTAGGTAACGCTCAGACCCAGCCTGTTCTCAAGGACGCTGACATCAATACCAGCCTCAACAGAAGTATTCTTGGCAGGAGTGATATTGGGATCCACAGCCTGTGCATTGGTATACATCTGGGGCAGACCGAAGTAAGGACTCCCGGATAGCGGGTAGATCGGATTCAGGCTCAGAGCGCCTACGTCCGAACCAATCTGTGCCCAGCCGGCACGGACCTTGGCAAAAGACAGGAAAGAGCTCTCGATCAGCTCGCTAAGAATAAAGGAGCCTCCCACAGAGGGGTATAGATAGCTGTTGTTGTCTGATGGAAGTGCTGAACTCCAGTCATTCCTAGCAGTCACGTCCAGATATACCAGGCGCTTATAACCAACCGATGCACTTGCATAAATACTGCGCACTTCCTTGTTATACTTCCAGGTATCGGGAGTAACAGGAAGAATGGCATTGGAATAGGTAAATACGTCGGGGATCACCAGACCCGTGTTGCCGTCTCCGATATCCATGTTGGCACGGAAGCGGTCATAGGAGTTGGTCCGGATGTTTCCACCCACAAACGCCTGAATATCCAATTCGCCAAACTGGTTGGCATACTTCACCATGGCACTGTAGTTGTTCTCCACCTGCAGCGTCTTCTCGTTTCCAAATCCACCGGAAGCCCACTCATTATACAGGTTAGGTTCGGCAGAATTTCCAAGTGCAAACGGGAATTCAAAATAGCGCTTATAATTATAGGTAGTTCGTGGACATATCAGCCACTACCTCGATATGATCCGTGAGTTTATAGGTGGCGCTTACCTTCCCGATAAAAGAATTCCTGTCCGTGACATCCTGGTAGTGTTTCAGCCAGTAATACGGATTGTACCAGAAGGCCCCGTTTTCAGAACCAAAGCGGGTTCCCAGATTGAAGCCCCAGTAATTCCAGGAAGCATGGTATCCATTTGTGGTTTGCAGATCAACCAGTTCACGCATTTTATCCATCTCTACGTTCCTGTTGAACCATGAGTTGAATGTACCTGTGGTCTGGTTAGAATAACCGTCATCAAAGTCACCCTGGACCTGATTGTTGGACCAGTTCATAATTCCTTTGATGCTGAGCCTGTCGGATGCCTTGTAGTTTAAATTGGCACTTACCTGGTTACCCTTCAGATAAGATTCAGGAATGATCCCTTTCACATCCAGGTTGCTGTAAGTCACACGGGCATTGAATTTCTCATCTCCACCACTGATGGCCACTGAATTCTTCAGGGTTACCCCGGTGTTATAGAAATCCTTGATATTATCAGGCTGGGCTTCCCAGGTGGCCAGTTCCCCGTAGTAAGGGCTGTCGGGCCAGATGTTATACCAGGCCACGTAAGGCTGTCCGTCAAAGGCAGGGCCCCAGCTTTCATCGGCATACCCCGACCAGATGGAACGCTGTCCATCAAAGACCGCAAATTCGGGGGCATAGGGCTGTCCCAGATAGTTGCCTGCAGCATAATCCATCACATCCCATTCTCCTTCTCCGTCATAACCGGCCCCATAGAGGTTCTGGTAATTGGGAAGATAAGCTACTTTCTGGAAGGTGGTGTTACTGTTTATCTCAACGCTTATACCCTGCGCAGCACCATCTTTGGTGGTGATCAGGATCACGCCATATTCTGCGCGTTGTCCATAAAGTGCAGTCGCGTTGGGACCTTTCAGCACACTGATGGTTTTGACGTTTTCCATGTCCACCACATTAGGATTGGTGGTGGGGATCCCGTCAACCACATAGAGAGGATCAGCATCCGAAGTCATGGAAACCGCGCCACGTATACGGATACGGCCTGACTCATCAAGGATGGATCCGGCCTGTCCGACTATCTGAACGCCAGCCACTTTACCGGCAATGGCACTCTTCAGGTTGATTTCACTGGTAATGTTTACATCCTCAGCGGTAACTTCCTGAACCGAGCATAACCCAGTGATTTCTTTTCCCTGGAAACACCCAGGGCAGTAACCACCACCTCGTCCAGTTCCGTAGAGGTAGATTCGAGAACTACATCCACGCTAGTCTGTCCGTCCAAGGCAACCTCCTGGGTAAGCATACCCACGAAACTGAACATCAGCGTGGCTGATGCATCGGGAACGGTAATGGAGTAATTCCCTTCAAAATCTGTTACAGCACCAATTGTTGTACCTCGTACAACAACCGATACACCGGGCAGAGCAGCGCCGTCATCGGCACTGGTCACATTACCCGAAACTTGTACACCCTGTCCCTGTAAAAGATTGAACCCTACAAACAACAGTAGTGACAATACGAAAACAAATCTTTTCATAGATTAAAGTTTTAGGTTTAATAAGTAATTAGCAAAAGACTCTATACGGGGCCAAATCTATAAAAAAAAATATGAAACACAAAATTTATGCATCTCAATATTGACGGGCAGTTCAGGTGGATCAGTCCAGGGTCAATTGGAACATGGCTAGAAAAATTATATTTACTGAGCCATTAACTGTTCAATATCCATCTGATATACTGATGTTTACCTGTCTGTTTTCCAGGTTCGGCTTTTTTCGAATATGGCAAACCCGGCCACCCGGACACTATTTTTATTATTCCCTGCAGGCGTTATTTAACATATATTCTTTCAGCAGCGGTTAAAATTAAATACTAACACCACCCAACAGAAAGAAAAATCAAAACACAGGATGAATCACACCACCCCCCAAAAAAAAGGGGGCCGAAGCCCCCTTTTCACAAGAAATTATAGCTTATCCTGAAGAAATCAAGCCCTAGTCGATCTGATCTGCTTCACTCAGATTATCGTTTGCGTCAATCTCATATTGAGGCACCCGAAGGTTGAATTCAAATGAATTTGCAGGCAGATTGACGACCGTACAAAGGGTAGGATCGTGATCTCTTCTGTTAAGAGGAATCTTCCAGCGTTTGATATCAAACAGGCCGAAACCTTCTCCCCAGAGCTCGATCCTTCTCTGAAGCCTGACGGCCTGGATCAGCTCATCCCCACTGAGGCTGATGGAGCTGCCCGGATCCCGGGCTTCCAGAACGGCGTTCACAGCTGCCAGTGCCACAACCCCCTGGCCGGCTTCCGCAGCAGCTTCCGCTTCGATCAGGTACATTTCAGCAGCACGCATCATAATATAGTCCGCAGCCCAGGAAGGGGTTCTATACTTAACTGATACATAGGTTGGTATAGGAGTACCCCAGGGATCAAACCAGGTATCGTCAGCGGGATCCACATAGAGAGCCTTGCGGATATCCGTAGCCGGAATGGTATCATACAAATACGCGGGCATTTGTTTCTGAAGCCCCAGACTGGCATAAGAAAGCCTCGTAGGATCCATATGGCTGAAGAAAGAGGCATAAATGGTGCTCTGCTCTTCATTGATATCAAATCCCCACATCCATTCTCCAACACTCTGGTCATTAAAGCCTCCGGTCATCGCTGCGTCGCTCATCAGGGAATAGCCATTTCTGGCAGCCTGGGCCGCGGCAATGGCTGTGGGCCAATCCTCCATGATCAGTGCAGCCCTGGCCAGGACTCCCTGGGCCACCTGCACGTCAATATAGGATTTTGCCGGACGGGAAATCCCTGAACTGGTGAACAGATCAATGGCATCTTCCAGGTCCTGAATGATACTGGCATATACTTCCCCAACGGTAGACATGGGCAGGTGCTCCTCGGTAGATTCAAGCTTCAGGGGCACGCAGGGGGCACTTTCATTGCCTGCATAGGTTGGAGCATGAAACTGGGCAAGCCAGAGATAAGCATGGGCACGTATGGTCAGAGCCTGGGCCTTGATCCAGTCCCGTTCCGTCTGGTCACCCAGAACCTCATCCACCTTCTCAATAATCACATTGGAATTGTAAATAATGTCATAATTGAGGTTATAAGAGATACTGGTAGTGGTATTATCGGTAACCTGACCACGACCCGTGTAGTTGTAATCGCTGATAAACCATCCATAGCCACGGGAATATACTTTCATATCGTGACCCATCAGGTCGGCCTTCAAGCCCAGGGTTCTGTAGCCCCAGTCATCGTGACGGCCATTTCCAAGCTGGTTCCAGCTGTACATCCAGCGGTAGACGCCATTAACGGCCACCTCGGCACCCTGGACAGTCTCGAATATCACATCTTTTGAAACTGCATCGGTGGGAGCAGTATCCAGGTACTCCTTGGTACAGGAGAACATAAGGACTGCCGATAAACCGATTAACAGATAAGAATTTATCCTTTTCATATGTATCATAATTTACGTTGATTAAAACTTAACATTCAACCCGACAGTATAAGTTTTGATCGGTGAATACTGCGTTGAGGCGTCTCCACCAAAATTCTGCCTTGGATCCATACCGGGATTCGTGGTCCAGATATAGAGGTTGTCAGCTGTCACAAATACCCTGAGTCCGCTGGCCCCGATCCTGCTGGCCATATTCTGGGGAAGGTTATATCCCAGAGTGATATTTCTTATGTTGAAATAAGTGGCATCGAAGAGGAAGCGGCTGGAGGTATACCTCAGATCGGTATTTCCTACCTCCACACGGGGAATCATATCGGGATCGTAGGATCTGGTTGCCCCATCCGTATCTGCATTTGTGGGCAGTCCGGCGGTTGATAGCGGCTCTGTCCATCCCTCAAGAATGTCCTCGTGCCAGGCAAAACCAAGGTCCCCCTCACGCATCAGCCACATGTAGTTATAATCCATAAATTTGCCTCCAAGAGAGTAGGTCAGGAAAATGGAAAGATCAAATCCCTTATACTGGAAGGTATTGGTAATCCCTCCATATACGGTGGGAATCGAAGTCCCCAGGTAGTACCTGTCGGCATCGGTCGGGTCCTCGGTAAGCAATCTTTCTCCGGTCAGAACGGGATTTCCGTCTTCATCAATCACCTCATTTCCGCCTCCGTCCAGCTCGACCTCATCTTTCCAGTAGAGTGCCGCACCGGTGGCTGCATCAGCCCCGGCATAATCCCAGGTAAAGAATTCGTAGATGGATTTTCCAACCATCAACTTCTTAGATCCCTGAATAATCTCTTCCTGAGGAAGTTCGGTGATTTTGTTCTTGTAGTGTGTCACATTTATATCAAAGTTCCAGCGGAAATCATCCGTGGCGATAATGTCTGCAGAAAGGATGCCTTCAACTCCCCGGTTCTCCATGCCGCCAATATTCTCCCACTTGGTATCGATACCCAGTGAGCGGGGCTGGGGAACTTCAAACAGGAGGTTCTTTGAACTCCTGACGAAGTATTCAAAACTACCGCGGATTCTTTTGAAGATGGCGAATTCAACCCCGGTATTAAAGTTGCCGTTCTCTTCCCACATCAGCTCCTGAAGTTCCAGCGAACTGGCCAGGGCTCCTGAGAAGGAGGCATTGTCATTACCCAGGCCATAGAGACCCTGCCAGGGATAGAAACCAATACCGTCGTTGTTCCCCTGAACTCCGTAAGAAGCCTTCAGTTTCAAGGTATTGACCCATCCGGCCTGCAGGAAGCTCTCTTCACTGATTCTCCAGCTACCTCCTAAACTCCAGAAGGTACCCCAGCGGGTGTCCGGATGGAACCTGGAAGAACCGTCCGCACGAATACTGGCTGAAAGGTAATATCTGTCCGCATAGTCAAAGTTCAAACGTCCCAGGAAACTTTCGATCCGGTCGTTATTTTCGTAGGAATTAGAACCCTCACCCGTTGCGGCCGGTGCAAGTTCCCTGATTCCTTCAAAAGGGAAGCCGATCCGGGTAGCAGTCAGGTAATTAAACTGGTACATGTAGTTTTCATGACCTGCCAGCACATCCACGGTGGCCTGTCCAAATGCCCGGTTATAAGTAAGCAACTGGTTGAAGGTAGTAACCAGCCTTCTGCCATAATTCTTGGTAATCCTGCCGTAACCGGCGGCATCCCCGTAGGTAGAGTTCTGATAGGTGGTTCCTGATGCCCCATTGAAGTCCACACTCAGGTTGGTCCTGAAATTCAGACCTGGAAGAATCGAGAAATCAGCAAAAGTCCTGGCTGAAACAGCATCCACCTGGGTGGATCTTTCATCCAGGTGCAGAGAACCTGCCAGGTTGAACGTACCTGCATAGGGTCGAAGACCGGGGACCATTTGATGATATCCATCGTCAAAGCTCATCTCTGCAGATCCAAAGTCATAGAGTTTATTTCCGTCTGAGTCTCTTATTACCTGCCCGGCATTGGACGAGTTCCAGGTGCCATACTGGTAAACAGGGTAGATGGGTGCCATCACCCTGGAGAAGAAGAAGGGATTGGAAGTGGTGGAATTTCCGTCGCTGAAGTTATTGGTGTTGTAGGTCACCGCATTGGTGGACAGGCCGATCTTCAGCCATTTCTTCACCTGGGATTCGGCATTGACCCTCCCACTGAAACGCTGCATGTTGGAGAACTCCATAAGTCCCTGCTCATCCAGGTAACCCAGTGAAATGTAATAATTTGATTTTTCATCTCCTCCGGTCACATTCACATTGTAGTCCTGCTTATTTGCTATCCGGAAAAGCACATCTTCCCATTCGTTGGGATAGAGCAGGACGGCGCTCGGGTTCAACTTACCATCCGTACCAATCAGCTGGATCGGATTGATATTATATGCATTGTAGTTCCCCAGCTGGGCTACGGTGTTGATGCTGTTCCCACCTGCACCTCTACCATATGAAGCAATTTCTCCAGCTTCAGTCATGGTGTAACCAGCTCCGTAAACCAGTGAATTCCTGTAGGCTTCCCAGGTTTTCTCATAATGATCCTTCTGGCCCAGCCTTGGATATTCATTGATAGCCCTGTCGGACCATCCATGGCGTACTTTCACTTCCAGTTCCATTTTTCCTGCCCTGCCTCTTGTGGTGGTGATCACAATCACCCCATTGGCGCCCCTGGCACCATAAAGGGCTGCTGCAGTCGCGTCTTTCAGCACAGTAATACTCTCAATATCATCAGGGTTGATGGAGTTAAGGTTTCCACCATAGGGTACCCCGTCTACGACATAAAGAGGATCACTTGAGGCATTGATGGAACCAATCCCGCGGATCCTGATTGTTGCATTTGATCCGGGCTGTCCGGAGGCGGTCGATACCTGTACCCCGGCAGTGGCACCTTCAAGCATTTTTGAAACAGAAGTTGCCTGGATATTATCAATCTTGTCCTGACTGATATTTTCCGCTGATCCCGTAAATGAAGCCTTCTTGGCGGTACCATAGGCAACAACCATGACTTCATCGATACCAACGGCATCAGTTTCAAGTATCACATCCAGGACCGATTGACCCTCCAGGACCACTTCCGCGGTCCTCATACCCACAAAGCTGAAGATAAGAGTATTAGAAGATTCGGGTACTGTAATGGAATATTTACCCTCAAAATCTGTAACTGCGCCAATGGTGGTTCCGCGAACCACTACTGAAACACCCGGTAAAGGCGTTCCGTCATCAGCACTTGTTACAGTTCCTGTAATCAGCACCCCCTGGGCATACAGGAAAGTTCCTGCAAACACAAAAAATGCCAAAAGCGTAGTTAATCTTTTCATAGATTAAGGTTTTAGGTTTATACAATTTTAGCTCGCTCGAATGTTTGAGACATCAAAACTATGAAAAAAAAAATTAATAGTTGACAATAATTAACAATTCCGGCACTAGTAAACGCTTGAAAACACTGGAATACTGGACATTTTACCGCCTAAGTTGCGAAGGTTTATTTAAACAAAGTAAAAAATAAATAAATCTTGAATGCCCTAAAAGAAATAAAAATTAATATGTGAAAACCTTAGTAGTGAGTGTGTTACCGCTACCAGAGACTCTGACGATAAAGCTACCGCTTAGTCTGAAGGGGACCTGATTGTACCCGGGATCCAGGGTATGAATGCTCCTCAATTTTCCGGAGAAATCATAGATGTTTAAAAGCGCCTCGTTACTGGTATGGTTCAGAATCACAATATCACCAAATTGACCGGTATAAACGCTATAATCCTGGTTTTCCTGGTCAATTTCAATGCCATTCTCCACCTCCTGAAGGAGCTCACATCCCTCGCGATTACTGACTCCGATGGTATAGATTCCGGGAAGATGGGCCACATATTCAGCCTCCTTTCCCTGAGGACTCTCAATGGGCAATCCGTCACGGTACCACTGAAAAGTGTTGTAGCCTGAAGGGTTGCTTACAGAAATGAGTCTGTAGCCCTCGTAATCGCTATCGGTCACTTTCAGGCTGGGAGCATCGGGGAGCGGTGAAGTAAGATATAGTTTGTTGGACAGTCGGCTGCCACATTTATTGGTCACATCAACAAACAGAAAACTCGATCCCGCTCCCACGGAGACCCGGACCGTATCCCCCTCTGACCCGCCCTCGATGGTCCAGTCATCGATGGTACTCCACTGATAGCTGTGATCCTCCAGCGGGGCCACGTAAAAATCCTGAACGGTGAGTGCGCAGGGCTTCTCCTTGCTGGTAAGTATCTGAGTCTCTCCCGGCACTGTTTGGACCTCGATGGCTAAGTCCAGGGTATCTCCGGGCCCACAGGCGTTACGAACCTGTACACGAATGTTGCCCGGTTCATATCCCGGTTTATATTCCAGCTTATGACCGGTACCGGACCCCAGCCAGTCCAGGGGCAGGGACCACTTGTAAGTGGCTCCGGGGATGCTGTCCACCTGAACAAAGGTGGTCACTGAGGCACAGGGAGCGGTATCTGCCTCATAATTAGTAATCCGGGGCACCGAGCTGAGCGGTTCAAGCCAGGTACTTGAGACCGGTCCGGAACCGCAGCGGTTTTGCACTTCCACACTCAGTTGTCCGGGTCCGGAACCCACACCGAGATAAGCCCCTTCCGAAATAAGACTGTCCACCGACCAGCCCGAAGGCGGGGTCCACAGGTATTCCACTCCTGAAACCCCCGATGCCAGATAGAGGGCGCTGCTTCCATTGCATGGATACAGCTGTCCCATAATCCGGGAGCTTTCCTGGGGTGCCTCTGTGCAATAAAGTGCATTGAATCCCAAAGCCTCATTCTGGCCGTCGGACTGGAAGCGTAAAAATAACTGTCCGGAGCTGGAGTTGAACTCCAGAGTATCCGGATCCGGGGATCCGTCCAAACGGGCCAGCAGGGGTGCGCTTTCATCTGCTCCATCATAAATGTAGAGCTGATCATTCTCTTGTTCCGTACCGAAAAAGTCGAAATAAAGTTTTATTGGCTGTCCATTTTCAGGTTCGATGATCCAGCTGGCATCCATGTTGGGAAGATACTCCGGCGCCGAAGTCAGCTTAAACTCACCGTTGTTATCGCTAAGTTCAATGAACCCGGAGGCGTAATATTCATCACTGAGACCTGAAAATATAAGCGAGAAGTCCTGGCTTCCACCGGATAAGCCCTCCTTGTGGGATACAATCACCTCATAAAACCCTTTCAGCGGGGATTCTTCAAGAATCTGTTCCACATTATCCCGAACGTTGTCGCCCCGGCTGGCCACCATGTCCGGATGAAGTGGATCCAGAATATAGGGAAGGATCTCCTCTCCGTCCAACAGACGGACCAGCTTCAGATCTAAATCATTCACCAGTATTCTGTTCACGGGATCCAGCCCGGATAAAGGAACAAGCCCTTCGGGATCGGTCCAGCACAGGGTTAATTTAATGGGCTCATCACCACTGGAGTATAATCTGATCCGTTGTTCGCCACCTTCAGAAAGGGTAGCCTCCTGAATCCGATCATACTGTTCATCAGAAATCAGGTTCACCGCACTGAGGGTATTCAGCAATCCCCAGCCAAACTTATAATCCGGGCCCGGGTTCCCCGCGTCATCGGCAGTATGCAGAACCAGCCCCTTCAGAGAAGCTGCCTTCAGATAAGAGTCATAGAGATCAGAATGATGTTGCTGAATCAGAGCCAGGGAACCACTGGCGTTGGGTGCCGACATGGAGGTCCCTGAACTGTTCCGGTAATCCTCATCCCCCCCCGAATAGGAGGAAAAGAGCCTGTCCCCATTGGCAACCAGGTCAGGTTTAATCCGGCCGTCATCGGTGGGCCCAAAGGCAGAATAACTGGTAATCATTACATTTTCCCTGCCTGTATACCCCAGGGGCATATCCCGGACAGCTCCTACGGTAAGCGTATTTTTTGCCGTACTGCCTGGTCCCATCGTGTCAAATCCATCGTCCCCACCGTCTTTTGGCCTGACAGCTGTGGAAGCGGTCCATTGACCAAATTCCCAAACATAATGTTCGGTCCCAGGAGAAGGACCCTCCCCCCTGTCATTCCCGGCCGAGGTAACGATCAGGTAATTCGGATGCTTGTAAGCCACCCGGTCATATTCGCGGGAATCACGATGGTAAAATCCAAAATTATAGTCTTCCTCCTCGCTGATGGCCAGATCCCCCCACCATTGCCATCGGCTCTCTTCAGAGTTATAATCCCAGCCCACCACCAGGCCATAGGAGTGATTGGAAATAAGCAGTCCCTGCGATGCTGCCGCATCCATCTCCTGAATATCCTGATCCCAATCATAAGCCTCCATCACGACCTCGCCAGCCATTCCTTTTGCATTTTCATTCAGTCCACTGGCCCCAATGGTGCCGCTCACATGCGTCGCATGCCCTATCACCTCGGCAGAAGCATCCATAATTACTGCCCGATTGTCAAATTCTACATGGGTGACCCGGTGGACCCCTCCATCCCAGACTCCGACGACCAAACCCGTACCATCCAGCTCATAACCAAGTCCGCCCCCACTCCAGACTTTATCCGTAGATACCGTTCTGGCCGCAATCAGGTTATGGGTAGTCAGGTATTCCGGCTTCATGCGACTGTTAAAGCCCCGTATCGCCAGAATCCTACCATCGGGAAATATCAGTCTGCTTGCCAGTTGAAGACTATCTGCCCGTTGCAAAGTCTGCATTCTATCCGTATCAGGTTGAATGGCTTGGATTTCAACACGCCTTTGCTCTACCGAGCCTTCCCGGATCAGTTGATCCTGTCCCTTTGCCAGAAACACCATCCCCAACAAAACAAATGAATAGATCAGTTTTTTAATCACGCTGCTCTTTTGTTTCCACAAGTATAACATCATTTAAGCCATTACTAAAACGAAAAAGGAAGGAAAATCATATTTCAGGAGCTAATTTTACCCTCCACCAGCTTCAATATCCTGCTTCGAAAGTCTGAGGATCGCTTCATGAGCTCTGCACCTTCGCTCTTGATTTGCTCAACCTGAGGCTGTATTAAACTTTCCGCATTAATCCTTACGTTTAACCAGGCCCCCTCTATGCAGGCGTGCAGAGCCAGAGCCCCCACTCCCGCATCTGATACGCTGTTGGGATTTCCGGTCTCTGCCATGGCTTCTGCCACTTCAAACCCAGTAAAAGCCACTTTCATCACCTCGAAAGGCACCTGAATGGCATGCAGGGTGGCTGCTTCTATGGCCGCTTTCCGGGTTTCCTGCTCAACAGCTGATCCTTTGGGAAGCCCAAAAGCCTCCAGGATTCCATTAAAGGCCCTGGTATCTTCATCCACCAGCTGCAACAAGCGTTCCTGGATGGCCTTGCCACGTTCAGCCCAATCAGAAAACTCTTCCCAGCGCTCGTCCCATCCCCTCTTGTGCGAGGAGAGATTGGCCACCATGGTGGCCAGGGCTGCACCCAAAGCGCCCATGTAGGCACTTACAGATCCTCCCCCGGGTGCAGGTGATTCAGAGGCGGTTTCTTCCATAAAGGCAGCCAGACTCCTATCCACCAGCGACCTGGCTTCGCCTTTTTTCAACTGATATTCTATGATCTTTTCCCCTGGATCAAAGGGACCCAGTTCATCCAGCCCCATGGTTTTTACAGCTATTTTGATCAATTCACTATCTGAAACTCCGGTGGACCGTTGTTGCTTTTTTAAAAAATACCGGCCTGCCTCCAGCATGGCATTCAGGGGTACCAGTCCGACCAGCTCTGATCCGGTTACCCGTATGCCGCGAGCATCCGCCTTTTTGCATACCTCATCAAAGGCTACATGCACAGGAGTTATGGAAATATTGGTCAGGTTCATAGAGATCTGTGCCACGCCATACTCCTCTATATACCACCCAATAGCCTTTACCTCCTTCAACGAACCCGGGATCATGAAAGGTGTCCCATCCGGATGTTTCACGATATTTCCGGTAATGGGATCTCCTTCCCGTTTGGTCCGTCCCCGCTCTCGTACATCAAAGGCAATGGCATTGGCCCTTCGGGTAGAGGTGGTATTGAGATTTATATTATAAGCCACCAGAAAGTCCCTGGCTCCAACTGCAATGGCCCCGGTGCGGGGAACAAACTCCGCCCTGCCGAAATCGGGCTGCCACTCCGGATTCTTCAGTTTCTCCTTTAAGCCCTCATATTCGCCTGATCGCACTGTAGCCAGATTCTTGCGACCGGGACTCTTTGCGGCATTCTCATAGCAGTAAACCGGTATCCCGATCTCCTTTCCGATCCTTTCAGCCAGCTGATGGGCATACTTCACTGTCTCTTCCATAGAGATTCCTGATACGGGGACAAGCGGACATACATCGGTGGCTCCAAATCTGGGATGCTCCCCGCTGTGTTTGCTCATATCAATGATTTCCGAGGCCAATTTCACAGCCCGGAAGGCAGCCTCCACCACCTGTCCGGGCGATCCGACAAAGGTTACCACCGTCCGGTTTGTGGCTAGGCCAGTATCCACATCCAGCAGCTTAACACCCTCTACCGACTCCACCTGGTCGGTAATCCGCCTGATCACTTCCATATCCCTTCCCTCACTAAAATTGGGAACACACTCTAAGATCTGTTTCATAAAACTTTATTGAATTTTTCCGTTTAAGATCACTTTGTCTATCTGGCTGCTTCCATAACTGTAAGGCATAAAGCCAAAGCCAGGCATTGCTTTGGTAATTATCAGGTTGGCCACTTTACCCGGGGTAATCGATCCATGTGTTGCCGCCAGCCCCATGGCATAGGCCCCATTCCGGGTAACCGCATTCAATACCTCGTAAGGAAGCATCTTAAGCAGCATGATTCCCAGGGACATGACCAGTTCCATGTTGCCCGAAGGGGATGAGCCCGGATTATAATCGGATGCCAGGGCCACCGGCAGCCCGGCCTCAATGAGTTTCCTTGCAGGGGCATAGCTCAATCCCAGGAAAAGGGATGCTCCCGGTAACAGGGTAGGCATGGTAAGACTCCCCTTTAGCGCAGCCAGCTCTTCCTCGCCGACAAATTCAAGGTGGTCCACTGAAAGAGCCTTATGCCTGACTCCGGCCTGAACCCCACCCGAATAGTCCAGTTCATTGGCATGTATTTTTGGCTGGAGGTCAAATTTCGCACCTGCTTCCAGGATACGTTCGGTCTGCTCCACGGTAAAGAATCCCCGGTCACAAAACACATCTATAAAGTCGGCAAGCCCCTCCTCTGCAACGGCAGGAATCATCTCATCAATTACCTCACGCACGTAAGCCTCCTGGTCTGATTTGAAACTGGCCGGAACCGCATGAGCCCCTAAAAAGCTGGATCGTACGGTCAGATCGGTCCCAGCGGCGATCCTCTTAATCACCCGCAGCATCTTCAACTCATCTCTGGTATTCAGTCCGTAACCGCTTTTGATCTCCACGGCCCCGGTTCCCGTCCGGATGATCTCCAAGGCCCGGGGTAGTGACTGTTCAAACAGTTCATCTTCAGGAGTATCAGACAATAACTTTGCCGAATTCAGAATCCCCCCGCCTCTTTTAGCAATCTCCTCGTAACTCAGTCCTCTGATCTTATCTTCATATTCCTTTTCCCTGCTTCCGGCGTAAACCAGATGGGTGTGAGAATCACAGAACGCGGGCAGCACCATACCGCCCTTGCAGTCAAGCACCTCATCATCTGTAAAGGGAATCACTTCGCCCTCCCCATAACAGGCAATTTTTCCCTGTTCTATTACCAGCCAGGCGTCCTGGATGGAATCCACAGCGGCCATCTCTTCCCCGGCTACCCAGGGAGCCGGCTCATGTGCAATGACCAGCAGGCTGCCAATATTTTTCAGGACCAGTCTCATACCACGAAGATAGGAAATTGCCGGCGGCTCACTGAATGTTATTGAGCAATCTTACTTCAGAAGATAGGCGATGGCCACTCCCAGGTAATTCCCTATGGCATACCCGATGACCCCTATGATCATCCCGGGAATCACCACCTCCTTGTTGCGAATGGCAGCAGCCACAACCGGAACAAAGGGGGGAGAGTTGGAAAGTGCCGTAGAGGTGATGATGTAATCATCCACGTTGATTTTAAATATCCAGGAAAGAATGGCATGCAAGACCAGGGAACCCACAATCACCAGCGCAATATAGAGCAGCAGGTTCACCATCAGGTGAATATTTTCCACATCAAAAAGGGCTATCAGATCCGCTTTGGACGCCACAATAATACAGAATACGTAGATAAAGTACATCCCGAGCTGGAAGGAGCTTTTGATCCGGTTGACCGCCGGGATCAGGGAGGCACCAATACCCAGGGTTGTCACGGTCAATACCGCTGCGGTATCTTTGGCGTCCCCTTCAAAAAGAAAGGTGGACCCATAGCCGATTCCGAAGATTAGCAGAGCAACCCCGAAGGCCTTTAAAACCCCTGCAAAATTCTGCCTTTTAAAAAAGCCCTCGTAGCTTTCAAAATCGGCCACATCCAGAACAGGCTCTGATTCCACCGTTTTACCCTTGGGATAGGGCCTGAGGAAGGTCCCGAACAATGGCTTGGCCCCAGTGATCAGGAAAAGCAGGATCAATGCGCCGATTACCAGTTCAGCGGTATGTGTCAGTATGTATAGTTCCTCCTCCACAGCCAGGGCTCGCGCGATGGCGGCCAGGTTGGGGGTTCCCCCCGTATAAACACCAATCATCATCCCGGAAATTTTCCAGATTTCAGGAATGCTGTTTCTGAAAATATAGTATCCCACAAAGACCAGCACCACCACTGATACGACTCCCAGCAAAAGGGAGATAAAGGTGGTTTTAGCCATCTTTGCCCATTTTACCACGTTTTCGGAAAATAGTACCAGGGGAATTCCCAGAAGGATGGTCACTCCCATCACATCGCCCTGAACGCCCGATATGGAGTCAGGAATAATCTGGATGTTTCCCATGATCAGTCCAATCCCGTAGCAGAACACCACAATACCAATCTTGTTGATAATGGAGAACTGAGTGCTGTAGTAAAGGAGAAATGCAGGGATTAAGAAATAGCTGGCAATAATGATTGCGCCCATAGAATTCAGCTTATAAGGTCAGCTCCAAAAATAATCAAAAAGATGTAAGCCCAAAGCTGAATCAGGGTAAGCAGCCTACTAGGGACAATCCTTGAAGCTTTTCTCGTACTGTTCAATGGCCCTGAAACTCATCCCCATACTGGAGAAACCTCCATCATGGAAGAGATTCTGCATGGTTACCTTCCGGGTCAGGTCGGAGAATAGAGTAATGCAGTAATCGGCACATTCATCCGCAGTGGCATTGCCAAGAGGAGACATCCGCTCAGAAAAATCCTCCAGCTTGTCAAAGCCATGCACGCCGCTACCGGCTGTGGTAGGGGTGGGAGATTGAGAAACCGTGTTAATCCGGATCCGCCTGGAGCGGCCGTACATGTACCCAAAACTTCTGGCAATGGATTCCAGGATGGCCTTGGCATCGGCCATGTCATTGTATCCGGCAAAAGTCCTCTGTGCAGCCACATAGGAGAGGGCCACCACGGAACCCCATTCGTTTATGGCATCCATTTTTCTGGCAGTACTTAGTACTTTATGCAGCGAAAATGCTGACACATCCAGAGTCTTGTGATAGTAGCCGTAATTCAGGGCATCATAATCCAGTCCCTTTCTGCACATTGGGCGACATTCCAATGGAGTGAAGTACGAAATCAACTTTCCCTCCCAGGACTTCCATGGACTTCTGAAACAGGTTTTCCAGGTCCTCCAGACTGGTGGCATCGGCAGCAATCACCTGGGCATTGGTCTTTTCTGCCAGCTCATTGATGGTGCCCATCCTAAGTGCAATGGGAGCATTGGTTAATACAATCTCAGCCCCCTCTTCATGGGCCTTTTCAGCCACTTTCCAGGCGATGGATTGCTCATTCAGGGCTCCGAAAATGATTCCCTTTTTCCCTTTAAGTAAATTATAAGCCATGGTTCAATTGATTTGAATTGTTGGTTTTCTGCCCTAATAACAAATAAACTCTCAGATTGTGCGATCATTTATTAAATACGAAGCAGTACACGGGCATTGGAAAGTGCTGCCTCGGTTATCTCTTCGCCGGATAGCATCCTGGCAATTTCTGTAATTCGTTCGTCGGCCTGCAGTTTGCGGATCCTGGTATAGGTGGCATCACTTGTATCTTCCTTGTAAACAACAAAATGATCAGCTACCCCTGGAGGCTACCTGCGGCAGGTGGGTAATGGCCATGACCTGTCTCCCTTTTGCCAGGTGGTCCATAATTCCGCCGACCTTATCGGCGATCTCGCCGCTGACCCCTGCATCAATCTCGTCAAAAATCAGGGTAGGCATGCCTTTCCGGTCCGAGACCATGGATTTGATGGAGAGCATCAGCCTGGATATTTCTCCACCGGAGGCCACCCTGGAAATTTCTTCAAGTGGCAGCTGTTTATTGGCTGAGAAAAGAAATTTTACCTGGTCTGATCCATTGCTGTCATAGCTGTCGGTTTTTACCAGTTCCACCTTAAATCTGGCATTGGGAATTCCCAGTTGTTTTAACTGCTCTTCGACCTTCTCCTGCATGAAACTGGCGCTCGAAATTCGCTTTCCATGCAAAACTCCTGCTTCTTCCTCCAGGGCAAAAAGCAGGGCGGACTGATCCTTTTCCAGCTTCCCGATCTTCTCATCGGAAAAGGTCAGAGCTTCGATCTTTTCGCCCAGATGATCCCTCAGTGCAATTAATTCTTCCACCTGCCGGACACGGTGTTTCTGCATAAGTCCGAACAAAAGGTCCATTCGCTCTCTGAGTTGCTCCAGTTCACCCGGTTCCAGTCCCGTCTTTCCGGCCTCTGTTTCCACCTCTGATGCAATATCTTTCAGTTCAATGTAGGCAGATTCCAAACGCGAAGCCAGCTCTATGGAGGGGGTATAAAACTGCGAAATCTTCTGTATCTGGGAAAGGGAAGCGGCCAGGCGGTCAAGAATTCCACTGGCTTCAGCAGAGAGATGATCGGCCGATTCCATAAGTGCACTCCGGATCTCTTCAGCATGCTCGGCCCGCTGCAGGTCGGCTTCCAGATCCTCGATCTCTCCCTCTGCCAGGTGGGCCGCGTGCAGTTCATTATATTGAAACTGCATATACTCCAGTTCCTCCTTCAGGGCATTGGTATCCCGGCTAAGATTTACAAGCTCCCTGCTTATCTCTGTGTAAGCTGCAAAGGTAGACCTGTAATGATCAAGCTCCTTTTCTATCCCGGCCATGTGGTTGATCACCTCCATCTGGTAGAGGTGGTCATTCAGTCTCAGGTTCTGATGTTGGGAATGAATATCCACCAGCAGGCTGCCCACCTCCTTCAGGAGGGGTAGGTTTACGGGGGTGTCATTAATAAAAGCACGTGATTTCCCCCCGGGGGCTATCTCTCTGCGTATGGTTGTTAGGCTCTTCAAAATCGATGTCGTTGGCAGCAAAAATCTCACGGATCCTCTCTCCGGGAACAAAAGTCCCCTCCACAATACATTTGGCATCTTTCAGCTTCAGAACTGAAGTGTCGACCCTTTGTCCCAGTATCAGAGAAAGAGCACCCATCAGAATGGATTTCCCTGCACCAGTCTCCCCGGTAATGGTAATAAAGCCACTGGAAAAATCCAGTTCCAAATGGTCTATCAACAGGTAATTCCTTATATACAGAGATTGGATCATTGGAAGGGCCTACAGGGTTTGATCCAGAATGGCTTTATATTTGTTGGTATTGGGCTTATCTACCTCGCTTAAAATAAGATGTGCCCTGTTACGTTCTTCCGGATAAGACTCCGAATAGAGATTAACGATCTCATCCACCTTACAATCGAATATCAGGCGCAAAAGATACATATACGGATCCGGCTTCTTCCGGTAAACGTCCTGCAGCAGCTCCAGGCTGTTGGTGATTTCTGCCCTCCCTTCGGCTACCTTCTCATCCATCACATCCAGGCCAAGACGGTGGTAACGGTAATTGAACTCCCTGACCGGCTCATATTCGGTATCGATCATGTCCTTAACCAGCCAATAACGGCTTTTATGAGCAATGTCATCCATGGGTTTCCATCCGGATTCAGGGGCATTCTGTGCATTGAGGACGATTCTCTCCGCATTGGTGAAATATGGCGTACCTCCATATAAGGAAAAGCTGTCATAGTCGAGGCCCAGGACATAGTAGGCATAAAAGGCTAGGATGGAGGTAAGACTGGAAAGATGCGAATTCAGGTCAAATTCCAGAGGTGAAAACTCCACATACCTGAAGCGAATATCGTTATCCACGAAATTCATGGTCGTTGAATAATAGTTGGTATTAAATACAGGCCTTCTGACCTGGATGGTAAGAGTGCCCTTAAAATCATCCGCCGATAACTGTTCGGTAATATTGAACATGAGGTTGCACTCGATCCGTTCTTCCATGGTGTACACATGATTGGTCCACACCCGGTTATTCATAAATTCATAGATGGCGTTCTGCATGGTCTGGAAAACCTGTTTATTGGTCCCCTGTATCTGCTGACTGACCACCTGCACATTGCACCTGAATTCCTGGCTCCGCAGGTTCATGGAAACCAATAGAATAAGCAATAAAAGTCCGGCCTTACGCATCTTCTAACATTTTTATCACCCGCTGCACCAGGTCAACAGCCACCTGCTCTTTGGGTTTCAATTCAAACTTGTCTGCATTCCCCATCCGGTCGATCATGGTCACCTGGTTGGTATCCGTTCCAAAACCCGCTCCCCGGTCCTGCATGGAGTTCAGCACGATCAGGTCCAGGTTTTTCTTTTCCAGTTTCCGACGGGCAAAATCAAGCTCATTATCGGTCTCCAGTGCAAATCCCACCAGAAGCTGTCCGGCTGTCTTTCATTTTCCCCATCTCAGCTGCAATATCCCTGGTAGCTTTCAAGCCGGATGGTCCACTCTGCCTTATCTCGTTTTACCTTGTTATCGGATACTGAAACAGGAGTAAAATCTGAAACAGCAGCGTTAAATACGGCAATATCCATCTGCTCCATCAAAGCCCTGCATTTCTCGAACATTTCACCCGCCGACGTTACGCGAAACAGCTCCACTCCCTTAACAGAGGTGTCCAATGAGACCGGACCTGTTACCAGGGATACCTCAGCACCCTCGGCAGCAAATGCTTCTGCAATGGCAAAGCCCATCTTCCCGGAGGAATGGTTGCCAATAAAACGAACAGGATCGATGTTTTCGTGTGTGGGCCCGGCGGTAACAAGGACCCGTTTATTCAGGAGTTTTTTTTTTGAAGGCTCGGATTCGATCTGCCTGATAAAGTTGAGAATTGCTTCTGGTTCTTCCATCCTGCCCCGGACCTTCCAGTCCACTGGCCAGTTCTCCCTATCCCGGTTCAATGACCAGGTTTCCATATTCCTTAAGGATTTCCAGGTTTCCTTGGGTGGAAGGATGCCGGTACATGTCCATGTCCATGGCAGGTGCCACAACAACCGGACAACGGGCCGACAGGTAGGTGGTAAGCAGCAGATTATCTGCCACCCCGTTGGCCATTTTGCCCAGGGTGGTGGCTGTAACAGGTGCAATAAGCATCAGATCTGCGGATACACCCATGTCCACATGGCTGTTCCAGTCACCTCCTTCGGAAGCGAAAAAATCGGATAGTACGGTATTTCCGGAAAGTGCGGAAAAGGTAACAGGACCAACAAACTCCTTGGCTGCAGGAGTCATAATTACCTGCACCTCAGCCCCCTCTTTTATAAGGAGCCTTAGCAGATAGACTGCCTTGTAGGCAGCTATGCTCCCGGTAACACCAAGGATAATGCGTTTTCCTGCAAGCTCCATCAGGAAGGATTCTAGACTACTGTTGTTCTTCTATTTCAGGGGTTTCATTGATCCTGAAATATATCTGGTCCTCGACCAATTCCTGCAAAGAAATCAGTGAAGGTTTGGGCAATCTTTCAAAAAATCTTGAGATCTCGATCTGCTCGGGATTCTCGAAAACTTCTTCCAGGTTATCTGTATAGGAGGCAAACTCTTCCAGCTTCCTGTTCAGTTCCTGCTTCATCTCAACACTGATCTGGTTGGCCCTTTTGGAAGCCACCATTACAGTTTGATAGATGTTATCGGTTTCTACCATCCAGGTCATTCAAATCCCTGGTCACTGTGGTCAGTGGCGCTTTTGTTTTTTTGTAATCCATCTATTATGATTCGTTATTATTATCTTCTAAATACTTGTTGGATGATTCATACATCCGTGTGGCCTCCCTGCTATGAGGACCTTCGGGAAACTCTCCAATAAAACTGTAGATACTCATCAACGGTGGCCTGAAAACGTTCCCTTTGCTTACTGGGGATACTTCTATCGGCCAGCAGATAGGATGATCTTCAAAATCAGGAACATCAGTTCCTCCCTGTATCTGGTTTCGGGATATTCGATCAGACTGTTACGAAGTGCAAGAATGGCCGACTTATAATAACCCAGATCGTAATATAGTCTGGCACTGATAAAGGATTTCTCCACCAGCTTATCCCTCATCTCGATGATAATCTCCTGACATTCTGATGACCCGCTCAGAAGTGGGATACTTGACCATAAACATCTGCATGGCAGTAATGGTCTTATAGGTGGTCTCCTGGTCCAGTTCGGCACGGGGCGATCTGCTTGTAATAGCAATAGGCCGTCATAAAATCGGCCTCCTCCAGGTAGACACTGTTGGCATAAGTGGCTGAAAGCTCATTGAAATAATAGCCGGCCATCATATAATCACGCTGTCCATAATAGCTTTTTGCCTGGTAATATTTTACCGTATCGGCTTTGGTGGTTCCTCGGTAGATATTTGCTACCTGGTCGAACAGTGTGCCTGCCTTGGCATATTCACCTTCTTCATACAGTTTGACCGCCATTTCATACTTCGTCTGGAAGTCCCTGCTTTTCAGCAACTTCTCATACTCTCCACATCCACTAAGAAGCATAACAGCTGCAGCAAAAAGAACTACCAAATATTATCCTGTTTTTAAACATTGCGCAAAATTACAATTATTGAGTTAATAATAAAAGAGTTGAGCAATTATTTGTCTTATCCCATTTAACAAAAACCATACCGCGTTTATTGTCGGCCTTTAACATCTTTTAGCATATCAGTTTATGTGTTCAGCAGACTTATATATCGCCAACAATTAAAAAATACTTAAATTTGCAGCCTAAACACTTAAAACTTTTATCTGTGGATATTTTTGAAAGAATTACCAAGAACAGAGGCCCCATCGGCCAGTATCAGAAGGCGGGACATGGCTATTTTGCATTTCCCAAGCTGGAAGGAGAAATTTCTGCCCATATGAAATTTCGGGGAAAAGAGGTACTGACCTGGAGTCTGAACAACTATCTCGGTCTTGGAAATCATCCCGAAGTCAGAAAAGCTGATGCAGCTGCGGCTGCTGAATATGGAATGGCTTACCCCATGGGTGCCAGGATGATGTCGGGACAGACCAGAAAACATGAAGAGCTGGAGCAAGCACTTGCCTCCTTTGTGCAGAAGGAAGATGCATTCCTGCTGAATTATGGATACCAGGGAATGGCTTCCATCATTGACGCTGTTACCACCCGGAACGATGTAATTGTTTACGATTCCGAATCTCATGCCTGCATCCTCGACGGTATGCGGATGTCGCTGGCCAAAAGATATGTTTTCCCCCACAACAACATGGAAAACCTGGAGAAGCAGCTGGAACGTGCCGTAAAAAGAGCCGATCAGCAAGGAGGAGGCGTATTGGTAATCTCGGAAGGTGTATTTGGAATGGCAGGTGACCTGGGTAACCTGAAAGCCATCTGCGACCTGAAGGATAAATTCAATTTCAGGCTCCTGGTGGATGATGCACATGGTTTTGGTACCATGGGTGCTACCGGAATGGGATCGGGCGAACATTTCGGTGTTCAGGACAAAATTGACCTCTACTTCTCAACCTTCGCCAAATCCATGGCAGGGATCGGTGGTTTTATAGCCAGTGATACCGACGTAGTCGATTACCTGAGTTACAACATGCGTTCACAGACTTATGCCAAATCTCTTCCCATGCCTATGGTTATTGGAGCACTTAAGAGACTTGAGATGCTTAAGACCATGCCCGAGCTCAGGGAAAATCTCTGGAATGTGGTCAATGCCCTTCAATCAGGACTTAAAGAGGCAGGATTTGACCTGGGAGCTAACAGAATCACCTGTAACCCCTGTATATATGCGTGGCGGAATCATCGAAGCCACCAACCTGATACTTGATCTGACGAGAGAATTACAGCATCTTCTGTTCCATGGTGATCTATCCTGTGGTACCCAAGGGAGACATTCTGCTCCGCCTGATCCCCACTTCCATGCACAACCTGGATGATGTGAAGGAGACCATCGCGGCATTTACCGAGTGCCGTGACGAAACTGGAGGCAGGAGAGTACAAATCGGATACTTTCCAGGATATCTGCGCATTGCGTGTGTAAATGCAAGGTTAGGATGGAGTTAGAACTCGAACAGTAACAAAAAAAAGGGGCCTGCGAAGCCCCTTTTTTGATTTCCACCCTTTCGACATTATTCCAACTCTCCCAGATACCTTTCTGCATCCAGGGCAGCCATACAACCTGTACCCGCAGCTGTAACTGCCTGCCGGTAGGTTTTGTCCTGAAGGTCGCCACAGGCAAAGATACCGGGCACATTGGTTTTGGTGGATCCTGGAACGGTTTGCACATAGCCCACCTCGTCGGTATCCAGATACTCCTTAAATACATCTGAATTGGGAGTATGCCCGATGGCCAGGAAGAAACCATCAATATCGATCTTCACGATCTCCTCTCCGTCTTCCCCCTTGTTTTTATATAGCTCCAGTCCGGTTACCACCTGGTCGCCCAGCACCTCTTTGGTCTGGTGCTTCCAGAGCATTTCGATGTTCTCAGTATTAAATACCCGCTTCTGCATGGCCTTGGAAGCCCGCAGTTCATCCCTCCGGACAATCAGGTAGACCTTCTTGCAGATCCCGGCCAGGTAGGTGGCCTCTTCTGCAGCGGTATCTCCTCCACCTACAACAGCAACTACTTTGTCTTTATAGAAAAAACCATCGCAGGTGGCACAGGCCGATACCCCATAACCTTTGAACTTCTCCTCCGATTCCAGTCCCAGGTATTTGGCAGTGGCACCGGTAGCCAGAATCACAGTATCGGCTGTAATCAGTGTATTGTCATCAATCACCACCTGTCTTCACTTTCCCGGAAAAGTCCACACTGGTGGCCATTCCAAAACGCACCTGGGTTCCAAAACGCTCAGCCTGTTTTTTCAGGTCCTCCATCATGGCCGTGCCATCGGTCCCATCAGGATAACCGGGGAAATTATCCACTTCGGTGGTGGTGGTCAGCTGACCGCCCATCTGCATCCCGGTATACATGACCGGACTCAGGTTGGCACGTGCCGCATAAATGGCAGCCGTATATCCGGCCGGTCCGGATCCCAGGATCAGGCATTTCACATGTTCTGATACTTCAAGTTCTTTTTTTTCGCTGGCTGGCTCTTCTGATACTATCCATGGGTTTAAATAGGTCCATTGTATTATTTTATAGTTTATAATTTATTTAAATTATTTATGTCTATTATGCACTCTATTCTCACCTTCGTCCCTTTGGTCGAAATAAGACCACTTAAATTACAAAAATTCCCTCTCCCCTGTTCAAATTCAGTACCAAATCCACTTTTGAGATACAATCCATTCCTTCCCGGACAAACTTACAGCCAACACTTTGATGAAAGCTGCATATGATGACGGGATGACAGCCTAGTTTTCCGACTCATTTTATTCCCGCGTATTTGCGAATATGAAATGAATTATTACTTTTGCACCACTATTGATCGGGGTGTGGCGCAGTAGGTTAGCGCACTGTCTGGGGGACAGGGGTCGGTAGTTCGAGTCTTCTCACCCCGACCAAAACAAGAAGCCTTGCACGAACGTGCAGGGCTTTTTTGATGGCTGCGAGCCATGCTTGCATGAGAGAGCAGCCAGCGAAAAAGAACTGGCTGAGCGAAGCGAAGCAAGGCTTTTTGTTTTGAGCTTCACCTCCCCTTTGATCACGAGCCACGGAGGGGCGAGTAATCACTCACCCCGACCAAAGAACAAAGCCACTTTCGCATTCGCAAAAGTGGCTTTCTATCTTGTATTTCCTGGTTAAATCTTCACAGGCTACCACCTTCTGAGACGGATCGTCCGGGTTTCGCCATTTACAGTGATGGTGGCTTCGGCATCACAGGTGCCGTCCCCGTAATCCAGGATGGCATCGGGCCTGCCTTCGGCCTGGATCAGAATGGTACCATGGGTAATGAAGCGGCATCCGATCTCTTTCCAGAGCGGACTGGTAATTTCGCGGGTAAAGGCCACTCCGTTCCTGTTGATACCGGTAGCGACCCCATTGATGTGCCACTTATCATCCCGGGTATCCCACCTGGTATCAAATCCTTCCACAAAGGTACGGGTCCGACTGACCTCCTTGGTGATCACCTGTCCCTCGGGAGTGGTGACCTGCCCGCCTTCCAGCAGCACCGAGAAATAATGCAAACCCTGGTATTCCCCGTCTTCCCAGATACCTTCGTTGCTTACGGTCCTTCTTCCCTCTACTTTGAAATCATTTATGTAGAAGTCCTCAAAAGTTACCTCACGGTAGGATCCTTCCTCCCACATGGGGCCCGAAACATGGAGTATAATTTTACCTTTCCTGATCCGCTCTTTAAACTGGAACCAGCTCACATCACATCCGTCCCCGTAATCCACCACGATGGTTCGGGGCCAGAAGGACCCTTCTGTGATCACAGAAATATGCGGACAGGTATCGCTGCCCATGGCTGATTTCAAGGAGGAAGATTCATAATTGCCCTGGTCCATCAGGTTCAGCAGACCGTCCACTTCAGAGAATACATCATCAAATGCGGCATCGGTGATCATCTCATCCTCAGCGGTGATCACGTCCTCATTCATAATGTTCTGGTCTTTTTCGCATGCGGTTGCTAAGAATGCAACAAAGGCGAAAATCGATAATACGGATATCCAATTTGTTTTCATGGTTCTAAGTTTAAATTGTTCCTTTAACATTAGTTGCTTTAACTGTATCACACGGCTAAAGGAAAATACCCCTATATCTTTAGGAAGAAATTATAGTATAGGCATGGAAATACTCCTCCAGGGCGAGGATCATGTCCCGGAACTGGATAATCTATATTATACAAGCAAAACCTTATTACCCCTGGGATCACATTTCGATTTCCACTCCCAAAGGATTGTGCGGCATGAAATACATCGCCAGCAGATCGATCTTCCACTCTTCATCAACCTTTACCAGATGGATAATCCTTCTCATATTGAGCAGGCTTTCTTCGCCGTGATCTGTAATCTTGTGTTCACTGTCATGCAAGACCAACGCTGTATTCCCATAGAGGTTTATGGAATAATTTAAATATTGCACCGTCTCAACATGTTCATTCCAGTCGCGTTCTATGGCCTCCCTATTGTTCTGATGAATCTGGTCCCAGCCGGTAAGTTCCGTAATTCCGTGACTTGTCAGGAAAAGTTTTCGTGAGGAGGGATCCTGTACCCAGGAGTCGTCCAGGCCTTGCAGATCCTGTGTATAATAGGCAATCTTTTCCGCTTCGATAACTGCTATAATGGCTTTCTTTTCTTTTTCTATGCCGCTTTCATCCTGACAGCAAACAACTGCCAGTAAACTACATGAAATCAGGATGAGGAGTGTTTTTTTCATGATATTAGATTTAAGGGATTAACATGTAATAAGACGTACGAGTAAAATATTTTGTTGATATTGATTCAGGGCAGGGGAATGATTCGAATGTTTCTGAAATGAATTTCAGCCCCTTCCGATTCAAGACAGATAAAGCCTTCCTTTTTTGTGGCTTTACTTATCCCGTTCACGAATTTACCATTTACTGAAAGCTTGATGGTTCCGTCCACACACACCACCTCATAGCTGTTCCACTCCCCTTTCCCTTTACACCTGTTTTCAATGGATTTACTGCGGCGACCCCTTGGATTATCAGGCACTGTTTCCACCCCTCCAACACCAAAAATTTCGCCATGCACATAAGCAAGCGGTGGCGCTTTACCCTCTTTGGTGTTTAAGTTTACCCACTCAAGCTCCAGCATTTGTACCTCCACCCCGTCTGGCAAACGATTGCTGCCTGGCTCGGCATCGCTCCAGACAAAGGTCCCGGAATTTCCACCCGCTTCCATGTGTTTCCATTCGATATGCAACAGGAAGTTTTCATAGCGCTTTTCGGAGCGGATGACTCCGATGGGATGTCCCGAGCAGATAAGCACTTTCCCCTCTACTTTCCAGGTTTCAGCTTCCGTATTTACCTGGATCCAGTGAACGGCTTCCCCTTCTGCAGGCTCACCTGAAATAAGCTCCTGCAGATTCATCTCTTTCCCAAATTGAAAAAGGGATTCCTGCGCTGACAGAATTCCGGCCAACAGCATTAATCCCACAACACAAATCAACTGTTTCATTTCTGTTTAATTAGAGTTAGGTTTAAGTCAAGGTATTCTCCTCCCCGGCCCGGGGAATTTCTTCAGAAATCCCGGGAACCGGGCCAAATACATAAGTTTTGGGTCCCAGGTAGAGGTCCGAATTCATTATTTCTTCCCAGCTAACCTCTTTTCCGGTATAAGCCGAAATTCTGCCCATAATGGTCATCAGGGTAGAATTCACCTGTGCTTCAGCATCGTTCACGGGGTTACCGGTCCTGATACCGGTGACCAGATTGATGTGCTCCTGTACAAAGGGATTGGTAACCTTCCATTTCGATTGGGTATCTCCTTCTTCCGGCTTGGGATATTTCCACACTTCATTTCCATGAACATCCAGTATCTGACCGGAGGCAATCGCAACACCTTTGGTCCCCACAATCCGTTCCACTTTCCCGTTGGTGCAGCCATTTATCTGACGGGCGGCACAGTGGGTTCTCACCCCATTTTCGTATACATATTCCACATTAAAAAAATCATACTGGTCGCCTGTAATCCTCCTTTGCCGGCCACCCCAGCCAACTGCTTTTACGGGGGGCCTGCCCATGTGCCAGCTCATTACGTCAATCTCATGTATAAATTGTTCAGTGATATGATCGCCCGAAAGCCAGCAAAAGTTCGCCCAGTTTCGAATCATGTATTCCATATCGGTCCATTCGGGTCTTCTTAATTTATACCACAAAGCTCCCCCGTTTCTGATAATACTGGCGCCCACAATCTCGCCTATCTCCCCGTTAGCCACTTTCATCTGCGTGGTCATATAATCCTTCTGCACTCTTCGTACCGTGCCACTGACCATGCACAGTCCCAGTGATTCGGCCATTTTTGAAGAAACCAGAACAGAGCGAGCCCCCACGGGGTCCACAGCAATTGGTTTTTCCATAAACACATGCTTGCGGGCATTTACTGCTGCTTCAACATGTACCGGCCGGAAATGCGGAGGGGTGCAAAGCAATACCACATCTACTCCTGAATCAATTACTTTCTCATAGCTATCAAAGCCCAGGAAACACTTTTCATCGGCAATCTCTACTCCTTTCTCTTCTTTCAAACTGGACCTGCAAGTGTCAATCCTGTCCTGAAATACATCTCCCAAGGCAGCAATTTCCAGGTTTGGCCCGGCATCCAGAAAATTAATGGCTGCACCGGTTACCGCGTCCTCCGCAGCCAATTAAGCCGGCTTTGATGACTTTGCCGTCAGGTGCCTGATCAAGCTGCCCAGGTGGTTCTTCGATTGGTTTTGCTTCTCTCCAGTGGAACAAGCCGATAGAAAGCTGCAGCTCCCACTGTGCCGACAGTAGCTTTTGCTATAAAATCTCTTCGTTTTAAATCTTTCAGGTTCATAGATTCGTGGAGTTTTCCGGATTATAAACTATGGATCGTGTGATAATTAAATTAGCGATACCTGGAAATATACGACTGGCACCGAGAGGAAATTACAGAAAATTTAGGTCAATGTCAATCATTCTCCTTAAACCTGAATCAGTAACTTGCAAGCAGAAGAGAGTCCATATGCAAAAAAGAAGAGAGTTTATCAGAGCGGTTTCCATGGCAGGTACCACCATGATGTTTCCACTTCCATTGAAAGCGAAAGTTTTGAAAGAAAAGAAAAACTTGAGGTTTGGTTTTTGCGCGGATGTGCATAAGGACATAATGCATGATGCGGACCAAAGGCTAAAAGCCTTTATTCAGGAGGCAACTGAACAAGAGCTCGACTTTATTATTCAGCTGGGCGATTTCTGCCGTCCTTACGAATATAACCTGGAGTTTTTGTCCATCTGGAACAGCTATCCCGGAAAGAAATATCACGTGCTGGGAAAAATCATGATATGGATGGGGGCTTTACACGTGGACAGGTAGTGAACTACTGGAATGCTCCAGGCCGGTATTATTCATTTGATTGCAAAGGCTACCATTGTATAATCCTGGATGGAAATGATCCGGATCCCTCTCCCAATCGTCCCGGCGGATATGCCAGATATATTGGCCAGGAACAATTACGCTGGCTGGAGAAGGATCTGGAGCATACAAGCCTGCCTACAATAGTGTTTAGCCACCAGGGTCTGGATAATGATCTGGGGGGCATTCACAACGCCACGGCCAGCAGATGGATACTGGAACGGGCCAATGAAGAGGCTGGCTTTCAAAAGGTGCAACTTGTTTTTTCAGGACACCACCACCAGGATTATTATAATAGCATAAACGGCATTCATTACCTGCAGATAAACAGCATGTCCTATCAATGGCTCGGCGAAAAATTCCTGCATATCCGGTATAATGAAGAAGTGGATCAATCTTTTCCATGGATCAAATACACCGTACCCTATAAAGATCCGATCTGGGCAATCGCCGAAATTTCCACGGAAAATACGTTTCGATTATTTGGAAAAAAAACAGAGTTCGTTGGCCCTTCACCTGAAGACTTGGGTGTGGATATGCGAGAATTTGTATATCCCATTGTGCCGTATATTTCAGATAAAGAAATTAAGCTGCCAAAGTGAGAAACAGCCTTGGGGATGGTCTCTGAACTTAAAGGGCCATTCATCTCCAGGCGGCACAGAATAATCCTGGATTTAGCTCCGATATTTGCCTGTTAACCATCTTGTTGTAAACGTTAATCATAAATTCGAGTTAATTTATTCCTATCTGCCTGAACTTAGGGGCTTATTTCATAACTTTAATTCAATAACACACAACGACGACCACCCTCTCAATCTCTAAACTAACTTAAACTTATTATTACGATGAAAGCAAAAATGATCTTTAGTAGTTTTGCCATTTTAATGGCAGCGTTTTTTATCTCATGTGAAGGTCCGGAAGGACCCGCAGGCCCCACAGGCCCTCAGGGGGATCAGGGCATCCAAGGAGAACAGGGCCCTGCTGGCCCTCAAGGGGTTACCGGGAATGCCAATGTTGTCCTGTACGAGTATGGTACACAAACCTTTACCTCGGCAGTGAATTATCTGTTGACAGATATGACACAAGACAGGATCGATGCAAGTATTGTTCTGGCCTATTATAATCCAAGCAATGAAGCGGCAACAGCCTGGTATGCTGTGCCAGGAGCAGGAAGCGGGGCGTCCTACGTGACGAGGAACTTCTGGTACCAGACAAGTACTGATCCCAGCGAGTATACGATGGGGGTGAGAACCTTGAATCATGATGGAACCTCAAATACCGACTCAAAAACCTGGACTAAATTTCGCATTTTCGTGGTACTTGCCTCCGAAGTATTGCCAGGGGGTACAAAAAGCACCGCCGTTGATTTAGACGATCACGATGCCGTATGTGAGTATTTTGGATTTACTACCTACTAGTCTCTCTAGCTGTTTATAGAAACGAAAGAATTAAAGAAAGCCTTGCACAAGTGTGTGAGGCTTTCTTTTTTTCGGCCCATCCTACCTGAGGCCAGAGGATTTCAATCAAAATGCTCAGAACAAATCCGGGTTTGTGTTTGTTTGAAACACCAGTACCATATTAATTAACAACTCGTGTTTTGAACCAGGTTCGTTTAATCATTTTTCTGAGAACATTGCACAATAAACTGTTAAACAAGTAATCCAGACAACATGGCATATACCAAAAAATGGATCCTGATACTGACTCTATTCACCGGAATAAGTGGAATCCGTGCACAGCAAAACAATCAGATACCGGCTGTCCACAGCAAGATATCCTTCAACGAGGAAGGCAACCTGGTATTGCAACAGGGGACCTCGTCTTACTACGGATATACCAGTCCACCCCAGTATACCCTGCAGCAGGTATATGGGAATCCTGTGGGAACAGAAAACGGGCTGATCTTTGATTTCGGAGGACTGGAAGGGACCCTGACCTACGGACTGATCCCCTATGGAAAGGCAGCACATCCGCTGCCCATATTCCGCTTTACCAGGCCCATCGTGGAAGGAAAGGCTGAGATTAACATCCCCTATGACTTTCGCTACCCCTATGATTTTGTCGGCTGGAAAGAATCAGGCTTCCTGACCATTGGATACAGATTGCAGGATCAGGAGGGCATGATCATATATGACGGGGAAGTCAGCCTGTCGGGAACCGGCCCCTTTGAGGTGGTTCCTGCCCTTGCAGAGGGGCCTTTCATTAATATGCTTACGGATTCCGGTGTCGTAGTCTGGTGCCGCACCACCCTTCCGGTACAGGCGCAATTGAAAGTGAACGGCCAGCTTATTTCAGATCCGGAACCACTGCTTCACCATGAATGGCATGTGAAGGGACTGGAACCGGCAACGGAGTACAGCTATACGGTGCAATATGGCGGGCAGGAGCAGCAATATCATTTCCGGACCGCTCCGGAAAATGGAAGCCGGGAGCCCTTTGTTTTCGCCTATACCAGCGACAGCCGGCATGCCACAGGCGGGGGTGAGCGAACGATCTACGGGGCCAATGCCTATATCATGAAAAAGATGACTGCCCTGGCCCATGCCGAGGGTGCTGCCTTCATGCAATTTACCGGAGATATGATTAACGGTTACCTGACAAACAACGAAGAACAGCAACTCCAGTATACCAACTGGAAGAAAGCGCTGGAGCCCTTCTGGCATTACATGCCCATCAACACCGGTATGGGTAACCACGAAGCCCTGGGCTATATTTTCACTGATACGGCAGGGCGTATGAGAGCATTTATAGATGGTTTTCCCTATGATACCTTCTCCGCAGAGGCAGCTTATGCCGAAGCATTCGTAAACCCGGTAAGCGACCTGGTAAGTGAGGATGGCAGCAGGTATGATCCGGACCCGGATAACCAGGACTTTCCCTCCTATTCAGAAAACGTATATACCTACAGGTATGGAAACGTAGGCATGATCGTGCTCAACAGCGATTACTGGTACGCCCCCACCCTCCGTCAATTCCCCTTTTCCAGCGGCGGACTCCATGGATATATCATGGATATGCAGCTGGAATGGCTTAAGAAAACTGTAGCCATGTATGAGCAGGACTCGCTGATCGATCATCTCTTTGTGACGCAACACACCCCGGCGTTCCCAAATGGCGGTCACAGCAGGGACGACATGTGGTACAGCGGGAACAACCAGTACCGGCCATACATCAGTGGAAGGCCTGTGGCCAGGGGAATTATAGAACGAAGGGACGAATACCTGGACATCCTCATCAACCAGAGCACCAAGGTCCTGGCCATTCTTACCGGGGATGAGCACAATTACAACTGGTTAAAGCTGACAGCGGAGGTGCCCATCTACCCGGAGATCTATCCCCTGCCCAGGCTCACTGTCAGCCGGCCCATCTATCAGATCAACAACGGGGCAGCCGGCGCACCGTATTATGCCCAGGAGATCCTGCCCTGGAGCGAGTTCACTCAATCCTTCAGTGTGGAAAATGCCCTCTGCCTCTTCTACGTGGAAGGTTCCAGGGTGAAAATGCGCGTGGTAAACCCGGACACACTCAATGAGATTGATTCTGTGCTGCTAAGGGAGTAGTCTGAATATCAGGCAATTTACCTGTTTGGCCGGCTCGTATAATAATTGTAGATTGCTTACTTCTATCAAAAAAAATGACCAGGTGGCTGCTTTTAATACTACTGTTTCTCCTGGGATGCAGCAGGGGATCTTCTGACGACTTCACCACAATCGGACAGAATGGTACGGAACATCCGGACCTTCTGAAATATGTGGATCCCTTCATTGGAACCGGGTTCCATGGGCACACCTTTCCCGGACCCTCGCTTCCCTATGGCATGGTGCAATTGAGCCCGGATACAAAACTGCTTGGCTGGGATGCCTCCAGTGGGTATCATTATGGTGACAGCACCATCTACGGATTCTCCCATACACACCTTAGTGGAACGGGGATTGGGGATATGGGAGATGTATTGCTTCTGCCCTTCGCAGGTCCCCTTCCGGAGGCAACCGGCAGAGAAAAGTTGCCGGTGGCTACGTTCAGCCATGAAAAGGAACACGCCAGCCCGGGGTATTACGCTGTTGCATTCGATAATTTTGAAGTGGCAGCCGAATTAACTGTAAGCGAACGGGTGGGAATGCACCGTTACAGCTTCGGTTCAGGATCGGAAAAACATCTCCTGGTGGATATTGGGCACATTCTGCAACGCAACTGGGGACATGAAAATGTACTTAACCGGCTCGAGGTGATCAATAACAGGACCCTGCGTGGACTCAAACATTCAACAGGCTGGTCAAAGGATCACAGGACCTATTTCCACCTGGAGTTTTCCAGCCCATTTTCCATAGATTATGTGGTTTCGGACGGACAAATAGCAGATCCTGGAAACAAACATATTGGACAGGATGTATGGGCAATCCTCAGCTTTGAAGAGCTGGCGGACAAGGAAGCACTGCTGGTAAAAGTGGCCATCTCTCCTGTCGACGAGGAAGGCGCCCGGATGAACCTCTTAGCGGAAGTTCCTCACTGGGACTTTGAACAGATACACTCTGAGGCCGAAAATACCTGGCGCTCAGCACTTGGTAAAATCCATTTGGATGCCCTCCAGCAAGAGCACTACACCATTTTCTACACGGCTCTCTACCATACGATGTTTGCACCTTCACTCTACCAGGATGCGGACGGACGATATCGGGGAATGGACGGGGAGATCCACCAGGCGGAAAACGGGACAATAAATTACACGGCCTATTCCATGTGGGACACTTTCCGGGCATTACATCCTTTGATGACCCTGATTGACGAGACCAGGACCTCCCAGTGGGCCAACAACCTGCTGCTGAAATACAGCCAGGGAGGAATCCTGCCCAAATGGCCGCTGGCCGCCAACTATACCGGGACCATGATCGGATATCCGGCAGCAGCAGTATTGGCTGATGCCCTGTGCAAGGATATCGCAGGGTTTGACAGGGAACTTGCCCTGGAGGCTGCAATTTACAGTGCCTCCTGGCAACCAGCTTTGGCAGTCCCTATGACCCGGCATAATTATTTTGTGAACCTGGACAGGGACATCCCGGCCGACCAGCTTAGCGGATCGGTCTCCTATGGCCTGGAGATGGCCTATTATGACTGGTGCATCTCACGAATGGCCTACCAGCTCGGAAAGGACTCCCTGGAGGCAAGATACCGGGAACGGTCGCAGAACTACACCAGATACTTTGATCCTTCCAGTGGATTTATGAGAGGAAAAGTCAGCGATGGATCCTGGCTTAGCCCGTTTAATCCGAGGTATTCAGATCATGAATCCTCACCCTATGTCGAAGGTAATGCCTGGCAGTGGAGCTGGTTTGTTCCGCACGATGTGGATGGACTCATACAATTGCACGGGGGGCGCGATCTCTTTGTTAACAGGCTGGATTCCCTGTTTTTTACCTCGTCCCTGATCGAGGGGGAGAATGCCAGCGGTGATATTACCGGGCTTATTGGCCAGTACGCCCATGGAAATGAGCCCAGCCACCATATTGCCTACCTCTATACCCATGCGGGAGAGCCCTGGAAGACCCAGGAGATGGTGGATTCGATCCTTTACTCCTTCTACACAACTGAACCCGATGGCATCATCGGGAACGAAGATTGCGGGCAGATGTCTGCCTGGTATATACTCAGTTCCATGGGATTCTACCAGGTCGCACCAGGCAGTCCGGTCTGGACCATAGGCCGGCCCCTGTTCAGGAAGGTGGAGGTAAAGCTGGGATCCGGACAGACCTTTACGATCCTGAGCAAAAACAACAGCCGGGAAAACCGCTACATTCAGGAGGTCCGCCTGAACGGTAAAATCCGGACCGATCTTTTTTTGCAACATCAGGAGATCAGGCAGGGGGGTATCCTGGAAATTACCATGGGGAATCAACCCGGGTTTTCCAGGTAGAATTGCTTTGAGTCAATACAGGACTTCCCTACAGGCGGCCCAGGGTCATGCCCCCGTCAACCTGGATTACCTGCCCGGTGGAATAAACCAGATCGCCCCTGGCCAGAGAGGCCACAACACGGCCCACATCTTCCGGCTTCCCCCAGCGTCGCAGGAGTGTTAATCCCTCTGCAATCATCTGGTCATATTTCTCTGTCACCCCGGCGGTCATATCGGTCCGGATCACCCCCGGCCGGACCTCAAAAACGGGAATATTGTATTCCCCCAGCCGGACCGCAAAAAGCTGGGTCATCATGCTCAGGCCCGCTTTGGAGATACAGTACTCCCCCCGGTTAAGTGAGGCCAGCGTAGCCGAAACAGATGAAATATTCACAATGCAGAAGTTGCATTCAGGATCGGATTGTTTATTCCTCACCATATGTTTTGCCGCCAGCTGCGTAAGAAAAAAAGGTCCCGTAAGATTTACATCCATCACTTCCCGATAACTCTCCTCTCCTGTATCCAGCAGGTCATTCCGCTCCCTGGGAGCCATTCCAGCATTATTCACCAGCAGATTAATCCTTCCATAATGATCCAGGGTCTGCTTCCACAAGAGTTGCCTTTCCTCCCGGTGGGCCAGGTTTCCCCTGCAATAATAAACCTCCGAACCTGTTTTTGACAATTCCTTCAGGACTTCCTGAACCTCAGCTTCAGGACGGAGGCCATTCAGGGCAAGATCAAATCCTTCCAGTGCCAGGGCCCTGGCAATGCCCAGTCCAATCCCCCGCGTTCCTCCCGTAATAAGTGCAGTCTTTTTCATGGTCCTCTCTTATTTACCCGCTTTGGCATCCAGATCTTCGAGGCTGATCCAGCAACGTTCCTTCCAGCTCTGATATCCTGCCTCGGCCAGTTGCACCCCCCTTGCTCCTTCCAGGAGATCCCAGGGGAAGGGATCATTAAATGCCACATGCCTTAGAAACAGCTCCCACTGTGCCCGGAATGCATTGAGATAATTCTCCTCCCCCGGCACCTTTTGCCATCCATCATAAAAATCAATGGGCTGTGGTATATCCGGGTTCCAGACCGGACGGGGGGTATTTTCATAGTCCTGGATCAGGCAATCCCTCAGCCCGGCAATGGCAGATCCCCTGGTCCCATCCACCTGCAGTACCAGCAGGTCATCGCGTCGAACCCGGGTAGTCCAGGAGGAATTAAACTGGGCAATGATCCCGCCCTCCAGTTCAAACATCGCATATACCGCATCATCTGCAGTACATTTATATACCTCACCATCTTCATCCACTCGTTCGGGAATATCTGTGCTGCCGATGCAGGACACAGAGAGCACCTTCCCAAATAGCTGGTCCAGGACATATCTCCAGTGGGGAAACATGTCCAGAATAATTCCCCCGTCCCGCTCCTTCTTATAGTTCCAGGAGGGTCGCTGGGACTCTACCGAAAAACCCTCAAATACCCAGTATCCGAAATTTCCGCGGACGGAGAGGATTTTTCCCAGGAACCCCCCGTCAATGAGGTGCTTCAATTTCCTTATTCCCGGCAACCACAGCTTGTCCTGAACCACTCCGTGCTTTACTCCAGCCTCCTGGCAGATACGGTAGAGTTCCAGAGCAGATGCGGTATCTGCAGCGCTGGGTTTTTCACAGTAGATATCCTTCCCTGCAGCGACTGCCTTTTTTACATTTTCCACCCGGAGACCCGTGACAAGGGCATCGAAATAAACCTGGTACTGATCGCCTTGAAGCACGCTATCCAGATCATCCGTGATATTATTAATACCGGTTTCAGCCGCAATGGCCTCCAGTTTTTTTCTGTTTCTCCCCACCAGGACCGGATCCGGCATCAGGATCACCTCTCCCTGCCGGATGCCTCCTTCATCCATAATGGCTTTTATGGAGCGGATCAGGTGTTGATTCTTGCCCATGCGTCCGGTAACCCCATTCATGATCACTCCAATTCTCCTGATTTGAGCTGTATGTTCGTTCATGATCTAAATTTATATGCTTCAATAAGTTCCTTCAGGAAGCGATCCTGGTCCTGTCCCCAGTAATGATGAGAGAAGATTTCCACCTCATGGGGACCCTCAAAACCGCTCTCCTCCACCCACTTCCTGATCTGGGGCACAGGAATGCAGCCCCTGCCCATGATCTCCCGGTCGTTGAGCATATCTCCCGTAGGAACCTTCCAGTCACAAATATGGAAGGCAAACAGCTTTCCGAGTTTTCCGCAACGACGGATCTCAGCCTCCAGATCCGGATCCCACCAGAGGTGATAGACATCCACCACAACTCCCACTTGCTCAGACCCTATCTTTTCCGCCAGGTCATTGGCCTGCCCGAGGGTAGAGATGGCCGAACGGGTGTCCGCATACATGGGATGCAGGGCTTCGACCCCCAGTTTAATTCCCAGGTTTTCTGCCATGGGAACAAGGGCAGCGATCCCCTCCCTGATCTGGGCCCTGGAATCCTCCAGTGGCTGCGAAGGATCCGCCCCGCACACCAGTACCAGCATCGGCGCATTCAGGGCCGCAGCTTCTTCCAGGGCAAGTTTGTTCTCAGCGATGGCCTGCTCTCTTTTAAGCCTATCCACCGATGCAAAGAAGCCACCCCGGACCAGGGAAACCACCCCGAGTCCCTGCTCCTGCAACAAACGGCCAACCATTGCTGGGGCACGCCCTTCAAGGGCTTCTCTCCAGACGGAGATCCACCGGATTCCTGCCGCAGCATATTTCCTCGCGGCCTCTTCAATCTCCCAGGGCCTGGTGGTAATGCTGTGAAGACATAATTTTTTCAGATCATTCATAAGCTTCCTTTGAAAGAAAGAAGGCATAATAGGGCTCCTTCCGGATCATTCGCTGCAAATAGATGGCCAGCTCCCGTGCATGATAATCCCCCCACATGCTGGATTCTCCCCGGGGTATGGCGGAGCCCTCCGGTACGTGATCCCACGCCATGGGGCGATGATAAATGGAATGCAGGATCAAACCCTGGTGCTCCGATGCCCTGCTGATATAGGGATCGTCAAACAGGTGCTTTGCCACGCTTAGCCCGGCCTGAAAATACTCCTGACTATCCAGGTACCTTCCAAGGCGAAGCAGCCCCTGTGCAGCAATGGCAGCTGCCGAGCTGTCTACAGGTTCAAACTCGTTAAAAGGATCCGAGGGTTTATCCAGGTAATTGTCCAGACGGGCCAGTCCGGGTGCCCCGGTATCCCAGTAGGGAATCCCGTCTGCAGGCGTATTTTGAATATAGAAATCGCAAACAGCCCGGGCGGCTTTCAGCCAGGATGCTTCGAGTTGTCGCCTGTTACCCAGGGCCTCCAGATCCCGGTCCGGCACGGTGGCCAGGAATTCCAGCAGCTCTGAGAATCCCAGCATGGCCCAGGCCAGTCCCCGGGTCCAGGTGGAGAATCCCGAGTAGCCCTGCTGGGTGTTCACACAGCGAAAATTCCCGTCTTTCACATTGAAGATGCATTCATGGGCCGTTCTGCCGGGAACATCATAAGCATCACGGCCTTCACCGTAAAACACAGAGAATTCCGCAGTAGCCTTCGCATGGTCCAAAAGCCTCCCCAATAAGCTGATTTCCTGGTCGTTTTCACCCTTCAGAGAATGCCTCAACTGATACCCCAAAGCAAGTATCCGGCAGCTTCGAAGGGTATCCACAAACAGGGAATGTGGCCCGTTGAACGAGTAAATATAGCCTCCACTTTTGATTTCTGTCCATCTTCTGGCCTGCACGGAAGCCGACACTTTCAGGGCCAGAATATAGAACTGCCTCTCCCACTCATTGAAAGGGATCTTACCTTCTTCCATCAAGCGCAGCAAGCTTCCATAGGTACTCACATTATTGAAGCCATGGTCATGCACGCCGTTGTGTGTAAGGTGTGGGGCCATATTTTGCAGGGTATTTTTTCTCCCATACTCCAGGAATTCACTTTCCGCTTCCGCTTCATATTGCAGAATGGATGATCCGAACTGGAAACCCTGGGTCCACTCGGTCCACCCCCTGGTGGTATATTTTCCGGCAGCAGTAAATACCGGGGCTCCGGCCTTACCGGGAAAATGGTCCCGAATGGATCTGATCTTGTCTGCAGATAGAGACCATAGCTGCCGGATCCGGTCCTCCAGATCCCTTGGTTTCAGTTTTCTGTCGACGATCATGATTTTTCACGTTTAGATCTGGAAAAATCTACCGCTGCCACAGCCAGGCTACCGGCGGCCAGGTAGATGTAAAGCAGAAAATCCAGCCGTACCCCGGATATCTCCTGCGGGATCACATGTAAAAGAGAAAGCAAAAGTGCTAACAGTCCCGTTCCTGAGAAAAACAGAATGGCTTTGGGAGGGGTTCTCTTTGAGAGCACGGCAAAAAGAACCATCGGGGCCATCATGGAAGTACCAGTAAAGCTGGTTCTTGCCAGCAGGGCCAGCTCATCCGACATCAGGGTTGAAAAAGCCAGGGCAATCAGGGCAAAAACAAACAGCCCGATGCGTGTCAGGGTAAGTACTTTTTTATCGCTACCCTTTAAGAGAGAGCGCAATTCGGTTCCCAGCGCAAAGATCTGCGCATTGGTGGTAGAGAGACAGGCCGCAAAAAGTCCAACCATAGCCAGGGCTCCAACGATGTCTTTCTGGTCAAAAAGCAGAGCATTGGATAAAAAATCGGCGGTGGTCGCATCCGGATATTTTACCGCCCCGTACATGCCGATAAATACCGTAGAAAAAATGATCAATATGGCAAAGGCCCCCAGGGATACCGCCATGCGGCTCAGGGACCGAAAGTTCCTCATAACGATAATCCGGGTCGTAAGCTGGGGTTGGGTAACCGGGATCAATATAATGGCCAGGAAGGAGGCGACAAGAAACTGTAAAGTAAAGAGGCCATTGGGTCCGGGCACCGAAAGCAGTTCCGGTTTGATCCTTTCAACTTCGGCAAACAGAGATTCCATACTGCCGAAAGCCTTGATACAGGTTAGCCCGATCAGCCAGATCACCACCAGCAATACAGTCCCCTGGATGGCATCGGAATAAACTATCGCCTTGAAACCGCCGACCTCCGCATAAACAAGCATGATGCCTACAATGATCAGGGCCCAGGCCCATTCCGGAAGCACCCCTGCGAAAGTGGCAGAAAAAAAGATGGAAATGCCCCTGATCTGTATGGCGGCATAGGGCACCAGGAAAAGGAAGGCCGTGAGGAAGAACAGATAGCCGGGCCATTTGCTTCCATAGATTCCGGATAAAAAGCCGGATACCCCTTTGAAGCCCTCTGTTTTTACTTTCTTCCGGATATGGTATCCGAACCAGATGATGCCGAAAACCATGGCCCCGTCGGATACGGCCAGAAAAATCCAGGCACCCACCCCCTGGGTTCGGAACATATCGGGCATACCCATAAAAATAAAGGCACTGAAGAGTGCTGCCGCAAAGGTCAGCACCCCGATGAGGGGACCAATATTAAACCCGGCGAGCATATACTCATCCAGGGTCCGGTTACGCTTGTATGACTTAACGGAGGCCGTTACCAGGGCAAGCAGAAACAGTCCCCCGAGTATAAGGATCCACAGGGTCATGGTTTTTCCTCCTTCCTGCCGGGGTGCCAGCGTACCGCCAGCCAGGTCAGACAAACAAAAAGGATGGCCACCAGCAATCCGGTCCAAAGGGTATAGGGGAGATGCAGAAGGCTGGGCAGATGCTTGCCGTAAGGCATTACCAGTGGGGTGAAGGTCAGCACAGAAAGCAGCAGGGCGAACAGGATCAGGACCGAGTAAAGCCTGGATTTCTTCTTTGTTTTCATATCCTTAAACATAGTGATAAATCTGGAATTCCCCTTTGAATTATTGACTTTCATTTGCTTCTTAGGAATAGATTCACAAAATTGTATCTCCACTCTTCCACTCAAATTATTAGCGATGAAAGCAAAAAGCAACTCGAAGCAACACATGGACAGAAGAAGTTTTATTAAAACGACCGGAGCCGCCACGGCCTTTAGCATTGTTCCCAGATTTGTTCTGGGGGGACCGGGCTATGTTGCTCCGAGCGATACAGTGTATATCGCGGGAATTGGTGCCGGCGGAAAAGGCACCTCGGATCTCACCTCCTGTGCCCAAAGCACACATGCGAAAGTCTCTTTTCTTTGTGATGTGGATGATAAGATGGCGGCCAAATCAAGGGAGAATTTCCCGGATGCCATCTATTACAAAGATTTTAGAAAAATGCTTGAGAAGGAACACAAGCACATCGACGCGGTGACCGTCTCCACCCCTGACCATAGCCACGCGGTGGCCGCCATGGCTGCCATGCAGCTGGGAAAGCATGTGTATGTTCAAAAGCCTCTTACGCATAGCATTGGAGAAGCAAGGGCCCTGACCGAGGCTGCTGCCAGATACAAGGTGGTAACCCAAATGGGAAACCAGGGAGCATCCGAGGAGCCTGTTCGGCGCATGAAAGAGATTTTCGATGCTGGACTCATTGGAGATGTAAGCAGGGTATATGCCTGGTCTGACCGGCCTGTATGGCCCCAGGGTGTTGCGGCTCCCTCCGGAAAATACGCGATCCCAGAGCAACTGGACTGGGATCTCTGGCTGGGTCCTGCCCGGGAAATCGATTATAATCCGGCTTACCATCCCTTTAACTGGAGGGGTTGGTGGAGATTCGGGACCGGAGCCCTGGGAGATATGGGCTGCCATATTATGGACCCGGTATTCCGGATCCTGCCCATTGACTATCCGACTGAGGTGGAATGCAGTGCCACCGCGGCCTACGAAGGATTTTTTCAGGTGGCTCACTACCTGGAAAGCTGTCCGGCTTCCTCCATCATTCATCTGAAATTTCCCCGCACCGATGGTAAGGGTAATATAAGTCTCACCTGGATGGATGGCGGTCTGCGCCCTCAAATGCCGGAAGGGATCGTCGAGGAAGATGAAGTTCATAATCTGGATAATGGGGTGATCTTCGAAGGCAGCAAAGGAATCATGATTGGCAACCATGGCATGCAACCCCTGCTTCTTCCAAGATCTCTGAATGAACAGATGGAACAGATTCCCAAAACTGAAAAAAGAGTGCCTGAAGGACATTACGTTGCCTGGGTGGAAGCCTGTATGAAGGGAGTTGAAGAATCGGATTTAGCTTCAAAGTTTTCCTATGCCGGACCATTTACAGAAGCGGTGCTGATGGGTAACCTGGCCATTCGAAGCTATCAGTATGAGATGAACAAATCAGGAGAAAGCTCCTATCCGGGACGGAAAAAGCTGCTCTGGGACGCTAAGAATATGAAAATCACCAACTTCGACCCGGCCAATGAATTTGTAATGCGGCAATACCGGGAGGGGTGGAGTTTGTAAAGGATAAAAGAAAAATCCATGCTGGCTCATAAGCTAAACCCGTTAAAATTTAAAGCTCCATGATAAGAAAAACTACCGCAGGGACCTGCCTGCTATTTATTGTCTGCTTTGGCTTTCAACTGCAGGCACAGTCCAATGAAGAACTCCAGGAACAAATTGAACATCTGAACAGGCAAATTTCAGGCATGGAACACAGCTTTGATGCGCTTGCTAAAAAGATTGATGATGTTCTCTGGATGCAAAAACTGGAAGATGTGGCCTGGGTGGACAAGGTCTACATCTATGGTCCTCCGCTTTGGAAAGAGGAGAATCCCACCGCACAGGGAGCCGGGAATCCAGTGAAATTCTGGACTTACACCATTATTCCAAAAAATACAGATCCAGATAAGAAATATCCCTTGATGGTCCTCCCCCACGGGGGAGTTCATTCCGATTTCTCAACCTACTATACCCACATAGTCCGTGAGCTTATTGCCCAGGGATATATCATTGTTGCTGCCGAGTACCGGGGAAGTACCGGCTATGGAAAGAGTCATTATGAAAAAATCGATTACGGCGGACTGGAAGTGGAAGATGTGAAGGCCAGCAGGGATTACATGATTGAAAACTTCCCTGTGGTGGACGGCAAGCGCGTGGGCATCATGGGATGGAGTCATGGAGGGCTTATCTCCCTGATGAATATTTTTGATCATCCGGAGGACTACCAGGTGGCCTTTGCCGGTGTTCCGGTGAGCGACCTGATTACACGCATGGGATACAAAACCCAGGATTACCGGGACCTTTACTCGGCCGAGTATCATATCGGGCAAACTGCCTATGAAAATGTGGAGGAATACCGCAGGCGCTCCCCGGCCTGGAACGCACATAAGTTGAAGGACACTCCCCTGCTCATTCACACCAATACCACCGATGAAGATGTGAATGTCCTGGAGGTAGAACACCTGATCAAGGCTCTTAAAGCCGAAAATAAGAAATTCCAGTACGAGATCTACCAGGGAATTCCCGGAGGACACTCCTTCGACCGGATGGACACAAAATCCGCCAACGAAATCAGAGTAAAAATTTACAGGTTCCTGGCTGCTGAACTGGACCCGCCTTTTCCCTTTAAAAACCTTAGCCAGTTAAAAAAAGCAGCCTACAGGTACTGATAGGCCAAAAGCCTAAAGTTCCCTGATCCTGACATTACGGAAGCTTACAGATGAATCTCCATGCTTGCCCTGGAATCCAATGGATCCTTTAGTTGGAAGCTCCGCAAAGGGAGTGGGCAGCCAGCTTGGAATCTCGCTTCCATCCGGATTGGTGGTCCCCGAAGTCCACAGGGACATGTCCATTGTGGTCACTTTTTTGCCATTTAAAACTACTTCAATGAGCTGACCCTTACACCTAAGTTCCATCTGGTTCCATTCTCCAGGGGGATGGACCACCTTTTGCTCATTGGCAGGGAGGTGACCGAAAATGGCTCCGCACTGATAATCCTTGCGCTCATTTCCCCACTTTCCATGGTCATCGGCAATCTGTATCTCCACCGAGTTGGGGATCCAGTTCTCCTGATCTGTACAGTAAACAATGATCCCGCTGTTGGTTCCGTCCTCATTCATGAATTCAAACTTCAGTTCAAAATTTTCATATTCTCCGGGGGCCCAGACAACCTGATCTTCCAGGGCTACCAGCCGATCCTCCTGGATCATCCAGCTCCCCTCTTCATAGGTGGCCAGAACGTAGTCTTCTCCAAAAAGGAGCTTTCCATCCGGGGTGTTTTTACAGGCAAAAGATAAGAGGAGCATCAGAAGACTTGCAAATACAATATTAAAGCGTTTCATTTCAGATAGTTTATTTGGTTAAACTTGTTGCCACAATTTAGGTAAAATCCGGATCCCGGACTAAGATCCGACGCTCTTCAATGCTGCAACTGCAAGCAACACGCCCAGGACAATCCCCAGGAAGGCGGCAAATAGCACCCTGAACTCCTCGGGTAATAGAAAGGTGATGGTCTGAGCCGGGATCCAGAACAGGGGGATGGTCCGCTTAAATACAAAGTTCCATTGTACCTCCCAGTTAATCTCCTTAAATATCCGTGCAAAGTCCAGTGGCCGTAAAAACCCGGGCAAGGTCCCCCCATTCTCCAGGATATGTATATCTGTAATTTTATGAAAAGTCATCATGACCGGCGCATAAAACAGGTTCAGCGCCACAGAGATACTAAAGGAAACCACCACCTTCCTCCAGCTCAGATCCCCTTGCAGCAAGAGACCTGCATCTTTGAATCCGATTTTTTCCAGAAGCAGGGGTGTTCCCGATGAGAAAATCGCAAAGGCCATATAAATGGTCATTCCCAGGAATCCCCAGACAATGGCACGGGGAAGCAGTCCAAAGCCCTTGTAATAGTAAGTCCCCGTTTTAATTCTAAGTCCGATCACCTCACCAAGGGTCGCCAGGAAAAAGAACTTGACAAAGCTCATCAACAAGCCGTGTTCCAGGTTAAACTGGTAGTAAGCTTCAAACAGCCTGTTAAAAATAAAAAAGGGAATAAAAAAGGCGACAAGTCCAAGAGCAAAAAACAAATCCTTCCGTAAGCTCATACCTTCATTTCTTAATGCACCATAGTTTTGAAAATGTTCGGACAATCATCCCGGACCCGGACAGTACCGGCGTAGAAAAACTCCCTTCTCCCAGATCATATATGCCCGAGAGTTCATAGCTTGAATCGGCCCGGATGACCAGGACCCTGCCTTTTTTAGTCACACAATAGAGCTTATCACCCACACAGACCGGCGATCCGTAAAATGGCCCGGCAGGTCGTTCCTTCCATAAAAGTTTGCCACTTTCATGCTCTAAACACGCTACCGTTCCATTATCCATGTATAGAAAGAGAAGTCCGTTTACCACGATGGGTGTGGGAACGTAGGGCGATAAATTAGGCGGCAGGGAATAGCGGGCTGTATCGGCTATGGTACTGGCGTTGAGATCCGCTTCAATAACCATTCCTTGTCCCTTACGGCATCCGAATATCAGACCGTTGGAATAAACAGGAGAAGCAACCACCCGGTGAGTTAACAGGCCTTTATTCTCCCATAAAACCGTTCCAGTCTCCGGATCAACTCCGGTAAACCCATGTGCTTCGCTGGTAAATATCAATTGACTTTCCTGCAGGTCATTCTTAACCGGGAGTGGGGTCGAAAATGAATTCCTGGCACAGGTTTCCCGCGTCAGTTCCCAGGCAATTTCGCCGGAGACTTTATCCACAGCCAGCCAGGCACTTGAAAAGGAACTGCCCTCCTCCTGTTCCAGGGTAAATATTACGGAATTCTCCGTAAGAACCAGGGAACTACCTCCACCATGACGGGCTTCTATTCCGGAGAATTCAGATTGCCATTGAAGCTCCCCACTGTGTGTCAGCGCAGCCAGGATTGTTTTTTCCTTTGAATACCAGATCACATATAGCTGCTGTTCATCCACTGCAGGGGTGGCAGAAGCCAGGTTATTGTCTACGTGCATGGCCAGGTCTGCTACCACGAACTCCGTTTGCCAAAGGATATTTCCTGTCTGATCATCAATCGCCATCACAAGCCCCACATCATTGGCATCATCCGCGCTGGTGACAAAAATGGTAGCCTCCCAGACCACAGGGGATGCATGTCCAACGCCGGGCAATTTTGTCACCCACCTGTAAGCAGTGGAATCCCAGGTGTCGGGAAGAACAGTATGCAAGTCCATACCCATCCCGTCTGATCCTCTGAACCGGGTCCATAATTGCTCTCCATTCTCCTGTGCAATAGAGTTCACAGCTGTGAAAAGCAATACAACCAGGCATGGGATCATTAATTTTTTCATCCCGCAAAATATTAACTTAAAATGATTCCCAATAATTTATTTCGCTATATAGCCCATAAGCTTACTATATTTGGGATAAATTCCATTAAGCGATCTGTTCATGCAAAGAATTATCCTTTTCCTCTTTATATGCGCTGCCGGAGCCACACTTCTGGCACAGCCTCACTGGGAAACGCTCGTAAAAGCTGATTTTACCTGGAACTATCTTATTGGTGATTCACCGGCCCCTGCCGACTGGTACACCAATGGATTTGATGATAGCTCGTGGAATGCAGCAAAGGGCAGCTTTGGGTTTGGGGATGGAGATGATACCACGGTTCTCACCGTCAATTATTCACTTTACATCAGGCATTCGTTTACCATTGCCGACCGATCAGTTATCGACAGTCTGCTCCTGGATATCGATTATGACGATGCCTATGTGGTTTATCTGAATGGTTCCCTTGTTTCCAGATCCTTCAATGTGGAAACAGACTTTCCCCCTTACGATTATACCCCCACCATTGACCAGGAAGCACGCATGTATACAGGCGGGCAGCCTTCACGGGTGGGAATATCCGGCAGCCACCTGCTTGAGGGTGAAAATGTCTTAGCGGTGCAGGGCATTAATGTAAATCCCACCTCCAGCGATTTTTCACTGGCTCCCTTTCTTCAGGCGAGAGTTGATGCAGGCAGCATTGTTTATTACCAGGTCCCGGGCTGGTTCAGAGATCCCGATGCACCCTTTGAAAGCAACCTGCCCATCCTGGTGATTACTACGGAAAATGGCCAGGCCATACCGGATGAACCAAAAATAACGGCCCATATGGGCATCGTGAATAATGGATCGGGCCTCAATGAGCATCCCGGCACCTTTAACGACTACGACGGAAAAATAGGGATAGAGCTCCGGGGAGCCAGTTCGCAGGGCTATGCCAAAAAAGGATACGGACTGGAAACCCGATTGGAAAATGGGGCGAATAACAATGTCTCACTGCTGGGTATGCCCGTGGAAAATGACTGGGTGCTGCATGGCCCCTATTCCGACAAATCCCTGATTCGAAACGTGCTGGCCTATCACTTTGCCCGCGAGACGGGACAGTATGCGCCCAGAACCCGGCTCTGTGAACTTTTTATTAACGATAGCTATTCCGGAGTCTATGTATTGATGGAAAAGATCAAACGGGACACCTTCCGGCTGGATATTGGAAATCTGGAACCCCAGGAAATATCCGGCCGGGATGTGACCGGGGGATATATCTTCAAACTGGATAAACAGGATTGGGATGAAGAAAACTGGGTTTCTCCCTATCCGGCCATTGATGGAAATGAGATCCGGATGATCTATCACTACCCTGAATCCCAGGTGATAGCCGAGGAGCAAAAAAGCTATATCAGGAATTTCGTGACTGAGTTTGAAGATGCCCTGGCGGGAGATCGCTTTTACGACCCGGTGCTGGGCTATAAGCCCTACATCGATATGCAGTCCTTTATCGATTTCTTCCTGGTGAACGAACTGGCCAAGAATGTGGACGGGTACCGGATCAGTACTTATTTACACAAGGACAAAGACAAACTGGACAGGGTGAGCCCCATAAAAGCCGGACCCGTCTGGGATTTTAACTTCGGATTTGGAAATGCGGATTATTACAATGCCTCCCTCAGTTATGGCTGGCAATGCGAAACGAAGCTCCCTGAAGATTACTGGTCCAATCCCTTCTGGTGGATCAAAATTAAGAAAGGATCCGGACTTTTTCAATCAGCTGGTCACTTCCTGGAAGGGATACAGAAGCAGCATCCTGTCGGATAACCGGGTGGACCAGGTCATTGATTCACTCACCACCCTGCTGGCCGATGCCCAGCAAAGGAATTTCGAGGCATTTCCCGTACTGGACCAGTATATCTGGGCGAATAATTATGTGGGAGGCTCTTATGAAAATGAGATCGCCTATCTGAAAGGCTGGATATCTGAGCGGATCGCCTGGATGGACAGCAAGCTGGATGGCTATATGTACCCCTATTCCGCGGAAGAGGGGACGGACCTGGAAGGGCTGGATCTGAATCTCTTCCCAAACCCGGTGACAGATCAGCTTACGCTGGTGCTTTATGCGGACCGGGAGTCTGAACTGGAGATAGAATTTATCAACCTGCTTGCCAAAAGCACCTACCGGGCCACCTTTGATCTGACTTACGGTTCACAGGAGCTCTATTTTGGGGCGGATATACTCAGCCAGGCCATGCCTCAGCCGGGACTTTATCTCCTTAAGCTCCGCGTGGACGGCAGCTTTGTCGGCACAAGGAAAATCCTGAAGCAATAATTCCTGGCGTTATAAAATATATCCCTTTCATCTTCCGTTTGTTTCGTAACTTCGTACCCTAACCGGTAAAGCCCAGGTCATGAAAAAATTGTTACGCCTATCCCTAACTTTCCTCCTTTTCCTTTTTGTTCTGAATCAAACAACAGCAGCACAGGATAATTGGATCAGCTTATTTGACGGGGAAACCCTGGAAGGCTGGTCCGTTCACAGCGGACATGCCATCTACCGGGTTGAAGATGGGACCATTGTGGGACAGGCAGTCCCCAACAGTCCCAACTCCTTTCTCTGCACCAGCAGTGAATTCAGCGATTTTATCCTGGATTTTGAGGTGCTCCTGGAGGATGAGGAATTGAATTCCGGAGTGCAGTTCCGGAGTCAGATTGCACCACAGGAACTGGTTTTCTGGTTCAGGAACGAAGAGGGCAACTACCAGCCAACGACCATTCCGGCCGACAGGGTGTACGGATACCAGGTCGAGATAGCTGCAGGCGGAGGCTCGGGAGGCGTTTATGATGAGGCCCGGCGTGCCATGCTTCCCTGGTGGCCCCGGCAGGGCTCCAAGGAGAGCAAGGCATTTAAAAGTAAACAATGGAATTCCTACCGGATCGAGTGTAAGGGCGATTCCATAAAGACCATGGTTAACGGAGTGGTGGTGGCCGAGTTTCGGGATGGACTGAGCGACCAGGGTATCATTGGACTGCAGGTACATGATGTGGGCGACAATCCAGCCCCATATCAGGTCAGATGGAGGAACATCCGGGTCCTTCTCCTGAACTGATCCTTTGCTGATTTTAATCCTCTTTTAATGTCATCTTCATGGTGCATTCATCACGCAGGGCTAATTTTAGGCCCGGAAATAAATAAATTTTAAACTTTTTCAAATATGAAGTCTTATCTAGGAATTTCAATGCTTTTGATCCCACTCTTATTCTCCTCCTGCGTCGCAAAGAAGAAATTGACCATGGAACAGGACAGATCTATGGGATACTCAGAGCGACTGGCGGAATGCGAATCCAGAAGCAATGACCTGAAAAGTGAAAATAAGGACCTTTCCAATTCCATTCTGCGATTGGAAACTCAGCTGGCAAATGAAAAAAATAATGTGGCTCTTCTGGAGCAACAACTGGAGTATTTCAAGTCGACTAATACAAACCTTCTTGACCGGCTGGCGGATCTCGCAGTGGTCAGTAAATCGGGTGCGGAGAGTATCAGCAAATCACTGGAGGCCCTGAACGACCAGAATGTGTATATCAAGGACCTTACCTCCACCATCAGGCACAGGGACTCCTTGAACCTGGCGCTGGTTATGAATCTCAAACGGTCTCTGGCAGATGTGGGGGATGAAGATATCACCATAGAAGTAAAAAAAGGGGTGGTGTATATCTCCATATCGGACAAACTTCTGTTTAAGTCCGGAAGTGCGGTGATAAACGCACAGGCAGATGCCGTTCTGGGTAAAATAGCCAGGGTGCTCAATGACCACAATCACCTGGAGATCCTGGTTGAAGGTCATACCGATAATGTTCCCATTTCAACCGACTGCATGGCTGACAACTGGGACCTGAGTGTCAAGCGGGCCACCTCGGTGGTGCGTACCCTGCAGAAAAAGCATAACATTGCACCCGAGAGGATGACAGCAGGCGGAAGATCCGAATATATCCCCAAAGAGGACAATACAACTGTGGATGGCAGACAGGCCAACAGGCGAACAGAAATTATTATTTTACCTGAGCTGGACCAGTTCTTCCAGCTTATGGAGCCTGCAGCAGCCCTGGAAAACCAATAAGTATAATATGAAATATAAAAACTGCTTCACCGTGTACCCGCGATGAAGCAGTTTTTTTTAAATTTTAATGTATAAGATTCAAACATGAACATCCTTCTGGTTGAAGACGAACCCAAAGTAGCAGACTTCATAAAAAAAGGGCTGGAGGAACAGGGATATGAGATACAGCTTGCCTATGACGGGCAAATAGGGGAAAGGCTGGCCTTGAAAAGGGGGTATGACCTGATGATTATCGATGTTATTCTCCCCTACATCAACGGATTTGAGCTTTGCAAGCGCATCCGTAACCAGGGCATTGACACCCCTGTGCTGATGCTGACCGCTTTGGGATCCATGGAGGATAAAATTGCAGGTTTTGATGCAGGAACAGATGATTACCTGGTCAAACCCTTTGAATTTGCTGAACTTCTGGCAAGAATAAAAGCACTGACCAAAAGAAGAACAGGTACGAGCCATGCATCCAACCGGATAAATGTGGGCGACCTGCAACTTGACCTGGATAAAAAAATTGCCATCAGAGGGGAACAAAACATCCAGCTGACCTCCAAGGAGTTCGCCCTGCTCGAATATTTGATGAAAAACAACGGGAAAGTGGTATCCAGGGCGGAAATCGCTGAAAGCGTCTGGGAGATTACCTTTGATACAGGTACCAATATTATAGATGTCTATATTAATATTTTACGAAAGAAGATCGATAAAGGCTTTGAAACAAAATTAATACAGACACGGATCGGACTGGGATACTGTTTAAACGAATCGTGATGGAGATTCGAAAAAAATTAGCCTATCAGTTTATTGCCATTTTTGCACTGATCCTATTGCTGTCCTCTCTTACCATTTATATATCCTTTTCGAATACCAGAAAAGCGGATTTCTATGACCGGCTGGAGAACAGGATCCGCGTGGTGGCCCAGGGTTTAATTGACTCGGGTGGATGGGACGCCGGATCACTTAAAAAGATCGAATCAGTCAGTCCCTCTGGCATTCCATACGAGAAGATAGTCATCTATGATATGCAGGATCAGCTTTTGTACAGCACGGATTATAATGCTCAGCTGACGATATCAACAGAAGATATCAATAGGGTCAGAGTCCACGGTGAAGTTCAACTGGCTCAGAATCCCCTTGAAATTCTGGGTCAGTATGTTGAGAGCTCGATGACCCAGTATGTTGTTTTTGCGGGTGGAACGGATATATTCGGCTTGCAAAAACTGAATAATCTGCGCCTGATCCAGCTGATTGTATTTTTACTTAGCCTGGTAATTGTGTATTTTGCCGGCAGGATCTTTGCAACCCGTGCCCTTCATCCTATTTCCCATATTATGTTGCAGGCGGAAGCCATTGGGGTTTCAAATCTGAATGCCAGAGTCGATGAAGGAACTGGGGATGATGAAATCACCCGGCTTGCAAGAACGTTTAACCGAATGCTGGACCGACTTGAAATGGCCTTTTTAACGCAGAAGAATTTCATCGCCAATGCTTCCCATGAATTACGTACTCCCCTGACAGTGATTACGGGCCAGCTGGAGGTCATTATGATGAAGGAAAGAAGCAAGGAGGAATACAGGGAAACAATCCTCTCTCTTCTGGAGGATATTCAGAACCTGAATCAAATCTCAAACCGACTGCTTTTACTGGCTCAGACCAGTTCCGGGTTTCCTGAGACAGGTTTTGAAAGGGTAAGAATCGATGATACCATCTGGCAGGCGAGAAATGAGGTCCTGAAAAGACAGCAACAGTACAGGGTGAACGTACATTTTTCGGAACAAATTGATAATGAAGAGAAGCTGACGATTAAAGGCCATGAGCTTTTGCTCAGGACCGCCCTATTAAACCTGATGGACAATGGATGTAAATATTCGGAAGATCACCGGGTCGATATAAACCTGGACAGCAGGGAGGAAGAGATCATTATACGCTTCTCGGATAAGGGGATCGGGATTCCGGAGGAGGAGATCCCGTCCGTATTCCAACCCTTCTACCGGGCCAGCAATGCCAAGGCCGTCAAAGGCCACGGGATAGGATTATCCCTGGCAGAAAAGATAATCACCCTTCACGGGGGTGTAATTCATGTAAGTTCAGTAATCAAGCAAGGAACGGACATATCCATTCGTTTTCATTCAGTAAACCCAGGCATATGAAACAATCACCCACCATTCTACATAGATATTTAAAAGGGGCCTTCCCCATCGTGGCCCTTCTCCTGCTCATTCAGCTGCCTGTTCAATCTCAGCAAATTCAGAACGAAGAGATCAAAAAAAAGATCGAACAATATAAAAAGGATAGCCGCGGACCCTATAAAGAGATCAGGTGGTACTGTAAGGATGGTACCATTCTCCCTCCCCAGGAAAGATGTCCCGAGCCCGGAGGGGTTCAACGGGCCAGGCATAAAGATGAAGTAACAGCCCTTTCATCGAGCAATCACCTCTTCCTGGGACAGATTCTCGCCACAACCCCCTTCGATGATTTTTGGGATGCAGACAACTTTTATTCCCGCCTGAAACAATATGAAATAGAAAAATACCTTCAGGCCATCGACAATGGATGGATTCTCAGAAAGGCCCAGTACTACAGGGGAGCCTACCAGGCCGAGGACGAAGCCTTCTGGGGCATGCAATTCTACAACTGGCTGATGGCGGATAAGCAGGTTCTGAACGAGAATTACTTTTTGATACGACAATCCATGAAGGTGATTCCCCATTTCGGTGATACCAACCTGACCCAGGAGATACGGAACGTATCCAAGTTGATTTCTGAAAAGTACCCTCCTTTTCTGGATCTGAGGGTAAAAATTCATGGGCAACCTGACGCCGGCGACCTGATGAAAGTGGAGCAATTCTTGTCTGCCCACACGAAAGAACTTGACCAGGATCTGACTGGTAAATTTTCCAAGCTGATAGCTGACATGAAACTCCTTTATCAGCCAGTTGATCTGAATGAACTGAACAAATATGTAACCCGACTGGATCCCGAATCCGGTCTACGGAAAAAGATTAGCGCAGAACTTTTCGACTTCAGCAGGGCTGAGGGGGGGCATTATAGAATTGACCCGCTCTCCCGCACCCTGTTCCTGCTCAGGGAAGATCTTCCCACGCTAAAAAGCCCGGGAGAAAGAGTGGCTGCGCTGGATCTATCCATAGCAGTTGAGCGGCTGCTTATGCTTGAACTTTCAAATTACACACCTGAAAGCATACGGGAGCAACTTAATAGTATCAGGTCCCTGGGCATGGCATGTGCAGGCTGCGGCTACATGGAGATGTGGGAATGGGATCAAATATCCAACGCACTTAGCTTTTCCGGGAAAACTGAGCTTCCTCTTGAAACAGTACTGGATTTCTTTGATGCTGGAAGAAGGCTCACAGAATGGGGAACCGGCATGTTCAGGGCACAGTACACCGAGGAGGTAGATCGCTTCGAAGGATTTGAAACGCTTGTGAACGGATTTATGGATGACAGGGTAAGATCCTCCCTCCTGCTGCACTATGGGCATATTGTTGAATTACTGGGGAATACTCTGGTAAGGTATAGACCTGACTCAAACCATGTTATGGATATTCAGGGGCAGCAGAACATCAGGGGACTGAATCCCGGATTTGCTGCCGGGGAACTGGTGGTAATAAGCGGGACCACCAAAAATCTGGAAGTGGAGAGGGACAAGATCTACGTTTTTAACAGTCCGCCCCCTGATTTGAAACCCGTTGCTGGTATTGCCACCGTTTCGGAAGGGAACACTGTTTCTCATGTCCAGCTTCTGGCACGGAATCTGGGCATCCCAAATGCAGTGCTTTCACCACAAAACCTGGAAGACCTGAAAGCTTATTCCGGACAGGCAGTGTTTTATGCTGTTTCCAGCGCAGGTACGGTAATCATGAAGCCTCTGGATCAGATCAGCTCAGAAGAGAAAAAACTGATTGAGACCCGAAAAAGAAATCAGGATAAGGTGTCTGTCCCGGTTGAAAAAATAGACCTGAGCCGCAAAGAGATCATCCCGCTCTCCTCCGTTAATGCCAAATCCTCAGGAGTTATATGCGGACCAAAGGCTGCCAACCTGGGACAATTGAAAATTTTGTTCCCGGATCATGTGGTAAATGGAATCGTGGTACCTTTTGGAATATTCCGCATGCACCTGGATCAGATCATACCGGGCAAAGAGGTGAGCTACTGGCAGTACCTCCAGGGGATCTTTGACAGGGCAGAACAGATGAGTTCGGGCGGAGCAGATGAACAGTCTGTTGAAGCCTACCTGCTTCAAGAGTTGGAATCTTTCCGGAAAACCATAAAGCAGATTGGGTTTAAAGAGGAGTTCCTGACTGATCTTAAGAGCTCATTTATTTCCAGCTTTGGTCATGAAATGGGCCATCAACCAGTCTTTCTGCGAAGCGATACCAATATGGAAGATCTGAAGGAATTTACCGGCGCAGGGCTTAACCTGACGGTCTTTAATGTGTCGAATTCGGAGGCAATCCTGCAGGGAATCAGGGATGTATGGGCATCCCCCTACACGGAGCGCAGTTACAAATGGCGCCAGCAATACCTGCTGAACCCTGAAAATGTATTTCCTTCCATATTGATCATACCCACGGTGGATGTGGATTATTCCGGCGTTATGGTCACAAGGGGTATCAGCAACCAGCAGGAGAAAGATCTGACTGTCGCATTCAACCGCGGGGCGGGAGGAGCCGTTGACGGACAGGCTGCGGAATCCTATTTATTAAGCAAGGAGGGTGAGAGGCTGCTCCTCTCTCCTGCCCGCGAGCCCTCTTTTATCCGGCTTCCCGCCAGCGGAGGCTCTGTCAAAGAATACACTTCTTTTGAGATGCCGATCCTGAATAATCAGAATATCGAAGCTCTGATGAGACTGGCCGCACAGGTCAGGAAACAATTACCCGGCACACCAGGGATAGAAACATCCGGACCCTTTGATATAGAACTTGGATTCAAGGACAATAAGCTCTGGCTGTTTCAGGTTCGTCCCTTTGTGGAGAACAAAAATGCCGCTGCCTCTGATTACCTGGGCTCACTGAACCCTGCGTACAGCAAGAAATTGATGGTCCGGCTGGATGATTAGATTACCATAAACAGAAAAAAGACATGAGCACAAAAAAACATATATTTTCTTTATCCGTATTACTCATACTCGTCCTGGGAATCTTCACGGAAAGCCTGAATGCCTATCCTATCGATGGATATGGTCTGACAGGTATCAGGCGCCTGCTTTATCTTCAAATGGTCCTGAAAGGGGAAATCAAGGCAAATCCGCCTATCAAGGGAGCCCAGTTGTCCATCGAGGATATCAGGCTGAACCTGACGGGTGTCCGGGGTGACAGCCTGAATGAGTTCCCGAAACCGGATCCAAAGCTGCAAAGTTCGATCCTGGCCATTTTCCCCAACCTGCATGAGAGCTATTCCATTACCGTGATGGATATGAGTCCGGGCCGTCCCCTCAGGTATGCTTGCAGCCAGGAAAAGAAACAGCTCCAGCCAGGAAGTGTTGGAAAACTGGTGGTCATTGCAGGCCTTTTTAAGGAATTGCAGCAGCTCTATCCGGACTCCTTTGAAAAAAGGCAGGAATTGTTGAAAAGGAAGTATGTAAGGGGAGGGAAATGGGCCGTCTATGACGAACACACCGTTCCGGTATTTGACACACTGAGCAAAACCCTGGTCAGAAGAAGAATCAATGAAAATGATGTGTTTTCACTGTACGAGTGGGCCGATCATATGTTATCAGCAAGTAACAACGGGGCTACCAATGTGGTCTGGCGTGAAGCCATCCTCATGCATGTATTCGGAAAACGATATCCCTTTATCAGCGAAGCAGAGGCCAACGAGTACTTCAGCTCTACCCCGAAAAATGAGCTGATGAAACTGGCTGTGGATGTGGTGAATAATCCACTTAACGAGGCCGGGATCACCAGGGAAGAATGGAAACTTGGAAGTATGTTCACAGGCGAGGCCAAAAAAATAATCCCCGGATCAGGAGGCAGTTCTGCCAGTCCCTATGGCCTTATGAAATATCTGGTAGCCATGGAACGTGGAAAAATGGTGGATGAAGCATCGTCTCTGGAGATCAAGAGGCTGATGTATATGACCGCCTCGCGAATCAGGTACGCTTCTTCTTCGACGCTCAGCGCTTCCCATGTATATTTTAAATCAGGGAGCCTCTACCAGTGCAGGCCTGAAGAAGGGTATAGCTGTGAAAAATACATGGGAAATGTGTCCAATTACATGAACTCCGTAATCATTGTGGAAGACCCGGACGGTACCAGGTATATGGTCGGACTGATGTCCAATGTCCTGAAAAGAAACTCTGCTGCAGATCACAATGCTCTGGCCACGAAGATCGACCGGGCAATTCGAAAGCCTTAGCTGGCCTATTTGCCCCGAAGTTTTGATAATTTCTTTAAAACCCTGAAGGTTGAAGCCCTGATGGATGGTTCCGCATGATGGCTCAATGGGATCAAAAGCTCTGTGTACTGGCTCTCTTTCAGCACTTCAATCAGATCAATGACAGCCATCTTCAATTGCCGGTCCTTGCCCTGAAGCAATAAATCCAGGCATTGATACTGATCTGGAATTCTCACGTTCAGGTTAAGCAGTGTATCACGAGTGATAGTCTCCACCGTTACAGTCTCTATTATGGGGATCAATACTTTTTTCAGACTTGCCTCCAGCAGATTGTCGAGAAACTCAATGGCATTGAGCCGTATATCGCTTTTTTCGCTTCTGATATATTTAAAAACCGTATCAATCTCCTCCGGAGGATATTTCAATTCAAGCAGTTTAAACATTCGCTCCAGATTTTCATCCAGACGATGTTCCAGCAGGAGGATCAGTCTTCGGGTAGCCTCAAAAACCTCCGTGTTCCGTTCCTTGGACTGGTCTCCACTCTCCCCTGAAATTCCCTTTTGCTGTATATACATCACAGAAAGGGTCTCCGAATAAAGCTTGGCTTCATCCAGAATGAATTTTATAATCTGCTTCTTGTTAAAGACCAGATGCGGGAATTTCAACTTTATCCTGGTAAGAGATTCCAGTGCCTGTGCTCTTACATCCACATCCCCGAAATTCAGCATCTCAAATAAAAAAGTGACCGATTTCTGTGTCCCGATCCGCTCCATCACCCTGGGGAACTGGCGGATCATATCATAGTCGGGATCGGCCCTGGCTAACTCGGACTTAAAAAACTCAGATATAGAACTTCCAAAGTTGGCCAATGATACTACAGCTGCATCCTTGAACGGATCCTCTTTAAGTGTAAGTAACAACAGGGGTATAAAATCAGGATGGAGGCTTTGACCAGCTGACAGAATAGCCTGCTTTCTGATCTCGTAATCACGTGAATGGAAAGATTCACCTACCATATGGAAATACTCGGTATACCCTGCTGATCCAAGGATTCGCAGCAGATTGATTTTTCTGAATTTTAGCTCTTCGGGATCGCTGGTATTTTTTATTGTCTCTATCCGCTCAAGAATCAGGGATTCCAGTTGAAAAAGGTTTTTTAACTCAGGATTATCCTTTGTTTCATTGACCAGGCTGAGAATAGTTGCGCCGCTAACCCGATAGTCTTTATCCCCCAGGTACTTGGCAATCAGTCCTTCTCGCTGGTCAGCTGCATGTTCTATCAAATATTCAATGGCTGCCACTTTCACGTGATAATCATGATCATGAACCATTAAGCGAACCTCCGGAAGAGGGCTTTCTGCCTTGTATGTATACAACCTTCTCAAAGCTTCCGCTCTGATCTCCGGATTGTCATGCTTCAGAAGGTTTCGAAGGCTGTGGAATAGTTTTTCATGCCAGATATCCTCTGTGTGATGCAGCATAAAAAGGATTTGCTTCTCAGTTCCCTGTTCGAGCACTCGCTTTATCCCGCCATAAACGGACTCATCAGAGATATTAAAGGCTTCTGCCCCCACGTCATCGAACTGCCTTAGCTTGTGTTTAAACAGCAAAACGTATTCTTTTCTGACCTTGGTGGCATAATAGAACCAGAGGAAAACCAGCAAGAGGATAATCATACTGATAAAACGGACCGAAAGATCCATTCCATTGACCAGGGTGATCAGTATGATTCCACTGAGCCCGGTGGCAAAACTGTCCACTACAACATCTATGAATGTCTTTGCCTGATTCTTGATTTCTGTAGGAACCGGGAGGACCAGGAGTTCGATGGCCGATTTATTAATGGATTGCTTCAGGCTGCCATCTACCGATTTGATAAAAACAGCCGACCAGAGCCCGGGAATAAAAAGCACGGACATCGCGCCTATCAACAGGCCGGCGGGAAGAATATAAAGAGAAATTCCAACACCGTAAACTCCAACCACCCTTCTTGTAAGGAAAAGCTGAATCACCAGAGAAAGGATATTGAAATTGGAAAACCAGAATCCGAAAAAAGCCGTTAACTCATCCTCATCTGCAATTTTGGATGAGGATATGGCACTAAACTGAAAATCAACCAGGCGTGCGACCAGGACCCCAAATATGGTGATCAGCGCCAGGTAGGTGAGGTGCTTGGAATCTTTGATCAAGCGGAGGGGGCGTTCCGCCATTTTATCCACCCGCTTTTTGTGAGCCTGAAAGCTTATATCGTCCAGTTCAGGGCTGAGCCAGATGGAGCGGTTGACAAAAATAGCAAGGAATAGAAAAATTGCCCCAACAAACAAAAGGTTTTCACTTCCGATGACCGGAGCCAGCAGGGAGGCCAGGTAACCGCCGAATATTCCACCGGTAATGGCTCCGCTTCCGATTAAACCAAATAGTCGTTTGGCTTCCCGGGCATTGAACACGATGTTGGCAAAAATCCAGAACTGCGATGCAACCAGAACCCCAAATACAGCCACCCAGACATAGATCAGATACAGGACCCAGGTTTCCACATAATTAAATCGCAACAGGAGAGCAAAAACGGTAATGGTAACCACCGAGATCAGCAGGGTATTCTGGATGATTTTCTGAAGCGGGTAAGTCCTCAGCCACCTGGAATAGAAGGACATAATGATCCCGGCCCCCAAAGCCACCAGAATAAAGGCAAGGGGCAGTCTTTCAATTCCAACATTTGTAAGAAAAAGGGAATTAATGGTGGGTTTTATAATAAGCAGAGTGGTAATGAGCAGGAATATGTTTAACTGCATCAGCAGCGCCCTGCGCATCTCACCTTCCCGAATATCAAAGGTCCTTTTTAAAAATGATTCAATATTCATGGTTTGAAGTACGCTGTAAAATAAGGTAATTTTAGATTACCTAAAATACAGGTATTATCGTGATTTCAACAGATTATCTGCCTTCACTACAAGATCTCTCATGATTTTTTCACCCTCCACATCCTCAATCAATGCGACCAGAATATACCTACGTTCGGGACCCCAGACCAATACCGAATCCGCATGATAGGTTTTCCATGTCCCTGATTTTCTGTAGAGTCTGGCTGAAGGAGCAATCTGCTCCAGATTGGCCACGAATTTATGATGCAGTTCCGGATCCGCCATCATTTCCAGCATCTGCTCAGACCTTTCATGGGAGATCAGTTTTCCATAGGCCATCAGGTAATAATAGCGGCAGACCTGTGAAACAGTGGCCCCGTGGCTGATCCCTGCGAGAGGATCCGGGCGTCGCTCGCCGGTTTTAGCATATCTTTTGCCGACCCAAAGGCCACCGCCGTAATCTTCATCATACAGGGCATAACGGGGATCCTGAAGCACACTCTCAATTTTCTCGAATCCCAGCATATCCATTAATTCGGTGGCTGCCACATTGCTGGATTTGCTGATCATCAGACGCATCTTTTCTCTGATTTCCGGAGTATCTTCCAGTTCTCCTTTCTCAAGGGCATCCATGGTGGCCAGAAGGATCCCTATCTTAGGGAGGCTGGCAGCATACATCATCACATTGCCATTCATCCTTGCATATAGGGGATTGTAAGGATCACTCAGATCAACCATCCCAACCGCCATTCTGCGCTGGCTGATCAGTCTTTTCCATTTGGCGTTACTGTTAATTACCTGCTCCAGTTCAGCCTGAAAGGAGGGATCAATGACGCTTCGTAGGGAGGGAACACTGTCTTTCCCAAATCTCATGGGAAGTGTTTGTATATCAGGCTTGACCCTGTCATCCGCAGGATTGATAATTTCCTGCGCATCCTGCTCACAGGAGAGCAAAACAAATATCATCGCCAGAAAATAAGCTTTAACTTTCATAAGTATTTTTTTTGTACCAGGCAAAAGTATATCAAATTAGCTTGTTAGCTATGAAAATGAGATTAAATTAGGATGAAAGCGGGATTAATCATTGGGGAGGCAGAAGGACTGTTTTTCGGACAGAGATAACTTTCATACATTTGGCCTCCGAACGGTGATTGCTTAAAAAACTCAAAATTGAACCATGGCCTTACGAGAAGAATTAAAAATCCAGGGGGACTTCCTGTTCCGGTACCGGAGTTATTTCCCGCTGATACTCCTCATCTGTGGCCTGGCCATGATCCTTTTTGGAGACAGAGATCAGAACTGGATGGAAGATCCGGCCATATTTGTGAGTCTACTGGGTTTAGCCATCCGGATTCATGCTGTGGGCTTCAGCGGAAAGAACACCTCCGGGCGAAACACCGACCAGGGACAGGTGGCTGAGATGCTCAATACGAAAGGGCTATATTCCATTTCCAGAAATCCTCTTTATGTGGGTAACTATTTTATGTGGCTGGGCATTGCCATGCTCCCCTGTAATCTTTGGTTTGTGGGAATTTTTACCCTGTTTTTCTGGATCTACTATGAAAGGATCGTATTTGCCGAGGAGGAATTTCTGAGAGAGAAATTCGGGGATGCCTATTTAAAATGGACGGCAAGCACTCCTATTTTTATCCCCTTCAAACTAAATTGGCAGAGCTCCGATTCTCCCTTCCTGTGGAGAAAAGTACTTAAGCAGGAGAAGAACGGATTCCTGGCCTTATTTGTAGTCTTCTTTCTTTTTGATCTGGTGGACACCAGAATAACTGATCACCAGTGGGCCATAGATAAACTCTGGCTGCCGGTCATGGTTCTTGTCTCCGCCCTTGCCTATATCCTGATCAAACTGCTGAAACGGAGATTTTAGTCAGAGTTATCAGCCTCCGATCTGGTTCAGGGCATAGGCATAGGCCCCCAGGGCAATAGACTCATTGGCCCCCCTGCTACTGGTAGCAATGGCCAGCCTGGGAAGAGGATCATAGGAGACGGAACGGTCTGTCCCGGGAATTTGAAGGGTTTTTGAGTAGTCTTTAAAAAAACTGTTCCGGTCCTCCTCGCTATCCAGGTTGAAAACCTTTTGCACCAGCCTTGGCATTTCATCCACATTTGACGGATGATATTTAAAATTCAGTTCCTTCATGAGTGCCGGCATATATAGCTCGCTTGCCCCTGTGATGCCACCTCCGATCACTGCAATTCCATCAATAAAAGTAAGCACATTGGCCACCGTGTCGCCCAGCGCCCGTCCGGTCTCCTCGTAGGCCTGCAAGGCAGCCTTCCTGTCTCCTTTCCTCTTTCCCAGGGCGATTTCGTAAATATCCTTGGGTTCCAGTTCGTTTGGGTATCCGATCCCTGCTCCGGCCGCATAAACCCTCTGCACGGCCCGGATACTGACCACATCCTCCGCGTTAACTTCCGGACTGTGCCTGTTACTGAAGAGCCAGACCTCGGCTGCGGTTACATTATCTCCGCTAATAAGCCGGCCATCGGATACAAACCCGGCACCAAATCCGGTACCCAGGGTAAATCCCACCAGATTTTTGTACCTCTTGGGACTCCCGGAAGCTTCCAGTCTGGCATTGATCTCAGGCAGCAGTCCACCCAGTGCCTCGCCATATGCAAAAAGATCTCCGTCGTTGTTAATGAATACTGGCAAAGCAAATTCCTCCTCCAGGATACTTTTTAAGGGCACGCCCCCTTTAAAGGCCGGCAGATTGTTGGAGTTATCAATAATGCCTCTGGAATAATCTGCCGGACCAGGGAAGGCAAAGCTGATGGCCTCCGGCTCGTTTTCCAGTTCCTGCATGACTTCCCGAAAGCCAGCCCTCATATTGGCCAGGCAACGCTCCAGATGATTGGCATGAGCATCTTTCCGGATCCCCTTCAGGAGCGGCTTACCTCCTTTGAATGCATTAAACACCAGATTTGTTCCACCGGCATCCAATGTCAGAACCACACGCTTGTCGTTGTATATATCCATCTCCGTAAAGCTTTGTATTTTGTCCCGTCTGTAAATATGCCGAAAATTTTGTCCTTTACACAGCTTTAAGTTTCAGATCAGGATTTTATTTTCTATTTTGATCCTGACTTATTTCTCCGCCATGAAAGAGCTTATTTACCCTAAAAAACTGGACGTTCCCTGCACTTTGGGCAATATATTTGACCTTCAGGAATACTTCTGCAGCGGAAAACAAACAAGCTCCATTGCACGCATAGAGCTGAAAAAATGCAATAATCTTCAATACAATTGATACTCCTCAGGAGGTTCACCTTTTAATCTTTTAATCACTCCATATTCAAATGAAAAAGTCCGATAAGCAAAACTCAAGAAGATCTTTCCTTAAAAAAGCGGTACTGGGTACTGCTGCCGTAAGTTCAGCTCCGGCAGTGCTTTCCAGAGCTTACAGGCAAAATATTTTGCTGGATGCCAGGTCCTATGCAGCAAAAACTTTTGCAGCAAATGATCATCTCAACCTGGCTCTGATTGGTACCGGGATCCAGGGCATTTATGACAGCACAGCGGCACTGCAGGTTCCTGGTGTAAAACTGGTGGCTGCCTGTGATTTGTACGCGGGAAGACGTGACAGGGCCCGGGAACTCTGGGGTAAAGATCTTTTTGTCACCCGGGACTATCGCGAGATCCTGGATCTGGACCATGTGGACGCAGTCATTATAGCTACCCCGGATCACTGGCACAAGCGGATCAGCATAGAAGCCCTGAAAGCGGGTAAGGCAGTCTACTGTGAAAAACCCATGGTACAGAAATTCGAAGAGGGGCATGAGCTTCTGGCAGCACATAAAAAATCAGGCAAGGTGATGCAGGTGGGAAGCCAGGGAATGTCTTCGCTGGGAAATGAAAAAGCCAAAAAACTTTATGAAGACGGGGCCATTGGGGAAATTGTGATGCTGGATATGTTCAACGACCGCTATTCTTCAGAGGGAGCCTGGAATTATCCCATCCCGCCCGATGCAACTCCGGATACGGTTGATTTTGACACTTTCCTGGGAAGTGCTCCAAAAGTGCCCTATGAATTGAAGCGCTTCTTCAGATGGAGAAATTATAGGGATTATGGAACGGGGGTGGCCGGCGATCTCTTTGTGCATGCCTTTTCCACCCTGAATTTTGTAATCAGCTCCAATGGACCCAACAGGGCTCAGGCAACAGGCGGTTTGCGCTATTGGGACGACGGCCGCGATGTGCCGGATGTTAGCATCACCCTCTATGATTACCCGGAAACCAAGACCCATGCGGCATTTAATGCGGCTTTCCGGGTCAATTTTATTGCCGGCAGCGGTGAGGGTTATGGCTTCCGCCTGGTAGGTACCGAAGGTGAAATGCATGTGGGCTCAGACCAGGTAAAGCTTGTCCGGTCAAAGCTGGGCATGAAACCCGGAGGGTATTCCCTCATATCCTACACCGAAGAAACTCAGAAAGAAATTATTTCCGCCTATGACAAGCAGTTTGCCAATACAAGAACCAGGGATCTGAATACAGGTGAAACGACCTGGGAGGCACCCTCCGGTTACAAGGGGGGGCATTACGATCATTTTTTTCGGTTTTTCGAGGCCATTCGTGGCCAGGGTGAGATCATTGAAGACTCCACCTTTGGGCTGCGTGCTGCCGGGGCTGCCCTGCTTGCCAATGAGAGCTACTACAAAGGTGCACCGGTGAAGTGGGATCCGGATGCCATGAAACTTATTTAAGAGACAAGATAAGCATGAAAAGAATACTTTTTATAAGCTGCCTGATACTGGCAGCAGCGTTCCTGTTTGCACAGGAAGAACCTTTAAATATCCTTGTACTGGGAGCCCATCCCGATGATTGTGAAGGCGATGCAGGCGGTGTGGCCCTACTCTATGCCAAACTGGGACATAATGTGAAGTTTGTATCCCTTACCAATGGGGATGCCGGTCATTACGCCAAGGGAGGTGGTGCGCTGGCCAAAATCAGGATGGCCGAAGCAGAAGAAGCAGGAAAGAGACTTGGGGTGAAGGAATACGTGGTTATGGATAACCACGATGGGGAGTTGATGCCCACACTCGAAAACCGGCTGAAAGTGATCCGGGAAATCCGGAAATGGAACGCCGATCTTGTGATTGGTCCCCGGCCCAACGATTACCATCCGGATCACAGGTATACAGCCATTTTAATGCAGGATGCAGCCTTCATGGTGGTGGTTCCCAACATTGCCCCCGATATACCCGCACTGAAGAAAAACCCGGTTTTTGTCTTTGCTGAAGACCGTTTTCAAAAGCCAAATCCCTTTGAAGCAGATATTGCAATTGATATAGATGAGGTATTTGAAAAAAAGATCTATGGAATGGCCGCCCATGCTTCTCAGTATTTTGACTGGCTTCCCTGGCTTGCAGGGACCCTGGATCAGATCCCGGAAGATGAGGCAGGAAGGTTGGAGTACCTGGGTAAGCGAAGGACCTTCAGACCCGGACCTTCAACCAGGGAAAGTCTGATAAAGTGGTATGGCGAAAAAGGGAATTCGGTAAACCATGCCGAAGGATTTGAGATTTGTGAATATGGAAAACAGCCTGATGACCAGGAGATCCTCCGCCTGTTTCCCATGCTGCCTCAATAGTTGATTATATTTTCCTGCAGAAATAAAGCTGGGATCCTGCAAAGATCGTGATGCCATCCACAGCGGCGGTTTCATCCACTGAAAACTCAAAGACAGTCCCATCCTCCCTGTTAAAAAACCGGGTGGCCGATTCCGGGTACATTTCATAAGGAAGATCATCCCACAATTGAACAACTCTCAAATGATTTTCCAACAGGGAGATCTCGAGGATCAATTCCTGGTCGTCCAGGCGAAGCAGGTATTGCCCTGTCAGTGCCTCAAGCTCCTCTGTTTTGAGAGGAAAAATGGATTTGACTTCCATTTTGTAGTCCCATCCGTAAGTTACTGCGAAGGAGCGCCGGATTTCATTCATTAACTCTCCACCGCGATCTCCATTGGTCATGATAGCAAAGCCCTGGCCCTGTTTGGTAAAAGCCAGCAATCGACATCTGAAGCCCCTGTTTGATCCTCCATGGCTGAAGATTATAGAGTCGTCTGAACCCCCTACCCCAGGTCCCAGTCCATGGTTATTCAATTGTGGAGTCAGCATCTCCAGTGTCATCTCCCGGGAGAGGATCTGGTTCGATTCTCCGGCAAAGGACTTTTGCACCTCCATAGCGTACTTTAGCAAATCGCTAGGGGTGGTCCAGAGTCCTGCAGCAGCCATCTCAGGATAGGTATTCCATTTTCCCTCGATCATTTCACCTCCTGCCTGATGAGCACAGGCAGCATTCTCCCATAAAGCTTCAGGCAGGGGTTGTTCATAGGTGCTGGAGTTCATACCAATCTTTGAAAGAACAATTTCTTCCATCAGTTCCGGAAAGGCCTTTCCAGTAATATCGCACAGCATTTTTTGCATAATGGTGTAGCCGCCGCCTGAATAGCTGTATTGCAGCCCTGGGATGGTATCAGGAAAAATCCTTCCCGAATTGGCTGGTTCCTCTCCATTGAGTATCTGGACAATGCCTGGCACCTCCTCCCCAAATGCATATCCTGCAAAACCAGAAAGAGTCAGCCCGGCACTATGGGACAGGATTCTTTTCAGGGTAACTTTCTCTTGTTCTGTAAACCTGTTTTCCTCTACCTGCCAGTCCTGAAGGTATAGATTAACATTTTCATCCAGACCCAGCTTTCCCTCTTCCACCAGGGCTAGAGCTGCCATGGCAGCCACCGGTTTGCTGATGGATGCCGCCTGGAAAAGTGTGTTCTCATCAACGCTCCTGCTACTGTCGGCACAGGTATACCCATATCCTTTTGCCCAGACGATCTTACCTCCATTCAAAAATGCAATACTGACTCCCGGCACATGATAGTGCTCCATCCGGTCATGTATATTCATTCCTGCCTGCTCTTCGTCCTCGATAACTACTGCCGGGAACAGATTGTTTTCAATACTTTCTATTAGTGCAATATCCGGATCCTGATCGCTGGTGCATGAAACCAGAAAAAAACAGAGCGCAGTTACAAAAATGTTTGAAAACTTCATGGCAGGGATTTTTATAAGCCACAAGTTATGAGTTTTTCACCTGTCGATCCAAAAGAATGCACTTTCCCAGGCTTATCTTTCCTATCTTTAAGCTGAATCAAAGACTATTGTTATGAAAAGAGCCCCCTTATTTCTGATTGCCTTTGCTGTAGTAAGCCTCACCTCCTGCCAGGTAAGCACAGAACCTGAACAAAAGGACGAACTCGTTCTGGACTACTTCCAACTGAAAATTTACAACTACGATACAGAAGAACAGGAAGCCCTTCTGAATGTCTATCTGGAGAATGCCTTGCTTCCTGCCTTCCACCGCAATGGGATAAAGAATGTTGGGGTATTTAAACCCATTGCAGGGCTCAATGAGCGGGAGAACTTTTTGATGGTCCTGACCCCATTCCTTTCTCTGAGTCAGTTTGAAGATTTTCCGGGACTATTGAAAAACGACACTGAATACCAGCAATCCGCCAAGGATTACATAAACGCCCCGCACGATGCCCCTCCCTACACCCGTATGGAAAGCATGATTCTTCGCTCTTTCAGTGCAACGCCAAAATTAGTCTTACCTGAGTTGAACACACCCCGGTCAGAGAGGGTTTATGAGCTCCGAAGCTATGAAGCTGCCACTGAAAAACTCTATGACCTGAAGGTGGAGATGTTTAACGAGGGGGAATCTGCTCTCTTCCAGGACTTAAAATTCAATCCGGTATTCTTTGGTGAAGTACTTTCCAGTGCGTATATGCCCCACCTGATCTATATGACCGCCCATGCAGACACCACTGCTCAGAAGAAGAACTGGGAAAACTTCGGGATTCATCCCGAATGGGATAGGATGAAGAACCTGGAAAGGTATCAGAATACCGTTTCCAATATTACAAAATACCTCCTCTATCCCACTGATTACTCTGACTACTAGAGCTTTAGAATAGTCTGAAGTTCCGGATCACTGACCGTCAGCAATCCGGAATCCGGCAACCTGCGGGTAAGTTCCCGCCAGTTGTCATCCCGCTCAAAAACGTATTCGAAGATGGGTAGAGCTTCTTCCATCCGACCATTATTGGCCAGTGCAATGGCCTTCCAGTATTTCATCTCCAGGTTCCGGGGAAACATCTTTTCTGCGGCCCCATACTCCATGAGTGCTGCCTCCATATCCTGGTGTTCCACGGCCAGGTCTCCCCGGTTCATGTGCTCATAGGCCCGGTGGACACGCAATAAGCGATCCAGCTCATCCAGGGGATCCTGGTGGTCATCTACCCGAAGATCGACCAGATGATCCCTCCACACCTCCTCCATTGGTTCAGGTCCCACCACGATCAGGGCGGCTGACTGTTTCCCCCGGATATCCCCACCTGCAGCCTGGGCTGCCTGCAGAACCTTAAGCACCCTTTCGGCCAATGGAAGGCCGGCATGATCCAGAAAAGCCTTACTCATGGCCGGAACCACATCCTCATTAAGCATCATATTGGCCTGAACCGAATAGTTATCCCCAATGGCATGTGAGGCAAAGCTTATACAACTCTTACCGGTATACGCCGAAACAGACCCCCTGGAATCCAGAAAGGCCACCTGCCGGTAGTCCCTTCCGCGATCAGCTTCCACCAGAAGCTGCAAGGCCTCTTCGGCACTTTCCCCCCCGGACATCAGATCCAGTCCCTTAGGGCCATAGGCCGGATTCACAAAGGATTGGGTGGCTACCACTCCAACGCCGGAGCGGCCCCAGGAAACGATGGTTCCTACTGAAAACCAGTGGCTCTGAACCCCAATGGCCATCTGTCCGGTGGCAGTGTCTCTGGCCACTATGGAGAAGGTATGGGCTAGCTGATCCCCATTTGCAGGGTGTCTCTGAGCAGGAGCCTGAGTGGATAGGTATAAGAGTAAGCCAAGAGATAGAAGAGAAATACGGACTGCCATGGGTATAAATTTTAATAATTGCCAGCCCTAAAATACTCAATTAATCGAAGGTAACGCCCCTGTGGGAACTCCCATCCAGCCTTTGCACAAAAGATTTTAAAATAAAGACCCGCTTGCTCGCCGGATGGTAGACATGCAAATTGTTCCCGTGTAGTTCGTAAAAAGTCGCCGGACTGATATCCACTTTCTCTACCCAGAGGTAAAAGGTGCCATCGGACGTGGCCCGCCAGGTGAAGGGAACCTTAATCCCGCTGTTTTTATAGGCTTCCTTTGGGATTTCCTCAACTGTCCGGGTCTCCGGTTCGGTGAAAGCCTCCTCCACGGCCTGGGTAAGCTCACTGGTACTTACCTGTTCCGGTTCCCGTTCCTGCTTTTGTTCCTGGACCGGTGTTACGGTGATTGCCGCATAGCCGGCACCGGAACCGGTCCGGAAATAGAAATCGCCCACCAGGGAGCTGGACTCCCAGGGTGTTTGCTGTCCCCCGCTGTGTTCCAGCACCTCGGCCCTCACCCCTTTGAATACCTCCTCCACCTTTACTCCCGGTTCTTGCATATGCTCCAGCAATGCCCTGGTATATAATCCGTATTCCTGATCCCCGTCAGATGCCACAGAACCGGGTGAAGTGGAATAGGCAATCAAAGTACCGGTGGGAGCCACCATCGTACTGAGGCCCTGTTTGGTATCCCTGAAGGATCTTGAAAAAGGATTGTTCCTGCAGGCATCCAGTATCACAATATTCACGCTGCTTTTCGCGCTCTCCATATAGGCAAGGATAAATCCCATATCCAGAGCTTCATATTCAATCTCCTGCTCAATATGCATCACGGCCTGTGTGGGTATGAGGTAGTTGAATCCATTAACCTGCATCCCGTGACCGGAATAATAAAATAAGGCCGTCCCTCCTGTTTTCAATTTCATTCCAAACTCGCGCACAGCCTTTTTCATCTCATTCTGATTCAGGACATTCTCCTTCAGAACTACTTCAAACCCTGAGGTCTTCAGGACCTCAGCCATGGCACGGGCATCATTTACGGTATTCTTCAGGGGGCCGTTCAGATAGGCGGCATTCCCCATTACCAATGCCACCCTGTTTTCCTGCTGCAGCGTCTGCGCCATCAGGCTGTTTACACTAAAATATGTTGATAAAACAAAAATAAGCCCACAGCGAATGATGAAAGATTTCATAATTTTAAAATTGACCTAATGACTTTGACATGAGTATACGCAAATTTTCTTCTAATGTTTTTTTCCTGGTCTTAACTTTCCTGTCAGTAAATGCCTTCAGCCAAAAGCAGGTGGATCTTAATGCTTTGGAGGAGGAAAATCCAGGACTCTTCTCCGGGGGCTACTTCCGGGGAGGTGTGGGAGTTTCACGTGCCACTCACAATTTTGGGACACTCTATGAGAGAGTTCCCCTGACGCCCTTTAATCTAAACCTGGAGTTTGGCACACGGATTAAAAGAACCTATGGGATTTACCTGGGGGTCTGTTTTAATATCCTGCTGAATGAGATTTCCATCGGAACAGGCTTTACCGGGCTACCCGCCACCCTGCAGCAGTGGAGCCAGAGCTCCATCAACCTGGGGGGGCTCTTCTACCTGAAGGGAGGAAACTCCTATCTGGCCCCGGAACTGGGCGTGAGTGTCGGACTGATCGAGACCTCAGAAATTTATGAGGAGGGTACCCTGGGGCTGCATTCAGCACTAAAATATGGGTATGACTGGCATATTTTACAGAAATTTTACCTGGGGGCCCAGGCCTTTATTGCTTTCGACAACTGCTGGCATGCCGAACAGGGGATAGATCCGGGAACAGGAGAGGTACTCCTTGCCAACACCTTGATGTACGGGGTCAATCTGACCATTAAAATAGGGAAGTAGCTTCTTGGATCAATCGTCGGTAATCAGCTTCTTAATGCGTTCGATCTGCTTCTGCTTGTTTACCTCCCGTAAACTCCTGGCCGTTTTTGTAAAATAGGAGTGGCCGGAGATAAATTTTAACTGCAGCTTGTTCCATTCGTTCAGCGTACCGATTTTATCCTGTTCACTCAGTTCCTTGTAAAGGGTATTGGAAACCGGGATCATATCACTTCTGCCCAGGTAATCGAGATCCGCATCGCAAATAATCTGCTGAAAGATGTCCTTCGGCTGAGGAGGTAGTTTGGTGGCCATGATTATCCTGCAGATCTTTTCAATCTGCTCCTTCGAGTAGCCATAATCCGGTAGAAATGTTCTGGCCAGCTGGGCACCATGATACTCATGATCATCATAGGCAATGGTATGCCCCGCATCATGAAAAAGGGCTGCGGTCTTTAGGAGCAGGATCCCTTCATCATCCAGTCCTTCGGCCCATCCGATCAACTCCACCTCGGTGACCACATCCACCGTATGTTTCACATTGTGGTAGTAGAGGTAACGGGGCAACTCAGTTTCCAGCTTATCCAGGATCATCTCCTGGATATCGGTAAACTGGATCAGTTTGAATTTCGTATTAAACAAGGCATTGGGCATGACCCCCCTTCCACGCATGGAGAACTCGGGCCGGATTCCGTTTACCACAAACATCTCCAGGTCGCCTTTGTACTTTACAGGCATCTTTCCGTAATATTCACATACGAAAAACTCTTTAATCAATTCGTAGGTCATCACCGAGATCAGGATCTTTCCGCTGTCTCCCACTCCCTGCATGCGGTGAGCAATATTGACCGTATCGCCCTTAATATCGTAGGTTATCTTTTTCTTGCCTGAAACATTGGCGGTAACCGGACCGGTATGAATGCCCAGGCTCAGATTCCAGTAGCGTTTCCCATCAATGCGCCTGAGCTGGTTCAGAAAAATATTCATTTCCAGTGCTGCCATGACCACATCGATGGGATTGGTAATGTTCTTCACCGGGATTCCGCCGGCAGCCATATAGGTATCGCCTATGGTCTTGATCTTATGGATTTTGTACTTTCTCAGGATTCTGTCAAACTCGATAAGCACCTCATCCAGCTGGTCCATAACCACCTCGGAAGAGTCGTCATCGGTCAGATGCTTAAATCCTCCGATATAGGCAAAAAGGACCGTGGCCATCTTGTATTTCTTGATCCGTTCCCCGCTTTCCTGACACCTTTCTTCCTTCATTCCCAGACGGGCCTCCTTCAGGCGCAGCTTCATCTTCTCGTTCTGCTCTGACAGTTCATTCACAGCCTTCTGCAGTTTCTCATTCCTATCATACAGATCCTGGTTCTTCTTTACCAGTTTCTGGATTCGTTTTAACAGTTCATCCTGTTTTTGTCCCATTTTGTTTGATATCTTTGTCCAGATAAGCTTATCTGCCCATATGAAAAAAATAGCCTTTTTTCTGCACTTTTGCTAATCACCCTTCAAGCACTCTTCTCTCAGAAGAACGTAAAATCCTTCGTGGTGGTTTCATATAATGTGGAAAACCTTTTTGATACCATCAATGCTCCCGGTTTTGATGATGATGAATTTACCCCTGGGGAGAAAAAATGGACCTATGAACGCTACGAGAAAAAATTGACCGATCTGGCCAGGGTTATCCTCTCCATACCGGAAAAGGAGCTTCCCGGCACTCATTGGTCTGGCAGAAGTAGAAAACCAGGGGAGTACTGGAAGATCTGATCAAGATGCGGGGACTTACGAAAGGGAGAATATGAATTCGTTCATGAAGATGGTAAAGATCCCCGGGGCATTGAATGTGCCCTGCTCTACAGGCCGGATCTGTTTAAGTACAAATCACACGAATATATTCCCATTGAAGATCCGGTGGATCCGGACTACCTGTACAGGAGCGATCCTCCATGTGCATGGTACCGGACCAGACGGCTCCAATCTTCATATTTTTGTGAATCACTGGAAATCCCGAAGCGGAGGGGAACAGGAGACCGAGAGACAGCGCATGTTCTCCGCCATCACACTTCGAAAACAGCTGGATATGCTGCTGGCCAGGGAATCGGATTTCAAGGTGATCATCATGGGTGACTTCAATGACGAGCCAACCAACCGGAGCATTAGTCAAGGGTCTATCGGCCCAGAACAAGCGTCGAAATATCCAGATGGGGGAGCACTACAACCTCTTTTATGATTTGCACAATATAAAGGGAGAGGGAACCTATAATTACCAGGGCAATTGGAATATGCTGGACCAGATGATCGTCTCTTACAACCTGCTGAACCAGGAGCGGGGACTGAGTACCGGATTTGATAGCGGACGGATATCTGAAGGAGGAGTGGATGATGTATGAAAGTGAAAAATACGGAAAGAGTCTTCCTTCTGCCACCTACGGAGGACCGCAATACTATGGAGGCCCCAGCGACCATCTTCCGGTTTATGTAGAATTCACCTGGTAGTATGGATTTCAAACTTACTTCGGATTATAAGCCCACAGGGGATCAGCCGGAAGCCATTAAACAACTGGTGGAAGGATTCAATGCCGGTGATCAGTTCCAGACCCTGCTGGGAGTGACCGGATCCGGAAAGACCTTTACGGTGGCCAATGTGATCAGGGAGCTGGATAGACCGGTCCTGGTGCTCAGTCACAACAAAACCCTGGCAGCCCAGCTATACAGCGAGTTTAAACAGTTTTTTCCTGAGAATGCGGTGGAGTATTTTGTGAGCTATTACGATTACTACCAGCCTGAGGCCTATCTGCCGGTGACCGATACCTATATTGAAAAGGACCTTTCCATCAATGATGAGATTGAAAAACTGAGGCTGAGCACCACCTCCATCCCTGCTCTCAGGACGAAGGGATGTGATCGTGGTCTCTTCGGTATCCTGCCTCTACGGAATCGGGAATCCGGATGATTTTCACAGCTCGACCATCCGAATAAGCAAAGGAGAACCATCAGCCGGAATGTGTTTCTGCGGAGACTGGTGGATGGACTTTATTCCAGGAACGAGGTGGATTTTAAACCCGGGACCTTCCGGGTAAGGGGCGATACGGTGGATATCCACCTGGCATATGCGGATCAGGCCTACAGGGTGGAATTCTGGGGAGATGAAATTGAATCCCTTAAATCCATCCACCCGGTGGCAGGACATACCATAGAGGAACATGATGAGGTGGTCATCTTCCCGGCCAATATTTTTATTACCTCCAAGGAACGGATCAAAGCTGCCATTGAAGAGATCCAGGATGATATGATGAAACAGGTCGATTTCTTTAAGGGGGAGCAAAAAGCTCATTGAGGCCCAACGGATAGAAGAGCGGGTCACTTACGACCTGGAGATGATCCGGGAGCTGGGATACTGTCCGGGCATTGAAAACTACTCCAGGTATTTTGATGGCCGACCACCGGGGACCAGACCCTTTTGCCTTCTGGACTATTTTCCGGATGATTTTATCACCGTAATTGATGAAAGTCATGTTACCCTACCCCAGGTACATGCCATGTATGGAGGGGATTACTCCAGGAAGAAAAACCTGGTGGAATATGGATTCCGCTTACCTGCAGCAGTGGATAACAGCCCCTTGAAGTTTAATGAGTTTGAAAATTTGATCGGACAAGACTCTTTTTGTGAGTGCCACTCCGGCCGATTATGAACTGGAGCAAATGCGGAGGAGTTATTGTAGAACAGGTGATCCGGCCCACCGGTCTGGTGGATCCGGCCATCGAGATCAAGCCCAGCCTGAACCAGATCGATCATCTCATCGGAGAGATCAATAAGCGGATTGAAAAGAAGGAACGGATCCTGGTTACTACCCTGACCAAGAGGATGGCCGAAGAGCTCTCCAACTTATCTGATTAAACTGAATATCCGTACGCGCTACATTCATTCGGATGTGGATACCCTGGAACGGGTGGAGATCCTGGAAGGACTCAGGAAAGGCACCTTTGATGTACTGGTGGGGATCAACCTGCTCAGGGAGGGTCTGGATCTGCCGGAAGTATCTCTGGTGGCCATCCTGGATGCAGATAAGGAGGGATTCCTGCGATCGGAACGATCGCTGACCCAGACAGCCGGACGGGCTGCCAGAAATCTGAATGGAAGAGTGATTATGTATGCCGATAAGATTACCGGCTCCATGCAGCGGACCATTGATGAAACCAACAGGCGCAGGGAAAAACAGCTGGAATATAACGACGTACATCAGATCACTCCTACCCAGATTATTAAATCTACCCATAGTTTGTTCGACAAAAGCAGTGATCAGCTGAGACTGGAGAGTGCCTATGCGGACCAGGCCAGAAGCGATATTGCAGCCGATCCGGTGGTCAGGTATATGGGAAAGACGGAACTGGAAAAAGCCATCGACAAGGCGAAAAAGCAAATGGAAAAAGCAGCCAGGGAACTGGATTTTATCGAAGCAGCCCGTTTCCGGGATGAGATGTATGCCTTCCAGGAAATATTAAATAAGCTGGACGAAAAACACCCGGAACAGGCTTAAGCACTTATTGTGGCATGGAAACGGGGTATTCACCATAAAACGTGGTGCCCTCGCTTTCTGAACTTATGAACCCCACCTTTCCGCCCAGGTACTGTTCGCTAAGCAATCTGATGCTGTAGGTCCCCAGGCCCCTTCCGGTTCCCTTGGTGGAGAAAGATCGTTGAAAGATCTGCAATTGCACCTCCCTGGGGATCCAGCCAGGATTATGGACCGTAACTCTGAGTTTATCTCCGCGCTTTCCGGAGGATAGGGTTACCACAGAGCCAGGTTTGCAGGCTTCCAGGGCATTTTTTGTCATATTCCCTAATATGCGGCCCAGGATAGTCTCATCCGATATCAGGACTACATCCTCAGCGTTCGATGCCACCTGAATGTTTTTACCCATGGCCACCTGATGTTTTAAATACTGGTTTTTGATCTTCTCCAGCAGATCCAGGGTTTGGAATGCTTTATGATTCACCCTTAGCTGACTGCTCTCTGCCTCTTGAAGCTGCCCATAGGAGTCTATCTCATCCAGCAGGGTATCGGCCAGTTCCTTGATTGAATCTCTGACCTTTTCCAGCTCAACCTCCTTTTCTTCTATCAATAGCTCGCTAAATCCCTGGAGAGCCCCGGCTGTATTTTTTACATCATGCAAGAAGAGTCTTTCCAGCGCCTGGCTCCTTTTTTCGCTGGCAATATCAATAATTGTGAAAACGGTAAATGGCTGACCTGTAAGTTCCATGGGAGCCGCCATGACTCTCAGATCAAGTGCCCGGTTTTCCTCTTTCAAAGTGATCCGGCAGTCCTGCACATCCATTTTCAGGTTCAAACTGTTCAGCATGGCTCTTACGGCTCCGCATTCCCTGCAATACTCACTTGTACCGCATCCGCCAGCCATTTCACCCGAATAAACACAGTTAAGTGCCTCTCCCACACGAAGCCCCAGAATCGAAGACAGATCAGTCTCTTCCAGCAGAACGATAAAAGCATTGTTGGCAAAAACGATCTGGCGATGCTTGTTCAAAATCAGAACAGCCGTTTTAATGGATTCCAGAGTTTGGATCAAGAGCTGATTTTCCTGGAAGTTCCGGTGTTGCTTAAGAACGGTTCCCCTGTCTGCACGCTCAGCAGGGGCATACCAGGTATTTTTTTTCTTCTTATCCATTCACTGGAAGCTATTTGTTCCGATTGCAATGTCAAAGAAACAAAAGAACCGGAAAAAAGTTGAAAAAAAAACGGGGCTACCTGTTGGCAACCCCGCTTCACGATCAAATTATGTCTTACCCCAGGTAGGTCTTCAGGAGTTTCGTTCTGGAAGTGTGGCGGAGTCTGCGTATCGCTTTTTCCTTGATCTGACGAACGCGTTCGCGGGTCAGTCCGAATTTTTCGCCAATTTCTTCCAGGGTCATTTCCTGACTGCTAATTCCGAAGAACAGCTTAATGATATCCCTTTCCCTTTCGGTAAGCGTGGCCAGTGCCCTGTCCACCTCCCTGGAGAGAGATTCATTAATAAGTGTGTTGTCTGCATTGGGTGAATCATTGTTCACCAATACATCCAGCAGACTGTTGTCTTCACCATCGACAAAGGGTGCATCAACGGATACATGCCTTCCTGAAACACGGAGTGTGTCAGCTACTTTCTCCTTGGGAAGGTCCAACGCCTCAGCGAGCTCCTCCGGGGTGGGTGTTCGTTCATACTCCTGTTCAAATTTCGAAAACGCCTTGTTAATCTTGTTCAGTGAACCAACCTGGTTCAATGGAAGACGTACGATTCTCGATTGTTCAGCCAGTGCCTGAAGGATCGATTGCCTGATCCACCATACGGCGTAGGAGATGAATTTAAAACCCCTGTGTTTCGTCAAATTTTTCAGCAGCTTTGATCAGACCCAGGTTTCCTTCATTAATCAGGTCGGGAAGACTAAGTCCCTGGTTCTGGTACTGTTTTGCCACTGAAACGACAAACCTCAGATTTGCTCGGGTGAGTTTTTCAAGGGCAGCCCGGTCGCCCTTTTTGATCCGTTGAGCTAATTCAACCTCTTCCTCAACAGTGATCAACTCTTCCTTACCAATCTCCTGTAAATACTTGTCCAACGAAGCACTTTCCCTGTTGGTAATAGATTTTGTGATCTTTAACTGTCTCATGTACTTCTCCTCAAATATCAAATTGTAATTAAAAAATCTCTGCAAATTTACCTGCTTATTTATCTATAATCAATTTAAATTAGCCTAAACTTAAATATACAAAGAAGACCTCGAGCTTCTTTACAATAAACGTGAACGTGGAGGTTATTTTACATGCCAAAGGCATAGTAGGACCTGGAACCCTTTCTGGTCTACTCCTTCAATAATAACTCCTCCTTCAGAATTCTTTAAGAATTGTCTGCAATATCCTTAACACTATTAACAGGCTTTTTGTTTACGGAAGTAAGCACAAATCCTTCCTTAATACCAACTTTCATAAACTTTCCACGTATTCACCGATTTTACTTTGACACCCGTTCACGGATGCCCAGATGTCTGCTTTTCACTGCTCAGAAAGCGGCTCAAAACTTGCTCCCAACACCTCTATCACATCCTCTTTCTTAAGCATTTCGGTACTGCCTTCAAGGTTACGTAAAACCACGTCAAATTGTTTCAAGTTTCCATCTCTTTTAACCACCACTTTCACTTTCTGTCCGGGCCGGTATTTGGAAACCTGTCTCCTGCAATTCTGCAGAACTGTTCACCCGGGTATCATCTATGGAGATAATCACATCTCCTCTCTTTGATTCCCGCCTTCCTGGCAGCACCATCCTCACGGACCCTGGCCACATATACTCCTTCAATTTTATCCACATCCTCTCGCTGCAGCAAGCTCCGCTGTCACATCCGTAATGTTCACTCCAAGGATGGCCCGCTGAACTTCCCCGTATTCAATCAGATCCTTAACAACTTTCTCTACAATGCTCACGGGGATTGCAAATGAATAGCCCGTAAATGCTCCAGTTACGGGAGGCAATGGCCGTATTGATCCCAACCAGTTCACCCCGTGTATTGATCAGGGCTCCCCCGCTGTTTCCCGGATTAACAGCAGCATCAGTCTGAATAAAGGATTCAATGCTGAATTCCTGGGTACGGAGGAATAGGCAGATTTCTTGCCTTGGCACTGACAATTCCCGCTGTGACCGTGCTGGTCAGATTATAAGGATTACCGATGGCCAGCACCCATTCACCCAGCTGGAGAGCATCGGAATCTCCAAAATTCAGGGTGGAGAGCCCGTCTGCCTCAATTTTTAGCAGGGCAATATCCGTGGTGGGATCTGTACCAATCACCTGCGCATTATATTCCCGCTTGTCATTCAGAACCACCACCATCTCATCCGATCCATCAATCACATGATTGTTGGTAACGATATATCCCTTGTTGGAGATGATCACACCACTACCAAACCCCAGAATTGGAGGAGCTTCTGTATTGGGTTGTTCCCCGAAAAAGAATTCATACAGGGGATTTACCTGCATACTCCCTGAATTCCTTGGTTTTCACGTGAACCACTGCATCTATGGATTGATCCACTGCCGCTGGTAAAATCCAGTGCGCTTCCCGGATTCGACTCCCGGAAGATTTACATATCTGCATCTTGCTCTCAGCGGGAACTTCTACAATTCTGGTTTCTGGCTGAAATACCTTTGCATATAAAACTATCGCCACTACAGCACCCAGAACGGCTACTACTAATATCCCAAGAATCTCCTTGCTTTCATCTTATACTGTTTTTAATTAATATCTTTGTTTAGCGGAATTCTCTTATCAAATTCCGTGCCTTGTACAAGGCAATTTACTATCATAACAACTTGAATCGAAGAATAATTGATGCCAAGCACTCCCCTTTTAACCTTTTTTAACGCACGAAGCCCTAGTGATTGTTCACTTCTCAAAATATCATGGTACTGGAAATGACTTTATTATAATGGACGGCAGGGATCAGGAAAACTCCCCTTTCAATACCCGAATCTGATCAGGCAGCTCTGTGACCGCAGGTTTGGAATTGGAGCAGATGGACTGATCATCCTGGAAAAGAGCAAAGACTACGATTTCACCATGAGGTATTTTAATGCAGATGGCATGGAAGGAACCATGTGCGGAAATGGCGGTCGCTGCATTACGCATTTGCCCGGACAGCTGGGATATTGTAAGCCTGGAAGACAGTTTTTGAAGGCATAGATGGGATACACACAGCCAGCTTCACTGCCCAACGGAGAAATTCGGCTGAAACTGAAAGATGTATCAGGAATTAGAGGATGGAGGATGGCTACCTGCTTAATACCGGATCTCCCCATTTTGTGAAATTTGTCTGACAACCTGGATGAGATCGATGTTGAGCGCTTGAAGGAGCGGAGATCAGGCAACCAGTCACAGGTTTGGTACAGGAGGGGGTGAATGTGAATTTTGTGGAAAGGCTGGATGCCCATACAGAGATTTCAGTCAGGACTTTTGAACGGGGAGTGGAGGCTGAAACCTGTTCCTGCGGTACCGGTGTGACAGCAGCTGCCATTTGTTCTTACTTTCCATTTCAATTCTGACAAAATTTCATATCACGTAAAGACCAGGGGGGGGCAAATTGAATGTGTCATTCAGAGCGCGGCATCACAGCAAGTTTACCGGATATTTACCTTACCGGTCCGGCTTCACATGTGTACGATGGTTCCATTGATATCAATCGTCTGATCACAGTTCCTGGATTTTACGGGCAAATTCAAGAATCTTCTGAAAATCAATGTCCGGTTCCTTTTGAAGCCGGGCAGCCTTCCGGGTCATGATCTTCTGCAGCAGGTTCATTTTTTTGATATTCAATTCTCCACCGAAGAAACCACTGGCCAGCGCATGCTCCACCAGCTATCCGGGAAATGCCCGATCGATAAGCTCCTGCTCATTGGCATCCGGATCCATGCAGCAGACAAACAAGCCCACCTGCTTCTGCAACAGAACTCCAGGTTACTTGTCACAAAATTTGTAGACCGAACGCTGGATCATCCCTTCATGGATGGAGCCTCCAACAATAATGGTATCGTACTTCTCCAGGTTGTATCTTCTTCGTCGGGAGATCCGGACCATCTCCACCTCTTCCCCGAGATCATCTTTCAGTTTTGAGGCACACTGTTCGGTGCAACCCAGTGTGGTGGAATATGCAATCAGGGTTTTCATGAGATATTTCACTTCACGGGCTCGTCAAAAATACACTATTTGTTAATAAATCCTCCTCATCTGGTTTCTATTTTTTTTCTTAATTTTACCGTAGACATAACAATTTGATATACATTTACGTATTAGAGAAAAAACAGGAAATATGTCAAATAAACCAGCAGAAGTCAGAAGACCTCCCATTATCAATGAAGGAGCCAGAAAAAAACGGGCGCAGAAGAAATATTCCCTTCCGGTGATCGGACATTTTGCCGACCGGAGTGTTGAATTCAAAAGTATTCTGGAAGCTGAACAGATTACCGGGATCAACTATCACCTGATCTTTGAAGCCTGTATTGGAAAGATATTTAAGGCCAAAAATGTTCACTGGGAATTCAAAAAAGGAAACCACTACATCAAGTACAAAGCTTTCTACATCAATGCCCAGGAGAGTTATAGCCGGGTTGGTGGATTTAATGGCTAGGATCTTGAGTTAACTTGACGTAGCTAATATGAAGAAAACGGGTGCCTCCGTAAGTGGCACCCGTTTTCTATTTGCTCTGCTGCTACACTCGACTTATAGGTGGAAGAGCTGGTATCCCCGCCCCTGCCTGTCCAGTTGGTATGGAAAAACTCACCCCGTGGTTTATCAACCCGCTCATAGGTATGTGCCCCGAAATAGTCACGCTGCGCCTGCAGCATATTGGCAGGCAGACGTGCTGAACGGTAGCCGTCAAAGTAGTTCAGTGCCGTGGTAAATGCCGGAACAGGAATCCCGTTTATCAGGGCCGTGGCAACCACTCTGCGCCATCCTTCCTGAGCCGCTTCCACCTTTCTCCTTAAAGAAGGGATCCAGCAAAAGGTTGGGCAGGTCCGGATTCTGGTCAAATGCATCCTTGATTTTGCCCAGGAAAACGGAACGGATAATGCATCCTCCCCTCCACAGAAGTGCAATGCCGCCATAGTTCAGACTCCCAGCCATACTCCCTGGCTGCCTCCCGTCATCAGGGTGTATCCCTGGGCATAGGAGACTATTTTGGAGGCATAAAGTGCACTCTTGATATCCTTGATAAACAGAGCCCTGTCACCCCCGTAATGACGGAACAGGTCCCGACAGAACTTTGGAGGCTTCCACCCGTTCCTCCTTAAGAGCCGACAGACACCTGGCAAACACCGATTCCCCGATCAGGGTCAGAGGAATTCCCAGGTCCAGTGCCTCGATCCCGGTCCATTTTCCGGTTCCTTTTTGTCCGGCTGTATCCAGAATCTTCTCCACCAGTGGCTCTCCATCTTCATCCCTGTAAGCCAAGGATATCCCTGGTAATCTCAATCAGGTAGCTATCCAGCTCACCCTCGTTCCACTCCTTGAAGACCTCGTGCATTTCATCCGCACTCATCCCCAGAAGGTTTTTCATCAGGTTGTAGGCCTCGCTGATCAGCTGCATATCGCCATATTCAATTCCATTGTGCACCATCTTTACAAAATGGCCAGCACCATCATCTCCCACCCAGTCACAGCAAGGAGTTCCATCTTCAACCTTGGCGGATATGGCCTGGAAAATTTCCTTTACATGGGGCCATGCTTGCGCTGATCCACCGGGCATTATGGAGGGTCCCATCAGGGCACCCTCTTCTCCACCGGAAACTCCGGTTCCAATAAATAGCATTCCCTTGCTCTCCACGATACTCGGTTCGTCGTATGGTATCAGGAAAATGGGAGTTACCACCATCGATGATGATATCACCCTCCTCCAGAAGGGGAAGCAGCAGCTCGATAAAGTCATCCACCGGTTTTCCGGCTTTTACCAGCATCATCACCTTCCTGGGCCGCTCCAGGGAGGCAATAAACTCTTCAATGGAATGTGCACCAATAAAATTTTTATCCTTACCCCGTCCATTAATAAATTTATCCACTTTTTCAACGGTCCGGTTGTAAACTGCCACTGTAAATCCGTTACTTTCCATATTCAGCACCAGGTTCTCACCCATAACTGCCAAACCAATCAGTCCGATATCTGCTTTTGTTTTCATTCTCCTTAACTTTAGTTATTTAATCGTATCTATTTGTTTATTCACATACAGTGATCCGACAGTACCTCAAAACCCAGTTTTTCCAGGATGGTCCTCAACTCCGCGTATCCCTGGAACAATTCTCACCGAATAAGCGGCAGGCTCCCTTCGAAAGGGATAATCGCCCCGTAGCCTCTCAAATGATCGGGCGCAGACCTGAAACGTTGATCATCTGAAGACATATCATAGGTCTGGCTGTATATCTCCCAGAAAAGCTCCCTCAGAGTATTTTCAGAAGCATCGCAGAGTATTTCCGGAAGCTCAGGAGCAGGAATGTTGGCGGGGAACCATAGATCCAGGCCCAGGCCAAAAAACCGGCTGATGGCCCGAACCGACATGGTGGTTCCATTGGCTTTCCCATCCAGGGAGTAGCCGGCAATATGCGGTGTCGCCAGCGTAATTGCCTCCAAGCAAGTCCCTCCTGATATCCGGTTCATTTTCAAATACATCCAGGATCACATCGGATAACATACCGGTGCGGATTCCATCCAGGAGTGCCTCCTCATCCACGACGGATCCACGGGAAGTGTTTATCAGGATGGACTCCCTCTTCACCGAAGCAAAGAAACTCCCTGTCGACCAGATGATAGGTATTATCCTCTCCTCCCCTGTTCAGGGGAACATGCAGGGTAATGATATCGGCCCGGGATTTCAGCTCCTCCAGGGAACTATATTCAGCACTTCCTTCCTGTCGCTCCCGCGGCGGATCATTCAGCAACACCTTCATGCCCAGGGTCCTGGCCGCATTTGCCACTTTGCTTCCAACATTTCCAACCCCGATCACCCCCAGGGTAACAGTGCGAAGGTCGAGGCGCCGATGATCAGCCAGCCAGAGCAGCGCGGAAACCACATACTGCTCCACCGAAGAGGCGTTGCATCCGGGTGCATTGGTCCATTCGATCCCCTGCTGCCTGCAGTATTCGGTATCAATATGATCGTAGCCGATGGTGGCCGAAGCAATAAAACGAACTGAGGTCCCCTCCAGTAATTCCCTGTTGCAGCGGGTGCGGGTCCGCGTAATCAGGGCATCCGCATCCACCAGCTGTTCGCTGGAAATTTCACTCCCGGGCATATACTCCACCCTGGCAGCACTCTCCAGGGCACCGTCCAGAAAAGGGATTTTATCGTCAGCAACGATCTTGATCATCCGACTCGATTTAAACTTCTCCTTCCAGGACCAGAGTCCCAGGGCAGGATTTGAGATGTAGTATATCTGCTCGCCGTCGGGCAGGGTATTAAACCCGTCCTTCAGGTTTTGGGGATTGTAGCGTATCATCATTTCCTCCAGCCCGGCATAGTGATAGTTCACCGCTTCAATCTCTTCTCTGGTGAGAAATCCCGGACAATAGGTCACCCTGAACCTTCCCTCGGTGGATCCATGGATCAGGTGAGCAGCCGCACTGAGGTTTTGCTGCAGTTCCCGGTTCTCCTCCACTGCCTTTAGTATTTCAGGGGTGGTCTGGTATCCATATTTTCGGATCAGCCGGTCTATCTCTGCATCTTCCCCAAACTCCTTCAGGCCGGGCGCCAGCACCAGCAATTCTCCGCCATCGGCAATGGCCATCCGGGTTCTGTAAATGCTTTTATTGCCCAGCCAGGTGCTCTTAAACTCTTCAGGTTCCAGGTAAACCACCACCTTGTGAAGGGGCTCCTCCAGCATCTGAAAATTGACTTCCAGGGAAAGTTCTGAGGCTTTCAGGAAACAGGCTTCATCATCCCCGATATAAAGTCCCCGGACCACCAGCTTCCCGGAGCTGTCCCGGCCCATCACTGTCAGTATATAGAGAATGGGCAGTTCCGCTGCAAAATGATCCGAAGCGTAATTAAGGACTTCTCTGACGGGCGTCGAAGCGCGGCCCATAATTCGTTCCATCCCGATAGGCGGCTCCCAGGAAATGGCTTTTATTGATCCCCTCGGGACCCCCGGTTCCCACAAAAATGTTTTTATTATAGTTGGCCATTCCGATCACCTCATGAGGGACCACCTGTCCGATGGAAAGGATCAGCTCATGTCCTCCCTCCACCAGCAGCCTGTTCACCTGGGCGGGCCAGGAGTAATTCACCCTCCCTTCAGACACGGATTTTATGAAGGAGGAAGGAACCTCACCCAGGGACACCACATCATTTCGCCAGTCGTGTACCCTGAACAGGGATGGCGGCAGGGTCCCGAACATCCTCTCAATTTCCTCACCGGTCATGGCGCTATGGGTTCCCAGGGCCGGAAACATATCGGTCAGGCTTTCTCCATAATATTCCCAGGCCAGCTCCGTGAGTCGTCCCGCCATGCTGTAAAACCGGGTAATATCAGGCGGTATGGCCAGCACCCTGGTTTTGGGACCCATTTTTTGAAAAACCCCGGCCAGAGCTTTTCTAATCTGCTGGTCAGACATCACCGTATCGGGTGTTCCCTGTTCGAAATAGATCATCTTATACTCCTCCAAATGCACTGTATCCACCATCCACGGGAATACAAATCCCGGTAATAAAGCTACTCATATCCGATAAGAGGTACAGCACCGTCCCATTCAGGTCATCCGGCTCACCGAATACCCCCATGGGGGTATTGGCAATAATCTTCTCTCCCCGGCCTGTCAGGTCTCCTGTATGCTCATCGGTAAGCAGAAAGCGGTTCTGATTGGTCAGGAAAAATCCGGGAGCAATGGCATTGACCCGGACACCTACTTTGGCAAAATGGACCGCCAGCCATTCGGTGAAATTATTTATGGAAGCTTTGGCAGCTGAATAGGCCGGGATCTTTGTGAGGGGCTTATAGGCATTCATAGAAGATATATTCAGTACCACCCCTTTCTGTCGTACCACCATATCCCTGGTAAAAACCATGGTGGGCAGCAGGGTCCCTGTGAAATTCAGGTCGAACACCCTTTGAAATCCCTTCAGCTCCAGTCCGAAGAAACCATCCTCCAGGTGATCCATATCCTCTTCGGTAAGCTGTTCCAGTTTGGTGGTGGCTTTGGGCGAGTTCCCTCCGGCTCCGTTGATCAGCATATCTATCTCACCCAGCTCTTCCAGGATCTTTTCCTTACTTCTTCCAGGGAGGACCTGTCCAGCACATCGGCTTTATATCCATAACTTCTTTTCCCCAGATCAGCGGAGATTTCAGAAGCCACTTTCTTTGCCGCTCCTTCATCGATATCCAGGATCACGGTGACCACCCCTGCCGAGGCCAGTCCCCTGGCCATGGAAGTCCCCAGTACTCCGCCGCCTCCGGTTATTACACAGACTTTGTCCTTCAAAGATTTCTCAGCCGCATGTTCCATCTATTTATATGATTTTGGTTAATAATATGCCAGATTCTCACGTGTAATAATATCAATGGGTAGCCACTGTTTCTCTGAGGGTTCCCGATTAAACACCACCAGGTTGAAAAGTGCGCTTAATCCCTTATATGCCTGTTCTTCAGGTTTCTGAGATAATAAGAAATCGATCCGTTCCTGTTTCAGTAAGACGATACTTTCGGGGAGCAGGTCATAGCCGACCAGGCGGACATGGTCCCGGCCTGCGCTTTTCAGGAAAGGGGCCACTTTATAAACCCGTGAATTGGTCACAAAAACTCCGGCAATCTGGTAGGATGTACAAAGCCTGTCCAGTTCTTCGCTCAGGTGCAGATCATCCGCCCCATTCAGATCCATGCTGATCAGATGTCTCACGCTTCCCGGATGATCCGAAAAATAGGTCCGGAATCCTTTTTCCCTCTTATGATATGAGCATAGTGGTTCTTTCTGGCAGACATGTTGACAATGGCCACATCCCTGCCTGGTTCCAATCCGTAAGAGATCAGCTGGGCGGCCACGTATCCACTTTGATAGGCATCCTGGCCCACATAGCTTCTTACAGAAGGGGAATCCAGGTAGGAATTAAACAGAATTACCGGTAGATTCCTGCCTCACAGCGGTCCAGGAAAACAGAGGATTCCTCCTCGAAAACCGGGGCAAAAAGCACCCCCTCCACGTTTTCATAAGGGAACTGGTCCATAAGTGCTGTGAACCCGTCCCGGTTCAATTGATCAAAGTAAAAGTGGTGGATATGCACCTGATCCTTGTCCAGCTCATCAAGTGCCCGCTGAATGCCCTGCTGAGGAAGCTTCCAGAAGGTGTGTTCCCTGATAACCCTTGGCATAACTACGGCCAGATGTATTTCTCGTTTCAGAGCCAGTGAACGGGCCATCATATCAGGCTTGTAATTATACTTTTGCAGCAGTTTTTGTATCCTTTCCCTGGTCCCGGGAGATACTTCCCCCCGATTGTGGATCACCCGGTCCACCGTACCTATGGAAACATTGGCAATTTCAGCAATATCCTTGATCCTGACCCTGGACATATATTTTTATATTTCAGTCGTTTATGCAATTTAATACATCGACTGATTTCACTTTTCCCAACCAAAACTAAACAAAATATTTTGGATAAAGCCACAAAATTACCTAATTTCGTGTCCGTACACGGAAATCAAGAAGCCAAATGAAACTAGAAAAGTATTCTTTTGGAATTGGAGACAGGTTTGCTCAACAGGGTGAAGCGCAGTTAAAGGCCCTGATAAAGGCAAAAAAGTGGGAATTGATATTGTCCCCGTATGGAACAAATCGAACCGGGAGCATCAGATTATTCATTCCTCTCCAGAAGATACCCGACAGGAAGCAGATGCTGCGGTAAAAGAGTTGAAATGGGATGATCCCTATTATGTGGATGCGGACCACATCAACCTGAAAACGGTGGACCCCTTCCTGGAACATATGCCAATTTTTTTACCCTGGATGTGGCCGATTATATTGGCAGCGAAGTATCAGCCGGAGGAGATGGAAGAGTTTTTAACAGGAAGCATCGGCTTATAAAGGAGAGCTCGAGATTCCGGGAATTGCTGAAGCCATTTGGTAACAGAAGATCTGCTTGTTAGTATCGCCAGGTACTTTCTGGGCGCCGTCAGAGAAGCGGCTGCCATCTATACCCATATTGCCGAACACAAGGGAGCTGATAACTTTATTGCAGAGGTCTCCATGGACGAAGTTGAAAATGCTCAGACACCTGTGGAGCTCTTTTTCATCCTGTTGATGATCAGTCATTACGGAATCCCGGCCCAGACCATCGCTCCTAAGTTTACCGGAAGGTTTAACAAGGGGGTTGATTATGTGGGAGATGTGAGGCAGTTCAGGAAAGAGTTTGAACAGGATCTGCTGGTCATTGATTATGCAGTAAAGACCTTTGGACTCCCCCGGAACCTGAAACTAAGTGTACATTCGGGAAGTGACAAATTCACCATCTATCCGATCATGGGGGAACTGATCCGGAAATATGACAAGGGGATTCATGTGAAAACTGCCGGCACCACCTGGCTGGAGGAAGTGATTGGACTGGCCATGGCCGGAGGGGAAGCCCTCCGGATGGCCAAGAAGATTTACTTCAGGGCATTCAACGGCAGGATGAATTGTGCGGTCCATATGCTACAGTCATTGATATCGATCCCGCCTCATTGCCTCAGCCGGCCGAGGTGGAACAGTGGGACAGCGAGAAATTCGCCGATACCCTCCGGAATATCCCCGGGCATCCTGATTATCATCCCGGCTTCAGGCAGCTGATACATGTGGGCTATAAAGTGGCTGCAGAAATGGGTGAGGAGTATCTTTCCATGATCCGCCTCCATGAGAAAGTGGTGGGGGAACAGGTGACAGGCAATTTATTTGAAAGACATATTCAGAGATTGTTTTAAACATAGATCCCATGAAAAAGTTTCTCGATCAAAATTTCCTGCTGGAAAATGAAACGGCGCAAAGGCTCTACCATGAGGTAGCTGCCGACCTGCCCATCATCGATTATCATTGCCACCTGGATCCGCAACATATCGCAGAGGATACAAAATTTGAGAACCTTACCCAGGTCTGGCTGGCAGGTGACCATTATAAATGGAGGGCCATGCGTGCCAATGGCGTAGAGGAAAGATTCTGCACCGGCGATGCCACCGATCAGGAAAAATTCATGAAATGGGCAGAGACGGTTCCCGATACCCTGCGCAATCCACTTTATCACTGGACACACCTGGAACTGCAACGCTACTTTGGCATCGAGGAACTGCTGAATCCGGAAAGCGCTGCCGAGCATTTATCAGAAGGCCGGTGAAATGCTGCAATCAGATGACTTCAGTGTTCGTCAGCTGATCCGGAAAATGAACGTGGAGGTGATCTGTACCACTGATGATCCGGTGGATTCACTGGAACATCACCAGAAGATCAGGGAGGATGGATTTGAAACCCGGGTGCTTCCGGCCTGGAGACCTGATAAGGCCATGGCAGTGGAAGATCCTGCGTCTACAACCTCTACCTGGATGCCACTGGAGGAGGCTTCAGATAGCTCCATCTCTACCTACATGGATCTGCTCACTGCCTTCAGAACCGTCATGATTTCTTCCATGAGATGGGTTGCCGGCTTTCCGACCACGGACTGGAGACCTTTTATGCCAAAGATATTTGATCACCAGGAGATTGAAAGAATATTTCTGAAAGGTAAGATCGGGACGTCATCTGAATCAGCAGGAGATGCCGCTTTTCAAATCGGCCATGCTCATCGAACTGGCTGTGATGGATCATGAAAAGGGTTGGACACAGCAGTTCCATGTGGGGGCCCTCCGGAACAACAATACCCGCCGACTTTCTGGAGCTGGGTCCGGATACCGGATTTGATTCCATGGGAGATTTTAACATGGCCCGTTCCATGTCCCGTTTCCTTGATCATCTGGATGAACAGAATCAACTGGCCAAAACCATTGTCTATAACCTTAATCCGGTGACAATGCGCTGATTGCAACCATGGTCAACAATTTCAATGATGGAATAACACCCGGGAAAATGCAATTTGGATCCGGCTGGTGGTTCATGGATCAGAAATACGGGATGATCGACCAGCTGAATACCCTTTCTTCCCTGGGATTGCTTGAGCCAATTTGTGGGGATGCTCACCGACTCCAGAAGCTTTCTCTCCTATCCCCGGCATGAATATTTCAGAAGGATTCTTTGCAATCTGGTGGGGACAGATGTGGAAAATGGAGAGATCCCAAACGAGCCTGGCATGCTCGATAATCTGATTCAGAATGTGTGTTATTACAACGCAAAAGAGTATTTTGCGCTGTAGTAAACAATTAGATACGTGGGTAACATGACGCTTAGATCATCGCTGTGAGTCTGCTTCTTGATGCTTTTCTTGATTCCTGCCCGTTCCCAGGGCATACGGGGAGAGATCCGGGATACAAATGGCGAACCGGTTCCCTATGCTGCCATCTTTATCAAAGAGCTGACCAGGGGAACCACCTGCAATGCTCTGGGATTATTCTCCTTGCCCCTCCCCGAGGGAACCTACACCATTTTTTTTCGCAGTCTGGGTTATACGGAGGTCATCAAGGACCATTGAGGTGGGAGCGGAATACACCGATCTGATGATTGAACTTCCCCCCCAGACCTATATGATCCCGGAAGTGAGGGTCAGCGCCACCGGAGAAGATCCTGCCTACTGGATCATGCGGAAAACCATCGGTCTGGCCAATTACCACCTGCAATGAAGTCTGAATTACCATGCGGAGATTTATATCAAGGGAACTGCACTACTGGAAAAAATGCCCAGGGCCATTGCCAGAAGGATTCAGGTGAACAATATTCGAGGTAGAGGAGGATGAGGCCTACATGCTCGAATCATTTAATGAGGTTCAGTTTACTGCTCCCGACAAATACGAAATGCGGGTGATTGCTTCGCAGAATACCCTGCCCGGCTACACGGAGAATGTAAATCCCATGGATTATGTCAATGCCAGCCTTTACCAGCAGGAAATCGAAGGGGTGGTTTCTCCGCTGGCCCGAAATGCATTTTCCTATTACCGCTTCAAATTTGACGGAACTTTTCTGGAAGGCACCCATATCATCAATAAGATCAAGGTGACTCCCAAAAGAAAAAGTCAGCAATTGTGTGAAGGCTACCTCTACATCGTGGAAGATATCTGGTGCCTCCACTCTTCCGATCTCTCAGTAAATACCATTGCCGGAACCGTTTACCTTCAGCAACTCTATGCCAATGTGATTATGGATGCCTGGTTGCCGGTCAATCACAAGATCCGGGTGGATGTGGATATTGCAGGGGTTAAGGCCAAGGTGACCTATGTCTCCTCCTTAAAGTACACCGATGTAACCCTTAATCCCAACCTTCCGGAGGCCTATTTCACCGCCACCAACAAAATTGAAGAGCAGGATGAACTGCCGGAAGAACAGGTCCATCTCAAAAGAGCAGGAGAAGATCAACGAATTACTTAAAAAAGATGAACTAACCAACCGGGATGTCCAGCGGCTCTCCAAGCTGATGGAAAAAGAGGCTGGAAAAACCACGCCAGATCAGGAGGGGGGAGAGATGAACCAGACCGGCACTACCTTTTCCGTGGCAGATAGTGCCGTGAAAAATGACTCGCTCTACTGGAATAAGATTCGACCCATTCCGCTTACCCCGGAGGAGCATCTGACCCTGAAAGAGAGGGATTCCATCATAGGGATCCAGCAAGCTGCTGCTGCGCCAGCTCCGACACATCAGAAGGACTTCACACAGGCAGAAAAGGCTCCGTGGAGTCCTGACCGGACGAACCTATACCAAAAGCAGGGGAAGGCTTCGCCTCACCCATGACGGTTTGTTCGACCTGGAAAGACTGGGATACAATACCGTGGACGGTCTTTCATACGGGCAGGCCTTTCACCTGAACTGGAGACCCGACACCATGTTTACTCTGCGATCTTACCTGGCGGCAGAATATTCCTTTCACAGAGCTGCCCCCATGATCACCTGGAACAGTGATCTCCTGTATGCACCACTGGCCCGTGGAAAGCTGGCCCTTTACCTGAATTACACCTCCTCTGATTTTAATGGTTCCACCGGGATCCCAAAGGCAACGAATATGTTGTACACCCTTTTCCTGAGGGAAAACTACATGAAAAAATATGAGCAGGTCGATGCTACGCTCTATAACCGGATCGATGTGGCCAACGGATGGGTGCTGACCACTTCGGCCACCTACGGAAGGCAAAACAGCCTGGAAAACCACAGCAACTTTTCTTTCTTTTACAGGAACAGCAAGGAGTTCGGTCTGAATATTCCCGGAGAACTCCAGGCGGATGATCCCTCGCTGGGAAACTTTCAGAAACTTTTGGGCCTTATCCGCCTTGAATTCACGCCCAAACAGCCCTACCGGGTGCGGACTTACAGAAAGGACCTTCGTCCGTCCAAATGGCCCACCTTCTCCCTGGAGTACCGGCATGCCTTTCCCGTGGAAAATGAGGGATGGTCAGATTTCAGCCTCCTTTCAGCAGATATCCGGCATTCCACAGAAACAGGGCTGCTATCCACCCTGGACTGGTCCCTGGCTTCGGGCTACTTCCTCCGAAACAGCAGCCTGCACTTTTCCGATTTTCAACATTTTAAATCGAGCCCGCTTTACATCGACATGGCAGGATTTGACGGTGCCCTGATGCTTTTGGATTATTACGAAGCAAGCACTTCAGAATACTGGGTTCTTGCCGATGCGAAACTAAACTCCTCCTACCTCTTGCTCAAGTACCTTCCCTGGTTCAGTGAGAGACTGTGGAAAGAGTCGCTGGGGATCACCTATCTCTATACGCCCCAGGCACCCCACTATATTCAGATGGGCTACAGCCTGAATGAACTCTTTTTCATGGTGGATCTGGGGCTATATGTGGGGTTCCAGGAGGGCTCTTACAAAGGATTCGGGGCCCGTGTAAATTTCAGGTTTTAAACATCTGTACAGGAAAATTGTTATACTTGTACTTGAAATGAAAGGAATCGCAATCATACTGGCGGCCTGCCTGCTTTTTTTGAGCACGGAGAATCTCCGGGCGAATTTCCAGCTCCCTGAAGAAGGGACCCCTGTGGAGTGTTGCTCCGATTGCGGTTCTGACTGCTGCAGTACAGAGGAAACCCAGCAGGACAGCAAGGAACCCTGTGAAGAGGACCATCAGTGTCCCCCCGGGTGCGATTGCTCCTGTCAGTACCAGATAACGGCTCTGAACTACAGTTTTATGGAATTGCCGGGTAGCGTAGTACAAAGCTATCACTATGCCCTTTATACAAACAGCTACTCGTTCGAATATTCCGACGATTTTCTTCAACCGCCCCGTTTTGGATAACTGCATGGCCTTCAAGTAATATTCAGTTAAACAAAACAACTTTCACATGAAAACTATTATAGCATTGCTGCTATGCATCCTCTTTGGTGCATACGGCCAACACGCGCAGGCAAGCCCTGAAGCCGCAACAGATTCTCTTAGTATCTGGGTGAATGGAGCATGCGGCATGTGTAAAACACGTATCGAAAAAGCCGCACTTACGGTCCGGGGGATCGAATCAGCCTCCTGGGATACGGAAAGCCATCAACTTACAATAAGCCTCAATCCGGACAAGTTCAAATCAAAAAAACTCCATTACAAGATCGCCAGTGTGGGGCATGATACCGAAGAGATGCTTGCACCGGACCCGGTCTATGAGGCACTGCCAGAATGCTGCAAATACCGGGATCCCAATAATCCACATTTTCAGGAACATACAGGAACCCAGGTCACCGGGTACGTCTACGAAATAGGAGAGCAGGGAAAAAAACAAGCCCTGCTTGCAGCCAATGTTCACTGGGCTGGCACAGGCAGTGGAACCATTACCGGGAAGGACGGACGATTTTCCCTGCCCCTGGAGGAGGGTGCCGCTTACCTGGTGGTCAGCTATGTCGGCTACCAGAACGATACCCTCTTCCTGGATTATCCCGCCGAAGTGGAAGTGGCGTTCTCCAGGGCACTGATGCTGGAAGAAGTTCAGGTAGTTCACCGGATCAAGCCCACCTCCATTGATTTCAGCAGTGCTTATAACATTCAGAATATCCATGAAAAGGAGTTGACCAAGGCAGCCTGCTGCAACCTCTCCGAAAGCTTTGAAACCAATCCCTCGGTGGATGCCGGACTTACCGACGCGGTTACCGGTACCCGGAAGATCGAGATGTTAGGACTGGCAGGGCCCTATGTGCAGATCATGCGGGAGAACATGCCCGATGTTCGGGGACTCTCGGCCCTCTACGGACTTACTTATACCCCCGGGACCTGGATCGAAGGGATCCAGCTGAATATGGGGGCCGGTTCCGTGGTAAACGGATTCGAGAGTATCACGGGGCAGATCAATGTGGAGCTTCGCAAACCGGAGAACAGTGACAGGCTCTACCTGAACCTTTACGGAAACGGTGCCGGCCGGATGGAGTCCAATATTCAGACCGCCTACCGGATCAATGAAACATGGAGCGGAAGTCTGCTGCTTCATGGGAACACCAGGCCGTTCCAGCTGGACCATAACGGGGATGGCTTTGTGGATCACCCCACCGGCAATCAGGTGGTGGCCATGAAGCGCTTCAAGTACGAAGGTGCAAACGGGATACACAGCCAGCTGGGATTTAAATATGTCTGGCTTGACCAGGTGGGGGGCCAGGTGGAGTTTGATCCGGAAACTCCAAGGGATGAACAGTCTTACTGGGGATCCCGCATGAATACACGGCGTATGGAGGGCTGGGTAAAGATCGGGAAGATCTTCGAGAACAAGCCTTATGCCAGCATGGGGTTCCAGCTGTCCGGACTGGTGCACAGGCAGGATGCCTATTTCGGCCGGACCGATTACCTGGCCGACCAGCAATCCTTCTATTCCAACCTGATCTACCAATCCATCCTGGGGAATACCAACCACCAGTACCGGACCGGCCTCAGCTTCCAGGGCGACCTTTATGAGGAAACCCTGGCTTCGGATATCTACGAGAGGCGGGAACTGGTTCCGGGGGCCTTCCTGGAGTACACCTTTAACCATCTGGATATGTTTACCGCAGTCGCCGGACTTCGGGCAGACTTTCACAATATTTACGGATTGTTTTTTACTCCCCGGCTCCATCTCCGTTATGAGCCCAGGGAAAAGACGGTGTTCAGGGCCTCTGCGGGCAGAGGGCAAAAAACCGCTACTATTTTTGCAGAAAACACGGGTATCCTGGCTTCTTCCAGAAACATTATCCTGCATTCGGGTAACTCAGATTCACCCTATGGACTTGATCCGGAGGTGGCCTGGAGCTTTGGCATCAATGCGGCACAGGGATTCCAGCTGGGAGAAGCAGAATCGGTTTTCAAACTGGATTTCTTCCACACCCGCTTTACTAACCAGGTGGTAATTGACCTGGACCGGGATCCCAGGGAGGTCCACTTTTACAACCTGGAGGGGGACTCCTGGTCCAACAGTCTCCAGGCACAACTGGATATGGAACCCCTGGAGCGTTATGATATCCGGCTCGCCTACCGGATCAATGATGTACGGACCACCTACGGGGACGAACTCCTGCCCCGCCCCATGGTTGCCAAACACCGGGCTTTTATTAATATGGCCTATACCACTCAGGACCTCTGGAGTTTCGATATTACCTGGAGCTGGCAGGGAGCCAAGCGGATCCCCTCCACCGATATCAGTCCGGAACCCTATCGTCTGGAGGACTATTCTCCGGCCTACTCCCTGGTAAACCTTCAGCTTGGTAAAACAGTATTTAAAAGGCTGGAACTCTACGTGGGAATTGAGAACCTGTTTGCCAGAATTCAGGAGGATCCCATACTGGCCAGTGAAGATCCCTTCGGCCCGTGGTTTGATAGTTCGCTGATCTGGGGACCGGTTTTCGGCAGGAAATTTTATGGAGGGCTTCGTTTCAGAATTAACTAAGTATATTTGGGCTTGAACGTTTTTCCATGAGACTAAAGTTGAGCCTGTTCCTGTTGCTCCTGATACAGGTGCAATGGATCTGTGCACAAACCGGGGAGCTTATAGATTGGGAATATGAAATTGATCTCCTGGCCAGGGAACTGGCGGAGAAACACCCCAGGCTCTTTTTTCAAAGGGATTCCACCTGGTACTTCCATGAAATGAAAGAGCTGGCCTCGAAGACCTCCGGGAAGACACTTTTCCAGGTAAGCATTGAACTTCAGCAGCTTATGGCTGATATGGGAGATGCCCATTCCCAGATAAACTATCATTTTCTGATCGACAAATCCATGATCCTTCCCTTTGACTGTTACTGGTTTGAAGATGGAATCTATGTCCTGGAGACGGATAAACGGTATGAAGCGGCCCTGGGTAAAAAACTGATTGCCATCAATGGCTTCCCCATTGAGGTGGTGATCGATTCCCTGGCTACTCTGCTGGTCCTGGATAACCCCTCCGTATTAAAGAACAGGATCCCCCGCATGCTGACCTGGGTTCAGATACTTGAATATTTTGGATTTACCGGAAAGAATGAACTCTCGCTGACGGTAAGCGGCAGCGCCAGGGAAGAAGTCCCGGTATTCCTGCCCTATGAACTGGGAGAACTGGTCAGGGTCCGGCCCCTGGCCCTACCCCTCGGGTGGCAGGATCAGAACAGCTATTTTGTGGAGCAGTATTTTGAAGATGAAAAGCTTTACTACATTCAGTACAACCGTTGCTGGAGCCGGGAGGCCGAGGAGGACTTCGGTTCAGGGGCCTCTGCCCTGTTTATGCCCTCTTTTAAAGAGTTTGAAAAACAGGTGATCCAGGTACTAAAGAAGGAAACTATTGACAAACTGGTATTCGATCTTCGTTTCAACAGAGGCGGAAATGCGGACCAGGGGAAGGATTTCATCAGGAAGATAAACAAATCACTGCCCAAGAGGCATGGGGAGATTTTTATACTGATTGGGAGAACCACGGAGGCTGCAGCCATCATCAATGCCGTCGATTTTATGAAAAGTACGAAAGTGATCCTGGTGGGAGAAGAGACCTCCGGAAGGCCCAACCATTTCGGCGAGGTAAAACGTTTTGTACTTCCGGAATCCAGACTGGTGGTCAGTTGCACGAGCACTTACTTTTCCTTGCTGGAAGAAGATCCCTCCAGCCTGGAGCCAGAACTGAAAACCCCCATTGACTTTGAAGAGTATATGCACGGCATAGATCCGGCCCTGGAGGCCGTTCGCCGGTATTAGGGCCTTGCTTACTCTTCCAGGATCAATCCACGCATGATCAGGTATTGAGCCGCAATATAGGTGAGCATGATCAGGAAGCCGGCCAGGGGAATCTCGCTGTGGAATTTGTCAAATGCGATCATACTGTCGGACAGGAGGAAGAGCAGAGAACCCGCAAAAACAAGTTTAAAACTGTCAGAAGCTACTCTTCCCCTCCGGTTCAGGGCCATCATGGACATCAGAATCAGTGAGATGGCGTAGATCGTGATCACGGCTTTCATCATCCCCTCCAGGCCGGGAAACAGCAGGACCAGCATTCCGGCCACGTAGACCAGAAAAAAAACGGTCATCCAGGGGTTTCTCTGCAGGTATCCCTTCCCTCCATTTTCACTGTATCTGGCAAAGGTGAATATATAGCTCAGCTGGGCCAGGAAAAAACCACCCACACCCGCGAAGAAAAATAGTTCATTCTTCCCCGACATCATCAGGAAGTTATCTCCAACCCAGGAAAAGAAAAAAGCGATTAATACAGGAATGGTTAAAGCGCTTTTCTTCAAATTCAGTAAAAAATACAGGGAAATCCAGATCATGATCAGTGGTTTCACAAAGTACTCGATCTGGATCTTATCCAGGATTCTGCCTGCAAGCTCAAGGAAAACAATCACAGCAAAAATCAGATGCAGGTAAAGGGAAGTATTCTTTTTCATCGTGCGGGCTTTAGTCAAGTAAATATAACAAATGACCCGGGTGAAACATAATTTTTCTTAAAAGTGTGCAATCGATTGTACACTTTTTGTAACTTTGTCCTGATACATGGCAAAAAAGCAGCACATCACCATCCACGATATTGCCAGGGAGCTGAATGTTTCAGCGTCAACCGTATCCCGTGCTCTCCAGGACAATCCCAGGATCAGTATTTCTACCAGGGAGGCGGTAAAAAAGGCAGCAGAACAACTCAATTATCAACCCAACGTGGTGGCCTCGTCCCTCCGGATGGGGAGCAGTAAAACGGTGGGAGTAATCGTGCCCCGGATCAACAGGAACTTTTTCGCGAATGTTATCGGGGGTATGGAAGAGCTGCTGGCAACTTCAGGTTACCATTTGATGATTTGCCAGACCCATGAAAAACTGCAAAATGAGATCGCTGCCATCCAAACCCTGATCCATGCCCGGGTGGATGCGGTTCTTCTGTCTATTTCCATGGAGACCACCCGGAACGACCATATTCAAAGGCTTACAGAAAGAGGAATCAAGCCTTTCTATTTTGACCGCGTTCCTGACGGAACAGAGAAGGGATCGGTGGTGGTGGACGACCACCTGGGGGCATACCTGAGTGTAAAGCACCTTCTGGAACAGGGATACCGAAGAATCCTTCATGTGGCGGGCCCGGAACACATCACTATCTACCGGAACAGAAAAAAAGGCTATCTGCAGGCCATGCAGGAAGCCGGTATGGAGGTGCCCCCGTCCTGGATATTGCCCAGGGACCTGGTCCAGGAAGGCGGGGAATCTGCCTTCCAAACAGGAATGAAGATGGATAATAAACCGGAGGCATTCTTCTGTTCCGGCGATTTTGCGGCCCTGGGCTTAATGCAGGCTGCAAAACGAGCAGGGATTTCCATTCCAGGCGATCTGGGTGTATGCGGCTTCGCCAATGAACCCTTCACTGCCTTTATGGAACCTTCATTGAGTACCGTGGACCAGCGGGGAGAGCTGATGGGAAGAATGGTGGCTGAAATGTTCCTCCAATGCGTGAAAGAGGAGAGCAATCCGGACACCTGTAAGCAGCAAATCCTGAAACCGGAACTTATCATCAGAAACAGTTCACTTATTAAAAAATAAACACAGATATTATGGCAATCAATTACGAAGTAAGATTTTCCAACCATCCCGAGGATGCAAAGCAGTACGGAACAGAAAGACTGAGATCTGAGTTCCTGATTGAAAAGCTGATGGTCCCCGGGGAAATCAATCTGGTCTACTCCATGAACGACCGCTATATTGTGGGCGGTGCTGTTCCCGATACAGAGCTGGAGCTTACCTCCATTGAACCCCTGAAATCACCCCATTTTTGTGATCGGCGCGAACTGGGAATCATCAATGTGGGAGGTGCAGCCACCATACACGTGGATGATACCAGCTATGAACTTGCTTATAAAGAAGCCCTTTATGTGGGTGCCGGTTCTAAACATATCCGGATGATCAGTCAAAAGAAGCGAGACAACCCGCACGTCTTTATTTTAATTCTGCTCCCGCCCACCAGGCCTTTCCCTGTAAAAGAGTGACCCTGGCTGATGCAGAGGTGGCAGAAATGGGTGCCCTGGAACAATCCAACGCCAGAAAAATCAATAAACTGCTGGTCAACTCGGTCATTGAGACCAGTCAGCTGCAGATGGGTATGACAGAATTAAAACCAGGAAGTGTATGGAACACCATGCCTCCCCACCTGCATGACCGCCGCATGGAGGCCTATTTTTATTTTGAGGTTCCCGAGGGACAGGCCATCTGCCACTTTATGGGCGATCCCAAGGAAACCAGGCATATCTGGATGCAAAACGAGCAGGCCGTTATTTCCCCACCATGGTCCATCCACAGCGCTGCGGGGACCAGCAATTACATTTTCATATGGGGGATGGCCGGTGAGAATCTTGATTACGGGGACATGGATATGATCCAGCCCAATGAAATACGCTAAAAACACAGAATATGTCACAACAACTATTTGATTTAACAGCCAAGACCGCCCTTGTTACGGGCGGAACCCATGGTCTTGGCATGGCCATTGCCACCGGACTTGCCAATGCCGGGGCCACCCTGGTGATCAATGATGTATTCCCGGACAAACTGGAAGCCGCTAAAAAAGAGTACGCTGCGAAAGGGATCCGGGTCCATACCTACGTTCTGGATGTTACGGATGAAGCTGCAGTGGAACTAATGCTTGCCCGGATCGAAAAAGAGGTAGGGCCCATTGATATTCTGGTCAACAATGCCGGTATTATCAAGCGCATCCCCATCCTGGAGATGAAGGCAGAAGAGTTCAGGCAGGTACTGGATGTGGACCTGACCGGTCCCTTTATTATGGGGAAAGCCGTGGCAAAGGGAATGGTGGAGAGAGGACAGGGCAAAATCATCAATATGTGTTCCATGATGAGCGAACTGGGAAGAAATACCGTATCGGCCTATGCCGCTGCGAAAGGGGGACTGAAAATGCTCACCCGCAGCATGGCCACCGAATGGGCCAGATTTAATATACAGGTCAACGGGATTGGCCCGGGCTACTTTGCCACCGCACAGACAGCACCCATCCGCGTGGATGGGCACCCCTTCAATGAATTTATTATCAACCGGACACCTGCCGGCAGGTGGGGTGATCCGGACGATCTGGCCGGCACGGCAGTATTTCTGGCATCAAAAGCCTCCGATTTTGTAAATGGTCAGGTGGTCTATGTGGATGGCGGGATTCTGGCCACCATTGGAAAACCATCAAATGAAATGTAACTTGTATTAACTTCTGAAATTAAAGTCATGCGAAAAAACATCATGTTCTATCTGCTCACCGGACTGCTTGCAAGTTCCTGCAGCACCGTCCCCGAGCTAAGCCTCCAGGTGAGCAACCCCCTGGATCAACAACGCAGTGATGCCATCATCCTGCTTCCCAGGGCCGAAATATCCCAATGGCTGGACATACCCGATGACCAGCTTCCGGTACTCACAGACCAGCAGGGAGCCTATATCCCCTGTCAGGCCGACGATGTGAATGGAGATGGCCAGTGGGACGAACTTTTTGCACTATGCAACATGGAGGCAAAGGCTTCCCTGAATATGGTACTGAAGTTTGTGCTTCCGGCTGACTATCCGGAGTTTCCTCCCAGAACCAATCTGCACCTGGGAAATGCAAAAAACAACTATGAGGAACTGAAACAGGCCCAAAGGCTCGAAGGAGTCTCCTACCATAACTATGACGGCAATACCTCTGCTGCCTTTCAGATGGAAGGGGTGGCATGGGAAAATGACCTGGCCGGATTCCGGAATTATATGGATCAGCGAAACGGTATGGATATATTCGGGAAAACAACTTCCAGCATGGTGATGGACCAGGTGGGGAAAGAGGGTGAACCAAGCTACCATGAACCCGGGGAATGGGGAATGGATGTGCTGAAAGTTGGAACCAGCCTTGGAGCCGGTGGCATTGCATATATGTTCAATGACTCTTTGTACCGGGTAGGCGATCTTGGATCCGGCACCTATGAGCTTATTTTCGAGGGGTCCCTGCGCAGCAGGTTCGAGCTGAACTTCAGCGACTGGAAGGTGGAAGAGCACCTGCTGAATGTAAGCCATCAGATCGAAATCACAGCGGGCCGCCACTGCTACCAGAGCCTGGTCACCTACAGCGGATCGGAAGTCCGCCTGGCCCTGGTTCCGGGAATAGTGAACATGAAAAGTGACAGCCTCCATATCGTAAAACTGAATGAGGAATACACAGCCCTCTATACCCTGGATCACCAGGCGGAGGATGGATCCATGCTGGCCATGGCGCTGATGGTACCCAGCTCCAGGCTGCTAATGACCGGGGAAAGCAAAGAGGAAGGTGAAGGGATTACCCAGACCTACTATGCCGTGCTGGAGAGCTCACCGGGAGAGCCCATCCCTTACAGGTTCTATTCCTTCTGGGAATACGAAGATCCAAAATGGAAATCCGAAGAAGAGATTCAAGACTATCTGCAGGGCGAAGCGGAGAGATGGACCCGGCCTTTGGTCTTTTTCAACCAACAATAAATAATATCTTTAAGCATGAAAAGAATTGATGTTGCTCTTAAAATGAGGGAGACCGGAGCCATTCCGCTCTATTACAACCCGGACCTGGAGGTAATGAAAGAGGTGATATCCGCTTGCTACCGGGGAGGCATGAAGATCTTTGAGTTTACAAACCGGGGGGTCCTGGCTCATGAGCTCTTTGCTGAACTGGTCAAATGGAGCAGCAAGGAGATGCCCGATCTCCTGCTGGGTGTCGGAACCGTGGTGGATGCCGGAACCTGCTCTCTTTATATCCAGATGGGTGCCAAATTTATTGTCTCCCCCCTCTTGAATGAAGAAATGGCCCGGGTATGCAACCGCCGCAAGGTACTGTGGATGCCCGGGTGTGCCACTGCCTCGGAAATAAATAAAGCGGAAGAGCTGGGAGCCGAAGTGGTTAAACTTATTCCCGGGCCCTACTGTGGGAGGAGCCAAATTCCTGAAAGCCTACCTGGGGCCCTGCCCCTGGTCCAATATCATGCCCTCGGGAGGGGTTTCACCCACCCGTGAAAACCTGACGGAATGGTTTGAAGCCGGCGCCTTCTGCGTGGGAATGGGTTCCCAACTGATTTCAAAGGAGATCATTCAAAAGAAAGATTATAAAAAACTGGAGGAAACAGCCAGGCATGCCCTGGATATAATTACCAAACTGAAGGGGATCTCCTGAGATGCATTTAAGATTGATTTTTACGGGCACGCTTTATTTGCTTTTTCTCACCGGATGCGTAAATGTGCAGCAGGGAAGGGTCCTTAAACTGGCCCACGGACTGGATCCCTCCCACCCGGTACATCAGGCCATGGTGTATATGGCCGACCGCTGCGAGGAAATCTCCAAAGGTGAACTTACCATCGATATTTATCCCAGCGGGCAACTGGGTTCCGAGCAGCAATGCGTGGAGCTGCTTCAGATCGGAAGCCTGGCCATCACCAAGGTTTCTGCTGCCGTTATGGAGAGTTTTACCGAAGAGTTCAAGGTCCTCGGGCTGCCCTATGTATTCCGGTCCAAAGAGCATGCTTTCAAGGTGCTGGACGGTGAAATTGGAGATGAACTTCTCCTGAGCACCGTACCCTTCTGGATCAGGGGACTCTGTTTCTATGATGCAGGTAGCCGGAGTTTCTACACCATCGACAAGCCCATCACTCATCCGGACGACCTGAAGGGAATGAAAATAAGGGTAATGAAAAGTATTACAGCCATGGAGATGGTAAAGGCTCAGGGGGGCTCCCCCACTCCTATCTCCTGGGGAGAACTCTACACGGCCCTGCAAAGCGGGGTGGTGGACGGAGCCGAGAATAATCCACCCAGTTTCTACACCAGTCACCATTACGAAGTCTGCAAATACTACAGTCTGAACGAGCATACCATGGTACCCGATGTCCTGATCATCAGTGAAAAAGTTTGGAAAAAACTTACCGGTCAGGAAAAAGAGTGGCTGCAACAGGCTGCGGATGAATCTGTGGCGCTTGAGCGAAAATTGTGGGCTGAATCCGAAAAGGAGTCCTTGCGGATCGTGCAGGAAGCCGGGGTGATAATCTCGTATCCCGATAAAGAACCCTTTGCCAAAAAGGTCGAAGAATTACTGGAGTCGTACCGGGAGAACGAAAAATTGTTTGATCTGATCACAAGAATCAGAGAAGTAAACTAGAAGTAATGAAATTTCAGAAGAACCTGAACAAGGTATTGGAGGTATTTTTGGTCATCCTGATGTCGGTGCTGGTAGTGGATGTGCTGTGGCAGGTAATCAGCCGCTACCTGCTCTCCTCCCCCAGCTCCTTTACCGATGAACTGGCCGGATTCCTGCTGATATGGGTAGGGGTGCTGGGTGCCGCATATGTGGCAGGAAGAAAAGAGCACCTGGCCATTGATATCCTGGTTCAGAGATCCCCGCCTGCCAGGCAGCGCCTGCTGCTATACCTTATTCACTCCCTCATCTTATTATTTGCCCTTTCGGTCATGGTAACAGGGGGAGCGGTTTTGGTCTATACCCGTTTTGTTCTGCAGGTTAAATCGGCAGCCCTGCAGCTTCCGCTGGGATACGTATATATTGTCCTTCCCCTCAGCGGCCTGATTATCATGTATTATGAGGTGCTGCATATGCTCAAATTAAAACATTCCTCTTAGTATGGAAGTTCTCATTCTCGTCCTCAGCTTTGTTATCCTCCTGATCATCGGAGTGCCCATTGCTTTCAGTATAGGGATTTCCGGCATTCTGACCATGCTGATGTCCATCGATACCGTGCCGGCCCTGACCACCTATGCCCAGCGGATGGCCACAGGACTGGATAGTTTTGCACTGCTGGCCATTCCCTTCTTTGTGCTGGCCGGGGGCATCATGAACAGCGGGGGGATTGCCCTGCGACTTATCAACTTTGCCAGGGTCCTGGTGGGCAGGCTTCCGGCCGGACTGGCCTTTGTAAATGTGATTGCCAACATGCTTTTCGGGGCCATATCCGGATCGGCGGCAGCGGCCACCTCTGCCATTGGCAGTATCATGGGACCGGAGATGAAGAAAGAGGGCTACGATGAGAGTTTTAGCGCTGCCGTCAACATCACTTCGGCGACCACCGGGCTGACCATCCCTCCCAGCAACATACTGATTATTTATTCCCTGGCCAGCGGGGGCGCTTCCATCACCGCACTCTTCCTGGCAGGCTATATTCCCGGAATACTCACTGGATTTGGAATCATGCTGGTGGCCATGTCCATGATGGTCCTGAAAAACAAAGGGATGAAAGGACTGACCACCATACTGGGAAAGGTGCTGCTGATCTCGGCAGTTCTCGTAGGAGCCGGAATCGGGCTTAAAGCGGTTCATGGAGTTTCTGCCCTCGCTTTTAAGGGTAGCCTCTACGGCCTGCTCTTTCTGCTCCTGGCTTACTCCGTCTTTAAGTCGGCCACAAACTGGCAATTTTTCAAATACGCATTTAAGAAATTTATTGATGCCTTTCCTTCCCTGTTAATGCTGGTTATTGTCATCGGAGGGATCGTAGCGGGATATTTCACGGCCACCGAAGCTTCGGCAGTGGCCGTACTGTATGCACTGATACTGGCTCTGATTTACAAAGAGATAAGCCTGAAGGATCTTCCCGCCATCATCCTGAAGTCGGTTCGCACTACCTGTATTGTGCTCCTGCTGGTGGCCACCAGTATCGGGATGTCCTGGATCATGTCCTATGAAAACATTCCACAAAATGTAAGCAGCGGTCTACTGAGTCTAAGCGACAATCCACTGGTGATACTTCTGGTCATCAACTTTATCCTGCTCTTTGTAGGGATTTTTATGGACATGACCCCGGCAGTGCTGATCTTCACCCCCATTTTTCTGCCCATCGTATCTTCCCAGCTGGGCATGGATCCCATCCATTTTGGCATCATCATCGTTCTGAACCTCTGCGTAGGACTCTGTACCCCGCCGGTGGGTTCTGTATTATTCATCGGCTGCAGTGTGGCCAACCTGAAGATCGAGCAGGTGATCAAACCCCTGCTTCCCATGTTTATCGTGATGATTGTGGTCCTGATGCTGGTTACCTATATTCCTTCACTGAGCCTCTGGCTGCCCAATCTGCTAATGAAATAATCAAACTCTTTCCCTATGTATTTACTTGGCTACGATGTCGGAAGTTCCTCAGTAAAAGCAAGCCTGATCAATGCAGAATCGGGCCGTCAGGTGGCTTCAGCTTTCTACCCTAAAAAAGAGATGAAGATCGAGGCCCCCATGGCTGGCTGGGCCGAACAGGACCCGGAACAATGGTGGTCCAACCTGAAACTGGCCACCAATGATGTGATGCAATCCGCAGAGGTCGATCCCTCCTCCATCAAGTCCATAGGCATCGCTTACCAGATGCATGGACTGGTGCTGGTGGATAAAGATCATAAGCTCCTGCGCTCCTCGATCATCTGGTGCGACTCCAGGGCAGTTTCCCACGGAGAGTATGCCATGGAGAAGCTCGGCCAGGAACAGTGCCTCTCTCACCTGCTGAACTCACCGGGTAACTTCACTGCTTCCAAGCTCAGCTGGGTCATCATGAATGAACCGGAGATTTATGAAAAAGCTTATAAATTCATGCTTCCCGGGGACTATATCGCCATGAAGCTTACCGGGGAGATCAACACCACCATTTCGGGCCTTTCTGAGGGAATCATGTGGGATTTCAAAGAGAATTCCCTGGCTGATTTTTTGTTGGAATATTACGGAATTCATCAGCACCTGGTCCCTGATATTGTCCCCACCTTTTCGGAGCAGGGACGTCTTTCGGCAGCCGTAGCCGAAGAGCTTGGACTGGTGCCCGGGATCCGGGTCGCTTACCGTGCGGGTGACCAGCCCAATAATGCCTTTTCCCTGAATGTGCTGAATCCGGGAGAAATAGCAGCAACTGCAGGAACCTCCGGAGTTGTATACGGGGTAAGCGATGAAGTAAAATACGATCCGCGAAGCAGGGTCAACACCTTTGCTCACGTAAACCACAGTCCCGAACTGAACAGACTGGGGGTCTTGCTATGCATCAACGGGACCGGCATACAATACTCCTGGTTGAAACAGCATCTGGCCCAGAGGGAAATGAACTACCCGGCACTGAACGACCTGGCACTTGATGCGCCCATCGGATCTGAGGGACTCCTGATGCTCCCTTTTGGAAACGGTGCTGAACGTATGCTGGGCAACAAGGACGTGGGAGCAACGGTTAAGAATATAAATTTTAATATGCACAACAGCTCCCACCTGGTCCGGGCAGCTCAGGAGGGAGTAGCCTTCGCCATGCACTATGGCATGGAGATCCTGAAAGAGATCGGAATCCACCCGAGGGTAATCAGGGCCGGGATGGCCAATATGTTCCTGAGTTCTGTATTCCGGGAAACCCTGGCAGAGGTCTCCGGATGCAACCATTGAATTGTATGATACGGATGGTTCCATCGGGGCGGCAAACGGAGCAGGAATTGGATCCGGTACATTCGGCTTCCTTCGAAGAGGCCTTTCAGAATCTGAATATGCGGATGGTGGTGGAACCAACACAGGCACATACCGAACAATACCAGGAGCTTTATGGAAACTGGCTGGCTGTTCTGGACAGATGCATAAACGCATAGAAAGGCGATTTTTATAATTGATAAAACAAAAATAAGATGGACTATTTACTAGGTGACAAAGAGTATTTCCCGGGCATCGGGAAGATTATATTCGAAGGCAGGGAATCGGACAATCCCCTGGCCTTTAAATTCTATGATGAAACCAGGATCGTGGCCGGAAAACCCATGAAAGAGCATATGCGCTTTGCCATCGCCTACTGGCACACCTTCTGCGGGACCGGGGAAGACCCTTTCGGACCCGGGACTCAGCTTTTTCCATGGGCAACCGGCCACACGGCCATAGAGCGTGCCAAAAACAAGATGGATGCAGCCTTTGAGTTTTTCACCAAGATTGGTACGCCCTACTATTGCTTTCACGATATCGACCTGGTCTCAGAAGGGAACTCGGTCATTGAATATGAGTCCAATATGCAGACCATGGTGGAATATGCCAAACAGAAGCAGGCAGACTTCAGGGGTCAGGCTGCTCTGGGGAACCGCCAATGTGTTCTCCAATCCGCGTTATATGAACGGGGCCGCCACCAATCCCGATTTCCAGGTTCTTCCCTGGGTGGCCACCCAGGTGAAAAATGCCCTGGATGCCACCATAGCCCTGGGCGGAGAGAATTATGTCTTCTGGGGTGGTCGTGAAGGCTATATGTCCCTACTGAATACCGATATGAAGCGGGAACAGGAGCACCTGGCCCAATTCCTACATATGGCCAAGGATTATGCCCGGAGCAAGGGATTTACGGGCCCCTTCCTGATTGAACCCAAACCCATGGAACCCACCAAACACCAGTATGATTTTGATACGGCCACCGTGATCGGCTTCCTTCAGACAAGTACGGACTGGCCGGTGACTTCAAAATGAATATCGAAGTGAACCATGCCACCCTGGCCGGACACACCTTCCAGCATGAACTGCAGGTGGCTGTGGATAATGGATCTGTTCTGCTCCATAGATGCCAACCGGGGCGATTACCAGAACGGCTGGGATACTGACCAGTTCCCCATCAATCTGTACGAACTGATCGAATCCATGTTCCCCATCGTGGAGGCGGGCGGATTCACCAGCGGGTGGAATCAATTTTGATGCCAAGACACGACGGAACAGCACGGATATGGAAGATATCTTTATTGCCCATATTGCTGGCATGGACGTCTTTGCCAGGGCCTTTGAAATCACCCTGGACCTGCTGGAAAATTCATCCTTTCAAAAGATGAGAGCAGATCGCTATGCTTCCTTTGACAGCGGGGACGGAGCACAGTTTGAGCAGGGAGAACTGACTCTGGAGGAATTGAGCGCCCTGGCCAGGGTCCATGGCGAACCCAAACAGATCTCCGGAAAGCAGGAGCTCTATGAGTCCATTATCAACCAGTATATTAAATAGACTTGAATGCCAGGACAGAAGGGTAAAAATTCCATACCGCCAATCATTATGGCGCTGACCCTGATCGCCACCCTCGGGGGACTCCTTTTCGGATATGATACGGCAGTGATCAATGGGGCCACGGAAGCCCTGAGGCAGTTCTTTATTACACCCCTGGAGAGCGATCCGGCTCTGGCATCCGCCACCATCGTGCAGTTCAAGGCAATCGTCAGTATCTGCATGCTGGTCATTCTGGGTTTTGTCAGCAGCTTTATCCTCAGGCTGTTTAAAAAGGGGAAAGCTGGGGCAATCATCGGCTTCCTCTGGGGAGGCGGCATCGCCATACTCTTTCTGACCTTTCTGAGGGGTGAGAAGGTCCTGAGCGAATCGCTGGCCAACTCCATCAAGGGCTTTACCATCTCCAGCGCCCTGGTGGGATGTATTATCGGGGGATCGCTGGGGGGATACATCGGGCAGAGTATGGGCAGAAAGCGGGGATTAATTCTTTCGGCCATCCTTTTCCTGGTCTCGGCACTGGGATCGGCCATGCCGGAAATACTTCATTTTTCAGGGCTCTCCACCATCTCTTCCTTCATCCTGTTCAGGATTCTCGGGGGCATTGGGGTGGGGCTGGCCTCCATGCTATCTCCCATGTATATCGCCGAGATTGCTCCGGCAGAGATCCGTGGAAAGCTGGTATCCTGGAACCAGTTTGCCATTATCTTCGGGATGGTGGTGGTCTATTTTGTGAACTACTTCATTGCCAGGGGTCAGGCTGCCGAGTGGATCAATACCACCGGATGGAGGTGGATGTTTGCTTCGGAACTCCTCCCGGCCACCCTCTTCCTCCTCTTGCTCTTTTTTATTCCCGAATCTCCCCGCTTTCTGGTGCTAAAGAACCAGGAAAGCAAAGCGCTTACGCTGCTTCGAAAGATCCATCCCTCCGGGGCCGAAAACGTTCTCGCTGAAATCAAGGACTCCCTGGTAGCCAGGCGAGCGCCCTGGCTCACCTTTGGAGGCTTAGTGCTCGTAGTTGGAATCCTGCTTGCGGTATTTCAACAGTTTGTGGGGATCAATGTGGTACTCTACTATGCCGGGGACATTTTCAGGAGTATGGGGGCAGGAAACGACTCCTCCCTCTTACAGACCATTGTGGTCGGACTGGTGAACCTCATTTTTACCGTGCTGGCTATTTTCACGGTAGACCGCTTTGGCAGAAAGCCCCTGATGATTATTGGTGCAGTAGCCATGGGCCTCAGCATGCTGGCCCTTGGATTCTCCTTTTTCTTCGGGAAGATTGGTCTGGTCTCCCTGATCTTTATGCTCAGCTATACCGCAGCTTTTGCCATGAGCTGGGGACCGGTCACCTGGGTTTTGTTGTCCGAAATTTTTCCCAACAGTATCAAAGGGGCCATGTCCATTGCCGTGGCTGCCATGTGGATGGCAAACCTGATCATCTCCTGGACCTTCCCCATGATGAATGAAAGCTCGGTCCTCACCCGGCTCTTCAAGCATGGATTCTCCTACTGGATCTACGGTCTGCTGGGTTTGCTGGCAGCCTGGTTCGTTTTGAAACTGGTTCCGGAGACCAAAGGAAAAACTCTGGAAGAAATGGAATCCATCTGGAAGTAAAAATTGAATAAAGTCTTAAGTTTGTAACATGAAAAAACTGGTATTCTTTGCAGTCATTGTACTGGCCGCCTGCGGCGCAGACATAGAACCCGACTCCGGGTTGAATTTTTATGTAGGATCATCCAAGGGAAGCCTCTCCCATTCCATTTATTTGTGTAAACTGGATCCTGCAGGAGGATCTCTGAGCGTGGTGGACTCCTTTGCAGGATCCCGGGGAGCTTCCTACCTGGACCTGTCTCCCGGAAACGAGTATCTCTTCGCCATTGACCAGGAAGTCTGGAGCGAAGAGACCGGTCACTCCACAGTCTCCTCCTTTTCCGTCGAGCCCCAGAGCCTGGCCCTGAAACTCATTAATAAGCAGTCCAGCGAAGGATCGGGGATCTGTCATATCCACTGCAATCAACAGGGGGAGTATATCTTTGCTGCCAACTACGGAAGCGGACATGCCACAGCGCTTCCTGTTAAAGAGAACGGGGAGATTGAAGCGGCCAGCAGCGTGATGATCGGGGAAGGGACAGGACCGGTGGAAAACAGGCAGGATGGACCACATGCCCACCAGGTTATGCTGGATCCCGGGCAGAATTTCCTGCTGGTACCCGATCTGGGTACTGACAAGATATGGATCTATTCCTTTGATGCGGAAAGCGGTGCCCTGAGTCCAAACCCGGCCCAGGCCTTTTTTGAGCTGGCCCCGGGTGCGGGTCCCCGGCACCTGGCCTTTCATCCGGATGGAGCTTCGCTCTACATTGTGAACGAGCTGAACTCCACCCTGACCGCCTGCGCCTTCGACGCTACAGAGGGAATCCTCACCGAACTGAATACCCTTGGTACCGTCGAAGAGTCCCACCAGGGGATGAAGTACCCTGCGGCAGTCAGGGTACATCCCAACGGAAAGTATGTGTACGCTTCCACCCGCGGTGAAAATTCCTGTATCAGCACCTTTGAAATCAACGAAGACGGGACCGTCTCCCGGATCCAGGTCATGGAACAGGTCCCCCACTGGCCCAGGGATTTTAACCTGGATCCTTCCGGGGAAATTTTGCTGGTGGCAGGGGAGCGTTCGGATGAGATCCGTTTATATTACATCGACGCCAAAAGCGGGATCTTGTCGGAGACGGGAACGGTGGTACATGTGCCGGCTCCGGCCTCCATCCTGTTTGTGGAGTAAGAATCCTGCGGATCAGAATAGTTTCAGGATCCCGTAGACCCCGACCATAACTATGGCCAGGCAGGAGATAATCAGGAATACCCGGTAGATTCTTCCCGGTGGGACCAGCTTTTCGCCGGGTCCGAAACGGAACCAGATTCCGGCAATAACCACAATAAAAAGCATCACAAAGGTGGCAATCCCTCCTATGGTCACCATCAGCACGGGCAGTTTGATCACCAGAAATGCGATAGTCCACAATACAGGAAAAATGATGGCCAGGACCCGGATGGTCCGGAGCCTGGTCCGCACATCCGTGAAATCGAACCAGCCCACCACTCCAAAGAGATCCGAGAAAACCCGGGTCCTGATGGCCAGTGCAGCAAACAGGGTAGAGAAAAGAACCACAAAGGAACCGGCCAGGAAAATGTTCTTGGCAGTGGGCCCCACCGAATCGGTATAGATACGTGAAAGGGTCTCAATCATCTGGTAACCCTCCGGCAGATCTCCCCGCTCATAAAGGATGGCTGCACCCAGTAAAAAAAATGCTGCAGTGACGATGGTATAGACGATCATGGACAGAAAAGCATCCATATACATCACCCTTATCCATCCCCTGGCACGTTTATTCCACTCAGCAGATCCGTCTCTGCTCCCGGTAAAACGGGCATAGCCCTTTTCGATGCACCAGTAGTTGTAAGAGAGAATCTCATCTCCCCCCACCCCGGTGAGTCCAAAAGCTGCAAAAGCAAATCCCACGGTTCCTTTAGGCAGCCGGAAGGAAAGCCCCTCTGCAATATCGGGCCAGCTTACGGCAAATTCTGTGCTCTGTACCATAAAGAGGGCCAGCAGCGTAAAGAGGGTAAAAAGCCCCATAAAAACCAGGGAGATCTTCTCCACCACCTCGTAAAAGCCAAAGAGCATGACCGTAATAACCACAAAGGCTACCAGAATGGTCCAGACCGCTATGGAGAGGGAAGGAACAGCCATGTGGAGAATGATGGCCACCCCCCCGATGATCCCGCCCAGCTGCAGCGGTTTGAAGATCCAGAGCGCAAGCCAGGACCAGACGGCCCAGCTGACCTTTCTTTTTCCAAACCGGGGACCGGGCATTTCATTCATCAGATTCATGGCGGTTACCCCCCGGGTAATGGAGAGGCGTCCAAATTCCAGCTGAAGCACAATCTTCACCAGGCAGCTGACCAGGATGACCCACAGGGTCACAAATCCGGCTTTGGCACCCAGGGAAGTGGTGGCAATCAATTCCCCTGAACCCACCACGGAGGCGGAGAGGATAAATCCGGGTCCCAGATACCTGAGCTTTTGTTTAAAACTATCAGGAGCAGGCTGAATGGACTCCTTGTCCATCAGGTAGGGGTCCGTTAGCGGTCTGGGCTTCATTCTGTAAAAATTTCTATAAGAGCTAGCGCTGTACCCGGGCATTTCCCTGCCAGATGCTCCAAATTTGTTCTTCATCAGCCGGTTGGGCATAGTCGGTCTCCAGGGTGGCTGCCAGGGCACCCGCCGCCCAGCCAAACTGGATCCATTTCCCCGGCTCCCAGTCCTTCAGAATGGCATAGAGCATACCACCCACAAAGCCGTCTCCTCCACCAATGCGATCATATACATGGATTTCCCGGGGCTCCACCACGTGCCAGTTTCCATTCTCAAAGATAATCGCGCCCCACATATGTAGATTGGCACTGAGCACCTGGCGCAGAGTGGTGGCATACACGGAAACCTCCGGGAAAGCCTCCCGTACCCGATTGATCATTCCCTTAAATCCATCGATCTTGGCAGCCAGGTCCTTTCCTCCTGCCTCAGGTCCCTCTATGCCCAGACACAGTTGAAAGTCCTCTTCGTTACCAATAAGCACATCAGAAATGGAAGCGATCTCCGTAAAAATCTCATGTAGTTCCTGCTCCCGTCCCACCCAGAAGGAGGCCCGGTGGTTCAGGTCAAAGGAGATGCGGGTCCCATGTTTTTTAGCTGCCCTGGCAATCTCCAGGCAAAACTGGCTGGTCTCGGGCGACAGAGCTGCGATCAGACCCGACAGATGCAAAATCCCGGCCCCCTCCTGTCCGAAGATCCGTTCCAGGTCAAAATCCTTCACATTCAGGGTGCGTCCCACTTCACCTGCCCGGTCATTATATACCCTGGGGCCGCGGGAACCATACCCGGAATCTGCGATATTGATCTGGTGGCGGTAGCCCCAGGGAGTTCCCTGTTCCACCTCCGGGCCTTCATAATCCATATGCCGGCTGGCCAGGTTATCCTTTATTTTCCTGGCAATGGGACTCCCTTTCACAAAGGTGGTCAGGATCTTCACCGGCAGTCCCAGGTAGGAGGCGGTGCTCCCCACATTGGATTCAGCGCTGGTGACATCCATTTTGAACAACTCGCTGCTGTGCACAGGCTGGCCATTGACCGGAGTTATCCGGATTCCCATGCTGGTGGGAATTACCAGGGCATATTTAGCTTCTTTTCTTAGCTTCATAACTTCTTTTTTTCAATTGGAAATATAGCTCTTTTAAAGGCCAAAGTCAGAAGGATCCAAAACAGAGTGTATCCCCCATCTCTGCCTGTGTCTCCTTTAGTTTCCCGAACATGGTCCGGATACGCTCCTGCTGCCGGCTTGCTCCAGCCAGGTTGTGCATCGCTCCAGGGGATCATGGAACAGGTCGAACAGCTTTACCACTCCGGCCCCGGGGTAAACAATCAGTTTGTAGTCATCTATCCGGATCATCCGCTGCAGATCCATATACGCTCCATACAGGTCCGGATAAGAGGTGACAGTACTCTCCCCTTCAATAAAGGGTTTGAGACTGTTGAACTCCACCCATGGGGGCACTTCTCCACCGGCATACTCAATGTACGGTAGGCATGATATCCTGCAGGTAAACTGCCATCTCCTCCTGTCTTCCTGCAGGAATTCCGGGCCCACGATCATCAGGGGCGGACGCATGCTGTGATCGTACATATTCTGCTTGCCCATCAGACCATGCTGCCCCACCGACAGTCCATGGTCGGCCGTAAAGAAAATATAGGTGTTCTCGGCCTGACCGGTCTGCTCCAGGTGCGCCAGGATCCGCCCGATCTGGGCATCCAGATGAGAAATGATGGCATAGTACTCCTGCCGGTGCACTTTTACCGCATATTCGGTCCGGGGAAAGGGTGCCAGCTGCCTCATCCCTCAGGGTGGCCGGACATCCAATTTCATCCTTGAGAGGATAGTCCGGAAGAAAATTCTCAGGAAGCAGAGATATGCTCCAGGGGATAGATATCCACATATTCTTTGGGTGATTGCCGTGGATCATGAGGTGCATTAAAAGCCACATACATGAAGAAGGGCTTATCAGATACCGGCTGCCGAATCCAGGAAGCCCATGGTTTCATTGGCCACCACCTCACTCCAGTGGGTCCCGCCCTCCCAGAATCCTCCAAAGGTCGTGTCCCAGGGGGTCCACTCCCAATCATTCTCATCCAGGGGCCGGTCGTACATCTCCGGCACTGCCCCGGGCATTCCGCCCCGGACCGTACCCACATGATTAAAAATCTCCGGTGGCTGGATATTCACATGCCACTTGCCGGTCATATAGGTATCGTAACCCAGGCGCTCCATCTCCTTGCTCCAGAGCTGACCACGTTGCTGCCAGGGTATCCAGTCTGGTTCTCCAGGGCATTGGCCCTCCAGAGAAATCTGCCGGTATTGAGCATGGTGCGGGAGGCCACACAGACAGCCCCGTGCCAGCCACCCATATTATAGGCAGTGGTAAAGACAGTTCCCTGTCTTGCCAGTTCATCCAGGGTCGGGTGTTTGTACCTCGGGATTTCCCAGTTCCCGGATGGTATTGTAGCACTGATCGTCGGCAAAGATAAAGAGGATATTGGGCGGCTCCTTCTTACTGCTGCATGAAACGAGCAGTGCAAGTGACAGTAATCCGAGGAAAGAGTTTTATACATCTGTTCTGCTATTTAACGGGTTTCAATTTTAAATACGACAGCCATCTCATCTGGGGGCCTCTCCGGGGTGCAATCAGGCTTAGTCCTTTTTCGTTAGCTGCCACTCCAATCTGATCACTGTCACCTATTAAAGAAACGGAAGCTATCTCCAGAGGATCAGGCAGGTTATCGTCTGCAAAAGCATGTCAGGACAATCTTCTCCCCGGCCCCGGGCCAACCCAGCAGTGTGGCATAGATCAGGTCTTGTCCCTGGTGGTATACCGCACATCTTTCCAGGAATATTTGATCTTCAGAAACTCCTGGTGATTTCTAAAATGGCCTTCCGGCTCCTTGGTGGGTCCCTCTCCAAAGGTATACCAGGGACGTGTATTCATAAATGGCTCTCCATAAATATCGAGCCAGGCTCCCATATCCAGCAATACCTGCTTCTGATTCTCCGGGATGGTGCCATCTGCCTTGGGAGAGACATTCAGTAACAGCACTCCGTTCTTACTTACGATATCAATTAGAACATGAAGAACATCGGTCGATTCTTTGATCTCCAGGTTCTCCGTATAGCACCAGCTTCCCTTGCTGATGGTCTCATCGGTCATCCATGGCTCCTCCCCAATCTCGTTCTTCCTGGATTTCTCCAGGTCATCCACCGTATAGTTTATAGGCAGATCATCCTGTTTTCGTACAATCACCACCTCTTTGTCCCAATTTCTCGCCTCATTCAGATAGTAAGCACTGAACTTCTGGCGATACTCCTCCGGGATCTGATCCAGCACATAATCAAACCAGATAATATCGGGCTGGTACTGGTCAATCACCTCCTTCAGCTTTCCAAACCAGATCTCTTCCAGCCACTGATCCTCAGGGATGTTGCCATAGAGGTAGTTGAATTCGGGGTCATCTGAGGCAGTGGGCATTCCCTTTATATAGGGATAGTGGCTCCAGTTATAGGGCTCATGTCCCTCCGTCGCGGATACTGTCGTATCGCTGCAGATGCTTGGCATGGTGAAAGGTGGTGATCAGTTTCATATCCCTTTTTTTCAATTCAGCAGCCAGCAGGCCGGTGATATCCTTCTTCGGTCCCATATCCGCTACATTCCAGGGAGTGGCATCACTGTCCCACATGGCAAAATCCATCGTGATGCTCAGCCACCGGACCGGCAAATCTCGCCCCCGCCTTTTGAAACAGCTCGGCCCACTCCCTTGCATTAAAGTTTTCGGCCTTGAACATGGGCACAAAATCGTGGTAGCCAAATTCAGAAGGATGCCCGTAGGTGTTTAGATGGTGTTCATACATCGGGATTTCCCACCAGGTGCATGTGGCGGGGATACCACTCACTTCCGTAGGCCGGAACCGAATATACGCCCCAGTGAAAATAGATCCCCAGCTTGGCATCCCGGAACCATTCCGGTGAAGCCTCGTGTTTGGAAAGAGACTCCCAATCAGCTGTAAAGGGTTCCGAATCAGTTGTACCGGGCTTTTCAGGGCCTGTACATCCAACAAACATAAGAACAATTAACAGGCTCACATACTTCATCATCATATATAGTTTTAGGAATTAAAATCCAGTAGAATCTTCATGATTTTTCCCGGATCGCTGGCCCACTCCTGTACCGCCCGGGCCGCCTCTCCCGCTTTTACCTTCCTGGTGATCATCCTTTCCAGGGGGAAACTCCCCCGCTCCAGATAGGTGATTACGTCCCTGAAATCTTCGGGCATGGCATTTCGCGATCCCAGAATATCGATTTCCTTCTGCACAAAGAGCCGGGTGGCAAAGGAGACCTCCTCTCCGGTATAACCAATACAGACCACCCGCCCGGTAAAGGCCACTTCATCCACCGCTGAACGATAGGTGAGTGGATTTCCGGCTGCTTCCACCACCACATCCGGTCCATCACCTCCGGTGATCCGTTCCAGTTCCCGGTGCAGATCCACTTCCTTTGAATTTATGAGTTGCTGCGCTCCCAGCGCTTTGGCCAGATCCAGTTTATGCGCATCAATATCTACGGCAATCACCCTGGCACCCCGGTCAGCTGCTGCTGCAATAGCCCCGGCACCAATCATCCCGCATCCCAGCACCATCACCACATCAGAGGCCTCCACCCTTCCCCGCCGGATGGCATGAAATCCAACAGTAAGCGGCTCCACCATGGTCAGCTCCAGCTCGTTCAGCCCGGGAGCCAGCAGAATTTTCTCCCATGGAAGGGTGATATACTCCTGCATGGCTCCTTCCCTTTGAACTCCCAGGGTCTGGTTCACCCTGCAGGCATAAGTTCTTCCTCTTCTGCAGGAGGGACAGTGTCCACAGCTGGTATAGGGCACTGCGGTGGCTGCATCCCCCACCCGGAACTTAGCCGGGACCCCTTCTCCAAAACCTGCAATCACCCCGGAGATTTCATGTCCCGGGATCCTGGGATAAGTGACCATGGGATTCTTACCCAGGTAAGTACTCAGGTCGGAGCCACAAAAACCCACGTACTTCATTTTCAGCAAAACCTCTCCGGGATCCGGAGCGGGAGCTGCAAGGTCCTTTACTTCAATTTTTCCGGGAGCAGATATAACAACTGCTTTCATCAATTTTATTTATAAAAATCTATAGCTCGGGTCCATCAATCCTTCCTCCTTCATGGCGGCCCAGAAAGCTGCAGGTATGGTCTTCTGCAGGATCTCCACATTCCGGTTCATCTTGTCCGGCTTACTGGTGTTCAGGGCAATGCTGACAATGGCCGGATGCGACAGGCCAAAATGAAGTGCCACATCACCCGGGGATACCTGGAAGTTCTGACATATAGCCTCAAACGCGCTCCTCCATGATAGTAGTTTCTGTCCCGGTTCAGTGGCAGGGTCCACCTCCTGGTAGTCAAATTGTGCGCCTCCGGTAATAAATCCTCCATGAAAAACTGCCGAATTAATGATGCCCACTCCATCCCTGTTCAGCTGGTCCATAAACTCCAGAATCTCCGGTGGATGCCTGAAGATAGTGAAACTATTGGCAAACATGACCCAGTCAAAAGGCACCCTTTCATAAAGCTCCCTGATAATGGTCCAATCCTTGGATCCAATTCCCACGGCCCGTATCTTACCTTTTGCTTTCAGATCAAAGAGGGCCCGGTAGGATTCCAGGATTTCTGCCAGGCGCCGTTCACGTTCGGCCGGCTCTCCGGCTGCCAGCAGATACTCATCAGGATCATGAACCGATACCAGTTCTGCATGGTAAGTTCCACCCAGTAATTCCTCGCCCTGCTTATAGCACTTGATTATTTCATCGTAGCCAAAAGACTGTACCGCATCATTGGATAATCCGGCCCAGGCGCCAGGCTCAAAGGTGGGCTCAGGTGTTCTTAGCGGAACCCGGTACCAGCCCAGTTTGTTGCTGATAACCACGTCGCAGGGGCTGACTCCCAATCTGGCCAGGCCGCTGCCGATCACTTCCAGGGCCAGTCCGGCCCCGTATTTTCCCGCAGTATCGATCACCACCGGCTTCTCCGTACATTCAAACCAGCTCTTCATCAGCCCCCTCTTCTCCTCCAGGCTCAGCTCCCTGTATAAATTTCCCAGGTAGCTGGTACCGTATATGACCTGTGGTACCAGCAAGCCGGTTTTCCCTAATGCCTTCTTCTCCTTCAGTTTCATCGCTAAGTACCGGATTTTCTAATGGGCAAATGTTCTGGTCCTGAAGCCATAAATGGCTACAACCACAAAGCAGACCAGGGGGATAATAAAAGAGATGTTCTCCGCCGGCATGGAGAGGATAGTACCCTGTTTAATAATGGCTCCCTGCAATGGAGGCATGACCGATCCGCCCAGAATGGCCATGATCAATCCTGCTGCCCCAAATTTGGCATCTTCGCCCAGTCCCCGGAGGGCTATTCCGTAAATGGTCGGAAACATCAGAGACATAAAGGCAGAAGTGGCCACCAGACAGTACATGCCTGAAATTCCCTGGAAAAGGATCACCCCGCTGATGCTCACGAATCCACCAATGGCAAATAGCATTAGCAAGCGCCCGGGCCTCACATAACGCATCAGGAAGGTACTAATGAAACGGCTCACAATAAAAATGGCCATGGCCACGATGTTAAACTGTTGGGACAGCACCTCGGCCTCCTGCTCTCCCATGCCCTGGCTCATAAAATAACGGGTCCCGTAGTGCACAATAAAGGTCCAGCACATGATCTGTGCACCCACATAAAAAAACTGTGCTACAACGCCTTCCCGGTAACGGGGAAGAGAGAAAATCCTTTTGAGGGTCGGGATAAAATCGATGGTTTGATTCGAATCTGCATTCCTTGGCATTCGCACCGCTGCAATGAGTATAAACATCACCATGATGACGATCCCGATAACGATATAAGGAGAACTCAGGATATCCAGGTCACTCATCTTCATGGCTTCGAACTCTTCCGGACCCAGGAGGTGACGTGCAGCTGTATCTGCAGGATCCAGACGGGCCTGGATAAAGGTCTTGGCTATAAACATGCCTGTTATGGAGCCAATGGGATTAAAGGACTGCGCCAGGTTGAGTCGCTGGGTGGAGCTCTCCTCAGCGCCCATGGAAAGAATGTAGGGATTGGCACTGGTTTCCAGAAAAGAGAGTCCGCAGGTAAGTATGAAATAGGCAATCAGGAAGGGAGCATAGATACCGATGGCACTGGCCGGAATAAACAACAAGGCCCCGGTGGCATATAAGCCCAGTCCCACCAGGATTCCTGCTTTATAGGTAAACTTGCCTGATAAAGATGGCTGCCGGGAAGGCCATGGCAAAATAGCCTCCATAAAAGGCGACCTGAACCAGGGAACCCTGAACGGTATTCATCAGGAATATTTTTGAAAAGGCCTTGACCATGGGATTGGTAATATCGTTGGCAAATCCCCAGAAGGCAAAACAGGATGTAATCAGTATAAAAGGAACCAGGTACTGTTTTTCAAGCACTTTAAACTTCTTCTTCTCCATTAGTTTCATATTTTTAATTGGTAGCATTCTATGGCGTTCTGAATAATATCTTTCCTGATCCTCCTGATTCAGAGTTGCTAATAAACTCCCGGAATATCCATCACCTTGCTGTACTCACCTGCCAGCCTGCAAACGGGCCAATCGCTCCCCAGCATAATCCGGTCGGGTCCCAAAGCATCCACACACGACTCATGTAGGGCATCAGGTCTTCGTATTTCCAGGTTGCTCAATCGGCTTCGGTGACCATGCCGATAGTTTGCACCACACATTGGGGAGTGCGGCCAGATTCTCAGATCACTTGCTCCAGGGTTCCAGAATCCCCGCTTTAATGAGAGGTTTGCCCAGGTGATCCAGCACGAAGCGCTGATCCGGGAAAGCTCTCAACCAGCTCCATGGCCCTTCCAGATGCTTGGGAAAAAGCAGCAGGTCATAGACAAGAGTCATGGCTTCCGAGCAGTGCGATCCCATTTCCTGAAACTCCGGGCTGCAGCATAAAATCATCATCCGGTTCATCATGGATCACATGCCTGACTCCCACCAGCATTGGATGGGAAGCAAACTCCTCGAGCTGCTTGTCCATATCCGGTGATCGCAAGATCGAGCCAGCCCACCACACCCTTAATAATGTGTATGTTTCTGCCAGATCCAGCAGCCAGCGGGTCTCCTCCAGGCTTTGCCTGGCCTGCACCACGACCGTTCCGCTGACACCGGCACCTTTCAGTTCCGATTCCAGATCATCAGGAAGGTAGTCGCGCTTTAAGAACGGACATGGAATCATCGATCCAGCCATACTCCGAAGCTTGGTATCTCCAGAGGTGATGATGCGCATCAATTATCATACCGTACGCTCCAACTTATAAATGCGGTCCATTAGCTGCCACTTTTCATCCGCACTGGCACTGGAAGAAGTTTTCTGAAACCTGGAAACAAAGGCTTCCCACTCCGACTGGCGAGGCTTGGCAGCCAGTTCTGGCCATGTCACGATCATGATCAAACTCCGGGTACAGTGTCCATAATCATAAACAGGCGGCTACCTGTGATATAGATCTCCATATCCAGGATTCCCACCTCGATCATCCCCCGGGTAATCTCGGGCCAGGTATTTTCCGGCATATGTACTTTTTTGTATTCCGCAATCAACTGCGGATCATCCTCCAGGCTCAGCGTCTTACAGTAACGCCTGTAGCTGGTGTAGTCTCTTTTTGAAACGATGGTCATTCTTGGTGGTTTTAGATCGCTTTATCCGGCTGCTCAAGATACTGAAAAAAGGAGGCTGGCTCAAATGTAAAACCCCCTAATTCGTTTAAATATATTATAAATTCTCATGGAATTTTTATCCCTTCGGGCTCAAAATCCGAGTCATAGACCCAGCCCGTATTTACCTCCTGCCCGGCCATGATCTTTTCATACAGCCCGCGGTTCGCCTGGGCATAAGGGTAAGTCATAAAAACCTCCCCGTTCCCCAGGATACGCGGATCCTCCTGGGCAATAAGTTTTGCGGTCATATCCTCCTTCAATTCCTCCAGTTTTGATGCAGCTCCCGGATCATCCACCAGATTCTTCAGGCAGTAGGGATCCTCTTTAATATGATACAACTCCTCCGAAACTCGAAACCCGAAGTTGAGTTCCCAGTATTCCATATTCCCAAACAGGCGCCGCTGGTTCAGAATATAAGATTTGGTAGCCCCGCCATCACAATTCAGATATCCGGTTTCGGGATTACCCGCCGGCCAGCGATCGGGATGGTAATTATGCAAATAGAGCCATTCACCCTTCACAATCCCCCGTACGGGGTAGCCCTGGTCCAGGGGTCTGCCCAGGTCATGCCGCTCCTTTCCCACCAGCACAAAATCACGCTCCTTTATAACCTGCCCCTCCTTTTCCGAATAGAAAATTTCGGTCAGGCTCCTTCCGGCCATTTCCTGCATTCCTGCCTGCCCGGGCTTCACACCAGCCACCTCCAGAAAGGTAGGCGCAAAATCGATAAAGCTTACAAAGTCATCCACCACCCGGCCAGGATGCTTAATTCCCCCGGGCCACATAATGGCCAGCGGCAGATGGTTGGAATACTCATAGACCTGTCCCTTCACTCTCGGGAAAGGCATTCCATTATCGGCAGTAACCACCACAACGGTATTATCCAGCTCACCGGCCTCCTCCAGTATCTCCAGCATTTGCATCAGGTGAGCGTCGAAATGTTCAATCTCAAAGGCATAATCCAGCAAATCCTGGCGTACCGTATCCACATCTGGCCAGAAGTCGGGCACCCGGTCTATCTCCTCAAGCAATTTACCGCCCTTTTTCATCCCCGAACCAAACTCATAAAAGCGGTGGGGCTCATGCCCGCCGTACCAGAAGCAAAAGGGCTCTCCATCATCTTTTTCCTCCAGAAAGGTCCTGAAATTAGCAGCATAATCATTGCCCACGATAAAAGGAGTGGGAGGAGCCAGTTTATGCTCGCTGTATAATTTTCCGGTTAGTTCACGAAACTTCCCCTCGTTGTCGATGGCCACTCCAGGGGCCCATCCTTTCCCCGTATAGCCAACCCGGTATCCATATTCGGCGAGTACCTCCACATAAGAGCTGAACATGGGAGGAAAAAAGGGAACGTGGTTGGCCGCTGCCCTGAGCTGCCAGCTATTGAGGCCTGTAAGAATACAGGAGCGTGAGGGAGCACATTTGGCATTGGGAGTATAGGCCCTGGTAAACAGGATCCCTTCCTGGGCAATCCTGTCCAGAGCCGGCGTTTTCACCCAGTCGCAGCCATAGGCCCCGAAATGCTGCCAGGAAGCATCATCCGCAATGGCAAAGAGAATATTTGGGCGGCCTGATCCTGACCCGGTCCTCTCGGGCGCCTGACAGCAGAAAAAGCCCAGGGGAATCAGAACAAGAACTAACAATCTAAAGAAGCGAACCAGCAAGGGCTTTTCCATGGGAACAGGGTTTTGATAGCTAAAAGTATTAAAATGATAAAAGAACGTCCTAAATAAATGCTATGAATGTCTGAATTCCGGCCTTTCCCAGATAAAGAAATAGTGTATATAGCTTTCTAAGGTCTATTTCCGGAAATGGTTGTTATGCTATTCAATTCTTCGTAAATTTCTTAGTCACTCCCGGAATGCGAAATTATCCCATTTGGGAGTGACAAGGCGAAGCCATGGAAAGCCAGAAGCAATCTTCATCAGTATCGTCCCAACAACCCGTCCCGAAATCCACTTCATACATCAAAGCAAGAGCCTTGAATGGCCGCATATCCATTCCATCCCGTTTCTTATGCCGCAATTTTCGGCAGACTAAATGTTCTACTGTTTACAACCATTTAATGTTGTACATTATAGGGGAATTGTAAATCTCATCGGATCTTCAGGATAGCTTGCTTCATTTGAATTTATTGTTCCTATTGGCAATAGGATAAATGTTATAGTAAGGAAAGAATTATTAATCAGTTAAATATTTAAATATAGGGAGGTAATTATGATTAAAAGATTTACTACTGGCTCATTGTTCTTAATTGTACTCCTGGTGCTTTTTATGGACAACTCTGTTTATGGTCAAAATTGGCCAATGATAAATTTCGATAAAGAACGGACATCTTGGGCCTCCGATGAGACTGTGCTCTATCCTCCTCTCTTTCAAAAAAATGAGATTTTGGTTAAATCTACCGGAAACTACATAAGTCTCAGCTATCTGACCTTTTATAATGATCTGCTTGCTCTGGCAGTTGGAAGGAATCCAAATACCCTGGAGGCAGTTAATGTAATAAGCGGTGATACCCTATGGACTTTTGAAGTTCCTGAGTCGGTGGCAAGCATGAGTTTTGTATGTGCGCAGAATGATTCCATGATTTTCGCGGGAGGCCAGCAGGGATTGGGCCTTTATGCGCTGAATAGCCAGACGGGAGAGCAGAAGTGGAGTAAACCCATCGGTTCACTTTACACCAGAAGTATAATACTAGACAACGAATTAGGTTACATACTTGGCGATAGCCTGTATTGCCTTTCTATTCTAGATGGCTCAACAATTTGGTCCCAAAATATCCAGATTCAAAGCACCCCGGCTGTGGATGATAAGTATGTCTATGTTGTTGGAATCTATAAGGCTCAGGTTTTTGATAAATTGACGGGCGAACTGGTGTGGTGGAGAACGGTTTCTGAACGAACGTTTGGTACAACTGTGGTTGACGATGATTGCTTCTATACGAAGTCCAACGATACGATCTTTGCCTATAACAAGGAGAGCTGGGATGTAAAATGGATCTATGTAAGTCCTGGCGATACGATCCATGCAGAAGCGCAAAACTCCATTGCTATTACGGACAGCAAATTATGTTTTACAATAGATGGGAACGATGAAGGAGAAAGGGAATTAGTTACCTTAAACAAAGAAACAGGCGGATTTCTTTGGGCTCATACATTTTCAGGAACTTATATATTTGCGCCCACGATTGCCAATGGGGTCGTATATGTTATTCCTTATCCAGAGGGGGCATTGTATGGGTTTAATTTAGAAAATGGAACACAGCTTTTTTATGATGACTCTTTTTCATACCGGGGTCAGGCAATTGTAGCAAATCATCAACTTTTTGTTGCATCAGACGATAGAGTCTTGGTCTTTGGAAGTGCCGAAACCGGGGTAGAAGGCCCGAAGGATGCAGTTCTGCCAGCCTATGAACTCATGCAAAATCATCCAAATCCTTTTAATCTCCAAACGACCATCAAATTTAGTCTCCCGCAGAGCGAGTTTGTAGACTTAAAAGTCTATAACACCCTGGGAGAAGAGATATATACCCTGGTAAATGAAGAGCGAGCACCCGGTCTGCACAGCATCGATTTTGATGGCACTCATTTGTCGGGCGGAATGTACTTTTACAAAATATCTGCAGGTTCATTCGTAAATACGAGGCAAATGTTATTAATTAAATAATCTACAACCTGTGCCTGCAATTTGACAGGAATGAATCCCGAAGGATGAACACATGCAATTAGGAGTTAAAGGAGTTAGTCAGCATGATTATAAGAAATACCCAGACAGAATACGCTTAGTCATAGTGGCCAAAGTTGAAAATATGATCGCAGAACAATCCATTAAAGCCGACCGCGTCACGGCGGCTTAGTTCCACCCTTATACTTTTCACTTCATAATATCGGACAATTGAAAACATTCCCGATTTGTTTAAAATAGGAATCGTCCAAAACTTATAGAATAGTCAGATTAAAAATACTCCTTACTTATTTTCGTATTTTCCCTCCAACAATTTAAGGGATTACACACCTTTCACTTAACTTTCACGATATGCCGTACTCAAAAGTGTTTTTCAAGTTATTTTTTCTGCTGATTTGCCTGGTCCAGGGGAGGGCTCAGCAAATAGATTACAGCTATCGGGATGCTACCCTGCCTGTGAACCAAAGGGTTGATATATTGATTTCTCAGATGACACTGGAAGAGAAAATGGGTCAGCTGAGGCAATGCAATCTATCCTCTGAAGTGCTTGAAGGAACATTTAAACAAGGAGCTTTTAATCGCATCTTCGGTGATCGTGGAGCCGGTACCCTGGAGAGCCCTTTTATCTATACCGAAGATATTGCCAGACTCTATAACGAAGCGCAAAAATACCTGGTGGAAGAAACTCGGCTCGGCATCCCGGGCTTGTTGATTGCAGAATGTTTGCACGGTCACCTGGCTGTAGGCTCGACCATATTTCCGCAGGCCATTGGCCTGGGTTCAACCTGGAATCCGTCCCTTGTTGAGCAGATGGCTTCGGCCATTGCCCTGGAGGCCAGCTCAGTTGGGGTAAAGCAGGCATTAGCCCCTGTACTTGACCTGGCAAAAGATCAACGCTTTGGCCGTGTGGAAGAGTCCTACGGGGAGGATCCTTATTTGGTATCCCGAATGGGAGTGGCATACATCAATGGGATGCAAACCGGGAACACCCGGAAAGAGGATCGTGTTGCTTGTATGGCAAAACACTTTGCTGCCTACCCGGTTCCCAATGGTGGAATCAACCTGGGGCCTGCTCTGATTGGTGAGCGGGAGCTCAGAACATACCATCTGCCACCATTTAAGGCAGCTGTGCAAGAGGCCAGGGTCTCTGCGATCATGCCATCGTACAATGAACTTGATGGCATACCCGCACATATCAATACATTTCTGTTAAAAGATGTTCTCCGTGAAGAATGGGGGTTTAAAGGCTTTGTGTTCTCAGATTACGAAGGGATTTCCATGCTGGACTATTTCCAGAGGGTGGCCAGCTCAAGAAAGGATGCTGCATTGCAAAGCTTTCTTGCCGGAGTGGATCTGGAGGCACCCTCAGATGAATGTTACCGGCACCTGAGTACTCTTGTTCAGGAAGGAATACTGGATGAAGAACTCATTGACCGCTCGGTGCAGAGAATTCTCAAGGCAAAATTCGAGGTAGGATTATTTGAAAATCCCTATGTGGATGAAACACGTGTGGCCTCGGTCATCCATAGAAAGGAGCACATTGATCTGGCTCAGGAAATTGCCGAAGAGTCGATTGTCCTGCTGAAAAACAAGGATCACTTTCTGCCCCTTGATGAAACAAAAGAAGTAAAACTGGCCATTATCGGTCCGAATGCGGACAGGGTTCAGTTTGGTGATTATAGCTACAGCAAAAGAAAGGAAGACGGAGTAACTGTATTGGAAGGAATATCCAAATATGTAAAAAAGGACAGGCTGGCTTATGCTGAAGGTTGTGACCTGACCAGCCTGGATAAATCAGGCTTCCCAAAGGCCATTGAGCTTGTGGAAAATTCAGATATCGCTTTGGTTGTAGTTGGAGGGACTTCAGCCATTCTTTCCGGTATTGGGTGGGGTGGAGGAACCAGCGAGGTCAATACCTGCGGTGAAGGATTCGATCGTGCCTCACTGGGCCTGCCAGGTGTTCAACTGGATCTGATCAAAGAATTGAAAAAAACCGGCAAACCCATCCTTGTTGTGATGTTGAATGGCAGAGGGTATAGCATTCCCTGGTTAAAGGAACATGCGGACGGAATTATCGAGGCCTGGTACCCGGGAGAAAAAGGTGGAGATGCTATTGCAAACATCATATTCGGACGAGTTAATCCTTCTGGAAAGTTGACAGTAAGCTTTCCAGTGAGTGCCGGGCAGTGCCCTTCAAACTATAACCGCAAACCCTCCGGGCATGGCTTCTATCATAAGCCGGGCAGCAGAGAAAAGCCAGGAAGGGACTATGTATTTTCATCTCCCGAAGCCCTGTTCCCTTTCGGTTTTGGACTGAGTTATACGGATTTTGCCTTTAGTAATCTGAAACTAAACAACACCGAGTTTTCAAGCTCTGATACCCTGCGTCTGGAAGTGGATGTGGAAAATATCGGTGCCGTAAAAGGGAAAGAGGTGATCCAGGTATATCTAAATGACCTGATCAGCAGTGTAACCACCCCCATCATGGAACTCAAGGGATTCCGGAAAATTGAATTGGAAAGCGGCGAAAAGAAGACTGTAGTTCTTGAGATACCTGTGAGCTCGCTTTCACTGATAAATGCTGATATGCAGGAGCTTGTTGAGGCCGGGGAATTTGAAGTTATGGTGGGAAATAGTTCTGAGCACATTTTGCTTCGCGAAAGGATCCTCGTAAACTAAGTTCCTGGAACAAAACAGCAGCTCAAAAGTTGTTCATAGAGACAAAATAGTTAATTAATTTTGGAAAATCCACTTCTTAAAGATCCCGGTATTTATCCAACAGCTGAAGTGTTGGGAAAGGTTCTTGGCAATCTATATCCAGTATTCAGGGAGTTTATGGACACGATAGAATCGGAAGATTTTGGTTTAAGTCCTGAATGGCGATACTATAACGATGGTAAAGCATGGTTATGTAAAAATACCTATAAAAAGAAAACTGTATTCTGGTTATCTGTGTGGTCAGACTGTTTTAAGCTTGCATTTTATTTCACAGAAAAGAGTGGGAGTGGAATACCTGGATTAATAATTGACGACTCCATTAAAGAGTCCTATTTAAATCACAAAGCAATTGGTAAATTGAAACCCCTTGTTATTGAGGGGAGAATGAAGTCTCAACTGGAGGACATAAATACCTTGATCAAATACAAGATCGGCAAATTATGACCTTATACTTAAGCCGGCCGTAACGCGGCTTAGTTCCACCCTTCGGCATTTCGATGACCGGATTGTAGTAAATCTGGTCACCATTTCGTCTTAGAGATATAAAAACTGTCGACCATGAATAGGAAAGCATTCTTCGTTAGCTTACTGGCCTTATTTTCACTTCATCTGATAGTATCAGGCAGGGAGGGAATACCAGAATCAACAAAGCAATCTTCCCGGACCATAGATGCTATTGTCTCGACCCAGTGGCTGGATGAGCATTTTGAAGATGAGAACCTGGTGATCCTTGATTTGCGGGATCCGAAAATTTATACAAGCGGACACATCATGGGTTCAGTAAATATCTCTGCCCCCGGAAATTTTTTCGAGTGCTTTATGGAGCCCGACTGTGGACTGTGGATGGAATTACCAACAGATGATGCTCTATTCAGGACTATTGGGAACGCAGGAATTACTGCGGGATCAACCGTCGTTCTATTTGGGGAAACAGATATAACGCACTCTCTGGAAGCTGGCTATTTTGGTCTGACACTATCCGCCAGAGTGGCAATCACTCTTCTATACGCCGGAATTGAAAACGTTGCAATTCTGGAAGGCGGATATACTAAATGGCTTGCCGAAGGTAGGAGCATATCCACTGAAAATGTGGTCCCGCAAAGTATCCTGTACCACGGAGAAACTAAAAAGGCAATGTTTGTTCAGAAGGACTATATTGAGGCCAAATTAGGTAGATCTCTCTTGCTTGATACCAGAGAAGCCAATTCTTACTTCGGCATCGAAAGGGATTTCTTATCAGCCGGAGAAGGTCATATTCCAACTTCAAAGCTTTTGTCCGCTACGTGGATCTGGAATAATTCGGAGCAGCAATCAGAAGCTGCGACCTGGCTTAGCTGGAGGGATGCCATAGAAGTCGGTGAAATGGCCAGCGCCATACTGGGGGAAGATAAGGATAAAGAGATTATAGTATATTGTGGAGCCGGAGGATATGCCAGTCCAGTCTATTTCTTATTAGCAAAGCAGCTGGGATATACGAATGTGAAGTTTTACGATGGCAGTATGCAGGAATGGACTGCAGATCCGGACGCTCCCGTAGTGAAATACAAGTACGAATAGGGCAGACTGTCAAGTATTTAGCAGAAAAATCATGAGGAAAGTTCTTACACTAATTATTCTTACCAGCATTTTATCCTGCACTCCTTTTCAAAGGATGTTTATATCGCCGGCAAACCTTTCCACCTTCCGTCAGGACAGTTGCGATGTAAATGTCCTTAGCCATTTGAAGCAAGTAATTGATACCACTGAATTCTGGTGGAAGGTTCAGGATCCAACAACTCTGTTAGAAGTTGTTGAAACAGATCCTATTTGTGAATACTATGCCAAAAAATTCTTATCTCCTTTACATAAGGACTCCACAATATGGGTACTGACTATCAGACCTGTTCAAGTGGGGAAAAACGAAATCATTCTTGGCAACTTATACACGCTTGAGCCCAACCAGGACTCTGGATTCGTATTCTTGCGCCGGGTAAAAGAGTACTCGCAATACGATGATTTTGAAAGGGGAAAGTATTTGGTATTTACCTATTATTTAGAAGAGGATAGTACCACCATTGTCAAAACAGGATCAAGGATCTATTGAAATAGCAGCAATGAATGTTAATGCAGCATATTCAATTGCATTCACTAAAAAAATCGCTAAACTAGTGTCATGAAAAAAGTGATCACTTTTGGAGAGGTGATGCTGCGGCTGGCAGCTCCCGGATTTGAACGGTTTATGCAATCCGCACGGCTCAGTGCCACCTTTGGTGGCGGAGAAGCCAATGTGGCTGTTTCGCTTGCCAACTATGGCATCCCTGTCAGTTTTGTAAGCCGCTTGCCGAACAACGATCTGGGTAATGCCTGCGCCACAGAGCTGCACGGCCTGGGAGTCGGAACAGAAGATATCGCCTGGGGCGGTGAACGTATGGGAATCTATTTCCTGGAAATGGGTGCAGTAAACCGGGCCAGTAAAGTGATCTATGACCGCACACACTCGGCACTCTCTGAAATCAAACCCGGCATGATTGACTGGGAGAAAGTATTTCAGGATGCAGGGTGGTTTCACTGGACCGGCATTACCCCGGCCGTTTCCGAATCTGCTGCTCTGGTTTGCCAGGAAGCCATTGATGCCGCGACAAAAAGAGGACTTACCATCTCCACCGATCTGAATTATCGTAAGAACCTCTGGCGTTGGGGAAAATCCGCCCGGGAGGTGATGCCCGCGCTGGTGCAGGGTTGCGACATTATCCTGGGCAATGAAGAGGATGCCGCCATGGCGCTGGATATCCATCCCGACGGGGTGGATGTGACCAGCGGAGCAGTGGAAGCAGAGGCCTACCTGTCGGTGTCAAAAAAGATCATGAAGCAGGTGCCCCGTTGCAAAAAGGTCATTACCACCCTGAGAGGGTCCATCAGTGCCAGTCATAACACCTGGTCGGGGGTACTCTATGATGGTTCTGTTTTGTATAAAGCTCCTGAATATAACATCACCCACATCGTGGACCGGGTGGGCGGAGGCGACTCCTTTATGGGGGGACTCATCTACGGGCTTCTTACTTACGGGAAGGATCTGCAGTCGGCCCTGAATTTTGCGGTGGCAGCCTCCTGCCTGAAGCATACCATCTACGGGGACTATAACCGGGTCAGTGTGGCGGAGGTAGAAAAACTGATGGGCGGAGATGCCTCGGGGCGGGTCAGCCGCTAGTTCTCGCTCCCGTCGATGGCCGCCATCCGGAACCTTTCCAGTTCCGGGGTGCTGTGCTCACTCTCAAGAATAAGCTCCATCTGCTGTACGATCTCCGGGTACTCAGCTGCCACGTTATGCAGTTCCTGGATATCCTCATCCAGCTTGTAAAGTTCCACTTCCAGGTTCCCCTGCAGGATATTTTTCCGGATCGCTTTCCAGGATCCCATCCGGACGGCCTGTTGTCCTCCCGAGGCAGGAAACTCCCAGTAAAGATGGGGATGTTGCACCTGCCCGCCTTCGCCCATCAGTTCAGGAAGATAGCTGATACCATCCACCTCCTCAGGAATATCCGTTCCGCTAATCTCGCAGAGCGTGGGTAGCAGGTCCCAGAAGGCGGAAATATGATCCGACTCTGATCCGGGTTTTATCTTCCCGGGCCAGCTGGCGATCAGGGGTACCCGGATCCCTCCTTCGTGCAGAAAAGCCTTCCCCCACCCTCTTTCCGATTTAAACGGGCCTCCCGAGTCAAACCAGGGAGAGTCGGTGCCCCCGTTGAAGGTGGGACCGTTATCGGAGGAAAAAATAATCAGGGTGTTGTCGTACACCCCCTGTTCTTTCAGAGTGCGGACCAGCTCTCCCACCCGTTCATCCAGGTAAGAGATCATGGCCGCATAGGTGGCATGGGGATAGCGGGTAGGGAAATAACCCTGCTCCCCCAGGTAGGGAGCCTCCTCCCCAAACTTTTCCACATAGTAATCCACCCAGCGCCGGGGTGCCTGCAATGCCACATGGGGAATGGGGGAAGCCCAGTAGAAAAAGAATGGATCCCCGCCTGCCTGCTCCACGAAGCGGATCATCGCCCCGAACATTACATCGGGGGCATAAGAGCTAAGGGTGAATGGCGCATAGCTGGCCGGATCAAGCGGATCGGCTCCCTCCTCCAGCCTGGTGTGGGGAGCTACGGTATCATTGCCCAGGTACAAACGCGCTTCATTCAGATAGAGGTGCACCGGATAGTAAGTATGGGCCTGCCGCTGGCAATTGTACCCGCAGAAAAAATCAAAGCCCTGCCGGTTGGGGATCCCCTCCGTATGCGGGGCTCCCAGTCCCCATTTGCCAGTCATCCCGGTCTTATATCCTGCCGTCTTTAGCAGGGAGGCAATGTTCCCGGTGCGGGCAGGCAGGGGGCGTTGTCCCTCCAGGGTGGAATCGGCAATCATGGCCCGGTAATCCCAGACCTCTCCCCGCTCGCCCCATTCATCATTGCCCCTGATATAGGCATGCCCGCTATGTTTTCCTGTAAGCAATACACAGCGGGAGGGCGCACATACCGGGGATCCCGAGTAGTGCTGGGTAAACCTTATTCCCTGAAGAAGCCAAAGCATCAATATTCGGGGTTTCAATAAGCTCCTGGCCATAGCATCCCAGGTCTCCATATCCCAGGTCATCGGCCAGGATGAAAATGATATTGGGTTTTATTGCTTCCTCCGACTCTTTCGGCTGAACACAGCCGGCTAAAAGGACCAGGGAAGATAGCGAACAGACGATGGACAGGATTTTCATAATAAACAGGTAGTGTGTTAATTAATTCAGATTTTTAAACCAGACATTCATTTTGCCCACCTCGCGGTTGGCCCAGGCGTAATAGGGAATTAAAATAAGTTCCTGCCCCTTAAGGATATTGACGCCTCCCAGGAGATCGGGATCAAAGCCGGCGTCAAAACCGGATTCAGCACCTATCCCGGCATTAAGAACATCCACCTCGTTGTCGATCTCTTCTGCACAGTAAACCAGCGGTCCGTATTGAACCGCCAGAAGCCCAGTTTTGGCATCCACCTGTTCATGGGCCTTAATCACCCTGCCCTCCATGGGAAGCTCCAGGATGATCCGGTCTCCCTGCTTCCAGGAACCGGGTATCACCGCATAGCCCTTTTCCAGGAGAAGCTCCACCTCCCGGCCATTTACCACAAGGTGGGGTAAAAATTCCTGCTTGTCAACAAAACGGAACAGGTCCGAGGGTACGGGAGTGTCCATGGCCCAGCCTGGAATCCGGATAAACAGCCTGGACTTTACTTCTTTTTCATTCAGAAAGTCAAGCTCGATACGTCCCTCCCAGGGATAGGAAGAGCGTTGTGATATACGAAGCTCACCCCCGGAAGTCTCTATGGACATATCACTATTCATAAAGAGGTTCACATAAAGCTCCTCTCCCCTGCTTGCATAAGCATAGCCGGCCACCGATGGAACAAAGCGCGAAAGGTTGGAAGGACAGCAGGAGCAGGAGAACCAGGGAGAACGCCCGTTGACCCCCTGGTTAAAGGTGGGCTACCCCGTCGTGCTGCAGGGTATTGGGGTAAAAAAAGAGGGTCCATCCAGGGACAATCCGGAGATCACCCCATTATAGAGGGAGCGTTCCAGCACATCCATGTATCTTGGAGTCCCCATGAAAGCAAGAACATCCGGTGGTTCCAGTATACATTGGCAATGGCTGCACAGGTCTCATTGTAGGGATGGTTGGGTAGTTCATAGTTTTCGCCATAGGCTTCCCCATGGCGACTGGCCCCCACTCCTCCGGTGATGGAAAGCTTCTTTTCCACCACATTGTTCCAGAGCCTGCCCGATGGCTTCCAGGTAGGCACGGATCACCGGTAAGCGCAGCCACATCGGCCATGGCACTGTACATGTAGTTGGCCCTGACTGCATGACCCACAGCTTCGCTCTGTTCCGTGACCGGCAGGTGGGCCTGACTGTATTCCACATCCAATACTTCGGCACGGATATCCAGCAGATGCTTTGCCAGCTCCAGGTAACGTTTTTCTCCGGTGACCCGGTATAATTTGGCCAGTCCGATCTCTATCTCCTGGTGGCCCGGCACATAATTTTTTCCCTGGGTGATGCATACATCGTAGATCAGATCTGCATTCTTCAGTGGCCACATCCAGAAATGTCCCTGCTGCCCGTGGCCAGGTAGTGGGCCACAGCAGCTTCATACATATGTCCCACGTTATAAAACTCATGACTGCTGTTGGAGGTTTCAATCCACCTTCCCTCGTCACTGTAAGTGCAACAGTGCAAAATCAATGTATTCATTGGCTTTCAGGGTCCAGGCCGTATAGAGGTAACCATCCTCTTCCTGGGCCTCCGAAACATAGTAAACCAGGGTATCCAGGTAGGCAGCCAGCTCCGGATCATCTTCGATCATCAGGGCATAGGCTGCTCCTTCCATGATCTTATAGAGATCCGAATCATTAAAACCGTAATTCCCTTCGAACTTGCCTTCCTTGATTCCGCCGGCATAAATAAAATTATTGATTCTTCCGGTCTCCTCACATTTCTGAAAGGCAAAAGGGATGGTGGCCTCATGAACCGTTTCCACCCAATCTTTCCAGAAATCCGTCCTGCAATTTCACCTGGGTAAAATCCACCGGGCTTATGGGATAGTCCCTGCTTTCAGCCTGCCGGGACGGATTCACAACTGCATATAAGGCCCAGACAGAAGAGAAGAATCAAGAAATAAACAGCTTTGAATTTCATGGCTATTGCTTACATTTAGTTTTTGGAATCGGATATAATTTACCAATAATAACAGTCAACAAAAAATATGAAATCAACGGGACTTTTTACTGCTCTCTTTTTAATCCTGGCAGGGGCCGCTTTGCCTGCAAATGCAAATCAGCCAGAAGATAAACCAAGGGTGATCGTGCTTACTGATATAGAAAATGAGCCCGATGATGCGGAGTCGCTGGTACGCTTCCTTACCTACAGTCATATGTTCCATATAGAAGGACTCATTGCCACCACTTCCTTCTGGCAAAAGGACCAGGTAGCCGACTGGCGGATCCATGAAATCCTGGAGGCCTACAAGAAGGTTCAGCCCAATCTAATGCTCCATGAACGGGATTATCCGACTTTTGAAGAACTAAGGGCCCTTACGAAAGTGGGGCTTCCAAAATATGGCATGGAAGGTGTGGGAGATGGCCAGGATTCTGAGGGATCGGACTGGATCATAGAAGTTCTGAAAAAAGAGGATCCACGTCCCCTGTGGGTACTGGCCTGGGGCGGGCCCAACTGCCTGGCACAGGCACTATGGAAGCTGGAACAGACCTCCTCCCCGGGGGATCTGGAAAAGTATGTGAAAAAGCTGAGGGTCTATGCCATCTCCGACCAGGACGACTCCGGTCCGTGGATGCGCCGGAAGTTCCCGGATCTCTTCTATATCTGCAGCCCCGGATACGGGCACGGGGGATGGAATGGCTACCACTTTGCCACCTGGAACGGGATCTCCGGGGATACCTTTCATGGTCGCTTCCCGGGAGGAAATAAGGAGGTCATCAGCAAGGAATGGATCCGGCAGAACATCCAGGAAAACCATGGTCCGCTGGGAGCAGAATACCCGGATGTGGCCTACCTGATGGAAGGGGACAGTCCTTCCTTCCTTTACCTGATCAACAATGGACTGGGGAGCAGTGAGCACCCCGACTACGGAAGCTGGGGCGGGCGATACGAGTATTACATCCCCAGGACCCGGCTGTATTTCTTCGAACCCGAAACCCGCCCCCTGTGGACCAATGCCGTGGACGAGGTTTATTCGGACATAGATCAACAGCATCATACGGGTAACCAGGCCACCATCTGGCGCTGGCGCGAAGCTTTCCAGAACGATTTTGCGGCACGAATGGACTGGTGTACCAGGAGCTATGAAGAAACGAACCACCCTCCGCTGGTCACCCTGGCACATGAGCGGCTCATTCAGGCAGAGGAGGGGGAGAACGTGATTTTAAAGGCGGAGGGCTGTTCTGATCCGGATGGGGATGAACTCACTTATCGATGGATCTACTACCGGGAGGCGGGAAACTCCGTCTACTGGTTGGAGATGGAAAATGAGCATTCAGAAAAAACTTCCTTCACCGCCCCTGTGATGGGGATTCCACAGGAGATGCACTTTATCCTGGAGGTGACAGACGATGGCAGTCCTGCCCTGACCCGTTACCAGCGGGTGATCGTGCAGGTAAGCCTTATAAAGAAGTAAAAAGGAGGAAATCTGGATCAGGCAGTAAAAACGCCCTCAATCTCAACCAGCAGATTCTCCCGGCATACATCTGACTCCAGGAAGATGGAAGACTTGCAGTTTAATTCTGCCTCACAGACCTTCTGAACAGCGGGGATATCCTTTTTGTATTTCACATAGACCCGCAGGTGGGAGAAAAGTATCTTTGAAACATCAAAGTTAAGGCCCAGCAACTCCTGATTTTCTTTGGTAAAGAGTCTTTTGATGTTCTCAATGGTCGTCAGTGTCTGCTTCTCCACATCCCCCTCATGTACGGTTTTCTCTCCCAGGATAGAAGCGGTGCCGGATACATAAATATAATTCCTGGATCCGATGCTTACCAGCTTGGCACGCTCAAATTTCGGGGTGCATTTCTGCCGGGAGCTTCCTTCCAGTACTAATTCAGAGTAGCGATGAGCATCGATCTGTCCCGGATTGGCGATGGGCCTGATGCGGATATTATCGGAATCTGAAACGGCAATAAAGCCGATAATCACTCCGCCTGTATCCTGACCTATGCCGGTAGCTGCCGGATACCCATGATCGAAGTGGACCTGGTCATAATATTTGGCACGCACATCATTAAAGTCCTGGTAATTCTGCGGAGCGCCCTCCATATCCTCTACAATGGCAATCTGCTCAATGTAATTCCACTGCCTGATAATGTTCCGGATGGAAAGTCCCTCTTTACTCAGAATCGATAGGGCCATATTAAACGCCCGCTCTGAAGCTTCTGTAATGGAATCGCCCACATTTCCCATCAATCCGGCACAGTGCAGGGTCTTATAGCCCTGGTATTCAATAACCGTATAGTGAACCCCTGACAGGGACTTATAGGTCACTGTCTTATCCTCAGCATCTTTGGTACAGATCAGCTCCAGGACCACATCCCGGTCGCCCGAAGGCGATTGAGCCACAATACTGGTGGCAGGAAGGCTGGTACCAGAGAGCTCCGACAACTGATCTTTGATGATGGCCGCGCGGGTTTCATATTCATCCCTGGAATGTGCCGAAATGAAAAAGGTCTGCTGGGTGATAAAAAGATGCTGATCCTCTTCCTGATGAATAAATTCATTGAGTTGCTGCATGCAGCTTTTGATCTGCTCCTGAAAGTCGGCCCCTGAGGCAGGGACAATATGATCAAAATTGAATCCGTTAAGAGTGTTAGAGCCACTCCTCATAATTATCTGTTCCACCATGCTCAGCTTGCTCGGATCTAGGGTGCGATCACAAAGATAGAGATTTTCCGAAAGTACAAATCTTAACAAATGTTAAAGAATGCCTACAATTCCAGAATCTTGATATTTTTAAAACTTACCTCGTCTCCATGGTCCTGTAAGAGGATATGACCACTTTCCGCCTCTCCAAATGCGGGCCAGTTGACATATTTACTGTAGGCCACCAGCGCCTTCCACATCTGGGTTCCACGCTCATACTCCACCACCTTGATCCCATTCAGGTAATGGGCCACCTTTGCTCCCCTGACCTCAATCCTGGCCCGGTTCCAGCTGCCTACTCCATTAAAGCGTTTTGGCGTGTTGTCCTGTCCATACAGCAGGGCATCGGCCTTAATCAGATCATAGAGGGAGGCCAGTGTCCGGTTCCCTGCTATGCCCACTTTGGCATCTGGATGATTCTGATCATCCAGGATCTGGTACTCACATCCGATGGCCGATCCGGCGCCGGTATTCAGATCGGGATCCACAAAGTATTTGATCCCGCTGTTGGCTCCCCGGGTGATTCTGAAATCCACCTCCAGGATGAAATCTTTGTACTTCTTGATCGTTACGATATCCCCCCCGTTGGCCGACTCGGCACCTCCGCTTTTCTCCACCGTCAGCAGCCCGTTCATCATGTTCCATCCTTGTTGGGGAAAATCGTCCAACTGCGCCCCTCTCCATCCCTGGCTGCTTTTTCCATCCCAGAGAAGCTTCCAACCTTCCTCTTTCTGGGCAGGGCTTAATGCATTATGCAGGTAGCTGACCTCGGGAGAGAGCTCCACCCCGGAAAGCATATATTTCGCCGCTTCCTCCGTGAGGATGCGGATATTTCTCCAGCGGATCTCCTTTCCCTCCAGATCTTCGTCGTTCCCAATTCCATGGACCTGCAGGGCAATAAATCCTTCGGCGCGTGCATCATCCACCAGGTTGGCGAAATTAACTCCGTTGATGTAGGTACGAATGGTACTGCCCACAGCTTCCACCCGAACTTTATTCCACTCCCCCCGTTTATTGGCAGTTGCAACGCTCATATGATATGCCATGGGATATAGCCAGCCCCTGGCTGCCTCTTCATAGATTCCTCCTGCCCAGGGTCGCTGGTCGTGGTCATCACACTCCACCTGGTAGCCATTGACCCGCTTAGATCCATCGGGCTGAACCGCCACACTCCGGAACTGTACCCCGGAATTAAGTCCGCGATCCATCTTCATCTCATATTCCAGGATAAAATCCCCATAGATTTTTTTTGTGGCCATGAAGGTATTGGGAGTTCCAGTTTTTGATATTCCTATCACTTCTCCGTTCTCCACCCGGTATTCGGCCGAACCATCCAGCTTTTCCCAGCCCTTCAGGTTCTTCCCGTTAAACAGGTCCACCCATTCCTGGGCATTCAGTGTGACAGTAAAAACCATCAACAGTGCAATCAGTATTTTTTGTTTTTTCATGTATTCTTGGTTTCTCTATGGTTTGAATCTATTGTTCAGAGGTCAACATGGGATTGGTATAGTATATTTTCTGTCCGAAACTCGAAATCGTACAGGGTCACTTCCCTCAAACGGAAATAGGACTCCCAGTAATTCTCTATGGAACGGATATAATCCCGCTTGGCACTTTCTCTCTCCTGCAGGGAAATATTCAGGTCAGTGATGCTGATCTCACCGTTCTGGAACTTTTTCAGAGCAATTTTATACCCCTCTTCAGCCACCCTGTCAGCCGCTTCAGCAGTGGCAATTTGCGATTTGATCAGGTTGAACTGTTCCACCTGGACCACCACCCCGCGTTCGAAGTCCTGCCGGTCCTGGTCCACATCATAGAGCACCAGTTCGCGCTGCGACTCGGCCAGTTTCACCTGGGACTCCGAGCGTCCCCAGTCCATAATAGGCATACTCAGGGCCAGGCTGACATTCTGCTGTTGTTCCGGATTCTCATAGATCCCGTTAAAATTATCGGCGCTGTTTGAAACCCCGTAGCTCATACTCAAAGTGGCCCCCACCCCTGCTTCTCTTTTGGCCCTGGTGAGATCCCTGTCTGCCTGGATCAGCCTCCTCTCAAACTGTGGAGTCTCCTTTCTGTTTTCCAGGGATTCTTTCAGTGCCACATCCGGATCCACCTCCCACAGGAACATTTCCAGCGGAATAGTCAGTTCTATCTCCCTGCCCTGGTCCAACCCTATATATTTCTTCAATTCATAATCGGCGTTCTTCAGACTGATACGTGCATCGTTCAGGGCTTTTTGTGCGTTGAATACGGAGAGTTGTATCCTCGAATAATCATTCCCTGAAATATTTCCCAGTTCCTTTTTCACATTGGCAATCTTCAGATTATCCTGACTGTTGGCGAGATTGCTTTCGGCCAGGGAGTAGTTGGTCTGAATTTTCAGATAATTAAAAAAGAGGGCGGTGGCATTGTAGGAGATCTCTTCAATGTTTTCAATAAATCGTTTCTGTGCTTCCTCGTAGATCAGCGGCTCTGTCATCCGGGACCATTTCATCCAGTTATAGGCAAACAGGGGCTGGGTGATCCCGACGCTGACGGGAACTCCTGAGAAACCGGTGGTACTGTTATTGAAATCCTGCAGGCGGACAACACCGGACGCGGCATATACATAAGCTCCAAGGAGCGGGATAGGCTGACTAAGCGCCACCTGAGCCGAGGTCTCCAGCTGGGTAACCTGGCTAAAAATAATACTTCCATCGGGCTGTGTGATGGGAGCGGTCTGGTTCTGAAAATTGGGCAGGCTCCCGGAAAGGACCAGCTGGGGACGAAAGCGTGTCTGGTGGTTCTTCCAGCGCCAGTAGTAATTCACATCCTGGTTTTGCACATATTTTACCGCGGAGGATTGGGAAATGGCCATATCCACCACATTGCGAAGGCTCAGGGAGTAGCGAATGGAATCCTGGGCAACTGTCCGGACAGAGCTTATCAGCAGTAGCAACAAGAGCCCATTCCCAAGGATATAGCTTCTTTTCATTATTGTTCCTCCAGCCCTTCCAGATCCTCTACAGAGGATACGTTGGACAGAACCACCCGATCGCCTTCCGAGAGCCCTTCCAGAACCTCCACAAATTCTTCAGTCCTCAGTCCGGTCTTGATGCTCCGTTCCACGGCATTCCCGTTTTGCAGCACAATCACGGTATGTTCCTGTCCCCGTCCAAGGGCAGGACCGTTGTGAATCCTAAGCACACTATCGCGCTCCTCCCGGACAATTTCCAGACTTACATTCATATTGGGCCTCAGTTTAAAGTGGTTGCTTTCGCGAAGGTTCACATCAAACTCTATTTTCCGGTCCCGGATCACGGGATTTACGGTTCCCACCACTCCCGTCAGTTTCTCACTGTCCAGCGCCACATAAACCTTGGTCCCGGTTTTTACCTGTTCCGAATAATCATCATCCACTTTGCCCTGGATCTTGAAATTGGTCAGGTCGGACATTTCAATCAAGAGCCTGTCATGATCCACCTTTTCGCCAACCTTCCCCCTGACCGAGAGAATGATCCCGGCCGATGGAGCCCGGATAATCATCTTGCTCAGGGCCTGTTCCTTAAGTGCCAGCTGCTTCTCCTGCATTTCGATCTGGAGCCTTAAACCCTCTTCATCCGCCTCCAGTTGCTGCAACTTGATGGAATTCTTTTCCTTGAGCATTAACAGGTCCTGCTCGGCCAGTTCCAGCTCCTGCCTGGTTTTTTCAAATTTTGCCGGAGAGATGCCTCCTACTTCAAGCAGCTGCTCCTCGTCAGCCAGTTCTGATTTCAGAGAAGCTATCCTCAGATTTTTCACCTGCACATTATAGTCCAGGTCCACTTTAGAGCTGCGGGCATTCAGGCGATTTTTTGTAAGCGAATTCTGCTTCACCTCCAGCTGGTCCTGTATATCTTCAATCTCGGTTTGCACGGGAGAAGGGTCCAGAATAATGATCGGTTCCCCCGCATTCACATGATTGCCCACCTCCTTTAAGATCTCTTTGATAATACTGGATGCAGGACTCAGAATGATGACCTCACTCTGGGGTTCCACAATGCCTTCACCAGGAAAGGACCTGACTACCTTCCCGACCTCGACCGTGGTGATTTGAACATCCTGATCCTGAGAAGAACTTCTTTTAAAGGGTGAAAATACCACCAGAATGATGGCCGCCATCAGGATTAGTGATATGCCTATAAATATTCCGTTACGTACTCTGGACATTGCGGGGTTAAATTAAGCGCTTTTAAAAATGAGATCGCAAGTTATAAAACATCTGTAAAATAGGAAAGAATGGAAGAATGTAATATCGGATTTGTTTCTACCTGTCCGGGAAACAGATTAGCATAGCCAGCAGGGCCAGTCTCACGTGAAATCACATCTCAGCCTGTTTGGAGATGGCCGATTTAATTGGATTCAATACCCTTTCGAGCAGCCTTTTTTTATCGGTCAGGATCTCCGCATCTCCCTGCATATCCTGACTGAAAAGTATTTCGTAATCATAGTAGGAACGAAGTCCGTCGGGGAGTTCCACCTCCACCGTATAGAAATCATCCTCTGAAATCTCTGAAATATTACTTACATATCCTTTGACCATTCCATATTCCAGATGAGGATAGTTATCAAATTGTATGTTGACCTGGTTGCCTAAATTCACTTTTCCGGCTCCCTGCAGGGGCAGGCTGATCTTGCCGATCATAGAGCCCGATTCGGCAGGGATGATGGTCAGAACCTTCTCCCCCAGTTTTACATTCTGATTTTCGCTCCAGAAGCTGGTAAAGGTGACCGATCCATCCACCGGGGCCACCAGGAGAAAGGTCTGCTCCCAGGAAGTAATGGAAGCCTTCAGGTTGTTATAAGCCTCCTCCAGGTTGGAAATCATTCCCGAACGCTCCTCCTGCTGCTTTAGCTCCAGGTCCACAATCTGGTTCTCGGTCCTGGAAATATCAATATTATTTTCAGCCATCTGACTGATAATCTCCTGGAGCTTGTTTCGTTCCGTAAGCAATACTGAACGTGACTCTTCCAGGTCAGATTCGGAGATCACACCCTCCTCAAACAGGGATGCATTCCTGTCGAATTGCCTGTTGGCCATTACAACAGCCTGATCCTGGGTGGAGATCCTCTCCGACAGGCTGCGGGTATACTCCCGCTGCTTCCCAAGCTCTCTTCTTGCCGTTTCTACCTTTCGCTGGTGATAATCGATCCTGCGGAACTCCATATAATCCCGGTAGACCTTCAGAAACAGGGAGTAGTGTGTCTGGACCGTGCCCAGCTTCACATTCTTCATCTCAGTCAGGTCATCACCAATCTCCACAATGGAAATGGTATCAAGGAAAAGCAGGCTCTTCTTCAGTGCCACCACATCATCATAGACCGCCGGATTCTCAATCATCGCCAGAATATCTCCTCTGCTGACCTGCTCATTATTAACCACAAATAATCTGGCAATCTTTCCGCTGGTTCTCGCTTTCAGGTCTGCGGGCGGATTGACGGAAGTAATGACAATTCTGGCCTTCTTCACATCAGGATACCTGAATACCCAGCTACCAAAAAGCAGGAGAGCAAAGAGAAGAACAAAGAGAATCATCCCGTTCCTGGTAATCCATCCAGGAACCCTTCCCAGCATATCTTCCACCTCATTATTCTGAAGTTCGACTTTCCGGACTGGTCCTTTTTCAGGCATGATTATTTGGATTGGTCGAGGCTAATATAGCAAAAATGAGGCTTATAATCCTGCATGAATCATTTGATTATATTTGCGCAAAATTACGATAATGAATCTGAGAAACGGAAAAGCCTTTTTCCTGCTGTGCACTATATGCCTCTCCAGCCTGTTGTCCTGTAAGCAATCAGGGGATTGTTTTACAGAGGTCTCATCCGAGGCCGGAATTGATTTCAGATACAACTTTGGGGATTATACCTATGAAAATATTCTGGAGAGCAGCGGTTCAGGAGTGACCGTATTTGACTATGACGGGGACGGCTGGATGGACCTATACATGATGAATGGAACCTGGCTGGAAGGAATCTCCGATGAGGAGGGCAGAATCTTTGAAAACACCCCCAACAGGCTTTACCACAACCAGGGAGACGGAACCTTTAAGGAAGTATCGGAAGAGGCAGGAGTGGATGACCGCCACTGGAGCATGGCTGCCGGTCCGGTCGATATTGACCTGGACGGGGACCAGGACCTCTACCTGCTTAACTATGGTCCCAATGTCTTCTTCCGGAATAACGGGGACGGTACCTTTTCCGATATCACTGAACCACTTGGACTGGCCGGACCTGACAGCCTGAACGGCTTTGTGAAATGGAGCGTGGGGGTCTCCTTCTGGGACTATAACCTGGACGGCAGACTGGATGCTTTTGTGGGGAACTTCCTGGCCTTTGATCCCGAATATGTCTCTCCGACCGCCCCGGAACTGATGCCACACCCTTCGGAATATAAAGGACAGGCCTCCATGATGTACCAGCAGCAGGAGGATGGCAGCTTTTTGGAGGTCACCGAAAAGCTGGGACTCCTCTATCCGGATTCCAAGTGTATGGGTTTGACGGTATATGATTACGACCGGGACGGGGACCTGGATATATTCCAGGGAAATGACCACCAGGCCAATTTCATGTTTCGCAATGAAGGAGGCACCTTTAGCGAAGTTGGGGTGGAAATCGGAGTGGCGGTAAACAGTCACGGACAAACCACCGGTTCCATGCATGGGGCCATCGGGGATGTGGACGGGGACGGACTCGTGGATCTGCTGGTTCCGGATCTGCGTTACGGGGCACTCTACCGCAACCTGGGGAACGGGACCTTTGAGGATATTACCGAGCAAAGCGGGATTGAAGGGGCATTTGCCGGTAAGGGACAATGGGCCTCGGCGCTCTTTGATTACGATAACGATGGCGACCTGGATCTCTTCTCGGCCAATGGCAATGGCGAAGAGCTGATCCTGCAGTATCCGCTTCTGATGGAGAATGACGGGAAAGGACATTTTACCGATGTGGGCATCAAACATCATCCCTACTTTGGGGAGAAGCGCTCGGGACGCGCTGCAGCCACCTGGGATTATGATAACGACGGGGACCTGGATCTTATAGTCTCGCATGTGGACCTGAAGGCCACGGCGGTCTTGCTCAGGAATAACTGCAATAATCAGAACCACTGGCTCGGCCTCACACTGGAAGGTAAGAACGGGGCAGCAGCTGCCATTGGTGCCACTGTGGTGGTTCACCAGGGTGAAAAAAAGGCCATCTATATCAACCAATGGACCAGCACCTATCTGTCCAACAGCGATCCCAGGCTCCATATCGGACTGGGCAAAAATCCGAAGATTGACAGCCTGGAGATAAACTGGTCCGATGGCACCCGGGAGATCTACCGGGGACCAGAGCCGGATCACTACCTCACTTTCCGGCAGGGATACGGTCTTGTGGAATAATCTCATACAGTGTTAAAATAGGTTAAAAGGGGCCATGTTTTTAAATATCCGGACACTATTTAGATTTCTTCTTCACTATATTTAGAGCCCGAAACTGAAACCATATCTATGAAACTTGCACCACTGATAATTGTGTTAGCTTTCATCCTATTTACGACGGGATGCCAGTCGCCTGATAAAAAAAATACCGATACGGAACAAACAAAGGCCACTGTTCCCGACGATAATGGGGACTTCATACAGAAGATCTCACCCGATAACGGAATCAATTTTAAACACAGCATTGGCGATCACCATATGGACAATCTGGTGGAGACGGTCGGTGGCGGGGCCGTGTTTCTGGATTATGACCAGGATGGCTATCTGGACCTGTACATGAGCAATGGCTCCTATACCGAAGGCCTGAGCGAAGGCGAACATTCCGGTGAAGTACATACCAACCAGCTCTTCAGAAACAAACAGGATGGCACTTTTGAGGATGTGACCAAAAAAGCGGGCGTGGGAGATACAGGCTATGGAATGGGTATGACCGTGGGGGATATCAATAACGATGGCTACCCCGAGATCTACATCACCAACTACGGGCCCAACGTGCTGTACCTGAACAATGGCAACGGAACCTTTACGGATATCAGTGAAAAGGCAGGCGTGGCAGGAAATGAGTGCAGTGTGGGCGCGGTCTGGTTCGATTATGATAACGACGGCTTGCTGGACCTCTACGTGGGTAATTATATCAAGTACGACCCGGAATACGGGTACTTCTATGCACCGGACGGCTTCCCGGGCCCTATGGCCTACGATGGCCAGATCGATGCGCTGTATCATAATCTGGGCAACAATAAATTTGAAAATGTGACCGAAGCCATGGGCATTGTCAATCCCGATGGCCGGGCCATGGGGATTGGGGCAGCGGACTTCGACGGGGATGGCTGGGTAGATATTTTCGTGGCCAATGACCATATGGTGAACAACATCTATCATAACCTGGAAGGTAAAGGATTTGTGGATCATGGAACCCAAACAGGGATGGCCTTCAACCAGGCGGGGGAGGCCACCATCAGTATGTCGGTGGACTTCGCAGATTATAACGGCGATGGCCTGATCGATGTCTTTATGTCGGACGATACCTACTGCTCCCTCTACCAGAACCAGGGTGGCGGGGTGTTCCGGGATATGGCTTACCCCTCGGGGATCTCCATGGCAGCAGCCCAGCATGTGGGCTGGTCCTCCTCCTTTATTGATTATGACAACGATGGGCTGGTGGATCTGTTCAAAGCCAACGGTGAGTTGAAACATCTCTATGGACAGGAAGATCAGGTCTTCAAGAATATGGATGGAGAAAAGTTTGAGGATATCTCCGTGGAACTGGGAGCCTATTTTCAGGAAGAGAACGTGGGACGCGGGGCCTGCTTTGGCGACTACGATAACGACGGGGACCTGGATGGCTACGTGGTCAACCTGGATGATTACGGATCTTTCCTGCGCAATAACCGCGGCAATGAAAATAACTGGATCACCTTTCAGCTGGTGGGTACCGCAAGCAACCGGGATGCCATTGGCGCCCTGGTGAAAATATCAGCAGGTGACAGGGAACAGGTGGGAGTCAGAAGGAGCACCACCGGCTATCTGTCCCAGAACGATCACCGGATGCATTTTGGCCTGGGTAAGGCCGAAGCAGTTGAGTTTGTAGAAGTCCGTTGGCCATCGGGAAAGATACAACGGCTTGAAAACCCGGAAATCAACCAGATCCTTACCATTACAGAAGAATGAAAGAACGAAGATTAGGAAGCGTTAAATGGGTAAGCATAATCAGGATGGCTGTTTTCATTGGCCTGTCCGGCCTATTAACTCTCTCCTGCAGCAAGAAATTTGAAGGAAATATTATAGCAGTTGAATTAGCGGGCATGCCCGGTAGCCTGGATGGGGCAAAGCTTGTCCTGCTGAATCCTGAACGAAATGAAAGCACCCCCGGGGTCCTGCTCAGTGAATTTGAAAGCAGCGCCTCCCCCTCCCTCTCCCATGAGGGAAGATACCTCTATTTCCAGGGGAAACAGAAGGAGGGGGATCCCTGGCAGATCTGGGTCTTGGACCTCAAAAAAGGGGATGTCAGCCCTGTCACCGATCTCCCCGAAAACTGTACCCAGCCGGCCTCCCTCCCTGATGGCAATGTGGTCTTCAGCCGGGAAGGTACCATCAAGGGAAAAAAGGTGCAGGAGCTCTGGAAGTGTATGAGGGATGGCTGCTGCCTGACGCAGATCACCCACAATCCGGCCGAAAACCTTTACCCGAATGTACTCTGGGAAGGCCGCATCCTGTACTCCAGTCAGCAGGTATATCCTGAAACCCGGGATCCACAGCTGATGATCATGCGTCCCGACGGGACCAAGTCAGAACTATACAGTCCGGGCTGCTGCGGCTTGCTTCCTGCGAGCGGAGGAATGGATTCGCCGGATGGATATATTTACTTCATCAGCACAGAGGGACAATTGAGCAGGGTGCTGCACCGCCGCCCGCTCCATACCTTCGAGAACCTGTCCCTGGATCTGGATGGCACCTTTAACTCGGTCACCCCGGTGGCTGACAGCACCTGTCTGGTCTCTTACCGGCCGGCCGGGGGGGATAGCTACGGGATCTATCGCTTTGATCCCAGAAGCCCGGAGGGTCCGGCAGCTCTTTTCCTGGGAGAAAAAAACCTGGTGGATCCCCTCTTAATAGCCAGAGTGGATCCACGTCCAAAGATTCTTCCCAGCGAAGTGGACGCAGGCAATAATACCGCCCTGCTGATGACCCAGGATATCAACCACAGCATGCTTCCGGTTCATGAAGGGATTACGGGCGATAGCCTGGCTGATCGGATACGTATCTCCACCCTGGATGGCGAAGTGGCCGTGGTGGAAGCAAAGGACGACGGGTCGGTCTACCTGAAACTGGATGCGGACACCCCTTATTCCTTCGAAACCCTGAATAGCCAGGGAGAGCTTATTCGGGGACCCTCAGACTGGATCTACCTGCGCCCCAATGAACGCAGGGCCTGCACGGGATGTCATGTGAACCCGGAGTTGGCCCCCAGGAACTACCAGCCCCACGCCGTAAAGGAGGATCCGGTGGTCCTGATAAGTAAAACAGAAGAACCGAGCCATTAAGAGAGGAGGTAGCAGATGATACGAATGAAAGGTTTAATAATTAGCGGAGCGCTTATCCTGGTACTTGCAGCTCTCCTGTTTTTTGGAGGACGCTGGGCACGCGGCCATGTGAACTATATGACTGCAACGGAAGATCATCCCCGGAAATGCTGGTCCTGTCACCTGTATACCCAGCAGGATAATTTCCTTGCCAGGCTTATAAACGAGACCTATGTCTCTCCTTACAAACTGGATATTTCCCGGGACGGAAAAACGCTTTATGTGATAGGACAGGAATCCAACGAATTGCTGGTCGTAGATGCGGATGCGGGAAAAGTTCTGGAAAAGATTCCGGTGGGATTAAAACCCCATACGGTTACCCTCAGCCCGGATGGTCAGAGTGCCTATGTGAGTAACCAGTGGGCCGACAACATCTACCGAATCGATCTGGAAAACCGCCGGGTAGTGGATACCCTGGTGGGTGGATCCGGACCTGCGGGCATGGTGATCAGCCCGGATGGAAAGCAGCTGTGGTGCGTAAACTCCTACTCTAACAACATTTCGGTTTTCGATCTGGAGAATATGGAGGAGCGCCGAAGGCTGAAAGCCGGTAACAATCCTGTTTCGGCCGCCATGACCCCGGATGGCAGCGAGATTTACGTGAGCAGCCGCCGGAGCGTGGATGTTCCGCACATGACTCATCCCCTGACTGAATTAACCGTCACCAACACCAGGTACCAGCGCGTGAACGACCGCCTGATGTTCCAGGATGCCTACATCATGGAAACGGTGGAGGTGACCCCTTCGGGCGACCTGGTGCTGGCCACCCTGATCCGGCCGAAAAACCTGATCCCGACCGTGCAGATCGAACGGGGATGGATGATGACCCAGGGCCTGGGCATCATTGAAAGGGAAAGCGGACGGATGGTCCAACTGCTGATGGATGAACCCAATGCCTTCTACGCTGATCCCTTCGGGCTGGTTATTTCGCCCGACGGAAAGAGAGCCTTCGTGTCGCACGGAGCGGTGGACCAGGTGTCGGCCATTGACCTGGACGAGCTCCGTAAGGTGCTCTCTGAAGTCCCCGACGAAGCCCTGGAGGACTATGCCAACCACCTGGGAATAAGCAGCCGGCTATGTACTGGGCCGCATTCCCACGGGGGCCAATCCCAAAGGCATGGTTCTTTCTCCCGATGGCAAGCTGCTCTATGTGGCCGAGCGCCTGGATGACCGGATCGCAGTGATTAATACCGAAACCCTGGAAACGGTGGGTAACATAGGACCTGGAAGGGCCCAGGAGGCGCTACGGTGGCCCGTCATGGAGAGCAGGTCCTGAATAATGCAGGGGGAACCTTCCAGAACCAGTATGCCTGCTATACCTGTCACCCAGATGCCCATGAGGACGGACTGGTCTACAACATGGCCGGCACGGACATGGGGCGTAACCTGGCCAATGTGCAAACCCTCAGGGATATCGGAAATATTCCACCTTACAAATGGAACGGAAAAAACCAGACCATCTACAAGCAGGACGGCATGCGTTTTTCCACCATCCTAACCCGTACTGAAGCCTTTCAGTTACCAGGAATTGGATGCCCTGGTGGCTTTTATTGAAACCGGACATCGAAAATCCCCCCAACCTCGCTATAACCCGCACGGTGAACTAACTGACGAAACAGCAACGGGGTAAGGAAATCTTTTATCGTGACTTTGATAATTTCGGGAATGAGATACCCGAAGAGAACCGCTGCTATACCTGTCACCCTCCACCCAATTTCACCAACCTTCAGATGACTGATGTGGGGACACTGGCCGATTCGGACGATCCCATGAAATTTGATGTTCCCCAGTTGAACAATGTGTATGAATCGGCCCCATACCTGCATGATGGTAAAGGCGACTACCCTGGAGGAGATCTGGACCAAATACAATGATTACGACGAACATGGCGTGGCCAATGATATGCGAAAAGACCAGCTGAATGACCTGGTTGAATATCTGAAGTCCATCGGTGATGCGGAAAACTATATGGAAGAAGGCAGAAGTGTATGAAGCTTCCGTTCGAAAAAAGAAAAGGAGAAATGAAAAACAGACACTGATATTAGCACTGGCTTTGGTGCTTGTTCCCATGCTTGTTACTGGCCTCCGAGCCAGTAAAGCAAAAAGAGCACCATGCCCGAATACGGGAATTGGAAGACTTTCACTACCAAGGATGGCCTTCCTGCCAATAAGATTTATTGTGTCAGGACCGATGGAGATCGTGTATGGATAGGCACCAGTCATGGACTGGTGCCTTATACGAGAATGGGACATTCAAGACCTTTACCAAGGAGGACGGACTGGCTCATAATGGTGTGTTTTCTGTGGATGTGAGCGAGCTGACGGGTGATGTCTGGATAGGTACACTGGGAGGAATGAACCGCTATTCCGGCCGGCAAATTTGAGACCTTTGACCAGCTCAACAGCGGATTGCCCAACGACGTCATCTATATGGTAGTTTGCGACGGTAAAGACGTATGGTGTGCCACCGGCGGTGGAGCCGGGCATTACGACACCTACAAAGAAGAGTGGGCTATTTATACCGAACGTAATGCACCCATGCATGAACCCTGGACCTACAGTGTATGCGCAGGGGATAACAAAGTATTTATTGCTGCCTGGGGTGGTGGAGTTATTGAGTACCAAAAGGAGACTGGCAATTTCCGGGATTATACCGATCCCGACGGAGAAATGGAAATTGACCTTTTTCCGGACGATGGGATGGTTCATGACATTACCACGGCCGTCACCCATTCCAACGGCATCCTGTGGGTGGCCACCTACTTTGGCATGAGCCGTTACGATGGGACCCATTGGAAGGGTTACTTTGACCATGACAGCGGACTGGCCAGCAACTTCATAAACTTTATCAAAGCCGACGGCGATGTGGCTTTTGCCTGCACCGACGAAGGCCTTAGTTCCTTTAACGGAGAAGAATGGATTACCTATAAAAAGAACGGAAGCGGTGGGCAAGCGGGTCTATTATAAAGACGGGGAAAGCCACCACTAAAGATGATGCCACAGGGATCGCACATGAATTCACCATCGGAGTCGATATCCAGGATGATAACATCTGGGTGGCTACCTCCTACGGACTAAGCAGGGGAACTCGAATTAATTAAGAGATATAGAAATGAATAAGACAAAAACATATTCATCTGGCCCTCTATGCTGGGAATTTTAGTGTCTTTCCTGTTTCTTGGCACGATCCAGATTTCTGCACAGTATACAGGAAAAAGAGGATAGCAATTACGGGAACACTCCCAAGAAGCAGGTTCCCTATGGAAATTATCAGGATGCATATAAACAACACTTTATTGAACCCCAGGCTTTTACAGGTGCTGGTCGTGAAAAAGGTGAACCCAAAGGATTGACAGAAGTCAGGCTGGGGGTGCTGGCTCCCCTGGAAGGGAATGTGCTGGTCCCCCAGGGCAAGCAACTCCTGCAGGGAGCCACCCTGGCCAGTGGAAGAAGCAAATGCCCGTGGTGGATACAAAGGACTGCCCTTTAAGATTCTTGCCTCACAATGATGTGGGACTCTGGGGCGCTGCCGCCAATGAAGTGGTCAAAGATGGGAGACGAAGGGGTTTGGGCCATAATGGGTACCATCGACGATATAAACTCCCACGTGGGAATCACGGGTAGCCTTGAAGCTGGAGATCCCATGGGTGAATACCAGCGATCCTGATCCAACCTTTACAGAAACCAACATCCCCTGGGTGATGCGGAGTATTGCCGACGACCGGCAAAGCAGTTATGCCCTGGTGGATCACATCTACATGGAGAAAGGTCATGAAACGCGTGGCTGTATTGCGGGCGAATAACCGTTACGGTCGCGTGGGTGTGATGGAGTTCCGGGACGCAGCCCTGAGGGTGGGGCATCCCATTGTACTGGAGGTCCGTTACGAGGACGGGGAAACCAATTATGACACCCAGCTTGAACGGATGAAAAACTCCAAATCCGGATGCAGTGGTTCTCTGGGGAAATGCGCTGGAGATGGGGCTGATCCTGAACCGCATGCGGGAGCTGGGAATGGACTATCCCGTATTTGTTTCCGACCGGGGGGTAAATCCGCTCTTTATTGAAACAGCCAGGAAGAATGCAAATGGAGTAGTTACCACCTGTCAGTACAATCCAAAGGCGGATATCCCGGCATTGAAAGCTTTTCAGAAGAACTACAGAAAACGATTCGGACAGGAACCAGATGTATTTGCTGCTCATGCCTATGATGGTATGAACATGACCATTGAGGCTATTCGGAAGGTGGGCTTAAACAGGTATCTGATCAGGGACGAGCTCACGAGTTTAAAGTCTTATGATGGAATCACCGGTGAGATCGTATTTGATGCATCCTGGAACGATGTTGGTCGTATTTACATGGCTGAAATCAAGGATGGAGAGTATATTTTCTCCCCTGCAGATTGGAAATATAGAATAGCTCAAGCTATAAACAAAGAGAAAGATGGAAACAGATTCGTGTCGTATCGAAACCATAATCAAAACAGATGATCCCGAACTGGTCAGAAGAAGCTCGAGGCCTGAAGGTACCATTGTAGAAGTTAATGGGATAAAAATCGGTGGGAAGGAGGTGGTAGTCATGGCAGGACCCTGTGCTGTGGAAAGTGAAGAACAACTGAGTGAAACAGCACTAAGGGTCAGGGCCGGCGGAGCCTCCATCCTGAGAGGCGGCGCA
>CAWBWE010000009.1:0-160962 GCA_963792395.1 uncultured Bacteroidales bacterium
ATAGCATTGTTAAACCTAATAGTAATACTTTCTTCATTTCTGTAATTGTTTGGAGTTAAACATTTGTGAATTATTAGTTTGCAAACTGGAATTACCCTTAAGGACTTTGTAATGGAATAGATTTCAAATATTCTCACTGATTGTACCTTCATAAAGTACTATCCGGATTGAGCATAAATTGTTACCCGTTTTTCCTATGCTTTACAGCATAAGAATCCAAATCAGAATTATTAAGCAGGATAATAATATGAGATGGGCTATCACTTCTTATCCGTTTCGATTACAATGCAGGCAATGGGAAAGCATGCAAGACAGAAAGGCGTGAAGAAAAAAGGACACCTCCCAATGTGAAGAAGATGTCCTGTTATGTCGGGGTAGCGGGATTTGAACCCACGACCTCGTCGTCCCGAACGACGCGCGCTACCGGGCTGCGCTATACCCCGAATTGGATCAGCGGCAAAATTACCAAAACTTTATGAGATTTTTAAAGTGCTGCTTGCATTCCTCCAGCAACTTCTCTGAATCCACAGGTACCACACCTGCCTTTTCACAGACCTGTCCGCCGGCCAGGTTGGATATGGCAGCAATTCAGCTGAGGCTCCAGACCTGCGATCAGACAAAGGGCAGCCACTGCGATTACTGTATCTCCTGCACCGGAAACATCGGCAATTTCTCTTACTATGGCAGGGATATGTACATAGGATCGCCTTCCTGGAGGTCAGGATTCCCTGCTCACTCAGGGTAACCAGTAAGGTTATCGATATCCTGTTTCTTCTGAAATTTCTTGATCGCCTCTGGATAGTTTCTTCGATCTCATGTTTCTTCAGATCACAGGTTCAAGCCCTTTCATCAGCTCCTTGAAATTGGGTTTGAAAAGATTCACCTTCTGATAGAGATCAAAACTCCTGAATTTTGGATCGACCAGTACCGGAACAGCGACCCTTTCGGAGGCACTGATCACTTCTGATATCACCCTGGGGGTAAGCACTCCTTTGTCATAATCCTGGAAGATAATGGCATCAATTCCTCCACTCTCCAGCAGGCTCGTTGATCAACTCCAGGAATTGTTCCTGGATCCTTTTGGTCAGAAAGATATCCATCTCCTCATCCACCCTTAGCAGATGCTGGTTGCCGCTGATAATCCTGGTTTTCTGGGTGGTGACTCCGGTGATTGTCCACCACCAGACCAATATCCGACAGATTCTGCTCCTCCATCAATTCCAGGAAGAGCTTTCCCCGGTCGTCATCACCAATCACCGAACAGAGAATGGGCACTGCTCCCATGGCTTTTACATTCAGGGCCACATTGGCTGCTCCTCCCAGACGGTTTTCCTCAATCACGCCTGAAACGATGGGTACCGGAGCTTCCGGCGAAACCCTGCCCACATTTCCCCACAGGTAGGTATCGATCATCACATCACCGATGATCAGTATCTTCTTGTTGGTAAACTGTCCGAATAACTGCTTGAAAATCAGTGGATTCAAACATGAGCCTTGACTTAAAATCTGGGCAAAGATAGAATTTTAAACTCAATAGGGATCCACATCAATGGAGATCCGGATGGACCGATATACTTCATTTACCGAAAGTGCTATCAAGACCTCTTTTAACAACTCCCTGGCCCGTTCATAGGAGGCTTCCTTTTCAATTTTGAGGATGATCTGCTTATGAAAGTAGTTATGGATTTTTCTCACCGGGGGGTACTGGGGCCCAAAACACGCGGTGAGAAAATATTTTCTTCAGCTCTTTCGCCTACCAGGTCGGTGGCTCCATCCAGTATGGAGGGGATCTTGTGCCGGAAGCTGATTCGGATCATTCGTCTGAAAGGGGGATATCCAAAGAGTTGCCGCTCTTCCATCTGATCCTGTAAAGGCCTTCATAATCATTGCTTACAGATATACCTGATTACCGGGTGAGTCGGGATCCATGGTCTGAATGATCACTTTACCTCGCTTTTTTCTTCTTCCTGCCCTGCCACTCACCTGTGAGATCAACTGGTAAGCTTCTTTCAAATGCCCTGAAATCGGGAAAATGCAGCATCTGATCTGCATCCAGCACACCCACCAGGCTCACATTGTCAAAATCAAGTCCCTTGGAAAGCATCTGGGTGCCGATCAGCACATCCAGCTTTCCCTCTTCAAAACTGCCGGATCATCTTCTCGAGTCCGGTTTGCGGACCTGGCAGTATCGGTATCCAGTCTTCCCACCCTGATTCCTTCAAATAACAAGGGGAAGTTCATCTTCGATCTTCTCGGTTCCAAATCCCTTCATGGTCATGTTGGTGCCTGCACAGGAAGGACAGGCAGGGGCATGTTCTCCTTATGCCCGCAATAGTGGCATTCCAGCTTTCCGCTGTAGCCGGTGGTAGGTGAGGCTCACATCGCAGCGTCTGCATTTGGGAATATGATCGCAATCGTTGCACACAATATAGTGGGAGTATCCCCTTCTGTTCTGGAAAGAGGATCACCTGCTCCCCAGCGGCCAGGGCTTCTTTGATCGCCTTCACCAACTGGGGGGTGAAATGCGAGACCATCTGCTTTCGTTTGGTGGCTTCCTTGGTATTGGCCACAATGATTTCGGGTCGTTCCACACTCTCCAAAACGGGATGGTATGGATGACATATCCAAACTTCTGGTTCCGTGCATTGTAGAGGGATCTCAAAAGAGGGAGTAGCCGTTCCCATCAGTACCCTGGCATTGTGATAGAGGGCCAGTACCTGGGCTGAATCTCGTGGCATGATACCGGGGAGCCGGATCGTGTTGCTTGTAAGTGTTTTCATGCTCCTCATCGATGATAACCAATCCCAGCTGCCTGAAAGGAAGAAAGATGGCAGAACGGACCCCAATAACAACTCGGTAAGTTTCATCATCGGTCAGTCCCAGCAGATTCCTGTATACATGTACCCTTTCAGAATCGCTGTACCTGGAATGGTAGATTCCAACCCTGTTTCCAAATACCCTGCGTATTCGTTGAATGATCTGGGTGGTCAGTGCTATCTCCGGAAGCAGGTAGAGGACCTGTTTGCCCTGTTCCAGCATTTCCCTGATCAGGTGAATATAGAGTTCTGTTTTGCCGCTGGAGGTAACGCCATGCAGCAGTACCGCCTGATGCTTTTTAAACTGTTTCCGGATTCTTCCAGGGCTTCCTGCTGCTCCTTATTCAGATGACATGGCTGCTCCGGGGGTTTCAAGGAGTCCGGACCTGACTTTCCAGCTCCTCCTTATCAACCTGCTCCAGCACTCCTTTTTTGAGAAGCGCTGTAACAGCCCCGGATGCTCCTGCTTCCTTTACAAGATCGCTTTTCACGAGGGCAGTCCTGAAGTTTCAGGGCTTCTGTACTGGTCAAGCTGAGCATTTGCTCCACCAACTCCTTTTGTCTGGGAGCCCTGATCAGTTGATCCAAAAGGGAGTGGAGCGCCTTTTCCGTTCTGTAATTCTCTGAGAACTTGAGGTAAGCCACAGACTTTTTGAGGAAAGCTATAGCGAACAAACTCATTAATCTCAACTGCCCCTTTCTCCACCAGATGCTTCAGGATGGTTAAGGGATTTTTGCTATACCGGCCAGCTGGAGGTCTCCAATGGTCACTTCGCCCTGGTCCTTTACTACTTCCAGTAAGAAGCCTTTCATGCGGGTCCAGGATCACCATCGTCCTCGTAACGGAAATTAAATCGGACCCTGGATTCACTTTCAGGTCTCAGTCCAGAAGGAAGAGCAGCCCTCATTACCTCTCCGGGAGTACACATGTAGTAGGACGACATCCAGTCCCAGAGATGCAAGCTGATGTTCACTGACCAGGGGAGACTATCCAACAGATCCAGGATCAGTTTGGCTTGAAATCCTTCGGGAGCTTCTTCCTGGATCGAACGGACTATGGCCGTATAGATACGCTTTTTCCCAAAGGAGACCAGCACTCGGCTTCCCGGCACCACGCTTCCCTGCAGCGATTCTGGCACCAGGTAGGTAAAGAAGCCCTCCACTGCCAGTGGCAAGATGACCTGGGCATAGAGAATTGGTCCCGACATTGAGGGTAATGTACAAAAAAAAGAGGAGGCTTTAGACGGAGAGGATTTCCACCATCTGCATCTTTTCCGGATCCACCTTCTTCTTGAGTTTGATCACCTTTCGGAAAGGAACCAGGTCGATCTCATTGTTGTGAAAGCCCACCATCACACTTTTCTGATCGTCCATAAGTGCTTCCACTGCTGCATAACCCAGTTTGCTGGCACTAACCCGGTCGTAAGCCGAGGGTGTTCCCCCCCGCTGAATATGTCCAAGTACCGAAACACGTACATCATAATCCTTGAAATCCTCTTTAACATTCTCAGCGATGGCGAAGGCTCCACCCGATTCATCGCCTTCTGCCACGATAATGATGTTACTGGACTTTCTTCTCTTAAAGCTTTTCTGCAGGTATTCCTTCAGGTTTCGGGTATCATCCTGAACCTCCGGGATCAGAATGGCTTCTGCCCCACAGGCTATCCCGCTGTTCAGGGCAATAAAACCTGCATCCCTGCCCATCACTTCCACAAAAAAGAGCCTGTTGTGAGATCCGGCAGTATCTCTGATCTTGTCCACTGCCTCCACCACTGTGTTCAGTGCGGTATCATAGCCTATGGTATAATCGGTCCCATAAATATCATTGTCAATGGTTCCGGGAATTCCCACGAAAGGAATGTCATAATACTCATCACAAAATACCCGGGCTCCGGTCAGGGAACCATCCCCTCCGATTACCACCACGGCATCAATTTCGCCTGCCTTCAGATTATTATATGCCTGCTTGCGCCCTTTGGCTTCCATAAACTCCTTACTCCGGGCCGTTTTCAGAATGGTTCCACCCCTGGCCAGAATATCACTTACATTGTGTGCCTCCAGCTCAACAAAATCATTGTGGATCATCCCGTGATAGCCATAGCGGATCCCGGTGACTTTCAGTCCGTAGTAAAGAGCGGTACGGGTTACACCCCTGATGGCGGCATTCATTCCGGGCGCATCCCCACCGGATGTAAGCACCCCTATTCTTTTGATTTTTCCCATTTGAGCAGGTCTTTTAGAACACCGCAAAATTAGCAAAAATGTATTAAGAAGAACTTAACTTTTTAACCTCTTCCAACACCAGTTCCAGCTGGCCCCTGGAGGTGGAGGTGGCTCCGCTGATTCCAATGCTTTTGTAATCTTCAAACCACTCTTTTTTAAGCTCTTCCTTATTGCTGATCCAGTAAGTAAGCGGATTGAGGGACTTACAGTATTCGTATAACATCTTCCCGTTGGACGAATTTTTTCCACTTACGAAAATTATCACCTCATACTTAGGGGCAAAATCGGAGAGACTGGGTTTCCTTTTTTTCATTTGTCCACAGATGGTACAGTCCGAACGGAAATGAACCAGGGCACTATCGCCGGAGTCTTTCTGCAGATGCTTTTCCAGCGCCCGCTCCACCCTTTTGAAACTCTCCGGATCCATAGTGGTTTGGGAGAAGAGCAGAACCTTCTTACTAGGATCGATGGCAGTGACCTCCTCCACCGAACTTACCACCAGTGCATCTCCATTGACCTGACCCAGCAGGCCGATGGTTTCAGGGTGATCGGATTTTCCAAAGATCACCATCTGTTCTTTATCGTGATCCAGCTTATCATAAGCCATCTTCAGCTTTTTTTGCAATCTGGCCACAATGGGACAGGTTCCGTCGATCACCTCTACCCCGTGTTTCCTGGCGATTTTATAGGTCTTTGGGGGTTCTCCATGTGCACGGAACAGCACCTTACCGGGAGGAAGATCGCTCAGCTGCTGATGATCTATGGTCTTCAGCCCCAGTAGCTTTAGCCTCTTTACCTCTTCTGTATTATGCACCATATCCCCCAATCCGTAAAGGGTTTCCCCCTGACTGAGATGCTTCTCAGCTGTCTTGATCACTTCATCCACACCAAAGCAAAAACCGGCTCCGGGATCTATCTCAATCTTTTTCATATCTCCGACATAACCTTTATATACAGCTCTTTGAACCAGATCATCTGTTTCTCCAGAGTCATCTCGCTATTGTCGAGCAAAATGGCATCATCCGCCTGCTTCAGGGGACTGTCCTCCCGGTTGGAATCAATCTGGTCCCGCTTCTCCAGATTCTTCTGAACCTCATTGAACTCAGCAGGCATCCCCTTCTCTATCAACTCCTTATATCGTCTTTCGGCCCGTACTTCCAGGGAGGCCGTCAGGAAAATCTTTATGGCTGCCTCAGGAAAGACAACCGTGCCTATATCCCGGCCATCCATGACCACCCCTTTTTCTCTGCCCAGCAAACGCTGATATTCAACCATTTTTCTTCGTACGGCGGAGATGGCCGCAATATAACTGACATGATGCGGAGACGTCCATTCTGCGAATCAGATCTTCCACCATTCGGCCGTTCAGGAAAATTTCGGTTCGCTGCTTGTGGGGGTTGTGCTTTAAATTCAGCCGGATATCCGGAAGTAAAGCTTCGATCTGCTTTACGGGCGGAGCTCCTGTTTTTTCAAACAATCCCGCATCCATGGCAGCCAGGGTTACAGCCCTGTACATGGCTCCCGAATCAATGTAAGAATATCCCAGCTCCGCAGCAATCAGCCTGGCATAAGTGCTTTTACCACAGGAAGAGTGGCCGTCCAGGGCTATGATGATTTTCTGTTCTTTCACGATGTTGTTAATCAATTGGCCTTTCTGTAAAACTCAGAAAGATTGGTAGTTAGAGAAAAATGGCTGGTCCCCCCGGCCAGGTGATAAGAGGACCGCCCAAATACTATATGAAATTTGGAGACCCGGAATCCAAAGCCCATGGAGAAGCCGACCATGCCGGGATGGGAAGTTACCTTCATCTCCTTTCTCCGTTTGTAATTATAGCCCAAATCTACATGAAAATTTTTTCCCAACAGGAATTCGGTGCCCAGAACCACATGTCGCATCAGGTTGTCTGCGAAGCTGTCAAATCCACTTCTTTGCTCAACGCTTTCTGTAAAAGAGAGATCCTCATCCTCCTGGGAGTAGCTCAGGTTCCACCGTTCCAGATGCTGGAAGGTGACAGTAAAACGAAACGGCGCATGAGCCAGTCCCTGGGTAACACCTGCCTGTATCTCAAAGGGTAAAGCTTCCCTGGTTCCTGTATAAGAGGTGAGTCTGAAGGCCCACATTTTTCAGCACCAGACCAAAGGTGGTCAGGGAACCGGAGAGATAGTAGCTCACGCCCAGATCCATAGCCAGGCCAAAGGAGGTATACTGTTCAAGCGACGAAAAAATGGGTTTCAGATTAACACCGGCAGTAAGCGCCGAATCCAGAAAGACTCCTGGAGTAGATCAGGTTCAGGGCATATTCAGAAGCCCGGAAGGTCCCCTGGGACACGCCCAGTTCGTCGGTCCGGTCAAAGGTGCCATAATTCACATAATGCATGCCCGCTGCAAAATTCCCAAGGTCCCTGCGGAATGGCTGTAGGAGGCATATCCATAGTTCACTCCGGCAAAATAATCCACATAATTCAGACTCAGATGGCTGTGCATTCCTGCCGAAAGAAGGGCAGGATTATGAAATACCAGATTGATATCATCATCCGTCAAGGGAGACCACCTCACCCCCCAGTGCAGCTACCCTGGCTGAATTGGTGAGACCGAGAAAACTGTAGGTCGATTCTCCCCCTTTCTGAGCCATTCCAGCTTGGCAAAACAGCAACAACAACACGGTGATACCTATAGCACGAATCATATTCATTTAAACGCCAATCCTGAGCCGATATTATTTCTCCATACACTTAATAATCTGCGCTCCTGCCAGATATACCCACTCCCTGTATGCTGAAGGATTGGATGCGCTCATCTGTTCCAGGAGCTTCCTGTCAATCTTTGAAACAGCCTGCCCAAGCCCCTTTGCTTTAATATCAACAGCATTACACCTCTGCTCATAATGATTATGCGTGGGGATAACAGCCAGAGGAATCCCGTGAAAAGCAGCTTCGGCTGCCGTATCAAATCCTGCCGTGGTAATCAAACCTTTGCAGGAGGACATTAAAGTACTGAATTTTTTTGCATCAAAGGGATACAGCCTGATCCCTTCGGGTATTTCTATGTCAGGATTCAGGGAAGTGAACAGATCCGCCTGGAAATCAGGCAAACTCCGGGCCAGCAGGACCAGGTCATAGAAAAATCCTTCCTGAAGCAGGTAGACCAGGTAGCGATCGCCCGGACGATAATTCATCTCTCTGAACTCTTTTCGCACCAGAGGTGGAGTTACCTGAATGTTTTTGCCTCCCTCCTCCCTGGCAAAGGAGAGCGCCAGCACCTGGTCGCAGGACCTGGCAATCAGCCTGGAGTGTAAGCTGAGCAGGAACCTGTGCCAGACAGGTGCCAAATCAAACTGGGTTCGATTCAGGTAGAGGTAAAAATGGTGTCCCAGGCCAATTTTTCTTATTCCGGGGTCAATTTTACGCATGGCCAAAGCCCCCAATAACTCATAAAAATTGAAAACCACATCGGGTTGGACCCTTGCAATTTCCCTCCGGATTTTGGAAATGGATTTGAAATAGCCGGGAGCGTGGAGCAGATTAAACAGGAAAGTGCGACCCACATAAATTCCCTTTTTATTGGGAGTGCGCAGGAACCAGGGACTGCGAAAGATTTGCATCTTATTGGGGAAGGTCTCCCTGAAATAGTCCGGTACCGAATCGGGAGAGCCGGTTCCCAGCAAAACGGCCTCAACCGTATGACCAGCGTCATGGAGGTACTCCTTTAAAGCCATGGCCTGAGACATATGTCCCTTCCCCTCACCCTGTACAATAAAGAGACATTTGGCCATTGTCAGGCATTTGGGATGTGACGAACCGATTCCCTTCCTGTATTCCGCTTCACCCGTAAACTGCTGATCTGAGAGAGGAACAATCCCAGGATCACAATCAATATACCCAGGATTTTCATCAGGGGCATGGATTCCTTCAAAAGAAAGAAGGAGACTATGGCTGTGACTACCGGGATCAGGTTTCCAAAAATATTGGCCCTGGCTGCTCCAAGTTCCCTGATGCCAATGGTAATAAAGATAAAACAGATTCCCGATCCAAATACCCCCAGATAAGCCAACAGCAAGAAGGCTTGTGGAGCAGTCACAAGGCTGAAATCCAGATGTGGCAACTCCAAAATCAGAAAGAGCGGGACAAACATGAGGAGTCCATAGAAACTCTGGTAGGCCGTGATGGTAATGGGGTTATAATCGTCGGCCAGTATCTTCACCACCATGGTATAGCTCACCGCGGATAATACAGCCACAAACATTAACAGTATCCCCTTCGGGTCGGCAGCCAGTCCGCCACTCTTTGTGAGGATCACCATGCAGCACCCCTCCGAAGGAGATGACCAGCCCCAGGTAGTTCATGGGGGTCAGTTTCTCCCTGAACAGATAATAGGCTGCAAAAGGAACAATCAGCGGGATGGTGGAGATAATCACTGCACCTACTGTGGCAGTGACCAGGGTAAGTCCGTAAGCTTCCCCCAAGGAAATAGAAGAAGGGTTCCACAAGTGCCATCAGAAGGAACCACTTCTGGTCCTTTCGTCTTGATCCTGTTCAGTCTTTTAAAGAGTAGGGCAAATCCAAAAAGAAAAAAGATGGAGACAAACAGCCTGAAAAATACAATGGTAATGGGCCGGAAAGATAGGTTGGCAAATTTGAAAGCAACAAAGGTAAATCCCCAGAAGATCATCGCCAGGATGACCAGGAAATATACCCCCGATTTAGAGTTAGCTCATCAGGCTGCCTTCAGACGCTTCAGGTTGGCCTTTTCCAGTTTTTCCCTGGCATACTTGATCCCGATGTTAATATCTCCCGGATTCTCCTTGGAAGGCAGTTCAAACATGGCATCCATCATAATGGCCTCACAGATGGAACGCAATCCCCTGGCACCCAGTTTAAATTCCAGGGCCTTTTGAACAATGTAATTCAGCACCTTCTCATCCCAGGTAAGTTTGATCCCATCCATTTCAAACAGTTTTTCGTACTGCTTGATAATGGCATTCTTGGGTTCGGTAAGGATTCTGCGAAGGGCCTTCTCATCCAGCGGATTCAGGTAGGTCAGTACCGGTAAACGACCAATGATCTCAGGAATCATTCCAAAGGATTTCAGATCCTGCGGTGCCACATACTGAAGCAGGTTGTCCTTGTCAACCCGGTCTACTTTTTTGGCAGCATTGTATCCCACTACCTGGGTATTCAGCGGTTGGCAATCTTGTTTTCAATCCCGTCAAAGGCTCCACCACAGATAAAAAGAATATTCTTTGTATTTACCGGGATCATTTTCTGGTCGGGATGCTTTCTGCCACCCTGTGGGAGGCACATTTATAATGGATCCTTCCAGTAATTTCAACAGACCCTGCTGAACACCTTCCCCGGATACATCCCTGGTAATGGAAGGATTATCACTTTTCCGGGCAATTTTATCAATTTCATCAATAAAAACAATCCCCTTTTCTGCAGCCTCCACATTATAATCGGCCACCTGCAGCAACCTGGTCAGTACACTTTCAATATCCTCACCCACATATCCTGCCTCGGTAAGTACAGTGGCATCAACAATGGTGAAAGGAACATGCAGCATTCTGGCAATGGTTCGGGCCAGCAGTGTTTTTCCGGTACCGGTTTCTCCAACCAGGACAATATTGGATTTCTCAATTTCAACATCATCCTTGCTATCCTGTCTGCATCAATCTTTTGTAATGGTTGTAAACAGCAACAGAAATATATTTTTTGGCCTCATCCTGTCCAATCACATAGAGATCAAGGAAGCTCTTTATTTCAGTGGGCTTCAGCAGTTTGATCTGTCCCATATCAAACTCCCCATGTACACCCAGTTCCTCCTGAACAATGCTATAGGCCTGTTCGATACAGCGGTCACAGATATGACCCGAAATACCTGCAATCAGCAGGTTGGTATCCTTCTTTTCTCTTCCACAAAATGAACAACGGTCCATGCTATTTTTTATCTTTTGTCCTAAGCAAGCACTTCATCAATCATTCCATATTCCTTGGCCTCAGTGGCGGTCATCCAGAAATCCCTGTCCCCGTCTTTTTCAACCTGCTCAATAGATTTTCCTGAATGCTCTGCAATAATTGCATAGAGTTCTTTCTTCATTTTGAGGATCTCACGGGTGGTGATCTCAATATCTGAAGCCTGACCCTGGGCACCTCCCATGGGCTGGTGGATCATTACCCTGCTGTGCTTAAGTGCAGAGCGTTTCCCGGTGGTTCCTGCAGCCAGCAATACTGCACCCATGGAAGCAGCCATACCTGTACATATGGTGGCAACATCACAGGAAGTATACTGCATGGTATCATAAATTCCCAGTCCTGCATGAACTCCTCCACCCGGGGTATTAAAATAGACCTGAATATCTTTATTTGGATCGGCCGAATCGAGATAAAGCAGCTGAGCCTGAATAATATTGGCCACATAATCGTCAATGGGTGCTCCCAGGAAAATAATGCGGTCCATCATCAACCTGGAGAAAACATCCATGGAGGCCACATTTAACTGTCTTTCTTCAATAATGGTTGGTGATATATAACTGTTGTACTGGGAAGCTAAACTGATGGAGGGTCATGCTGCTGATGCCCAGATGCTTGGTTGCATACTTCTTAAAATCATCCTGTTGGTTCATAATGTATTACTTATATTATTTCTCGTACAATTTACGGAACTTCTCTGAACTGACCTCTTTTTCATCCAATTTGACGGTGGATTTGATGTAGGCAATCAGCTTCTCTTCACCCTTTTGCTCATAGAATTTTCTGGCTTCTTCAGGTTTGGACATCATCTCTTTGGCATAATTTTCCAGGTAATCTTCCGGTACATTGGTGATGCCATATTGCATGTACTGATTCAGTGCCATCGCTTTGGCAGCTTCCAGTGCCTCTTCCTCAGTGACTTTAATTTCCTGCTGCTTCAACAGGTGCTCCTTGATCAGTTGCCAGCGAAAATCATCTTCATACTTCTCAAAATCTTCATTCACCTGTTCTTCGGTGATATGCTCATTGGTCTCAACCATCCAGCGTTTCAGAAACTCCACCGGAAGATCAATCTTTGCCTTTTTAATCAATGCCTCACGGGCATCCACCATAAACCTGTATTCGCTCTCTCGTTCATAGTTCAGCTGCAATCTCTTCAGTCATCCGCTTGGTAAATTCCTCTTCGGTTTTAACTTCACCTTCACCATATACTTTATCAAAAAACTCCTGTCCGATGCTCTGCCTTTTCAAACTTCATCACCTCGTTCAATCACACATTTGAAAGTTCCTTCAAGCATGGCAACCTCGTTTTATCGATCCTCAGTAGTGAAGCAACTTCTGTATCATTGGGATAGGCTTTTTTCACATCAAAGACCACTTCATCACCTCCCCTGGCTCCACTGAAAAGCACCTTCTGATCATCATCCTTCATCATATCCAGGGACATGGAAACATTTTCCACCCGGATCCCATTTTCCACTTCATTGCCTTCTTATCAACCTTCACCAGGATACCTTTGATCAGTTCATCATTCCCGGCCTTATCCACAGCCTTAAACTCCCCATAACGCTGAAGCAACTGAATCCTTATACTCATCCAGCTGTTTCTTATCCACTTTAATCTTATAATAAGGAACCTTATCCTTTGCGGTTACCTCCAGATTCAATTCAGGAGCCAGTCCCAGGTCAAACTTAAATTCAAACTCAGTATCTTCTCAAAATCAACCTTTTGCTCTTCATCTCTGTGAGGAAGCGGTTCTCCCAGAATCTTCACATCATTCTCCTTCAGATAGTTGAACAGGGATTCGGAAACCAGTTTATTCACCTCATCCACCAGTACCGGGTGTATAGTACATTTTCTTGATCATCCCCATGGGTACCTTGCCTGGTCTGAAACCATCAACCCTGGCTTTCTTGCGGTAATCTTTCAAGTACTTTATCAACACGTTCATCGTAATCTGCCTGTTCAACCTTCACTTTGAGGATCGCATTTAACTTGTCAGTATTCTCCTGTGTAATGTTCATGCTTCTAAAAATAATATATACAAAATTAGCAAAAAACCGCAACACAATCGTTATTAACATCCGATAGCATAGCGGTTTATGAATTAATATAAGTGCGGATGAAGGGACTCGAACCCCCACTCCCGAAGGAACTAGATCCTAAGTCTAGCGCGTCTACCAATTCCGCCACATCCGCAAAATTTCCGCAAATTTAATCCAAATTTCCGGATATACAAAGGTGAATTGATCGGATTTATCGAAGTTCGAAGTTCTGTCCTAGGTAGACCTTTCTGCACCTGTTCATCTTCTGCCAGCTCCGTTCGCGGTACCGGCTTTCAAGATGGATCCTTCAAACATCAGGTATGCCCTGTCGGTGATGGCCAGTGTCTCATGTACATTGTGGTCGGTAATCAGAATCCCAATATTCTTCTCTTTCAGTCTGGATACAATTTCCTGAATATCCTCAACGGCAATGGGATCAACTCCGGCAAAAGGTTCATCCAGAAGAATGAAATGTGGACTCAGAGCCAGAGCCCTGGCAATTTCGGTTCTTCGTCGTTCTCCTCCTGAAAGTTGGATACCCAGGCTTTTCCTGATTTTTAGAAGGCCAAATTCTTCCAGCAGCGATTCTACCCTGTCGCGTTGTTCTGCTCTTGAAAATTCCGACATCTCAAGAACAGCCCTTATATTATCTTCCACCGAAAGCTTTCTGAATACAGAGGCCTCCTGCGCCAGGTAGCCAATACCCATCCGGGCTCGCTTATATACAGGTTCCTTGGTGATATCCTGATCATTGAGCAAGATGTTCCCTTCGTTGGGAGTGATCAGGCCAACGATCATATAGAAGGTAGTGGTTTTTCCTGCTCCGTTGGGTCCTAGCAGTCCAACAATCTCTCCCTGCTCCACGCTGACCGATACCTCGTCCACCACCTTTCGGCTTTTATATTTTTTAACCAGATTATGTGTATGCAGTTTCATAGAAAACCAAAGTTATACAAATTCCTGCTGAGTTCTATTCCGGAGTGTCTGGACCAGGTTCCTCACCCTCTTCGGGACCGGGTTTGGAAGCAGGCCTTTTCCAGGGCTTTTTCGTACTTACTTCCTCCTTGGTTTCCGACTTGGCCGGACTCTCTTCTTTTGCTTCATCAGACTCACCAGCCGTCTCTTCCTGCTCAGGTTCAGATTCCTCTTCCTGCCCTGCTGCAGTGCCTGTTTCAGGTTTCTTTTTTTCCGTTTCCGGCTCTTCTGCAGCCTTTTTCTTTCTTTTAACGCGCTTCTCTCCTGCAGCTTTTTCCGCATCCTGCTCTTTTACTATCCTTTTGCTGATAGCAATGCCAATTTCGTACAGAATCATCAGGGGCAGGGCCACCAGCACCTGGCTGAATACATCGGGAGGTGTAATGATGGCAGACAGGGTGACAATAATAACCAGGGAGTGCCTGCGGTACTTTTTCAAAAAGCCGGGAGTAACCAGTCCAACCTTACTTAGAAAAGTATACCAGAATAGGCAACTGAAATACAATGCCCGGCAGCCAGCACCACAGAGGTAATGGTTTGCACATAGGATCTGAAGCGTAGGAGCACTGATTACACTTTCACTCACCTTGTAATTACCCAGGAAGTTGACCGAAAGAGGTGCGATGATGTAGTACCCAAATAGCACACCCAGAATAAAAAGCAGTGAAGTATAAAATACGGCACCCCTGGCAGTGTTTTTTTCTTTATCATATAGTGCCGGAACAATAAACCTCCAGAATTCCCAAAAAATATAGGGAAACGCCACCACCATCCCTGCCACCAGCGAAACAATAATGTGCATGGAAAATTGTTCCGCCATTTTCACGGTCTGAAGAGTCGAAGGGATTCTGAGTTGATACAGATCCGCTTCAAGTCCAAGAATTTCACCAAGCTGACACAACCACCGGTTGGTCGGGAAAGGGGGCTCCTTGGGAGCCAGGATGATTTTATCAAATACAATATCCTTAAATACAAAAGCCACAAGGGCCAGGATCACGATGGCAGCAATGGACCGCAAGAGGTGCCATCGCATCACCTCAAGGTGCTCAAGGAAAGACATTTCCCCTTCTATTATTCTTACTCATATTCAGTCTGGATAAAGGATGTGCAAAGTAACAAAAAAAAACTGACCCCTTGAAACAGATTCAATTTATGCTATCTTTAATTTCCTTCAGATCGTTACTAAAGGCAGATAATGAAGAATTATTGGAGAGATACTGTCACGAGAATCTGAAGAAGTATTTTGGATTTGATAGCTTTAAAGGGAACCAGGAAGATAATTATCACCAATGTTCTTGCAGGCAATGATACATTTGTACTGATGCCCACCGGTGGAGGTAAATCTCTCTGCTACCAGCTTCCGGCACTGATTAAGGATGGTACTGCCATTGTAATTTCTCCGCTTATTGCACTTATGAAAAACCAGGTGGATGCCATGCGAAGTTTCAGCCTGGATGACGGAGTAGCCCACTTTCTCAACTCTTCTCTTACAAAAACATGCCATTGCAAAAGTAAAGAAGGATGTACTGGATAAACGAACCCGCCTGCTCTATGTGGCTCCTGAAAGCCTGACCAAAGAAGAGAATATTGAATTTCTGAAAAAGGTAAATATCTCTTTTTATGCCATCGATGAGGCACATTGTATTTCTGAATGGGGACACGATTTCAGACCGGAATACAGACGAATCAGACCCATCATCAACAAAATTGGCACGGCACCCCTTATTGCCCTTACTGCAACTGCCACTCCAAAGGTTCAGACATGATATTCAGAAGAACCTGGAAATGCTTGGATGCCAAGGTATTTCAAATCATCTTTCCGCCGCCACAACCTCTATTATGAGATCAGACCCAAGATTCATGCAACCAAAGAGATTATCAAATTTATTCTGGCCAACCATGGCAAATCGGGTATTATTTATTGCCTCTCCAGGAAAAAGGTGGAGGAGCTGGCAGAGACCCTGAAGGTAAATGGCATCAAAGCATTACCCTATCATGCCGGAATGGATGCGCAGACCCGTTCCTCAAACCAGGATCAGTTCCTGATGGAGGAGGCGGATGTAATTGTTGCTACCATTGCATTTGGAATGGGCATTGATAAACCCGATGTTCGCTTTGTGATCCATTATGATATCCCAAAAAGCCTGGAAGGATATTACCAGGAAACAGGAAGGGCCGGACGGGATGGTGGTGAAGGAAAATGCATTGCATTTTACAGTTACAAGGATATTCAGAAACTGGAAAAATTTATGCAGGGAAAACCGGTGGCCGAACAGGAGATCGGGAAACAGCTTCTTGCTTGAAACTGTCGCTTATGCCGAATCGGCGGTATGCCGGCCCAAGCTGCTTGCTCAACTACTTCGGCGAATTTATGGAGGAGGGTTGTGACAATTGTGACAATTGTTTACATCCCAAAGAAAAATTTGAAGGGAAAGCAGATATACTTTTAGGTTTAAAAGCTATTTTAGGGGTCAAGGAAAAATTTAAATCTGAACATATTGCAAACATTCTTGCAGGCAATTGCCAACAAGTGCTGTTAAAACATACAAGCATCATCATTCAGAGTACTTTGGTGCCGGAAAGGAAAAGGATGTAGAAATTCTGGAATGCAGTGCTCAGACAGGCTCTGGTCGCCGGTTTTATAACAAAGGATATTGAGAATTATGGTTTACTTGAAACTGACAGATGCCGGTCATGAGTTTATTAAGAAACCATTTTCGATGATGTTGACACAGGATCATGATTTTGATATTGCACCCGGAAGAGGGAGTTGCTGCCGGCGGCGGCGGAACCGGGGCAGTTGATGATGAGCTGCTTCATATCCTGAAGGATCTTAGAAAAAAGATGGCCAAGAAATTGAAGTCTTCCTCCTTTTGTCATATTTCAGGATCCATCTCTGGAAGATATGGCCATTCAGTATCCGGTGAAGATGGAGGAGCTACAAAATATTGTAGGTGTTGGAACCGGGAAAGCAAAAAAATACGGAAGGAATTTGTCGAGGTGATCCAGGAATATGTGGAGGAGAAAGATATTCTCCGGCCACAGGATATGGTGGTTAAATCGGTGGTCAATAAATCAGGGGTCAAAGTATATATTATACAGAGCATTGACCGAAAGCTTCCTCTGGATGATATTGCCACATGCAAAAAATCTTGAGATTATGGATCTGATCGATGAGATCGAGGCCATTGTTGGTTCAGGAACCAAACTGAATATCGATTATTACCTGAATGAGATTATGGATGATGAAAAACTGGAGGAGATTTATGAGTATTTCAGAGAGGCTGAAACAGAGTCCATTGACGATGCCCTTGCTGAACTGGGTGAAGAATATTTCAGCGAAGAGGAGATCAGGCTTGTTCGTATCAAATTCTTTTCCGAGCTTGCCAATTAATATGAAGGAAATCCTTTCGATTCAGGGTTTATCCAAATCCTATAAAAATGTACGAGCCATCCAAAACCTGAATCTGAAGATCTCAGAAGGTCAGGCCTATGGCATCCTTGGGCCCAACGGAAGCGGGAAAACCACTACCCTTTCTATTGTGACAGGGATCATCCGGCAGGACAGCGGAGATTTCAGTTGGTTCGGAGAAGTGCCTGAAGCCAGCCAGAGAAGAAATATTGGATCGCTCATCGAAACACCCCATTTCTATCCTTACCTGAATCTGGAAAAGAACCTGAGGATCATCTGTGATATTAAAGGGATGTCCTACGGGGATATTGGCCGTGTACTGGAAACTGCCCGCTGATTGAAAGAAAAAGATCCAGGTTCTCCACCCTGTCCCTGGGAATGAAACAACGCCTGGGTATTGCTGCTGCCATGCTGGGCGATCCCAGGGTGCTGGTCCTGGATGAACCCACCAACGGACTGGATCCTGAAGGCATTGCAGAAGTTAGAGAGATTGTAATTGAACAGGTAAAGACAGGGAAAAACTCTGATCCTGGCCTCACATATTCTGAACGAGGTAGAAAAGATCTGCAACCATGTGGCCATCCTAAAAAATGGTGAATTACTGGCCAATGGTCCTGTTAAAGAGTTACTGGCCGAAGATGAGATTATTGAAATTTCCTGTGCTGACAATAATAAATTGAAGCAGCTGTTAAAGGATACCCGATTGGTCAAAGAAGTCGAAACGGAAAACGGATTACTGGTGATCACCCTTCTTGAAAAGGTATCACCGGCAGATATCAATGCTTTTGCTTTTTCAAAAAACATGATCATCCATCATATGCTGAGCCGGAAACGAAGTCTTGGAATCTCAGTTCCTGGAACTGGTTAAAGAGGAATAGAATATTTAGATGAAACGATTACTACATATTGAACAGATCAAGTTGCTGAACTATAATCCTTTTCGGATTACGCTGGGGCTTTACTTTCTCGCATTCACCCTGGGACTTCTCATCTACCCGGCGGTTGATAAGGAGATTCCTGTTATCTCCCTGAGTGATCTGTTTCGTTTTCCCGATGTCTGGATGTTTCTCACCTGGGTCACTGAACCCTACAACACACTTCTGGCGCTGATCATCATTATGATCACCACAAAAGAGTTTAGCAACCATACCTTTAAAACCCAGCTGGTTTTCGGACTAAGCCGTACTGATCTGCTGCTTCAAAAACTGCTATCCATGGTGGTGCTTTCATTGTTAGCCACCCTTTTGCTGGGACTTACTTCTCTAACACTGGGCCTAATCTACAGCTATAAACTCACCTTTAAAATTGCCATGGAGAATACCTGGATCCTTGGAAGGTATCTTTTGGCCTCTTTCTCTTACATGCCATTTGGACTGCTCGTTGCTCTTGCTGGTAAAAAATACTGCCTTGTCGCTTCTGACTTTTCTTGCACTTCGAGTCTTTGTTGATCCGGTTTTGTTCCTGATTCTTCGAAAATAGGAGGTGAAATGGTATCCTCCCATTGCGCACCACCACCAGGCTAACTCCGTTCCTGATCTGATTGAGATTTTTCAAAGAAAAGTGAACAGACGCTGAATCGCATGGATGAAGCGACCATGGATATCTTGCCGAAAGGATTGCCCGCATGGCTCAATATCCTCATGGTCCTGTTCTATACCTGACTGGCCATCTTTTTCAGCTACCGGCTTATGCAGCGCAGAAGATTCACTTAGGAGCTCTTTTCCACCGGGCTTTTCCCAGCAGAGCCCCCATCACTGATACCATAAAAAAGGGATAATAAGACAGAGTTACAGGAATAAAGAGGCGCAGATCAGCTCCGTTGTCCGGTTATTCCGGCGATCCTGTAAAGGATTAAAAAATCAGCCAGGGTCTTTAAAAACAGTGCTCCGGCCAACCAGGGCCACCATCCTGAATAGATAATAATCCAGAGAGGCATAAGAAAAATGGTGATATTGGTAAGGCTGACCAGTAGGGCCAGAAGCTGTATATCCGCCATCCTGTACCAGTATGATTTTGAACCCCAGCGAATCCGTTGTGCCAGAAGACTACGAAGATTCTTTACGGGTCGGGTGAGCACAAGTGCTTCTCTGTCCGTATTAAAAGCGAGGCTTTTGCCCAGCTTTCGGGCCCCGATCATCAGAAACATATCATCCCCCGAAGGGGTCTTATGTTCCGGATCAAAAGAACGGGTTTCCTGGAAGAGTGCCCTGGAATAGGAGAGATTAGCCCCGCTGCACAGCACAGCACGCCCCGCACCAAAGGATCCTGCCGCGCTCCCCATCAGTGCCAGTAAATCCAGACGTTCAAAAGTTTCCAGGAAATTCCCCTTGCCCTCCCAGGTGCTTACCAATCCGGCTGTGAGATCCGATGGATGGTGTTGCTGAAAGTTAATATGTGAAGCTATAAAACGTGGACCCAGACTGCAATCCCCATCCACCTGAAGAATGCGTTCATGTTTGGCCCGGGCAATGCCATAGGCGAGCGCTGCCTTTTTCCCTGAGCTTCCTGTAGGAAGAGAGAAGTAATCAATATTTTTGTCCTCCCCGGTAGTGGATTTCAGCAAGGCTTCCAGTTCAGATACGGTCCCGTCCTCCGAATGATCATTTACAAATATCAGCTCCCACAACTCCCCCGGACAGGTCTGGTTCTGCAGGTCCTTAAACAGTCCGGGCAAGAGATCCCTTTCATTCCTGAGAGGAACAATGACGCTCAGCGGAAGAGGATCAGCCACCTTTTCCCCTTCTTCCCCCTGCTCCTTCTCAATCTCCATATAAAAAAGCAGGATCAGCAGGGAATAGCAGTAGATAAAAAATAGGACGAGAAGTAAGGGGAGTGCCATCACTGCACTAATCTTGCTGGTCAAAAAAAGACTGCATCAATTCGAACATCTTCCTGAACTGCAATGGCTTTGACAGGAAGGCATCACATCCTGCCTCTTTGCAGGCACGGGCATTTTCGCTGTAGATATTGGCGGTTGTGGCTACCACCGGCAGGTCCGGTCGAAGCTGTTTGATTCTCCGGGTCGCTTCCAGTCCGTCCACTTCGGGCATCTGCATATCCATCAGGACCAGATCAAAATGAGCAGCAGACTCCACCTCCTCTATGGCCATTTTACCATTGGCTGCATGGACCACATTGGCTTTCACCTGCCTGAGCACCGCATGCATCAACTTAAAAGAGATCTGATTGTCCTCCACCACCAGGACCACCTTTTTGGAAAAATCGAAATCGTATTTGCCCCTCTCCACCATTTCTAACCCATTAATACTCCAATAATTGTTGCTGAAAGCAGGGAGGCAAGGGTTCCGGCCAGCAGTGCCCGCATTCCAAATTGGGCAAGCAAAACCCTCCGTCCCGGTGCCAGCGCACCAATCCCCCCAATCTGAATTCCGATGGAGGCAAAATTGGCAAATCCACAAAGCATATATACGGACATGATGATGGATTTGGTATCGGTAAAGGAGCCCGCAGCTTTCATATCGGCCAGGTCAATATAGGCCACAAATTCTGTCAGTATCAGCTTTTTACCCAGCAGGGATCCCACCAGGGTAATATCGTCCCCTGCCACACCAATCAGCCACATCAGCGGCGAAAGGGCATAGCCCAGAATAAACTCCAGGCTCAGTTCATCGTACTTCCCGTCGGTAAACGAGAGAATCTTGTCATTCAGGCTGGTCCAGTCGCCAATCTTAACAAAGATGAAGTTGGCAAATGCAATGAAGGCAATAAATACCAGCAACATGGCACCCACATTCACTGCCAGCCTCAATCCGTCACCTGTACCGTTTGAGATGGCATCCAGGGCATTCTTACCCACCTCTTCCTTGCTCACTTCAATGGTCTTATTGACACTCTCGGTCTGGGGAACAATAATTTTTGAGATCACCACCACTCCGGGAGCAGCCATTATGGAAGCGGTAAGCAGATGTTTGGCAAAAATCACCTGCTGGACGGGATCACCCCCACCCAGGAAACCGATATAGGCTGCCAGGACACCGCCTGCCAGGGTGGCCATCCCGCCGGACATGACCAGCAGTATTTCCGATCTAGCTCATTTTCTCCAGGTAGGGTTTTATCAAGCAGGGGAGATTCGGTCTGGCCCAGGAAAATATTCCCGGCCACAGAAAGACTTTCAGGTCCGGATAATCCCAAGTCCCGGGAAAGAGCATATCCAAAATCCTTTCACAAAAAACTGGATAATACCCAGGTAAAATAGCAGACTGGAAAACGCCGAAAAGAAAATAATGGTGGGAAGAATGGAGAAGGCAAAATTCTGCAAGTGCAGGATCTACTTGCCCCTGTGTCATTCCGTTTAACAGATAGGTAACCCCTTCGTTGGTAAAAGCCAGAATCTTTAACAAATCCTTTACCTATGATTTCAAAGAAATACCTGTACAAAAGGAACATAAAGAATGCCAATGGCCAGTATCAGCTGAAAGAGCAATCCGGTTCCCACCATTTTCCAGTTGATATGGCTTTCCGGTTGCTACTGAACATCCATGCAATGGCAATCAACACCACCATCCCCAATAGTCCCCGGAGCAAGTCGTATCAGGTCAAAATCAAATCCGGCTCTTTCAGGAAGAATATTGGACATGGGGATGAATCGAAGGAACCTGCTGAATAACTGCGAGCACAGTATCAATCATCAGGGAATCTGCAATCATTTCGACCTGCGGTTTATCTCATCCCTAATTTCAGAAGCCCTCTCATAATCCTCTTTGGAAACAGCCTCTGCAAGCATGGTTTCAAATCATCCATGCTGTTTTCGGACAAGTCTGTCGGAAGATGGTCCTCTTTTTTGGTCTTTTCTTTTTTGGCTTCACTCTCTTGCTCCTCTGGAACTATCGGTTTGATCCAAGTCCGGAACCCTTTTCAAAATCAAGCACAATCCCGGCCTTTTCTACAATCTCATCGGTGGTATATATGGGACATTTAAACCTTAGAGCCAGGGCAATGGCATCGGAGGTTCGTGCATCGAGGGTGATCTGCTCTGTCTCCATTATCACAAAGTATGTTGGCAAAAAATACCCCATCTTCCAGTTTATGAATATTCACCTCCAGTATGCGGATCCCATAGGTTTCAGAAAAATTCTTAAAAAGATCATGGGTCAGCGGACGCGGTGGAGCAAGACCTTCAAGTTCAATGGCAATGGCCTGTGCTTCAAATCCTCCAACAATAATGGGGATTCTTCTGTTTCCCTCCTCTTCCGACAAGAACCAGGGCATATGCACCTGATTGTGTCTGGCTGTAAGAAATGCCTAGAACATTAAGCTTTATTTTCCCCATACCTGGTTTCAGCACTCTTTAATCACAAATATAGAAATAACTCCGACATATTCCGATCTCATAAAATAATTCATCTTTGAAAACCTTTGCTCAATCTTGACGATCAATCTTTTCTATCTTTGCAAACCCAAAATTCTGACATTAAGTAAAAAGCATTGTATAATGTACGCAATTGTTGATATAGCAGGACAGCAGTTTAAAGTTGAAAAAGATCAGAAACTGTTTGTACACAGGCTGGAAGGAGAAGAAGGAAAAAAGGTTTCTTTCGACAAGGTATTATTAATCGATACCGGAAGCAAAGTATCAGTTGGCGACCCTGTAGTTAAAGGGTGCCTCTGTGGCTGCCAAAATTGTCTCTCATATGAAGGGTGATAAAGTCCTTGTCTTTAAGAAAAAGAGAAGGAAAGGATATCAGAAACTGAATGGTCACCGTCAGTATCTGACCCAGATTCAGATTGAAGGAATCTCAGAGAAAGGTGCAACAGCCGAAGAACTCGCAAAGAAGCTGCTCAAAGCCTGCCGCTGAGAAGAAGCCAGCTGTAAAGCTGCAACAAAGCTGCCGCTGAGAAAAAACCCGCAGCAGCTAAAAAGGCTGCAGCTAAAACCACCGCAGCTAAAAAATCCAGCTGCAGCCAAAAAACCCGCAGCGAAAGCGACAGCTGCAAAAAACCAGCAGCTAAGACAGCCTGCTGCTAAAAAACCTGCAGCTAAAAAACCAGCTGCCAAAGCTGCTCGGCGAAGAAAGAGATAAGGACAATAATAAGGAATTTGAAAGTCAAAAGTTAAAAGTCAAATAGATATGGCACATAAGAAAGGAGCCGGTAGTTCAAGAAACGGTCGCGAATCAGAAAGCAAACGACTGGGCGTAAAACTTTACGGTGGCCAGGTTGTAAAGGCCGGTAATATCATCGTAAGACAAAGAGGTACTGTACATCATCCTGGAAGCAATGTTGGCATGGGTAAAGACCATACCTTGTTTGCCATGATCGATGGCAAGGTGAAATTCACCAAAAAAAGGGATAACAAATCCTATGTCTCCATCGAACCGGTAGAAAACTAGGAGAATTATATTCAAATCATATATATCATTCACCTGTAATGCACTACCTTTAATGTGTATTACAGGTTTTTTTATGCTTTCAAAAATGCTTACCATCCAGTTTATTCGTGATAACAGAGAGACCATGCTTCGACAGGATTAAAGATCAAGAATTTCAAACAGCCCTGAGTTGATCGACCAGATCATTGCCTGGATAATGAGCGCCGGTCCCTACAGGTAAAGACCAATGAACTGCAGGCCGAGATGAACAGGCTCAGCAAAGAGATCGGAGTGTTGTTCAAAACGGGCGAACAAGAGAAAGCCAACGAGGTAAAGGAGCAAACTGTCGGAATTAAAGCAGGAACTGGAGACTTTAGAACAAGATCTGCAGAGCGCAAATGCAAGAATTAAATGAACTGCTGGTTCAGGTTCCCAATATCCCCCACCACTCGGTACCTGCAGGAAAAAGCGAAGCCGATAACAAGGAGATTCGCGAAGGGGCGTAGATGCCCAAACTTGCGGAAGGGTGCCATGCCACATTGGGAACTGGGCACAAAATACAAGCTGATCGATTTTGACCTGGGAGTGAAGATTACCGGAGGCAGGATTTCCGGTTTATCAGGGGACAGGGTGCCAGGCTGCAGCGAGCACTGATCTCCTATTTCCTGGACCAGAATACCAACGCCGGATATGAAGAGATCCTGCCCCCCTTGATGGTGAACGAAGCATCCGGATTTGGAACCGGACAGCTTCCCGATAAGGAGGGGCAGATGTACCATGTGACAGGCGACAATCTCTATCTGATCCCAACAGCCGAGGTACCGGTCACCAATATATACAGGGATGTGATCCTGAATGCTGAAGATCTGCCCATCAAAAATACGGCCTATACACCCTGCTTCAGACGAGAGGCTGGTTCCTACGGAAAAGATGTACGAGGACTGAACCGGGTTCACCAGTTTGACAAGGTGGAAATTGTACAGATTCCAACACCCATCCGACTCTTACAAGGCCCTTGAAGAGATGGTAAACCATGTGGAACAGCTGATTATCAAGCTGGGGCTTCCCTACCGGATCGTGCAACTCTGTGGAGGGGACCTCAGTTTTACCTCTGCCCTGACCTACGATTTTGAGGTTTATGCAGCAGCACAGGAAAAATGGCTGGAAGTCAGTTCTGTATCCAACTTTGAATCCTACCAGGCCAACCGGCTGAAACTGCGATTCAGGGAGACCGGCGAGAAAAAGACCCAGCTTGCACATACCCTTAATGGAAGTGCCCTGGCTCTGCCCAGAATCATGGCTGCCATTCTGGAAAACAACCAGACTCCTGAGGGTATTCAAATCCCTGAAGTGCTGCATCCGTACATGGGAGCAGGAAACGAAATGATCACCTGATCTACTCTCAGTTTATGAACAGGAAAATCAGCCAGGAAAGCCTATGTCTTTGCCATCCTGGCTGTGCTATTCTGGTCCACCTCCCCCACTGCATTTAAACTTGGGCTTCGGTTACAGGATACCTACCAGCTACTCACCGGAGCAAGCCTCAGTTCGACCCTGGTACTGGGAATCCTTGTCTGTAATCAGCGGGAAATTCCACGCAATCTCTTAGACCTTTGCTGGAAAGGATCTTGGATTCTCTGCTTTGATGGGACTCCTGAATCCCGTGGCCTATTACCTGATCCTGTTTAAGGCCTATACCATTCTTGCCGGCACAGGTGGCTCAACCCCTGAATATGATATGGCCCATTGTGCTGGTGATCATTTCCATTCCCCTGCTCGGTCAAAGGATCAGCTGGAAAAGCATTGCTGCCATGCTTCTGAGTTTTTCCGGAGTGGTCGTTGATTTCTCTCCAGGGTGGGGCAGCGGGACAGGATCCTCAAAACCGACTGGGCATATTCCTGGCCCTTTCCACCTCCGTGATCTGGGCCTTCTATTTCATCTACAATGCACAAGATAGACAAGGATCCTGTGATCCGGCTGTTTCTCAATTTTCTCTTTGCATCCGGATTTCTGCTCTGTTGGCGGGATCTTCAGAGGGCAGGCATTTCCCGGTTCTTTCGAAGGATGGGTGACTGCTGTTTATGTGGGAGTTTTCGAAATGGGTGTTACCTTTGTTTGTGGTTGCTGGCCATGCAGTATGCACCAACCACAGACCGGATCAGCAACCTGGTGTACCTGGCACCCTTTCTGAACCTGTTCTTTGCAAGCCAGGTTCTGGATGAAAAAATTTACCTGACCACAGTGTATGGCATTATTTTGCTGGTTGCCGGGATTGCTGATCCAGAATACTGATTAGGACAAGATGCAAAAAACTCTGAACGAATCATTCTGGGAATTGATCCCGGAACCACCCTGATGGGTTATGGGGTTATTCAAGGGTAGCGGGAAAACATCCTGACTATATGGATATGGGTGTGGTTGATCTGAGACGAGAGTGGAGACCACTACATGAAACTCCGGAAAATCTATGAAGGGACCCTCGAACTCATGGAGCAATTATCTGCCCGATGAAGTAGCCATTGAAGCACCATTTTTTGGAAAAAATGTGCAGTCCATGCTGAAACTGGGCAGGGCACAGGGAGTAGCCATGGCTGCTGTTCTCGCCAGGGATGTTCCTGTATTTGAATATGCCCCCAGGAAAATCAAACTTTCCATTACCAGTGCAGGGAGATGCCTCCAAAGAGCAGGTAGCCGGTATGCTTGCCCGAATGTTTAACCTGAAAGAGATCCCAAAAAACCTGGATGCAACAGACGGTCTGGCTGTGGCCGTTTGCCATTTCTATCAAAAGGATCTCGGTCTGCCAAAAGCTGGCGCAAAAAGCTGGGAAGACTATATTCGGAAGAATCCCGGGAAGGTCAAATAGAGTTATTGAATGGCGGACTGATATCTTTTCGGCAGTCGCTTCGAATTCCTCTTCAGAAAATTTCAGTTTCGGCCTGCTGAACTCAATATCATGAAGGTCATTTATGGGAACCAGATGAATGTGGGCATGGGGAACTTCAAGTCCCAGTACAGCCACTCCAACCCTTTTACATTCCATGGTTTGATCGATGGCCAGGGCCACTTTCTTTGCAAATACCATCATATCGCCAAGCAGATCATCCTCCAGATCGAACAGGTAATCGGTTTCCACCTTGGGAATAACCAGGGTATGTCCTTCTGCCAGTGGATTGATATCCAGAAAAGCATAATAACGCTCATCTTCATGAATCTTATAGGATGGGATCTCTCCAGCAATGATTTTTGAAAATATGGTTGCCATGACGGTGATTAGAGAGAAATCTCCATGATCTCGAAGGACATCATTCCGGAGGGAACCTTGATGTCTACCACATCACCCACTTTCTTTCCCAAAAGGCCTTTGGCAATGGGTGTGGCAACTGAGATTTTTCCACTCTTGATATCTGATTCACTTTCTGAAACCAGCATATATTCAACCTGCTGGTTGTTCTTGGTGTTCTTGATCTTTACCTTATTGAGGATCTGTACCTGAGAGGTGTCAATCTTCGATTCATCAATAATCCGTGCATTGGCCACCATATCTTCCAGTCTGGCGATTTTCATCTCCAGCAAACCCTGTGCTTCCTTGGCTGCATCATATTCCGCATTTTCAGACAGGTCACCTTTGTCCCTGGCTTCTGCAATCTGTTGTGAAATGGCGGGCCTTTCCACAGAGGTCAGCTGGTCCAAGTTCCTTTTTCAGATTGGCCAGTCCCTCCTCTGTCATATAAGAAGCTTGTGCCATAACAATTTCCTCCTGTTAACATTTAAAAACAAAAAGAATTCCGCATAACCGGAACTCTTCAAATGTAAAATTACAAAAAAATCCTAATAATCAAGACGATTGATGATTGCAGAGTATACCACCGCTGTACCTGCATCAAAATCTTTGACAATCTCAAAATAGTCTGTCCCCAATCGTCATCAAGTTCAATAACCTCCATGGCCGCTCAGCATGCTCTCCCCTTCGGTCCATCCGGTATCATTAAGCGATTCATACTGCTCCATATTCCTGGACTATTGACCTGATCATGTAACACTTCCATCGTTTCCGCCTGATCACCATCTCTTCAGCAGGCAGATCTTCTTCATAGGGCTCGAAGATCAGCTACAATCGGGTTCTTCCTGTCCCATGGCTCAATACTCTTCCAGGTTCTCCAAAAATCCTGGCCGTTTCTCACCTCCAGTCTCACTGGTGCCCTGCCCGGCCGGTTTTTTCTTTTTTCCCAGCAAACCCACAACCACCGCCACAATGGTAATGACTATATAAAATAGGTTACCTATTTCAAAATCCATCTTTCAGTGGGTATGGTGCAATAATAATCTGTTTAAAGAGTTAAAATTACAAAAAATAGCCGATTTTCTTACTTTTGCAGCCAAATGGAACAAATATCAGAATATTATCATTTTATGCTCCTTTTGTTTCTTTCGGTGCTTTCACCCTTCCTGTGAAACAAACCGGGGACAGATCATCCCCTATGTAAAGGTATATGTTTACCTGCTTCTTTATGCTGATCTGGCAATATGGGAATCGGTACCACCAAAATCATCCCAGATGAAGGTTACAGAGGTATTGTACTGTACAGGGAAGCAGACCTGTGTTTTCATGCCTATGACCTCACCTGTACCCAATACCCTGAGCACGATGAGGCTGTGGAGGAAGATACCACATTCTTTGGTGTATTTGAATGCCCCGAATGCGGTTCCACCTATGTGCTGATGAATGGCGCCTAACCCAATTCAGGTCCTGCCGAGTATCCGCTGGTGGAGTACCGCACCTCCATCCAGGGGAATGTCCTGCTTATCAAGCAACTAGGCTACAGATTTAAGGTGAGGATGGAATACTCTGAGCCTAGTACCTGTAATGGTCGGGTTTGTAGGGCCCTTCCACATTCACTCCCAGGTATTCGGCCTGCTCCGGCGTAAGGGTGGTCAGTTTCACACCCAGCTGCTCCAGGTGCAACCTGGCTACCTCCTCATCCAGATGTTTGGGAAGCATATAGACATCAATCTCGTAGTCCTTCTTCCATAACTCCAGCTGCGCCAGGGTCTGGTTTGAAAAGGAATTACTCATCACAAAGGAGGGATGACCGGTGGCACAGCCCAGGTTCACCAGTCGTCCCTCGGCCAGCAGGAAAATGGCATGGCCATCTTCATAGAGGTATTTGTCCACCTGCGGTTTGATATTGATTTTGCGAATGCCCCTCCAGTTTTCCAGCTGTGCCACCTGAATTTCATTGTCGAAATGACCGATGTTACAGACAATGGCCTGATCCTTCATGGAAGCCATATGTTCAGCGGTGATCACATCCTTGTTACCCGTGGTGGTCACAAAAATATTTCCCTGCTTCACGGCCTCTTCCATGGTGTTCACCTCAAATCCCTCCATGGCGGCCTGCAGCGCACAAATGGGATCGATCTCGGTAACAATAACCCTGGCACCATAGGATTTCATGGAATGTGCACAACCTTTACCCACATCCCCGTAACCGGCAATTACCACCACTTTTCCGGCCACCATCACATCGGTAGCTCGTTTGATCCCGTCGGCCAGTGATTCACGGCATCCATAAAGGTTATCAAATTTCGATTTGGTAACAGAATCATTTACATTGATGGCCGGAAACAGCAATTTTCCCTGCTCCATCATCTGGTAGAGGCGATGCACACCGGTGGTGGTTTCCTCAGAGACTCCTCTGATCTCCGGAACAATCCTGTGCCATCTGCCAGGATCTTCCTCCAGGATCCCTTTCAGGGTCTGGTAAATGACCTCTTCTTCCATGCTGGCGGCTTTCACATCCAGCACAGATGCATCATTTTCAGCTTCATAACCCTTGTGAATCAACAAGGTGGCATCACCTCCATCATCCACAATCATGTTTGGGCCCTTTCCTTCCGGAAAATTTAATGCCTGTGCGGTACACCACCAGTACTCTTCAAGGGTCTCCCCTTTCCAGGCAAAAACAGGAATACCAGCTGCAGCAATGGCAGCAGCAGCATGATCCTGGGTACTGAAAATATTACAGCTGGCCCAGCGAACATCAGCACCCAGTTCCACCAGGGTTTCGATCAGTACCGCGGTCTGTATGGTCATATGAAGAGATCCCATAATCCGGGCACCCTTCAGTGGTTTAGCACGCGGCATGCTTCCTCCGGATGGACATCAGTCCGGGCATCTCCTTTTCAGCAATTTCAATCTCTTTCCTCCCAAATTCGGCCAGGCTGATATCTGCCACCTTATAAGGAAGTGTCTCCATATATGTCTTTGTTTCCATCGTTTTTCAATTTGGAGTGCAAAAGTACACTTTTCTACAGATAAATGCTAACCCCAAACTTAATTCTCACACTGGAAAAATTCAGGCTGTGCTCTTCTAAAGAGATATCCATGCCTGGATTGGGCGTTGGAAATTCGACCGTCTCTATGGTCCAGGGCTTGAAATAGTTTAGCTCCAGTCCGGACCAGAGGGAGAATCCTGGAAAAAGGTAGTAGTGAAAAGCAGTTCGTAATTGTACTCCATGCAGCTTATCCTCCTGGACAAGCCAAACATTCTCATATATCCAGTTGTCCGGATCCGAAGCATCGTTGAAGCTGTAATTCATGGTCCATTCGGGTCTTCCCATCAAATATCCTGCCCCTGCAAGCAATTCATACTTTTTAGTGAAATACCGATCCACGTGAATCCATGCATACTCTGTATAAATCCGGTGCTCCGTAAAATCAAAATAATAATCGTAGTTCCTGTCTACATCCTGTTCATAACTATAAGCATAAATGATTTCGCTGGAATTATTCACCCGGTACTGCCCCCCCACAATCCATCTATTCAGGAACCTCACGGAAATATCCACCGGATCGATATAAGCCCTGTTTCCATAGGAATCATCCGGATAAGGTAGTTGGGATTGTCTGAGGGCTTCTTCAGCATCCCCTCCTGCCCGGTGACCACCGATACCCAGCCCAACAGATATTCTTAAACGTTTAGCAGGAAAAACCTGACGCAGGACTTTCGAATGCGTAAAAGCCTCCTCCAGATCCCCGGGCATGATCAGAGAATCCTCATAAACAGATGCCCTTCTCAGGGCCTGGAAAGGCTTTGTATAGAATCTGTCCGTTTGGGGGATCCCTAAATCTTCAGCAATATTAGATCGCGTGAGACTGCTTCCCCCTCTTTGCAGCAGCACCTCCTCAATCTCATTGAAAGAGATACGCTGTAAGTCCTTAAACCACTCAGGTCCCACTGGCAAACCGCTTCCCGGCAGAAGGTAGACGGTATCAAGGGCAGCATGAATGGGCTGTCCTGAATATTGTCTGCCGGAATTTGTCCTTACCATTATGATCGGTTGTGACTCCATCCACCGATTCTCTATCGCCTGCTTTTGTTCCGGTTTCAACATATTTTTCCCGGCCTCCTGAGCCCGCAAATCCAGGTTGCAGGACATTAGTACCAGTAGTGCCAGCAAGGGCAGTTTATCTATCATAATAATTTTTGAATGTTGTCTCTGTCCTTTTGCAGCTGCTGTTTTAAGGCATCCAGGCCACTGAACTTCATCTCGTCCCTGACCCGTTTCACAAAATGGATCACCACTTCTTCATCATAGAAATCACCGGTGACACCAAAGAGGTGAGTCTCGATAGTCTTCACCGCCATGGCACTATCGATGGTGGGGCGGAAGCCAATGTTCAACATCCCATTGTTAAGCTTACCACGCAGTTGGACACGAACGGCATAAACTCCGTTCATGGGGATCAGTTTGTAAGGATTCAGCGGATGAATGTTGGCCGTGGGGAATCCCATCTGCCTGCCAATATGATTTCCCTCCACGATATTTCCGGAGAGGTAATACTGATATCCCAGCATATTTTCCGCAAGCTCCAGGTCACCTCTTAAAATAGCTTCCCGGATGTTTGAAGAGCTAACTGTGCCGTGTTTCGAGTGGAATTCCGGTAACTTTTCAATCCTGTACCTGTTTTTTTCCGCACACATTCTTAAGCCTTCCGGATCCCCTTTGCGATCCTTCCCGAACCTGTTGTCATACCCCACCAGCAAAACCTCCACCCCCAGCCTGTCCACCAGGTAATTCTGTACAAAATCACAAGCAGTGAGGGAGGCAATCTCTCTGTTAAAAGGGACAATAATCAAATGGTCAATGCCTAATCGTTCCAATTCCCGGATCTTTTCCTCCTTGGTGTGCAGCAATTTAAAATGATGTAGTTCTTTGCTCAGAACAATGCGTGGATGCGGCCAGAGAGTTACCACTACCGATTCGCCTCCATGGGCCCTGGTCCGGGTAATCAGATGATCCAGGATAAAGCGGTGCCCTGTATGAACCCCATCAAATATCCCGATGGTGGCCACCGGCCATTTAAGAGAAAAAATATCATTAATGTCCCATACTTTCATACCATCCCACTCGAATAATTCCCGCTAAAATAACTCTATACCGAATATAAGCCAATTCTGTTAACACTTTTAATCCACATAAAACATGTAACTTTAGAGTCAATTATGAATAATACTCCACGTTTGATACAGAATGATCCCTGGCTGGAGCCATACCGGGATGCCATTACAAGGCGCATGAATAAGACGCTTGCAAGAGAGCGTGAGCTGGCTGGAGACTCTACCCTGCAATCCTTTGCCAGCGGGCATCTATGGTTCGGGCTGCACAGGCTGGAAGAGGGATGGGTCATGCGGGAATGGGCTCCAAACGCCACGGAGATTTTCCTCATCGGAACGTTCAATGACTGGCAACTGGAAGAGGCTTATCGTTTCACCAGGCTCGAGCATGGCAACTGGGAGATCAGGCTGGACGAGGAGGCCATTGTTCATGGTGATCGCTACCTGATGCTGGTTCGCTGGGAAGGCGGAGAAGGAGAACGGATCCCTGCCTGGTGCAAGCGGGTGGTACAGAATCCTGAAAGCAAAGCTTTTGATGCAGAGGTATGGAATCCGGAGTCAGCCTATGTTTGGAAAAATCCACTGCCTGATCTGAAAGGTTTCCAGCCAATGATCTATGAAGCCCATATCGGTATGGCCACGGAAGAGTACAAGGTAGGCAGCTATTCTGAATTCAGGGAAAATGTATTGCCTCATGTGGTCCGAGGTGGATACAATACCCTGCAGCTGATGGCCGTTCAGGAGCATCCCTATTACGGGTCTTTCGGCTACCATGTCTCCAATTTTTTTGCAGCCAGTTCCAGGTTCGGCACTCCGGAAGAGCTAAAGGAACTCATTGATGAAGCCCACGGACACGGAATTGCTGTAATCATGGATATTGTTCACTCCCACGCAGTTAAAAATGAGAATGAGGGGCTTGGGACTACTGGATGGGGATCCGGCACAGTTTTTTCATGGCGATCACCGGAGAGAACATGTGGCCTGGGACTCGCTCTGTTTTGATTATGGCAAAAATGAGGTGAGCCACTTCCTGCTTTCCAATGTGAATTACTGGCTTACCGAATACAGGTTCGATGGATTCCGGTTCGACGGAGTAACCAGCATGCTTTATTATGATCATGGACTGGAACGGGATTTCACCAGCTATGATTTCTATTTTGACGGTGGACAGGATGAAGATGCCATTACCTACCTCTCCCTGGCCAATAAGATGATCCAGGAGATCAGGCCCGGGAGCCATTTCCATTGCTGAGGATATGAGCGGTTATCCCGGACTGGCGGTACCTGTGGCAGATGGTGGCGTAGGATTTAATTATCGCCTGGCCATGGGAACGCCCGATTACTGGATCAAGACCATCAAGGAGAAGGCAGATGAAGCAGTGGAATGTGCAGAGATCTTTCATGAACTCACCTCCAAAAGGGCCGATGAAAAAACCGTGGGATATGCAGAATCGCACGACCAGGCCCTGGTGGGAGATAAGACCATTATTTTCCGGCTGATCGACCAGGAGATGTACTGGCACATGAATAAGGATCCCAGAACCTGGTGGTGGACCGGGGAATTGCCTTGCATAAAATGATCCGGCTGATCACTGCAGCCACTGCCGGGAATGGCTTATCTCAATTTTATGGGCAATGAATTTGGTCACCCCGAATGGATCGACTTTCCCAGGGAAGGAAACGACTGGTCCTACCAGTATGCCCGGCGCCAATGGAGCCTGATTGAAAACCAGGAATTAGGTATCACCAACTTGGGGATTTCGATATCAAAATGGTAGGTCTGCTGGCCCGGAAAGGCATATACAGTGATACTTGCCATCACGTAAAACAGACCAGGCTGACCTGGTGATTGCTTTTGAGCGAAAAGGGCTGCTCTTTGTGTTCAATTTCCATCCCTCAAACTCCTATACCGATTACGGACTGGCCGTGGATGCCGGTAAATACAGCACCCTGCTTTGTACCGATGATCGCGAATTCGGAGGATTTGGCAGATATGATACGGCCATGGTACACGGCACCACCGTGGAACCATCCTTCGGGTTCAAACAGAATCTGAAGCTCTACCTGCCCTCCAGGACAGGGATGGTTCTCCTGCGCAGGGAGATCCCAAAAGTCAGATAAGCTGCTCCGGGCAACTTGTAAAGCAAATCCACTAGATCCAGCGAACCAGGGGGAAGTCCATCCGGTGGGGAATGTGTTCGTGCTTTGGATAGATCCGGAATCCAATATCAAAAACCCCGGTCTCTGGAACTTCCTGGACAAAGGTATATTCTGCAACAGAGCCTTCAACACGGGTACATTCAAACTCTTGTATGCCCCTGAACACCTGGTCCCCATGTCCGCTTCCACTCCGCATATGCACCATCTCCACGCCAATCTCATCGGCTGACAGCCCATCCAGATCCAGGATCACCTTCCCGGTATAGGTATTCCCAACCACAAACTCCACGCGGGTCACGTCAGGAAAATCATATTCCAACACCTTGATATTCTTCCAGTGTTCAAGAATTCTGTGCTTCCACAGGGCAAGCTCCTTGGGCAACAAATTATCCTTCTCCTTTAGCAAAAGTGAGCGTTTGTAGAGCTTCATATAGAACCTGTCTATATAGTCCCTGACCATCCTGTTCATGGTGAACTCGGGGGCCACATGTGCGATGTTGTTCCGGATCATTCCCACCCAATCCAAGGGGACATCCTCCTGGTCGCGGGTGTAGAATTTCTTAATAATATTGTTCTCCAGAAGGGTATAAATACGCTCCGCATCCAGCTCGTCCTGAAGTTCCTGGTTATCAAAGGAACGTTCAATGGGCAGCATCCAGCCGGCATCTTCCCTGTAGCCTTCAGCCCACCAGCCATCCAGAACACTAAAATGCATGGTACCGTTCATCACGGCTTTCTCTCCACTGGTACCCGAAGCTTCCAGGGGCCGGGTTGGAGTGTTAAGCCAGATATCCACCCCACGCACCAGTCGCTTGGCCAGTTGAATATCATAATTCTGCAGGAAAACAATTTTTCCCATAAATTCGGGCCTTTTGGAGATCTCCACAATCATCTTGATCAGATCCTGTCCGGGAATATCCCTGGGATGGGCTTTCCCGGCAAATACAAATTGCACCGGTTTTTCCGGGTTATTTACAATCCTGGAAAGTCGCTCCAGGTCACGGAACAAGAGATGAGCTCGCTTGTAGGTAGCGAACCTCCGGGCAAAACCGATGGTCAGGGCATTCTGGTCCAGAGCCGTGGAGATCTCCAGCATCTGCCCCGGATTGTCCATCATCCTGGTGGATGCATCAGCCAAACGCTCCTTAATATAATTGATCAGTCCCGCACGTTCCTGGGATTTCAGATCCCATATTTCCTTCTCCGGCACCTCTTGGATCTGCTTCCACATTTCCCGGTCCTCCTGGCGATGGAAGCAGTCCTCCCCAAACGTCTTTTCATAAAGATTTTTCCACTCCGGAGCCAGCCAGGTGGGAAGATGCACCCCATTGGTTACATAGCCGATGTGCAGTTCCTCTGTCATATAGCCCGGCCATAAACCGGTGAACATATCCCTGGAAACCTCCCCATGTAATTTGCTCACACCATTCACTTCCTGGGAGAGTTTCACTGCCAGCACACTCATGGAGAACTTTTCATGCTTCTGGTTGGGATGGTATCTTCCCAGATTCATAAACTGGTTCCAGGTGATATTCAGACGCTCAGGATAATGAGCCACATAGGTCCTTAGCAGGTCCTCTTCAAAGGAGTCATGACCGGCCGGAACCGGGGTATGGGTAGTAAACAGGCTGGACCCTCGCACCAGTTCCACTGCTTCGGGAAAGGTCATTTTTTCATCCTGGATATATTCTCTCAAACGTTCCAGACTGGTAAATGCAGCATGTCCTTCGTTGCAGTGATACAGATCCGTATCCAAGTCCAATGGCTCCGTAAGGCCCTGATCCCGCCAATGCCCAGCAGGATTTCCTGCTTCAGTCGGTTCTCATTGTCCCCTCCATACAGGTTGTGAGTAATTCCCCGGTCGCCTTCCTGGTTGGCTTCATAATCCGTATCCAGCAGATACAGCGGAATTCTTCCCACCTGTACCTTCCAGATCCTGTGCAAATAAGGTTCGCCCGGGAAGTACAATCTGACACATCTTTCCAGTTGTCCCTGCTTCATCCCTGACCGGAGTAACCGGCAACCTGGAAAAATCCTGGGCATCGCTGAGGGCCACCTGCTCTCCCCCAGCAGAGATCACCTGGCGGAAATATCCATACCTGTAAAGCAATCCCACTCCAACCAGAGGAAGGTTGTAATCACTGGCCTCCTTCAGGTAATCTCCGGCAAGCAGACCCAGTCCTCCGGAAAAGGTCTTCAGGGAATTATGTATGCCATATTCCATGCTGAAATAGGAGATGGTGGGAAGGCCCTCTTTCGGTTTTTCCGCCATATAGCTTTGAAATCCCCATAGACTTTCTGAAGTTTTCCAATGAATCCTGGTCCTTCTCCAGTTTCTTCATGGTTTCATAGGACAGCTGTTCCAGCAGTTCCATCGGATTCTCATTTACCTCATCCCAGAGCTCAGGATCAATGGATGCAAACAGGTCAATGGCATCCTGGGTCCAGGACCACCATAGGTTTCGTGAGAGTTCCTCCAGAGGCTTCAGCTTGTCCGGGATATTCTGCTGAACCAGTACCCTCCGCCAGAAGGGATGAATATCCACCAGGGCCTGTTCCGTTTCAGGAAGCTTCTCAATCCGTTCCTTTTCATAGTAGACTATTTCTTTGCCCTCTGCACTTTTCAGGGCATGATCATAGGCCTTCCAATAATGATTGATCAGGTTGTCCCAAAGCGCAATCCGGGAAATTGCAAAAGCTCCCTTTCGTTCAGGTTCCCTCTCCTTACCTCCGTGTTTGCAGCTTCTGGAGATGGCCTCACCGATACCCTTTACCACCTCCTTATCATTAAAATCATCCCTGGGGAATTACGGTAATTCCAGGCACCTCCTTCTTGATATTCATTGTTCACCCATAGTCCAAAACCGGTCAGGGTAGTGGTCACTGGTGGGGACGCTGAAAGCCAGGCTCTCCAGGGGGGTATAGCCCCAGGGTTCATAATAGGAGGGAAAAACGGTCAGATCAAGACCAATCAGCACATCGTAATAAGGACAGGTTGAAAGATCCCATCATTGCCATTAAGGTAGGAGGGAACAAAGATCACCTTCACCTTGTCCTCCGGGCATTATTCAGACCGTTGTTCCTTGATCCTGTTCAGGATCTGATCATGTTCTGCATAATGAAGATTGTGGGTCAGGTGCTTTTCTGGCAAATTCTTTCACCGTCATTCCCTTCCAAGTGCATTCCAGCAGATCCTTGCGCGGACCATAATGGTTGGCAGGAATCAATAAAAATGCTACCGCCTTTCCTGTACAATTCTTATTTCTGTTCAACTCTCCAAGTGCATCAATAAAAAGATCAATTCCTTTATTCCTGAATTCATACCGACCACTGGTGGCCATCAAGAAGGGTATTGTCAGGTAGCGTCTCTCCCGATAAGCGCCGAGGCAACTCTCAGCATTTTCTCCCTGGCTGCTTGCCCTTTTGCTTTTCAAACTGTCAGATTCTCAGGAACAAAACTATCCTCAAAACCGTTGGGAGTAACCACATCAATCTTCTCTCTCATGAAAATGCAGACACTCCTTGGCTGTCAGTTCACTTACCGTGGTAAAGGCATCGGCCTGATTGGCTGCAATCTTTTCCAGGGAATGCTTTGAAACAACATTCAGTTCCCTGGCTTTCTGGTATCGCCATTCATTTGCTCCATTGTGACTGTACAGGGGCTGATTATTACCGGCAATGGACCGTCCAACAGTGGTAGCATGGGTAGTAAATACGGTACCTACCGTTGGCAGGATATTTCTCAATATAGAGTAGTCCCGCTCCTGTTTGCCACTCATGAAAATGTGCAACCACCATCTTTTCCTCCAGATCATAAAACCTGATAAAGCTCTCAATGGCTTTTCCGGCAGCATATCCAAAAAGTGCAGGTTCAATGATAATCCCATTGACCACTGATTGAATCCAGTTTATAGGTCTCCCAAAGGCTTTTAAAAATCTCATCTTTCTGGTTGAATAAAAGTGGTGAAATCGAGCACAATCGCAATGGGATTGCCCGCAATTTTCCATCGCCCGATCCTGACACGCGGATCCCTTCTCTGGCAGCGCTTTCTCGCCACTCTGAAAAAGCTGCAGATCCTCCTCAAATTCCGGATGCTCCTCGCTCTCGCTCCATACATCCGGTCCTATGGTAATATATTGGTCTTCCAGCTCCTTAACAACAGTCAGTGCTTTGGTGGATATAACCGTATGAATTCCTCCAATTTTATTACATACCTCCCAACTAACCTCAAATAAATAATCAGGTTTTTTCATTTTACAGTATTATTCTTTAAATATTTCTTATTAAGATTTTTCTTTTGGAGGTTTTCGGGGCTTCTTCACATCAGCCTTACTAACCTTTTTGCTTGTCGATTTTTCAGGAGCATTCCTGGTAGCTTTTCCGGCAGCTTTTTGTTCGGATTTGCAGGTTTGGCTTTGCTGACGGGTCTTTTTTTGGCAGTCTTCACTTGAAGTAACAGGCAGTTCTTTCTTTGTTGCTGCAGAGGGTTTTCTGGTTAACTTTTTTCCTGCCAGTCGTTTTTCCAAACGTCTCCAGTTGCTCATCCTTCTCTTTTATGATCTTACTTAGGCTGGCCACATCATCATCCACATGCTGCCTGAACTGCTGCATTAACCCGAATCTCAAAATCACTCAATACATTCATATAATTGATAAACGCATCATAGGGTGGTATCATACGGATTAAAATAGGAATGAACTTCTCCATCGGAAAAAAACTTGGTGGACATGTAATAGAAATGATCGCTTACCTGCAGGTAAGCGATAAGTCCTGCTGAATCGCAGCATCATTCGCTCGCATATACTTTCTCGCTCAAGGGAATATAGTTTGTTAAAAGCTTCCTGCTGCATTTCATTTCCCAGCCAGGCAGTCAGGTCACGCTCCTCATCAGCCCAGGAAATGGGATTGGGTACATTTGCTGCAGAAACTACCTGCAGCTTTCGAGCCACCTCTGAGGGCGTACTGAAGGTAAACTTGGAATTTCTTGAATACACGTGGCCGGCAGTGCCTTCAGAAATTCAAAGATTCCGGTCTCTTTCCACTGATGCTCTCCAAAGGTCTCATAATCCATGAACAGATTAATCACCTCTTCATTTTTCGGAGTCTGGTTCAGCCAGTCCACAAACTTCTCTGCTGTCAGCGGATATTCTGGCCATCCCTTATTGGAGAACCTGAAAGCAATATCATCACTGAGTTTAAAATTCTTCAGCAAGAAGTTTCAGTTTTGGATTGATGGCATTGCAATAAAGGTAATTGGGACTTTTCCATCCCAGTACATGTTTGGCTCCTTCTGTAAGCATTGCTTTATATCCCATATCAGCCACCATGGCACCAATTTCATCTGAATAGATCAGTTCCGTATTCCGGAATACCTTGGGCTCCTGTCCAAAATGCTCCTTGATCAATTCGCTGTGTGCCTTTACCTGCCGTTCAAATTCCTCCTTGCCCTTTCAGTGAACCAAGGGAATGGGCATAGGTTTCAGACAAGAAATTCAACCTGTCCGGTATCGGCCAAGTTTCTTAAAACTATCCAGCACCTCAGGGGCATAGAGCCTGAATTGCTCCATGGCAATTCCTGAAATGGAAAAGGCTATTTTAAATTTTCCCTTATGCTTTTTTATCAGATCAAGCATGAGCTCATTGGCTGGCAGATAACATTTCTCAGCCACCTTCTGAAGGATCGATTCATTGGAGATAATCATCATAATAGTAATGATCATTCCCGATATCAAAAAAACGATACCTTCTGAACCGGAAGGGTTGGTGGACCTGGAAATAGAAACAGATGGTTCTCATATTCTGAATGATTTATATTACTTAACAAATTCTTGATATATGGAGTGTACCTTTCTTGCCTGAATTCTCCCATTTCATATCATTTACCTCTTTTACTCCATAGCTTTTTAAACATCTCTGACAGAGAGGGATAGTTCAGCAGGCCGTAAATGGCATCGGCCAGTGCATCCACATCCCAGAAATCCACTTTAAAGGCATATTTCAGGATCTCAGCCACCCCTGATTGATTGGAGATGATGGAAGGAACATTGGATTGCATCGCTTCCAGGGGAGATATGCCAAAGGGTTCGGAAACCGAAGGCATCACATATACATCACTGATGGAAAACATCCTGAATACATCATCCCCTTTCAGAAATCCGGTATAATGAAACCGGTCGGAAATACCCAGTGCAGCGGTCCAGTGAATCATTTTTTCCAGCAATTCTCCGCTTCCTGCCATCACAAACCTTACATTATCCATTTTCTGAAGCACCTTGTGTGCAGCCTGGACAAAATATTCAGGTCCTTTCTGCAAGGGTAATCCTGCCCAGGAAAGTAACCACCTTATCATTGATCCCCCGTTTTAAGCTTGAAGCTTTTCATGATCGGCCAAAGGTTCCACAGCATTGTAAACAGTTACCACCTTATCGGGATGGATTCCATATTTTTCGATGACTGTATTCCGGGTCAGGTTACTTACCGCAATGATCTTATCTGCCAGGTGCATCCCTGTCTTTTCAATTTCAAAAACAGTAGGATTTACATTACCCCCGCTCCTGTCAAAATCGGTAGCATGAACATGAATTACCAGGGGTTTTCCTGAGGCCCTTTTGGCAGCAATTCCAGCCGGATAGGTCAGCCAGTCGTGCGCATGGATAATATCAAACTCCTCCTTCAGCGCAATTTCACCAGCCACAATTGCATAATTGGCAATTTCCTCATACAGATTCTTTCCATATGTCCCTGTAAAATTCAGCTTCCCCCCCATGGTGGTCTCCACCAGTCGTTTTGCCTTGGTTTTCGGCTTTATTTACCAGTTCTTCATATTCTTCCGGAGAAGTATAGGGAACCAGGTTGGAATTGATTTCAATATAGGAGAGATCTTGTAAGATACTTTTGATCCTTTACCTTCCTGATATCAACAGACACATCACCGGCACCCAGGACCCTGATTCTGCTCTGGTCCTCATCCCCATAAGCCTTAGGAACAACAAATAGGATTTCCATGCCCGGAATGGAAGACATCCCCCTGGTCAGTCCGTAACAGGCTGTTCCCAGTCCCCCGGAAATATGTGGTGGAAATTCCCACCCGAACATCAGTACCTTCATAGCTGAGAAATAATTAGCATTAAATAATCTTCTATCATCTCTCAATTCTTAACAGGGCAGCCACTCCGGTAGCCTGTGGATATGGCTCCCTTTGCCATATGGGGAGGATTACCATCATAGATCTCTGAAATACTGCCAATACCCCGTACGCTCATCTCCTCTTCAAATCCATCAAATACTTTCTTTACCTGGCTCATGTCCCGATCTTCTTATGAACATCCAGAAGTATCCTTTGGCATAATGTTCCAGCAACCAGGGCCAGACTGTTCCCTGGTGGTAGGCTCGATTGCGCTTTTCCTGATTGCCTTCATATACTCCTTTATAAGCTTCATTTTTTGGAGAAAGGCTCCTCAATCCCCTTGGGGTCAGCAATTCACTCTCAACCACATCCAGGATCGATTTTTTCATCTCAGAGCTGAGCGGATGAATGGTCCACCGATACAGCAATCACCTGGTTGGGCCTGACTGAAAAATCCTTGTAATCCCCGTTGACATAGTCAGCCAGGTATCCCTTCTCCTGATCCCAGAACTGATCAACAAATGAATGCCTGAATCAAGCTCAGGAAGAGGCTTCCAGGATTTATAGAAACTTCCTATCTCGTCTCCTTTGCCCATTGCAAGTGCCTGACAAACAGCATTGTACCAGAGAGCATTCACCTCAACCACCAGACCCGGCCTCGGGGTTACCAGGCTGACCATCAACCATGGCATCCATCCAGGTCAGGGGCTTCTCTCCATCATCAGCATGGATCAGTCCATTCTCCTGCATCCGGATGATCCCGGATTTCCCCTTCCGGTAGGTTTCAAGTACCGCTTTTATGGCCTTCCCGTATTTCTTCCAGATATCAAATTCCGGATCATATTTCTGCATATTGCTGAAGGGCCCAGATAAACCACAGAGGTGCATCGACAGAGTTAAATGCCGGCTTACCCTTCATGGCCGTATTGGGGAAAAGTCCATTCTTCATCCTGGCCACCATGGAATCGATAACCTCCAGGGCAGTGGGCAGATCTCCGGTGGTCAGGTAGAGGCCCGGCAAAGCCATAAAGGTATCCCTTCCCCAGGTCCCAAACCAGGGAAATCCGGCTTTGATCTCTGTGCTCTCATTTTTCCGGACTATAAACTGCTGGGCTGAATTCAGCAGGCAATTCTTGCAGACTGTCTTTGGGAATGCGCAGTTTCAGTTCGGAGATAAACTTCTTTTTCAATCCACCGGGAGCCACTTCACTGGTAGATGCAGAGAACACAATGGATTCTCCCTTTTTTATGGGCATTTCAAAATAGCCGGGAACATAGAGGTCCTCCTTATAATCATATCCCCGTTTTCTGTTCCTCCATGTACTCAATATTGTAATACCAGTCGGGAACTGGAATAAATTCCACAGGTTTGGAACATCTGCATATAGAGCTCCGGGATATCCTTCGTAAAGCCTGGACATGATCCCGTTCTGCACTTCTGTATACCTGGTATTGGCATACAGATTGGATTTGCTTAGGGCATGATAATTCCGGAAGGCCAGAAATGGTTGCAGGCGCAGCAAAGTATCGGAATGTGCATCCAGCAAGGTGTACTTGACCAGCACCTGTTCTGCCTTGGATACCAGCAGGATCTCTCTGGAGAGGATCACTCCGCCCACCCGGTATACCAGGTATGAGGCCTTGGTCGTATCAAAATCCCTCACATATTTATGCCCCCTGGGGAAATAGTTATCTCCTTCATACTTGTGAATCCCCAGGTTAAATTCCTTATCATGCTGTATCACTGTGGCATCCAGAGTGGATAGCAGTACATGGTGCTCACCGTCCATCTCCTCCAGGGGACAGACCAGCAAGCCATGATACTTCCTGGTATTGCAGCCGATGATGGTAGTCGATGCATAAGAACCTGCACGGTTTGATCTGATCAGCTCCCTGGAAAGGGAATACTCCAGGTTGATCAGTTCTGATTTTTCAAACTTCAGGTAACTCATCTATATTAGGATTTAACTGTAAAGTATAAAAAAATTCCAGACTATAAAATACTGTTCTACTATATATTTATGGTACAAAATTAGAAACAAATCAATACATATTTCATTCTTGCTATTTTTATAGCAAAAATATAAAGTATGAGCAAGCTTTCCAGCCTGAAAATCCTGATCCTTCTGCTGCTTTTCTCTGTGGCGTGTAAACAAAACAGTTCCACGGGCCAGACAGGTGAACCCCCAGGAAAAACAACTGAAATAAGTGGAGTGCTTCATTCTGGTGGAGGAGAAACCCTGGTGCTGGAGGAGATGGGCGCCAGGGAATACATACCGGTAGATACGGTTCAATGTGATGAGGGAGGCAATTTCCATATCTCTTATCTTCAGGAACAACAGGCTTTTTATGTACTCCGGTATGGTTCTTCCGGGTATATTACTCTTTTAATGGAACCCGGCGAATCCATAGAATTCAGCGGTCACTTGGAGAATAAGAACAGCTATACCATCTCAGGATCCCCGGGTTCGGTACTGCTTCAAACCCTTGCCGCTGAGCATAAAAAAGCACTGGAGGCTCTGGGGGAGATCGCTCGAAAGAACAGGGAGCAGGTCTTGTCACCCGAATACACCGTGTTGAAACAAAAACTGGATCAACAGTTTGATTCTATTACTTCAGCTTTTCAGGAGTTATTCCTTAAGGTTTATTCACGAGAATGCCTCCTCGCCGGCTATCCTGATAGCACTCTATAATCTCTATGGACAGGGAATTCCGGTGTTTCACCCGGGAACAGATTTCCAGGTGTATCTCTTTGTGGATTCTGTGATGATGTCCAGGTACAGCGAACTGGAGGCAGTCCGCCTGCTGCATGCCCAGGTGGACAGAAGCGAAACTGCTGATGGAGGAAGATCAGCCAGGGACTCTCAACTGAACTTGGGGGAGATCGCTCCCGATTTTGTATCTTCACGCCCTGATGGAACCGAGATGACTCTGTCGGAGCCTGAGAGGTAATTATGTACTGCTGAGCTTCTGGGCCTCCTGGAGCAAGTCTGATGCAGAGAAGAAAATGCAGTACTTGTAAAGGCGCAGGAACGATTTGGGGGAATGAACTTCAGAATTCTCCAGGTGTCCGTGGATGATAACAGGGAGGCCTGGACCGCGGCTATAGAAGAGGATGGCCTGGACTGGGATCACGTCAGTGACTTAAAACGGTGGGAAACACCGGTGGTGAGCCTCTATGGAGTGGAGAGGATTCCCTTCACTGTGATCATGGATCCCGGCCGGCAAGAATTGTGGAGACAGACTTATACGGAGAACCATTATTAGATAAACTGAACCAATTATTGAACAATTAATATGAACAGAAAGTATCCCAATTATTTTCGTGCTGATCCTGGCCATCGCAGGGGTTTGCATGCAACAGCACCCGGACAGAGATTAGTGGCTTGATCCAGGAAGGGGAAGAGATCGGTCTGACCCTGGAACGTCTTGACGTAAACCGAACCTCGGTGGTCGATTCATTAAAGACCGGCAAGGATGGTTCTTTTTCCCTAAGGCTGAAACTGGAGGAACCTGAGCTTTTCATTTTGAAAAATGAAAAAGGAGCTCTGATTAACCTGCTGGTTTTTCCCGGCGACAGGATTGCTGTCCATAGCAGCCTCGATTCCTTCGGGCGTAAATATAAGGTAACTGGATCAGAAGAGTCGGAAGGAATCCGCATGCTGGTGGAACACCTGAATCAAACCAGGAAAAACCTGGACTCCCTTCAGCTTGTGGCAGGTTCCATAGGTGATCCTGAAAATCCCCAGATGGAGTTGATTCAAAATACCTATGCCCAGGCCATCATTAAGCAGAAACGCTTTACCATCAATTACCTGGTGGAACATATGGGTTCCCTTTCCAGTGTATATGCGCTGTATCAGAAATACGATGAAGAATCTCTGATCCTGAACCTGGAAAATGATATTGCAGTATTTTAAAGCGGTTGCCGATTCGCTGGAGGTCACTTACCCCAACTCCTCCCTGACCAAATCACTTCGGGCAGATATTAAACACAGAGAGGCGACCTTCCTGGAGGCAAACAAGGTCAACACTTTATTGGGAATGGCAGAGGAAGCTACGGGCATGCTGGATCTCTCCATCCCCGACAGGGAGGGTACTGAAATCGCCCTCTCGTCCCTTCAGGGCAAGGTATGCCTGGTGACTTTCTGGGCTTCCGGGAACAGAGCCAGTATCGACGCCTTGCTCCGCTTGCAATCCACCTACAACAAATACCAGGATAAGGGATTTGAAGTCTATGCGATCTCTCTGGATAACAATAAGATAAACTGGATGAATGCCATTGATTTTAATGAATTCAGGTGGATCAATGTTTCGGAGCTTTCCTTCCCGGAATCCAATGCAGCACTCCTGTACAATATCACGGAACTACCCACTACCTTCCTGATCAACCGGGAGGGCGATATTGTGGCGAAAAATCTCTATGGCAGGACCCTGGAGACCTGGCTGGACAACCTGATTTAAAATGAATGGCTGAGAAGCAAGCGCATATATTTTGCATCGGATCTCCACCTGGGGATGCAGCCACCGGAGGAGAGTCTCCGGCGCGAAAAGCTGTTTGTGAAGTGGCTGGAAGAGATCCGGGAGGATGCCAGCGAACTCTGGCTGCTGGGGGATGTTTTTGATTACTGGTTTGAATACAAAAAGGTGGTGCCCCGGGGCTTCACCCGTTTCCTTGGGGCCCTGGCCTCCCTGAGCGATGAGGGGGTAGAGATTCACCTGATCCCGGGCAATCATGATATCTGGGTATTCGATTACCTGCCCGCTGAAATAGACCTGCAGGTCCATCGGAAGAGTCTGAACAGAGTCTGGAACAATCACCGCTTTTTTCTGGGACACGGAGATGGCCTGCACCCGGGCGATCTGGGCTATAGGATGCTGCAGGGGATCTTCAAGAACAGACTCATTCAGTGGTTCTATGCCCGCATTCATCCCAATGGCTCCATGGCCTTTGCCCACTGGTGGTCAAAAAAGAGCCGGAACAAACACGGGGCCCTGGGCTCATTTATGGGAGTGGACCATGAACACCAGCTGCAGTTTTCCAGAAAAGAGCTGGAGAGGCATCCGGAGATTGAATACTTTATATTCGGACACCGCCATATTCCCTATGATATCCAGATCGCCGAAAACAGCCGGGTGATATGCCTGGGAGACTGGATCGGCAACTTCACATACGGGGTATTTGACGGGAAGGAATTTCGACTAAAGAAATTCCTTCCCGATCAGGGTGAGATCATAAGGCTATAATACTATTTATTGCCCATGAATATTTTAATATCGCTTTGGAATGAATATGCCAATCAGGGATCTTTTATATATATTTCCCGAGCCAGAATCATTGCCGGAAAATCCAAACCCAAGTGCATAATATGTCACAGATCCTGGAGAAACACTATATACCCAGGAAACGTTATAGGGCATTGTGGTAGTTTCTCCCCCGGTTCCAAGTCCACTTTCATAACCGATGATCTGAAACGTACTGGAAAGTGAAGGGGAGGTTCCGATTCCAGCATAAATGATCCGATCATAATTATACACTCTACCATAACCCGAATGGAAAACCACAACCCATCCGGCGGAGGGTATGTCCATCGTTATACTGCCTAAGTTTTGATAACTAACATCACCAGCTCCCCAAGTATATGTTTGAGTTCCAATATCGTATTCAATCCCCACATCGCCAAATATCTTTGAAGCTGCAATAGCAGCAGCGGCATTGATATCTTCATCGAGTATGGTCCCATTGGCAATATCCACGGAAAAGACCGAATTGGGTGCCAGTTCACTTGCCCCAACCGCATTGGCGGCAATTTCAGCTGCACCAACCGCACCCGTGGCGATTTCATCAGCTTCCACCGAATTTGTTCCAAGATCAGCAGCCGTTAAGGAGCCATCAATAACATGATCGGTCCCAACCGAGTTGGCTACAATGACTCCCGGAGGGCCTTCCGGGCCTTCCGGTCCCTCTGGGCCTTCCGGTCCTTCAGGTCCCATTGGTCCCTCTGGCCCTTCCGGTCCAATGGCACCCGTTGGTCCCGGAGGTCCCTCTGGTCCCTGCGGACCCGGAACGCCATTCACTGCATAAAGCGCATAGGGGACGGTTAACAGTTCCGACACACCCATAGAGGTGCCATCAACAGTAACCTCAACAAAATAGGGTCCTGCCGACCAGTCAATGGCATCAAAGGAGACGGGATTTACGGAGCCAATCTCCAGATTGACGATTCCAAAGTCACTGGTCGTGGTGTTATGTATTTCTGAGTAGACAATGGTTCCATTCTGAGTGGTCTGATGAATCTCCAATTCGATACTCACACTCACACTTGATCTTGGATTTCCATCGGTATCACGGAGCACCGCCTGATAGTTAAACGTGCTTGGTGTCTGGCCAATCAAAACTATGGCTGAAACCAATAACAGCATCACCGACGCTGTAAGAAAACGTATAATAGGAGTAAAAGTTCTTTTCATAAGGCTAATGTTTTACAATTTGAAATAATCTTGCTTCGTTTTGGTTGTCAGTCACTCTTAAGATATAGATTGCAGGTGCCAGGGAACTGAAATCAATGCTTGTTTGTTCCCCCAGGACCTGTCCCCGTTCTACCATTTCCCCCAGTATATCATAGAGCATATAATGAAACCCCTGGGGGTCGCCTATCTGAAGGATTAGATGGTCTTTGACCGGATTTGGGTATACTGACATTTGAATTTCCGGCTGGTTGATAACGGGTACACCTGTGCGCAATCTTGTCTGAAGAAAGCCCTGGGTTAAAATAGCCCCCGATGAGGTATAGGTGCTGGTAAGGCACTCCCCAATGGAAAAACTTAAATAACCGGAACTGTTTTCAAAGGATGCACCCGAGGCAGAGACCAGATCATGTGGTTGCGCCAATGCACCGATGCACCAAAAGCCTAATAGCAGGGTAAAGAGTTGTTTTCGATCCATACGTATCGGTTTAAGAGTTAATGAATTTTCTAAAATTAGACCAGGGGTGATGATCGGGATAGCGACCACTCACTTACCAGAGAACCGCATAAGTAGAAATCCGGTGCCCAAGAGAGAAGTGCCTCAATTCCGCAGAATCAAGGCCTCAGTAATTAGAAATGTAAATCTGATCCGTTTTAGAGGATGAAAAGCTGACTCTTACGCTAAAGTCGGCCCGAGGAAAGAGAGTAATAAATTTAAGTAAAGAAGAACAAGTTACTCAATTATATAATAAAAGTCAATGTTTCCGGGAGTTGCATAAAAAAGGGGCTGCCCCGCTAGAGACAGCCCCGGTTAAAAAGATATCTGAATTACTCTTAGAAAATAGCGAAAGCTACTGTCAGACCGGCCATTACCACAGAAACCATGGTCATCAGTTTGATCAGGATATTCAGAGAAGGTCCTGAAGTGTCCTTGAAAGGATCACCAACAGTATCACCAACAACAGCAGCTTTGTGTGAATCACTTCCTTTTCCCCCAAAATTGCCTTTTTCAATGTATTTCTTGGCATTGTCCCAGGCACCACCGGCATTGTTCAGCATTACTGCCAGGGTAAATCCGGTGGTCAGTCCGCCAACCAGCAGTCCAATTACTCCTGCAACACCCAGAAGCAGTCCAATGACAACCGGAACAGCAATGGCCAGCAGTGAAGGCAGTAGCATCTCCTTCTGTGCACCCTTGGTGGAGATCTCCACACACTTGGCATATTCAGGAGTGGCTTTGCCTTCCATGATCCCAGGGATCTCGCGGAACTGTCTGCGAACTTCATCCACCATGGCTCCTGCAGCACGACCCACAGCTTTCATGGTCATGGCACAGAATACAAAGGCCATCATGGCTCCCAGAAAGATTCCACCCAGCAACATGGGATTGAAGATAGAGAGGTCGTAAGCTGCAACAAAATCATGAATGGTGGCCCCACTTAACTGAACCACGTTCAATCCTTCGGCAGCCGCAGGAGCATGATCCGTATAGAACAGGGTATCACCCACCCGCTCGAATCCTTCAGCTGTCTTGTCAGCCAGTCTTCCGAGCCAGAGCCTTACCTCTTCCATGTAAGCAGCAAGAAGGGCCATGGCGGTCAGGGCAGCTGAACCAATGGCAAATCCTTTACCGGTGGCAGCAGTGGTGTTTCCAAGCATATCCAGTGCATCGGTCCGTTCGCGAACTTCCGGGGGAAGTTCCGCCATTTCGGCATTACCACCTGCGTTATCAGCAATGGGTCCGAATGCATCAGTGGCCAGGGTAATACCCAGTGTGGAAAGCATACCAACAGCAGCAAAACCAATACCATAAACACCCTTGGAGAATTCAGCAAATCCACCGGAGAATCCAAAGGCAGCAATAATGCCGAGTACAATAGTTACTACAGGAATCCAGGTGGAGTACATACCAACAGCCATACCATCGATGATGGTAGTAGCCGGTCCCTGCTGCGTTTGAGCAGCAATACCCTTGGTAGCTTTATATTCATCAGAAGTAAATAGTTCTGTTCCCTGTCCGATGACAACACCAGCAACCAGACCTGCAACAACGGCACCAAAAATACCCCAGGTTACCCAGCCAAGGGAAGCCATAACTGCCATGGCAGCAAGGATCAGTACTGAACTGCCTCCTGTACCAAGCAATAAGTGCATTCAGCAGGTTTTTCTGGGTGGCTGACTCCTTGGCACGTACCATGAAGATCCCCACAATGGAAAGAATAATTCCAATACCGGCAACGATCATGGGAGCCACAACAGCCATTCCCTGTTCAGCTCCCGAGAGTCCGGGTAGTGCAGCACCCAAGAGCAGCAGTAGCCAGGATAGAACCCGCATAGGATTCATAAAGGTCAGCACCCATACCGGCCACATCACCAACGTTATCACCAACGTTATCGGCAATGGTAGCAGGGTTACGTGGATCATCTTCAGGAATACCGGCTTCCACTTTACCAACCAGGTCAGCACCAACATCGGCAGCTTTGGTATAAATTCCACCACCCACACGTGCAAAGAGTGCCTGTGTGGATGCACCCATACCGAAGGTAAGCATCACAGCTGTGATCTCAATCAGCTTCTCATGATCGGTAGTTCCTTCATGAACAAAGGTCAGACCCATCCAGTGAAGCCCATGCTCCATGTTCTCGGGAGTGAAAACAAATTTATTCAGGATCCAGAACCAACCGGTGATATCCAGCAGAGCCAAATCCTACAACCACAAGTCCCATCACAGCACCACTGCGAAAGGCCACCTGCAGTCCCTTGTTCAGGGATTGTGAAGCTCCGTGTGCAGTTCTGGCAGAAGCAAAAGTTGCAGTTTTCATTCCCAGGAATCCACAGAGTCCGGAGAAGAAACCACCGGTAAGAAAGGCCACCGGTACAAAGGGATTCTGTACTCCCAGATAGGCAAGTACAATCAAAATAATCAACAGAATTCCAAAAACATATCCTACAACCCTGTACTGGCGTTTCAGGTAGGCCATAGCACCTTCACGAACGTACTGTGCAATCTCTTTCATCCGGTCGGTTCCCTCAGAATTCTTCATCATGTTCTTGAAGAAGAACCAGGCAAAAACCAGTGCAACGACAGCAGCCAGCGGTAGCAACCAGAATAGTGCAAAAATATTACTCATAACTCTAATCTTTAAGTGTTTAGTTTGAAAGAAAAAGCAAAGATATAGAATTTGCTTTAAGAATGATATTAAATTAAAAGGATCAACTATAAATTGACAATAGCCTGAAATGGTTATATATTTAATCGTTCAAAAGAATACACAAATGAAAAGAACTGCAACTCTTCTTGCCACATTGATTTTGGGATTCTTTGCCTTGCTAAAACTTACAGCACAGTGTGAACCTGATACGGTAAATTGTATAGATACCGGAACTCCCGGTCAGTTCTGCCCTATGGAGCTGCCTGATGCCGGCCTGGATGTGCTCTACGATGAAGTGGTTACTGTTATAGCCCCGGGAAATCCTCCGCCTCCGTATGAATCGTGGACCATATTTTATATCGAAATAGACTCGGTGAAAAACCTGCCTCCCGGAATAGATTATTTCCCCAATGCTGATAGATTTTATCCGGATACCGCTTACTGTATCCAGTTAACAGGAACTCCTACTCAGATTGGAGAGTTTCAATTATCCATTCATATTGGAGCAATGGTGGATGTATACGGAACCCCCACCAGAGTCCCGTTTGTGGATGACTCTTCCGTTGTGATCAAGGTGGTAGAATCCGTGGGTGTCTATCCGAAGCAGGGGTCCGGATTTCAGGTATTCCAGAATGTTCCAAATCCATTCACTGACAGGACCCGCATGGCTTACTTTTCAACAAAGGAGGAGCAGGTAGAACTGAGTGTATTCAACATTCTTGGCGTACTGGTATATCAGGAATCGGAACTGCTTGCTCCCGGGAATCACGAATTCCTGTTTAATGGAAGCAACCTGGAGCCCGGCACCTATCTCTACCGCATTGAAACCAGTAAGGACTTTTTCACCGGCAAGCTTTTGAAGTCCAGGTAGGAGGCCCTGACATCAGAGATTCAGACGCAACTGAAGCGTAATGTTTCGTGGCGGACCTATATCACCGGGCCTTCCCAGGTACTCCTTATTAAATGCATTTCTGAGTATGGTGTTGATCCTGATCCTCTCTGTAATATTCCAGCCCAACCTGAAATCCAGCACGGTATAATCAGTGGCATGTTCCGCCCAGTAATCGGGGAAGCCCGGAAGAATCAAATTTCCAATTCCGGGATCAATAAAAGCCCGATCCACGTTGATCATTCTAGAATTATACTGCAGATTGAGTCCGGCAAAAACCTTCCATACCTGAAGCTCCAGGTCCAGCTTCAGCAAATGCCGCCGCCTGTACTTCAGGATATGTCCTTCCCCGGCTACAAGTTCAGCAGAATCCATAAGGGATGGATCCACCGGATTCATCCAGGTATACCCGCCGGAAAACTGGAGCCCTATTGGTCCCATTGTTCCCATCATGGATATTTTAGCATCCAGCCCGTTGATTCTGGCCGTCCCTATATTTAATGCTTTGAAACCCACATCATCAATGGTGGGTATATCTTCGGGATTGGGAGGATACACCCCGAAAGTGTACTCAATCATATTGTCATACTCTGTCCAGAATAGAGCCAGGTCAGCCAGGCCAAGCCAGCTCCCCAGAACAACGTCCTGCTTCATTCCCACTTCTGCCGACCAGCCGTGTTCAGGATCCAGGTCCGGATTTCGAAAAATCTTCAGTCCACCGATACTGGCATCGGCAAACTTTTCTGCCACCGAGGGGAATCGATATCCCTGCCCGATGGAGGATCTCAGGAATGTTCCTTCCCCCACCTGGTAGTTCAGGCCAGCTCTTAACACAGGAAGGGAATAAAACAGCTCCCCATTTAAGGTATTGAGTTCCCATCGCAGACCCGTGGAGACCTGCAGTTTTTTAAACAGATGTGCATCCAGCTGTGAGAAGACCGCAGAGTTCGACCCCTTATGATTATCGTAGAGCCCCGCAAGCACGGTATTCCTTGAAAATGAGATCCCGTTTGTCCAGTGAGTTCGCGAACGGAATCTCTTTAAGTAGCGGTATTCAAAATACCACAGTTTCGACGCGCTGCTCCTTTCGTCATTAATGGTAGCATTCCCCACACTGTATAACCTGGTTTTCAGGGAGTGCTTGTTCCCTTTTTCGGTCAGGTATTCCACCGAGGGATCCACATTGTATCTGTTGGCCTTCAGGGGTGTTTCCGCATCAGGGTTCTGCCTGTAGGCACCGGAGCCTGCATCCAGCCATAGCAGAAAATCTGACTGGTCGCTGACCATGCCACTGGCTGAAAGTCCAAGCACCAGACCCTGGATATTCGCAAACCGGTAAGTGAGTCCCAGGTTTCCCCTTATCCGGTGTTCATAATCCCCTTCACGGTAGCCTTCATCTTTGAAATAGTTCCCCCCCAGGCATAGATCCAGCTTCCCTATTTTCCTTAGATGACAGAAGGATGTTCCGGCAAACAAGGGGCGCGGTCCCACCAGACCAGCTCCTGCCGTGCAGGGTTCAAAAAAGCGCCACCAAAGAGGGTAACTTCAGTTTTGGGATCAATGTCCGGTGTACGGGTCTTCAGATTGATCACCCCGTTTAATGCCGAGGAGCCATACAAAACGGAAGAGGCGCCCTTTATCACCTCCATCTGTTCCAGGTTTTCAACGGGCATATAATTCCATTTGATATCCCCGGCATCGGCCGAGATCATGGGTAGATCATCCACCAGCATCAGCACCCTGCTTCCGACTCCATAACTGAACCCGCTTCCCCCCCTGATGCTGGGCTGACCATCCAGTATGCTGATCCCCGGAGTCTTCTCCAGGATCATATCCAGGGAGCTAATGTTCTGATTTGAAAGTTGGTGTGGCTTGATCACTTCCAGTGATACGGTGACATCGGAGAGTTTCTGCTCATATTTTCCCGCACTGACCACCACTTCATCCAGCATCCTGCTGCTCCTCTTCATCTGAATTTCCAGGTGAAGGCTTTCGCCTTCCTTCAGGCTAATTTCCTTTTGCTGCTCTGAGTAACCAACGTAGGAGAATTCGATCAGGTGTTCACCTGCATCCAGCGAAAGGGAAAAGGCTCCGCGCAGATCAGTAGCAGTCCCTGAACGCCTGTTGGCACTCATATTTACGGCTATCAAAGGTTCTCTGGTACTGGCATCGATCACCTTGCCGGAAACTGCAACCGGGGCCTGACCGTTCAAAATTGTCCCGGCGTAATCACCCAAAGTGTCCAGAGGCTTAAATTCGTATGTTAGACAAATGCCTGATTCGTTCCTTTTCTTATATTTACTCGACTAAAATACCCTTTTTCATCCAAATTCCAACCAATATGCTGCTTCACCAAGAATTTGTTAGGAATGCCAAAAAGTTCAAGAAGAAAATGGCCATCAAGGACAAAACCACCAAAAGCGATGTGACCTACGGAAGGGCACTGATTGGGGCACTGATCCTTGCCAAGAAATTTAAGAAATACGATAAAGGATACATCGGTATTATGATCCCTACTTCGGCTGGTTGTGCACTGGCCACTGTTGGAGCGCTGATGAGCGGCAGAGTACCGGTGATGATTAATTATTCCACCGGAGCTGAAAACAATGCCATGTATGCACAGGAGAAATGCAATTTCAAAACTATTATTACCTCCAGGGCACTACTTGACAAAATAGAGTGTCCGGTTATCGACGGGATGGTCCTTATCGAGGATATCATGAAGAGTGTAAGCACCGGCGATAAACTGAAGGCAGCATTACGGACAAAGCTACCCGTGGGAGCGATCCTCAACAGCATCCATAAGGGTGATGAAGATGACAACGTGGCAATCCTGTTTACCAGCGGAAGTGAAAAGGATCCGAAGGTAGTCCAACTTACCCACCGTAACATTTCAACCAATATCTTAAGTTTCTGCGACTACGTGGATATTCATTCAAATGACATCCTTCTGGCCAACCTGGTCTTCTTCCATATTTTTGGATTAACTGTAAACCTCTGGGTCACATTCGTTAAGGGAATGACCATGGTCACCTATGCCAATCCAACCGAATTCCAGACTATCAGCAACATAGCACGCGAGGAAGCGCCAACCATTATGGTGGGCACCCCCAGTTTCTTCTGGGGTTATCTGCAAAAATCCGAACCGGGAGATTTCAAAAGCCTCCGGATAATGGTCGCCGGTGCAGATAAATGTCCCGATGCGCTGCGGGATGGATACCAGAAAAAGCATGGGGTGACCCTGCTGGAAGGTTATGGGGCCACTGAAACATCCCCGGTGGTTTCTGTCAATTCGCATGAAAACAACCGGCCAGGAAGCATAGGAAAGGTCATTCCCGGTGTTCAGGTCAGGATTGAACACCTGGAAACCGGAAAAGAATGCAAAACCGGTGAAGTGGGAAAAATCCTGGTGAAAGGGGACCTGGTGATGAAAGGTTATCTGGGCGAACCCGAGATGACTGCAGAAGCAATCGTGGATGGGTGGTACAACACCGGTGACATGGGTTTCCTGGATAAGGATGGCTACCTGTGGCACGCGGGACGATTCAAGCGCTTTGTTAAAATCGGGGGCGAAATGGTATCCCTGGTGAGGGTGGAAAATGTCATGGAACAGCACCTCCCGGAAGGGGTCTCCTGTTGTATCGTTGAGATCCCGGATGAAATCAAAGGGGCCACCATTGTAGCTGCAGTTACCAGGGATATCAACAAAATAGCCATCCTGCGAAAAATGGGCAAGGAGCTTCCTAATATTGCGCTGCCAAGGCAATTCTTCGTTATTGAGGAACTCCCGATGATGGGAACGGGAAAGATAGATTTCCGCTCTGTTACTGAACTGGTAAATGATATGGTAGATAATCCAGATGCAAACTAGAACCGGGGTATAAGCTGAATCAAACCATGACCTTGCTCCTGCTCACTCCCGAAACCCTTCGGTTCAGTATCGCTATACTGTGGTGTGCAGTGGGCTTCGGCGCTTATTATTTTATCTCTCATAACAGTAACTGCATCAGGAAATTCGGAAATCTGTTCCTCATTCTGGACCAACAGGGAAACCAGGTTTTATTCCAGCGAATCCTGGGATTCCTGCTACTGGGAGTCGTTTCAGTCCTGATTCTCCTGCTTCTGCCCCAGGCAAACATACAGGAGTACGGGCTTAGCTTCAAATTCCGGTCGCCTCCCCCCTGGTGGTCTTCGCTGCTGGTTCCGCTTGTCCTGATCCTGAGTTATCTGAATGCCCGCAAGCCGGCTAACCTGGAACAATATCCACAAATCAGGGCCTTACAATGGAGCCGAAGTATGCTTGCTCTGAGTAGTATTTCCTGGATTATTTTTCTGATCGGGTATGAATTCCTGTTCCGTGGATTTCTATTGTTTGCCTCCCTGGAGTTGCTGGAACCGGTTCCGGCCATCGCCCTGAACTGCGCGCTGTATGCCTTTGCCCATTTCTATAAAGGTCCGGCAGAAAGCTTTGGAGCCATCCCGGCTGGGATCATACTTTGTTACTTTAGTCTGGTCACCGGAAATATCTGGTCTGCCGTGCTCTTGCATTCGGTAATGGCACTCAGCAATGAATGGTTTTCCCTGAAGGCTCATCCGGACATGCAAATGAAAGGAGGCAGCTAATGAAAATATTTGTCTCCGGAGCCACCGGCTTTATCGGGATTCAGCTGGTGAAACGACTGATAGCAGAAGGCCATGTTGTACATGCCCTCTATCGTTCCGAATCCAAAGCTGAGCTGATCCGTCATCCGGAAGTAAGCCTTTTCAAGGGGGATATCCTGGACCCGGTTTCTCTGGACCGGGCCCTGGAAGGATGCGAGGAAGCCTACCATACGGCCGCTTTTGCGGGGGTACGGGCAAAGGATCCCTCTCTGGTTTACCGGCTTAATGTGGATGGAGCCATGAATGTACTAGATGCTGCCGGCCGCCAGGGCATCCGCCGGGTAGTGCTGACCTCCACTGCCGGAATTCTGGGACCCTCCGAAAAGGAGGCTGTTCATGAATCTTCACCCGCGCCAGCTACCTTTTTTACCGAGTACGAGGCCTCCAAGTTCCAGCTGGAGCAAAAGCTTCTGGGTCGCCGCGATACCACACCCGAGGTGATCCTGGTGAATCCCACCCGGGTGTATGGTCCCGGGTACCTGAGTGAATCCAATGGAGTCACCAAGATGATCAAACAGTACATGGAGGGCAGGTGGAGATTGATCCCCGGCAATGGAAACAGCCTGGGAAACTATGTCTTTGTGGAAGATGTGGTGTCAGGGCACCTGCTGGCTATGCAAAAGGGAAAGCCCGGAGAACGTTACATATTGGGAGGTGAAAACATCTCCTATCTGCAGCTTTTTAACTACGTCCGTGAAGCAAGCGGTGTCCGTAAAACCCTGTATAAAATCCCCCTCTGGCTCATGCTTACCAGCGCCGGACTATTGAAGGTCATCTCCATTCTAACGGGCCGGCCACCCCTGATCGTTCCCGGGCTGGTTCGCAAGTTTAATCACAATTGGATCGTCTCTTCCGATAAAGCGATCCGGGAACTCGGATATCAACCATCCAGCGCCCTCACAGGCATTCAGCTTACAGTTCAATGGATTAAAAAATCAAAGCCATGAAACCTAACCGTATCCTTTCAACCGGACTACTGCTTCTGTTGATTCTCACTTCCTGCAGTACCCGGGACTACCCCACAACGGGTTCCATTGAACGGCTCAGTCCGGAACTGGACCGGATCCTCGCTCCCGGTGCCCTTCCGGAAATACTGGCTGAGGGTTTTGAATGGTCGGAGGGCCCCCTGTGGCTGACTGAGCAGGAGAAGCTGATCTTCTCGGATATTCCAAACAACTCTATTTTTGAGTGGTCGGAAAAAGAAGGACTGAAACTCTATCTGAAACCTTCGGGATATACCGCTACCCTTTCCCGGGGCGGGGAGACCGGTTCCAATGGATTATTGCTGGATGAAGCGGGCCAGCTGGTACTCTGTCAGCATGGCGACCGACGGATGGCCCGGATGAAAGCACCCCTGGATGCTCCGGCAGCCAATTTTGAAACCATCGCCGGAACCTGGAAGGGAATGCGTTTTAATTCCCCCAATGATGCCGTATTCAGTAGCAATGGAAACCTGTATATCACTGATCCTGCCTATGGCATGGAACTCCGGTATGAAGATCCCCGCCGGGAGATGGATTTTACCGGTGTATTCCAAATCACTCCCGGAGGAGAGGTAAGCCTCAGGATCAAGCATCTCACAGCACCCAACGGGATCGGGCTTTCACCCGATGAAAGCAAATTGTATGTAGCTAACTCGGGAGGCAGCACCGGATCCATCTGGATGGAATACGAGGTGGAGGAAGATGGATCGCTTCAAAATGAGAAACTATTCTGCGATGCCCGGGCAGCGTCAGATACCCTGAAGGGGGCTCCGGACGGTCTGGTAGTGCGAAAGGACGGAATCATCTTTGCAACGGGCCCGGGAGGTGTCTGGGTCCTGACTCCCGGGGGTGAGCATCTGGGCATAATCAAAACAGGCCAGGCCACCTCCAACTGCACTCTGGATGCAAAAAATCGTTACCTCTATATGACTGCCGATATGTACCTGATGCGAATCAGGCTCCGTTAAACGTCGTTTTTAAACTTTGGGAAGGGCCCAGGGTTCCCTGTACTTCGGTGCCAGGTAGCTGTTTGCCTCCTCATCGTTTATAAACCTGCTGTTTTCTGCGTCCCAGTAGAGGCGTCTCCCTGTCTTATAGGCCACATTTCCAAGATGGCAGGTCCGGGCCACTCCCGCTGCAATCTCTACCGGACAGTTCAGTTTTGCCCCGTTTTTGATGCCATCAATGAAATTGACCATGTGGTTGTGCAGGCCTTTCCCGTCTCCTCCGATCAGATCGACCCTGTCCAGAGTGGGGTTCCCCCCTTTGGGTTCCGGAATCACTTCCCAGCCGCCACGATCCACCACCAGGGTCCCATCGTTGCCCACAAAACCCACCCCATGGGAACGGCCGTAATACCCTCCGTCAATCCCGATCCCATGGTCCCAGAGCATGGTAAAATCATCAAATTCGTAGATGGCCTGCTGGGTATCGGGGGTCTCACAGGCATCCTCCGGGTAGGCAAATTTACCCCCCATGGACATGACCGATTTGGGGGCGTACTGATTCATGCCAAACAGGGCGTAGTCCACAATATGGACTCCCCAGTCGGTCATCATGCCTCCGGCATAATCCCAGAACCAGCGGAAGGTAAAATGGAACCTGTTTTTATTGAAAGGCCTTTGGGAGGCCGGACCCAGCCAGAAATCATAATCCACGCCTTCCGGAACTGGACCATCTGCGGCCACCGGCACCGATTTCATCCAGCCCTGGTAGGACCATGCCCGTACCGTCCTGATCTTCCCAAGTTTACCGGAATGCACATATTTTATGGCATCCTGCCAGTGGGTATCACTTCGTTGCCACTGTCCGACCTGTACCACATTCCCATATTTTTGCACGGCCCGTTCCATGATATTGCATTCTTCAATAGTATTGGCCAGCGGTTTTTCACAGTAGATGCTATACCCCTCCTGGGCGGCATATACAAAGGGAATGGTATGCCAGTGATCGGGTGTCCCGATAATGATTACATCCAGTCCCGGATGCTCCAGCAAATGACGAAAATCCTTGTATCCCTTGGGAGCTTTCTTTTGAATCTTCTCCACATCCCTGATCCGTTTTGCAAGGACATTGCTGTCTACATCGCACAGGGCTGCACATTCTGTATTGGGCAGGTTCAGAAACGCTCTCAGATCGGAAAAGCCCATTCCGTTGACGCCGATCACTCCGCAGACCAGTTTTTCATTGGCCCCGAGTATTCCTCCTTTCAGGGTAGAAAATGGGTAGCTCATTCCAATCACTGCGGTGGCTGCTGCAGATTTTTTAATAAATTCTCTTCTGTTACTGGGCATAGGAAAAAAGTTAATAGGGTTTCTATAAAAAAAAATGAATATTTCAAATGAACCCTCGCGATTAAAACACGGGGGTTGGAAATTATATCCCTAAGTTAGGATAAAGATTTTTACCTTGTGTCGGTTTTTTCGTAAGATTGATGCAGACCAGCATGACAAAATTGACCGGTATACTTCTGGCAGGTGGAATGAGCCGAAGGATGGGAAGTGAGAAGGGGACCCTGCGCATTGGAGATGCACTGCTTTACGAGTACCCCTTGCGTGTCCTGGAGATGCTCTGTGATGAGATTCTGATCAGTACCTGCAACAAATCCATGTTTCCGGTTCCTTACCTGAAAGTCTGTGATGAAATACCGGGAATCGGTCCCCTGGGAGGCATTTTTAGCTGCCTGAAACAGTCGTCCAACGATCTGAACCTGGTGCTCTCCTACGATATGCCTCTGGTAAGCGAGTCCCTGTTTCAACTTCTAATCGGTAAAAAAGAGCAATATGATGTAGTTTTGCCGGCCATGCAGGAAAGCCGACCTGAACCGCTCTGTGGCCTCTATAGTAAAAATGTCATCGGCCGGATGGAACAGATGATCAAGGAACAGGATTTCGCGGTGCACCATCTGCTGACCCGCTGCAGCAGCGGGATCATTCAAATATCAGAAGAGATGGAGTGCTGGCAGGCCGATCTGTTTATGAATATTAACCAAAAAGAGGATCTCCACCGCTTACCCCCGGGATTCGGCACCAGGTCAAATGAATAGAGGGATAAACTCCATATGGCTGAAAGCGGCAGTGGCCGGAGGACTGTGGGCCAGCTTTGAAATCATTGTAGGAAGTCTTTTACATAATTTGCATATTCCTTTTTCCGGCACTCTCCTGGCCACTTTTTCTGTTATATGGATGATCTCATTTCTTCAGATCTGGAACGAAAGTGGTTTGATCTGGAGGGCCGGGCTAATCTGCGGATTGATGAAGTCTCTCTCTCCCAGCGCGGTAATACTGGGGCCCATGACCGGGATCATGATGGAGGCCCTGTTCATGGATCTGGTCATCTATCTTCTGGGGAAGAATATGTTCGCCTACCTCCTGGCCGGAATCGCCGCCCTGCTCAGCACCATCCTGCATAAACTGGCCAGCCTCTTTATCCTTTATGGAAATGATCTGGTCAGCATCTATGTGAACCTGTTCCGCTTCCTCCAAAAACAACTGGGCCTGGAGCAGGCAGATCCCGGAGACCTGATTGCCGGAATCATTGTGCTCTATATCCTGGTCGGTGCTGCTGCTGCTTTGGCCGGGTATTACCTTGGAAAGCGGGCTCTTCACAACAAGGGCGAAGTAAATTCTCTTTCCGGGCCCACCGATCCCTTTGCTTCAGCCTGGCAGGAGGCTGATCCAAATCAGTCCTTCCGCATTCTGCTGCTATTCCTGCATGTTCTTATGATTCCGGCACTCCTCTTACTGATCAACCGTTATGGACTTCAGCTTCAAGCACTCATTCCCTCCGGATTCTATCTGATATTTCTGCTTCTCTATTACAAACGGATCATTCACCGCCTGAAGAAACCCTTTTTCTGGAGTCAGCTGGTGCTGATGACTCTGCTTGCCGGGCTTTTCTGGCATCCGCCGGAGGGAAGTGACTTTCGGCTACAAAACGGATTCCTGGTGGGACTGGAAATGAGCCTGCGGGCTGTCCTGATAGTCTCTGCTTTTTCAGGACTCTCGGTGGAGATCAGAAATCCCCGAGTAACAAAGTACCTGCTGGGCCTGGGTTTTGGCAGAGCATATGCCGCTCTCTCCCTTGCTTTCAATTCCTTGCCCGTCATGCTGGAACGCTCAGCATCCCTTTCCAGTTTTTTAAGAAGACCCTTCCGGGCCTTTTCCAGGATGTTGATGGAGGCAGAAATGTGGCTTCAATGCTATAAAACAGCTCTTAATAAATAATTTATCTCGATTCTAAATAAGCTTAACCCTCTCTATTGGTGCAACTTATAGTATATCCAGATATTTAGATATCTATGTATTTGTATATATTAAAATTACCTTTACGGGCTCAAAGTTTAACCTTCTATATTTTTTAAAAAGTACCATCCGATGACTAACCGAAGAGATTTTATCAGGATTTCAGGTTTGGGAATGGGAGGATTAGCGGTAAGCGCTTCAAGCTATGCCATATACAAGAGCCTGTCCTCTTCGCCTCCTAAAGGAACTGAACTCAGCGTGGATATCAAGCGGACACCCACCATTTGTGAAATCTGTTTCTGGAAGTGTGCCGGATGGGTTTACAAGAATGAAGAGGGGAAGATCTGGAAAGTCGTTGGAAATGACGAGGACCAGCATAGCAATGGCCGATTTTGTCCCCGTGGTACAGGTGGGCCGGGCATGTACTACGATGAGGACCGCCTGAAAACACCCCTGATCCGGACAGAAGAAAGGGGCAAACAGGTTTTTCGCGAAGCCAGCTGGGAGGAGGCTTTTGCGTATATAGCTGAAAAAATGAAGTCCATTGCCAAAGAACATGGTCCCGAATGCACCGCACTGCTCACCCACGGGTCGGGGGGCAAATATTTTGGCACCCTGTTAAAAGCATTTGGCTCCAACAATATTGCCGCTCCCTCCTATGCACAATGCCGCGGACCCCGGGAAGTAGCCTATCATATGACCTTTGGCGAAGGGGTGGGCAGTCCCGAGCGGATAGATATCCGGGATACCAGATGTCTGGTTCTGATTGGCACCCACCTGGGCGAAAACATGCACAATGGTCAGGTGCAGGAGATGTCGGATGCCATTGATAAAGGGGCGACTATTATCACCGTGGATCCCCGCTACAGCATTGCTGCAAGTAAATCCAAATACTGGTTACCCATTAAGCCGGCCACCGATCTGGCCCTCCTGCTTGCCTGGATCCATGTTCTGATTTACGAGGATAGATACAACAGAGAGTACGTGGAGAAATATACTTACGGCTTTGAGCAATTGAAGGCACATGTTCGAAACTTTACTCCTGAATGGGCCTACGGAATCACCACGCTGGAGCCAGCGTTGATCCGTAAATCGGCCCATGAAATGGCCGATGCTGCTCCGGCAGTCATTGTAAACCCGGGCCGCCATGTCACCTGGTATGGAGATGATACCCAGCGCAGCCGGGCCATGGCTATTATTAACGGATTGCTTGGCTCCTGGGGACACAGGGGCGGATTCTATAATCCGGAGTCAGTCTCCGTTCCCGAATGGCCCCACCCGCCATTTCCGACTCCAACAAAAACCTGGAGAGATGCCTATCCCGGAAAATACAACCTGGCCTATGAGACCATTGCCTCGGGAATTTGTGATGCTACCATACCGGACGTGAACAGAGGCTGCAATTTTAAAGGGTGGATCGTAAACGGCACCAATCTGATCAAAACCATCCCCGATACCCCCAATTTACTGAAGGCCATACAGGCCCTGGAGCTGCTGGTGGTGATCGACACGATGCCCATGGCCATCACCGGATGGGCCGACGTGGTACTCCCCGAATGCACCTATCTGGAACGCTACGATACCATCCGGGATTCCCCCCACCGCAAACCGGCCATTGCCCTGCGCATGCCGGCTTCCGATCCACTCTATAATTCCAAGCCGGCCTATTGGATGGCCAAGGAGCTTTCCAAACACCTGGGCCTGGAGGACTATTTCAGCTGGGACACCATTGAAGAGATGCTGGACTGGCAGTTGAAGCAGCTGGATTCCTCCCTGGAGGAGATGCAGCGGATCGGAGTGAAAACCTTCGAACGTTCCTATGATGACCTCTACTTTGATCCAGGTATGGACATAGAGTTCAACACCAATACGGGCAAAGTGGAACTCTACAGTACAGAACTTGCTGCAGAAGGCTTTGATCCCATGCCCGTCTATACTCCCCATGAAGAACCTCCGGCAGGATTCTACCGGCTCAATTACGGACGGGCCCCCATGCATACTTTCGGGCGAACTGCCAATAACGCACTGCTGAAAGATCTGATGGAGGAGAATACGGCCTGGATCAATCCAAAGGTGGCGGGTGAATGGGGAATCGAAAACGGACAGTACATCTGGCTGGAAAATCAGGATGGGGTACGCTCCTCCTTTCCCATACGGGCACGGATCACCGAACGCACACGCTGGGATAGTGTTTATATGGTACATGGTTTCGGACATACCAATGACAAGCTCTCCCGGGCCTATGGCAAAGGAGCCAGCGATTCCGAATTGATAACCAGGGTGCATGTGGATCCCATCATGGGAGGAACCGGAATGAGGGGCAATTTCGTCACCTTCAAATTTGAACCCAAAGAAGTGGAGGCTGCATCATGAGATACGCCATGGCCATAGATACCAAGAAATGTGTGGGCTGCAGCGACTGCGTGGTGGCCTGTCAGACCGAAAACAAGGTACCCATCGGATATTGCCGCGACTGGGTGGTGGAAGTCACGGACGGAACCTATCCGCAGCTGGAGATTGAGATCCGCTCCGAGCGCTGCAACCAGTGCGACAACTCCCCCTGTGTGCGCTGCTGCCCTACCGGTGCCAGTCACTATGCCGATGGGGGTATCGTACTGGTTACTCCCAACGAGTGCATTGGCTGCGGAGCCTGTATACAGTCCTGTCCCTATGATGCCCGCTATTCACACCCTGAGGGCTACGTGGATAAATGCACCTTCTGTATGCACCGGATCAAGAAGGGACTGGAGCCTGCCTGTGTCTCTGCCTGTCCCACCAAGTGCATGTATTTTGGAGATCTCAACGATCCAAAGAGCCCGGTTTCTGAGATCCTGAAAGTGAGAAAATATAAAACCCTGATCCCCGAGGCCGGGACCAAGCCCCAGTTGTATTTCCTTATCTAAAGCACCATGAGAGAAGAAATTATTGTCAGCGGACGCAACAATTACTTGATTGATCCCCATCTGCATATCTGGCACTGGCAGATCCCCCTGTACCTGTTTCTGGGCGGACTGGCTGCAGGGATCCTCTTTTTTGCGGCCTTCTTCACCCTGCTGGGTAAAGAGAATAAGTATCGATCCGCTGTTAAGATTGCCCCGCATATTGTACCCTGGGTATTGGTGGTGGGACTTCTGGCCCTGCTTCTTGACCTGAAACATCAGCTCTATTTTTGGCGCCTGTACACTACCATTCGCCTGGAATCTCCCATGTCCTGGGGCGCCTGGGTATTGATGCTGGTCACCCCCCTGTCCTTTATCTGGTCGGCCATTCATATCAGGGAGATTTTTCCAAACTGGGATTGGAAATTTAAGATCCTGATAGACCTGGAAGCTTTTTTTACCAGGCAAAAACTGAACATCGCCTGGGTGATGGCAATCTCCTCCATTATTCTGGGAGTTTACACCGGGATCCTCTTCTCGGCCTTCAACGCCAGGCCCCTCTGGAACACTTCCATCCTGGGACCCCTCTTCCTGGCATCCGGACTCTCGGCCGGAGCAGCAGTCATCATGTTGCTTTCAAAGAAACATAAAGAACGAACCATGTTCGCTAAGATCGACATTGGGATTATCGCGGTAGAGCTATTCCTGATTATCCATATGTTCATGGGATTCCTGGCCAGTACCCAGGTACAGATCGACGCAGCAACACTCTTTCTGGGTGGCCCATGGACCGCCCCGTTCTGGATCTTTGTGGTCATTCTTGGAATGATAGTACCGGTCATCCTGGAGGTTTTGGAACTAAAGAAGTTCAAAGTTCCGGTAGTGATTCCGGCTACTCTTGTTCTCTTTGGGAGCCTGATGCTCCGTTTTATCATTTCCTATGCCGGTCAGGAGAGCAGGTGGCTGTATTAAGAAACTTCAACAAACCAAATTATGAGTGATTTAAATAAAACCAAAAAGAAAACAAGGTACCTCAATCCCTACCTGGGCGGTGTCCTGCTGGGGCTGACCCTGATTGCTGCCAACTTCGTGTCAGGCAGGGGCCTGGGTGCCAGTGGTGCTGCCAAAAGTGCCGTGGTTGCCACGGTCAATACCATCGCGCCGGCTCACGCTGAAAACGCTCAGTTTTTTAAGGAGTACAACGCTTCGCATCCCGATGGGCCCATGAAGGCCTGGCTCGTATTCCAGATGCTCGGTGTTATCGTGGGAGCTTTTATCTCCGGAGCTGTTTTCAACCGCTTGAAGTTTAAGGTAGAACACTCTCCTAAGATCACCTCCAGACGGCGGATCATCTTTGCCATACTGGGAGGTATCCTGTTTGGATTCGGATCGCAACTGGGCCGTGGATGTACCAGCGGATCAGCTCTCAGCGGTATGGGCGTACTTTCCCTGGGAGGATTTATCTCTATGGCATTTATATTTGGAACCGCCTTTGTCCTGGCCTGGTTCTTCAGAAAAAACTGGATTTAACTTTTAGCGAAGCAAGATTATGGGACCTTTAATTGTCAATGATATCATTACGCAGAACACCAACTTCTTCCTGGCCTTCCTGATCGGAATAGGCTTTGGATTTATCCTTGAAAGTAGCGGGTTTTCCTCCAGCCGAAAGCTGGCAGGAGTATTCTATGGTTACGATACTGTAGTTCTGAAGGTGTTTTTTACCGCTGCCATTGTGGCCATGCTGGGACTTTTGTTTATGAGCCTCTTTAACTGGATCGATTTAGATATGGTCTATATCAATCCAACCTACCTCTGGTCCACCATCCTTGGCGGAATTATTATGGGAGCCGGCTTTATTATGGGCGGCTTCTGTCCGGGAACCAGCTTTTGTGCAGCTTCCATCGGAAAGATCGATGCCATGTTCTTTATTGGCGGGATGATCCTAGGGATCGTCATTTTTGCTGAGGCTTATCCTCTGCTGGAGACCTTTTATAAGGGATCATTCCGGGGAACTCCCACGCTACCCCAGGCGCTCGGACTCAAAGACGGGGTTGTGGTACTGGGAATTATCATCGTCGCACTGGGCATGTTCTGGGTGGGCGAATGGGCCGAGAAAAAATTTCCCCGGGAAGAATATTAAACGACCTCTTCAGGGGTTCTTAAACAAATACTACTTTCATCCGTTTATCCCATTAAGTAACATCAATAATAACAAGCACCATGAAACCAAGAGTATACTTAGCCCTTATCATCGTTCCCCTGGGACTGATTCTGGCCGCAGTTCCGGCCAATACCACGCATCCTTATAAACTTTCTCCCGGGGACCTGCTGGAGTATGTGAACAGTGGGATGCAGTACTTCTCACCCGACGAAGTGGCCCATATGCTTGTCAGCAAGGATCCCTCGCTGGTTCTGATTGACGTACGCAGCGAAGATGAATATGACAAATTCCATCTGCCCGGCGCTATCAATATTCCCCTCGCCTCCTTATTGGAGGACCAGTGGAAAGACTATCTCCATCAGGACCTGCGCTACAATGTATTCTACTCCAATGGAACGGTTAACTCCAACCAGGCCTGGATGTTAACCCGCCAGCTTGGTTACCAGAATAATTATGTGCTTCAGGGAGGCCTGAACTACTGGGTGGAGACCATAATGAATCCTACACCACCCCCGTCGACCAGTCCGGACGAAGAGCTTGCCAAGTATGATTTTCGAAAGGGCGCCAGCCAGGCCCTTGGAGGAGGTGCCTTGGTAGAGAGCAGCAGTCAGCCGGCCCCGGAGCTTCCAAAGATCGCTCCCCGCCCCGTGAAAAAAAAGGTAGAAGGCGGGTGTTAGGACCCGTTCTTTTTCAGGGCCTGAGATCTAACCAGACCAGCCTTCGCGGTCCAGATTGCGGTAATTGACTGCTTCAGACAGATGGGAGGATTGAATTTTCGTATGGCCTTCCAGGTCGGCAATGGTACGTGCTACCTTCAGGATCCGATCGTAAGCCCTTGCCGACAGGCCCAGGCTCTCCATGGCCAGTTTGATCAGGGATTCCCCCGCCCTGTCCAAAACACAGTGACGGTTTCTAAGAGCCATTCCCATACCCGCATTACTTGAAACAGAAGAGGAATTTTTAAATCTTTCTCCCTGGATTTTCCTGACCCTGATGACCTGTTCCAACAGGCTGGCACTATCTTCGGTCTGCTTTTTCTGAGATAACTCCCTAAAGGGCACCGGTACCACTTCCAGCTGCAGATCAATTCTGTCCAATAAGGGACCCGATATTCTGGAAAGATATCTTTTTATAATTCCCGGACCGCAGTTGCACTCCTTTTCAGGGTGATTATAGTATCCACACGGACAGGGATTCATGGCGGCCACCAGCATAAAGTCGGAGGGATAAACCACCCGGTAACTTGCCCTGCTGATGTGGATTTCCCGATCCTCCAGGGGCTGCCGCAGCACCTCCAGTACAGATCGCTTAAATTCCGGCAATTCATCCAGGAACAATACCCCGTTATGGGCCAGAGAGATTTCACCCGGCTGGGGAGAATTTCCGCCGCCGATCATGGCAATATTTGAACTGGAATGATGGGGCATCCGGAAGGGCCTGGAACTGATCAGCCCGTTCTTACTGCTTACCCTGCCAGTCACAGAATAGATGCGGGTGGTTTGAAGAGACTCCTCCAGGGACATGGGGGGCATAATCGTAGGAAGGCGCCGTGCCATCATACTCTTTCCGGAACCCGGTGGTCCAATGAGGATCAGATTGTGCCTGCCGGCGGCAGCGATCAGCATGGCACGTTTGACCGCCGTTTGCCCTTTCACCTCTGAAAAATCAACTTCATACCTGGCCGGTGCCCTTGCCGAAGTATATACTTTTTTCTTTGCCTGATCAGAAGAAACACCATTCAAAAAAGAGACCACCGTACTTAAATCGGCTACAGGCACCACTTCAATTCCATCCACCACCAGAGCCTCTGCTTCATTTTCCAAGGGTACGATGACCCCTTTAAATTGTTCCTCTCTGGCTAAGAGCACCATAGGAAGAACACCTTTCACCGGCACCACACTTCCATCCAGGGAAAGCTCACCCAGAATCAGGTAATCTGCCAGACGAGTCCCACTTACCTGCCGGGTAGCTGCCAGGATTCCAATGGCCAGAGGCAGATCAAAGTGGGTTCCCTCCTTCCGCATATCGGCAGGAGCCAGGTTGATCACTACCCGGTACCGGGGCCATTCAAATCCGTTATTACTCAGTGCCGATTCGATGCGCTGCTGGCTCTCCCTGATGGCATGATCTGCCAGTCCCACGATAAAAAACCTGATCCCCTGGGTAATATGAACTTCAATGGAGATTTTCAAAGCCTTGATTCCAATTACCGAGCCACTGAAAGTTTTGATTAGCATATGCAGCAGTTTGCCTTTTTGGTTAATGATATCAAAGGCAGGTATATCATTCCATCCCTTAAGATTTATCAGCGGTGCACGCCAGATTCCGAAAAAAGATGTATTTTACTTTTTCATCTACCCTAATATTAGGCCTATGCGATTTGGTAATTTCCTGGTCTTCATTTTGCTGACCAGACAACTGGGCTTTCTTAAATCCCGGAAAAAGATTCTGCTTCGCGGACTTGCCGGAATGCTACTGATCCTCCTGCTGAACTTTATTTCCGGGTGCTTCTATTACAAGGTCTCAACTACCTACCAGCCTCCTGCCCAGGAGATGGCAAGGCTCTCGGACCTGGACAAAAAATTTGTGGTTCACGACGGAATGAGCCATTATTTTGTGCGGGCGGTGACCTTCCAAGAAGACTCCCTGGAACTGGAACTGGGGACTCCCTACTACCGGGCCGGTGATGATATCTCTCCGGTAAGCCCTGATGAGGTAAAGCGCTACAAAAAGAAAAAAGGGGATGCCCGCTTGCTTAACGAGGTCCATCTTTATATAAATCAAAAGCGTGAAATCAGCGAAAACACCTGGGGGGTGCCCGTCAGCGCCATTGATAGGCTTGACACCTACAACCACTCTTCCGGACATACAACCGCGTATAGCATCTTATTTGGTATTGCAATGATCCCGGTGGCCTATGTGGGCGTCATGTTGATTGCCCTGCTGATCCTTCTGATGACCGGAAGCAGTTGCCCGTTTATCTATACCTGGAACGGAGAAGCCTATGAGTTTGCGGGAGAAATATACAGCGGTGCAGTCTATCCTCCCCTGGAACGGCACGACTACCTGCTGCTTCCCGGATTGGTGGAAGAAAACGGGATGTACAAACTTAAGATCGCCAATCAGCTGGAGGAGATCCAGCATACCAACCTCCTGGAACTGATGGTATTTAATCATGCCCCCGACCAGGAGGTCCTGGTGGATAAATATGGAGCGGGACACCTTCTGTCCCCGGCACTTGCCCCGGTCTCCGCAAACAGTCTATTGGGAGAAAATCTCTTACCTGTGATCGAAAAAGACGATGACCTGGTTTACCTGGGAAGTGATCCCTCCAAGGATCCTCCACTGCTGGACGGCGTGGAGCTTAGCTATAGGCTCCCCCGGGGGACCCGCTCCATTGATCTGGTCATTTCAGCAAAGAACTCTTACTGGCTCGATTATGTCTATCAGAATTTCAGGGAAATGCTGGGAGCCTCCTATAAAATGTGGATGAAGAAGCAAAAAGATGGAGATCCGGAACAGATGACCGACTGGAGTCTGAGCCAGAATATTCCCCTGTCCGTTTATCTCTATATGGATGGAGCATGGGTGTTCCAGGATTATTTCCATACGGTTGGACCCATGGCCTTTAAAAAAGATGTCCTGCCAATCGATCTTACAGGCATGGATGCCGAGGTGCTCCGTATCAAACTTGAATCCGGCTCCTACTTCTGGGAAATTGATTATGTGGGAGCCTGCCCGGCACAGAAACTACCGGAGCCGCCAAAAATCCTTCAGCTCTCCTCCGCGTTGGATGAAAAAGGCAACAATGTGGCAGGAAATCTTCTAAAGGACGATGAGCTCTATTATGTTCAGCCCGAAATCGGAAACGAGGCCGAACTCCTTTTCCCGGGGGTGGATCTGAAAGGGGAGCACACCTTTATCCTGCACAGCAAGGGTTACTACGATATCCTTCAGAATCCCAAAGGGGCTCCCAAAATAAAAGCACTGAAAGATATTCGAAAAACAGGGAACTTTAACAGATTTTCCAATGAGCTGATGCAGAAGATGCTGGCTGAGCATATGTGGGCCTATGAGGAAGGAGAAAAGTAAATTTCTGCTTACGGGATGGAGAGCCAGTTGGATCAAGTTCAGGGCCGGAGTGGCCTTACTAAGGATTTCCTTATCCGCTACCCCGAATCCTGTCCATTCCATCCGGGCACTTTCCAGGCTGGTCAGGCAGCGGCGCAGGCTCCATGGCCATCGCAGGGATCATAAAATAGTCCGTGCCGGGAACCGGTACTACTGGAGCATCTACACTCCCGGATTTCCTTCTTCCGGATTTGATTCCATGGTTCGGCAGGAAATAAGAAGAATCATCTCCCCAGGGGGGACTGATATTCCCCTGCAAACACTAATCCTTTCTATCTCAAGTAAGTGTCACTATAAGTGTGAACACTGCTTCGAGGGAAAGAACCTCTCCATGCAGGAACAACTATCCCTGGCAGACCTGAAAAAGGTGCTCCGGGAGGCCATCCGGATGGAGATTCCTCACATACAACTTGGAGGTGGTGAACCCATGCTACGTTACAAGGATATGCTGGAACTCCTGGAACTGGGAAGAGAGCACATGGAATTCTGGCTCTCCACCTCCGGTTATGAGTTAAGCCCGGAAAAAGCCAGGGACTTAAAAGATTCGGGATTAACCGGGGCCAATATCAGCCTGGACCACTGGGATGCGGAGAAGCATAATCGCTTCCGGAATCATCCGGAAGCCTACAGGTGGGCGGTGGAAGCTGTGGAGAATTGCAAAGCAGTTGGAATCGTGCCCAATCTAACCCTCTGTGTGACCCACGAAATGGCCAGGGAAGCGCAGCTAATGAAATACCTGAGGCTGGCCCGGGACCTGGAGGTCCCTTTTGTGAGATTCCTGGAGGCAAGAAAGGCCGGAAACTATGCAGGAAAAGATGTGTTGCTGAGCCGCCAGGAACAGGATGCCGTGCTTAAATTCTTCCATAAAATGAACGGGTCGGCCAGGTATCAGTTCTATCCCATTATACAGTACCCGGGATACCACCAGCGAAACATCGGATGTTACGGGGCTGGTAACCGCTACATTCATATTGATTCAGCCGGGTTTTACCACAGCTGTCCTTTCTGCCGGGGCGCAGTAGGCAATATCAAAGAAATGGAACTGAGCGAAGGGATCCGCCTGCTCCGTGAACAGGGGTGTCAGCTATTTAAAACCAATCCTCATGCGTGAAATTATACTTCTGAAACATAGGATCCCGCTGACTATTCCAAACTATCTCTCCCTGTACAGGCTTTTTATGTTTCCGGTGATCGCTCTTATGATTGTACTGAATCAGGAGATGGTATTTGCCATCCTGTTGGTGATCAGCCTGAATACAGATGTTTGGGATGGGTTTATTGCCCGAAGATTCAATCAGCAGACTGCCATCGGCGCCCGAATTGACTCTCTGGCTGATATTGGGGTATACCTCACTGCCCTGACCGGGATCACGGTGTTTAAGATCGGAGAACTGGGACCGGACGCCTGGTTGTTCTATGTATTTGTAGCCACTTATGTGATTACTCACCTTTCCCCATTAATCAAGTTTGGAAAAATCCAGAGTTTCCACCTATGGTCCATCAAATTAGGCGGCTACCTGCAGGGAATCTTCTTTATGCTGCTTTTTTTCGTGAACTACGTTCCGATCTATTTCTATATCATGGTCAATATCAGTCTGCTGGCATTTATTGAGAGCCTGACCATTCAGCTGATTATTCCGGAAATGCGCTCAGATGTAAAGGGGCTTTACTGGGTATTAAGGGAGAGGAGACGGTCACATGCGTGAATACCTTTTGCCCTACCTCCTGCTGATGGCTCATTTTATATCCGGTGGACTCTGGCTGATACGGATCACCGGGAAACTGGAGCCTGCAGAGTCCAAACAGCAGTGGATTAAATATCTGACATACCTCTTGCTGGTGAACCTTTTGTGGTCCTGCATGCTATGGGCCCAGGCCATTTTTCCCTACGTGGGGTGGAGTATCCTTCTTCTTGCCTTGCGTGAATGGGGACGAGCAGTAAACCCTTTGAAAAACAACCTGGGCCTGATTTTCGCTTTTCTCCTGATCTCAGGAGCTTTCGCAGGCTTTATTTACATGGACGCAAATACCTTGCTCTTCACCTATTTTGTGGTGGTCCTCTTTGACGGCTCCTGCCAGGTGATCGGTCAACTCCTGGGTAAAAGGGCACTGTTTTCAAAAATCAGTCCCCGGAAGACTTTGGAAGGCCTCATAGGTGGAATTATTATCACTCTGGCCACCACTCTGCTCACACGACATAGTTTTGCCTTTGGATGGAGCGAACTGATCCTCAGAACCTGCATGCTTATGGCAGCAGCTGCCACTGGCGATTTGCTGGCATCGGCTGTAAAGCGCTCCGCTCACATAGCTACCTTTGGTAAGATACTTCCCGGACATGGGGGAATCCTGGATCGCTTCGACAGCCTGATAATGGCCGGGGCACTCACTTTTCTGCTTGCAGAGATTCAGAACTGGATAAGATGAACGCAAATATCAAATATTACCTGATCTACGCCCTGGCATACGGAATCATCCTGCTGTTGGGGGAAGGAATTTACAGGCTGCTGAAAGGAGGGCCAGCCTGGTCCAGGAGCTTTGCTCACCTGTCGGCCGGACTAATCACCCTGCCCTTCCCCTGGCTCTTCACTTCCCACTGGTGGGTCCTGATCCTGTCCCTGCAATCCTGTCTGGTGCTCTTGTTCACCAGGCGACTGAAGATTTTACCCTCTCACCACCGGATTGCAGGAAAAAGTGCGGGCAGTTACTTCTTCTTCGTTTCTGTTTATCTCTGTTATGTGGCTTCCCTGTTTTCCGGGCGAAAGGAGTTGTTTGTGATCCCCCTGCTGGTGCTCACCTTTAGTGATGTGGCTGCCGCACTGATTGGAAGAAGAATGGGGAAAAGAACCATACCCGGCAGAAAATCCTGGAATGGCAGTGCCAAAACCCTGGCCGGCAGCACTGCCTTTTTCATTACCGCCCTGCCTGTTTTGTTCCTCTCCTTCTATTACTATCTGCATTGGGACCTGGCAAGTTCTATCTCCATGACTTTGCTGATTGCACTGCTTTCAACCACCATGGAGGCCTACAGTCCCCACGGAACAGACAATTTTTCTGTGCCGCTTACCATTCTGATAATCATGCAAGTGAACTTCCTCTTATAAAATTTTTACTGCTTTTATAGTTAATCTACTGCATTTATAGTTGATTTACGTAATAATAAGTTATATGTTTGTTATGGAATAATCGATTGTGACGATGACTAAAAGACTAACCAAAGCAGAAGAGGAGATCATGCTGATCCTGTGGAAACTCGGTGAATCCACCATCAGGGATGTCATGAATGAACTGAGCGAACCCGATACACCTTATACTACGGTATCCACTGTGGTGCGGGTACTGGAAAAGAAAGAATTTGTAGGTCATAAAGCGGTGGGAACCACCTACCTCTATTATCCCCTGGTACAGAAAAAAGAGTACCTGAAGGGATATCTATCAGGCATTGTCTCCAATTATTTCGATGGCTCATTTTCCAGGATGGCAGCCTTTTTTGCCAAAGAGAATGATCTGGATATGGATGAACTACAGGAGTTGATCAGAGACATTGAAACCGAACTAAAAGAATCAGACAATCATGAATGATTTCTTCATATATCTGCTGAAAGTCTCTGCAGGACTTGGGATCATATTCCTGCCTTACTATTTTCCTATTCCGGAATGATCCCAACCTGGCACTCAAAACGGTTCTACCTGTTTGCGGGAATGCATTGCCTCCTGGATTTTTCCCTTCATCACCTTCCGGAAGACCTCGCTCTGGTGGTGGATCTGACTCCAATGGTATTTATTGATCCTGGATACCCCGGTGAGCTACAAGCCTGTAACTCTTGAAAGCTCAGGATCAACGACCGGACTTACCATCAACTGGATCCAGGTACTTGTTTTTATATACCTCGTCGGGCTTAGTATTTATGTTTCTGAAAAATCTGTTCATTATTATCAAATGGAATCTTACCTGGCAACGAACCCAGCAATGAGGAAGGTGTGGCCTTTACAAAAAGTGACCAGGTATTTACCCTTTTTACCAGGATATTTATTCCCAGGACACTGCAAAGATCAAAGACGATCTGGACAATGTACTTCTCCATGAAAAAGCACATATACAACAGCTCCATTTCATCGATCTGATGCTGATGGAGATTCACGCTTTTGCTTACATGGTTCAATCCCTTCTCATGGCTTATTTCCAGGATGATTAAAGAAAACCACGAGCACCTGGCCGACAGGCAGGTCCTGTCGGCAGGAGTAAATCCTGCTCGTTACAGGGCCCAGCTTACTCAATCACACCCTGGGTGTGAATGTGTTCAGGCTGGGCAACCAGTTTAATCATTCCTTAACCACTTAAAAGATTTAAAATGATGAAAAAGCCAAAAAAATCCCCATGGGGGATTCTAAAAATCGCCCTGCTTATTCCCGCAGTTCTGATTACCCTGGGACTCACCACCGGAATGACCCCTCAACAAAAGACCATCAAAGGCAAAGTAGTACTTGCCGAAACAGGCGAACCTGTCCCGGGAGCCTCCATAGTAATCCGAAATGGTACTACCGGATGCGTCTCAGATCTGGATGGGAGCTTTATGCTCAACGTAGACGGCGATCCGGAACTTGTGATCTCCTTTGTGGGAATGGAAACCCTCATTGTGCGGGCCTCCAGGATCGGTAAGAAGCCTTTGGAACTTAAAGAGAAGACCTATGATCTTGATCTCGAATCTGTGCCCCTGGAAGTGAAGAAAGAGTCCACCGGGGCCGTCTCCCTGAAGCTCAAAGACGGATCGGAGGCTCAACCTGTTTTTGTGGTAGACGGGAAAGAAGTGAAAGGTGTGGACCATCTGGATCCAAATATGATAGAAAGCGTCGATGTGATTAAGGATGCAAATGATCCTATGCTGCAGAAATACAATGCCACAGACGGGCTTGTGCTGATCACCACCAAAAAAGCTTCATCTGACCTCACTCCAGACAAGGAATTATTCTATGTTGTGGATGAAATGCCCACGTTCAATGGTGGGTGAGGCCGGCATAGAATTCCGGAAGTACATCGCCGAAAATCTCCAGTATCCGGAGATCAGCGACTAAAAATGGTATGGAAGGCAGAGTCATCGTTCAGTTTATGGTGAATACTGCGGGAAAAGTACAAGATGCCCTTGTTGTGAGGAGCGTGGATCCGGCCCTGGATAGGGAAGCCATCCGTGTGGTAATGTCCTCCCCTGACTGGACCCCCGGAAAACAAGGTGGAGAAGAAGTAAATGTGCTTTTCACCTTCCCCATAAACTTTGTACTTCAGGATCCTGTGAAAAAAGATGTAGATCCAGGCACTATCGTCACTTTGAAAAAGAATGACGTATCGGAGGCCAAACCTGTGTATGTTTTGGATGGAGAACAGGTAGAGGGAATCGAAAACCTTAATTCGGATCTTATCGAAAAGTTGGAAGTAGTCAATGATCCCGACCATCCCCTGATAAAGAAATACAATGCCAAAGACGGGCTCATCCTGATTACCACCAAAGAAGGTGCGGCAGTCTCCAGGAAGGCAGAAGAGAAGGAATTCTTCTATATTATAGAGGATATGCCTCAATTCCCGGGGGGAAAGGCTGCCCTGAAGTCTTATATCTACTCCAACCTGAAAAATACTGAGGAGGCTAAGACCTTAGGTATCACAGGGGAAGTTATAGTGCAGTGGATGATTGATACCAAAGGGAAACCCAAAGACGTCCAGGTGCTTCAAAGCACCAATAAGACCCTGAATGCAGCGGTTGTGAAAGTTATCAGGGAGATGCCCGACTGGACACCCGGCAAACAGCGCGGCAAACCTGTGAACGTAAAGGTTTCCACGAAAATCCAATTCACGGACAAGAATCATTAATCCTGGATAAATAAGCCGATCCAAGTTTGAGAGGCCGTCCTGTTACAGGGTGGCCTCTTCATTTATACAAGGATAATAACAGTTTCACCTTTATTGGCTTTCGTCCTTATAGACTTTATCATTAACTTTACAGGCTAAATAAAGAGATATGGGAATACCCAGGTTTATAAAACTTCCCGGACATAAGGAATTTAATTACTCCCCCAGGTACTGGGACCCTGAAAAGGAGGAAAGGGAAGAGCGGATCCGACAGATCAAGCAGGAGATGGGTATTGAGGTGCCCTCGGATCCCAACCGGACAACCATCAGAAGGGGATCTTTCCGGACAGCGGGTCGGAAACCAAAAGTAAAAGCCACGCGCAGTTCGAACATCAGACTCCTGATTATTCTTGCCGTACTCCTGTTTCTTGCATATCTAATTTTCTACAGGTAGATGTCAGATATCATCCATGTATTGAGTGATGCGGTTGCCAACCAGATCGCAGCGGGAGAAGTGATTCAGCGACCCGCTTCAGTGGTGAAGGAGTTGATGGAGAATGCAGTGGATGCGGGTGCCAGCAGTATCAAAGTGCTGATAAAAGATGCCGGGAAAACATTGATCCAGGTGGTCGACAATGGAAGCGGGATGTCTGAGCTGGATGCTGAGCGCTGTTTTGAGCGACATGCCACATCAAAAATTTCCAGTGCCGAGGATCTCTTCTGCCATCCGGACCAGCGGATTCAGGGGGGAGGCCCTGGCCTCCATGGCTGCCGTTGCAGAAGTAAGTCTGAAAACACGTGTTGGAGAGCCAGGAGCTGGGAACCCAGATACGCATAGCCGGATCGAAGCTCGAATTACAAGAAACTGTTCAGGCTCCCAGCAGGTTCCAATTTTCAGGTCAAGAATCTATTTTTTAATATTCCGGCCCGAAGTAAATTCCTGAAGAGCGATCAGACCGAATTCGACATATCATCAATGAGTTTAATCATGTGGCTCTGACACATCCGGAGATTGCATTCTCGCTCATCCACAACCAATCTGAGATCTTCCAGCTTCCCCGATCCAATCTAAGGCAAACGAATCATCGGAATATTTGGTAAAGTCAATAAACTCCTATCTGATCCCCCTGGAATCAGAAACCTCCCTGATCACAGATCAGTGGATTTATTGGGATACCTGAACATGCCAGGAGAACTTATGGCGAACAGTTCTTTTTTGTCAACAAGCGCTTTATCAAACATCCCTATTTTCACAAGGCGGTGATGAATGGTTATGATCAAATTCTGGCTGCCGACCATATCCCTTCCTACTTTATCTATTTCAATACCGATCCATCAAAATTGATGTGAATATCCACCCCTCAAAAACAGAGGTTAAATTTGAGGATGAGCGCTCCATCTGGCAGATTTTACTGGCTTCCGTAAAGAAGGCCATTGGGAAAAACAATCTTTCCCCATCTCTGGATTTTGGCAAAGAAGGAGTCATTGATATTCCGGTGCTTTCAAAGAACACCGAGATCAAGCAGCCTGCCATCGATACCAATCCGGCCTACAATCCATTTGAGGAGGAGAACAGGTATGAGCGTGGAAAACGGTCAGGCCCATATCTGGATGATCGCTTTGAAGGTTGGGAACAGCTATTTGAACCGGCTGCCGGACAATGCACAGGTGAGCAAGCAGAAAACCCTGCAGATTAAGAACAAATACATCCTCTCGCCTGTTAAATCAGGACTGATGCTTGATTGATCAGCGAAGGGCACATGAACGTATCCTCTATGAAAGAATGTTACAGGCCCTGAGCACAACAGCAACCGCTGGCACAGCAGTCCTTGTTTCCGGAAACGATTTCCTGAATGCGGCAGACTACCAGGTATGCCTGGAGATGATGGGGGATCTGGAGAAACTGGGATTTGACATCCGAGACTTCGGAAATAACAGTGTGGTGGTGCATGGATTTCCTGCGGATATGAATCCTGCAAGATGCTGCGCGACACCATGGAGATGATGATTGAGCAGTTTAAAACTTTGCAGGGATGAATCAATATGGAACATGCAGAACGGATTTCCCGGGCTGCTGCAAGTGCTTCGGCCATTCATTATGGGAAAGCAGCTTACAGATCTGGAGATGCAGGAATTGATTGATCAGCTTTTTGCCTGTGAGAATCCCAATTATTCTCCGTCTGGAAACGTTAATTGTAAAGATTATTGACCTGGAGGAACTGGATAACCATTTTAAAGATTAACATATGAGTCGATTTTCTAGTGGCAGGATTAAGCAATACGCCCCCCGTTACCAAGAATCTGATCATTATCAATGTGGTGATGCTCGTGGGCACCATGCTTTTCCAGCGGGTTGATCAACCTCAATGCAGTCCTGGGGCTGTTTTATTTTCAGTCACCCCTGTTTCAGCCCTGGCAGATTGTCACCCATATGTTTATGCATGGAGGACTAGGCCATATCTTTTTTAATATGTAGGCCCTGTGGATCTTCGGGAAAACCCTGGAAAGTGTTTGGGGCAGCAAGCGATTCCTGATTTATTACCTGGCAACAGGACTGGGTGCAGCATTCTTTCACCAACTGGTCAATTATATTCAGTTTGCTCCGGATATTGCCAGTCTGAAAGCAGCATATTCAGTCGACCGCATAAACAATGCCCTGCTTAATGAGATCTTACAACCCGGAAATCAATTTTATCCAGGTTGGAAGGGAATTAATGAGACCCACGGTCGGAGCATCGGGAGCAGTTTATGGGGTTTTACTGGCCTTTGGCATGCTGTTCCCAAATACACCTCTTTTTATAATGTCCATTCCCATTCCCATCAAAGCAAAATGGCTGGTCATCGGATTTGGAGCACTTGAACTGTTCCTGGGAATAACAAATAGGGAGGAAACATTGCTCATTTCGCTCATCTGGGTGGTATGATTTTTGGGTTCTTCTTAATCAAATACTGGAATAAGTTTACAAGAAACTTTTATTAACTTTCTGATTGAATGAGCATTATTGACGAAATAAAAGAGTCGTTCCGCCAAGGGACTACCCTTCATAAACTGATCTACCTCAACCTGGGGCTCTTTCTGGCAGTACAAATTGTCAGGATCATACTCTTTTTGTCAAATTCTTACGAACTCTTTCCCGGCTTTCTGAACTATCTGGCTGTACCTGCCAACCTGGAGGTACTTTCGCACCGTCCATGGACCCTGATTACCTATATGTTCCTGCACGTGGATTTTATTCATATTCTTTTTAATCTATTGTGGTTATACTGGTTCGGCACTGTATTTATCCAGGAGCTGGGTTTGAAAAAATTACTAAGCACCTACCTGCTGGGGGGCCTGGCTGGGGGGATTCTCTATGTGATTTTTTACAACCTCTTCCCTGTATTTGAAAATGTTAAGGAAGGATCCATCGCCCTCGGTGCTTCTGCCTCTGTGATGTCTGTTGTCGTTGCCACTGCCACGTACCAGCCCGAGCGCCGGATGCATCTGATATTGATTGGACCAGTGAAAATAATATACATCGCCCTGATCATGTTCTTCTTAACGTCTCTGGTAGACTTCTCCACAAATACAGGAGGAAAAATTGCACATATCGGGGGTGCTCTCACCGGTTTCCTGTTTGCATATTATTACCGCAGGGGTACAGATATTACCAGGGGATTTGACCGGATCATGGACGGGATTGCAACCTGGTTTAAACCCAGGAGTGATAAGCTCAAGGTTACTTACAAACGAAGCCCCGATCAGAAACCTCCGGCAGACGACATTCAGTACAGACAACAAAAGATCGAAGAGCAGAAAGAAATCGATCAGATCCTGGACAAGATATCCAAAGCAGGATATGACAGTCTCACATCCAGGGAGAAGGAACTGCTTTTTAAAATGGGCAATAAAAAATAGTCGTGAGTAAGTTTGCAGACCGGGTCATACTGATTCTAAATATCCTGGCGGCTGTTGCCATGTTGCTGGCTTATCTGGCTCCGCTTGTAAATCCATCCAGAGTGGTGCTTCCTGCTCTTTTTGGCCTGGCTTATCCCTATCTCCTTATGCTGCATATGGCTTTTCTCTGTTTCTGGTTAATCCGCCTGAAAAAAGAGATTCTGATCTCTCTTATGGTGATCCTGATGGGATGGAATCATCTAAACAATCTTATACCCCTGAACCTGAGGCAGTCTGAGATCCCTGTAAATGCAGCTCAGAGCAGTTTTATCAAAGTTCTCTCCTACAATGTACGTGGATTTGATATTTACCACTGGAACAAAGAAACAGAAGCGAAAATAGAGATCTTTGAATTTCTTGAACAACAGGAACCTCAACTGGTCTGCTTTCAAGAGTACTATACCTCCTCGAAAAAAGGTCAGAGACAGGCGGATATTGCCAATCAGCTGAAATATCTGCCTTACAACGCCGTCTACTATACAGGTGATCGCACCAACAGGAACGGTTTCGGAATAGCGACTTTCAGCAAATACCCTATTTTAAAGAAAAGCCGGATCCCCTTTAACTCCTCCTTTAATGCGGCCATGTATACCGATATCCTGTTTAATTCAGATACCATCAGGGTGTTTAATATTCATTTGCAGTCTATCAATTTCCAGCGGGATAATTATGCCTTTTTGGATACGGCGCGACTAAAATACACCAATGAGCAGATAAACGAAATCAGGGCTATTGGTTCACGCTTGAAAACTGCATTTTCCATGCGAGCAGAACAGGCCCAGGTGATAGCCAGTTATATCAAAGATTCTCCACACCCGGTGGTTGTAATGGGCGATTTTAATGACACCCCTCAATCATATGCCTACCGGAAAATCAAGAAAGGGCTGAAAGATGCCTTCAGAAAATCGGGCAAGGGCTTTGGAAACACTTATGCAGGTGAACTCCCCTCCTTTCGAATTGATTACATCCTGTATGGCCCTCCCCTTTTATCTTCAGAATTTATCAGGATCAAGACCGAACACTCCGATCACTATCCTGTATCCTCCCTGCTCTTTATGCGGGAGTAGTGGAATCTCTGATTACCTGAGGAATATCGGCCTGAAAAAAATATTGAAGAAGGAATCGGGGCAGATCAACGACCCTGCCCTGGTACTGGTCAATGATGGCTCCATCTGAAGTACAGATAGCATCGCTTCTCTCCTGAATAAGCATCTGATCCGGTGAGGCAGCTGTATGGGCATCGCCCTCTATCTCCATCTGCATCATCTCTTTGCATAGTTCAATGGAGAGCCTTCCGCTGCGGGAGACCGGCTCGTCAAGGTAGTGAATAAAGGTGGCCTCCGGCCACATCTTCAATACCTCCAGCATCATAGAGACTGCCCTGGAAAACTGAGGTTTGTTGATAATCCTCCCTCGCATCTCTCCTGCATCACGCAACATACCATCATTGCTTATAAAAAGAGGTCTGCCCAGAAGGTAATTATTCACCGTAAAAAGAACATTGTACGTATCGATCAGAACCAGGTCTCCCCTTTTTACCGATTCAATTTTAGCAAGACGCTCCCTGGCCTGAGCGGCCGGAACCACTCCCCTGTAGAGGACCTGACGCATATCACGCGGCAGCATAAATTTATCACCCACCAGTTTTAATGCACTATTCTGGGGATATCCTCTGGAGAGAATCCATAAATACTCCTCAGCTGCCTGAAATATATGGTCCGGAAATGTGCCGCCCATCATTCAAAAGTACAATAAAACAGACCATAAAGCTGATTAACAGCCTTATAGAGTTATTAACAAAGCAAATAAAATGCAAATTCCAGATTATTGGATTTTGCGTATCTTTAATCATGAAGAACTAAACTCATTCATCATGAAGAACCTGATTGGAATTATTTTTCTAGGATTGATCCTGTCATCCTGCAGTTTATTTCAAAAGCCATCCATGACTCAAGAACAGATTGATGAAATGGTTGCTGAAAACGAGGCTCTGAAAGCACAGCTTGTAAGCACCAAGGACCTGGAAGACAAGCTGGCTATGGCCAGAATGCAGGCGGATGAAGCCATGCTTAAACTGTCTGATTGTGAAGGAGGCAACTCGAAAGTACATATCATTGTCGGTGCATTTAAGAATTCCTCATACGCAAATGATTATTCTGCAGCCATGAAAAACAAGGGCTATGCCGGCAGGATAATTGCAGGTCCCTATAGCTTCAATCTGGTGACATCCGGTTCTTACGAATCGGTTAAAGCAGCGCTAGGTAAGCTAAGCGGCATCCGGGACAATGTGATTGAAACGGCCTGGATCTACATAGAATAGCAACTGAGTCCCGGTCTTAAGTCCCGCTCATGATAAAGAGTGGCTGGAATTCAAAACTTTTGAAGTGCGGCCTTAATCTTTCTATGTTGTAGTGTTTTTTCACATCCACAAGTTTCTTTGTGCTGGTTACCACATCGACCGGCGCGTTGTCATAGCGGCCGTTTCTCAATACAACCAGCCTTCCATGTATTCCCTTTAGTATCAGATCCAGCGCCAGATTTCCATAAGCCATGGGAACTATGGAATCTATGGCATCCGGATCTCCCCCTCGAACCAGGTACCCGAGGTGCTGGTTAATGATGTTGACCGTCATCCCATTATTGAATCTCGCTGACTCCTGCTTTATCCTGTCGGAGACAATCGTGCCTATTCCTCCGAGCTTTGCATGCCCATAGGCATCCTTTTCACCATGTTTAAACATCATCTCATCCATCCCTTTGAAGGTTGCTCCCTCAGAAACAAGAACAACTGAGTAGTTGCTTGGATTTTGAGCCCGGTCTTCCACCAGAAGCTCAGTCAGGTGTTCAATATCGAATTGATATTCCGGGATGACACAACGGTTTGCAGCGCCGGCCATGGTGGGGATCATGGCAGTAAATCCTGCATACCTTCCAAACACCTCCAATACCAGGATCCGCTCATGGGAACCCGCTGAAGTACGCAGGGTATTGGTCATGTTAATCGTGCGGGTTACGCAGGTACTGAAGCCAATACAATAGTCGGTTCCGGGTACATCATTATCCATGGTCTTGGGGATGGCAATCACCTTGAAGCCCTCTTTGTAAAGGCGTACCCCATAACTCAGGGTATCATCACCTCCGATGGGTATCAAATAGTCAATTCCTAAAAACTCCAGATTTTTCAATACCTCTGCCGTCAGATCGTTGCTTTCCTCCTGATATCTGTCTCTCAGGTGCAAGGGTACCGACTCCTTTTTGATCCTGCTTGGATTTACCCTGGAAGTATGCAGAAAGGTTCCTCCGGTTCGCCCTGCTTTATTGACGATCTGCTCGGTAAGCATAATATATTGCTCGCTGTTGTCCGCATTTTTGTCCCTGATGATCTCAGTGATACCCCACCAGCCCTTACGAAGGCCGATGACCTGATATCCTTCGCGGAGGGCACGAATTGTAACAGCCCGGATGGCCGGATTCAATCCGGGCACATCCCCGCCTCCGGTTAATATTCCTATCGTACCTTTTTTCCTGTTCCCCTGTGCCATGTTTTTTCTTTTAAAAATAGCCCATTAATTGGTAAAAACCAATGGCAGGTAAGAACGGTGGGACGCAAGCTAAAAACTTAGACCAATCCCGATTCCGTCATCTGTAAAACCAAGATATAAATCGATGTTTTTCAGGCTGGCGCCCGAAGTGCTGGCATTATACAGATTGATCGACTTTTTCAAATTAGAATTTGATAATAATAAAAACGGAACACTTAGTACATAGAAACCTGCACCAATAAGCATATTGTTGTTACTTCTGTTAGAGTAATCCGTTGTACCAAGCAGATCATTGTCTCCCACTGCCTGAGCACTTTTAATCGTATAATAAAAACCAACCCCAATAAAAGCCGTACCACATATCATGGTGGTCAGGCCAGCAGTACTCCAGATTTTATACGTCGTGTGGGCATCTGCAGAATTTGAATTAGCTTTCAGTAAGCCAGAGAGTTGTTTTGAATCAATTAATTCATCCCCATGGAGATAAACTTTTTTCATTCCCTTTTTTTCTACTGTGATCGGCTTTGCTTGCTGAGCGGATACAATAAAAACCAGGAAAAAACTCAGAATTCCGGTAAAAAACAGGCTTTTCATCTTCTCAGGAATTGGTTAATAAAGAGAAGTTAATCGATTGTGGTTAAAAAATCAAACCTGAGAAAATGTTAAGCACTTCCTCCCGGACAAGCTAACTAATATAACCCAGCTTAGCCTTCAGCTGAAAATTCATGCTAAAGATCGCTATGTTAGCTATTTAAGATAGATACACCTAATCTTCCCAATTCAGGATCTTATTAAAATCGTAGGATTCCGGATTCTTCACGTATTTCTTAGCTGCCCGGTAGTCTTCTTTGGTAATGTAATGCAGGTTGCTCTTGAAAATCACCTGAACCGCCTCTGAGTTAATATTTACCAGGCGGGGTTTTACTTTACCATTCTCATCTTCCACATCCTTTAAATAGAGAGGTGAGATGCTTCCTCCACGATCAATAGTAGTCATACACCCCGTTTCACCCTTCTTAAAGAGGCTGTAAACGCCCAGTCCAAGCCGCGTAGCATAAGAGAGATCGTACGCGATAGGCCTGCAACAACGCAACTCATAACCAATTTCCTCAGGCCGGCTTTTCACGGTGATGCGCAGGGTCTTCAGATGCTGTTGGGTCAGCATATTGAAAATATGGGATTTACTTACATTACCCAGCTCGGGATGCCCGTGCTCATCATAAGTGAAATTAACCCCTGTATCAATAATTTCCTCATCACTCATAAAATGGAAAACTCCCTCACTGATAATGGCTGCCCCATAATCAATCCCCAGGATCCTGCGCTTAACCATGGAGGAAACTACCATTCTGGTAATCTTATCAAAGGTCATCTTGGTCTTGTTGAACATCTCCGGGATTATGATCATCGGATAGTGACAGGCGGTCCCGATCCCAAAGGCCAGGTGACCTGCTTCACGTCCCATGGCGCTGACCACAAACCAGTTTCCGCTGGTGCGGGCATCTTCATAGATGGTGGTGCAAAGACGCACCCCCTCTTCCTTTGCCGAGTGATACCCGAATGTCGGAGTCCCTTCAGGTAGAGGAAGATCATTATCAATGGTTTTCGGAACATGAATATTTTTCACATCCATCTTCTCCTTGGCCAGAAACTTGGCCAGCCGGTTGGCTGTGGAAGCAGTATCATCACCTCCAATAGTAACCAGAAGCTTCACATTGTTTTTCTTGAAGAAATCCACTTTAAACTCTTCGTCTTTGGGCTTATACCGGCTCATTTTCAGGGCAGATCCTCCCCTGCTGTAGATCTGATCGGCATATTCAAAATCCAGGTACTCAAATGCCGGCTCCTCGGAGAAAAGGCTCTTATACCCTCCGTTAAGCCCGAGGACATTGTACCCGTTCTTGTTAAATATTTTAGTAACTGAACTGATCACCGTATTGATCCCTGGTGCAGGTCCGCCCGCGCAAAGTATAGCAATAGCTTCTTTCATGGTTACAATTTATAATTGATAATAGGATACAGTCTGACTAATTGTAAAATTGAGCCGTGAAAATAAGCAAAAATGATATGAAATCCATTTAAGAAATGATCTAAATTACTCCTCAATTATGCGTAATTTTGTCCGAATTTCAGTTGGTCTATGGGCAATTTATCAAGTCTTCCTGAACAGCTTAACAATTTCTTCCTGGTGAAGTGGGTCCGGTGGCTGGTGATTTTCCTGTTGACCATTCCCATAAAAATATATCAATGGATCATCTCACCGGCACTTCCGAAAACCTGCAGGTACCACCCGACCTGCAGCGAATATGCACTGGAAGCACTGCGAATACATGGCCCGATAAAGGGGCTGATTATGGGAACAAAAAGAATATTGAGTTGTCATCCATGGGGTGGCCACGGACATGATCCGGTTCCCCCCAAAGGCACACCACTATATAAAATCTTTAAGACCGGTAATCCATGAAAAAACTGCTTCTGCTCCTATGGGTATTCTTGCTGAGCACCTCATGCAGGACAGGGACTGACTCAGGGGACAAACCAGTGATCAGTGTCAGCATTCTTCCCCAGCAATATTTTATCGAACAGCTGGCAGGAGACCTGGTGGAAGTTAATGTAATGATACCTCCCGGTGCCAGTCCGGCTACTTACGAACCAACTGTTTTACAACTAGGGAAACTGGACCGGTCATCTCTATATATGCGAATCGGTCATATCGGCTTTGAACAGAGCTGGATGAATAAGATCCGAAGCGTCAACCCGGAATTAAAAATAGTGGATCTTTCAGTGGGTGTAGAAATCATCCAGGATAAAGGGGAAGAGGAAGACGGAGAAGCTGGTGCTCTGCATGGACATCTGCATCACGGTCCCGATCCCCATATCTGGATGTCGGCCCGAAATGCCGGCATTATTGCCCGCAACATTCATCAGGAACTGATCTTGCTGTTTCCAGGTGAAAAAGAATCCCTGCAGGCCAGGTATGAGAATTTCCAACTCTATCTGGATTCACTCCACAGGACCATTTTGGACGAGCTCGAGGATCTTGAGAACAGGAAGTTCATGATCTATCATCCGGCACTCACCTATTTTGCCAGGGACTATGGCCTGGAACAATTTCCCCTGGAAATCGAAGGGAAATCACCTTCACCGGCCCATCTGAAAGAGATGACCGACCTGGCCAGAGCGAATCATATTTCAAAGATCCTGATTCAGAGTCAGTTTGATCAAAAAAATGCAGAAATCCTTGCCCGGGAAACAAATTCAGTATTGATTCCATTTGACCCCCTCGATCTGGAGTGGGGCAAACAAATGCGCTATATTGCAACCCAGCTTAATTCCTCACAGCTATGAGCACTCCCCTTGTAGAGATAAAAAATATGGACCTTGCCTACCAAAGGCAACTGGTGCTCTCCAAGGTTAATTTATCCGTATTCGAAAAGGATTTCATTGGAATCATTGGTCCAAACGGAGGGGGCAAGACCTCACTGATAAAGGCTATCCTGGGCCTTGTGAAACCATTGAATGGATCCATTACACATACCCTGGACAGATCTGACATAGGCTACCTTCCCCAGGGCAGTCAGGTGGATGAGAACTTCCCTATTACGGTCAGAGAGGTGATCGCTTCCGGATTGGAGCATGGATTGAAAATAGGACTCGGATCAGCCAGGAAAAGGCGAAGCAATGTGGACCAGGCCCTGGAGACAGTGGGGCTGAAAACGCTGCATTCCCGCCCCATTGGGGAACTCTCCGGCGGAGAGCTTCAACGCACCATGCTGGCACGGGCCATCATTTCTTCTCCCAGGTTACTGGTACTGGATGAGCCCGACACACATGTGGATAATCAGTTTGAAACAGAATTATATGCGCTCTTGCAGGAGCTGAACAGCACCATCACCATCCTGCTGGTTTCGCATGATATCGGGATTATTTCACCCTATATAAAAACCATTGCCTGTGTAAACCGAGATCTTCATTATCATCCTTCAAACGAAATTAATGAAGAACAGCTGAAGGTATATAACTGTCCCATAGAAATGATCGCCCATGGTCCCGTCCCCCACCGGGTAATAAAAGAACACATTCACAAATAGATGGACCTTCTGCACCTGCTTACATACGGATTCTTTCAACATGCGGTTCTGGCCGCGCTGCTGATGTCCGTCAGCTGCGGCCTTATTGGAACATACATCGTTTCAAGGCGAATGGTATTTATCAGCGGGGGGATCACCCATGCATCTTTTGGCGGAGTAGGTATCGGGTACTATCTGGGCTTCCCTCCACTGGCAGGGGCAGCAGCTGTTGCAGTACTGGCAGCGCTGACCACCGAAAACCTGACACGGCGTAAGATCATGCGAAACGATTCCATTATCGCCATTCTCTGGTCCCTGGGTATGGCCATCGGCATCATCTTTGTTTACCTGACACCGGGCTATGCACCCAACCTGATGAGCTACCTGTTTGGAAGCATTATTACTGTGACCACCGCTGATCTCTGGTTTATGCTGGCCCTGGCACTGACGGTTACTGCAGTATTCATCCTACTCTACAAACCCATCCTCTATGTTTCATTTGACGAACAGTTTGCCCGGATCAGAGGTATCCCGGTGATGTTTATCAACTACCTGCTCATTATTCTTGTGGCACTTACTATCGTTCTGAGTATCCGAACAGCCGGAATCATACTTGTTCTTTCCGTATTAACCATACCCCAGAACATTTCAAATCTATTCACCAAGCGCTTCAGCCACATCATGATCGGATCTGTTTCGCTGGGTTTTTTTGCTTCCTTGCTGGGACTTGTGCTCTCCTATTATCTGGACATCCCCTCGGGAGCGACCATCATATTTACCCTGGTGATCCTCTACCTGGTGGCCCGACTCATTAAAGTTGCTATTTTTGGAAGATGAAATTAAAAGAGACCATCGAAGCTGCCTGGGATAAGCGGGAACTTCTGAAAGACCAGGAGGTGCAGAAAGCCATTCATGAAGTGGTTGACCAGCTGGATAGAGGCATTTTAAGAGTCGCTCAGAAGGAGTCAGGTAGCTGGAAGGTCAATGACTGGGTCAAAAAGGCAGTCATCCTCTATTTTCCCATCAGAAAAATGGAGACCATAGAAACTCCCCCTTTCGAGTTTCATGACAAAATCCCCCTGAAAAGCGGCTACAAAGCCAAGGGGGTTCGTGTGGTACCCCATGCCATAGCCAGATATGGATCTTATATCTCCAAAGGGGTTATCATGATGCCCTCATATATCAATATCGGAGCGTATGTGGACGAGGGGACCATGGTCGATACCTGGGCAACTGTTGGATCCTGTGCTCAGATAGGGAAAAATGTTCACCTGAGTGGCGGCGTTGGAATCGGGGGGGTACTTGAACCGGTTCAGGCTGCCCCGGTTATTATTGAGGACAACTGTTTCATCGGTTCCAGAAGTATAGTTGTTGAAGGTGTGCGGGTGGAATCTGAAGCCGTTTTAGGCGCCAATGTGGTGATCACCAATTCCACCAGAATTATTGATGTTACAGGAAAAGAGCCCGTGGAGATGAAGGGAGTGGTTCCTGCCCGCTCGGTAGTGATTCCCGGATCTTATACCAAATCCTTTCCGGCAGGTGACTTCCAGGTAGCCTGTGCCCTGATCATTGGCACCCGTAAACCCTCCACAGATCTGAAAACTTCCCTGAATGATGCGCTCAGGGAATACAATGTAGCGGTATAATGCGGATCGGATTTGACGCAAAACGAGCCTTCAATAACTACAGCGGCCTGGGGAACTACAGCAGGTATGTCATATCCAATATCTGCCGTTTCTATCCGGAAAATGAATACCTTCTCTATACCCCTCATATTGCCGATACAAAGCTATTTAAAAAACCTGCAGGAAGCACCGTCGGGTTGCCCCGAGCCGTAATCTGGAAACGCTCCGGATCCCTGTGGCGGAGTTTCAGACTCACTCAGCGCTTAAACAGGGATGCCATGGATCTGTATCATGGCTTAAGCAATGAACTGCCTGCAGGTATTCACAAAAGCCGGATCAGATCTGTACTAACCATTCACGATCTGATTTTCATGGAGCACCCTGAGCTATACCAGGCATTCAGCCGTAAAATATATGAACGGAAGGCCAGGTACGGCACAAGCGCAGCCAGTAGAATAATTGCTGCCAGCGAACAGACCAAACAAGACATCGTGCGCTTGCTGGATGTGGATCAATCCCGGATCACTGTGGTTTACCAGGGGTGTCAGAGGCAGTTTTACAGCCGCGTGAGCGAAAAAGTGATGTTGGATACCCGCAGGCAATTTGCCCTGCCTTCAGAATATCTGCTTTATGTGGGCACCATCGAGGAGAGAAAGAATCTCTTAAAAATTGTTCAGGCCCTGCACCAGGGAAAGCTGGATTTTCCTCTGGTTGTGGTGGGAAGAAAGACCTCCTATTTCAAGCAGGTAAAGCAGTATATCGAGCACCATGGCCTGTCGAATATCCACTTCCTCGACCAGGTTCAGGCTTCTGACCTCCCGGCCATTTACCAGGGTTCAGCCGGTTTCATTTATCCTTCTTCCTATGAGGGATTTGGAATCCCGGTACTCGAAGCCTTGAATTCGGGAGTCCCGGTAATTACCACCAGGGGCGGATGCCTGGAAGAGACAGCTGGAAAAGGAGGAATATTGATTAATCCTTACGAGCAGGAGGAGATGATTTTTGCCATCAGGCAGGTCCTTGAGCAATCGGCTTTGCGGGACCGGCTGGTCCGGGAGGGGGGTGCACATGCCCTGAAATTCCGGGAAGAGCAGACCATTCCTGCACTTTATAAACTATATCTGGAGTGTTTGAATGATTAATACGGAATTCCATAGAGCCGGGAAAGAGGTCCTTTCAGGAGGCATCATTCTCTATCCTACTGATACTATCTGGGGCCTTGGATGTGATGCACAAAACAGGGATAGTATCCAGAGAATCTACCAGATTAAGCAACGCACAGAAAGCAAAAGTATGCTGGTGCTTGTAAACAGCATCGCCATGCTGGAAAAGTACGTAGTTTCTCTGCCACCTAAGGCCATGGAGATACTCGAGCAGGCAGAAAAACCCACTACCATCATTTACCCGGCAGCTCGAAATCTGGCGCTGAACCTGCTGGCACCTGACGGCTCCATTGGAATCCGGATCTCCAAGGATCCATTCTGCACACAGCTTATTGAGTTCACAGGGATACCTATCGTTTCTACATCTGCCAATATTTCGGGAGATCCATCACCCGCCCTGTTTTCCCAGGTCAAACCCAAGATCCGGGAACAGGTGGACTATGTGGTCAATTGGCGTCAGGATGAGCGTAGCCCTTCGGCACCTTCAGTCATCATCAAACTGGAAAAGGACGGCTCCATTACCACCCTCCGTTCCTGATTCCTCCCCCTTTATTTTAATGGTGCACCTGTTTTTTAATCCCTACCAATTACAATAAAAACAGGCTGCCTGTTTCCAGGCAGCCCGCAGGTGGTTGTATAAACAACCGCTCCTGTATCCCCTCCTCCTTGAAGCAGGGGTGCTCCGTATTTTTAAAGCGCTACCGTTTTCCCTGAACCGGAAGAGACGCTGTGCACCTGTGGATCTCCGTGATAATATACTTTTCCACTTCCGGATATTCTCACATCCAGTTCCTCTTTGGCGGTAATCTTTGCGGATCCTGATCCGCTGATGGCTGCTGTCAACTCATTTACCTCATACCTCTCAGCATTCAGTTTTCCCGATCCGCTAATCCTGGCGTCCAGCTCTTCTGCACTGCCCTTCACTATTTCGATACTCCCAGAGCCCGAAATTCTTACATCCACCTCTTCCGCTTCCAGTTTTTCAAAAAGAATAACGCCGCTGCCTGACATGGCCAGTTCCATCTCCTCGACAGAAATTGCTTCTTCGCATTCAAAGTGGGCGGAGCCTGAGATCTTAACACCCTCCAAGTCTTTGGATGTAATATAGAGCGTCACCTTTGAGCGCCTGATCCTCCAATTATCCTCATACTTCACCTGCAGAAATCCATTTCTTACCTCGGTTCTCAGATCATCTACATCTCTGGCATCTCCTTCAATCCTGATTTCGTGAGTATTTCCCGGAGTATAATAAACATCAGCACTCACCGCAATGCCAATACCATTGAAGGTTTCAAGCTTGCGGACTTCCTCCTTCGGAAGCTCAGGGACCACGAAACTATTCAAGACCAGCAGGGTCAGCACTGCAAGCATGGGAATCATTACTTTTTTCATATCTATCGCTTTTTAGTTAAGGTCAATTTAACTCAAAGACGTGATCCGAAAAGAAATGTTACAAGCTTGTAAGACCGTCAGGTAATATAAAATGAATGCTATGGTCTTCTGTATTGATATGCTCAATGAAGTCCATAACAGCGGGCACCAATAACTCTCCGTTTTTTGACTGTATGACAAATACCGGATTCATAGGGTGAGGCAGATAATCAGCGATAAGTCCCAGTTGGCCACTCTTACTATCCGAGGCTGTGTAGCCGATGAGCCGGGCCAGGTCCTCCTTCACTTCCGGGGAATCAGGCTGGTTTTTTGCATCAAAATAGATGCTACACCCTGAAACCTCCCTGGCTGCTTCCAGAGTATCAATAAATTCAAATTTAATAATGGCGTGTGCCATGGAGAGCAGCTCAAGTTCCTCCACAAAAAAAGGAACCCGCTGTCCATTTATTTCAATGAACAGCGGGTCATCAGGTTCAATGTTATTTCCGGCCTGGGGTTCAAGAATGATGTTAACCTCTCCCCGGAGTCCATATGGCTTGGAGATTTTCCCTGCCTTTGCTCCTTCCGGAACCAACATATTTCAAATTATTTTTTCTCTTTCTTCTTTTCCTCTTTAGGGGCTTCCTCAGCCTTGGGCTCCTCTTTAGGGGCTTCCTCAGCCTTGGGCTCCTCTTTGGGGCTCCTCAGCTTGGGCTCCTCTTTAGGGGCTTCCTCAGCCTTGGGCTCCTCAGCGGGGGCTTCCTCAGCCTTGGGCTCCTCCTTAGGGGCTTCCTCAGCCTTGGGCTCCTCTTAGGGGCTTCCTCAGCCTTGGGCTCCTCAGCGGGCTTCCTCAGCCTTGGGCTCCTCCTTAGGGGCTTCCTCAGCCTTGGGCTCCTCCTTAGGGGCTTCCTCAGCCTTGGGCTCCTCAGCGGGGGCTTCTTCAGCGACAGCTTCAACCTGTTCAGCGCTTTCCTCAACTACTTCTTCAGCAACCTCTTCAACGGGTGCTTTTGCAGCCTCTTCAGCAGCGATTAGGTCCGAACGCTTTTTAGCGATCTCAGCGGCCCTGGTCTCTTTGATTTTTGTCTCCTCCTCCAGGCGGCTCTTATCAATACTCGCTTTGGTGGACTTAAGCTGATCCTTCTTGGCCTGGATTTTCTGTTCCTTTTCAGTCATCCATGCCTGGAACCTCTTTTCGGCTTCAGCTTCGTCAAAAGCTCCTTTTTTGACACCATCTAAGAGGTGTTTTTTGTACAATACTCCTTTGTAGGATAAGATAGCTCTACATGTATCGGTAGGTTGAGCGCCTTTCTGCAGCCATTCTAAGGCTTTGTTGAAATCCAAAACAATGGTAGCAGGATTGGTATTGGGATTATACTGACCCAATGATTCAATAAATTTACCATCACGTGGCGCCCTGCTATCAGCAACTACAATAGAGTAGATCGCCTGAAATTTGCGACCCTGTCTTTGTAATCTGATCTTTGCTGGCATACTCTTTTAATTTTAATTGTTTAAAACCTACATTTTTAGCGACCGCAAAGGTAGCATTAATCGGATAATATGCAAAGAATATGGAGGATTTGATTCACCTCTCGGCTAAAACGAATGAAGGCGCAATCCAAGGTAAAAGGTTCGGGGTGCTCCCGGACCATAAACATATCCACTGTCCCGGTCCCTCAAGGTGTCAAAGTCATCCTGAAAAGCATTGGTCAGGTTTTTCACCCCGGCAAAAATTTCCAGTCCGCTATCTACGATCTCAAACTTAAAGGTATATCCTACCTTCAAATCCAAACTCAAAAAAACTTGAGGTGCTTACATATTCATCCACCGCCTGTTCGGGGCCCCCGCATAGTGAACCAGCTCCATGGGGCCAGTATAAACACTCGTAAATGAAGCATTAAATCGATCTCCCGGGGTCAGTGAATAGGTCAAATATCCATACTGGTTGGGGGTCCTTAGGAACTCTTTCCTGGGAGCCTCTCCTTCAATATGTCTCTATGGCTTCGTCGTAGAAACTGGTTTGCAGGGTAAACCCTGCCTCCAGCTGCATCTTTTTGTTATAGTTGCCTCTTAACTCCAGAGTCCCGCCCTGAACTGAGGCCCCCGAACCATTCCGCTTTTCAAAAAGATCGCCATATTCGTCCTGGCCAAAGGGTTGAAGATAAAAAGCATCATTAAGCTTGGTATAAAACCCTTCCAGGGTGAATCCAACAATTGTTTTTTCTGTTGCCTTGTCGTAATTGACCGATCCGCTCAGGCTTTGTGATCGCTCCTCCACCAGCTCAGGTGATAGTAATATCCGGCTTATTCCGCCACCTGCAAATGCAATATGCATATCTGCATCAAAAGCCTGGGGTGCCCTGAAACCGGTCCCCCAGGTAAGGCGAAATTGTGTAAAAGTCCTAAGCTTATAGAGCAGCGAAACCCTCGGACTCAGAATTACCCGGTCAACCAGATTGTGTTTATCGGCTCTTACTCCTGCCAGCAAGGTTATTCCTTTCCTGATCTCCCAGTCACTCTGTAAAAATAATCCGGCAATACCGGTAGTCTGATCCAGTGAATATTGATAGGCGCGGATGGTATCCTGGACTTTATCGTAGACATATTCCGCACCTGCGGTCAATACATTTACCCCTCCCATGAAATCATTAAAACGGTGATTTATCTGTGTCCCGGCCTGGAGGGTATTGTTGAAGGTAAATCCATAGGGAGGATCTGCCAGGTGTTCCCTGATTTCTGCAGAGTCGTAAGGAAATATCCCCGTATAATGTTCCCGGTCGGTTTTTTGCCCGGCCATATATAAAATGAAAGAACTGTTATCCTCATTAAAATTGATTTGGTAATCCAATCCCCCCATGAACACGTAATGTGTCCGCTCTTCCGACTGTTTGGCCATATGGGCCGCTTCATCGACCATCTCACCTCCGTACCTGTATTCGCTTAAACTGCTGAAACTGAGTTCCAGCTTCTGATTGTATCTGGGTTTAAAAAACAAGTTAGCCCCAAAGGAATTGTTCGCCAGGCGGGAAAGTTCTGAGTAGTTGTCCCCATTATGATCGTAGGCCTGGCGCATTCTTCGGTTCACGTATACAGCAGCTCCTGCATTGTTTTTATGAGTTAACATATTGATGTTGCCCGATAAAACATTGTCCCATGCATCCCCGTTAATGAGCGAAGAGGTATAACTCACATCATAGCTGCTTTCCCTGGGGATCCGGGTAATCACATTTACGGTTCCACCGATGGCGCTGGAGCCATAGAGTGCTGAACCTCCTCCCCGAACCACTTCGATCCGCTCCACCATATTGGCAGGAATCTGCTCCATGCCGTAAAGACCTGTCAGGGGACTGAAAACAGGACGGCCATTAATCAGGATCTGTGAATAGCCACCCCCCAGTCCATTCATCCTGAGCTGGGTATAGTTACAGGTCTGGCAATCGGTTTCAACCCTCAGACCCGGCTGGAACCTGAGTCCTTCTGAAATATTACAGGATTGGGTTTGCGCGAGGAGATCACTGTCAATCACATTCACAATTACCGCAGCATCGGTCTGCCTCTTAAAGGTCTTGGTCCCTGTAATCACCACCTCGTTAATGGACATGGTTTCTTCTTCCAGTTCAAAGTTTACCTCAAGGACCTCATCCTCACCGATAGTAAGCTCCCTCTTGACAGAGGTGTATCCGATGGAAGAGGCCACCAGGATATGAGTTCCCGGCTCCAGGTCAATAAGCATATAGTGCCCGGTCACATCAGTGGCAGTGCCGATGGCAGTGCCTTCAATATGTACGGTTGCAAATGGAATGTGTTCTCCGTTGCACTGGACATCCCCAAATATATTGGCGTCACTATGCTGGCCACTTAGAGTAAGAATATGGGAAAGCAGGAGTGGTAGAAATATCAGACCTCTTTTCATGGTTTGCATTTAATGTAAATAGTTAAACAGCAAAACCATGCGAAGGTTCAGATTCTATTTGACAATGATTTTCTTTGTAAGCAAGGTCTTCCCCCACTCTATCCGGATAAAATAGATTCCGGAACTGGGGCTATCCAGGTCAATTGTGGCTGACACAGATTTTTCGACGATCACCAGGTCCTCAGTGATATTTTTAACCAGTTTCCCAGTAATATCGTAGACCTTGGCATTGATCTTCTCAATCCCGCTGTATTCAAAGGACAACTGAAACCTGCCGTCGGATGGATTGGGATAAACCTTAACTTCGATTTCGGCCGCTTCAACTCCGGGAGGACTGTGATCAGATAAAACTACCGAATGGGAAAATAGAGGCCGGGAGAGGATGATGGTCCCCAGCAAGATTCCCATAAACAGAAGGGTAGATTTTTTCATGCTTTAAATATAACAAAAATCCTGCCATTTAATTATTAACATGGGAAATTCGTGGCACTATTTCGGCTAACTTTACTTCTATGTTTTTAATATTCGATACAGAAACCACGGGGCTTCCAAAAAGAGACAATGCCCCTGTCAGTGAGGTGGATAACTGGCCCAGAGTCGTACAGATTGCCTGGCAGCTACATAACGATGAAGGTGACCTTACCGAACATCACAATCTTCTGATCCGGCCCGATGGATTTGAAATTCCCTACTCAGCCGAAAAGATCCATGGCATTTCCACTGAGAAGGCCAATAGCTTTGGTCTGCCCCTTGCTGAGGTTTTAAAGAAGTTTAATGAATCGGTGGCAAATTCGACCTTCCTGATTGGACACAATGTACGTTTCGATATCAATGCACTGGGCGCAGAATTCATCAGGAGTGAGGTAGCTACAGACTTTCTTCAGAAGCAGCAGGTCTGCACCATGCGCTCAAGTACCGATCACCTGAGACTTCCGGGTGGCAGGGGAGGGAAATTCAAGCCCCCCAAGTTAATGGAACTCTATGAAATCCTGTTTGAAGAACGGTTCTCGGAGGCGCATAATGCTGCAGCCGACGTGGAGGCCACCGCCCGCTGCTTTTTTGAATTGCTCAGGAAAAAGATTATCCCCCCGGAATCCCTGGGAATCAATCCGGAAGCTTACAGTCGCTTTATTTCGAAAAACCAGGGAAAGGTAGGACTCTACGGATTGAAACACAGATCCAACTGGGAGGAGGAACAGGACGATAAAACTGAAACAGAGGATCACTCCCGGGCGACATCCCCGGAGGAACCCGTAGAAGCAGGATTCTGTCACCTGCATGTTCATACCCAGTATTCTATCCTGGATGGAGCCGCCAGCATTCCTGAGCTATTAAAAAAAGCCATCGACGATGGAATGCGGGCAGTGGCCATCACGGATCACGGCAATATGTTCGGGGCGAAGGAGTTTCACATCGAAGCTACCAGGCGGGGAATAAAACCCATTTTGGGATGCGAAGCCTATATAGCCAACAGGGAAAGGTTTTCTAAGAAAGATAAGAACCAGGACGGATCTGCCCATGTGGTACTTCTGGCTAAAAACTACAAGGGCTACCAGAATCTGATCACTATGATCTCCCTGGGGTGGACCGAAGGCTTTTACTACAAACCCCGCATCGATCGCGAGCTTCTGGAGAAGTATCACGAAGGGGTTATTTGTCTGTCGGCGTGCCTGGGAGGTGAAATCCCTCAGGCCATCATGCACCGGAGCGTGGAGCAGGCAGAAAGGATTGCACTGGAATACCAGAGGATTTTCGAAGATGATTTCTATCTGGAGCTGATGCGACACCGAACCGACGATCCCGGAATGAACAAACTGGTTTTTGATGACCAGGTATTTGTAAACCGGACGCTCCTGGAGCTGGGGAGAAAGCATGGAATTAAATGTGTGGCCAGTAACGACGCGCATTTCGTAAATAGGGAGGATGCCGAAGCACATGATCACCTGATTTGCCTGAATACAGGGAAGGACCTGGATGATCCCACCAGGATGCGATACACCAGGCAGGAATGGTTCAAGACCCAGGCAGAAATGAAAGAGGTCTTCTTTGACCTTCCCGCTGTACTGAATAATACCATTGAGGTAGCCGATAAGGTGGAACGCTATGAGCTGAATACAAACCCGGTTATGCCCTACTTTCCTCTACCCGAGGGGTTCAGCAATGAAGATGAATACCTGAAACACATCACATACGAAGGAGCTTCCCTGCGCTATCAGGAGATCACCGAGGAGGTGAGGGAGCGGATCGATTTTGAACTGAACACCATTCAGCGAATGGGTTTTCCGGGCTACTTCCTCATCGTTCAGGATTTTATTACAGCCGCACGTAACATGGGCGTATCTGTGGGTCCAGGAAGGGGATCGGCTGCGGGATCTGCTGTAGCCTATTGCCTGAGAATTACAGATATTGATCCCATTCGCTACGACCTGCTGTTTGAAAGGTTCCTGAATCCGGACAGAGTCTCCATGCCCGATATTGATATCGATTTTGATGAGGACGGACGCGATGATGTGCTCAAATGGGTGGTGGAGAAATATGGACACGAACGGGTGGCCCATATCATTACATTTGGCACCATGGCAGCAAAAATGGCGATTCGTGATGTGGCCCGGATCCAGAAGCTCCCCCTTCCGGAAGCTGATCGACTTGCCAAACTGGTCCCGGAAAGGCCCGGTACCACCTTTAAAAAGGCTTTTGAGGAGGTCCCCGAATTAAAAGCGGAACGCAATTCACCCAATCCCCTAATTTCCAATACGCTGCGTATTGCCCAGCGACTCGAGGGATCGGTCAGGCAAACAGGGCTTCATGCCTGCGGTGTGATCATAGGCCGGAACAATCTGACCGACCATATTCCAGTCTGTAAATCAAAGGACTCTGAACTTCTGGTTACCCAGTTTGACGGTCACTATGTGGAGGATGTGGGCATGCTCAAAATGGACTTCCTGGGTCTGAAGACGCTTTCGATCATCAAAGATGCCGTGGCCAATATCAAAGAGTCCAGGGGCATCGAGGTTGATATCGATCACCTGCCCATGGACGACCAGACCACCTTTGAACTTTACTCCAGGGGGGATACCACAGGACTGTTCCAGTTTGAATCTCCGGGTATGAAAAAATACCTGAAGGATCTTAAGCCTAACCGTTTTGAGGACCTGATTGCAATGAATGCCCTTTACAGGCCCGGTCCAATGGAATATATTCCATCCTTTATCAACCGGAAACATGGCAAGCAGAAAATTGAGTATGATCTGCCCGAAATGGAGGAGTATCTTAAAGATACCTACGGGATTACCGTCTACCAGGAACAGGTGATGCTGCTTTCCAGGAAACTTGCCGGATTTACCAGAGGTGAGGCAGATTCGCTCCGAAAAGCCATGGGCAAGAAGATAAAGAAGATGATGGACGAGCTGAAGGTAAAGTTCGAGGAGGGATGTAAACGTAATGGAATATCGAAACAGAAGATCGATAAAATATGGACCGATTGGGAGGCATTTGCTCAATATGCATTTAACAAATCGCACTCCACCTGTTACGCTTATGTTTCCTACCAGACGGGTTACCTGAAAGCAAATTATCCCGCAGAATTCATGGCTGCTGTGCTTAGCCGGAATATTACCGATATTAAAAAGATCGGCCAGTTTATGGATGAATGCCGCAGGATGGGCATCTCTGTCCTTGGACCGGATGTAAATGAAAGTAATGTGAGGTTCACGGTCAATGACAAGGGGGATATCCGTTTTGGCCTTGGGGCCATCAAAGGGGTTGGGGAAAATGCGGTCAGAAGCATCATAGAGGAGAGAATAAAGAATGGTCCCTTTAAGGATATTTATGATTTCGTGGAACGGAACGACCTGCACCAGGTGAACCGGAAAAATTTCGAGGGCCTGGCCATTGCAGGGGCATTGGACTGTTTTGAAAACATTTCCCGGAGCCAGTACCTGGATACTCTGGAGGATGAGGATAATACCTTTATTGAGCAGCTTATCAAGTATGGCAATAAGATCCAGTACGAAAGGGACACCCCCCAGCAAAACCTGTTTGGAGAAGCCAGTGCTATTGCCATTTCGAAACCTGAACCACCCGAGGTAAACAGGTGGGAAGATATTACCACCTGTAAACAGGAAAAAGAGCTTCTGGGATTCTACCTGACCTCTCATCCGCTGGACAGGTTTAAGCTGGAGATAGAGGCATTCTGTCCAAATAAACTTGAAGAGCTTAGCGACCTGCAACAATTCAAAGGTCAGGATGTGATCTTCTGTGGCATGGTAAAAAGCGTCCGGGATGGAGTGGACCAGTGGCGAAATAAACCCTATATGCTGGCCCAGCTCGAAGATTATACCGACACCTATAATCTGAGGCTGAAAAATGACGATTATGTCAACTTTAAGCAGTACTTCCTTCCGGATGTGGCTGTAATGATCCGTGCAAACGTCAATGAATGGAGCCCCAGGGAGGAACCTGCAAAAAAGATTTACTCGCTGAAGATGAAAATGGTCTATATGCTTGCAGATGTTCGGGAAAAACTGGTCAAATCAGTGGATATTTCACTGGATATAAATCAGATCTCCGAGGAACTGATTGAATCTTTTGAACGCCATACCGTAAATGAAAGGGGGAAAATTCTAAAGTTCCAGATTCATGATCCTGAGAGCAATATGAAGTTGAATCTCTTCTCGCGAAACAGACAGGTCCTGATGAATGATGAATTTATTAACTACCTAAAAGACAATCCGGGATTTGATTTCCGGCTTGCATAACTGTTTTTTTTATAATTTTGAGCAAACTTATATTAATAAATTCAAGACATGGCATTAGAAGCAACCGATGGCAATTTTAACGAGCTGGTATTGACCTCAGATAAACCTGTAATTGTAGATTTCTGGGCTGAATGGTGCGGTCCCTGCCGAATGGTAGGACCCATTGTTGAGGAGGTAGGTGTAGATTACGAAGGGAAAGCCATTGTGGCTAAAGTAGATGTAGACAGCAATCCCGGAATAACAGCAAAATATGGGATCCGGAACATCCCGACTATTCTTTTCTTCAAAAACGGAGAAGTTGCTGACAAGCAGGTGGGTGCCGTACCCAAAAGCGCCATCGTTGCTAAGCTTGATGCCCTGTTGTAGCTATCTCTTTTAGTATTCTTTAGGAATAAAGAAGAAGGTTCCATCCTCGTCTTCCAAACCGGCAATCTTTCCAAACTGAGGAGTTTGGCTGTTTACATTTTCAACCGCTGAGCTGACCTTCATCACTATATTCTCAATGGGGATACAAACTCCCGGATTGTTCGTAAGCATATTGGCAAAGGTCCTGGTAAACTGACTGTCATCCACCGCCTGCTCGTAACCGGCTGATGAAAATACCTGCGACGATTTAAACTTGGTAGAGATCCAGTCATCACAACTTCGTTCCTGGATTCCGGAACGCATGGCCTGGTAAAAACTGGGACCCGATTCGCAGGCATCTGTAATGACCAGGGTGTGCGTCAGAACATCGGGATAAACCTGCATGGCAGCTTTTAATGCATTTGTATTATAGAAGCTAAACTCTTCATCCCTGGTCGCGTCCACAGGGATCCAGTAGCCGCTCTCATTTACAAATTTCCCATGTCCGGCATACCAGATCAGCAGGCTGTTCACCCGGTTGCTTCTGATCATATCTCGTAATTCGATGGAAAAAAATTTGGAAAGCTCGGCCTTGGACATGTTCTTTTTATGGATCACATTGTGAATCTGGTAGTTTGCAAGCGCTGATCGCATCAGGGTAACATCCTTAGCCGGTCCGCTTAGGCTGCTGAAATATTCATAATCCGAATTCTCAATAAAGATGGCCCATGTTTTTCCCATGGGATTGGAATCGAAGGACTGAGCATCCCGGTTCAGGGTATATTCTATCTCTGATCTGTTTCCAAATTCGTCTTCAACACTGACAGTGATCTTGCTTTTATTCAGAACATCCAGGGTGGCAGTAAAATTGGGGTTCAGATCACTGGGGATATAACTTGCGATCACACTGTCTATATAAATGGAAATAATTCTGCTCTCATCCTGGATCTTTCCCTCTACATAGATCAGAGGATCGTTATTATCCAGGTAGAGAATATTATTTTCTGAACCATAGGGTGCGATCATACTGACCTTTGGGGCATCAACCTCGGTCCGCCTGACAGGATAGATGGCAGTCTCCGTATTATCATAAATGTCTGAAACCTGTATGGTGACCTGGTTGGCATTGGAAAGGTTTACGCTGGCAAGAAACCTGTATCCTTCCTCCGTCTTTTCCACCGGCACTGTAAACCCGTTGACCTGCAGCGATTGTATCTCGCTCTCATCTGAAATAGTTCCAGTCACATGCAAATGTACAAGCTCCCTGGAGGCATTAATGATGTTTGCCTCATTGGCCAGGGGATCAACAAGCGCCACTGTGGGTTTATTCTCCTCCCTGTTTATTTCAAACATCCGTTGGGTGGCCTCATCGTACAAGCGCTGGGCAAAACCGTCATATTCAGACATCTCCAGCAATTTTTCATAATCCCCCCGGGCATTCTCATAGTCCCTGATCTCTTCATAGGCTCCTGCACGCTTATAATAAATTTCTGCATTCTCAGGATCCAATTCTATCGCTTTGGAATAATCGATAAGGGCATAGCCGGCCTGGTTCATTTTGCTGGCAATATCTCCCCGGTAAAGATAGATCAAAGGCTCATCGCTATAGTGAACCGAAGCCAGGGATAAAGCCTCACTCGCTTTCAGATACTCCCCCTGAGCAACATAAATCCGGCTCTGAAGCAGGACCCCTTCCAGGTGCCTTGGTTCCATCTGGAGCACCTGGCTTACTTCCAATCCCGCCGCATCATATTTACCCTGTTGATACAGCAGGCGTGCATAGAAGAAATGGGTATCAACCACCCGTCTGTTTTTCTGTATGGACTGACGATAGGCCTCTTCGGCTTCGTTGTACATTTCCAGTTGCTCGTATATCTGGGCCAGGCTATAATAGGCCTTATCGTCCTCTTTCATCTTCAGGCACCTCTTCCCGTCTTCCAGGGCCTTCTCATATTGCTGGAGCACCACATAGACTTCCCGCCTTACCTGATAGGCTTCCTGGAAATTATTCTTCAGATTGATGGCCGAAGACAATCGTATCAGCGCACGTGGGTTATCCCCGTAATGGTGCCACTCCTTTCCCGAGAAATAATAGAGCTCTGCCTCTTTTTCATCAAAGGCCAGAGCACGGTCATAATCTTCTGCTGCATGCTTATGTTCTCCAATCCTCGAATAGGCTGTGGCCCTCTGCACATAGGCCTTGTCATAATCAGGATCCAGCTCTATGGCCTTTGTAAACTGGATAATGGCATCCGAATAATTATTTGCCTTGGCAAAATCTTCCCCGGCCTTGAAATATTGCTTGGCCGATTGTGCCTGAGCCGTTGCCGTGATTAGAAGCGGCAGCATAAGCAAAATATATCCAATTTTCATCCTCATTTTATAAAGCCCTTACATATATAATGCCAAATCTAAGAAATTGTTCTCAACTTACTGAATTTGAAGACTATTAACTTTGTTTTTATATACTTCCAGTTTCGTATCTCCCATACGGAATGTTTCATCAGCTTTCTCGGCCATCTCAGGGGCCTTCACTCCCTGAGTGAATAGCATCTTCCCCGTAAAAACCCTGGCCTCATCCCACAATCCTGATTCCAGGAATGAGTGATGCAATTTTGCTCCCCCCTCCACAAATACAGAGACAATCTGTCTGTCGAACAACTCTTCCATCACATCCACCAACTGATAAGAGGGATCTGCAAAAACTGTCTGTATCTTTCCAGAATAATTACGCTCGACTCCGGTAAATACAATAGTCTCCTGGGACCCATCAAGGATTTGGGCGTTCTCCTGCAGGCGTCCATTCCGGTCGAGCGTAATACGAACCGGATCCTCCCCGGCCCATCGTCGCACCGTGAGCCTGGGGTTATCCGTTAAAATGGTATTGGTTCCCACCATAATAGCGGACTCCTCGCTTCTCCATTTGTGGACCAGAGTCCGGCTCACTTCATTGCTGATCCACCTGGGTCCCTCCTGATCACCGGGTTCCCGTTCCAGGTCCATGAAGCCATCCGCCGTCTGGGCCCACTTCAGGATCACATAGGGTCTGCGGTAAATGACATAATGTAAAAATCGGCGGTTCAGGTGCTTTCCCTCTTCCTCCAGGCAGCCAACATCCACCTGGATGCCTGCCTCCTCCAGATATTTAATTCCCTTACCGTTAACACTGGGGAATGGATCCAGATTGGAGATTACCACCCTGACAAATCCTTTCTGGTGTATCAGGATGGAACAGGGGGGTGTTTTACCATGATGGGAGCATGGTTCCAGGTTGCAATAAAGGGTCGACCCCGGCAGCAAGGATGGATCCTTTACACTTCGTATGGCATTCACCTCTGCATGTGGTCCGCCAAATTCATGATGATAGCCTTCTCCTATGATGCGGTCCCTGTGAACAATGATGGCACCAACCAGTGGATTGGCCTTGGTCATTCCCAGTCCCTTGCGTGCCAGCTCAAAACAGCGCCGCATATACATTTTATCTCTTTCCCCTATCAAGGCAATAGCTTTATTACTATTTTTGATACATGCTCCAAAACCGTGCCACGCTGAAACAGATCAGGTTCCACCTTCTGGAGGAATTACGGCAAATATACACTGAAAATGAATCCGATTCCATCACCCGCCTGATTCTGGAGCATGTTGGATATCAGCTTTCTGATACGATTCGTGATCCCGACCACCTGCCGGCCCCTTCTGTCCTGGAGCATATCCAAGCCATCGTGGCTGATATGCACAGCGGTCAACCCATTCAGTATGTACTTGGGGAAAGTTATTTTTGTGACCTGAAAATCAAAGTGAACAGGGAGGTACTGATCCCAAGACCCGAAACCGAAGAACTGGTGGAACATATTAAAACCCAAAGCCCTCCATCCCCTGAGAAGATTATTGACCTGGGAACAGGCTCTGGCTGCATTGCTCTGGCATTAAAACAATTCTTCCCGGATGCAGAGGTATGGGGAGTGGATATAAGCAAGAGAGCCCTGTCTTTGGCGAAGGAGAATGGAAGAAACAATGGGCTTCAGGTAAGCTGGAGAGAGCTGGACCTGCTGGAGGAAAAGCCGCTAGCGCCGGGTAAACCATTTAGCCTGGTGGTCAGTAATCCTCCCTATGTGATGCAAAGTGAACGGGCACTCATGGCCCGTCATGTTACGGATTTCGAACCTGAATCTGCGCTATTTGTGACTGATAAAGATCCCCTGATTTATTATCGGGCCATTGCCTCATTTTGCAAAACGCACCTGGCGGATAGTGGGGAACTTTGGGTGGAAATCAATGAACAATGGGGAAAGGAAACCGCGAAGCTCTTAAATAGGGAGGGCTTCGGCTGGGTAGAGATCCTCAGGGATATTCACGAAAAAGAACGATACATCCATGCCCGGAAATAACCCTATGGAATATAAGGTAGCGCTTCAGCGTGCTGCTGCCCTGTGCAGCCGGCAGGAACAGTGCAGCAGTCAGATCAGAGCGAAATTGAACATGTGGAAGGTCTCTGCCGAAGATGCCCAAAAGATAATCGAGCGGCTTAAAAGCGAACAATTCCTGGATGACCAGAGGTATGCCACTTTCTATGTTCGGGAGAAATTTCGTTTAAACAGCTGGGGAAAGGTAAAAATGTCTGTCATGCTGGCTCAGAAAGGGATTTCTCAGGAAAACATTGAGGAGGCGATGAAGCAGATAGACCCGGAACTATATAAGCAAACCTGTACCCGGCTGATAAGCGATAAGGCTGCCACAATAAACGAAAGCAATTCATTCAAGAGGAAAGGAAAATTATTTCGCTATGCTGCCCAGCGAGGATTTGAATCGGACCTGATTCATCAGATTCTTTCCTATATTTAACGAAATTTTTAGCGATGATAACAAACGACCAGATCAAAGATCTAAGCAAGCGCCTGGATGCGTTAAGGAGGCATCTTTGACGTGGATGGCAAAACCATCCAAATAGAAGAAGAGGAACAAAAAACACAGGATCCGGATTTCTGGAACGATCCCAAATCAGCAGAGGAACAACTAAGAAAAATTGCCCGGCTTAAAAGCTGGGTGGAAGGTTATCGGGAGCTGTAAAACTGCCGTGGATGATCTGAATGTTCTGGCTGAATTTCTTGAAGCCGGAGAGTCCACGGAAGAGGAAGTGAATGCCCAGTATAAGAAAGCGCTCTCTGCTTACGGAAGCACTGGAATCAAAGAATATGCTTCGGAATGAAGAGGACAGCCTCGGTGCCATCCTGAAGATCAATTCCGGAGCAGGCGGAACCGAGAGTCAGGACTGGGCCGAGATGCTTATGCGTATGTACCTCCGCTACGGCGAGAAACAAAGTACAAGGTAAAAGAGCTGCATATGGTCCAGGGCGATGAAGCGGGAATTAAATCTGTTACCCTGGAGTTCAGCGGCGACTATGCTTACGGTTTCCTTAAAAGCGAATCCGGTGTGCACCGTCTGGTACGCCTTTCTCCATATGATTCCAACAATCGAAGGCACACCTCATTTGCCTCTGTATTTGTGACCCCGGTGATTGATGAATCCATCGAAATTGTAGTAAATCCAGCCGATATTGAATGGGATACTTTCCGTTCGGGAGGAGCAGGAGGACAGAATGTAAATAAAGTGGAGACCGGCGTACGGGTTCGCCATCTTCCCACCGGGATTACAGTGGACAATACCGAAACCCGTTCCCAGTTGAAGAACCGGGAGAACGCCATGCGCATTCTGAAGTCACATCTCTACGAAATAGAATTGCAGAAAAAACGGGAGAAAGCTGCGGAGGTAGAAGGCAGTAAAATGAAGATCGAATGGGGATCACAGATTCGCAACTACGTCCTTCATCCCTATAAATTGGTAAAGGACCTCCGCACCAACCTCGAAACTGGCAATGTCCAGTCGGTTCTGGATGGAGAGCTGGACGATTTTATCAAAGCGTTCCTGATGGAGTTTGGAGGGAAATAGGAGCCGGTTCAAAAGTAAAAGGGACGGCCCCTTTCGAGACCGGCCCCTCCCCTTTAATTTTTGCTACGGATTAAACTCTTTAGGTAAAAATAATCTGGGTGTTCTCACCTCCGCACATGCCATAGAAATCCCCTACCGTCAGCACGTCTTTCACCTCTTCATGGAGATCTTCTTTCTCAAGTTTGAACATATCCATGGCCAGTTTGCAGGCATAAAGTTCTCCCCCTCCGGCAGTGATCATCTCCAGAAACTCGTCCACAGGAGGTATATCAAGTTTGTACATCTGACTCTTCATCATCGCCGATACACCCGCCTCCACACTCCGGGTATCATCCCCAGGATGGTTGGGAATGGCAATCCACCCGGAGCTCTCATGGCAGGATTACCAACAGTGGCGGTTTTGATCTTACCCATCTGCTTCTTGGTGATTGCATCCAGGCCAAAGAAGGTGAAAGAATACTTTTGTCTCAATTCCTTCCATCACAGCACCATTGGCCATGACCAGCGTAGCATATACATCTTCAATGGTACCCTTGGCACAGATGATGCATACTTTTTTTAACGGACTCTCTTTTATTTCAGCCATTATCAATAATTTTTTTCAGATTAAACACAACTGGCCGGCTTGGGTATACCAGCAATCTTGGATGAATGCTTCAAAGGACCACCTGGAAATAGTTGATACAATCCTTTGATATCTGTAATCCCGGATTTACCAACCCTCCTGATAGTCAGTGTTTCACCTTTCTCAGTAGCATTACGAAGAAATTCCAGCACTTCATAGTGTTTGTCTGTAAGTTCAATTCCTTCTTCTTTTGCTATCTCGGCAGCAATTTCTTTATTCCATTGCGAAGGATCTGTCAGGTATCCTTCATCGTTTACTTCCACAGCTTGTCCTGCATAGGTTTTTGTTGCCATAAGTTCTGTTTTTAATGTTTATGAATTATTATTTGTATTTATTTTTGACATATTCTTCAGGAAGGTGAACAGGAAGCCCCAGGCTTTTTTCATCTCAGGGGTGTTGATTTCCCTCATCACTCTGAAAATGGAGTATTCAGGTATATTTTCGGTCTCCATGTTGGAAAATACTTTCACCGCCGTGTCAATGGACTTAAGCATTTCCGGTTGAGTCAGGTTCTTCACTGTATCCAGAATGGTTACCACATTATCGGCCAGCATTCGGACATCGTTCACTCCATAGTAGGTCACAATATTGTCAATAACGGCTCCGAACTCTTTCAGAAACTCGAAGTACCCCTTCTGCTCAAATTCATGTAAGCTTTTTGGTAGTATCAATAATCACCTCATTGGCAATGGGGCCCACATCCTTCAGCAGGTCCATCGCACTCCCCATGGTATCAAGCAGGGTAGTTAAAATTGCCCACGTTCTGGGCCACTCTGATTCCAAGTTCCCTGAGTTGATCAGGATCGAGCACCACTTCGTGCTCATCCAGGGCCTTCACAGTCGAATCATATGCATCCTTACCAATGATTGAGAACATCTGCGACCAGGTCATCAATGGCCTGGGACTTTAATCTTTGCTGATTTACATATTCCAGGATCGTATCGACCTTCTGGTTCAATTCAGCAATCTGTTTTGTTGTATTGTCTGCCATCTTCTGTCTGCATTAGTCAATGTTATTCTTCTTACCGGCCATGGTCATATGGGCCTCAATGGGCATTTCTTTTCCCTTCAGCAGAATATGCCAGTAGATCCAGCGAAAGATCATTTTTCCATAGTGATTGATCTTGGTATTCTTCAAAAGTCCAAAAGGCCCGATACCCGGAAGCGGGAAAGTTCCCGGAAGAGGTTCGGTATCGTAATTGAAATCGATCAATGCACCTTTGCCATATCCGGTCTCAATATAGCAATTGGCATGCCCGTCAAATTTGGCTGTCAAGTGGCCTGTTCTCAATGGCATTCATCATATTCTCGAAAAGGATCTCAGCTGCAAAGTGTGCCACAGAACCTGCTTTTGAGGTGGGAATATTTGCGGCATCACCGAGAACGAAAATGTTTTCAAATTTCTTTGACTGCAAGGGTCTCCTTATCCGTTTCCACGTAATTCATATCATCCCCCAGTCCGCTCCGTTCGATCATCTCTGATCCCATATTCACCGGTACAATGGTCAGCACGTCAAAGGGAATTTCCGACTCATCATAGGACTTGATCACCTTCTTTTCATTATCGACACTTTCGAGATAAAAATCAGGTACAACTTTAATGTTCTTGTCCTCCAGAAGCTGGCTCAGCATCTTGGTAGCAATGGGCTTGGTAAAAGCGCCCGGAAGTGGGGTAACATAGGTGATATCCACCTTATCCCTGATTCCTTTTTCTGTAAAATAGGCCTCAGCCAGGCAGACAAATTCAATGGGAGCCACCGGGCATTTAAAGGGCAATTCGGAGATAGCACATAACCAGTTTACCGCCTTCCCAGGTTTTAAAAAACTGCTGCAAGGCCACTGCACCTTCAACTGTATAAAAATCAAAGATGCTTTTGCGCCACTCATTCACCCAGAAGTCCGGGAGTCTCATCGGGCCGGGTCTGGGTACCGGTAGCAATAATCAGGAAATCATACTTCAGTGCAGGTACCGTCCATCAGGTGGACCTTGTTCTCTTCACCCTCAATTCTGTCAATCTCCTGGTAAATTACCTTCACCCCCGAAGGGAAAAAATCACCCTTGGGCTTAATCACATCCTGATTTGTTGTAGATACCAAATGGAATGAACAGAAATCCGGGCTGGTAGTAATGGGTTTTATGCTGATCCACAATGGTAATTTCCCATTCCTGACGATCCAGGGCCTTAAAAAGCTTGTTGGCCATCATGGTACCCGCTGTTCCTCCACCCAGTATTAAAATCTTTTTCATAATATTGTTGTTTGTTATTTATTATCTTGTACGTTTACAGTGATTACTGTTACAAAAATAACAGTAGAAATTTTGTGTTATCCAAATAACGATATGATAATTGTCATAACATGACAACTATCATATTCAGAATATGTTGACCAGCACTTTTAAATTAGACTCAATGGACCCAGATTGTAGTTGTGAACATTGTGAGTTCAAGGAGCTTTTCGTGGACAACCTGGATGAAAAACACCTGGACTTATGTGTGTACGGGAAAGGTTGAAAGGGATTATTCGGCAGGGAGAATCCATTATAAAGGAGGGAACACAGATTACGGATTTCACCTATTTAAAAAGCGGACTGGTAAAACTATACCGAAGCGATCAATCGGGAAAGGAACAGATCATTACCATTGCCAAACCCATGGATTATGTGAGTCTGCTCAGTGTATTTTCCAGACAATCGTTATAATTACTCGGTTTCTGCACTGGAAGACTCCGTTACCTGCAACCTGAAGATGTCTGATATCAAATCCCTGATCAATAATAATGGTAAGCTTGCCTTGAACCTGCTTGAGAAAAATGAGCAAGGTGGCGGATACGATTATCCTCGAATCCCTGGAAATTCGTAAAAAACACCTGAGGGGAAGGGTGGCTTATCTTGCTGATCTATTTTGCCAAAAGAGGTATATTTATACCGAAGAGTTCGAACTTCCGCTTACCCGAAAGGAGATGGCCGAATATGTGGGTATGACCACAGAGAATGTGATTCGTACCTTAAGCGAATTTCGAAGGGACGGCATTCTGAAAATCTATGGTAAAACCATCCAGATCGCCAACATGGAATCTCTCAGATCCATTTCTGAGTTCGGCTGATACCCGGAACTCTGCTTTCAGATTATCACTTTCTCGTCCATTTTCTCCATGAATAGTTACAATCTATAAGTTATTGAATGCTTTTTTCAATTTTTTATCCATTTTTCATGTCTTTTAATTATAGTTTAATATATTTGAAGCCTGTTTCGTTTTAATTTGTAATAAATACTAGAATTATGTGTGGATTTTCAGTGTATACAGGAGGAGACAAAATGTTGCGGCTTAGTGTGGTCAGCGAGTTTCAGAAAATCAGATACAGGGGACCTGATAATACGGTGGCCTGTGATCTGGGTGATAAAGGATGGATGGGATTTCACCGCTTGAAGATCATAGATACTTCAGATGATGGTAATCAGCCATTGATCCATAAAGAGCTTCACCTGGTTGCCAATGGGGAGGTATATAATTACCAGGCCTGATGGAAGAATACAGGGATTCATACAGCTTTCCAGTCGGAAAGCGATTGTGAAGTCATTATTCCCATGTTTATGGACCTGGGGATAGAGGAGACTGCACGCAGGCTGGATGCAGAGTTTGTATGTGTGCTGTATGATGCCGAGGTGGATAAATACTATGCTGCCAGGGATCCGGTGGGGATTCGCCCCATGTTTTACGGCTATGCCTCAGATGGCAAAATCATGTTTGCCAGTGAGATGAAAGCACTAAGTGAACTTTGTGAAGTGGTCAGACCCTTCCCTCCCGGACATGTCTACGATGGTGAGAAATTCATTTCTTACCGGGATATCGCAACAGTCGAAGCGTATACCGGGGATGATACCGAGGAGGTCTTCGCACAGATAAACCATTACTCACCAAAGGGGTGGAAAAAAGATTACATGCCGATGTTCCGGTAGGATTTCTTTGCAGCGGCGGACTCGATTCCAGCCTGGTTTGTGCCATTGCTGCCAGGATGATGGACAAACCCATCCGGACCTTTGCAGTGGGGATCGACAAAGATCCCATTGATACCAAATATGCACGGATCGTTGCTGACTACCTGGGAGCAGATCACACCGAAGTGCTTATTCACCAAGCAGGATATCTTTGACACCCTGAGCACCCTGATCTTTAACATCGAAACCTATGATATCACTACCATCAGGGCCTCCATGGGAATGTTCCTGGTAAGCAAGTACATCAGCGAAAACACCGATATCAAGGTCCTGATGACCGGCGAGATCAGTGATGAGATCTTTGGGTATAAGTACACCGATTTTGCCCCGTCTCCCTGCTGCTTTCCAGGAGGAAGCTGAGAAACGACTGAAAGAGATCTATATGTATGATGTACTTCGGGCAGACCGGAGTATCTCTTCCAATGGACTGGAGGCCAGGGTTCCCTTTGGTGATCTGGATTTCGTCGAGTATGTGATGAGCATCCCTCCCGGAAAAGAAGATGAACTTTACCGGGGTGGGTAAATACTTGCTGCGCAAGGCCTTTGAAGGGGATTACCTCCCCCATGATATCCTGTACCGGGAAAAAGCGGCCTTCTCTGATGCAGTGGGACACAGCGTGGTAGACAACCTGAAAGCCTATGCCGAGGAGATGTATAGCGATGAGGACCTGATGGATGCCGAGCTTAAATACACGCATGCCACTCCCATTTCCAAAGAATCGCTCATGTACCGGGATATCTTTGAATCTCACTTCCCGGGCCGTTCCAAAACGGTGGCCGATTTCTGGATGCCCAATAAGGAATGGGACAACTGCGATGTGAATGATCCCAGCGCCAGGGTACTTCCCAACTATGGAAAAAGCGGAGAATAGATTCGGATAGAAATGGAATTGGAAGAACCGCCTCAAAAGGGCGGTTTTTTTTTATTCCTTCAGCCCGTTTGCAAAGCCCTTGTTTGCAGACTTTTTTCAAATATGTGTACGATTTTTACGATTTTTCTTGACAATCGTATATTTAATGCTGTATATTTGTACGTATATTGTTTCATATTACATATTTCGTATTATAATGAACACTGCGTATAACCCCAAAAAGCAAAAGATCCTGCAGACCGGAAAAGAGCTGTTCTGGAAGTTTGGCTTTAAAAGGGTCACCATAGAGGAGCTCTGCAAAGAAGCAGGAATTAGTAAAATGACCTACTACAAATACTTTACCAATAAAATGGACCTGGTGAAAACCATTATGGATAAGATTCTCCAGGATTCCCTGGAAAAATACAAACAAATTTTGGCCAGCGATATTCCGTATCCGGAAAAAGTCCTAGGGATGGTCAAGTTGAAAAGGGATCAAATCGAAACCATGAGCAGTGAGTTTTTCAGAGATTATGTTCAGAGTGGCGACCCTGAGTTACTTGAATATCTGGAAAAGGTATCTGGAGAAAGTATGCAAATATTTGTAGATGATTTCCATAAGGCGCAACAGAATGGCGATATCCGGAAAGAACTCAAGGTGGAATTTATCATGGTTGTCATGAACCGGCTGATCGATATGGCTCATGAGGATGAGCTTCTGGACATGTACAACAATCCCCAGGATCTGGTCATGGAAATTACCAATTTTCTATTTTACGGCATCCTCAACAGGGAGGTTCATACTTGAAAAAGTGATGAAAAGAATTGCCTTGATACTGGCTTTGATTTTAAGCGCTCTGCTGACTCCCTGGAAAGCAGAGGCACAGACTTTGGGCTTCAACGGCCAGGCCATCGGATGGACCACCCTGAATCCGGCTGATCCTTTCCAGGCCCAGGCTGGATTGCGCTATATACCCGAGCTTAGCTTCTCTCTTCCCAGCGGTAAGTACACCTTTGAAGGAGAATTTTCGGCCAACCTCTGGGCCAGTGGAATCTACAGCGGTGACTCCATCGTTCTGGATGAAGAGCTCTCTCCCTACCGGATGTGGGTAAAGTTCTCGGGCGAACAGTTTGAGCTTCGGGCCGGTTTGCAGAAGATCAATTTCGGATCGGCACAGATGTTCCGGCCACTGATGTGGTTCGATCGCATCGATCCACGGGATCCCCTTCAGCTGACTGACGGAGTCTACGGTTTGCTGGGCCGCTATTATTTCCTGAATAATGCCAACATCTGGGCCTGGGCTCTTTATGGCGATGACAAGATCAAGGGCTGGGAGTTTGTCCCCAGCAAGAAGAACAGTATTGAATACGGAGGGCGGGTGCAGTTACCTCTCTATACCGGTGAGATTGCAGCCAGCTACCACCACCGCACCGCTGACCCCGGACCGGTCCTTCCGGATTCCATCACCCTGGGAGAAAGTTCCCCGGAGAACCGGATCGGGTTGGACTTTAAACTGGACCTGGTCGTGGGTCTGTGGGCAGAAGTGGCCCTGAGCAAGCAGGACTTCAGCTATACTCCAATGGATTATAAAAGCCTGATTAATGCAGGAATGGATTACACCTTCGCCCTGGGAAACGGATTGAATATGATGGTCGAAGGATTCGGCTACCTGCAGGGGAGAGAGCCCTTCGCAAACGATGAGGGTCTTGCCTTTGGGCTATTGTCTGCCTCCTACCCTGTTAACATTATTCATACTGTAAGTGCCATGCTCTTTTATGACTTCAGCAATAAAAACCTCTACCGCTTCATCAACTGGTCGGTCGCTTACGATAAATGGAGCTTTTACCTCATGGGATTCTGGAATCCGGAAACCTATTCCCTCTACAATGTGGATCCCCGTACCAGCCTTTATGGCGGCTGGGGATTCCAGCTAATGGCTGTATTTAATCATTAGAAAACTACCATATAAAACAAGAAGTAATGAAAAACGGAAGTATCATCACCATCCAGAACCTGGTCAAGAGTTTCCCCGTTGGCGGAGGCGAATTCACTGCCCTGAACGGAATTGATCTCACCTTCGCAAAAGGGGAGTTTTCGGGCATTGTAGGACCCAGTGGATCAGGAAAAACCACTTTGCTGAATATCCTGGGATCTCTGGATTCCCCTACGAAAGGGGAAACCAATGTCCTGGGCATCGCCTCCGGCCAGATGAATCCAAAAGTGGCTGCAACCTTAAGAAAAAATCACATTGGGTTCATTTTCCAAACCTACAACCTGATGTCCGTTTACACCGTTTATGAAAACGTAGAGTTCCCCCTCCTGCTGCTGAGGACACCAGCTGCAGAACGCCGGGCGGCAGTCCTGGAAGCCCTGGAGTGGGTGGGACTTACAGATAAGATCAAGTCAAAACCTCCCATGCTTTCAGGGGGTGAAAGCCAGCGGGTGGCCATTGCCAGAGCCATGGTAAAAAAACCGGATCTGGTTCTGGCCGACGAGCCCACTGCCAACCTGGATGCAGAAAATTCTCATCACATTCTCCAGACCATGGAGAAATTGAACAAGGAACTGAAAACCACCTTTGTATTTGCCACCCATGATGAAAAGGTGATCGGATACCTGAGGAGGATCATCCGGCTTGAAGATGGCAAGGTGGTTTCAGATGAAAACATAAAAACCCGAAACTCATGATCGCATTCAAATTAGCCTATAAGAATCTCATGGGCGCTGGTCTACGGACACTGCTCATCGTCTTTGTCCTATCCCTGGCCTATGTGCTGATTGTCTATATGAACGGACTTTACCAGGGATGGGACCGTCAGGCACGGATCGAAACCATCGCCTGGGAAGTTGCCGATGGACAATACTGGCATGAGATGTACGACCCTTATGATCCCATGACCCTGGTCGATGCCCATACGCCAGTACCGGCTGAACTGGAGGCCCTGGCTGCAGAGGGCAATGCAGCGCCGGTCCTTATCACCCAGGCCACCATATACCCGGAAGGAAGGATGATGGGAGTGCTGCTGCGGGGAATTGATACCCGGCAGAAGCTGCTTTCCCTCCCCACACAAAAACTGGATCCTGAATCGGAAGAGATTACGGCTATGGTGGGTACCCGCCTGGCTAAATCGGCCGGTCTTCAGGAAGGAGATAACCTGCTGATCCGCTGGAGAGATGTGAACGGTACTTTTGATGCCACCGAGCTTAAAATCTCGGGGATTTTCTATTCTACTGTCCCCGCGGTGGACCAGGGACAGGTCTGGATTCCCCTGAAGATCACTCCAGGAAATAACTGGCATGCCCGGAGAGGCCACCATGGTGGTCATGGGTAGTGCCCCCGAGGATGGAAGCACCCTTGCCGGCTGGGAATTCAAGGGTCATGACATCCTGTTTAAGGAACTGGAAGAAATGATACAAATGAAAAGTGTAGGAGGTTCCATTTTCTATACCATCATCCTGGCCCTGGCTCTTCTGGCGGTATTTGACACTCAGGTACTTTCCATCTTCCGCCGGCAGCGTGAGATTGGAACCTACATAGCCATGGGGATGACCCGTAAGCAGGTGGTTGGGATCTTTACCGTGGAAGGGGGCATGCATGCCATCCTGGCAGTGATCCTGGGGGCTCTCTATGGATTCCCCCTTCTGCTCTGGACACAAAAATCCGGGATTAAAATGCCTGAAGGGACAGACGATTTTGGAATGGCAGCCGCTGAACATATGTATCCCTACTACAGTCTGATCCTGGTTATAGGTTCCATCATCCTGGTTACACTTGCCACGACCATGGTCAGTTACTTACCCTCGAGAAAAATCAGCAAGATGAATCCCAACGATGCCATTCGGGGCAAAATCCAATAACTTAAAAAATAGAAAACATGTTACGATTTTATTTAAAAGGATTGTTCAGGGACCGGTCCAGGAGCCTGATGCCCATCCTGGTAGTGGCCACCGGGGTCACCCTTGTGGTCCTGATGCAGTGTTGGGTGACCGGCGTGCTGGGTGACATGATCGTCTTTAATGCCCGTTTTGCCACGGGGCACGTAAAGATCATGAGCAAGGCCTACAATGAGAATGTGGACCAGAAACCCAACGACCTGGCCCTGCTGGGTACCGAAAAGATTCTCGGACAGGTTAAAGAAGAATACCCCGGGATGGAATGGGCCGAACGAATCCAATTCGGGGGACTGGTGGATGCCCCGGATGAAAACGGGGAAACAAAAGCTCAGGGGCCTGGCGGCGGTATGGCGGTGGACCTGCTATCCCCGGACAGTAAGGAAGCAGAGCGCCTGAACCTGGAGAAATCCCTGGTCCGGGGCCGAATGATACAGAACCTGGAAGAAATCATACTGAGTGATGAATTTGCCACCAAACTGGAGGTGGGCCCCGGAGACCAGGTAACCCTGATAAGCACCACCATGTACGGGGCCATGTCCATCACTAACTTCATAGTTTGTGGAACAATCAAATTCGGGGCTACAGCCATGGACCGTGGAGGCATGGTGGCTGATATAAACAGTATCCGCATGGCCCTGGATATGCAGGATGCCACCGGCGAGATCCTGGGATTTCTACCTGACGGAGAATACGATGACCTCCAGGCCGCCTCCATTTCAGCCGCTTTCAACGAGAGATACGATAATCCGGAAGACGAGTTCTCCCCTGTGATGCTTTCCCTGCGTGACCAGGGAACCATGACCATGATGCTCGATATTATGGATTATTTCAAGAGCCTCATCATTGGCATATTTATGATTGCCATGGCCATCGTCCTCTGGAATTCAGGACTGCTGGGCGGCTTGCGCCGCTACGGGGAGATGGGATTACGAATAGCCATCGGCGAGGAGAAAAGGCATATCTACAGGAGTCTGATCACCGAATCCATTTTTATCGGCCTGGCCGGATCCATCCTGGGCACCGCCTTTGGCCTGTTCTTTGCATCGCTCTTAACCAGGGGGATCGACATTGGGGGAATGATGGGGAGCTCCAGCATGATGATGCAGAGCGTCATGAGGGCCAGGATCACTCCCGATGCCTACTTCATCGGCTTTATCCCCGGGGTTCTGGCTACGGCCATAGGTACCGCCCTGGCAGGGATCGGGATATTTAAAAGAAAAACGGCACAACTTTTTAAAGAACTACAGGCATGATACATACTAAATATAATATTCATATAGTTGCTCTGATGCTCCTATTTACAAGTGCATTATGGGCTCAACCAACGGGCAATGAGATCCTGGACAGGATCGACGACAATATGTCGGCCGAGACCCGTTACGTAAAATCAAAAATGATTATTCACGGTCCGCGCAGCTCCAGGACCGTAGAGTCGGAAAGCTGGGGGCAGGGGGAATCCTCCTTTACCGAGTACCTGGCTCCCGCACGGGAGAAAGGAACCAAAATGCTGAAGTTGGAGGATAAGCTCTGGATCTTCTCTCCCTCCACGGACCGGACCATCCAGATCTCCGGACACATGCTGAGGCAGTCGGTGATGGGATCGGACCTAAGCTACGAGGACATGATGGACGACAGGAAACTGAGCGAGGTATATGATGCAGGAGTATTGGGTTCAGAGACCATTGGGGAAAGAGATTGCTGGATCCTGGAAATGAAAGCCACAGAAGAGGATGTGGCCTACCAGATGCGCAAGCTCTGGGTGGATAAGTCACGTTACATACCCCTGAAAGAAGAGCTTTACGCGAAAAGTGGTAAATTACTTAAAATGACGGAGTTAACAAATATTCAGCAGCATGGTTCGCGCTGGTATCCCGGGAAAATGACCTTTAAGGACATGCTTAAAACAGGGGCCGGTACCGAATTTATTATCGATGAAATCAGGTTTAATGTGGAGATCCCGGAACATATTCTGAGCAAGGCATCTCTGCGATAAGCCAGCATGAAAAGCCGTCGGCTTGGATCCCGGTCAGGGATTGAATAAGCACACAGGCCTTAGCTAATCCTGAAGAATTAAAGATTCCCGATTGTTCCAAGATACTGATGTGATTCTGCAAGGAGCTGGTCCATTCTGTCCTGATGTTGGATAATTTGCTGGTCCAATCCGGGCACCAGGTCCATAAGTTGTCTCACTTCTGCCTCGAGGGCTCTGATTTCTTTCTCCAGTGCTTCGATTTCAGCAGTTTCCGTGGCCTTGCCAATCTTTTTTCCAAGATTGTTTACTTTATTGGTCAGATTGTTGATCTTTTTCAGGTCCTGGCCTCGCTCTCTTTCAAGTGCACCAAGCTCTTTCTCCTGGATCTTCACCTGTCTGTTATATTCCTGCTCAAAATGATAGGACATAAAGCTTTTCACATATTTACGCATGCTCTCCATTTCTACCGGTCGATTCCTGCTGTTCAGGGCAATATCATAACCAAAAAGAAATACGACGCCCATTTGTTCCTCCATATCCAGGCTAAAGGCATAGCCTATCAGGTCTCCACGGAGTTTAGAAACAGCGGGTAATCTAATCTTTTTTGCCATGAACAGATCGTTACTCACCCGTTTCATTTTAATACTATTTCGCTGCTTGCAAAATTTAGCCAGGTCCTTAAGAGCCTCCTCAGGAGCACCGGCAAGAGGGAAAACCCAGGCAGGATAGGTCTCCTCCTTAATTGAGAGCTCTTGCTCACTGAGATTTAAATAAATCTGAGCCTCCGTCTGAAGGGTGAAAAGGAAAATTACACTGAGTAAATAAAATAAATTCTTCATGGGGCATTATATATAATTTAGACAGTCAAGCGGCTGAAAGTCACACTAAAATCTTCTGCTTCACAGAAAAACATCAGTCCGGAAGGGTATTAGGAAGGTCTGTGTCGCCTAAAACGATGTTCAGCCTTACGTTAGTGCCATCCCAACGGAGAACAGGATTAATAGCAGGGAGGTCCCGAAATAGAACAGGGAAGCTCTGAACTTTCTGAAAGGGTCCTTTGATTTTTTAATAAAGATCCTCCCCAGCTGCGTCAGGAAGAGCGCAAAAATCATCAGGGCGATGTGTTCAATGGCCCAGAACCTGAGAGAGGCATCATTCTGGGTATTCGGCACTTCCCATACAGGTCCTACCAGATCAGAACGAAGCAGGTAATACACCAGAAAACCCAGGATCAGTTGTAAATAGAGCGCCACGTTGAATACCAGGGAAAGCACATGATCGCTCCTTCGGTATCCCCTTTTAACTGCGAGGCCTTCAATGGACAATACAATGGTGGATATCCCTGCCAGCAGAGTTATCGAACTGATGATAATATGGATCTTAAATGCAAATGAGTAAACCATAACAGGCATGTAAAATAAAAAAAACCACCCGATTTTCTCTCCAGATGGTTTTTTTTATTCCAATTTAGCTATGTTGTTACCTTATGCCTGATAACTACAACACAAGTATAATACATGATTCTGAAGAAATTCTGAAGAGATTAATCCGGCAGCAGCACTGTAAAGGTATGCCGTTGGTTATCAAAGGTATAATTTATTTTAAACCCATAGTTTTCACACACCTTTTTTACCAGTGACAGCCCCAGGCCAAAATTCCCGGTTCGCTTGTTGTCTCTGACAAAACGGGTAAAAAGTTCCTCCTGGCTGAATGTCAGCGGAGGCCCGTCATTTCTGATGATCAGACTATCCGGTCTGGTTTCCAGAACAATGATCCCACTCTCCCGATTATGCACAATTGCATTTTTCAGGAGATTGCCAATCATCAAATCCGCAAGGCCCTGGTCCATTAAAAGCACCCGCCCTTCATCCCGATACTTTTTTTCAATTTTAATTCCTTTCAACTGGCTATAATCCTGCAACAGGTTCAGATGCCGTTCCAGAAGTTCGGTGAGTTTTATCTCCTCCTTTTCAGTGAATTGTCTGTTTTCAATGCGGGTGATCAGGGTCAGTGTGGAGTTGAGTCTGGATAACTGGTGGACACTGGTATTGATCGCCTCCAGGCACTTCATCTCTTCCGCTCCCAGATTTTTCGATTGAATCAGCAGTTCTGTCTTGGATTTGATTACTGCCAGGGGGGTTTGCAACTCGTGGGTAGTATGGTCGGTATACTCTTTCAGCTCTTTATAGTCGTTGGCCAGCCGTCGGGTCATAACTTCCAGTACCCGCTTGAGTTCATCGAACTCCTGGATATCCTGGTCCCCTAATATCACAGGTTCCTTGGTGGTCTCGAATCGCTTTAATTTCTCAATGGCCTCAAAAAAGTCCTTCCACAAACTGGCAAAAATAAACCTGTTTAAAATAAACACACCCGTAAGGAAGAGAATAACCATCAGGGTAATCATCAGGGTAACCCGCTCCACCAGCTTATCTGTGGGGGTGGTGGACTTGTAAATTTTAACCAGGTAATGACTGTTTTCCTTCTCATACCTGAACTGCAGGTATCGAAAGGTCCTGAACTGCTCATCTTTCGGATCCAACATCAGGGTATCCTCATAAATATCCCCTCCCTGAACATTTTCTCCCACGGCTTGAATCCAGATGGAATCTATCCCTGGAATAGTCCTGAGCTCCAGCCCGTCATAATCCGCCAGGTAATCGACCACTATCTCCTTCAGATCACCCAGCTCTCTGTCCAGGTTCGACAAACTCATGTTTTTGAGTACCTGAAAAAAGATGACCCCCATGATAAAGAAAAGGAACAGGGACAGCGTTGCTATCAGGAGAGTTGATTTGGTCAGGAGTTTCATGCTTGTTAATCCAGGGAAAATTTATACCCGATGCCATAAATATTCTGCACATAATCGGGACAGCCAGCATCCATCAATTTCCGCCTCAGGTTTTTTAAATGTGTATAGACAAAATCATAGGACCCGTAATCACCCCCATATGCCCCCCACAGATAGTCTGCAATGCTCTCCTTGGTTACCACCCGGTTGCGATTGGCCATAAAGTACAGAAGCAGGTCCAGTTCCTTTTGGGTCAGGTCGATCTGCTTATCCTCCACATAACAGGTTCGTTCTTCCGGCTCCACCTTTATCCGGTCAAATTGCAGTACCTCTCCTCCTTTTAAACGTGTTCGCCTGACCACGGAATGCACCCTGGCTGCCAGTTCAGACAGATGAAAAGGTTTTACCAGATAATCATCTGCCCCTGCATCCAGCCCTTTCACCCGCTGTTCAATGGCATTCCTGGCGGAGATAATAATAATGCCCGATTCTGATTCATTCTCCCTGGCAAGCTTCACGAGATCAAGCCCATCTCCATCCGGCAGGTTCAGGTCGATCAGCATGCACAGATAGTCATGTTTGTCAATTACGGCTACCCCTGTACAATAATCTGCTGCCCGCTCGCACCTGAAGCCTTCCATTTCCAAATAGGAAACCATGGAATCCATCAAAGAGCTTTCATCTTCCACAATAAGTATCTGCATACCTTCGGATTTGAAGCAAAATAACAAAAACTTAACTAATTTTAGCTTGTAAACCCATCCACGGATCTATGAGAGCGCAATTCCTTACCCCATTTTTTCTTTTGGTCGCCATAACACTGGGTGCCCAGGTGAAAGCACCGGAACTCAGCGGACAGGAGAAACTGAAGATGTATCAAAGCCATGAGGACATGCGGGATAGCTCCGCCTTCGGAGAGTTGCACTGGCAATTTATCGGTCCCACCAATATCAGCGGACGCTGCACGGATGTGGAAGCCATCGGGCCCAAAGGACAAAACTATACCATCTGGGTAGCCACCGCATCAGGGGGTGTCTGGAAAAGCATTAATGAAGGTGTTACCTTTGAACCCCTGTTCGAGCACCAGGGCACCAGCACCATTGGCGACCTGTCCACTTCACCCTCCGATCCTGAAATCGTATGGGTAGGGACCGGTGAAGCCAATATCTTCAGATCTTCCAATCCCGGTTGCGGAGTCTGGAAAACAACAGATGGGGGAAAGACCTGGGCTCATATGGGCCTCGAGGAAACATTTACCATCTCCCGTATCCTGGTCCACCCGGAAAATCCCGATGTCGTGTATGTAGCTGCATCAGGTCATGAGTGGACGGAAAACAAGGAGCGTGGACTTTATAAGACGACCAACGGAGGGGAAAGCTGGGAAAAAATACTCTACAAAGGACCGGAAAGTGGAGTCAACGACCTGGTGATGGATCCTCGGGATCCGGAGGTCCTCTATGCCACCACCTGGCAGCGTACGCGTCTGAAATGGAACGATCCCCGTACCTATGCTTCCCATAAAAACAACGGTCTGTGGAAAACTACGAACGGTGGCAAGAACTGGAAAAGACTGAGCGCCGGATTGCCTGCCTCTAATTACATGGGACGCACCGGTATTGACCTGGCACGCTCCAATCCGGATGTGCTATACGCTTTTGTGGATGATTATGAGATCGCCTTTAAGGCGGAAGAGGGAGAACTGGACTCCTATGGAAGACCCAAGGAGGATGTGATCAAGGGTGCCACCCTTTACCGGTCCGACGATGCCGGGGAGAACTGGAAGCAGGTGAGCGGACTCACCGAGGAAACAAAAAAATACATGTCGGGTCACTCCGGAACCTACGGATGGGTATTTGGCCAGATGCGTGTGGATCCCAATGACGAAAACCGGGTCTACACCCTGGGTCTATGGATCAATATTTCCACCGATGGAGGGGCCACCTGTGAACCCATCCGGGGGAAGATCCATGCGGATCAGCACGGCATGTGGATCGATCCCGATAACTCCAATTATATCCTTGCGGCCCACGATGGCGGCCTCTGCAGTCTCCTACGACAAAGGGGAGAACTGGCGGAACCTGATCAAAGAGTTGCCCCTGGCACAATTCTATAACGTCGAGTTTGATAACCACGAGCCCTTCAGGGTTTATGGCTCCATCCAGGACCACCATAGCTTTTATACTGAAGTAGATCTCTCCGGGGGAAGAGACAGGATTAGGCCCACCGAATGGGAATATACACTCGGAGCAGAAGGAAGTACCCATGTGGTGGATCCCAGGGATAACAACTCCATCTATGCTTCTCTTTTTTATGGAAAACTGGCCAAAGCCACTGTGGAAAGCTATCCCGACGATATGGAGTGGGTGCTGCATGAAACCTTTCCGGAAGAGCCTGAATTCAGAGGACAGTGGATGGCTCCTACCCTGCTATCCGATCACAATCCGGATATTGTATACCATGGGGTTCAGCACGTATTAAAATCTACCGATAAGGGAGGCACCTGGGAACAGATCAGCCCCGACCTCACCTACAACGATCCGGGAAAACAGGGGGATATCAGCTACCAGACGATCACCGCCCTGGAGGAATCGTCCTTCAATTCCAGGTTGCTTTATGCAGGCACCGATGACGGAAGGCTTTGGAGAACAAAAGATGGTGGGCTGAGTTGGGAAGACATCCGGAAAGAACCCCTGCCAGTGAGATGGATCTCCAGGATTGTAGCCTCCAGGTATGATTTCGGCACCGTTTATGTGACACAGACGGGGCGCAGGGATGATGATGCTGCGGTTTACATGTGGCGTTCCACCGACTTTGGGAATACCTGGGAAGATATCTCTGCAAACATCCCGGCCGGACCGGTGAATGTGATCCGGGAAGATCCGGAAAAGAAGGATATCCTCTACCTGGGAACTGATGTGGGCGCTTACGTCTCCCTGGATAAGGGGAAAAGCTGGGAGGTTCTGGGCGATCTTCCCTGCACCTATGTGCATGATCTGGCCATCCACCCCCGCGAAAATATGATCATTGTTGCCACTCATGGGAGAGGTATGTTTGTGCTGGATGCCAATGCGGTGAACAAAGAGAAAAAAGAGGCCGTGGAGCAAGAGTAGGCAGGCTGCTGTTTACTTATTTGATCCCGGTTTTTCATTTTAAAATTGGAAATAGGGGCCCCGGAATTCTGGGAACATTTACTATATTTAAGTTCCTAACACTCCATAAATATGTTTACCATCTACCACAATCCCCGCTGCAAAAAAAGTCGTGCCGGACTAAAGTATGTCACAGAAAAAAAGATGGAATTCCAGGTGCGCGAATACCTGAAAGAACCCCTGACGGAAACGGAGCTGAGCGCCCTGGTCATGAAGTTGCATGTGAAACCCTTCCAGCTGATACGCACCCAGGAGGAAGCCTACCGCAAAGAACTCAAGGGCTTAAATCTCACGGACGAAGAATGGATCAAAGTAATGGTGGAAAATCCAAAACTTATTCATCGTCCCATTGTGGAAGGAAAATACAAGGCAGTCGTAGGAGATCCGCCGGAGAACATCGACCAGCTATAAGCAACCTTTTTTCTTCGCTTTTCGTATTATCTTAATAAAAGTGAAGAATATGAAAAAGATTCCACTGTTCCTTTTCCTGGTATTCCCCCTTTTCTTCTATTCCTGCAAGAAGGATAACGGGCCTTACGTTCAGATCAAGAACATTGAGAACCTGATCTATCAAAACATAAGGGACTTCCGGATCGCCGAAGGCGAAAATGGTCCCTTTGTACACCAGTACTTTGTGGTGGGGGAAGCGCAGGTATATTCCTATAAAATGGCCAACGGAGTCGTGGGAGTTAACACGGATGGCCTGGATATCCACTGGGATGCCCTACTTGAAAAATATAATTTTTATAACCTGAACTCCCTGGTGCTCAAAACCACATCCGGTGATGAAGATGAAATCCTGGAAGAACTGCTGCAGTTGCCCGGTGGTGAAGCAATCCTTCTGGAAGATGTGACTCAGTGCGGAGTGGGTGTGGAATCTGATACCGCATACAACTACATTACCATTCTTCTGGCCAAGGCCGACTCCTGATTCAATTTCTTTCAAAGAACATTTTTTTTTCCTGCTTTTGCTTGAATTCGATTGAGTATATTTAACTCAAAATATACTCATCATGAAAACCAGGATTGAAAAAGATACCATGGGCGAGGTTAAGGTGCCTGCCGATAAGTACTGGGGCGCGCAAACCCAGCGTTCAAAAGAGAATTTCAAAATTGGAGATGGCCGGATGCCCGGGGAGATTATCCAGGCTTTTGGTTATCTGAAAAAGGCTGCAGCTGCCACCAACCTGGAGCTTGGAGTGCTCTCAGAAGAGAAGGCCTATCTGATCATGCAGGTTTGTGATGAAATTATCGAGAGGAAACTGGAAGATCAGTTCCCTCTGGTAGTCTGGCAGACCGGATCCGGAACCCAGTCCAACATGAATGTGAATGAGGTAGTGGCCAACCGGGCCCATGTGATCCAGGGAAACACCCTGGGCGAAGGCGAACGGCTGATACACCCCAACGATGATGTGAACAAGTCCCAGTCATCCAACGACACCTTCCCCACCGCCATGCATATTGCCGCATATAAAATGCTCACTGAAACAACCATACCCGGCATAAAGGATTTGCGTGACACGCTTAAAGAGAAATCGGATGCCTTTATGAACGTGGTAAAAATTGGACGTACCCACTGGATGGATGCGACTCCCCTGACTCTTGGACAGGAGTTTTCCGGATATGTCTCCCAGCTGGATCATGGTTTGAAAGCACTGATCAACAGCCTGGACCACCTCACTGAACTTGCCCTGGGTGGAACCGCAGTAGGAACCGGGATCAACACTCCTGAAGGATATGCCAAACTGGTTGCCAGGAACATCGCCCGTTTTACTGATCTTCCCTTTATTACAGGCTCCAATAAATTCGAAGGCCTGGCAGCTCATGATGCGATCGTAGAAACTCATGGTGCTTTGAAGACGCTGGCGGTGAGCCTTATGAAAATCGGCAATGACATTCGTATGCTGGCTTCCGGACCACGTTGTGGCATCGGGGAGATCATCATTCCCGCCAACGAACCAGGCTCTTCCATCATGCCGGGCAAGGTAAATCCCACTCAGGCTGAAGCTCTTACCATGGTCTGTGCCCAGGTGATGGGCAACGATGTAGCCATCAATATCGGTGGAAGCAATGGTCATTTCGAACTCAACGTGTTTAAACCGATGATGATCGCTAATTTCCTGGAATCGGCGAGACTGCTTGGGGATGCCTGTAGCTCCTTTAATGAACATTGCGCTGTGGGAATAGAGCCCAACAAGGCAAGAATTGAAGAAAATCTCAATAATTCCCTGATGCTGGTCACTGCACTGAATACGCATATCGGGTATGAGAAAGCAGCCGAAATCGCCAAAAAGGCACACAAAGAAGGGACTACCCTTAAGGCAGCGGCCCTGGCTTTAAAATACCTCACAGGAGAGGAATTTGACGAGTGGGTCGATCCCTCGAGGATGATCGGTACACCTTAGGGATTTTACAGCAGATTATCTCAAGAAATTCGTCGACTCCATAGTCCGGGCGAAGCTGTTATGCACCCCTCTATGCATGATAAAAAACATTGTTAAGATGTTCACAAAGTAGTTTCTTTGTACTTCATTTCTACAAACCATGAAAAACGAGGGGAACAAAAAGTTATTTGCGGACTTCCCGGAGATCAGCACCTCCATGTGGGAAGAGAAGATCAAAGTCGATCTGAAGGGTGCTGATTACCAGAAGAATCTGATCTGGCAAAGTGATGAAGGGATTCCAGTAAGACCTTTCTACCGGCAGGAGGATATTAGCTCCCTGGAATACCTGGAGGGGATCGGGAGCCTGAGAAATAATTCGGATGCCCCCAACGGGTGGACCATTTGTCAGAACATATGCACTGGGAAAGATTTACAGGAAGCCAACGAAAAAATAAAGTCTGCCCTAAAGGGAGGGGCTCAGGCCCTTTGCATTCAGCTTGGCGAAGCCCGGATACCTGATCTTTCAATGCTGGAAGCCTTACTCCGTGACATTCCGCTTCAAGGAAACCGAAATACACTTCAGCGCTTGTCTGGGTGCCGATGCCATCTACTCGGGGCTCTGCAAACTTGCTGCTAAAAAAGGAACGGACCCCTCGGAGTTAAAGGGCTCCCTGGGGGCCGATCCCCTGGGAATGATGGCGAAAACAGGAATACCTGTTGCCGGTTTTGAGAATATTGGCAAGCTGCTGCTTGCAGTGAAAGAGGCTTCCCCCCAATTAAGGACCATAGAGGTAAATGGAGCACTGATCCAAAATGCCGGCGCCACGCTGGTAGAGGAACTGACATTTTCCATGGCCATGTTCAGTGAATACATGGCCCTGTTGACCGACAAAGGGATCGATGCCCTTTCGGCCCAGGATGCCATGCATCTGACCCTGGCCTCAGGGCCTAACTATTTCATGGAGATTGCCAAACTCAGGGCTGCCCGAATTCTTTGGTCACAAATTGCTGAGGCCTACGGAGTTGATTCCTCCCTGGCAAACATCCGGATTCATTCGGTCTCGTCCGAATGGAACATGACCCTTTATGATCCGCATGTAAATATGCTGCGCGGGACCACGGAAGCCATGTCATCCATTCTTGGAGGAGCGGACCTGGTGAATGTGTTGCCCTTCGATTATCCCAATGGAAAAGGCACTGTATTTTCCAATCGCATCGCCCGAAACATACAAAACATCCTTCGCGAAGAAGCACACTTTGACCAGGTAGCCGATCCGGCCTCGGGTTCCTATTACATAGAGAATTTGACCGATTCCATCGCAGAGAAAGCCTGGGACCTGTTCTGCGAAGTGGAGTCCATGGGAGGATTCCGTAAGGCTTTTGCAGCTGGATGGATCCAGGATAGGACGGAGGCTTCACGGAAGAAAAAAACGGACCGGGCCGCATCCGGACAGGGGAGGATACTGGGGACCAATGCCTACCCGAATTTCCATGAAATGCACCTGCAGCAGCTGATTACAGCCCCTGAAAAGCCCGAATAGGATCCTGCAAGCTCGACCCTCCGACCTCTCCAAACATTCCGGCTCTCTTCTCCCTTTGAAAAACTCCGTTTGGATACAGAAGGAAGCGCCAAAAAACCCAGGGTCCTGCTTGCTTAAATACGGAAATCCAGCATGGATGACCGCCAGAGCCACTTTTGCCGCGAACTTCTTTGCCTGTGCCGGATACGAAATTGTGGACCAGAGCCCTTTCAAAGATGTGGAAGAAGGAATAACATTTCGCCTCTTCCGGAGATTTCGACATAGTCGTCCTCTGCAGTTCAGCGACGAGGTATACCGGGAAACTGCACCAGTTGCTGTAAAAGCACTCTCCGGCCTGTCCACTGGTAGTGGTAGCAGGGTATCCTGATGAGGCCGTCGAGGAATTGAAGAAGGCAGGCCTTGAGCATTTCATTCACAGGAAAAGCAACGTACTCGAGACCCTGACCCGCTTCAACAAACTCTTATTTTCATAAATTTTCATATACGCCTAAACTGACATTTGACTCCCATGAGACCAGATTTCAGCCAAATAAACTTCCGGGATCTTAAAATCCCCTCTCAAAAGGAGATGGGTTCGAAGACCTGTAGGAAACCCCGGAACATATTTCCATCAAGCCATCTTACAGCAAGAAAGATCTGGAGCATATGGAACACCTGGACTATGCAGCCGGTTTACCACCCTTTCTGCGCGGACCCTATTCGGCCATGTATGCCATGCGCCCATGGACCATCAGGCAATATGCCGGTTTTTCCACAGCAGAAGAATCCAATGCTTTTTACCGCCGGAACCTGGCAGCAGGACAAAAAGGGCTGTCCGTGGCTTTCGACCTGGCCACTCACCGCGGTTACGATTCTGATCATGAGCGGGTGGAAGGAGATGTGGGCAAGGCAGGCGTGGCCATCGATTCCATCCTGGATATGAAGGTTCTCTTCGACCAGATCCCATTGAACAAGATGTCGGTTTCCATGACCATGAACGGGGCCGTGTTGCCCATCATGGCTTTTTATATTGTAGCCGGACTGGAACAGGGAGCCTCCCTTGAGGAGTTGAGCGGGACCATCCAGAACGATATCCTGAAGGAGTTCATGGTGCGGAATACCTACATCTATCCTCCTGAGCATGTCCATGAAGATCATTGCGGATATTTTTGAGTACACTTCGCAGAAGATGCCCAGATTCAACAGCATCAGTATCTCCGGATACCACATGCAGGAAGCCGGAGCCACTGCTGATATTGAACTGGCTTATACCCTGGCGGATGGATTGGAGTATCTGCGTACCGGGGTAAAGGCCGGAATCGATATTGATGCATTTGCTCCCAGGCTCTCTTTTTTCTGGGCCATCGGGATGAACCATTTCATGGAGATTGCCAAGATGAGGGCAGCCCGAATGCTCTGGGCCAAACTGGTCAAACAGTTTAATCCTAAAAATCCCAAATCTATGGCCCTCAGGACCCATTCCCAGACCTCTGGATGGAGCCTTACCGAACAGGATCCCTTTAACAATGTGGCCAGAACCTCCGTAGAAGCCATGGCCGCGGCACTGGGGCATACCCAGTCCCTGCATACCAATGCCCTGGATGAGGCCATTGCCCTGCCCACTGATTTTTCTGCCCGAATTGCCAGAAATACACAGCTACACCTCCAGGAAGAAACTGAGATTTGCCGATCGCTGGATCCCTGGGCAGGATCTTATTATGTGGAAAGCCTAACCCACGAGCTTGCACAGAGAGCATGGCAGCATATTGAAGAGATAGAAGAACTGGGAGGAATGGCTGATGCCATTGAGACCGGGATTCCGAAAATGCGAATTGAAGAGGCAGCTGCCAGAAAGCAGGCCAGGATTGATAGCGGCAAAGATATCATCGTTGGGGTAAACCAGTACCGCCTGGAAAAAGAAGATCCCATCGATATACTTGAAGTTGATAATACTGCCGTCCGCCAGGCCCAGCTTGAGCGCCTGGCCCAGCTTAAAAAGGAGCGAGATAATCAAAGGGTCGAAGTATCCTTACAGGCTATAACAAAATGTGCTAAAACTGGTAAAGGTAACTTACTTGAACTTTCGGTTGAAGCAGCCAAAAACCGGGCCACCCTGGGAGAAATCTCCACAGCTATTGAAAAAGTTTCAGGCAGATACAAAGCAGTGATCCGCTCCATTTCGGGAGTGTATTCTTCAGAATCAGGAGAGGATAAAGCCTTTGGTGAAGCCTGCGAACTGGCTGAGGAATTTGCTTCCAAAGAAGGACGGCAACCCAGGATCATGATTGCCAAAATGGGTCAGGACGGACATGACCGCGGAGCCAAAGTGGTCAGTACCGGATATGCCGATATGGGATTTGATGTGGATATTGGGCCACTTTTCCAGACTCCCTCAGAAGCCGCCAAACAGGCGGTTGAAAATGATGTTCATATTCTGGGGGTATCCTCCCTGGCAGCAGGACATAAGACTTTGATTCCACAGGTCATTCAGGAGCTTAAAAAACTCGGGCGGGAAGATATTATGGTCATAGCAGGAGGAGTCATCCCTGCCCAGGATTATGAATACCTCTATAAAGCAGGGGTTATTGCCATCTTCGGTCCCGGTACAAAAGTTTCTGAAGCAGGAAAAGAGATACTTAAAGTACTACTGGAAACTTACTAGCATAAGACACTCTCTGTAAGCGTGTCATGAAATAGTATAATTCTTGATCCTGGATCCAGATTTCTTAGAAAGTCCTGTTTCTCCCGGAGCAATAAGCTGGAATCCAGATCATATCCGCACCACACTTCGGGTTCCAGGAAAAGTTCCATGGGAACCAGGTCCGACATAAAACATATTCGCTCCGTTCATAATCGTCATCACTGGTACAACCATGCCCCGGGTATGTCCGTTAAATACCTGGAACGTTAATCCAGTCAATGATCCCACTCCTCCAACCAGTGAATCTCGTCCAGATGCTTGAAGAAGTACCGTGCTAAATGAATTTGCTTCCCCGGGATCCGGGTTCATGGCATACCTGTAATGTTCTTTAGAACATGGTATCGTGCATTGGGAAAACGTTTCACAATGTTTCCGGGAATTCTTTTAAATGCCCCACTGCCATGATCAAAATGAAGATGGGTAAAAACCACATCCGTGATTTGCCCGGCACTGCAACCCTGCCTCCTGCAAGCCATCCTCAAGGGGAAGGGGAATTTTCAAACCATATTCCTGCGTCAATCTGGCAGGCAGAAAATCAGCGGTCCCGGATCGATCAAAACCACTTTCTGAGCACCTCTTTCCACCAGTAAAGCATTCATGGAAAGCTTGATATACCCTTCCTCATCTACTGGGTACTTTTCGGCTGATCTGTATCTATGGCCCAGGGCTTGATCATTTCTACAGCCCTCACCTTCAAGAAATCCACACGGAAGTATCCAGGTCCTCATAGACTATAAAAGTAGAAAACAGTCCCAGCCTCAAAAATATGGCTAATTTTTTGTGCTTTTTTCTTGGTAAAAAAGAAATTTGATTCTATTTTTGCACTCCGATAAAATATTTATCGAGTTCTAAACAATACGGTCCGTTCGTCTAGGGGTTAGGACGCCAGGTTTTCATCCTGGTAACAGGGGTTCGATTCCCCTACGGACTGCATACAACGAAGGAGAGTCAATATGGCTCTCCTTTTTTGTTTTAACGCAATCAAGAAAGAATCGAACCCCGCCAGCACACAGCACCCCACAGGCTGGCTCCTCCCTAAAAAGCTCCACTGGAGCTTTTATTAACGGTCGGCCCTCCTACGGACTGCATACAACGAAGGAGAGCCGAAACGCTCTCCTTTCCTTAACAAGCTCTACCGGAGATTCTAAAAATCCCCTTTTTACGGGAGAAAGCCCAGTTATAAGAGTCATAATATTGCTGGTAAATTCTCAAGCAATATTTACGAAAAAAGAAGAAACCATGAAGATCTTGACAAATCAACTGGCAGTAATTATTTCTCTGGCGCTTATACTCCTAAATGCTTGCACCAAGGAGGATGACCTTATCACAGATGATCCGGGTTTACCTGTAATTACTGAATTTGGAGAGCCACTGGGTCAGGCCACCGAAGTAACAATTGGCCCTGAAGGGGGGATGATCAATTCATCCGATGGATTGCTATCTGTGAATATTCCTGAGGGAGCTTTATCCGCTTCAACCTTAATAAGTATTCAACCCATTTCAAACCAGGCGCCGCTGGGAGTGGGAAATAGCTATCGACTGGGACCTGAAGGCATAAGCTTTAATAATCCGGTGATACTGACCTTTCATTACAGCGAGGAGCTATTGGATTCAAACCCTGCAGAATTTCTGTGGATCGTTTTCCAGGAAGGGGATGGCAGCTGGAAAGCCAAGGTAAAAAGTGCTCTTGACAGCCAGGAAAAAACAGTATCTGCAGAGACTACACATTTTAGTGACTGGTCGCTGGGACGCTTCGTTGATTTAACACTAAATCCAGTCTCAAAAACATTAAAAAAAGGAGAGAAAGTGGAACTTGCTATTACAGGTTTTTCCAGGGGAAGCACGACAGATGGTGATGAATTGGCTCCATTATTGGAAGGTGCGGAAGTCCAGTTGATTCAGGTTACAAATCGCAATTCACTATGGAGGGCGGTGGAATGGACCCTGAACGGGGCGAAGTCTCCCGTTTCAAATAATTATGGGGATCTCCAGTCTACGGAAAATAGGGCAAGCTACACGGCACCATCAGTTGCACCAAAACCAAACGTAGTAAGTGTGACTGTTAAATTGGAATACGACTATTACAAAGAGCATAAATCCACTTTCTATCTGACTTCTAAAATAACTATATACGAAAATGATTTTTTTGTGAGCCTTGATTTCAGGGGAAAAACCTATATGTTCATTCAATATGGGTTTGATCTGGCAGAAATTCCAGATCCCTCCAATTATTCAGTTGCTACCTGTGGATTGTCTGAAAACACCCTTGTCCTTTATGCGGCAACCTTTGTAAACTTTGAATTGCAAGAAGCATTTGAAATCTACATTGATAAGCCGGCCAGGGGAAGCCGTGGCTTGATTGGATTAGGGGATGGTGGCAACGATGAAATGAATTTTATGGTAGCAAATCCCTATGCTTTTTATGACCTGAAAGAGGTAATCCGGAGTCGATCCGGAGAATACTGTAATCACAAAATCAGTGAATCGAACCTTGTGAAAATAACTTTAAGTGAGTATTCTGGCACCCAGTTTTCTGAGGTGGAAGGATCATTCACCGGAAGATTGTTTTATTCGGAACAAACTTATGATTCGGAATGTAAAAGCACCATTCCATATCCGATATCAGGAGAATTTCACATGACGCTGTTACTTGCATCCAAATGATCGGGAATGAAATTTCTTGAAGCTGGTTATTCTGTGTCTGCAGATTTGATAATGCCCTGTTTAGTCAGGGCATTTTTTTATAGCTATAACGTACAATCACCAAGAGGAATTTTAGAGAGTCAGGAAAACATATTGCGTGAATTCTTGTTTTTACATTGCTTCAGTACCTTAAAAGCTCACCGGCAATGAAAATTCTTGTTTGTGGATGTGTCTTTTTGTTTGCAAGTATGCAAATGGTAGCTGCTCAGGTAGTCATGGACAGGGAGGATTTGTTGAGTCAGCTTGGCAACATGGAGCAGGATACCAGCCGGGTATTAGTGTATATAAGCCTTGGCCAGCAATTTGAGAATAATCTTCCGGATTCTGCCATATATTACTATGAGCTGGCGAGGGATCTGAGTACGCAGCTTGATTACAAGACGGGCATTCTCAAATATTATTCCAACATCACCTATGTATATAATGCGCAGGGAAAATACGATGCAGCACTAGATCTAAACCTTCAGTCTGTGGAACTGGCCAGCGAATATGGGACACCCTTACAACTGGCGGCCTGTCTGGGGAACGTAGCCAACTCATATCTTTACCTGGAGCGGTATGAGCATGCCATTGACTATTTTCTTCAGGCGGACGGAGTAATCAGTAACACCGGAAACAGTCAGTACCAGTGCATTTTATATAACAATCTGGCGATCATCTATTTAAAACTGCACCAGGCCGACAGGGCTCGTGAGTATGCCAGACAGGCGGTCGATCTTGCCAGCGAATTAAATGATTCTTACAATCTTGGCATCAGTCTGGATAATCTGGCACTCACCCTCATCGAGTCAGATGAACCGGAGCTAGCTCTTCCTTACTTACAACAGGCCCTTGAAAATGCTGAACAAACAGAGAATCTCTATCTGAAGGAATCCGTCCTGATCAATTTTGCAGAAACCTATCAGCGAAGCGGGGAATTTGACAAAATACTCTATTACGCAGAGGAGGGCTTGAAACTGGCCACAGATCTTGAGGATATTTCCGGTAAAGCAACTGCCTATCTGAAACTCGGCTACTACTACCTGTATCAGAACCGCCTGGATATGGCCCTTGAAAATGCTGAATTGTCCAGAAATGCGGCAATTTCAGTAAACCTGAGAGAACAGCTGTCTCACGCCTATATTCTTCTGGGGCAGATTTCCTTCGCGAACAAGGAGTATTATGAATTCCAAACCTACCAGTTTAAACATGATTCCATTGAAATACTGACGGTGAATGAACGCATATTAAACAACATTCAGGACCTGAATACAAAATATGACACTGAGAAAAGAATACAGCAAATCAATCGACTGGAACAGGACAGGGCCATTCAGGAGTTGCAGCTTCGGCAAAACAAATTATTGCTAATCAGTCTGGCCGGAATTATTTTCACCATACTTATCACAAGCTTTTTCATTAATAGAAGCAATCGGCAAAAACGATTGATCCTGAACAAGGAAAATGAGTTACAGGAACGCAAGATTGCCGAATTTGAAAACGAAAAACAACTGTCCATCACCGAAGCCATGCTACAGGTTCAGGATGCAGAAAGAAGCAGGTTGGCCAGGGAACTTCACGATGGCCTGGGAGGAACCCTGTCAGGAATAAAACTTTCCTTCATGAACTTAAAGGAATTGATGGCTACAAGCCCGGACGATCAACAAATGTTTGATCGCGGCCTCGACATGCTTGACGGATCTATCATGGAATTACGCAGGGTGGCACATAATCTAATGCCAGAAGTCTTATTGAAATTTGGTTTGAACAACTCTGTAAATGACCTTTGTGAAAATATTTCACGAAACGGTGGATTAAAGGTGTCCTATCAGTCAACAGGTCTGGAAGATTTTTATCCTGATCAGAATGTATCCGTTATTATTTACCGTCTGGTGCAGGAACTGCTGAACAATATTCTTCGACATGCTTCAGCTAAGCAGGCTTTGGTCCAACTTGATTTCTACGAAAACAATGTGGGAATCACTGTAGAAGACAATGGGGTGGGATTTAATACATCCCTGCTTTTGACTTCGGCAGGCATTGGTTGGAGCAATATTCGAAACAGGGTAGAATATCTGTCAGGAAAAATTGATATCCAGTCCGTACCCGGCCAGGGTACCACGGTCAATATTGACTTGCCTGTGCAGCGGGATTAAGTAAAATCCCGGTCTTCAATCAATCCTTCCTGGGTAATGAACCTGACCAGTGCAGCTGTATTTTTCTTATTAAACTTGGCCAGCAGGCTCTTACGGTGCGTATCCACCGTGGAGGTGCTAATGAAAAGCTTCTTCGCAATTTCAACATTGGTTAACCCGTCAGCGATCAGTTTCAGAACCTCCTTTTCCCTGCGGGTAATAAAAGGCAGGGAGGACTTGTCCCTCAGTGCTGATTTTAAGGCATCGGATGCCAAATGGCTTAGGTAAGTACCCCCCTCACTGACAACCCGTATTGCTTTTGTAAGTTCCTGCTTGCTCGCAGTCTTTAAAAGGTAACCCGATGCCCCATTATCCATCATTTTCAATACAAATGATTTCTGGTCAAAAGTGCTCAAGCCCAGGATTTGAATAAAGGGGTATTTATCCTTAACCTCCCTGCAAAGATCAATTCCGTTTTTGTCCGGCATGCTTATGTCCATCAGTATCACATCGGGTTGTTGCTGCTTCAGGAAAGCCAGGCAGGAAGCTGCATTAGAAGCATAACCAATGAGCTCGATCTCTTCCTCTGATTGCAACAGAGATCGAATACCTTCGATCACCATATAGTGGTCATCCGTTATAAAAACCGTAATCTTATTCAAATCTATAGCTGGATTTGACAATAACCTTTCTCCTGAACCAACCATGTAATTTACATATTTCTTGAGTCATGATACTTATTCTTTGCAGAGTTCTTCCCACTTCTCCTGTTGCAGGTCATATTTAATGTACAGGCACGCTTTTCCAGTAATCTCATTGGACCCGAGCATCCAGAACATGGAATATTGTTCCGGGACCGTATGTTCATCGATCAGGATGATTTCATTCTCCCATTTTCGATAATGCCGGTCCCCGGGAATAAAAATTAATTGATTCCCCAGGACCGACCAGTTGCCCTGGGTAGAGACAAAGACCCTGTAATTCGGCCTGCCTGAAGTGACAACCATGGTATGAAGATAGGTGCCATCTGCTTTAAGTTCCAATCCATAACCCTTACTCACTCCGGAAACGATCATGTACCCCGTGCTCTCGTCTCTCCAGTTTACCTTGGCTCCAATAAGGTTGCCCCACCCTCCTACAAGCCCGGATGGGATATGAACATCCGCAATCTGGGGATCCGGACTTACTTCTGGCAGGTTCAGACGGTTTAAGCCATCGGGCCATCTGTCCGCTACTCCAAAATAAACTGATGCCTCCTTTTTGCCTGCACTGGCATACATCAGATAATAAAAGCCATCCTTCCATATCCATGAAAAGGAAAGATCATTGTCCGATGGGGAGATATTATAAAGCTTTTCGATCAGGGAAGCTTCGACTTTCTCAATCCAGTGTCTGGCATCCTCCTTATTCCCGGACGGGTTTATGTAGGTCAGCACCTCTACCTCTGAAATATTTACTCCCCGGGGGTCGCTTCCAGTTCGAGGGTGGTTTTAGCAAGGGCTACATAGAATAATCTGGGATCGGAAAGAGCTCCTGATGGCAGTTCGATATTCATCAGGGAAGAATGATCTATAATTGCCGGTTTATTCTGTGCCAGCAATGTACCTGTGGAAACTATAATACACACTGCTATATATTTTCTCCAAATCATGGGACGGTATTTTTCATTTCAACCTCAAAGTTGCGGATTTACCCTGCCAAATAAATCCCCTTTTTCGGGGAGTTGTATTGGTCAAAGTTCAAATAATTTTATTGCTGAATTGAAGAGGGAAAAATGCATTGTATCAGATAATGCCTTGTATTTATTATATATAATTCTAACGTAAACCTTGTGAAATGAAAAGAGTTCTAATGACTGTGGCAGCCCTCGTGATGGCTGCTCCTTTAATCCTTGCTCAGGAGAGTATGTTCAACAAAGGCGATAAAGTGATCAATCTGGGCATTGGTCTTGGTAATACACTCTACACTGGATCCTACTACAACAGGGGCGTACCTCCTGTTTCCCTTTCTTTTGAACAGGGCATTGTGGACGAGGTGCTTGAAAAGGGGGTGATAGGCATCATGGGATATGTGGGTTATACGTCCTACAAATACGACTATCTGGGTTGGGGCTATAAATACTCCAATATCATCATAGCGGCAGGAGGGCTGTTCCACTATCCGCTGGTCAATAATCTGGATACCTATGCTGGTGTTTTGTTGGGATACAACATAGCAACCGCCACTGAGTTCGGCACCTCTGCAGGATGGGAGTATGATGCAAGCTCCGGGGGGATAATCCTTTCAGGTTTTCTGGGAGCCCGTTACTATTTCAGTGAGAGATTAGCAGCTTTTGGCCAGTTAGGCTATGGGATTGCATATCTAACGCTTGGAGTTAGCATCAGGCTCTAGACTACTTTCTCCAAACGCTTATATGAGGGTGTCTGAAAAGGCACCCTTTTTGCTTTTCAATAATCCTTCACATAGCGAATCCAGAAACTGTCAGTTTTGAGATTGTTGTATCGGTGTACTGTGGTGCAGGCCGTTTCCATATTCTGTTCAATATCAACCCAGAGCACCAAAGAAGTATTATTGGTATCACCCTGGCAAACAACCTGAGCTAAATAAATTAAACCCTCCGGCAGATCCTGGATCAGCTCTAATCTATGGAAAAAAGAAACCGTCTCATGTTGACTTATGAGACAGCCTTTTTTGTTATATTCCAAATATGTTCGAACTTGAGCTATGGTTCCGGGAGCTACCGGGTATCAATAGTCCTATTTTCATTATAAGCTTTCAGGATGAGGAAAACCGCACTTGTAACAGGCGCATCAAAACGAATCGGAAAATCCATCACAGAACATCTGGCTGAACAAGGATGGAATGTAATCGTCCATTACTACTCGTCTGAGAAAATGGCGGGAGAATTTGTTGGTAAACTGAAATCAAAATATCCAGATCAGCTCTTTCATCCGGTGAAATCAAATTTAGAGGATATGGCTGAGGTAGCTTCATTCATCCCTGATGTAATATCCCGATTCGGGGATTTTCAATTGCTCATTAACAATGCCTCCGTTTTCAATGCCGGTTACCTGAAGGAGACTTCTTTGGAGCTTTTTGATAAGCAGATAGATGTGAATTTAAAAGCACCCTTTTTTTTAATTCGAGACTTTGCAAATCTCTGCAAGGCAGGCAATATTATTAATTTAGTGGATACAAGGGTGACAACAAACAAATCCAATTTTGCCGCTTATTCCATTTCAAAAAAAGCCCTTTGGGAGTTAACTAAAATGGCGGCATTGGAATTTGCACCTCAAATACGTGTAAATGCCATTGCCCCTGGAGTAACTTTAGCTCCTGAGGATAAGGACGAGAATTACCTCCTGGAGCTGGCAAACAATATTCCGATGAAGAGACCGGGAGGAGTAGCTCCCATTATAGAGAGTATTGAATACATTTTGAACAATGAATCTTTAACCGGGCAACTGCTTTTTGCCGATGGCGGTGAAAATCTGGGTCATAACGTTTAGCAACTATGGCAAAAATACGTGTGAAGAACCTATTGATCAGAACCTACATCGGGTTTAATCCCGATGAACTGGTCAATAAACAAGATGTAATTATAAATATTGAAATTGAAACAGACATCCCGGATTCGGCTTTGGCAGCTGATGAACCGGGCGATATTTTTAATTACAAAATCATTACCAAAAAAGTGATTGCCCTGGTTCAGGATGGAAAGTATAAATTGCTCGAAGTACTGACCAAAAAGATCCTGGACCTGGTCATGGAAGATAAAAGGGTGCTTTCAGCACGCGTGGAAGTGGATAAACCGCATGCCTTGCGTTTTGCAGAGTCGGTGTCCCTGGAGATGGAGGCAAAACGATGAATGTGGGCGTTATCGGTATCGGTTCCAATCTGAATGCTGAAGAAAATATTTCAAAAATGCTTGAAATATTGAAAACAAAGGTGGATGTCTTAAAGGTTTCCCGGTTTTCAAAAACCGCAGCCCTTGGAATTAGAAACCAGCCTGATTTTACCAATGGTGCCGTAAAAGTTAAATCGATTTTGGATCAGAAGGATCTGAACAGATTATTAAAGGATATTGAAGATGAGATGGGTCGGGATCGTTCCACCCCAAAGTATGGTCCGCGTTGTATAGACCTGGATATAGTTGCCTGGAATGGCACAATTGTTGATCAGGATTATTATACACGCGATTTTCTTCGGAAGGCAGTTGACGAATTATTGGGCTGAAACTCGAAGATCAATATGCTGAACTAGCATTCATTTTTCCAATAAACTGCTTACCTTTCAGTGGATTTAAAGAGTAAACAGGTGTAACCAAGCTTTAGAAAAAATATACAAGCATGACAAAACGAATCATTCTCCTTCTGGGATTAATCATATTTTTCAGCTCCATCCAGGCACAAACAAAGGTGGTGTATGGGAAACTCACAGCCTTCAATAAATACCCCCTTCAGAACATCGAGGTAAAAACCAAGAAAAGCAAAGCATCGGTGAAATCTGACAGTCTCGGTATGTTCTCCATTGTGACCATGGAAGAGGACCGGATAGTTATTAAGACGAAAGCCTTTCAGACTGTACTGCGGAAGGTGAACAAAGATACGGATACCCTGAACATCAACCTGGTGTTTATTGATACCAAAACCAACAGAGAGCTGGCTACGGGATATGGGTATATCAACTCCCAGGATTTGAATTATGCGATGAGTAACCTGGAGCAGGAAAACAATGAATTCTGTAATTACACCAATATTTACGACCTGCTCGTGGGGCGCTTCCCGGGAGTATTGGTACAGCGTACAGCCACAGGGGGTTCCGTAATTATTCGGGGTGGAACATCGGTGAATATGTCGAATGAAGCTCTCTATGTGGTAGATGGAGGAGTCACCATCAATATAGACTACATCCATCCCTGCGATATCAGGTCCATCAATGTGCTGAAGGATGCAAGCACTTCCATCTATGGAACCCGCGGTTCCAATGGAGTCGTGGTCATAGAAACCAAACGGGGCAACAATTAGGGATCCTGAGAGCCTAGTCATGGAATGAGCACTGAGGCGGCATTTGTAAAGAACAGGCAATACATCAAATTCTGCATGTACGGGTTTTTGAAGAACCTGAGATTCTTTGATGCCTTCTTTATCCTGTTTCTTGTTGAAAAGGGAATCTCCTTTACTCAGATTGGGTTTCTTTATGCGGTCCGGGAGATCGTCACCAACCTGTTTGAATTGCCTTCCGGAATCCTGGCAGACGCTTTTGGGCGGAAAAGAGCCCTGGCCGGATCCTTTGTTTTATACATCAGCTCTTTTATCCTCTTTTACCTGTTTCAGGATTTCTGGTTCTTTATGATCGCCTTCATACTTTTTGGTCTGGCCGAGGCATTCCGGAGCGGCACTCACCAGGGAATGATCATGGATTACCTGAAAATAAACGATATGGAAGCCCATTCGGCCAATTACTATGGACATACCCGGTCCTGGTCACAAAAAGGTTCCGCCCTGTCTGCTCTTTTAGCAGGATTTATTGTCTTTTACGGGGGCTCCTTTCAAAGTGTATTCCTTTACTCCATCGTGCCCTATGTTTTGAACCTCCTGTTGATCCTGAGCTATCCGGCAGTTTTGAATCGCTCTCTTGAGCCAGCTATACATAAAAAACAGAAACGCATAGGAAGTGCCATCCGGATGCTCGCTGAGATTCTAAAGCAGCCACGGGTACTGAAGATCATTTACAGTTCAGCTTCCCATACGGCCTATCTCCGTTCTGTCAAAGATTACATCCAGCTGGTGATGCTGAACGTGGTCTTGCTGATACCAGTCCTGGTTCATCTGGAACAGGAAAAGAAAAGTGGACTCTTTATCGGAATCATGTACTTCTTAATCTACCTGGCCACATCCACAGCGTCAAAATATTCCTCCAATCTGGCCAAAAGAAGCCGGCGAAATGTCGTTTATATAAGCATGCTGGCAGGTTTTCTTGCAGGAGCCGTCAGCGGCATGGCCTTTCTCTATGAATTCTGGGCCATCTCGCTTCTGGCTTTTGCCGTAATCTACATCATGGAAAATATCCGAAAACCCTTGCTGACCGGTGCCATTGCAGATCAGGTACCCAAAGAGATCCTCACTTCGGTTATCTCAGCGCAAACTCTGTTGCGAACTGTGTTCACTTCCATTCTGGCGCTGGTATTTGGATGGCTTGCAGACCGTTTTGGAGTGGGGTTCTCCCTCTTTTCCATTTCTTTGCTGCTTTTGCTCAACGGACTACTCTTTCACAGGATAATTAAATCCTAACAATTGTTCTTTTCACAACTTGAGTACTTTCACATACTTGGTTCCTTCCCTGCTGACAATAATCAGATTATATAGTCCGCTGGTCCCGGGCAGTTGGATCTTTGATTCCCTATTAGCCGGGTAAAGCGTGGTCCTGTAAATTTCCCTGCCATCCTGGGTATAAATCATTAGTCTCGCTTCCGACTCAATGGAATAATTCAGGTTCAGTTCATTCCCCGAAACAGGATTGGGGTATACCGAAAATTCAAGAACGGCATTTTCATAGAATCCTACTGCCGAGTGAATGATTACCTTGGTCGTATCGTATAAAACACATCCATTAACATCCTCAACTATAAGGGTATAGTAGTAGGTTCCCTCACCCAGTTGGGAACCAACAAGGGAAATGGAAGGCATATTCAGGGAGGGATCATTGTTCCATTGATAAGAATCATATCCTTGATCCACGCTTAAGATGACCGTATCATTCAATGCCATAATCAACGAATCATTCAGTCCTAAAGCTCCCTCCTCATAGTAATCCACATAGAGTGAGACAATGGTATCACAGGCTTCCCCATTCATAATAGTATCCAAATAGTATCCCGGCTGACTGATCTCCTGACCATAAAAATTGTAAGTCCTTCCCGGACAAATACTGGCAGTTTGTTCTCTCGTACAGTACTGGCCGGTACTCAATCCGACTATTTCAACGATTCTGTCATCGCCTGTCCGGACGGTCCCCCTGCCATCCCGGTTGGAAACAGCCAGGAAAACTCTCCCATCGGGTGAAATGCAGATATCTCTCAATCTGCCAAACCAATTCTGGAAAAAAAGCTCCTCCCTGATTACGGTTCTTCCATCCGGACTCAGTTGTAAGGCTGTCACACTGCTTGCTTTTAAGGAGGTAACTAGCAAGGAATTCTGCCATTCAGGTATGGTGGCATGGGTATAGAAGTCTGTGCCGGCAACCGCCAGGGTCGGGGTCCAGGCTGCAATAGGCTCCATAATATTGGAATCAGCACAAAACTGGAGTTCGCCGGGCTCTGAACAAAATCCTAACACATTGGGCCAACCATAGTTTCTTCCTTTTTCAATGATATTCAATTCATCATCACTGGAGGGGCCATGCTCCGAACTATACATGATACCCAAAGGCGAGAGGACCAGTCCCTGGGGATTTCGGTGTCCCAGGGTCCAGACATAGCTTCCCGGGAAGGGATTGTCCACTGGTACGCTGCCATCCAGATTCATCCTCAGAACCTTTCCATTCAGGGAGCTAAGATCCTGGGGCAGGGAAGTGTCAGAGGCATCCCCGGTGGTCATATACAACTTATGATCAGCATCGATAAGCAGTCTTGAACCCGAATGATTGCTGGCAGCGGTAATCCCATCCAGCAGAGTAAGAGGGGATACCAATACCCCGTTAGAGTAGGTATACCTCACCAGGCGCTCTTTGATATTGGGAGATTCGAAATAATTATAGACTACATAGACATAGGGATGCGTAATGAAATCCGGGTGCAGGACCATGCCCAGAAGACCGCATTCCCCCCGTGCATAAACATCTTCAATTGTTATCAGTTCAGTTAATTCAACGGTTTCAGGATTCAGGCGGCTGATGGTCCCCATCCTTTCCGTGAGCCAGATATGGTCATCAGGTCCCCACAGGATTTCCCAGGGTACCTCCAGGTTAGTAACTATGGTATTGGTATCAATTTCCGTGTTCCCAATGTAAACCTGGGACTTACTCTTCAAACTAAAAACCATAAGTATCACGACTGCAATCCATATGACCCGCGCACATTTTTTCATGTTTTACCTCCTATAGAACTAATAACAACAAAGAGGGCATAGAGTTTATACCTATCCACTTTCAAACGACGGTAAGCTCAGCTTCTACAGGGAATGATATCCTCCAGAACTTGGATTGCAATGCCTTGTTTATCTGAGCTTTATTTGACTTTCGGGCTTTAATAATATAACTTGTCAAACATGAAACCTTCAGGAAGGATCTTCAAATACATGTTTCTGTTTGCAGTTACAGGCATATTTTTCCTGAACTGCAGCTGCGAAAAAATGGAAGTTCTTGAAAATGATTGCGCCTTTGCGGCCTCATAGGCGCGCGCAGCGACGGCATAGAATTGGGCACCCTGAAGGTTGCCACGTTCGGACCATGTGATCTGGTCATCCGACGTGCGACCGGGTTTGTGCCGTCCGTCATTTCTTTCAGCGTCACACGTTTCTCGGGCAACATATTGCCATGCGCGCGTTTCGTCTTGCGGGGCGCCGTCGTATCGCTTTGAACCCGCCAGCTGAGGTATTCGTCGTCAAAGCCTTCGTGGCCTTCAGGGGGCGGAGCGTCGCCCATACGTAGATAAACGTCCACCCGGTCGAGCGTTTTTCGATCGGGCAAACCACCACCGCCGATGTTCACAACATGCGTGCCGGGCTCTAACAGATCGCCGTTCAGGACGGGTTGCGCGGCATTCGTGCAAGCGGCAACGATATGCGCGCCCTTATAGATGTCTTCCGGGCGGTCGCAGACACTCACTTCGAGGCCGTGGCGATCTGCCATGCGCGCGGCAAAAGCTTCGCGGTTGGCCGGTGTGGGGCTATAGACCTGCAGCCGTTTGATAGGGCGGGCCTGCGTGAAGGACAACATATGCGTGTCAGACATGCCGCCCGAGCCCAGCATCCCCACCACTTCAGCATCTTCGCGGGCCATGTATTTCACGCCCAAGCCGCCGTCGCCACCGACGCGCATGTGTTGCAACACGCCGTCGTTGATCAGTGCAAGGGGCAGGCCGGTTTCAACGCTGGTCAGAAAGATCAAACCGCAGAACAGGCCGGGCCGGCCGCAGTACTTTTCCTGCGTCCGCGTGCCGTCAGGTGCCGTCTCGTAATGCATCACATCGGATTTCATACGAATCGCGAAATAGCCGTCGGTCGAGCCACCCTCCATCGTGCCCCAGCGGTATTCGCGGGCGGGGTCACTGGTTGGAATGGAAACGTCGATCCGGGGGCGGCAGATCGCTGTGCCACGGGCGATGCCCAAATAGGATTGCTCAAGCGCCGACATGGTGGCCCCCATGTCCAGCACTTGCTCGATCACCTCGTTGTTCAGAAGAAGCATGGGTGCCGTGCCTTACATGATCGCTTCAAGGATCAGGCCGGGGAACAGCGAAAGCTCCAGAAGCCAGATAAACATGCCATAAAGCACGATGAATGTCCCGGCACCGGCGACAAGCGCGTTTTTCCAGCTGTCTTTGCTGGAAAACCGGACAAAACCCGCGACGACCAATGGGCCGCCAATGACAAACCCGAAACAGATCAGCACGACCGAAAAGATGGCGAGCCACAGAAACGCCTGGGCTTCGGTCTGGCCGTCTTCGGGAGCGGCTTCTTCTGGTTCCTCGGGTGCGGTCACAGCATCGGGCGCACGGCGCAGGTCAAGGACCAGTTGCCAGAAGCACAGGATCGCGCCGGGCACGCCGATCAGCAGCGGCATAAAGGCGGCCTTCTGTGGCAAGCCCATTGCAAGGAAAATTGCGCCAAGGAACAGTGAAAGCATAATCGCGGTGGTAAGGGTGCGTCCATTAAATGTCATAATGCACCTCGGGGCCGCCTGAGGTTTTGCGCAACCGCCAGATATAGGCCACGATCGTCAGGACGATCAACGCGATGAACACAAGGCTGAGGGGGCGCAGGAAGAACGTCGGTCCCCAGATCGCCAGCGCCTTGTGAATTGAATCCTCGGCAATGTGGCCCAGCACCAGACCGATTACGAAAGGGCGGGCGGGGCCAGCCGTACTTCTTCAGGAAATAGCCCAGAACACCCAGTCCCAACAGGATCAGCATATTCTCCCACGCTGATTTCAGACAGATATGCGCCGAGGAAGGCGAGGACGAGAACGAACGGGATCAGAAGCGCGCCCCGCACATAGACCAGCAGTGAAAACGCGGGCGCCATCGCAAGGAAGACAAAGACCGACAGGAAGTTGGCCAGTGCCAGCGCCCAGATCAGCGACCAGACAAGGTCCATGCCCGTTAGGGCTATGTGTGGTCCCGGCTGGATGCCAAGCATGACAAAAGCGCCGATCAGGATCGCCATGCCCGAAGAACCCGGCACCCCGAAGAACAGCGTGGGCAGAAGCGAGCCGCCTTCTTTCGAATTGTTCGCCGTCTCGGGCGCGATGACGCCGCGCACGTCGCCTTTGCCGAAATTCTCGGGGTTTTTGCAGGTCTGGACCGCGTGGCCATAGCAAATCCAGCTCGCCGCGTCGCCGCCAAGGCCAGGGATGGCACCGATGGCCGCACCGATCACCGAGGTGCGGAAGGTCAGCCATGGGTTGCGGAAAACATCCCAGATGCCTTCCAGCACTTGCGCCATGTCATAGCCAGCGGCCTTGCCTTTGACCTTGGAAATCGAACCGCCCTTGACGCCAAGCGACAACATCTCGGGGATTGCGAAAATGCCCAGAACGGCGGCGATAACGCTGACGCCGTCCCAAAGCCAAAGCTGATCGAAGGTAAACCGCTGTGATCCGGTGTGCGGGTCAAGGCCCACAAGCGAAACCAGAATGCCAAGAAATCCGACCGCGATGCCTTTAATCAGGCTTCGACCGGACAGCATCGCGATGAAGGTGATGCCGAAGATTGCCAGCAGGAAGAACTCGGCGGGCGAAAACGCCAGAACCACCGGTTTCAGCACGGGCAACATGGCCGCAAGGAAGACAGCTCCAATCACGCCACCGACGCCGGATGCGCCCAGCGATGCGCCAAGCGCGCGGCCGGCTTCGCCGCGCTGCGCCATTGGGTACCCATCGACGATTGTTGCGGCGTCCGGCCCGGTGCCGGGGACGCCGAACAGAATGGACGGGATCGAACCGCCGGTGTGGACGACGGCGTGCATGGCCAGAAGGAAGATTGCACCGGCCTGCGGCTCCATCCCGAAGACGAAGGGGATCATCAGGACGATGCCCAGCTTGCCACCAAGCCCGGGTACAGCGCCGAAGAACATTCCAAGCGGAATGGCCAGAAGGATCAGGCCCATCAGATAGGGGGACGTGATGATTTCGAAGAGCGGCGTGAACATGGCGTCAAGGCCGGTCATGGTATCCTCCCAACACCGGATGCCGCTCAGGTTCATGCCCGGCTGTCGTTCGGTGCCCTCCCGCGTCCACATCTGAACGCTCACAGATGTTAGGCGAGCGGTCTTCTTGTCGTAAACGCATTGTGGACCGGCGTTCCACATACCGGAACTGCGGTCCACGGTCGGTTGAACGGGCAGGGGCAAGGTCGTTTCTTTGGGGCGTCGCGCAACAGGAGGCAGTGCAATGGACGTAGGTTTTGTGGGGGTCGGCGCGATGGGTGCCACCATGGCGGGGCATGTCGCTGAGGCCGGATTTGCGGTGAAGGCCTTTGATACGGACGCGGGCAATTTGTCGGCGGCAACCACGGGCGACATCGCGGCGGCAAACAGCATGGACGAGGTTGCCGCTGGCTCGGATGTTGTTGTTGTCGTGGTCAGCACAGATGATCAATCGCGCGGCGTAGTCTCGGCTTTGCTGGCGGCGGGGCCAAAGGACGGTCAGGTCATTGTCATTGCGGCCACGAACCATCCCGGCACGATGATCGAACTGGCTGCCGACTGCGCCGAGCACGGCGTGGGGTTCGTCGACGCACCGATCTGTTACGGGCTTCAGGGCGCCAAGCATGGCAATCTGATTTCGCTTTGCGGCGGGTCTGACGGGGACATCGCCAAAGTCATCACCGGTACTGATGGCCTACAGCCGCAGTGTCGAACATATGGGGCCTGTGGGTACAGGCCAGCTTGGCAAGGCCTGCAACAACATGATGCATTGGGCGGCTTGCGTGGCAAACTATGAAACTCTGGCTTTGGCCAAGGCCTGCGGGATCGACGCTCAGGCGATGCGCGAGACATTGTTGAAGTGCCCGGCGCGCAATACGACGCTCGAGCGTTGGGATACCTCGAAATTCACGTGGCACCAAAAGGACATGGATGTGGTTCTTGATCTAAGCCAGCAAGCGGGTCTGGCCTTGCCTTTGTTCGGCACCGTGGACCAGCTGGTCAAGCGATTGGGGCCAGATCAGGTCAAGGCGCTGCTTTACGGGGATGAAGCCGAGTATCTTGGGCAGCCTGTCGTCGGGCGCCCCATCGCGGAAGTTACGGGCAGCTGAACATCGTTCTCCTATTCGGAACGCCGTGCCATTGACGGGAACCGGACCGGCACGCTAGCCTTTCCGTAAGTTACAGGAGGACACGCCATGTGGACAGATGATGCAGGCGTCGGACACAACAGTGAAAAACGCGAGAAGGTTGTCTGGGAACGCTGGACCAAGAAGCGGACGTTTGTCCGTGCACTGGAAGGCACCTATGGCCAGATGCGCGACGAACTTTATGCCCAGCCGCGGGTCTATCGGACGTCGGATATGGATTGGAAGGGCGGACCGCAAAACTTCGGCAAAAAGGTCATCAACCCGCAGGCCAACAAGATCGCTCAGTCGATCGAAGCCCACGTCGATGCCTTTTCGCCGGGTGGCTACGGTCAGATTCACGGACATATGAATTCGGCGGTGTTCTTCGTCATCAAGGGCAAAGGCTATGACATTCATGACGGCCGCAAGCTTCCATGGGAAGCGGGGGACGCGCTGATTGTCGAGAACGCCTGTGTGCACCAGCACCTGAATGACAGCGATGACGAAAGCTTCGTTCTGGTCCTGAAAGCCAAGCCGCTGTTCCTGTTTATGCACATGATTTTCCAGAAAATGGTGCAGTTTCCACCTGAAGATCCGGTTCCGGGGCACGAAGACTATGCCCCACCGGCAAGCCTGTGAGGCGCGAGTACTATGAGCATTGATCCTTCGACTTTTGCCGACGCCATCGAGCGGCAACGTTCAAAACAGGGCGCTCCCGAAGTGTCGTTCTATAAGGACGCGCTTGAGCAAAGCCAAAAGTTCCGCGCCGAGTACGATGAGCGTGTCAACGTGGTCAAATGGGACACCATGCCGATGGAGCGGTCAGCCGACGGCTTGATCAAGCACATCATCAACGAACGCATGGACACCAAGGAATGCTGCATCGACGTCTATATGCAGTTCATCGAGGCCGGGAAATCCACCGGCACCTCGCGCCATCTGTCCGAGGAAATCGCTTTTGTGATCGAAGGCACCGGGCAGGATTTGCACTATGATGTGCATTTTGAATGCAAAGTCGAATTCGAATGGACATGGGACACAACGCCCAAGGTTTACGACTGGGGTCCCGGAGATTTCATCTATGTGCCGCCCTATGTTGCGCACAAACGGGTGAATACTTCCGACATCGAGGCGCGCGTCATCGTCTGCAACAGCCGGGTGATGAAGGCGATTGGTCTGGACTGGTTCGACCAGCTTGAACCCGCGGAAGGCTTCGAAGAATTTTGGATTCCACCGGCTGACAACTAGCCGCTGGTAGGACCCGGGAGACGGGGCCGATAGACGCCCCGCCCCGGCATTGACCCAGGGAGGGTACGATCAATGAGAAAATACCTCGCAGCTGTGGCGCTTGCCTGTATGGCGGCCCTGCCGGTTTCGGCGCAGGGGTTTTACGAAGGTAAAACAGTCACTTACATCATCGCGACGAACCCCGGCGGCAACTATGACGCTTACGGGCGCCTGATCGGGCGGCATCTTGAGAAGCAGCTTGGCGCCGACAAGGTGATCTTCAAGAACCTGCCCGGTGCCGGTCATATCATCGGAGCCAACACGCTCTACGCATCAGAACCGGACGGGTTGACCATCGGGACGTTCAACACCGGGCTGATCTATGCGCAGATCCTGCAAACCAACGGTGTGAATTTCGATCTCAGCCAGTTCAGCTGGGTTGGCAAGGCCGCAGCGGACCAGCGGGCCATCGCCCTTGGCAACAACTCGGGGCTTACCAGCTTTGAGGAATTGCTGAACAGCGATGCCGAGGTGAATTTCGCAGCCTCGGGCGTTGGGTCCGCGTCCTTCAACGAAACCAACATGTTGGCCGACGCTTTTGATCTGAAGATCAACATCATTCCCGGCTATCAGGGCAACGAGGGCGAAATGGCGATGTTGCGCGGCGAAGTCGTGGGGCAGGTCGGCTCCAAAGCCTCGCTTCAGCCATTCGTGGACGCAGGCAATGGTTTCTTCGCGCTTGCGGTGGGCGAGGTCGAGGGCATTCCTTCGGCAATCGACTTTGCGCAAAACGACAAGGCAAGGTCGATCGTCAATCTGATCGCGGCGAACTCGAACCTTGGACGACTAACCGCTGCCCCTCCGGGTGTGCCTGCTGAAGTTCTGGAAGAATTGCGCGACGCCTATCTGACCGTCCTGCAAGACGCCGAGTTTCTGGCCGAAGCCGAAAAGCTAGGGCTACCCATTGAGGCCGCTCGCGGCGATGAAGTTGCCACGCTGATGCAGGCAGCCCTTCAGCAAAGCCCTGAAACTGTCGCGATTATCTCGGCTGCCTTGTCGATGGAAGTCCCAACGATGAAAGTCACCAGCGATATTCTGGCGCTGGAAGACCGCAACAAACTGGTCACCTTCATGTCGGGCGACGCGCAAGTGACGGGCGAGATTTCCGGATCACGCACGACCGTTACACTGAACGGTGCCGAAGCTGGGCGGGACGATCTGGCGGTCGGCATGAACTGCGAGATCGAGTTCGATCCCGGCAGCGACGTGAACGAGTTCAAAGTGATGGCTTGTTCTGGCGCGGCGATGGAAGCTGCTGCTGCCATGATGATGGTCACCACTGCGATCACCGGATTGGCCGACGACGGCAAGGAAGTATCCTTCATGGCTGACGGGGCCGAGAAGATGGGCGAAGTGTCAGGATCACGCACAGCACTGACCATCGACGGAGCCGCAGCCGAGCGCGACGCGCTGGCCGTCGGCATGAATTGTGATCTGTCCTATGAGGACGGCGACGAGATCGAGTTCAAGACGCTGGCTTGCAACTCGAACTAAAGAGCCACGAGAAAATCAAGCCGCCGCCGGAGAAATTCGGCAGCGGTTTTTTTGTGGGTGGTGGAGCGGGATGAAGCGGAGAACCCGGCTCTCAAGTCACTGCCCTGTTCTGAGAATACCGAGTGCCAATCAAAAGAACCAAGGCTGCAAAGGCAGCGACACCAGAAGCCACAAGCAAGACGGCGTGAAAATCGTACACCTGAGCGATAAAGCCGACGGCAGGGCCAGCCAATAACCCGCTCACCATCAATGTGTTCCAGTAGATTGCTGTCGCCTGTGCCGGACGGTCCTCGGCAAACGATTGAACGTAGCTGATCCCGAGGCTGGCGTAGAAACCGTAATAAAGCCCCTCCAAGGCGGCCCCAAACACCATCTGCGGGAAGGTCGTGACCGAGGCCAGGAACTGTATTGCGACGACAGCAAGCAATGTTGTTGCCAAAAGCGATGCGCGCAGACCAACGCGTGTGATCAGGAACGGAGTGGCGAAGATCGCGAAAACCTCGACAAAGGTTTTGACGCTGAAGGCAAAGCCGGGCGCATATCCCGGAAGACCTACCTCTCGCACAAAGAACAAAGGCAAAGCCGAAAAGGTGAGCGAATGCGCGGATGACAGGCAGAACACAAAGGCCGCAGCAGCCATCAGTGCCGTCCTTGAGCCTTCTTTGGTCGACGTGTTCAGGCTCATGTTCTTGGATTGCGCGGTGATGTCTTTCGGCAGTGCCAGCGACCAAAGAAGCAGCCATATGATGGCGCTTGCAAAACAAAGACGGAACACAGCCGCAGGGCTGAACTGATCTGCGACAAAGAACGCGATGGCGGGGCCAATCATCCACGCTGTCGATGTTGTGGCGCGCATGTATGCGTTGAAACGCGAGCGATTGACGCCGTGCCGCTCGGCCAGACTTCCGCCCAAACTGAACATGGTTGAAACCGCGCTTGAACTCAGCCCAAAGCCAACAACTCCAATGGTCATGACGGTTGCAAGAGTGGGCGCAATCGAAAGCGAAAGTGCGGCAATAAGATAGCTGGCACATGCCATCCCCACCAAAGGAAACACGCGTCGGCCGCTATCAATAAAGCGGGCGAACCGGCGATTAACGGTAACAGTCAGGGCAACCGCGATCACCGAATAAATACTGATGATCCACGGCTCTCTTCCCAAGCCCTCGACAAGGAAAAAGGCCATGAAGGGCACGACCATTGAACTGCAGACCGTTCCCGATAACAGCAACAGAAGAAACGGAAAAAGGGCCGAGAGTTTGTCGCGAGACATTGTTTGTCCGAAAAAGACTTTCCCCGGGGTTTTCCCACGTTTCGCACGACACCTCAATCAAGCGTGTCCGCCTTTGCTCCTAACTGTCCCATTCGGATGGCGCCGAGATCGAGTTTAAGACACCGCCTTCCAGCTCGAACTAATGAGCGTCGGGTTAATTGGGTGGCTGGCAGAGGAATTCAGGGCCGGTTTTTTGTAGAGATGGTGGATCGGGGATGGCGGCTTTGCGGACAGACCGGCCTTCTGCAAGCGCAGCTATTGCTCATGCAGCAAACGTTCGTACTCGCGGCGTCGCTTTTTTGGGCAGTGCAGCATTTCTCACCGAACCGGCCGTTCAAATGCACCGATCCGGGCAATTCTCAAACTGATCTTTCGCTGCGGTCTCTTCCAACAATCGAGACGCGGACAAAGCGGATGTTCGACAAGGAAACCCGAATAGCTCGTTACGGCCCAATTCGAAATTCGGCAGGTTCACGATACTGACAATGTGTCGAACATTTGCTCAGAGCATATCTGTGACCGATGCTGCCGCTCGAAAAAGGCTCTTCGCCCCTTTAGTCCGATTTACTGATCCAATCCTTGACCGTACGTACGATCTCGGGCGCGTCGGAGAAGATCATCGTGGTATGTGAAATATCCAGGTCACTGTCCTCATGGAACACTAAGGTAGCTGTGTAGCGGTTACGTCGGCTCGCGGGCAATGAATTCGGGTCCAGCTCCACAGGTTCGTTTTCACCGGACGCACCCGTGAGTTTGACACTTTGCAGATCACTAAATTTCCGCACGTCCAGTTTTTTTCTCAGCATAGACTTAAAGCTGAGCTCGATCTGATTTTCGATAGTATCGAAAACTACTAACCGGCGTCCGACAAACATCGCGAACAAAAATGCCGCCAAGACCGACAGGAGAAATGGGATTATCAAAAGCTCGCCGTCGCTCAGAAACCTGATGACCACAAAGACAAGAGGTACGCCAAAGAGTACACCCATGCCGAGTGCAATATCCCATGTGAACGATTCAAGCACCAGCCGGGTGTCACCGCGTTCGCGCACTTTCATTTTAATCCCCCCATTTCACAGTCTTCGCAGAGATAGGTCGCAATCGTCGGAAGTCTTCCAGACTGTTCTATCGTGCTTACAGCAGTCGCGCCATCAGCAGCCGTCGCAACAGTCAATTGCATCAGGAATCGAGGATCGCATCGTGCCAAGCCCCTGACGCTTGTTGCCACAAGAATAGTCAGCCGAATTGCTCTTTCCGATAGAGAACTGAAAGGATTCTGCAGCGGCTTCGCACCCGCAAGCCGAAGCTTGTTCGCGCCCCTGCTCCATGAGTTGGCGCGCGGAGTTGAGCGCGGCTTCGCAGGTTGCTGTTTGGGAATTCAATTCTGCGAAAATCTGTTCCACGGTGTCCAACACTTCGCTGCAGTGGCTGCTGGCGTGTGCGGGTTGCCAAGATGCGATGGCTAAGGCCGTTGCCGCGACAGCCACCATACGATTTGTCATTCTAATTGCCTCCATTTCAAATGCTCGGAAAAATCCGAACCTCACCGCGGCGCGCCTTACTCGCAATATTCCTCATACCACGGCTCCAGCACGTTAAAGGCAGCGTCATAAGCCTCAACTTCATCCAGCGACAAATTGGCAGGGTGGTTTGACCATTTGTGATACGGGTTGTTGATTGCATAATCGTCGTCCATTGCCACGCAACGATCGCGGTGGACCTCTTCGTGTTTCTTGATGGCTAGAAGTTCGATTTCCGGTCTGCAGGTGCCGTCCCGGTTGATGTTTTGTGCGTGATAGATTTCGCAAGATTTGCGGTTTGTTCCAGCTATACCGCCAGACACTCCAAAGAACGGATCAAAATACGCCTCAGTCAGGACTTCGCGGTAGTCTGCCTTCACCAGATCACGATAGGTCACGTTGGAATCGCTAGTGTAGGAATCTCCGTCGCCGGGATCAGGATATACGATTTCGCCCGTACTGTGCGCCCCCAGCGATTGGCCTTGTGCAACCGCGATTGTAACCGTGTTGGCATATGCGGCTTGGACGATTTTGAAACTCTCGATGCTTTCCTTGATCCGCTGACATAACAAAGGCGTGGCCTTACGAGGGCCGTCCGTTAAGGTGAACTCTAGCGTCGGCGTCATTTCTTCGTGTGCTGTCGCGGCGAGTTCGGGACGTATTACAAATCCCTGGAATTTGTCGCCCATTTTCAACCCGCCCAATCCACTTTGATCAGAAGAAGCGGCAAAATTTACTGGTTGGGCCATCGGGTGCATAACACCTGAGTAGACCGGCCCGCCGCAACTGAGTTCCATCGTTCCGCCCATTCCGGACATCTTGATGACTTCTCCGGGTTCGATCCCATCGACCACAGTAATATTCGCGATTTCGGACCCTGCCACGTTCTTCTTTTCGGGGAAATCTATCCGATAGGTTCCGCTGTAGGGAATGACCCTATCGCAAGAGCAGTCTTGTGCATTGCCGAAAGTGGGCGTGAGCAGAACTCCGACAACCAAACAGAAACGTAACATCAACCAATCCTCCAAATTCACAATCAAAATTACGACAAAATCATATTTCCGCCAAACGACCTCCAGATCGAGTAGAATTGACTAGAGATGTGCAGTCAATGCTGCCTGTAATTGTCGGAAACGTGAAGTCCGCTTTGGGCTCGGAGCCGTAGTTCCGCCCCGGCTGGCCTAGCGGCCGCTTCAGACCGCCGAATGACCGGACTTCGCGTGAGCCTGTTGATATGCTTGAAACATCTGCGCCTGAGGAATGTCTGCGTCCGGAACGCGGTTCAAACTCTACCCGCTGCACCGCCGCAAGGCGGCTTCGAGCCCAAATTAACCGATACTTTGCTGCTTGGTGGATGTCGGCTAACACTTCCGACGCGACGTGCCATAGTGTGGTAGGCAGCAACCGGAGGACTGAATACAATGACAAGTCTCGGCTTTCGTTTTGTCTGGTGCATAAATCGGCGCGTCATGGCCGCGTTGGCGTTAGTGACCATGGCCCTCAAGCCAAGCATCGCCCTGGCTGTGACCCTTTCCTGCCCTGGGCAGGAAATCACTGTAACCGCGCGGGATACGACTCTGGCAAGCAAGGTCTGTTCGGTTGCAGCGAGCTCTCGGGGCCTGCTGGAAATCCTGCCATCTTCAGCAAACAGAGCCTTTATCGATAGAGGTGAGTAGTCGCTTGCCGTCCGAGTTTGATGGGTGTTTTGGAGTCTATCATTGCGCTGACAACATGGTTCAGGTCCTTGATCCCGAAGCTCTTTCGTTGGCAATTCGACAAGCGGGCAATTTTGCGAGCATGCCAATTGACGTCCTGTTTGACAGCCTGCTGGTCCATGAAATCAGCCATGCACTTGCGTATCAATCCAGCCTCGCCCCGCCGCGGACAACTGCCGAGGCCGAGTACATCGCATATGCCATGCAACTGGAATCGCTGCCTGCCGATGTGCGCGATGACTTCGTTGCATCCCACCCAGTGACACAGCCGGTCTCACTGATGGGATTGAACGACATTATTCTTTCGTTTTCGCCCGAGGTCTTTGCCGTCAAGGCGTGGACGCACTTCCGGACCGAAGGCAACGGCTGCGAATTCATCCGCAGCATTCTGGAGCAAAAGGTGAATTTTCCGAGACAATAAGCCGATCCATGCCGCTGCCGACAGGCGCTGTCACTTGCTGCCTGCCAACCTGATCGCTATTGGACCTGCATCGTTGCCAAGTACTCAACCAGCGCAAGAATCCGCGTATTTACATAGGCTTCGCTCTGCAACTCGGAAAAGTGCGGATCGCCGGATGCTCGCTGGCGGAACCGGTTCCCCCAGATTGGCATATCTCGGGTGCCATGCGCGCTTGCGACGTCGCTTCCATTGATCATTTCATACACGGCAGTTACCGGAAAAACCCCACCGTTGTTGCTTTGTAGCACAGTCAGGTCCGGCACGACCGCGCCCGATAGGAAATCGGTTACCGGACCATCGCCTTTGCCTGAAACACCGTGGCACGCGACACAGCTATTCTGATACTCAAACTCGCCAAGCGTCATATCTTGTGCTTGGGCTGCGTTTCCTGAAACCACAACACTCACCATCAAGAACGCTAAAAAATTCGCCACTCGCATGATCGCACTCCCTTTTTGCTAAAGACTCACACGCCTGTGAGGGTAGGCACCAAATCGAGTGAACGCCTTGATTTTAGTCATTTCGACTATGTTTGTTGTGTAGCCTCGAAATTTCCTTGTCAAAATATAGGCAACTGCCAAAATTTTCTTCGGCGAGATGGCACGGTCACATGCCTGCGCTGGTTGCTGAGAAACGACCGTTTTTAGCCGCTCCCCTGACAGCGGTCATCAGAACTTTGCCGGTGGAAGGCTGCAATGTCCCGCAACTCGGTCATAGACGCTCCAGAATTCGCTGCGGCGGCCATGAACGGCCGCTTTTCTGGCTGCGGCGCAGCGTGCCTCGGGGCTCAGTTCCGGTGACTTGTTTGCTGCACCCGCAAAGTTGGAAATCGGACCATGTCTGCTGTGGGCTCGAAGCAGTCATTCGCCGCGAAGTGCACCGATGGCAGCTCTGCGGGACTTTGCTGCCGTTCCGAAGAGGGCAGATCCGGTTGCGGGGCGCATTATTAAAGGCAAATTTGGCCGTGAGGGAAACAGACAGTGAGCGGTTGAGGCTCAGTCGTCACTGGAAGAAGAAATCCAAGTATCATTTAGCGATCCCCAAGGGTCAGGACAAAGTGACTGTACGAACATATCGAGTGGGCCAATGCCCAGCAAATCGAAGGGTTTAGGTATTTCATGTTCTCTAAGCCACGCAATCTGCAATTTATAAGCAAGTCCATTGTATTGAGCTACACATGAAACAGGGATTTCGTTCTTGGATTGGAGATGGTGGACTAACTCGTGGAGTAGAATGCTCTGATCCCTAAGGTCTGACGGTGACCAAGTATTTGACAAGTAGAGCGTGTGCGTGCCCAGTGCATAGAGCGCCTCAGGCGTTACCATCGTACCTTTCTGCCCAACACGCGCAGCCATCCATTCGGCTGAAACGAACTCGATATCTGGGCGGTCATAGGGAAGGATCTCTGAATTGGCAGAGATCCATTCGATCATGTTTGGTGCCAGTTCCCGGGCATTTACGCCTGTTTCTGCGGCGGCGGGATCTGCCGAAGCGGAAGAGAACACAGCCAAGCCAACATAGAAGGCATAAAGCAAGAACCGGCAAAATATTTCATCTTGACAATGTACCAAGTTCCACTGCGAAGTCTTCTAGCTGGCGCTGAAATTGAGTAACGCGAGCGGAATTCGTGTGACTTCTCTGGGCTCTCACCGGAAATCAGACAGTTTCAGCCGGGCGTCATAGCCTGGTGTGGGCACCCAGTGACGGCTAGGCGAGAAAGTTGCCATTCGCACGATGTCGGCGAGATCAAAGCGAGTGAAGATCAGAAGCTTGGTTTCGCCAGCAGATTAACTATGAAGACAATGACAAACACAGTAACACCGGTAATCACTGCGCGCTGCAACTTGCTACTTGCCTTGAAGAATACCCATTCTTCGAGGGCGAGGATCACCACGATAACGATGATCGCCGGGATTGCGGGGCCAAGGAAATCTAGCTCCATGTCGTCTCCGTTGCTTGGTTTCTGAACACTGCCAAAAGCGCTCTATCAAGTCACTAGAAAAGACGCGGAAGAGACGCGGAAAAGACGTCTACTTTGGGCGGCGGTTTCAACCGGTCGACGCAACACTTTGATCTTTTTGGAGAGATGGAGTGAGCCCTATGAAGTATCGCCGCCGCGTATTTTTCACCGACAAGCAGAAGTCAGAGATATGGGACCGATGGCAACGCGGAGAGTCGATGAGCTCGATTGGCCGGGTGTTTGATCGTGGGTCATCATCAATTTACCCGCTGCTAGAGCGCACTGGCGGCATTCGTCCACCGGACCGTATAAGGTCGCGGCTCGCTCTGACATTGATCGACCGCGAAGAGATATCCAGAGGCCTGCGGGCGCAGGTGTCATTGCGATCAATTGCGCGAAGCTTGAAGCGATCGGCTTCCACAATGAGCCGTGAAGTCAGACGCAATCGCGGCGTCAAAGACTATCGTGCGGCGACATCGATGCAGCCGCTTGGGGTCGTGCGCATCGCCCCAAGCCGTGCAAACTGGCAGGTAACGCCTGTGTCTGCCGCGCGATATCAGCCAAGCTGATCCGCAAGTGGTCCCCGCAACAAATCGCAGGCTGGCTGATGCGTGAACATCCCAATGATGAAGACAAGCGCGTCTGCACGAGACGATCTACCGAAGCCTGTTTATCCAGACACGCGGCGTACTTAAGAAGGAATTGCTGGCGCATCTGCGCGCCACGCGCTCCATTCGCCGGTCTCGCCACGCCACTTTGAAGCGCAGTGGCCTGGGCAAGTTCAACGACGCAATATCGATCCGCGACAGACCTGCGGAAGTGGAAGATCGGGCCGTGCCAGGCCACTGGGAAGGCGACTTGATCGCAGGCTCGGGCAACAGCTTCATTGCGACTTTGGTCGAACGGCACACGCGTTACGTGATGCTGGCAAAGGTGAGCAACAAAGACAGTCACAGCGTCATTCAGGCGCTGATCAAACAGTCACGCAAGCTGCCCAAGGAACTGTATCGCTCACTGACTTGGGATCGTGGATCGGAGATGGCAGGGCATAAGAAGTTCACCTTGGCGACGGATATCGACGTCTTCTTGTGCGAGCCCACAGCCCGTGGCAACGCGGCACAAACGAAAACACCAACCGTCTGCTGCGACAGTACTTTCCAAAAGGCACGGATTTGTCGATACACAGTCAAGCAAAGCTGAGCGCCGTCGCAAGACAGCTCAACGAACGACCTCGAAAGACGCTGGGATACGAAACTCCCGCAGAGCGTTTCAATGCATGTGTTGCGTCGACCGGTTGAAATCGCCGCCCAAAGCGGTCATCCGATGTTTGCAGTCCGGATCTCAAAGGTGATTTGCCCTCAAGGTCGGCTTGGCGGGATGGGGTGGATGGCTCCTGCTTCAACCGGCGTCGCAATGCGCCATAGTGCAGTTGTCATAAACTGCTTATGAGAGGAGCCACCCAATGCATGTTACAACGATAGGTCTAGATTTAGCCAAGAATGTTTTTCAGGTGCACGGGATCACCGATGGCGGAACCGTTGCGTTCAATAGGTCTTTGCGCCGGGCTCAGTTGCTGGCGTTCTTCGAACGCTTAGAGCCATGTTTAGTTGGCATGGAAGCTTGCGGATCAAGCCATTATTGGGCGCGCGAACTTAGCAAGCTTGGCCACGAGGTGAAGCTGATCGCGCCCATTTACGTGAAGCCATATGTCAAACGCGGCAAGTCCGACGCTGCGGACGCAGAGGCGATTTGCGAAGCTGTCACGCGCCCGACAATGCGGTTCGTTGAGATCAAGTCACGCGAGCAGCAAGCAATCTTGTCGCTGCATCGGGCGAGAGATCTGATTGTTCGACAAAGGACCCAGACGATCAACATGCTTCGTGGTTTGTTGGCAGAGTTCGGAGTTATCTTTGCTCAGGGTGTCGGGCATGCCGTCAAACTTGCAAAGCGTGCGGCCGAGGGGCATTTGCCTGATCTACCGGCAGCTGCCTGCGACGTAATTTTGGACCTCAGCGAGCAACTTCTGACCGTGCATGCACGGGTAAATTGGTACGGCCGCCGAATGACTGCTGCTGCAAAATCGGAACCGCGGATCGCCTTGCTTCAAACGATCCCGGGCATCGGGCCAATCACCGCATCTGCGATCGTGGCGACTGTGGGGAGTGGCGAACAGTTCCAAAGCGGTAGAGATTTGTCTGCCTGGCTGGGCCTGACGCCGATCAACAAGTCAACTGGCGGCAAAGAGCGCTTGGGACGCATATCAAAGATGGGCGACCGCTACATTCGCCGACTTATGGTCGTTGGTATGACATCTCGCATCAAACAGATCAAAAGCACCCCAGAGCGATTTGATCCTTGGTTCGCTGACATCCTGCAACGAAAGCCAGCCAAGCTAGCGGCGATTGCGATGGCAAACAAAACCGCGCGAATAATCTGGGCGGTACTGACACGCAATGAGCCCTACGAAGTACGAACAGTCTGAAACGAAAGGGAAAGTGCAACGAGATAGCAAGACCAATGAAG
>CAWBWE010000010.1:0-522552 GCA_963792395.1 uncultured Bacteroidales bacterium
CATTTGGTGGGCCTTCTTCAGTGGGGCACAAGGTGCTGAACGCTGGGGTGCAGTTGTTCTGATTATTGGAGCCATGCTGGCAACTTCAAAATTTGTGGATCCTTCAATTACAACAGGTATGAGAGGAATGATGTTCCCGTCATATGCCCTTCCTGTGCTAACTGCTGCCTTTGTATTATGGGCAGTAGTCACTCGTAAATTAGCAAATAGACTCAGATGGGTTCTGATGATCGTGACTGTCGTCTTACTGAGCGGAATGTGGACTCTAGTACGTTCTGAGGGTATTTCAGGACACTCCGTGGCGGAATTTTCATGGCGCTGGGCATTAAGTGCAGAGGAGCAACTTCTTGCCAACACCGGCGATGAATCAATGGTGCTTCCGGCAGAAACTGCAGTTAATCAAACTGAAGCTGAATGGCCAGGCTTTCGAGGTCCTAACCGAGACGGAATAGCATTTGGCACTAATATTTCGACCGATTGGACCACCTCCCCTCCTGAGGAGTTATGGCGCCAGCCCATAGGCCCCGGGTGCTCATCCTTTGCGATTCAGGGTGATCTCATCTATACCCAGGAGCAGCGCGGGGAAGAGGAAGTCGTATCCTGTTATAGTTTACGTACAGGTGAAGCGGTCTGGAAGCACGGAGACAGGGCCCGGTTTTGGGATTCACATGCAGGGGCTGGTCCGCGTTCCACCCCAACGCTTCATGAGGGACATGTGTACACTTTTGGAGCAACGGGGATCTTGAATGTGTTGAATGCCAGGGATGGTGGACTGATCTGGTCCAGAAGTGTTGCTGCGGAAACAAGCACAGAAGTTCCTGAATGGGGATTTTCCAGCTCTCCCCTGGTAACAGGCAAGGTGGTGGTGGTTGCTCTTGCAGGTACACCTGTCGCTTATGATCTGAGTAATGGCGATCAGCGCTGGATGGGGGAGGATGGTGGTAAAGGTTATAGTTCTCCACACTTTTTCGAGATCGAAGGAATCCCCCAGGTCGTGCTGATGAACGATAGGGGTGCCGTGAGTCTTGATCCTGAAAATGGTTTGGTCCTGTGGGAATATTCCTGGCCATATTCTGACCGTATCCTGCAACCTGCTCAGGCCGCCAATGGTGATATAGTACTGAGTTCCGGAATGGGGGAAGGAATGTGTCGTCTGAAAGTCACACTTGAGTCAGGTGAATGGAAGATAGAGAGGTTAATGAACGTCGTTCAGTTAAAATCTTCCTTTAATGACTTTGTTGTTCACAAGGACCTTGCTTTTGGTTTTAGCGGTCCCTTTGTTGAATGCGTGGATATCGTTGAGGGTGGACGCAAATGGAAGAGTGGACGATATGGTGGCCAGCTTATACTATTGCCCGACCAGGACTTGCTGATTGTGCTGACTGAAAAGGGCGAACTGGCACTTGTTAATGCTACACCAGAAGAATTCATGGAACTTGGCAGGATTCAGGCCATTGAAGGCAAGACATGGAATCATCCTGTATTGGTGAAGGACATCCTGCTAGTCCGTAATAGCCAGGAAATGGTCGCTTATCAACTGTAAAATATTACCTAAACTGAATGCTTGCTATTAAGATAACTGCCTCCTCCCGCCACAGGAAAGGATTTTATTTCGCATAAGATTATATCCTATAAACTTGATTAAATGATCATTGGACGTCCAATGTTATAGGGTATGATCCGGTCCTATATGCTCGGTCGATCGGTATAACTTATTGTTGGAAGTTTGTCAAACAATTAATCTAACAAAAGAAACCGTCATGAAAAACATTATCAAATTATCCGTTCTTGCAGCTCTCCTGCTTATGGTTTCCGGCTGTGCTATACACACTGGGGTTATGAGTAACTCTGCGCAGTTAAGCCACGCCAATTTCAGCTATGTGGAAAGAGATTTAAACGGTACCTGTCAGACTACCAGGATTCTGGGTCTTGGAGGAGTATTCAAAGCAGATCTTGTGGAGATAGCCAAGAAAAACATGCTGGCCAACTATGAGCTGCAGGATAACCAGGCACTGGCCAATGTTACTGTCGACTGGAAGCATTCCAGGTACGTAATAGTAAAAACAACCAAGTGTACGGTCAGTGCTGATATTGTAGAATTCAGGAACGAAGGATTAGTCTCTTATTAAAGACCTTCACGAAGCAGTACTTTTTATGCCATATTCTCAATACTCAAGCCCATACATTTAATGATACCATGGAGTCTCCGAATTAATTCCTATTTTCCCCTCAGCTTATGAGAAGGAGATTATCCAAAGGATTACATACACAACTGAAAAAATGAAATGACCTACTCACAGAAACTCCGGGAGCTTTTTTCTGAAATTTCGCTGACCTGGGAAGACCTGTTGCTCCTGGAGGCTTTTCAGATCAATTATCTTCCGGAAAGGGTCCCGGTGAAAGAGTTTGCTACCCTGATTCGAACCTACCCGGTTCTTCACAGGTTTTTGATTTCGAAATACCCTCCCATCGCTGCATTCCTGTCTGGAATCCTCAAGGAAAACCCTCCAGAAGCAAAAAAAGAGCCTGATGAGAGTCAATGCCAGGAGGCCCTGTGGGAGCTCGCTGATCTGATTATTTTCAATAAGGATCCGGAGCGATTTGATGCACAGGCCCCCATCAGATGGGAGATCAGTGAAATTAATACCCTCTGCTCTCTGGAAGGAAAGGTGGTGGCCGATGTGGGAGCCGGCTCGGGCAGGATAGCCTTTTTGGTGGCGCCTTTTGTTGAGACCGTTTATGCCGTGGAACCGCTGGCCAGTTTCCGCATATTTATGAAAAAAAAGTCCGCAGAACAGGGCGTAAAGAACCTGTATGTCATGGACGGCACCCTGGATTCCATTCCGTTTCCGGATCAGTTTCTGGATGTTCTGCTCACCTCCAATGCCATCGGGTGGAACCTAAGCGGGGAGCTGCCTGAAATTGAGCGGGTGTTGAAACCCGGGGGCCATGCCATACACCTCCTGCAAGCGGAGGAAAAGCTTGAGAATCCTGTCCACAATATTCTGACTTCATCCCTATGGAATTATTCCTGCCTGCAGGACAAGGGTCCGGAAAGAATCAAAGGGAGGTATTATAAACGTAAATAGCCCTGTCGGAAGCAGGGCCAAAAAGCTTACTTCACAAAATCCGCCTGATTCAGGTAAGCGGCACTCTTTGAAATCGCTTCCAGGGAAGTTTGAAGCCGTTTGGCCTCTTCTTCCGGGGTACGCTGCGGACGCCTCATCGGGGGCCTGTCCTGTCCGGCCTGTTGCTGGCCCGCCTGTTGAGCCTCGCGCTGCCGTTGTCTCCTCTGCTCCATCATGGCCCTCATCTGAGCCTTCTGTTCTTCGGTCATAAACTCTTCTATTTCCACAAACCAGTCCTCATACCCATTTGCATAGAATTGTTCGAATATGGCCCTGTAATCGATTTTTCCGCTCTCTCCGATCACATAATCGTCTTTTATGTGGAGCACTTTAAAGCGGTCCGGATATTTCTGTAAATAGGTGACAGGATCCGCATTGCCCTGGGTTACCCAGTACACATCCATCTGGAAAAAGACCTTGTCCGGATCGGTATTGGCAATCAGGAAATCCTCTATTTTCTGGTCCGTGCCCGGGATATTTTCGAATTCCATGTTGTGATTATGGTATCCGAATTTAATCCCCCGCTTATTTGCCTCTTCCCCAATAAGGTTCATCAGATCGCACTCCACTTTCATCTGCTCCACATTCTCGGCCCACCGATTCATGGGAAACACCACATATTTGCAGCCCATGGCCTTATGGTCATCAAAGATCTTTCCCCAGGCTGCAAGGGTTCCATCCACCTCATTCACATCAAAGCCTGCCCGGGCATGGCTGGAGATAATGTCCATCCCGTATTCGCTAACCAGGGCTGCATACTCCTCGGGAGAATACCCTTCAACAGTTCCTTCCCTGGCATTGTAGTTGGCAATTTCCATAAGGGTGTAGCCGTCCGCCTGGAGTGACTTGAACGTCCCTTCCAGGTCCGATTCAAGGCCTTTTACAGAGTAGGTGGCTATCCCGAGCTGTTTCTTTTTTGCAGGGGGCTCCCCGGCGGAAGCTACCGGGCTGAGCAAAAGAGCAGCAAGAAGAAAGATGGGGATGCGTAAATAAGTTTTCATAGCATGTAGTTTTTAAAAGACAGTTAGTGATGTATCCCTCTTATGATCCCTTTCGATGAAATAGGTTTAATCCGGGATGACTTATGCGCATGAATAGAAAAGGAAGTGTCTGATCATTATAAGTAAATAGCAAGGCCGGAAGGATTTTGAATAAGTATGATGAAATAGCTAATTTAGGGCAAAAATCATGAAGCAAATTTTCCTGATCCTCACAGCCATGGCATCCCTGTTTTCCTTCACAAGCGCTCAGGAACTGTCCACCGTCGAGCAGGTGGATATCGAAAAATATGCAGGAAGGTGGTATGAGATTGCCCGCCTGCCAAACAGTTTTGAAAAGGGCCTGAAGTGCGTAACAGCTACTTATACCCTGAAGGACAATGGGAAAATTGAGGTCCTAAACAGGGGGTTTTCTTCCGGAGCCAAAGGAAAATGGAAAACTGCCCGGGGGACTGCCCGGGTGCCAGACCGGAAATATCCGGGAAGGCTAAAAGTCACTTTTTTCTGGCCCTTCGCCGGCGACTATTACATCCTTGTGCTGGATGAGCAGTATCAATATGCCCTGGTGGGAGATCCCTCCAGAAAATATCTGTGGGTGCTTGCACGAAGTAAAAGTCTTGATCAGGATACATATACCAGACTGATGGAACGCGCGAAGAAAGATGGATTTGACATTCAGCAGGTCCTGCAAGTTGAACAGGATTGTGATGAAAAGTCCGCTCGATGAAAAAACGGGTTCTAATCGCCGGGGGAACAGGTCTGATCGGCCGTCAGCTGAGCAGAAGACTGCAGGAGCTCGGATATGAAGTAGCCCTTCTGAGCAGAAGCAAACACAGCGGGCGCCCGGCTAATTATTATAGCTGGAATCCTGACAGAAATGAACTCCCAAAGGAGCTTATCAACTCCTGCGATTATATCCTCAATCTTGCCGGCGAAAACATCGGGGCAAAACGATGGACCGCAAAAAGAAAAGAGGCCATCCGCGAGAGCAGGACAAGGCCGGCCAGCCTGATGTTTAATGCCCTGGACGAAAATTCTCAACTTTCCGCCTATATATCAGCCTCTGCAATAGGATATTATGGCGCTGTAAGCTCCGGCAAGATTTTTCAGGAGACCGATCCCGCCGGCTCTGATTTTCTGGGCCAGACCTGTAAAGACTGGGAGGAAGCTGCCGGCCTGTTTGAACAGGCAGGAGTAAGAACAGTGAAAATCCGAACGGGGATTGTTTTGTCCAAAGAAGGAGGTGCTCTGGCAAAACTCAGCATCCCGATTCGCTGGGGACTGGGAGCTGCCCTGGGCCGCGGAAAGCAATACATGCCCTGGATACATATGGATGACCTGTGCAATATTTTCATCCAGGCCATAAAGGATGAGGAGATGGCCGGCGCCTATAACGCCGTAGCACCCGAACATATTACCAACCATGAGTTTACCAGGAAGGCCGCCCGTGCCCAGGGAAAACCCTTCTGGCTCCCAAATATCCCGGCTGTTATGCTGAAGCTCTTGCTGGGTGAAATGTCGGTGATTCTCCTGACGGGGAGCCGGATTTCATCCTCTAAGATGGAGGCTGCTGGATTTACCTTTTTGTATCCCGATCTGGATAGCGCTTTAATGGAGCTCTATTCGAAACAGGCCTGAATTCACCGGAACGATCTGGTCCCTTCACCCCGAATACCTTAATGCAAAAGGAGTGGGAAACAAGAGAAAACAGAATTTAAGAATATGAGTGCCAACTATCAGGAACTGGGAATCTCAAAAGAACAGGCAGCAAAAATAGCCCTGGAGCTTTATGGCCTGGAGGGCAGGGTGGATTCACTTCCCGGAGAGCTTGATTTTAATTTTCAAATGAATTACGGGTCTGAAAGCTACCTCCTGAAAATCAGCCGGCCCGGTGCAGATCTGAGCTTTTTGGAATTTCAGCAGGCCCTGCTACAGCATGTGGCCCATAGTAAATCGGGGATCAAAGCTCCTGTTCCACTCCCCGACCTTCAGGGGAACTATATAAGTGAAACAAGCGATAAAGCCGGTAATATCCGGAAGGTCAGGCTTCTTACCTGGGTGCAGGGACGCCTGTGGTCCGGGGTGAACCCGGTGAGCGAGAGCCTGCTTCTTAGCCTGGGAAAGGAAGCAGGAAGGCTTACGAAAACGCTGCAGGGATTTGAGCATCCCCTGGCAAGAAGGATATTTTGAATGGGATCTGGCCCGGGCCGGGTGGACTGCAGAATACGAGCAACTCTTCTCCGGGGATAAATTGAAGACCCTTCGCTATTTCAGGGAGCTCTTCGAGCGATAGCAACCAAATTATGGAGCCCTGCGGAAAAGTGTGGTGCATAACGATGCCAACGATAACAATGTGGTGGTATCTGAAGACCTGGAAGCTCCTTGCGTAAGGGCCATCATCGACTATGGAGATGCGGTTCATACCCAGATCATCAACGACCTGGCAGTCACCCTGGCCTATGCAGTCATGGGCTTCCCTGATCCGCTGAGTGCGGCCACCCCGGTAATAAAGGGATACCACAGTCTATTTCCCTCTGTTGGAAGAGGAACTGGAAATGCTTTATGTTTTAGTGGCCATGCGCCTGGTGATCAGTGTAACTAAATCGGCCATTAGCCGGGAGAAAGAGCCGGACAATGCCTACCTGCTTGTCAGTGAGGCCCCCGCCTGGGCCTTACTGGAAAAATGGAGCTCCATCAGTCCCGATCTTGCCCATTACAGCTTCAGACTGGCTGCTGGATTTTCTGCCCATCCAAAAGAAAAAGCTTTCAGCCTTTGGGCCGCAAAGAATCCCGTTTCTCTTTCCAGGCTTTTTCCCTCCCTCCGGAAGGAGGAAATCTATCCCCTGGACCTGAGTGTCTCCAGTTTATGGCTGGGGGACCGGGAAGAGGCCCTTGATCTGGATCTTTTCCAGTATAAGATAGAGCGGCTCCAGAGAGAGGTTCCGGAAAAAATAATCGCCGGAGGCTACCTGGAACCCCGCGCCCTCTATGGCACAGAGGCATACTCCCGGATGGGCAATCATGGAAAAGAGAGCCGTACCATTCATCTGGGGATCGATTTCTGGGTCGCGGTGGGAACCCCGGTTCATGCCCCCTTTGACGGGCAGGTAGTCACCGCCGTGAATGACGAGGGAGAAAAGGAATACGGGGGACTGATTATTCTGAAGCACCTGGAGGAGGGAATAAGCTTCTACACCCTTTACGGTCACCAGACCATTGCCAGCATCAAGCAACTTAAACCAGGCGATCCAATTAAAAAAGGGGAAGAGTTGAGCAGGATCGGAAACTATCCCGAAAATGGAAACTGGGCCCCCCATCTCCACTTTCAGTTGATGCTCTCCCTGCTCTCTTATGTAAATGATTTTCCAGGTGTGGCTTATCCCGGTGAAAGGGAGCTCTGGAGGAGTCTCTGTCCCGATCCCAACCAGCTTTTCCGGCAAGCCGGGCTCAACGCGCCACCGGTGGAGGAGCTATCCGAAACACTCGCCTACAGGAAGGAACACCTGGGAAGGAGCCTGAGTCTCTCCTACGAAGAACCACTGAAGATGGTCCGTGGAGATGGAGTCTACCTGATCGATCACCTGGGCCGGAAATATCTGGATACGGTCAACAATGTGGCCCATGTGGGACATGAACATCCCCGGGTGGTCAGAGCTGGTCAGCAACAGATGGCTGTACTCAATACCAATACCCGCTACCTTCACGACAATATCAATGCTTTTGCCAGGGAACTGCTCAGGACCTTTCCCGAAGAACTTTCGGTGGTTCACGTGGTGAATTCAGGGAGTGAGGCCAATGAACTGGCGCTGCGCATGGCCACAGCCTATACCGGACAAAAGGATATGATTGCCATGGAGGTGGGCTACCATGGGAATACCACCGGATGTGTGAGTGTCAGTTCCTATAAGTTTGATGGCAGGGGAGGCTCCGGAGCACCGGAACATACCCATATAGTCCCTCTGCCAGATAGCTACAGAGGAATATACCGGGGAGCCGGCAGCGGCCCCCTCTATGCGGCCCATGTGCAGGAACAGATCGATCATATTCATGCCCTGGGAAGAAAGCCGGCTGGCTTTATCTGCGAAAGCATCATCAGCTGTGGCGGACAGATTGAACTTCCAGAGCACTACCTGGAGCTGGCCTATGCCACTGTCCGGAAGGCCGGGGGGATCTGCATTGCCGATGAAGTGCAGGTGGGCTGCGGACGAACGGGCAAACAATTCTGGGGATTTCAGCTCCATGGGGTGATCCCCGATATTGTTACCATCGGCAAACCTGTTGGGAATGGACATCCGCTGGCTGCCGTGGTCTGCACCCGTGAAGTGGCCGAAGCCTTTGCCAATGGTATGGAGTATTTTAACACCTTTGGAGGCAATCCGGTCTCCTGTGCCATTGGAACGGAGGTTCTGCGGGTGATCCAGGAAGAGGGCCTGCAGGAAAATGCGCTGGAAATCGGCTCTTACCTGAAAGCTGAGCTGAGAAAACTGCAAAAGGAGTTTCCGCTGATAGGAGAGGTGCGGGGACAGGGACTCTTCCTGGGAATTGAATTGTGTGATAGTGAGCTGAATCCCCAGACCGAAAAAGCCGCTTACCTGGCCAGGCGGATGAAGGAGCTTGGGATCCTCATGAGCACCGACGGCCAGGATGTGAATGTGATGAAAATCAAACCTCCCATGGTTTTCTCCCGTGAACATGCCGATCAGCTGCTGGAGGCTTTACAAAGGGTATTGGGGGAAGATAAGATGCAACTCAAATGATAGCAGCCTGGCTTATTTCTCCATCCTGCTTCTTTTGGGATCCTGTGGCCAAACAGATCCCGGGCAAAAACAGGACTTACATCAGGATCATACTGTATTTGCAGTCAACAAGCTGGCACCTCGTGCCGATTTTTTTGCCTATGAATCCCGGGAGCTGGCCGAAAAGAACGATCCGGCGGCTTCCTGGAGGTATCTCTCCCTGAATGGATCCTGGAAATTTCACTGGACCTCCTCTCCCGGGGACCGTGTTAAAAATTTCTATGCAGTGGGCCTGGATGACAGCAAGTGGGAACGGATTCCCGTGCCTGCCAACTGGGAAGTGGAGGGCTTCGGCTATCCCATTTACCTGGACGAGCGCTATCCTTTTGACACCCACTGGCCGGATGCCCCGGAGGAGTACAATCCGGTGGGAAGCTATCGCCACAGGTTTAGGATTCCGGAAACTGGAAAGACCAGCAGATCATTCTGCACTTTGCCGGGGCCAAATCGGCCATGTATCTCTATATCAACGGACAGTTTGCAGGTTATTCGCAGGGATCTAAAACGCCGGCAGAGTTTGATATCACCTCCCTGGTGAGCCCCGGGGAAAACCTGATTGCCATTCAGATGTACCGGTGGAGCGATGCCAGTTACCTGGAGAGCCAGGATATGTTGCGCATGAGCGGGATCGAACGGGAGGTGTACCTCTATGCCTTACCCCGGGTCTCCCTGGTGGATTTTCAGGTGGATGCCGGTCTGGATGATACCTGCCAGGAGGGTTTGTTCAAACTTCAAAGTGCCGTAGGGAACAGATCCGGGGAGACTAAGAACCTGCGAGCTGCATATCCAGCTTTCATGGGATAAGCGATATACTCTTCGAAGAGGTCCAGTCACTTGAAATCCCCCCGGGCAGCATGTCGGAGTTAAGATCCGAGACGATTATTCCAGGGGTGAATCCGTGGTCGGCCGAAGCTCCTTCCCTCTATACGCTGACTATTCACTTGAATGATCCGGCTGACCCGGGATCTGCTCAATTCATCCGAAAACAGATCGGTTTTCGCAGCGTAAAGATCCAGGACAGCCAGTTGCTGGTCAATGGCAAAGCAGTTTACCATTAAAGGCGTGAACCGGCACGAGACCGATCCTTTTACCGGGCATGTGGTATCCAGAGCCTCCATGGAAAGGGATATCCGCCTGATGAAACAATACAATATCAATGCGGTCCGGAGCAGTCATTATCCCAACCACCCCTACTGGTACGATCTCTGCGATCGCTATGGATTATATGTGATTGATGAAGCCAATATCGAAAGCCATCCCCTGGCCCTGGAAGAATCCACCCAGCTGGGCAATGAGATGTCCTGGTTACCTGCACATCTGGACCGGGTCGAGCGTATGTATTACCGGGACCGGAATCACCCCTCCATCATTATCTGGTCGCTGGGAAATGAAGCGGGTGAGGGAGAGATATTCAGATCTCTCTATCAATGGCTGAAAGGAGTGGACTCCACCAGGCCGGTGCAATATGAACCAGCCGGCAGGGAAGACTATACCGATATTTTCTGTCCCATGTACCCCAGGCCGGAAGATCTGGAGGCTTACGGAGCAAGCAGGCCCGATAAACCGGCCATTATGATTGAATATGCCCATGCCATGGGAAATTCGGTGGGCAACCTGCAGGATTACTGGGATATCATCGACCGTTATCCTGCCCTTCAGGGAGGATTTATCTGGGATTGGGTCGACCAGTCACTGGAGTACAAAGATGATAAGGGGCAGGCCTACCTGGCCTACGGACATGACTACCATCCCGATCTGCCCACCGATGGCAACTTTCTGAACAATGGCCTGGTGGATCCTTACAGGAATCCGCACCCACACCTCTTCGAGGTAAAAAAAGTGTATCAGCCGGCTCATTTCAGCTGGGATCCCGGGAGAGGAGAATTGGAGCTCACCAATAAAAATGTATTTATCCCCCTTCAGTCGATGGCCCTGAGGTGGATCCTGCTTGAGGATGGTCTGGAGCTTCAGCAGGGGATGTTTGAGGATTTTCAAATAAAGCCGGGAAAACAGCAAAAATTCCCCATAAGCCTGCCTCCCTTCAGAAAAAACAGGGAGTATATTCTCCGGGCAGAATTGCTTACTTCCGTGGAAACCCAACTCCTGCCTAAGGATCATGAGCTTGCTTTTGAACAGTTTATTCTCACGGCTTATACCGCCCCCTTAAAATCTTCCGGCCGCGGGGGTGTTTATCTGATTCAGACCGGGGACGCTCAGACAAAAATTCAGAATGAGCATACCACCCTGATCCTGGATAAGACCTCCGGGGAGATGATGCTCTGGGAGTATAACGGAGAGTTGATTACCAGGGAGCCTATCCGGCCCAACTTCTGGAGGGCCCCCACCGATAACGACCTGGGGAACGGGATGCATGAATGGGCAGCCATCTGGAAGCGAGCCACGGAAGAAGCCCGCCCCACCATGAGTGCTCCGTCCCTCCATTTCCACAGAAGGGGTGCGCTATGCCCTGGAGTATCAGCTTCCCCAGGAGATGGCCTCTCTAAAGATCAGCTATACCCTGGCGGTTTCCGGTGAACTGGGGATTGATTATCATTTTATTCCCGGACACGACTCGCTTCCGAATATTCCCAGGCTGGGAATGTTCCTCACGCTACCGGACCGTTTTACTGAAACAAGCTGGTATGGACGGGGGCCCCATGAGACTTACTGGGACCGGAAATTTTCAGGGAAGATCGGAATCTACTCCGGGGCCATCAAGGATCAGTTTCACCGCTATCCACGACCCCAGGAGACCGGGAACCATACGGATCTCCGCTGGATGCAAATATCCTCCGGCTCCCTTCATCTCAGGGCACATACCGGTGATAATCAGCTATTAAACGGAAGTGTGTGGCCATTTTCCACCTCCGAGCTGGACTATGTGGAAGGAAAGGATGGGGGCCAGTCAGCCTCCGGACTGGTTCCGCTAAGTGCCCGGCATGGGGCCGATATACGGACCGGCCCGACCGTGCAATGGAACCTGGATCATCTGTTGATGGGTGTGGGCGGCGACAACTCGTGGGGCCGAATGGTTCACAGGGAATACACCATCCCCGTAAAGGAATACCGGTACTCCTTCAGAATTGTACCGGAGATCCAATAGGATCCGCACAATCATTGTTCATTCCGCCCCGGGATAAAAAGCATTCTCCAGGTGTTCGATCTCCATACCACTGCTCCTGTAGATCACCGCAATGACATCAAAGCGGGTCGGACGGCTGCAGCCATGAAGCCGGATAAAGGCATCAGCTGCCAGGATGATGTTCCGCTGCTTTACACGGTCCACCACCACCGCAGGGATCATTGACGGCATTTCCCACCCGGGATTTCACCTCCACGATCACCAGCTCATCCCGGTGCAGGGTGACCAGGTCCAGCTCCCTTTTTCCCCACCTCCAGTTGGTTTTCCAAATGCGGTAGCCCCGGGCCTGCAAGTATCCAGCTGCCACTGATTCCGCGTTCCTGCCGGTTTTACAATGGTTCATCAAACGAATCTTTATGGTTTATGTGTTGTGAGGAGAAAAATCAGCTCCATTTTATCATTATCTTTGTGGCTTCCCAATCTTACCGATCATGACTGCTAAAGCGTATAAAAGATACCTGATCACCTCTGCCCTGCCCTATGCCAACGGCCCTATTCACCTGGGCCACCTGGCCGGGGTGTATGTTCCCTCCGATATTTATGTTCGCTACCTGCGCCAGAGGGGCAGGGATGTGATTTCCATCTGCGGTTCGGATGAACACGGGGTGCCCATTACCCTGAAGGCCCGCAATGAAGGGATAACCCCCCAGGAGGTGGTGGACCGCTACCACGCGATCAACAAGAAAGCTTTTGAAGATTTTGGAATCTCCTTTGATATCTATTCCCGGACCTCCAATAAGGTACATCACGAGACCGCCTCCGAGTTCTTTAAGACCCTTTACGAAAAAGGGGTATTTATGGAGAAAACTTCTGAACAGTATTATGATCACGAGGCCGCCACTTTCCTGGCCGACCGTTATATTACCGGAACCTGTCCCCATTGCGGAAATCCCTGTGCCTACGGCGACCAGTGCGAACAGTGTGGCACCTCCCTGAGCCCCACCGACCTGGTCAATCCGGTATCCACCATCAGCGGAAGTCAGCCCGTTCTGAAAGAGACCAAACACTGGTACCTGCCTCTGGACAAGTATGAACCCTGGCTCAAGAAGTGGATCCTGGAGGAGCACAAGGAGTGGAAACCCAATGTATACGGTCAGTGCAAATCCTGGCTCGACCAGGGATTGCATCCCCGGGCAGTAAGCCGCGACCTGGACTGGGGTGTGCCGGTACCTGTGGAAGGAGCCGATGGCAAAGTGCTTTATGTATGGTTTGATGCTCCCATTGGCTATATCTCTGCCACCAAGGAGCTTACTCCCGATTGGGAAATATACTGGAAGGATGAGGAAACCCGGATGATCCATTTCATCGGGAAGGACAACATCGTATTTCATTGCATTGTTTTTCCCACCATGCTTAAGGCAGAAGGCTCCTATATCCTGCCCGACAATGTCCCTGCCAATGAATTCCTGAACCTGGAAAACGACAAGATCTCCACCTCCCGGAACTGGGCCGTCTGGCTGCATGAATACCTGGAAGATTTCCCGGGAAAACAGGATGTATTGCGTTATGTTCTCTGTGCCAATGCTCCTGAGAACAAGGACAATGATTTTACCTGGAAGGATTTCCAGAACCGCAACAACAACGAACTGGTGGCCATCCTGGGCAACTTCGTAAACCGGGCCATTGTGCTTACCCATAAGTATTTTGAGGGTATGGTGCCCGAGCCTCCGGTCTAACAGACCAGGACCGGTCCACCCTGGAGGAGATCAGTACCATAGCCGGGAGTGTGGAAAAAAGCCTGGAGCATTTCCGTTTCAGGGAGGCCATCAAAACGGGCATGGACCTGGCCACGCCTGGGCAATAAATACCTGGCCGATACCGAACCCTGGAAGGTGATCAAAACCGATCCGGAAAGGGTGAAGACCATTTTGAATATTTCCCTTCAGATCTCTGCCAATCTCACCCTTCTGCTGGATCCATTCCTGCCCTTCTCCATGGAGAAACTCAGGGGATTTCTCTGCTTTGAAGGCAGGTCCTGGGACCTGATAGGTCGGAAAGCCTGCTGGCATCCGGACATCAAATGGAGAAGGCTTCTCTGCTCTTCGAAAAGATTGAGGATGAGCAGATCCAGGCACAACTCGATAAGCTGCATCAAACAAAGGAGGAGAACGAAGAAGCAGCCGTGGCAGCCCCCAAAAGAGGAGATCACCTTTGATGACTTTACCCGGATGGACCTTCGGACAGGCACCATCCTGGAAGCCGAAAAGGTGCCCAAAACCAAGAAGCTGATCAAGATGCTGGTGGACCTGGGATTTGAAAAGCGCACCATTGTTTCGGGAATTGCTGAATATTATGAACCAGAAGCATTGCCTGGGAAAGAAGGTATGCGTACTGGCCAACCTGGCACCCAGGAAAATCAAGGGAATTGAGTCACAGGGAATGATCCTGCTTTCGGAGAATCCGGATGGATCACTTCATTTTGTGGAACCCTCCGAAGCGGCTCAGAACGGATCTGAGATTAACTGAGCTAATTGGAGAGCAACCAGCAGGATTCCAGTCCAGGTTGAGTATTCAGCCGGGAGAGTTCCCTTTCAGCCTCCTCCTTGGTGGCAAAAGATGCAACGCTCACCCGGTACATGCGGTTTTCCGTGATCATTACCTCTGCATCGTAGCCCCTGCCTTTCAACTTGTCCTGCAGATCACTGGCATTCTTCAGCTTTTTAAAGCTGCCTGCAATGATAAAAAATTTATGGACTTACTTCCGCGGCGCGGACTCATCAAGCCCGGGTTCTGCACCCTGGGTTTCTGTTTCCTGGCTTTCTGTTTCCGTTGCAGGAGCAGTCACCTGCCCGGCGGTCTCACTCTCTCCCTGATCTGTTCCGGCCTGTTCCTGCTCAAGCATCTCAGGCTGGGGCTTTTTAGAGAAGAAGCGCCTTCCTGTTTCGCTGGTTCTAAACTCCTCCGAGGGGATCAGGATCAGTACCGCCAGGATCACAATCAGGGCAGCTGCCACCATCCAGACCACCCTCCATTTCTTCCCTTTTCGTTTGGGAATCGGAGGGGCCAGAGGCGTCACTTTTGGCTCTGACTGAAGCTCCGGCTCCCTGACAGTTTCCTCTTTCGTTTGCGTTTCTTTTTCTTCCGGAAGTTCTTCCAGTTCCAGCAGGTCCATGGATTCCAGTCCATACTGGTCAGGCTCCAGAATCCAGTCCGGATCGACCGTGAAATTGACCTTTCCGTCTTCATCCCGGGAAAAAGTTCCTGCCTCTGGAAGGATATAAGCTTCTCCCTTGTCCAGCGCAAATTTAATGGCATCAATCAGTTCCAGCACACGCTGCTGCGCCTCCTCCTTTTCCAGTTCTTCTCCCGCAGCCAGTCTTTCGGCCAGCATGCCATCGTCCTTGCTGAATCCGGCGTCAAACCTGATCGAAGTTCCAGGTGGATCGATCCGGCTGCCGGAGGGTAGCGCTCCGCCTTCCGGGGTTTTAACTTCCAGGTTCCCAAAGCCCGGGAGAATGACCTGCTTTCGCTCATCCAGGAGCATCCTGATGTATTTTCCAGTTATCATGCGATCAATTTGTGAGTCAAAAATAATCAGTCAAAGGAGGAATTCAAAACGAAGTTATCAACCCGCATTTTTTATTATCTTCGTAAATTGATTTCGTAATCCAGTATAAATGAACGAGATAAAAATGGTTGACCTTCATGGTCAGTACCTGAAAATCAAAGAAGAGGTAGACACTGCCATTCAGGGAGTGATTGATTCCACCGCCTTCATCCGGGGTGAAGATGTCAGTCCTTTTCAGGATGAATTGTCAGACTACCTGGATGTTAAATACACCATTGCCTGTGGGAATGGAACCGATGCCTTGCAGGTGGCCATGATGGCCCTGGACTTAAAGCCCGGAGATGAGGTTATTACTACTCCTTTTACCTTTATTGCCACGGTGGAAGTGATCAAACTTCTGGGACTAAAACCCGTATTTGTGGATGTAAAGCCCGATACCTTCACCCTGGATCCGGCTCAGATGGAACAGGCTCTTTCGGACCGCACCCGGGCCATTGTTCCGGTGCACCTGTTCGGACAGTGTGCCGATATGGAGGCCATCATGGAATTTGCACGCAAAAGGGGTTTGTATGTCATCGAGGACAATGCCCAGGCTCTGGGAGCAGACTATCTCTTTCCAGATGGATCGACACAGAAAGCCGGTACCATTGGGCACCTGGGGACTACCTCCTTCTTCCCTTCCAAAAATCTGGGAGCATTTGGAGACGGAGGCGCAATTTTTACCAATGACGAGGATTTAGGAAAGCGGGCTGCCTCTCTGGTGAATCATGGGATGAATAAACGATATTACTATGATCACGTGGGGGTGAACTCCCGTCTCGACACCATTCAGGCCGCTATTCTCCGGGTCAAGCTTAAACATCTGGACGAGTATCATCACCGGCGCCAGGAAGCAGCCGCCTGGTATGATCAAACATTGTCCGGAATTGAGGGACTCCAGGTCCCTGTGCGCTCAACTTATACCACGCATATATTTCACCAGTATACCCTTCAGCTTGAAGCTTCCAGGAGGGATGCCCTGAAGCAGTGGCTGGAGGAGAAAGGAATTCCTTCCCAGATCTATTATCCGGTCCCGCTCCATCTTCAGAGGGCCTACAGGGATCTGGGCTACCGGGAGGGAATCTTGCCGGTTTCGGAAGAATTATGCAAGCGGGTGCTCTCCCTGCCCATGCATACTGAACTGGAGGAGAACAGCTGGAGTATATTACCGAACAGATACAACAATTTTTTAAATCCTGAAAGATGAAAGATTATTTTGCACATGAAACAGCTGTGATTGATGACGGCGTTGAAATTGGAGCCGGTACCAGGATCTGGCATTTCAGCCATATCATGACCGGAAGTAAAATTGGAAAGAACTGCAACCTGGGTCAAAATGTGGTGGTTTCGCCCGATGTTATCCTGGGGAACAATGTGAAGGTGCAGAACAATGTATCCATCTATACGGGCGTCATCTGCGAGGATGATGTGTTTCTGGGCCCTTCCATGGTTTTCACCAATGTGATCAATCCCCGGAGTGCCGTGATCAGGCGGGATGAGTATGTAAAAACGGTGGTTGAAAAGGGGGCAACCATCGGGGCAAATGCCACCATTGTTTGTGGTAACCATATCGGAAAATTTGCGTTTATTGGTGCAGGTGCAGTGGTTATCCACGAAGTAAAGCCCTATGCCCTGGTGGTCGGGAATCCTTCCAGGCAGATCGGCTGGATGAGTGAGTTCGGTCATCGTCTTGAGTTTAACAGTGATGGACTGGCCAGCTGTCCTGAAAGTGGAGAACAGTACAAACTTAAAGGGGATATGGTCACCAAAATTTAATAATTGAATGAATAAGGACACGAAAAATTTTGCCGTAATAGGCATCGCAGGATATATTGCCGTCAGACATGTACGGGCAATTAAGGAGACAAACAACCATCTGGTGGCAGCGCTGGATCCCTTTGACAGTGTTGGCTTTATGGATAGTTATTTCCCGGAGGCTGATTTTTTCACCGAATTTGAACGTTTCGATCGCCATATTGCCAAGCTGAACAGGCGGGGAACTCAGGTGGACTATGTCAGCATCTGTTCACCCAATTACCTGCACGATTCGCATATACGTTTTGCCCTGCGTAATGGCGCAGATGCCATCTGTGAGAAGCCCCTGGTCCTGAATCCCTGGAATATCGATGCCCTGAAGGATTATGAAAAGGAGACCGGCAGAAAGGTCTGGAATATTTTACAGCTTAGGCATCACCAGGCCATCATGGATCTGAAAGAGAGGGTGAGCAAGGATCCCCCGGATAAAGTCTATGATATCGATCTCTCCTATATTACCAGCCGGGGCAACTGGTATCACTACTCCTGGAAAGGAAAACAGGAGAAATCGGGAGGGGTTCCCACCAATATCGGGGTGCACTTCTTTGATATGCTGACCTGGATCTTTGGAGATGTAAAGGAGAACAGGGTAAATTTTCTTAAAGTCGATAAAGCTGCCGGTTATCTGGAACTGGAAAGAGCCCGTGTTCGCTGGTTCCTGAGCATCGATTACAAGGATATTCCAGCAAAGATTCAGGGATCCGGGAAACGCACCTATCGATCCATTACAGTGGACGGAGAAGAGATTGAGTTCAGTGGCGGATTTACCGACCTTCATACCATCTCCTACGAAAAGATCCTGCAGGGTTCGGGATATGGCCTGGAAGCTGCCCGCAACTCCATTGAAACTGTTTATAACATACGAAATTCTCAACCAGTTGGATTAACCGGTGAATATCATCCCATTATAAAAAATATACAAAATGATTTATGATGATCTGCTAAGCGGGAAAAAAAAGATGGCCGTTATCGGCCTGGGCTATGTCGGACTTCCCATCGCTCTGGAATTTGCAAAAAAAATTTCAGTGATCGGTTTTGATATCAAACCCGAGCGGGTGGAAATGATGAAAAATAATGTGGATCCCAGCAAGGAATTATCCAGTGAGGACTTTGAAGGTTGTGATATCAAATTTACGCGACAGCCTGGAAGATATCAGGGAGGCTTCTTTCTATATTGTGGCGGTCCCCACACCCATTGACGAACATAAGAATCCGGATCTCTCACCGGTGCTTTCTGCCACGACCACTGTAGGAAAGGTATTGTCAGAAGGGGATTATGTGGTCTATGAATCCACCGTATATCCCGGATGTACGGAAGAGGATTGCATCCCCCTGCTCCGCGAAATTTCCGGGCTGAAATATAAAACCAGTTCAAGGTTGGATTTTCACCCGAAAGGATTAATCCCGGCGACCGGGAACATACCCTTACACGAATTACCAAGGTCACTTCGGGCTGCGATGCAGAATCGGCCGAGGAGATTGCAAAGACCTATGAACTGGTAATTGAGGCAGGAGTACACAGGGCCAGCTCCATCAAGGTGGCTGAAGCCGCCAAGATCATCGAGAATACGCAGCGTGATATCAATATCGCCTTTATGAATGAGTTATCCATGATCTTTAACAAGATGGATATCAACACCTATGAGGTACTGGAAGCCGCAGGAACCAAGTGGAATTTTCTGAATTTCTTCCCGGGACTGGTAGGTGGGCATTGTATTGGCGTGGATCCTTACTACCTGACCTATAAATCGGCCAAGTTCGGACATCATGCGCAGATCATCAACTCGGGCCGGGGTATCAACGACGGAATGGCTGCCTATGTGGCCCGACAGGTCACCCTGAAACTGTCCTCCACCTTTCCCAATCTGAAGGATTGCCGGGTGCTGGTTATGGGAGCCACCTTCAAAGAAAATGTGAGCGATATCAGGAATTCCAAGGTGGCCGATGTGATCTCTGAACTCAAAGAGTTTGGGGTACAGGTGGATGTGGTAGACCCTTATGCCTCCCCCGAAGAGATTGTCGAGGAATACGGATTTGAACTTTCACCCTCCGTTAATGGGCCCTACCATGGGGTGGTGGTTGCGGTGAATCACAGGGAGTATATCGCTTTGGACGAATCCTATTTCCGCTCCATCACCCATGAAGGAGCCATATTTGCGGATCTTAAAGGAATATACCGGGATAAAATAAGCAGCCTCAAGTACTGGAGCCTGTAAACACACAGAGATGGCTAAAGTTCTTGTTACAGGAGGTACCGGATACATTGGATCGCATACCGTAGTGGAACTGCAGGAGGCAGGAATGGAGGTGGTGATCGTGGACAACCTCTCCAATTCCGAGCGGGAGGTTCTGGACGGTATTGCCTCCATCACAGGCATTAAGCCTCACTTCGAAGAGGTCGACCTTAGAGACCGGGGGGCCACCTATGGAGTATTTGAAAAATACCCCGATATACATGCCATCATTCATTTTGCAGCACTGAAGGCAGTGGGTGAAAGTGTGGAAAAGCCCCTGGCTTATTACGAGAACAACTTGCTTTCACTGATTCACCTGCTGGAAGCCATGAAGCAGTTCCATATCGACCAGATGGTCTTTTCTTCTTCCTGCACCGTTTACGGGGAACCCGATACCTTGCCGGTAAGTGAAAGCGCCCCGATGAAAAAGGCTAATTCTCCCTATGGCAACACCAAGCAGATCTGTGAGGACATCCTCCGGGACAGCATGAAATCCACCCCGGGAAAAGGGGTGATCTCCCTCCGCTATTTTAACCCCATTGGCGCCCATCCCTCGGCCAGCATCGGGGAACTGCCCCTTGGAATACCCAATAACCTGGTCCCCTTTATCACCCAAACCGCAGCCGGACTCCGGGATTGCCTGAATGTGTTCGGAAATGATTACAATACTCCGGATGGATCGGCCATCCGGGATTATATTAATGTGGTAGATCTAGCCAAAGCGCATGTTACAGCCATCAGGCGCCTGCTCGGTAAAAAACAACTTTCTGCCTTTGAGGTGTTTAACCTGGGTACTGGTCGCGGGCTCTCTGTCCTTGAGATCATTCATGCCTTCGAGGAATCCACCGGGCAGAAACTCAATTACAGGATTGTGGGGCGAAGAGAAGGAGATATTGAAAAAGTATATGCAGATACCTCTTATGCAAACAGCGAACTGGGATGGAAAGCTGAAAAAGGGATAGAAGAGACCCTGGAATCAGCTTGGCGCTGGGAAATGAATCTCAGGTCCAAAAACAACAGCAGATGAAAACCATCCTGATTACCGGTGGGGCGGGCTTTATTGGATCTCATGTGATCAGACGTATGGTCACCAGGTATCCCGAAATCCGCATCCTGAACCTGGACCAGCTCACCTATGCGGGCAACCTGGAAAATTTAAAAGATGTTGAAAAAGCATCCAATTACCGCTTTGTCCGCGGGGATATTACCCAGGCTGCTTTCCTGGAGAAGCTCTTTGGTGAGGAAGAGATCGGGAGCGTGATTCACCTGGCAGCTGAATCCCATGTGGACCGTTCCATTGTCGATCCCATGGCTTTTATAAATACCAATATTATTGGTACCGTAAACCTCTTAAATGCCTGCCGAAGGGCCTGGCAGGATATGGAAGGGAAGCTGTTTTATCATATCTCCACCGATGAGGTATACGGGAGCCTGGGGCAGGAGGGCCTCTTTACCGAGGAGACCGCCTACGATCCCCGCAGTCCCTATTCGGCCTCCAAGGCCAGCTCGGACCACCTGGTCAGGGCCTACTACCACACCTATGGTCTTCCCGTGGTTCTGTCCAACTGTTCCAATAATTATGGACCCAACCAGTTCCCCGAAAAGCTGATTCCCCTGGCCATTCATAATATCCTTCATAAAAAACCCATACCCGGTTTATGGGAAGGGGGAGAATATCAGGGACTGGCTCTATGTGGAAGACCATGCTGCAGCCATTGAACTGATATTCAAGAAGGGAAGCAAAGGACGCACTTACAATATCGGCGGATTAAACGAATGGAAAAACATTGACCTTATCCGCCTGCTCTGCCGGATCATGGATAAGAAACTAGAGAGAGCACCCGGAAGCTCCGAAAAGCTCATAAGCTTTGTAAAAGACAGGGCCGGGCATGATCTTCGCTATGCCATTGACAGTTCCAGGATCCAGGAGGAGCTTAAGTGGAAACCATCTCTGACTTTTGAACAGGGGCTGACCCGGACAGTGGACTGGTACCTCGCGTAACAGGGAGTGGATGGAACATGTCACCTCCGGGGACTACCAGTCGTACTATAAGTCCCAGTACGAAGAGAGGTAAGCCACAGGTTTCCGTGCAGTCAGGGCTTTTAGCTCTTATTCTACGGTAACGGATTTAGCCAGGTTCCTGGGCTGATCCACATTACATCCCCTCATGACCGCAATATGATAGGCAATTAACTGCAGGGGAACTACCGCTGTCAGGGCTACCAGCGATTCGTCCGTTTCCGGGATCTCTATCACATGATCGGCCATCTCCCTGATGATGTTGTCTCCTTCAGTAACGATAGCTATGACCACCCCGTTCCTTGCTTTCACTTCCTGGATATTGCTTACGATTTTTTCGTAGGATCCATCCCTGGTGGCAATAAACACCACCGGCATATTTTCATCAATCAGGGCAATGGGACCGTGCTTCATCTCCGCCGCCGGGTACCCTTCGGCATGAATGTAGGAAATCTCCTTTAGTTTAAGCGCTCCTTCCAGTGCCACCGGGAAAGAAACCCCACGACCCAGGTAGAGGGCATTGGTAACATCCTTGTATATCTCAGCAATGCGTATAAATTCCTCATTCTGTTCCAGAATCTTCTCGATCTTGCCAGGTACCTCATTGAGCTCTTTGATGAGCTGGCTGAAGCGCTGATCCGATAGCAGACCCTTTTCCTTTCCGATCATGGTAGCGATCATAGTCAGAACTGTAACCTGCGCCGTAAAGGCTTTGGTGGAAGCCACCCCTATCTCCATTCCCGCATGGGTATAAACTCCTGCATGGGTTTCCCGTGAAATACTGGAACCTGCCACATTACAGATGCCCAGCACCAGGGCCCCGGCATCCTTGGCCAGTTGTATGGCGGCCAGGGTATCAGCTGTCTCCCCGCTCTGACTGATGGCCAGGACCACATCGTCGGGACCAATCATGGGATTGCGGTATCTGAATTCGGAGGCATACTCCACCTCTACCGGAATCCTGGCCAGATCCTCGATCAGGTATTCACCCACCAGTCCTGCATGCCAGGAGGTCCCGCAGGCAATAACCACCATGCGTTTGGCATTTACCAGCTGCTCCTTAACATCCAGCAGTCCTCCAAGCCGGATCTCATCAGTTTCCGGATGAATCCTCCCCCTGAAGGTATCCATTATGGACCGTGGTTGCTCGAAGATTTCCTTCAACATATAGTGCTCATACCCTTGCTTTTCCATCTCGGAAATCCCTATATCCAGGGTTTTAATGTTCACCATGGTGGCATCGCTGACCAGGTTTTTAAGCACCAGTTCGTCCCTTCGGATCAGGGCAATATCATCATTGTTCAGGTAGATCACACGATCGGTATACTCCACAATGGGGGAGGCATCGGAAGCAATAAAATATTCATTACTGCCCAGGCCGATTACGAGGGGACTGCTGCGGCGTGCTGCGATCATCAGGTTGGGGTCTTCCCTGGAGAGAACCACCAGTCCGTAAGCGCCCACCACCTTTTGAAGTGCCAGGCTGACTGCCACCTCCACGTTAACACTTTCGGTGGTATAAATGTACTCGATCAAATTAGCCAGAACCTCCGTGTCGGTCTCGCTGTAGAACTTCATTCCCTGCTCCATCAGGGTCTTCTTTAAGACCGAATAATTCTCAATAATCCCGTTATGAATGATGGTAAAGAGCCCCTTTTCTGAGTGGTGCGGATGTGCATTCAAATCGCTGGGTTCCCCATGGGTGGCCCATCGGGTATGTCCGATCCCGATGGTGCTTTTCGTGGCTTTCCCTCTCACATAATCTTCCAGATCACTTACTTTGCCCCTTTTTTTATAGATGGCTGTATCCCCGTTGAGCAGGGCTACTCCGGCAGAATCATATCCGCGATATTCAAGTCTTTTAAGGCCTTTTAAAAGAATTGGGTAGGCATCCCGGGTCCCGATATAACCAACAATTCCACACATAAGTATGTCCATTTAAGATACACATACCTTTACTTTAAGCTTAAAGCTTCAGGTATACTATTTCTAACCTTATACGACTTTTGTTGGTGGGAAGGTTACTCCAAAGCTTGGAAAATTTCGGATTGGATAAGCCATCGTTCAGCTGGAGTATAAAATCATTATCCGCTTTCGTACCATCCACCAAGGCCTGGAAATGCAATCCCATATTAAACCGGTAGGTATAGGTGGTATCACTGAACAAGCCCTGCGATACGGCCTTTTTATATCCTCCAAATCCACTTGCCTGCTGGGAAGCATCACTGGATAAGAGTAACAGATAGTCATAAACGGGCTCGTAGGAGTCATCCTCCAGGATGGTCCCGATCATCAACCTGGTGGGCATGTTTTCATAGGGAATTCCGCTCATCTCTTCAGGAACCACATCAAAAACCAGGGTGGCACTGTTGATGATCAAAGGGTTTTGATCCATCCACTCCTGCAGATTGGCAAAAGAGAAGCGGGTATTTACCCCTGACATGCCCTGAACATAGCAGTATGGAGTGGCTGCCGCCTCGTTATCAATAATCCCTTCCAGAGAGGTGCCGGAATAATCGTGCTCAAACAGATTGATCTTCTGAGAAAAGTAGGGATCAATGGTAAAATGAGCGTAGGCAAAATCTCGTTCAGCAGTGGAGTCCACCTCGGTAGAATCATTGGCATACTTCATGGTCAGCCTGGTGCCGGAACCGGAAAGCTGGATCCTGCCCATGGTCCCTTCTGAAGAGACGGGTTCCGCAGTGATATAAAACCCCTTAAAGTAGTCCTTGAATAAGGAGTCGTTGTAGAAAATGCTAGTATCTGACTGGATGGCTATAAATTTATCAAGGAACTCCTGGTCTTCAATAAGCAGCTCGTAAATCTGATTCTCCTCCGGGGTAATGGTCTTTTGTGCCAGGGGAACCGGGTTATACACCCCTTGTATATCAAAATCCGAATAGTAGGTGGAATCTGAATATATCCTTTCCTCAAATTCATAAACGCTCAGCGTGATGTCCTGTTCCGTATCTCCAAAAAACTCGCTGAAATAAAGGGCCAGATACAGGGAATCGATCTCCAGGTTATCAGCCGGCTGGTAGGCAGTGGTGGTGTTAAACTGGGTGACAATGGAAGCTTCCGATCTTCCGACAATGGTATCTGTCAGGGAACCCAGAAGCATGTACCTGATTGAAGTTGAGCTCAGGAATACGGAAGTTTTCACCGGCTTTCCGCTCATGGAATAAGCGTCTATTTCAAAAATGGTGTCCTGGTAGACAAGGACATTGTCTCCCGGAGGCAACAAATCCGTTCCCAGTTCTTTATCGCTGATATCGCATGATGCAAGTACCCCTGCCAATCCAATAATGATTGCCAAAAAGCGCCATTCCTTTTTCTTCATCCAAAAATAAGTCTTAATCGTTGATGACTCTGTCGTAAAAAACGGAAAACTCCTCCACATATTTCTCTTCACTTGCATAATTCAAATAGGGTTTCCCGGATTTTTTCAGTACGTCTTCAACTTTAGCAGGCAGGCTTTCACTTCCCTGGATCAATCCATCCGAATAGGTGGCAGCCAGGTTGACCAGGTTCTCATATCCCGGATCATTAATCATGGAGAGGTGTTCATCCGAAACTCCATCCACCAGAATCTTCTTGGAAAAGGATTTACCCAGGGGGACATCAAATCCATTGTCATAAAAAGAAAAGACCACTTTTGAATCGGCGAACAGGGGGTCTTCACGATAAGCTTTCTTAATATACAGAGGCACCAGCGAGGTAAACCAGCCATGGCAGTGAACCAGGTCGGGTGACCAGCGTAATTTCCGCACAGTCTCCAGTACTCCGCGAGCAAAAAATATCATGCGCTCATCATTGTCTTTAAATTGTACCCCCTTGGAGTCAACAACCGTATTTTTCCTGTGGAAATACTCCTCATTATCAATGAAATAGACCTGCATTCTGGCGGCCTGAATGGAAGCAACCTTTATGATCAGAGGGTGATCCGTATCATCAATGATCAGATTCATTCCCGACAACCTGATTACTTCATGCAACTGGTTCCTTCTTTCATTAATACTCCCATATTTGGGCATAAAGGTCCGGATCTCCTTTCCGGTTTCCTGTATGGCCTGGGGAAGTTTTCTGCTGATTAAGGAAAGTTCGGTCTCAGGCAGATAGGGTGTAATCTCCTGAGAAACAAATAATACCTTTTTACTCTCCATATACAAGCCTCTATTAGAAATCATGCAAATTTACTAAAAATTATTGACACCTTTTTATCTATCTTTGTTCTCTCACCCAGTGTATGGTAGTTTACAGAACCAAAAACGATCTAAGCAGCCACCTGCTCTCATTAGAAAATGAGGGGAAAATCATCGGCCTGGTTCCTACCATGGGGGCCCTTCACCAGGGACACGCCTCCCTGGTAGAAAAAGCAAATGAAGAAAATGATGTCGTCGTGGTGAGCATTTTTGTTAATCCCACCCAGTTTAATGACCCTTCGGACCTGGACCATTACCCCAGAACCCTGGACCAGGACCTGGATTTGCTTCGGAAGCTGGAAGCTGACCTGGTATTTGTTCCCTCGGTGAAAGAGATGTATCCGGAAGAAGACCCTCAAATCTTTGACCTGGGCAACCTGGATAAGCTTATGGAAGGCAAGCATCGTAAAGGTCATTTTATTGGGGTTGCACAGATCGTAAGCAAGCTTTTTCTATTGATCCGTCCATGCCGGGCCTATTTTGGACAAAAAGATTTTCAGCAGCTGGTTATCATCCGAAGACTTGTGGAGATTATGGAGCTGAATGTGACCATTGTGCCCTGCCCGATTATCCGGGAGAAAGATGGTTTAGCCATGAGTTCCAGGAACGTCAGGCTCAGTAAAGAAGAAAGAAAACTGGCTCCCTTCATATACGAAACTCTGGTGCAGGCCAAACAGAAAATGGAAACCCTCACCCCTTCTCAACTGAAAGATTGGGTAATCCTTCAGTTTAAAAAACAAGCCCTGATGGAGCTGGAATACTTTGAAATTGTTGAAGATAAAGGGCTTATGCCTGTTGAAGAGTGGAGCGAGGGGGTGAACAAAGTAGGCTGCCTGGCTGTTCAATTAGGTAGAGTAAGGCTTATTGATAATGTGAATTTTGATTAAATTTGTCACGTAAGTGCAGCGCTATGTTTATCGAAGTAGTTAAATCAAAAATACACCGGGTTACAGTCACGGAGGCTGACCTGAACTATGTGGGTAGCATTACCATCGATGAGGATCTGATGGATGCAGCTAAACTCATTGAAAATGAGAAGGTTCAGATTGTCAATATCAACAATGGGGAACGACTGGAAACCTATGTGATTACGGGCCAGCGGGGATCCGGGCAAATCTGTATGAACGGTCCTGCTGCCAGGAGGGTGGCTGTTGGGGACATCATCATAATCATCTCCTATGCTTCCATGGAATTCGAAGAGGCAAAATCTTTCAAACCGAATTTGATTTTTCCAGATACCGACTCCAATAAGCTAAACTGATCCCTCTTTTGAAAAAAGTCCTGATTCAAATCCTTAAAATTGCCGGCTTCCTGGCTCTTGGAGCACTCTTACTCTATTTTGCCTTCAGGGGAGTTGCCTTTGAAAAGCTGGCTGCCACTCTGCAAAAGGTCAATTACTGGTGGATCGGACTTTCTCTTCTTTTCGCTGGCATCTCTTTTTTCAGCAGAGCCAGGAGGTGGGTATTGCTTATTGAGCCTCTTGGTTTTAATCCCTCTTTCAAGAATACCTACCACTCTTTGATGGTGGGATACCTTTCTAATTATGCCCTGCCAAGGCTGGGCGAGGTGACCAGATGTGTCACGCTGGGGAACAGGGAGAAAATCCCGGTCGACTCACTGATCGGGACCGTGATTGTTGAACGGGTAATCGATATGGTGATGCTTTTGCTCATCCTGGTCATCCTGCTGATCAGCTGGATGGATAAATTTGGCGCATTTTTCACAGAACAGGTGTACGGGCCCCTGCAGCAAAAGTTCCAGGAACTCTTCGGGGGCACCTGGATTTTATGGTTGATCGTTCTGACGGCTGTTCTGGCAACAGGCCTGTGGATTTACCTGTACAGAAAAAGACTGGCCCGCTACGCCCTGATCCGAAAACTCAGAAAGATTATTTTGGGGCTTCTGGATGGACTAAAGACCATCTACCGGATGAAGCGCAAATGGGAGTTTGTGCTTCATTCTGTATTGATCTGGTTCCTCTACATTCTCATGACCTGGGTGGTGGTATTCGCACTGGAAGAACTATCCGGTCTTAGCTTTATTGACGGGATGTTTTTACTGGTCATCGGAGGTCTGGGCATGTCGGCGCCTGTAACAGCAGGGTTTGGGGCCTACCACTGGATCACTTCCAGGGGATTGATGTTTGTCTACGGGTTCTCTCTGGAGACTGGCAGTGCCTATGCCATACTGGCCCATGAATCAAATTCTCTGCTCACCATCCTGCTGGGAGCCCTGTCCTATACCCTGCTGATGATTTCCCGAAAAAAATCTCCAGAATAAACAACGATTCCTGAAATGCTTACCTACGAACAGATCATTCAAAAAACCATTCCCCTAGAAACAGCGGTGAAGCTGCTTACGCCAGCTTTCAGAAGAGAGAAGCGCCTGGTATTCACCAATGGTTGCTTCGATATTCTGCACAGAGGCCATATCTATCTGCTTTCGCGGGCAAGAGAGCTGGGAGATCTGTTAATTGTAGGCCTGAACAGTGATGCCTCTGTGTCCAGGCTCAAAGGTCCCGGGAGACCTGTTAATAATCAGGAATCCAGGGCCGAAGTACTGGGAGCCCTGGCTTTTGTGGATTACATCATCGTATTTGAACAGGATACTCCGCTGGACATGATCAAAGCAATAAAACCAGATATACTTGTCAAAGGAGGGGACTACAAGCTGGAAGAAATCGTGGGCCACCGGGAAGTTGCTTCATCAGGCGGAAGGGTGGAATCCATCCCCTTGCTGCAAGGGTACTCAAGCAGCGCAATCATAGATAGAAAAAAACAGTAAATGGCAAAGATCAAATCCGTATATATATGCCAGAATTGTGGTGCTGAATCGACCAAGTGGATTGGCCGGTGTAATGCCTGCGGAGAATGGAACACCTACGTGGAACAGAAAATACACAAAAGTCCGGGCCATTCGTCCATGGCTGAAAGACGTGATTTTGCACTGCCACAAAAATTGCATGAGCTAAGTTCCACCTCGGCCTCCCGCATAGACCTTAAAAACGGAGAGTTTAACCGGGTCCTGGGGGGAGGGATCGTACCCGGATCCATGGTCCTTATTGGAGGGGAACCGGGCATTGGAAAATCGACCCTGGCCCTGCAGGTGGCTCTTCAAATGGAAAAACAGGTGCTTTATGTTTCAGGTGAGGAGAGTCCGCAGCAGATCAAATTACGGGCTGACAGGCTTGGAGGGGGTAAAGAAAACTGCCTGATACTTGCTGAAACCTGCCTGCAGGCCATCCTTAGCCAGGTGGAGCAGATAAGACCCGAGTTGCTGATCATTGACTCCATTCAAACCCTGTATTCCGAGGGCATTGAATCAGCTCCCGGAACCATTTCACAGGTCAGGGAGTGTGCAGCACAATTGCTGCGTCTTGCGAAAGAAAGTTTTATGCCCGTTATGTTGATCGGCCATATAACAAAAGATGGCAGCATAGCCGGGCCAAAGGTACTGGAGCATATTGTGGATACGGTTCTCCAGTTTGAAGGGGATACACACCACCTCTACCGGATTTTACGCTCCGTGAAAAACCGCTTTGGTTCCACCTGGGAGATCGGAGTTTTCGAGATGACCGGGGAGGGGCTGCGGGAGATTCTGAATCCTTCCGAACTGCTGATTAATCAGCAACCCCCGGATCTGAGCGGATCGGCTATTGCTGCGAATGTGGAAGGAATCCGGCCCATACTGATCGAGGTCCAGGCCCTGGTAAGCTCGGCGGTATATGGAACCCCCCAGCGAACCTCCACCGGATTTGATACCCGACGCCTGAGTATGTTGCTGGCGGTCCTTGAAAAACGCGCCAGTTTTAAACTGGCCAGCAAAGATGTATATATCAATATTGCTGGTGGCCTCCGGGTGGATGATCCTGCCATAGACCTGGCGGTGGTGGCCTCGATTCTTTCCTCAACAGTAGATATTGCCATTGATCCGCACACCTGTTTTGCGGGAGAGGTAGGCCTGTCCGGTGAGATCCGCCCGGTGAACCGGATCGAACAACGCCTGGGGGAAGCGGATAAACTGGGAATGAAACGGATCCTCCTGCCTGCCTTCAACCGGAAACGAATTGATCCGGCCAGGTTCGGGCTTGAAATTGTCCAGGTGGACAGGGTGCAGGATCTCCCCAAACACCTTTTTGGCTGAGCCAGCTTAGAATTCGTCCCGGGTAGTGCGGCCGGTGGGTTCCACAATGTCGGGACAATCCATATCCACAAAGAAGTCCAGCGGTCTCACAAAATCATCCTCCATGCTGATGCCCAGGGTAGTGTCTGCATAGACACGCTGCAGGAATTCTCCATAGATGGGAAGGGCCATGTTCGTTCCAGATCCCATGGTCAGGTTATCAAAATGAATGGAACGGTCCTCTCCCCCAACCCAGGCTGCAGCGGTCAGTTTTGGAGCAAGACCAATAAACCAGCCATCACTCTGGTTCTGGGTGGTTCCCGTTTTACCGGCCAGTTCGCCGGTAAATTCATACTTCCACCGAAGCCTGTTGGCTGTACCCGAGTAGAATTCCCCCTTGTATCTGCCAGTCATATCCACCACATTCCTTAACAAGGACAGCATCAGATAGGCCGTCTCCTGGCTGATGGCTTCCGACTCAATGGGATGAAAAGAGGAGATCACATTGCCATAGCGATCCTCGATGCGGGTCACATATACTGGGCTCACATAAACACCTCCATTGGAGAAGGTGTTAAAGGATCCGACCATCTCCTCCAGGGAGATGTCGGAGGGACCATAAATCATGCTGGGTACCGGATCAATATAGGAGGTAATCCCCATTTTGCGCATCAGGTCTATCACATTGTCGGGATTGAAATTTTTAAACAGCCAGGCAGAAACCCAGTTGTGTGAATTGGCCAGTCCCCACTTCAGGCTGACCATCTTCCCGGCAAAAACATTCCGCCCCGGAGCAGTGGGAGTGTAGGTGGTATCCTTATTATCAATGATATTTGCAAAGGTAGTAGCTACCAGCGGGATCATATCACAGGGAGAATACCCCTCCTGCATGGCCAGCAGGTATAAGAAGGGCTTGATGGTAGATCCCACCTGACGACGGCCCTGGTAAACATGTTCATACTGGAAATAGCGGTAATTATGCCCTCCCACAAAAGCTTTCACATTCCCATTGGCAGGATCCATGGCCATAAACCCGGCCCTCAGGATATGTTTCATATACCTGATGGAATCCAGGGGTGTCAGGATGGTATCTACGGGACCGTTCCAGGAGAAAAGCTGCATCTCCACCGGTTCATTAAAGGTCATCATAATTGAGTCCAGGGGGACTCCTTCTGCAAGCTGGGCCCTGTAACGCTCTGTCTGCCTGATCGTACGGTTCATAATCAAGCGGCTCTCCTCCGGGGTGATATCCTCGAAGGGGGCATTGCGCCTTCCCTTTTTTTCTTTAAAAAATTCCGGCTGAAGATAATCCTTCATTTGTGCCTCAACCGCCTCCTCGGCATATTGCTGCATCTTGAAATTTATAGTGGTATAAATCCGGAGTCCGTCCCGGTACAGATCGTACTGGGTCCCATCCGGCTTATAATACTTGTTGATCCAGCCATACAGCCTGTCATCAGCCCAGCGCAAAGAATCCCTTCGGTAGCGCTCCCAGGCCAGTACGCCGGCATTTTTATTGGGCGGGACCGGCTTGTTATTCCTCATAAACTTGGAAAGGAAGGTCCTGAAATGCATGGCATATCCGGTTAGGTGACTGGCCAGGTTATAATCCACACTGATGGGAAGCTGTTTGACCGAGTCGGCTACCTCCTGGGAGAGGCTCCCATACTTCACCATCTGATTGATCACGGTATTCCGCCGTACGATGGAGCGATCCGGATTGATCCTGGGGTTGTAGGCCGTTGGGGCCTTAAGCATCCCCACAAGAATGGCAGCCTGATCAAGGGTCAGAGAATCCGGAGTGGTATTAAAAAAGGTTCGGGAGGCCGATTTGATTCCCACGATGGATTCTCCGCCGAAGGCAACCGTATTCAGATACATGGCTATAATCTCATTCTTGGTATAGGCCCTCTCCAACCGGACCCCTGTGTTCCACTCTTTAAATTTATTGATCACCAGGTGGCCGGTTTTTCCAATCTTTGTTTTATTAACCGTTGTATCCCTGGGGAACAGGTTCTTGGCCAGCTGCTGGGAGATGGTACTCCCCCCGCCTTCATCCTGTCCCAGAAGAACAGACTTGACTGCTACCCGTGCCAGGCTTCGGAGATCAATCCCGGAATGCCTGTAGTACCTGACATCTTCCGTTGTAACCAGGGCCTCCACCAAATGGGGTGCCAGTTCCTCATACTCCACATAGGAGCGGTTCTCGATAAAATATTTTCCAAGCAGCTCTCCATCTTCGGTAATCACTTCAGATGCGAGGTTGGTCTGCGGATTTTCGAGCCGGGCAAAATCAGGCATAAAACCAAGTTTGCCATGCCCGATTAAAATCATAATGAGAATGAACAATAGCACCGCAAGAGTGTAAAGACTCCATAGGATGTATAAATATTTTGTAGTTTTGCCGGGTTTATTATCCATGGCCAGCTCGATTTTGGGTCAAAAATAGTAATTATTAAGTTATTTTGTGTTTCAATTGCTCAACGAAGGAATCGTAGAAAAATGATAGAAAATCTAGTAATTGTAGAGTCGCCTGCCAAGGCCAAAACCATAGAACGTTTCCTTGGAGATACTTATACCGTCAAATCCAGTTTCGGTCACATCAGGGATCTGGCCAAGAAAAACCTGGGAATTGACGTGGAGGACGGATTTGCCCCGCAATATATAGTCCCGGCCGATAAGAAGAAGATTGTCAGCGAACTGAAGAGCCTGGCCAAGAAGTCCCAGATGGTATGGCTGGCCACTGATGAAGACCGTGAAGGGGAGGCCATCGCCTGGCACCTTTTCGAGGAGCTGAAGCTGGATAAGGATAAAACACGAAGGATCGTCTTTCATGAAATTACCAAAGACGCCATCGTGAATGCCCTGGAGAATCCACGTCACATAGACACCCATCTGGTGAATGCGCAGCAGGCCAGAAGAGTGTTGGACAGGCTGGTGGGATTTGAGCTCTCTCCACTATTATGGAAAAAGGTAAAACCCTCTCTTTCGGCAGGCAGGGTGCAGTCGGTTGCCGTCAAACTGATTGTTGAAAAAGAAAGAGAAATACAAAATTTCAATCCCCAGAAGTATTTTCGTGTAAGCGGAATATTCTCTGTCCCAGACGGAAACGGGGGCCTGACCCAGCTAAAAGCTGAACTTTCGAAGCGCTTCGCCAGCCTGGAAGAGGCCGAAACCTTTTTATCCAGGTGCCGGACCAGTGAATTTACCGTGGATGCTGTGGAAAAGAAACCTGTGAAGAAAAATCCAGCTCCCCCATTTACAACCTCCACCCTGCAGCAGGAAGCCAGCCGGAAACTGGGTTTTTCAGTCAACCAGACGATGTCGGTGGCTCAGCGACTTTATGAATCGGGGAAAATTACCTACATGAGGACAGACTCCGTGAATCTGTCCAAGCTTGCCATAGGGACGGCTGCGAAAAAAATTAAGGAGGATTTTGGTGAAAAATATTTGAAAACCCGGAACTTCACTACAAAAGCCAAAGGAGCCCAGGAGGCTCACGAGGCCATCCGGCCCACCTACATGGATCAAGCTACCATCAAAGGAAGCAGACAGGAACAGCGGCTCTATGAGCTGATCTGGAAAAGGACCCTGGCTTCCCAGATGAGCGAGGCTTTGCTCGAAAAAACCACCATTTCAATTCTTGTATCAGAGGCCCCTGAACGTTTTATAGCCACAGGTGAAGTACTCATATTTGATGGCTTTCTGAAAGTCTATATGGAATCTACTGATGATGAGCAGGAAGATGAAGCGAAAGGGCTTCTTCCCCCGGTAAAAGCCGAGGATAAACTCGCGCGGGAGGTGATAGAGGCTACTGAAAAAACCAGCCTGCAGCCAGCAAGGTATACCGAGGCCAGCCTGGTGAAAAAAATGGAAGAGCTTGGAATAGGCCGGCCCTCCACCTATGCTCCCACTATTTCAACGGTTCAAAACAGAGAATACGTGGTAAAAGAGGATCGAAAGGGGCTTGAGCAAGAAATGATACAACTGGTCCTGAAGGATGACAGCCTCTCGAAAAAGCAAATCAAGGAGAAATATGGCTTTGAGAAAAACAAACTTTTCCCCACCGATATCGGGATGATCGTCAATGACTTCCTGGAACAGAATTTTCAGAATATCATGGATTTCAATTTTACTGCCTCGGTGGAAGAGGAATTCGATGAAATTGCTGAGGGAAACAAGGATTGGCCCAGCATGATCGAGCGATTCTACACCCCCTTTCATACCAGGGTGGATACCGCGACACAAACTTCGGAGCGCTCCAAGGGGGAAAAAATCCTCGGTGAAGATCCACAGTCGGGGAAGCCAGTCAGTGTAAAAATTGGCCGGTTCGGACCCATCGCCCAGATCGGGGAAGCCAGTGATGAGGAGAAACCCAGGTTTGCCAGTCTCTTAAAAGGTCAGAGCCTGGAAACCATTACGCTGGAGGAAGCCCTGGATCTTTTCAGGCTGCCACGTACCCTTGGCCAGTTCGAAGATGAAGAGCTGGTGATTGGTGTGGGAAAATACGGGCCATACGTTCGTCATAAATCAAAGTTTTACAGCCTGGCAAAAACCGATGATCCCTTTACCATAAAACAGGACCGTGCCATTGAGATCATCATTGAGAAACGTGCCCAGGAGGAGAACAGGAATATCAAACAGTTTGAGGAAGAACCCGGATTGCTTGATTCTGAATGGCCGCTATGGTCCCTATATCTCATTCAATAAGAAAAACTACCGGATTCCCAAGAGCAAAAAGCCTGAAGAGCTGACCCTTGAGGAGTGCCGGGAAATCATTGAAAAAGCAGGCATCCCGTGCCAAAAAGTAAATCGTCTAAAGCCCAGCTCCATGGACCTGAATGGATATTTCGATCCTGTTAGCCTGGAGAGGCCCCAATTCGAATACCTGGAAAACACAGGAGTCTTTCAGTCACCATATATCGGTCCACACCCCGGACCAGCCCATCCGGGAGCTGGATAAACACCAGGTGGCCCTTGTGGGTGTGCCGGTGGACAGCAACGGCTTTATCAAGGGAAGTAAGGATGCTCCCAATCAGATACGCAGCAAGCTTTATCAGCTAAGGAAAATTGAAAGGAACCTGAAAATTTATGACCTGGGGAATGTCAAAAACGGAGGCTCGGTAAACGACACCTATTTTGCACTCAGGGATATTGTCCTGGAGCTCAGGGAGCGGGATATCACCACGCTTATATTTGGAGGTTCGCAGGACCTGAGCCGGGGAGTTTTTCTGGCCCTGGAAAAACACCTGGGCTCACACCAGGTTCTTACCATTGATTCCATGCTTGATTTTTCTCAGAAAGGATGATATCCTGAATTCACGGAATTATTTGAATCAAATTGTTGACCCCTCCGGCAAAGCAGTTCAGCCTTACCAACCTGGGACACCAGGCCTACTTCGTTACCGAAAATCAGCTGCAGCAACTGGAAAAGTCAGCTACCTGGAGAGTATCCGGCCTGGGTGAGGCCCGGAAAGAGATGCAGGCAGGCAGAGCCCCTGATCCGGGATTCCGAATTTATCAGCATTGACATGGGGGCGGTCCGACATGCCGATGCTCCTGGCAGCCTCCATCCCATCTCCCAATGGTTTTTTTGGGGATGAGACTGTGCCAGATTACACGCTACGCCGGATTCAGTGAAAGGGTTCCAGTATCTTGGCTTTTTTCGAGCTGCAATCCCTCGTCAGACACAAATGACCAGACTGCCCACCTGACTGCACAGGCTGCCTGGTATTTCCTGGAGGGTCTGACTCACCGTATCCGTGAGAATCCGGTAGATACGCCTGAACATATCAAGAAGTTTATTGTTACTCTGAATGCCGCCGGACACGATATCATATTCCACAAAAGCACCCTTTCTGAAAGGTGGTGGATGGAAATTCCTGTAAAGAATCCTGTCACTGGATATAACTTTTTTGTTTCCTGTTCGTATGAAGATTACCAGCAGGCCTGTAATCAGGAGATTCCGGACCGTTGGTGGCGCTTTTTGCACAGACTGGGTAATGAAATGGAATAACGTTATTATAGGAAGGGGTTGAAACAGCTCGGAGAATGATCTGAAACGCCTGAGTTTATAAACATTCTGCTGTTAACAAAATTTGTGATCTGTCGAACTATTTTTGCTTATTTTACCTACAGCTGGAAAAGCCTGAGGAAACTAAGCCCCGGAGTCGAGTTAAGCGGAAGCCATGAAGAGATTGGTGTACATATTTATTTTAGGAACAGTTTCACTGAATGTTCAGGCCCAGCAGGACCCGAAATTTAGTCAGAATATGTTCCTTGCTCCCTTCTACAATCCAGGAGCAGTGGGAAGTTCAGATAAAATTTGCCTGGCAGCTGCCTTTCGAAACCAGTGGACCGGACTTCCGGATGCACCTATTACCACCATTTTTACAGCCAATATGCCCGTTCAGTCTTCTTGGGAAGAACCCATGGTGTGGGAATAAGCTTTATGAACGACAACCTGGCATTTAACAACGATTTTCTGTTTCAGTGCCAGCCTATGCCTTCCGGATCGACCTGGGGCAGGGAAGCCTGGGAATCGGTGCCAATGTTGGGCTGGCCAACCAGGCACTTAACCCGAACTGGAATGGGGCTGAGATTATTACACCGGATACGGAGGATGCTATTCCGAAGAACGGGGGAAGTGTTTTTGGATTTGATATGGGGCTTGGATGTATTTTATAACACGGATAAGCTGTTATGTGGGTCTTTCAACCACCCATCTGAACCAGACCTCTTTCAGTTACCCGGAAGACTTGCGGAAACAAAACTGATCAGGCACTATTATCTGATGGCAGGGTACAACATCCAGCTGGCCAATCCGATGTTTGAGATCATGCCCTCACTGATGGTGCAGAGCGATCTCAGGTCCAATCTTATCTATCTGAATACCAACCTCAGATACAATAAAAGATTCTGGGGAGGAGTTTCCTATACAGTAGGAGGGGCTTTAACGGCACTTTTTGGCATTGAAATGATGAATGGAATCATGATCGGTTATTCATACGATTTTGAACTTTCGCCACTTATGAAATACAATAGCGGGTCTCATGAAGTCACTGTTCGATATTGCTTCGATCTCAGTGTTGATAAGAGTCCCCAAAAGTATAAGAGTATTAGATTTTTATAATTTATTATCTACTTTTGATTGTTTTGAATACTAAAAACAGGTTATATAAAGTTGGTTTTGCATCTATTAAGCGATATGCTATGAAACGAATAGTGATATTTGTTGTTGTTGCGATTCTCATTGGAAGTTGTAGTTCATACAACTCGGGAGAATTGGTAGGAGTTGATGGTAGAAAAGCTTATGCTGAACCCGATCCATTTGGTATGGTAGCGGTCCCCAATGGCTCCTTTGTGATGGGTCCCAGTGACCAGGATGTTACCTGGACACAAAACACCATGTCCAGGACAGTGGCCGTTGATGCTTTCTGGATGGACGAAACGGAGATCACCAACAATGAATACAGACAATATGTATTCTGGGTTCGTGACTCAATTATCCGGAAAGAACTTGCCATGCAGGGTGTGGATGATTATCATCCTGAAAGACAGAGATGATCAGCCCTATGAGGATGCTGAACGGAGATCCCATCATCGACTGGGAAACACCGCTGGATCCATCCAAGGACAAGGAGGGAAACATTCAGCAGATCATTGAAGACCTTGGGATCTATTACTCAGGTGAAGATCGGCTGTCTCTCTATTTCAAGGAGATCAATCCGACCAAACTTATTTACAACTACTACTGGGTCGACCTGGTTCAGGCAGCCAATCCTGCCAATAGTTTCCGCCTGGAATATTCCGGGAGATAATGCCGAACCGGTCGTGCAGTACGGCGGAACCGTCACCAGGCCCAACGGGGAACAGGAAGAGGTCACCGGTCGTTCTTCCTTTGTGAACAAGGACTGGGTTCTTGTTTATCCGGACACCCTGGTTTGGGTGAAGGACTTTACTTATTCCTTTAACGAGCCCATGACCAACCTGTATTTTTCCTCCCCCTCCTATGACAACTACCCGGTGGTGGGAGTCACCTGGAAGCAGGCCAAGGCCTTCTGTATCTGGAGAACCAACTATCCTGAATCAGGCGCTTGTCAGCGATGGACAGGCCATCGTACAGGACTACAGGCTTCCCATCGAGGCAGAATGGGAATATGCAGCCAGAGGCGGTCTGGATCACAGCATGTATCCATGGGGCGGAGTTTACCTCAGGAACAAGCTGGGTTGTTTTATTGCCAACTTTAAGCCCCTGCGCGGGAACTATACCGATGATGGTTCCATGTATCCTGCCAGGGTCGGCTTCTACGGAGTGCCCAATGAATATCGGACTTTACGATATGGCAGGAAATGTGGCCGAGTGGACCATTACTGCCTATGATCCATCAGCATATGTGTTTTCACATGATATGAACCCCTATTACAACTACAACGCCAGCCCTGATGATCCACCTGTAATGAAGCGTAAGGTGGTCAGGGGTGGATCCTGGAAAGACATTGCCCACTACCTCCAGGTAAGTACCCGTGATTATGAATATCAGGATTCTACCAAATCCTACATCGGTTTCAGATGTGTTCGTTCATATTTAGGTGATCAATAATTAAATACTTATTATATAATGGGAATTACAGAAATAGTTCAAAGTTCGGGCTGGAAGAGTTTCACGGCTAAACTCTATGGCTTCGGAGCCTCCATTGTAATTATTGGAGCACTCTTTAAAATTCAGCACTGGCCTGGTGCAGGTGTTGCATTGACTGCAGGACTTCTGATTGAAGCGGTTATCTTCTTCTTCTCAGCATTCGAACCACTCCATGAGGAACTGGACTGGACCCTGGTATACCCTGAACTGGCTGGTATGTCGGATCCGGATGAGATTGATGAATACAAGGAACAGGCCATTGCAGACAGGAATGTGGGACTTCAGAAATTTGATGAGCTGTTCCAGCAATCCCAGATCAATGCAGAGGATGTGCGAAGCCTGGGTAAGCACCTGAATACCATCTCCTCCACCACAGAGACCATTGGTGATATTACCTCTGCCTCGCTGGCCACCAAAGAGTATTTCGACAAGATGGGATCAGCTGCCCAGAACATGGACAATGTAGCCACTGCTTACGGCACCAATACCGGGTGAGCTGAACGAGTCTGTATACTACCCTGGCTGCAATCCTACAAGAATACAGCCTCGCTGATCGATGCCAAAGGGCAAGGATATTGCTGACAAATTTGCCGCTTCCAGTGCCAACCTGACAGCCACCTACGAAGCCATGTCGGGTGAGGTGAAACAGGAGCATACCAACATTTCACAGAGTCAGAAGCAGTTTAACGACCAGCTTGAAACGCTGAACAAGAATCTGGCTGAACTGAATATCTCCTATACCGAGCAGGTGAAGGGAAGCAAAGAGCATTTGCAGGGAACCGCAGGAGTATATAAGGGACTGAATGAGATGATCACCAGCCTGAAGGCATCTGTTGAAGAGACACAAAAATACAAAAGCGAGATTGTAAAGCTCAGCGAAAGTCTTTCTGAACTGAACAATGTATACGGCAATATGCTCACAGCCATGAGCATCAGAAAAAAGTAATCAATTCCTTAATCCTGATCTATGGCACACGGTAAAGAAACACCGAGACAAAAAATGATCGGCATGATGTATTTGGTGCTGACAGCGATGCTGGCACTGAATGTATCAAAAGAAGTGCTGGATGCATTTACTCTGGTGGATGGGGGTCTCACAGTAACCATTCAAAATTTTGCAGCAAAAAACGACGGTCTTTACGAGCAAGTTCAACATCGCCTTTGAGCAGAATCCCGAAAAGGTGGGTGACTGGAAAACCAAGGCTGAAGAGGTAAAAACCCGATCCGATGAGTTGTATGAGTTCATGAATGAGTGTAAAGTGGAGATTGTTTCCAAAAAAGATGAGGATGCCGTTCATGATGGTGAAGTTCATCTGGCAGATGTGGGTGTTAAAGATGATACCAATTTCCCTGGGGAAGTGATGATCGTGAATAAGAAAGGGGTGAGGAGCTCAAGGTAAAGATTGAAGAATACCGGGAGTTCCTCCTGTCCATGATCGAAGACAAAGAGAAGTATGCCACCACTGTGGCGCAGTTGAGGGAATCCTGAGTACAGAGGTGCCTGAAAGCTTTTACCACAGCAAAAAGAAAGGGACACTCCCACCTGGGAATCCACCTATTTTGAATACCTGCCCCTGGCTTCAGTCATCACCTGCTTTCCAAGATGCAGGGAGATGTGCGCAATGTGGAGGCTGAAATGCTCAATTACCTGCTGGGACAGATTGATGCCGGTGACTTCAAGGTGAATGTGATTCGAGCCGGTGGTCATTGCCAACTCCAATTATGTATTTAAAGGACAGGCATACCAGGCCGAGGTATTCCTGGCAGCCTATGACTCAACCAATATTCCGGAAGTTAAACTGGAGGATGGAACCATTCTGGAAACACATGGAGGAAAGGGCATTTACGAAGTTTCCTACAACAGCATAGGCATAAGGAAATGGGGAGGAGTTATCTCCATTGAAAAGGATGGCCAGGTAACCAGCAAACCCTTTAGCGCTGAATTTGAAGTGGGCCGAATCCAATGCCACCGTATCAGCCACAGGTATGAATGTATTCTATCGCGGAATTCCCAACCCGGTTGACATTTCTGTGGGCGGTGTAGCTGAAAGCGATGTGGCTGCCCAGATCTCCTCCGGGAATATCAAACGGGTCAGTGCCGGAACTTATCAGGTCAGACCGGGTGCCGGGAAAGAGACACAGCCACCGTTAGCGTATATGCCAATGTGGATGGCCACAGAAAACTAATGACCCGGCAGGACTTCAGGGTGTATGACCTTCCCAAACCCGATGCCAAGGTACAAGGGATCGCCGGTTCGTCAGGAGCCCTGACTGTGGGTAGACTCTCCAGCTGCAAATCGTTAAGGCCGAAGCCAAAGACTTTGTTTTTGAAGTGGACTATAAAGTACAATCCTTTGAAGTGGCTTTCCAGGGGCAGGGTGGAATATGGAGTACCATGTCCCTCCAACAGCGATCGTTTTACTTCTGCAGCAAAAAGATCTGTTTCCGTCAGTTCAGATCAGGGTCAAAGAATCATGATTGAAAAAATCAAGGCCTCAGGGCCCGACGGAGTGATTAGAAATCTAAATAGTATTACCATAACAGTACGATAAGATGAAGAGCAAGAAGGTATATTATTTGGAGCAGCTAGTTCTGGCAATCTGGACATTTTCCTTAAGCGCCCAGAATGTGAATACTTCCGTGACTCCCGGAAATGCACCGGTAATTACCGCGTATACTCCCTCTACGGATGTGTATAAAGCGGAAACCATTATTCCGGAAAAGAAACCTGTGCCATACAACTACATCCGCGAAGCAGATGTGATGTGGGCCAAAGATATATGGCGGACCATTGACCTCAGGCACCGGCAGAATATGCCCCTGCGTTATCCCCTGGAGGGAACCATGAGCGATGGGGAAAGGTACAGCCTCTTTGGACTCCTGATGGAGGGGATTAAAACCGAGGAGATTACTCCCTATGAATGGATCGCCATCAGTGGCTGGAAAGATCCCTTTTCCAAGGTGACCAGTCTGGAGGAAATTTACCGCCGTTCAGGGGGAGATACCATCTCTGATAATGATGGGAACTTCCTGAAGGTCGGGCAGGATATGGTCAATATTCTTCAGATCCAGATTCAGGAGCAGTGGTATTTCGACAAGCAACACTCCACCATGAATGTTCGTATCGTGGCGATTGCCCCGGTATATTATACCTATTATGATGAATTTAACCAGCCCTTGCCCTCTCCCAGGCCAGGCGTTCCGTTTGTGGTTCATTTCCCGCAGTGTCGCAGGTTATTTGCCACCCATTCGGTTTACAATCCGAATAACGATGCCCAGGCCATGTCATTTGATGACCTCTTTATGCAGCGCAGGTTTTCCAGCAACATTATTGCAGAATCCAATGTATTTGGTAACCGCATGCTGACTGACTACAAACTGGGGCAGGATGTATTACTGGAGGCCGAACGGATCAAGAGAGACCTGTTCATTATGGAACATGACCTCTGGGAATACTAAACCCTCACAAACCTTGATTTAAAAAACCGCATTCTCAGGATGCGGTTTTTTTATGCCTCCAGCTTCTCCATGCGCAGGTATTTCAGGTTCTGAAGCCTTAGCGGGGAGTGCAGCGACACGGTTCAGCGAGGAACTGAAATACCGAGCTATATCATGCCATCCCCTATCTCGGTCCTGATATCCGTGACATACTGCTTGATTTTCTGCTCCTCTTCCCGCTTGCAAACCAACAAGATTTTTTCATTCTGCACGACGATATAGTCCTCCAGTCCTTGAAGTACAACCAGCATATCGTCCTGGACATTCACCAGAGTGCCAGTGGATTCATACATAAAGACTTTTTTCCCAGTACAGAATTTCCATACTCATCCTTTTGCTTTTGATCATAGAGGGAACCCCAGGTTCCAAGATCCGACCATCCGAAATCCGAAATCAGCACATATGCATTTTCTGCTTTCTCCATGATGCCGTAATCGATACTGATATTCCGGCACTTCCCATAGGTATCATGAATAAAGCCTTTTTCATTTATTGTTCCATACAACTCTTCGCCCTCCTTAAACAAGGCATGTATCTCAGGGAGATGGGTCTGAAATGATTCCATAATGGTCTTCAGGGACCAGAAAAATATACCTGCATTCCAGTAAAAATCACCACTCTCGAGAAATACCCTGGCCAGTTTCAGATCCGGTTTTTCGGTAAAAGTTTTCACCTTTCTTAAAGCCAGCGATTCATATCCTTTTACCTGTTGCTCCATGGATTGGATATACCCATAGCCCGTCTCCGGCCGACTGGGCCACAATTCCCAGGGTCAGCAGGGCATCATTAACTTTTACAAACTCAAGGCCCTGCTCCACCGACCGGAGAAACTCCCCTTCCTTCATAATCAGGTGATCTGAGGGTGCTACCACAATGGTGGCCTTTGGATTTTTTTGGAGGATCCTGAAATTGGCATAGTCAATGCACGGGGCTGTATTTCTGCGCAGGGGTTCCAGGAGTATATTCTCTTCCGGTAGTTCAGGCAGCTGATCGGCAATCAGTTCCTGATACTCAAGATTACTCACAACAAAGATATGATCGGGGGACATAAGCTTGTTAAACCGGTCGTAGGTTTGCTGCAATAAGGTTCTTCCTGTTCCAAGAATATCCAGGAACTGCTTGGGACGCTCTGTTTTGCTCAGGGGCCAGAAACGCAGGCCAATGCCCCCAGCCATAATTACGCAATAGTAATCTTTGTTCATATAAGAATCTATATACATTAAATATAGTCGCTTTTTAACGAATAGCTGAAACTCTCCGGATGTTTTATACAATAATTGATATATTACAGTAATTTGTACGAGCATATGAACTTGCTCTCAAATATCGGATCTTACTTCCTGCTGTTGGGCAGGACATTCAGTCGTCCTGAAAAGCATTCCATTTTATATCGCCAAACCATGCGGGAAATAGAGAAAGTCGGGATTAACTCCTTTCCGATCGTCGTAGTTATCTCGCTATTTGTGGGGGCCGTTATTACCATTCAAACCAATTTTAACATTGAGAACCCGCTCCTCCCAAAATACCTGGTGGGTGTAACCGTGCGGGATTCTCTCCTCCTGGAATTCTCCTCTACCATGGTGGCACTTATCCTGGCCGGAAAGGTGGGTTCCAGCATCGCTTCTGAACTGGGAATGATGCGGATAACCGAACAGATTGACGCCCTGGAGGTGATGGGAGTTAATTCAGCCTCCTACCTGATTCTTCCAAGGATGGTGGCTGCGGTATTATTTTTTCCCATACTGTGTCTGCTCAGCATCATGGTCGGCCTTTTCGGAGGATACCTTGCCTGTGTGCTGGGAGGTGTCATGCCCGCCAATGATTATATTTACGGTATCCAGTATGCCTTCTATCCCTACTATATCAGTTATGCCCTGACCAAAACAGTATTCTATGCCATCATTATCACTTCTGTCTCCTCCTATTTCGGCTATCATGTAAAGGGTGGAGCCGTGGAGGTAGGAAGAGCCAGTACCAGGGCCGTGGTACAGAGCAGTATCCTGATCCTGCTGGCAAATCTGATTCTGACCCGAACCATTCTCTCATGATCGAGGTAAAAAATCTATATAAAAGCTATGAAGGGGAGTATGTGCTCAATGATGTGAGCGCCAGGTTTGAGAATGGGAAATGTAATCTGATCATTGGCCGAAGCGGTTCCGGGAAAACCGTTCTTCTGAAATCCATCGCCGGACTGATTGAAGCGGACCAGGGAGAGATCTGGTACGGAAAACATAAATTCAGTCACCTGGATATCCGATCCAGACAGGAAATTCGTAAAGAAATGGGGGTCCTTTTTCAGGGAGCGGCTTTATTCGATTCCCTGACGGTGGAGGAGAATGTTCTGTTCCCCCTGGATATGTTTACTCTGCAGACCCGGAAAGAGAAGCTGGACCGGGCCAATTTCTGCCTGGACAGGGTAAGAGTCAGCGAAACCAATAAATTATATCCCGCAGAGCTAAGTGGGGGAATGAAAAAACGGGTGGCTATTGCCCGTGCCATTGCCCTCAATCCACGCTACCTCCTCTGTGATGAACCTAATTCCGGGCTGGACCCGGAAACCGGAATCGTTATTGATAACCTGATCAAAGAACTCACCGAGGAGTTTCAAATGACCACCATCGTGAACTCACATGACATGAATTCAGTGCTCGAGATCGGCGATAAGGTCATCTTCATTTACAAAGGATGTGTTTGCTGGGAAGGAACCAGGAAGGAGGTTCTTCAGACCGACAATGAGGCGCTTAATAACTTTGTATTCGCCACCAATATGGCCAAGCAAATCAGGAAAACTTAAGGCAGAAGGAGTTAGTAGACCAGGGGCCTGTCCAGATCATCTTTTGTAAACTGCCTGTATCCAAAAATAAAGTTCATCCCAACCCAGAGGTTTGCCGACTGGACTTCCTGGGGCCAAAACACGGCGTTCAGGGTATTGTCGGAAATCACATAAAGATTCAGGGGGCCCGCATTGATTGAGATCCCTGCCCCGATGTTTTTATAGTAGCTATTGATATAAGAGTAACTCAGGGTGAAATGGAGAAAACGCCCGGCTTTTAAATTGGCCGATGCAGTAAGCTGTTCAACCACGTTTTCCCTTAAAAAGTCTGTTCGGGAGAGTAATCCAAAGCTGATATTCGGGCTGGCATACCAGGAAGCTCCAACATAAAGTTTTGTATTCAGCCGCCGGCTGTAAACCCCCCCGGGGGTAAATTCCAGGGCACCGGCCAGGGAATCCCCTATCCCGGAGAAGGTACTGTCAATCCAATCGTTGAAGGTGAAATTATCCGAAAACTCGAAAGGATCTATCTCCTGGCTGGTAAAGTCATAATCCGTTATATAACTGACCTTATGAACCTCATCTGTCCATCTGATATACCCGATATCCAGAACACTGGCACTCAGCAGCCAGCGATCTGAAAGCCAATAATCAATCCCCAGGTCAATGCCCAAACCCAGGTTTTTCCCATTAAAGGCCGTTCTGGCAATGGCTCCCGGGTTCAGATTCTCAAGCTCTTCATCAATAAGGAGATCTTCGACCAGCCCGTCATCATCGTAAATCACCTCCGCAAAAGGAAGGGAAGCATGATACTCCATATTGGAACGAATGCTCCAGAGCTCTTCGGAAGTGGAAACCGATAATTGGGAGGTACTCGTACTCAGGTTCCCGATCCCAAACAGCATTTTACCCCGGACTCCTATCTGTATGTTATTTCCAATTGCGCCGGACCAGCCAAGGGAAATCTCATCAAATGCCGAGAGGTCCACTCCGGTCCCATCCAGCGTGTAGGTTTCACCTTCGTCGGCACCCTCGAGCACCAGCCTTGCCAGGTCCCCCGGATAATAAATATCCCCTTCCACTCTGGTGGTGACATCCAATGAAAAAAAGCCTATGCCGGTGCGGAATCCCATGGAGAACAGAGAAGTTCCAAGGTCGGATATTACATAATTCAGAGGCTTAAGCTGGTTCAGAAAGGCCTGTTTATCCCCAAGCGGATGAAGAAAAGTAATCAGGGAATCCTCCGTAGGATGCGGATAGATCAGGTCTTTATATGCCAGTGAACTGGAGGAGATCTCGAAGCTCAGCGGGGAGATCGCCGGAATCCCAAAATAGAAGCCACATTCGGACTGCCTGGCAGGATTTATTCGGTTTGACTGTGGCACTCCCCTCATAAAAAAGAGGGAGTTTCCGGGCTGGGCACTTAGTAGCATTCCGGCTCCCAGCATTACTCCAAGACTTAAAACTACCTTGTTAAAGATTCTCATAGCTCCCTAGAATTAATTCTGAAATTGGCGTAGAACGATATCTCAAAATCCAGTGAATAATCGGAATAGAATTTTACAAACTGATCTCCGGATCCGGAGCTAACGATACGGGCCTCGACCCGCACATAGCTGATTTGCTCAAGAATCCCCAGTCTCTCGGCAGGAAAGTTAATGCGGTTATCCTTTTCACTGGCACTCACAAGCCGGCCGTCCATATCCACTTCGGAGGATGGCAGGAGCGGAGGCGCACCATCAAATATAGAGTCAAGCACCGCATAAGATTCATCCAGCAGGTAGATCTGCAGGCTCAACTGCAGGGGGAGCTCATTGATCGTAGAGACAGAGACCACCACCTGTTTCACGAGAGAAGTGTCTATCCCCCCGTCTCCCACGCTAAACTCCATGGTGTCCGTGAGGGCATATTCTGAAATACTGAGATCAAGGGGCAACACAAATTCTGCCTCCGCCAAAAATCGGCTGGTGTCAAGCAGGAAATGGCTTTGACTCTGACCTCCGGTATTCCCACTTACCCCGTAAGAGAGTGCACTGGGAGCCAGATTAATCAAATCCCGAAAGTTGGAAGTCTGGTTATTGATATGATACTCCCCGCTTACCGTTTCGCCTATCATATTCATATCCGGGGCCGGAATGATAAAGGGATGTCCTTCATAAAACACCAGGGTTTCCTTACTGCCATCTTCCGCTGTAGCAATGAGGCTGTCGACTTCCAGCTCAAAGGGAATCCCTAGTGAATTCTCAATGGCAACGTTGATTCGCGGATCGGCAATCTGCAGAAGTCTCAGGTCAGGATTATCTGCAAAGATGGGGATATCGAGCTCCCCGCTTTCACCAACCACTTCTTCAGGATCCACATACCCGAACAGTTTGTAAAATCCCATATCCGTGAAATTGGAGCTGATATCGCATTGATCCCCGGGATTAACAGGATTGCCGCTATTGATCAACGCCAGGTCATAATCCATTCTGAAAACACTGGAATCGCCCTGCTTATCAGTTTCCAGGAAAAAACCCTCCAGGTCATTACTCTCCGACCATGTGAAGTTCCCGCTGGCATCAGTGATCTCTATGGTATAGGAATATGGATTGCCATCACTATCCTTTATATAATTGCTGCTGACGGTTAAAAATCCGGTGTGCTGGAAAGTGCTCTCCATCATAGTCTCCAGCTCCCCCCCCTTGAACAGCACACTGTCCATACGAGTTTCTCCCTCTGTCTCAAAACCGAAAAATTTGCTTTTTCTGAAGTGCACCGTATCTCCGATAGCGCTTCCAAGATATATGGGGTCATCCCCAATCTCCACGTCCACGTAAAATTCATTGTAAAACCCGTCTATGACCAGATCGAGCGTATCCACCATAACGTCTACCAGGGTATCCGAATAACTCAGATAGATAAGACCATCTTGAAATTCCCCGGCATAACCCGATGAATCAAAGCGGGCCACCAGATCACCCAGGGACATGGATCCATGTATCAGGGGGGCCACCAGATCGGTTTCAAGCTCTATTTCATCGGACAATTTATCCAGCTGAAAGTACTCTTTGTGACAAGAAGTCAGAAGGAGACCCCCAACCAGTAAAAATTTCATGCTTTTAACTATGTTTTTCCTCATGACTACTCAATTGAATAATTGTAAAGGAAATTGTTTTCACTTCCCACAATCAGATTAAATCTACTTTCTGAACCCTTAAAATACCCGATACTGAACCTGGTGGATCCTTTCAGCGGAAATCCTTCGTAAAGGGAACCATCCGAATTGATCAGGTATATTCTGTTTTTTGAATGGTCGCATATTCCGATTTTAACATCCGACGCAGAGAATTTATAAATATCCGGGCGATCGCTGATTCGGCCCCTCACTTTATAATTGAACAGGCGTTTACCATCCTGTTGGACAATATCCAATTCATCCCCATCCACAAAGATATATTCGGGTATTCCGTCCCGTGTGAAATCTTCCATGAAGAATAAATGACCGGGAGACAGATCTCTGGATAAAAGGCTGGTAACAGAACCATCCTGGTAGATGGCCACCACACTTCCGGAAGTATCGGTCGAGATCCACCGGGGACTCTCCTCCCGGATGTTCATGTCAAGTGTGAGTGGATTATTGGGAGACAAAACCACTCTCTCCTTCAGCCTGAGCCTTTCCCTTCCCCTTCGATCCAGAAAATAGGCACGGTTCTGATCAACTGCGACGATATAATCCCTGTCGCTGACTCTGAAATGTTGAATCTCTCCTGTTACCATCGATTCTGTTTTTCCAAACCTCCATCCGGTAATCATATTTCCCTCAATATCATACAGATAGATCTTTCGGTCTTCCGCGGCCACAAAGAGACGATAGTCCCGGCTTTTATCATAGTCAAAAATTGCCAGTGGATTGGTTGCATCGGACCGGAGCGAAATTGGGTAACGCTCCACATAATTCCCGTTCCGGTCGATTAAATGGATCTTCTTAGCCGTGTTAAAAAGGTATTGTAATTTGCCATTCCTGTAAAAATCCACCTGTTGCACACCTCCCAGGATGGGACCATCAACAACTTGCTTCCAGAGTACTCTTCCGGTGCTGTTGATCAGGTATACCTTATTGGACAGGTCCTGAACAAATATCTCCTTCTCTGATGTATTGTGATTGATTACCAATGCCGGTTTGGTCACCACGGCCGTATCCATCAAGCTCTCCCACATAGTCAGAGCCTTGTCTTTTATCTGGGGAGTATATTTAGCACTGACACTTTGATAAAAGAGATCCCCCTCGGTGCTATACTGTACCACAACTCCGGGAATCCTTCTCAAGAATAGCTCCATTTTCTCCAGCCGCTTTACCATATGGTCACTCAGCATATCTTTTCTATAGTTCAGATAGGCATATGGCTTGAAAAACAGAGTCACACTGCTGCGGTTTGCCAGATAATCTGAAATCTCCTGGTATACGGGATCGCTGACAAAGGTTTTTTGCAGCACATTCTGGTAGATCACTCTGGAAAGGGCATTTACCGAGGGCCCAAATATCAGGTAGTTCTCGTAAACAGTAAAGTACCTGTTAAAAAGCCGGCCGGCAGAGCTTTCCTTGTAGAACCGGTCAGGGAGCTGGTATATATTAAAGCTTGTCTGTTTATCCAGCTGATATACTGATCTTAAGGACCTCATGTCAAAGGAGTGCAGCTGCAGGTATTGCCGGACCCAGTGCATCACCACATCTACGGTTTCACTGCGACTCCTGGTTTCGATAATAAGAAACTCATCCTCCGGTTTTTCGGTCACCCCTTCAATGGCAAACCAGGCGATTTCATCTGCAACTATCCGGCTCAGGTCCTCCAGCGGGTCAAATCCGTACTGCTGATAGATCCGCTCCTTTTCTGATTCCATCTCCGGGCCCTCTCCCAATCCAGATAAAAAGGAGATAGCCTGCTCCTTAAACTTTGCCCTGTCCCCGATACCCAGGTGCAGAAAAAAGCTTGTCCCTGAAGGTAAGATCTTATGCAGTTCCATCTTTACGGGCGATTGCTCCCTGAAGGTTCCCAGGAACAAGGGAAGATCCGGATCGGCATAAGTCATCCCGTTAAGCGTCACTGATTTCTGTTTTACGTCCAGGTCAAATTCTCCCCAGGTGGAAAGCCCGGACAACATAGTTAGCCTGTCCCAGCCAGGCTCTTTAATAAAGGGGTATAAAGCCTCGGGCAGTTTCTGATAATTGAGGTATAGATTCGCATGGACATACCTGCCTTCTGTCTCCCGAACCTTTTGGAGGCCGGGTTCCTGGGTCAGGTTTGTATCCGAATGGATGGTCCGGACGGACTCCTCTACCAGCATGGAAGAGGAACTGATCATGCATAAACCCTCCAGGCAGGTAAATGAGAACTTCCCCGGCACAAATCCAGGTTCACCGGAAACATCATACACCACCTCCGACTCATACTTCCGTTCATTCACCATGGCCCTCTTCTCCATTAAGGCCAGCATCATATGTTCAAACTCATTGTCGCTATGGAAGGACGAATAATCCAGGTAAATAAGCGGGACAAGCTGATCTTTACCCACCTTATGGAGGGAGAGGTTCAGGCCTTTATTTAATAAGAGGTCATACAGAGGCTCTGAGGTCTGGATCTGTCCCAGAGCAATATTCAACAGGGAATCAAGCTCATTCCGATGAATCAGATTGACAAAGTCGATCCAGGTCCGGCTCCCGGGCAAATAGGTTTCAGTCAGGAATTTATAATCGATATCCTCCAGAAAAAGGATCGCATTTGCCGGAATGGCCTTCTGAACTTCAACGGGCTCCTTTTTATCCAGGCGTTTCAGGATGAAAATGAGTATCAGCCCCAGGCAAACCACTGCAAACAATCCGGCATATATGAAGCGTTTTAACATCCAACTATGGTTTGATCTAAAAATATGAATTTCATGGGCAGGGTTATGGGAAAATTACCAACAGTAAGATTGGTATAGTTTTTGCGATAATAATGCGTATTTTCAATCCGGATGCTATATCGTAATCTCTTCATAATAAGCTTATTAGTTTTGGCTGTCCAGATGAACGCTCAACAGATACAGGTTGTCAGTTCCTCTGACCGGTCCCCCGTGGAGAGTGTGGCTGTATTTAATACCACCAGGGAAAGAGCCGCGATTACTGATAGTCTGGGCCGGATTGATATATCCATCTTCCAGGCGGGGGATAGCCTGATCTTCCAACATCCTGCTTATCAAACAAAGGGATACAGCCATGCCGAACTATCCGCTTTATCCCGGGTCCTGCTTCAGAGAAAAAGGATTTTGATCGAAGAGTTTGTGATCTCGGCATCCAAATACAGGGAGAGCAGCCTGATCATCCCCTATATGGTGGATGTGCTTAAAGATAATATTCTGATGGAGTCCACCGGACTAACATCGGCCGATATTCTGCAGGAAACTGGAAATATTATGGTCCAAAAGACCCAGGGAGGAGGAGGAAGTCCTATTCTGAGAGGATTTGAAGCGAACAAGATACTCCTTGTGGTGGATGGAGTCAGGTTGAACAATGCCATTTACAGAAACGGGCATCTCCAGAATTCCATCACCATTGATCACTCCATCCTCGAAAGGACAGAGATCATTTTCGGACCCACCTCCATCATGTATGGAAGTGATGCCCTCGGGGGGGTGATTCACTACTATACCAGGGATCCCCGACTGGGAACAGATAGTACCACCCAGTTTGATGCCAGGGCCTATATGCAATATGCCTCCGCTATGGATGCCAGGACGGGTCACCTCGATTTCTCGGTGGGGAAAAAACGGTGGGCCGCTCTTACAAGTATTACCTACAAAGACCTGGGAGATATCAGGATTGGAGCCCACAGAAACCCAACCCTGGGTAACTGGGGTGAAATAATGCACGAGGTGGTCCAGATGGATGGAGTTGATTCAACCATAAGCAATGAAAATCCGCTGATCCAGCTTCATACGGGCTACAGACAGCTGGACCTCCTGCAGAAAATCAGATACACCCCTTCAAAGTATGTGGACTGGCTCCTGAATATGCAATACTCCACTTCCTCAGATATTGACCGGCTGGATATGCTAAATGACTACAGCGGAGACAATCTGAAATATGCACAGTATTATTATGGCCCGCAGAACAGGATCCTGCTTTCCCTGAAGAATATACTCAAAAAAGACAACCGCCTCTTCACTAATATGACCACCCTCGCAGCATTTCAACGCCTGGATGAGGACCGTTATTCGCGTAAATTCAGGAGTGAAGAACTTTTAACCCAGCAGGAGGATGTCACGGTCCTCAGTCTGAACCTGGACCTGGTAAAGATTTGGGGAGCCCATCATAAGCTGCACTACGGCGCTGAGCTCAACCACAATCTGGTAGAGTCAGAGGCCTGGTACGAGAATATCCTCACGGGGACGCGGCAGGTGGCGCAAACCCGCTATCCTGAGGGAGGGAGCCAGACCTGGAATGCATCCGCCTACGCCAGCTACAAGTGGATCCTGAACGATAAACTGGTCCTGAACATGGGTTCCAGATACAACTGGGGAAAGATGCATTCTCTCTTTTCCAACATGATACTCCCGTACGATGAGATACAGATAGCCCATGGAGCGCTCTCTGGCAGTGTCGGAATGGTCTACGCTCCATCGGATCGCTGGCAGGTGAATACAATTCTGTCAACCGGCTTCCGGAATCCAAACGTGGACGACTATGGCAAAGTCAGGGAGAAGGACGACTATGTTACCGTCCCCAATCCGAATCTTTCTTCAGAATATACCTACAATGCCGAGATCGGGATCAGCAGGTTTATCGAAGATTATATGAAAATACAAATGGTTGCTTACTTTAGCTACCTGGATGATGCCATTGTCCGAACTGGCTACCAGCTGAACGGAGAGGACTCTATATATTATGATGGTGACCTGTACAGGGTAACGGCCAATTATAACGCAGGAGAAGCCTATATATACGGAGCCTCCCTGGGCCTGACCTCCAAACTCAACGAGCAGATTAGCCTGAACGGAACGCTCAACTTTACCAGGGGGTATAACCTGAGTGATGAGGTTCCGCTGGGACATATTCCTCCCCTTTTTGGACGAACCTCCCTCAGCTACCGGAAGAACAATTTCTTTATAGATACTTATCTATTATACCAGGGGTGGAAAAATAGCGAGGATTTCTCTCCCTTCGGAGAAGACAATGAGGGTGAGGCCATGGATTATGGATTCCCTTCCTGGTGGACAGCCAATATCAAGTTCGGCTTTAAACTAGGCCCATATTTGGATTGCATATTGGCAGCGGAGAATCTGTTTGATCAGTTTTACAAGTCTTATGCTTCCGGGGTGAGTGCACCGGGTCGCAATTTCATACTTACGGTCCGGTTTACCCTTTAGACCGTTGTGCTGCTCCCGCACTTTCATTACTTTCACGCTATGCAAAAGATCGATCCGGTCATCGAAGAGGGATGGAAAACAGTCCTGATGGATCAGTTCCAGTCACCCTACTTCAGAGAACTTAAAGACTTCCTGCTTGAGGAGAAAAAACACTACACCCTCTATCCTCCGGGCCCGCTTATTTTTAACGCCTTTCAACGCACCCCCTTTGAACAAGTGAAGGTGGTCATCCTGGGACAGGATCCCTATCACGGCAAGGGTCAGGCACACGGACTCTGCTTTTCTGTCCCCTCTGGGATTCCTCAACCTCCCTCGCTGGTCAATATATTCAAAGAGTTGCATTCGGACCTGGGAATTCCACTTCCTGAACATGGGAACCTGGAGAAATGGGCCGACCAGGGGGTCCTGCTGATCAATGCCACCCTGACAGTAAGAGACAGCCAGGCTGGCTCGCACCAGAAAAGAGGCTGGGAAACCTTCACCAACCGGGTAATTGAACTGGTTTCCCAGGAAAAAAGCGGAGTAGTCTTTTTGCTCTGGGGCCGTTTTGCACAGGCCAAAGAGTCCCTGATAGACGGCAACAAACACCTGATCCTGAAAACAGCCCACCCCTCACCTCTCTCCGCATACAATGGATTCTTCGGTTGCCGGCACTTCTCCAGGACCAATGACTACCTGGTAAAGAATGGAAAACAGGGGATTGATTGGACATTGTAGCATTTTTGGCACGCTCTTTGTTTTACTTATAGCGACAGTTCATCCAACATATCCCTGACAATTTCGGGGCCAGGTCCGTCTCCACAGGCGGACTTTTATTTTTTATATCCCTGGGATGGAAAAAGAATACTGAGCAGCTACTAATCCACGGGACTTCCCTGTGTACTTCCTAGTCTATGATCACCTCGTCGCAGAAGATCCAGGCCGGGTTGCCGGAGGCATGGTGCCAGGGCGGTGCTACTTTCATACTCCTGGCTTTGACTTTGATATACCTGGCCTGGACGGGAGTGAACCGGAAGTCAAAGTACTCAATATCATTCACTTTGTCCCCTATCTTCAGCGGAAGAGCAGTTTCCTTTGAGGCAATTCTCTGGAAATTAGTTTGGTCCAGGGAGCACAAAACTTCTACCTGCTCCGGGAAGAATACCACATGGTTGGTGACTTTTAAGAAAGCTGTATGCACATGGTTTATGCTTTCGGCCTGACCCAGGTCGATGACCGCTTCCATATCATTTCCTTCAAATCCCAGCCAGTTCGAATAGAAACTATTCCCTCCCAGACTCCCGTCCGTTAATACCTGCGGATCTTCTCCGCATACTTTTTTGGCTGGGTTAACAGGACTACAGGCTTATTTGCTGCCTTATTGGGCAAGAGAAGGCTCTTTCCAGGGCCTTCTCATAGGATTGCTATGTACTCATCTACTGAATACCTCATCTCGTTCATCATGGTGACCTCTCCGGATTCGCAGATAGCCTCGAAGTCCTGGAGCCTGGACCGGACCTGGGGCGAAAGGCTGGTATTCCTCTGATATTCCTTTTCTGGAAGCTTCCAGAATGGCATAATGGGTGCTCAGTCTGGCTTTTTTCACCCTGTTTCAGGATCTCGGGTTTTTGGGACAACCGCCTCTTCTGCCTGACTGAAAAGCTGGTCATAGCTATTCAGCAATTCAGGTCGCAGGAAGGAATCAAAGCCCTGTGAGGGATCCCCGTACAGAAAAAGAAAAAAATCAGGGACCTTCTGTATTTCTTCATGGATCGTATGAATATATTCCAGAATAAAGGGTGCCGCTTCCTGGTAGTAGGCTTCGCTGAAATTGGTAATAATTTGATCTGCATCCTGGTCCGGATTCCATAGCAGCTGTGCAGTGAGGTAAGATCTTAACTCAAAGAGCTCGCTGGGTTGGTGACTGTGCTGTTCAAAGATCCATTTGGCATGGCTATCCCTGAAAAGACGAATGTTGGGACTGAGGGTATGCAGGTTGGGAAAGGGGGCCATGAAATTGGTAAACTGGGTGGTATAATCCCAGATCCGGATATTCTCTGTGAGTTCTTTCCATCCTTTTAGATCGTTTGCAAAATCGGAACAACCCTCCTCAATGGGCTTGCTCCGGTCGCACTCAATGGAACAGAGCGTAATCAACACGTTGGAAGCCGGCCGCGTCTGGCAGGGTTTCCGGGTATATTGATAGGCAGGCGTAGAGATCGTTTTGTCCGGGAACTCTTCTGCCACAGCATTTACAAAGCGTATCATCGAACCACTGGGCGAACCTTCCTCCTCATCAATGGCCGCACATTGCTCACACATACAATAGTGGGTATTATCATCCTGACTCACGGAAATGATATCGGTTTCCGGGTACCGTTCAAACATAGCGCTGACAGAATCGATCACGATTCGCAAGCACCTCCTCGTTGGAGAGGCATAATTGCGTGGTGAGCCGCTTGCCGTTGCGCAGTGCATAGAACTCCGGATGAGCTTCATAATAGGCGGCTTCCGGCAAGAAACGGTGAAAGGTATGCACCCCTGCCCCGGGTACATATCCGGGAAACGCCTCATGGGTCACCCCCAGCTTATCAGCAAAAACGGGATGCTCATAAAAGAGCCTGGAGTGCACGGTCCGGGTTGTAATTTCCGGGGTATAGGAAAAGTCCGTCTCCCGATCCATGAAGATGTTTTTTGTCTCCGGGACCACCTCCGCATCCGGACTCAGCCACATACAGCCCAGCTCCTGCTCCAGGAAGCGGTATACCGAATAGAGCGTGCTTAGAGAATTTCCTCCGGAGATATACAGATCGTCTCCCTCGAGATAATAGGTGATGGTATGAGGGGTGAATTCAGACTTGCTCGGTTCAAACCCTACTTTAATAGAGTTTAAATCCGGATCATGAGCTTCTTCAGTTGTCACTTCCAGTGTTGCCCCTGAGCTTTGCAAAACATATTTCCCCAGTTCCTCGGCCGCATGCAGAATCAAAGAATCTGCTTCTGAGGGGATTACAATTTCATAGTTGCTCTCTCCATTCCGGACTATCTGGATCGTTGAAGAAGAACAGGCCACTTGAGAAATGAAGATCAAAAGGTAAAGCGACAAATTGCGTATACTGGTCATATTATTCAGGTTTTAGAGGACTACAATATACCAACTAGATGCAGATGAATCAACCGAGCAACTTTTTTCTCGCACATGCATCCTGTATATAAATGATCATATGAAACACGGCACATTTAGAATACTACTCATTGTGATCAGTTTTGGATTATTGGGATCCTCTTGTATGAAAGAAGATATGGATGTTGATCTGAGCTCGAAGGATTGGAAAGTTTTGAAGATCAAAAATAAGGGGCAATTGAGCTATACATCTACGGATAGCACCTACGTTCTGTGCTTCAGCAGCAAGACTGAGTATACTTTGGACCTGGATGTAAATGGGTGTATTGGCTCCTACGAGGTGCCTGACCCTGGAAATATAGAGATCCAGCCCATGGCTTGCACCAAAGTTTGTTGCGATTCTGAGTTTGCAGAGGAACTGGCCTGCCTGCTTCCGGGAATGACTGAATATTATACCAGGGGCGGTGAGCTCCATTTGGAAGGGGTAGGCAAAATAGTCCTTCAGACCTATTGACAACAGGCTTCCCTTTTACTGTAGTTTGCGGGGATCTGAAAATTCAGGATGCCAGTCCATGTTATATCCCGAAGTATACGTCAACGAAAAGGCCTGTAAATATTTGCGCAGGGCTTTCTTAGAAGGGCCTGTAGCCAAGAATCTCACGCACATCGCGAACGGTCTTGGATGCGCTTTCGCGGGCTTTCTCAGCTCCCATCTTCACTACTTTTCGCAGATAATCGGAATCATTGTAGATGTCGTTGATTCGCTCGCGAATGGGAGTGGTAAAGGTGATAATATCTTCCGCCAGTTGCTTCTTCAGGTCCCCGTAACGAATGCTGCAGTCGTTGTAGCTAGTCTCTGAAGTGCTTCGACGGTATCGGGAGTGGATAAGAGATCAAGCAGGTAGAAAAGGTTGGCAATGGGTTCGGCCATGGGGCTATTGGGTTCCTGAGGACCAGCATCGGTAACTGCACGCATCACTTTTTTCCGGATGTCGGCTGGTTCATCCGAAAGGTAGATTCCGTTTCCTTCGCTTTTTCCCATTTTTCCAGTACCGTCAAGACCGGGAACTTTGACCAGTTCTTCCCCGAAATTGTAAGGCTCGGGCAAATTAAAATACTCCACTCCGTACATGTGGTTGAAACGCCTGGCAAATTTCCGGGCCATCTCCAGGTTCTGCTCCTGGTCCTTTCCCACCGGTACTTTATCCGAATTATGAACGATAATATCTGCAGCACATCAGCACCGGGTAGGTAAGCAAGCCGGCATTGACATTTTCAGGTTGCTTCCGGATTTTCTCCTTAAAGGTGGTGGTACGCTCAAGTTCCCCCACGTAGGCATTCATATTGAGCAGGAGATAGAGTTCAATAATCTCCGGAACATCGCTCTGAATATACAGGGTGGCGACTTCCGGATCCAGTCCGGCGGCCAGGTACTCGGACAATACTTTTCGGATATTGTCATGCAGGTTCTCCGGTTTGGGATGGGTGGTCAGGGCATGATAATCCGCCACGAAAAAGAAACACTTGTTTTCGTGCTGCATCTTCACAAAATTCTTTACCGCTCCAAAATAATTCCCCAGGTGAAGGTTCCCTGTCGACCTGATTCCGCTTAATACTGTGTCCATCGTGCAAAACTATAAAATGTTCTTGAAAAAACGTACTTTTGCCCGCATGACCACCACCCGTCAGCATAAAGTATCCCGATTGCTTCAAAAAGAGCTGGGGGAATATCTTCCAGAAGAAAGGCCCGGCACTTACCGCAGGGAAAGATGGTTACTGTCACTGTAGTTCGAATCAGCCCGGATCTGGGCATGGCCAAGGTCTATCTGAGTATATTCCCGGGTGAAAAAGCAAATGAAGCCGTGCAGGCAATCTCCGATAAGGCCGGTCTGGTCCGCAGTGAATTGGGCAAGAAGCTCCGGAACCAGCTAAGGCACATTCCGGAATTCACCTTTTTCCTGGATGACTCGCTCGACTACATCGACCGGATCGAGGATCTTCTAAAAGATGAGTAATGCAATACGATCCCATCAAAAGAAGCCTGGGCAATGTATTTAACCGTACCCCTTTCTTAAGGAGACTGTTTTACAGGCTGCTGGATTTGCTTCTGCTTACGTTCCTGGCATATTCGTCGTGAGTTAAAGAACCTGAAAAAAGAGGGATTTAATCCGGAAGCAGATTGCTGATGCAGGTTCCGGCTTTGGTCAGTATGTGTATTACCTGTCCAAATTTTACCCCGATGCCAGAATCACCGGTCTGGATATCAAACAGGAACAGGTGGATGATTGTACTCATTTCTTCTCTGCCATTAAAGGGGATAAAAATGTCCGTTTCGAATATGCCGATCTGACGAAGCTGGATACATATGAAAAGTGGGACCTGGTGCTCTCTGTGGATGTCATGGAACATATTGAAGAGGATCGTACCGTGTTCCGTCACCTGTACAACGGATTAAAAAAGGGTGGAGTCCTGCTGATCTCCACCCCTTCGGACCAGGGCGGATCGGATGTTCATGATGAACAGGATGAATCTTTTATCGACGAGCATGTCAGGGATGGATATGGTGCTGCAGGAGATAGATGAAAAACTGCGAACGGCCGGGTTCTCAGATATTCAGGTCAGATACTCCTATGGCCGGCCCGGGAAGATCTCCTGGAAACTCTCCATGAAATATCCCATATTACTGGCTAATGTCAGCAAGCTTTTCCTTCTGGTCCTTCCTCTTTATTATCTAGTGGTATATCCCTTTTGTTATTTACTGAATATGGCCGATGTGAGGGGGCAGCACTCCACCGGAACCGGACTGATCGTTAAATGTAAGAAGTGAACCTCTCATTCTACATAGCCAGGCGCTACCTGCTGGGAAAAAAATCCCAGAATGCCATCAACATCATTTCCGGGATCTCGGTTCTGGGGATCACCACTGGTACCATGGCCCTGGTTATTGTGCTGTCCGTATTTAATGGATTTGACAGTCGTTAAGTCCCTGTACAATACCTTTGATCCGGAATTAAAGATTTCTGCCGTTGAAGGTAAAACCTTTTACCCCGATCCGTCAAAAATCCAGGCAATCCAATCCCTTCCGGGAGTAGCGGTACTCTCGGAAGTACTGGAAGAAAATGTGCTGCTTCTTTACAACGACAAGCAGCACATCGCCACGATGAAAGGGGTGGATGAAGCTTTCGGAGATGTTTCCGGACTCGATTCCATGATCTATGACGGGGAGATGAAACTGAAGGACCGAAACAGAGCCTACACAGTCGTGGGTCAGGGAGTGGCAATTAATCTGGGGATCGGGCTGAGTTTTATTGATCCGCTCTTTATCTATACCATCGACCGCAAGGCGAAGATCAATATGTCCCAACCCGAGGAGTCCATACGAAGGGATTTTATCTACCCCTCCGGTATATTTGCCATCGAACAGGATTATGATTCCAGGTATATTATCTGTCCCATAGACTACGTTAGGGAGCTGCTCTCCTATCAGGGAGAGGTCACACACCTGGAGCTCAAACTGGACCCCAGCTTCCCGGCCGAGGAGGTTCAGAAGGAGATTCAAACCCTCCTGGGAGAGGAGTTCCTGGTTAAAAACCGGGAACAACAGAATGAGCTGTTTTATAAAGTAATGAGATCCGAAAAATGGGCCATTTTTCTGATATTGACATTTATACTGATCATCGCCTCCTTCAATATCATTGGCTCTCTCTCCATGCTGATCATTGATAAGAAAAAGGATATTCTAACCCTTCGTAACATGGGCGCTGGAAAGAAGCTGATCAAACGGATTTTCCTGGTTGAAGGATGGCTTATCTCTTTGTTTGGCAGTATTAGCGGAATATTCCTGGGGACTGCCATTAGCTGGGTTCAGCAACGTTTTGGGGTGATCAAGCTCACCGGGAACGGATCCTTTATTATTGATGCCTATCCGGTTCAGATTGAACTGCTTGATATCGGCCTGATCTGGATTACTGTATTATTCATCGGACTGATTGCTGCCAGGTACCCTGTTCAGCAGATTTCGAAAAAATACCTGGCCGGTATCGAAAAGGGGGCTATTGTTTAAAACTTTGCATCTCTCTTATTCTCAGAACGTCTAATTTTATGCCAGGCTGCAAGCAATGTATATCGTTGTCTGCAACCAAAAACAGGCCAGACCTGTTCTATTTGGGTACAGCATGAATTTGAGGCCATATGAAAGCATTCCGGTATACTTTAGTACTGATTTTATCTTTAGCAAGTTCCCTTCTCTCTCTGAATGTACAGGGCCAAACCATTATTAATGTTTCTACCACCCCCACCACCTGTTCCGATGGTACGGACGGAACCATCTCTTTCGAGATTTCAGGTGGTATTGCTCCCTTCCGCTGGTATATCTATGAAGGGGGGGGATTCCCGGTGGATGCTGGAGGTCCTACTTACAGCACAAACCTCACCTCTGTGGGAAGAAGAAAATTTGCCTTTTACCTGATTGCCGTACTGGACAGCCTGGATAATCCGGCCTATTATACGGCCTCAGTGGATGGTCCCGATCCCATGCTTATCACCTTCTATACTTCCACTGACATCACTTGCAACAATTTGGATGACGGCAACATTACGGTTACAGCCACAGGGGAATCGGGCAGTCACCTCTTCCAGCTGGCCGGGCCGGTAAATGTATCTAACGGAACCGGCCTTTTTACCGGCCTCCCGGGAGGCGTATATACAGTTACAGCGACCGATGCAGGCGGGTGTCCATCTTCCGACATAACTCCCCCCCTCACCATCATCAATCCCGACCCGATCTCTGCCACCTTGGATAATATTACCGATGCAGCCTGTTATGGAGCTTTTAACGGATCCGTTTCAATTACTCCCACCGGAGGAACTCCTTCAGGTGTGGGTAGCGGGTATACCTATGCCTGGACCGGCCCCGGTCTGTACACCTCCAATGCAGAGGATATCATCCTGGTGCAGGCAGGGGATTACTTTGTTACCATTACCGATGGGAACGGTTGTTTTTCCTCTCTGGGGCCCTATACGGTGGGACAGCCCACACAGATTATTCCCGTCCTGGACGGGAGTACTGATATTAGCTGCAACGGGGGGAACGATGGAAGCATATCCATCAGCACCAGCGGAGGCGCAGGGGGATATACCTATTTGTGGGTTGGTCAGTCGAGCGGACCGGTCTCCACGGATGAGGACCCGGTGAACCTGTTAGCGGATACTTACAGCCTTAGGGTTACCGACGGAACCGGTTGCTACCGGGATCTTCCGGCATTTGTGACCCTCACCCAGCCAGATCCTCTCGCCATACTGGTGAATTCAACCACCCCGGTCTCCTGCAACGGAGGCAGTGACGGGTCTGCACAGATCACGGTTGCCGGAGGCACTGCTCCCTATACCTTTGCCTGGTCAGGCGCCACTTCCGCCTATACCTCCACGGAAGAAGATCCCACCGCCATGCCGGCCGATGTGTTTTCGGTGACCATCACAGACGATAACGGTTGTATCCAGGCTTTTCCCAATGTGCTCGCCATTACAGAGCCCCCTGCCATCAGTATGACCGTAGATGGAAGCACGGACGTTTCCTGCTTCGGTGGAATGGACGGACAAATTCTGATGAGCCCCGCAGGAGGAACTCCTCCTTTTACCATTGAATGGCTCGGCTCATTTACCGGTCACAGCTCAAGTGCTGAAGACCCGCTTGACCTGCTTGCCGACACCTACTCCCTGACAATTACCGATAACAACCTTTGTGTTGCGACTTACCCGGATATTGTGCTTATCGGTGAACCCGCCCAGTTAAACCTGACCCTAGACCTGGTGGTGCATGTGGACTGCTATGGAGCTGCTACCGGTTCCATTGACATTACCCCTTCCGGGGGCACTCCCAGCTATCTATTTGCCTGGAGTAGTCCCAATGGATATACTGGCACCACCGAAGATATATCCGGACTGGCCGCCGGAGTGTACAGCCTGACCATCACCGATGATCATGGCTGCAGCAGAGATTTTCCTGACCTGGTAACCCTTACCGAGACCCCCCAGATCACTGCCTCATTTTCTATCACGGACCTGAACTGTGGTCTGCCCTTACCCAGCAATGATGGAGCCATTGATGCCTCCGTATCCGGAGGACTTCCCGCGTATGCTTTTTCCTGGACCGGTCCCAACGGTTTTACGGACAACACCGAAGATATTTCAGCACTGGAGCCAGGAGATTATGTGCTCGAGGTCACGGACAACCTGGGCTGTATTGTAGTCATGCCTCCCCAGACAGTGGGCATTCCCCCGCCTTTAACAGCGAGCACTACCCAAGTGGATATTGCCTGTTTTGGAGACGGCGATGGCTCCATAGACCTGACCTTGGCAGGCGGCACTCCCCCCTACGCTTTTGCCTGGAACGGCCCCGGTGGGTTTACGGATAACACGGAAGATATCTCGGGACTGGAAGCCGGAGCCTACAGTGTCACCATCACCTATTTTAACGGATGTGCCGTTCCCTTTCCGGATATTGCCACCATCGCTGAATCCCCCGAGATCCAGGTGGCTTCTGTAAAAACGGATATCTCCTGTGGAGGGCTTACCGATGGTGCCATTGATATCACTGTGACAGGAGGGGTGCCCCCTTATCTGTTTGCCTGGACCGGACCCAATGGTTTTACTTCAGCAGCGGAAGATCTGAGCGGACTGGAAGCTGGTGACTATAACTTAATTATTACTGACGGAAACAGCTGTGTGCAGAGTTTTCCCGTTCTGGAAACCATTATTGAACCCTCCTCTGTGGTGGCCACCTATATTTCTCATATGGATGTCCAGTGTAACGGAGATGCCGGTGGCTCTATCGAAATCGATGTGAGCGGAGGGATTGCTCCCTATGTATTTGACTGGACCAATAGTTCTGGCACCAGTGTTTCGGCCATGGAGGATCCTGTGGGCTTACCGGCCGATACTTACTCCCTGCTTGTTACCACTGACAATGGCTGCATATTCAGCTTCCCCGATCTGGCCACTGTCACAGAACCCCCGCTTCTTTTGGCCGATCTGGTAAAAACGGATATTAGCTGTTTTGGTGCCGGTGACGGGACCATCACAGTTACGGCTGCTGGAGGGTCAGGACCCTACGATTACTCCAGCGATGGCAGCATTTATCAGGCTGGCAATAGCTTTGGCCCCCTGTCCCCCGGGTTTTATACGATCCGGACCAGGGATGCCAATCTCTGTGTGATCACCGATACCCTCACCATCCTGGAACCAGAACAGATCCTGATACAGAGTGAAACCAGCACTTACCTGTGCCATGGAGCCCTTCAAGGGGAGATCTCCATCAACGGGGTGAGCGGAGGAGTTGCTCCCTATTCCTACTCCATCAACGGGGGCCTTGACTTCTTTGCCACAAACCTCTTTAACAATCTGGCACCGGGCAGTTACCAGACGGTGGTAAGGGATGCTACAGGATGTAGCGTTACCGGCAACCTGAATGTGCTTGTTGAGCCTTCTCAGCTGCAGATCTCCTTCTATGACCAGGAGGATATCACCTCCTGCTCAGACAGCAATGAAGGACGAATCATCCTGACAGGAATCGGTGGTACAGGCACTATCACCTATTCATTAAATGGAGATCCGCCCGTTCTCATTGGCGATTTTCAGAACCTGCCGGGGGGAACATATTTGGTGACCCTGATCGATGCCAATGCCTGTACTTATGATACGACCGTGGATATTCTGGCGCCTGCGGCACTATCCATTGACAATATCCTTATTACCGATGTGACCCCGTGTAACGGAGATGCCAACGGAGAGCTGGAAGTCAGCGGATCGGGGGGGACCGGGCTCCTGGAGTTCTCTCTGGATGACCTGAACTACCAGGCAGGCACTTCATTCACTGGATTAAGCGCGGGTGATTATACTATCTGGATCAGAGATGCCAACGCATGTTCAGATACCGCCTCTGCAAGGATCAACGAACCGGCACCGATGCTGGCCACAGTGAGCAAAACCGATGCCAACTATGGAAATCTGGGGAGCATTACTATATCAAATGTGAGTGGTGGAACTGCGCCATATGAATATTCCATTAACGGACTCACCGGTCCATTCACCAGTGATACAGCATATGCCGACCTGGTAGCGGCCAGTTATCAGGTGATAGTCAGGGACCAGAATGGCTGCACCTATGAAGAGATTGTATTTATCCTGGATGCTCCCCCACTGGACGTATTGGTTAATATATCTCATGTAAGCTGTTTCGGAGCCAGCGACGGTTCCATTGAATTTGTCCCCCAGGATGCAGAAGGAGCGGTCCAGTACTCCATCGATAACGGTTTGAATTTTGTATCAGATCCCCTGTTTGAAGCACTTTCCGGAAATATGACCTATGACCTGGTGGCCCTGGATGAGGCAGGTAAACTTTTTATCGCTTCGGTCACCATCAACGAACCTGCAGAGATCCTGTTAAGCTATATCACTACACCCGCAAATTGTAACGCATTTAGTGAAACTGGCTCCATAGATATTAGCGTGTCGGGAGGTTCAGGCACCTTTGATTTTCTATGGTCGGACGATAGCACCTCCGGGGACCGTTTAAATATTGTGGCCGGAGAATTTGAGCTGCTTATCACCGATGGCAATAACTGTACTCTTAGAGATACAATCACTGTCGGCAGCGATGTGACCGTTACAGCCAATGCCGGTGAAGACGTAATTATTTGCTCCGGCGACTCCATCCAGCTTCAGGGCTCCGGGATTGGAACCCCCTCCTGGGAGCCGGCTTCCTTCCTTTCAGATCCTTCCATACTGGATCCGTTGGCGGGTGGTATGACAGAATCCACATCCTTTGTGTTAACCATCACTGAAACAGTCAGTGTCTATGGGTGCTATAACACCGACTCGGTATGGGTGAATCTTCACCCCTTGACGGGCCTGGATGTGACTCCGGATACCTTTGTTATCAAAGGTCAATCCATCCAGCTGGAAGCAACAGGAGGCCCATTTGATCAGTACCGGTGGGAGCCTGAGACCGGACTGGACAATCCTTCTATTCCCAATCCGCTGGCCACTCCCGCCGAAGCAATCAGGTACTATGTATATGCCCTCAACTCCTATGGCTGTGAAGAGCTGGCCTCTGTATTTGTGGATGTGATTGAGGACATCCAGGCCTATAACGTCTTCTCTCCCAACGGAGACGGAATCAATGAATATTTTGAAATCAGAAATGCAGAACGTTTCCCGGAAATGCTGGTGGAGGTTTATAGCAGATGGGGAGATCAGGTGTTTTCTACCGTGGGATATGGAAGCGGCAAGGAATGGGACGGATCAGTCCGCGGCAAAGACGCGCCTCTGGGGACCTATTATTATATCATAGTCCCCTACACGGGTGCCAAACCAATTTCAGGTAACGTAACAATAATCAGGTAGCATGAGAAGGGTTTTATACATCCTAATATTCACCATTATTGCCGGGTTTACCGGGTTAAAGGCACAACAAATGCCACATTATACCCAGTATATGTTCAATGATTTTGTAATCAACCCTGCCATCGCCGGAGTTTATGATTACTATCAGATCCGGACCAACCACAGGTTTCAGTGGGTAGGGCTTATGGATCCACCGATGACCAATTCCATTGGCTTTTATGGCCCACATGATAAACTGGATATGGGCTACGGTGGATATATATACAGCGATGTTACCGGTCCCACCAGCCGGGCAGGAATCACAGGCTCCTATGCTTACAATATTGCGGTCACGGGGGATATCAGACTTTCCATGGGCCTTTCTGCAAGCATCATGCAGTATCGGGTCGATGGCACACAGTTGAATCCGGCCGATGTTTCTGATCCCAGTATACTCTCCCTGGTCAGCACCACCTACCTGCCTGATGCCGGACTTGGCCTCTATCTCTATGCCGATCAGTTTTATGTGGGTCTTTCGGTTGCCCAGCTTTTGAATAACAGCATTAAAATCTTTGACGATAAGGACGGAGTAAACCGTCTGAAGTCCCATATAAATCTGATAGGGGCCTATCGCTTCTGGATCAATGAAGACTGGCTCCTGGAACCCTCCATGATGATCAAAGGGACTGCTCCAAAGGAGCTCAGCTTTGACCTCACGGGAAGAGTCGAGTGGCAGAAGATGCTCTGGGGTGCTGTTTCTTACCGTTTCCAGGATGCCATCGGAATCATGCTGGGCTATAGTTTCGATGAGACTCTCTTTTTTGGCTATGCCTATGACATAGGCATTTCGGCCATTCGGAAGTACCAGACAGGATCCCATGAAATCATGATTGGGTACCGTTTTAATGATATTAAATAATGTTTTCCCGCTCCTTAAATAAACTTTTTATATTTACTTCGATCCTGATCGTTTTTTCTGCCTGTCACAAAAAGCAAAGCATCAGCGGGGATGAATTCATCGAACGGGAAGTGCTGGTAAATGTGCTGGCAGATATTCATCTGGCCGATGGCTTATCCAACGACCGGAAATTTCACCGGAGGTATGATGTGGACAGCATCGATGTTTTAAGCCCCATCCTGGAGAAATATCAGGTAAGCCGTGAGATGTTTGATACTACCATGTATGTGTATACCAGGCATCCGGACCTCCTGGACCAGGTTTATAGCGAAGTGCTTATAAAACTGAATGTGATGCTGGATGAGATTAACAAACAGGAGCCGAGCACTAGTATAGCAGAATAGTCCCCAGGACTACAGCCACGCCAAGGAGAAATCCTGATAAGACGGCCCCCCAGCCTTCCCCCTGCGCCATCCTTGAACTGCCCGACAGGCCCCCGGCAAAAATACTGAGCAGCAGCAGACCTTCCAGGGGGGTCTCATAGAGAAAGATAAGCGCAATAATCAAACCTGTCAATCCCCCAAGTGCCGCTGTATACAGAGAGACCCTGAATTTAAGGTTCAATGCCAGGACAATAAAGAGGGTGCCGGTCACCGACAACACATAAGCGTGGATGATCTGGCTAAGGGGAAGTTTTTTGAAATAGATGAAAGTGATAATATAAAGTATCAGAATAATGGTCTGGGGAACCAGGCGTTCCTCCCTGGTAGCGGTCTGCCCGTTCCTTGCAACCAGGCTCCTGAAGTGAAGGATCGGCAGCATCATCAATGGAAAAACCAGGGTTCCCAGTGCAAGTACAAATACAATGGCCCGTTTGGCCGCCGGATCAAGCAGAGAGAGATAGGTCCCCGAGTTTAAAATGATAAGCAGCCCCAGGGAAGGCATAAGTAAGGGATGTAAAAGGTAAGAGATAAATGGAGCTGCTTTTTTCATATTCTCCATTAAAGCTCCTTTCGTAAACGGGCTACGGGCAAACCCAGTTGTTCCCTGTATTTGGCCACCGTCCGGCGGGCTATCTGGTATCCTTTCTCATTCAGTATCGCCATCAGGCGGTCGTCCGTTAGTGGTTTTCTTTTTTCTTCATTCACGATACATTCCTGAAGGATTTTTTTTATCTCCCTGGTGGAAACTTCTTCTCCACTGTCGGTTTGCATCCCTTCGGAAAAGAAATACTTTAATGCGAAAATGCCAAAGTGTGTCTGTATGTATTTGCTGTTAACCACCCTGGAAATCGTGGAGATATCCAGGTCTGTCATATCAGCAATATCTTTCAGGATCATGGGACGCATTCTGGTCTCATCACCTTCATAGAAATAGTCTTTCTGATACTCCAGGATAGCATTCATGGTCAGCAACATGGTGTTCTGCCTCTGCCGTATGGCATCAATAAACCATCGGGCTGAATCCAGCTTCTGTTTCACAAAGGTAATGGCATTCTTTTCATCCTTGCTGGCCGAAGCTTTATTGGCATTGTAGCTTTCGAACATATCCGAATAGGTCCGGCTAAGCCTCAGCTCTGGCACATTGCTCGAATTCAGATATAACTGCAGATTCCCTTCGTTTTCCTCCAGAATAAAATCGGGAACGATGTGGTGGAAGGATTTTGACCTGGGAATCACCTACGGCCCCTCCCGGCTTTGGATTGAGTTTAAGTATCTCGTCCAGGGCAAGCTTCAACTCTTCTTCCTTTATATTGAGTCGATGAAGAATCTTATCATAATGCTTATTGGTAAACTCCTCAAAGTTATTCTTCAGAATGGAGTGCGCCAGTTTTGTTACCGGATGCTCCAGATCCTTTCTATTTATCTGAAGCAGCAGACACTCCTGCAAACTTCTGGCTCCAACTCCCGCGGGATCAAATTCCTGGATGATCATCAGTATTTCATGCAGGGCTTCGTAAGAGGTTTCCAGCCCCATGGAAAAAGCCAGATCATCGGCGATGGCCTCAAGTTCCCGTCGCAGATATCCATCATCGTCAATATTTCCCAGGATATATTCGGCCAGCACTTCCTGTTCCTCGGAGAGCTTTCTCAATCCCAGCTGACTTTTTAGCTGTTCCCTGAAGGTATTGCCCAGTGAAAAGGGGATCTCCTCCCTTTTCTCATCTGCAGAATAATTCTGTGCATTCAGCCGGTAGCTGGGAATCTCATCGTCCTGCATATAATCCTCAAGGGAAAATTCCTCCTGCTGGTCCCCTGCTGCTCCTCTTTGGCCTCCTCCTGTTCGCTGTAAGTCTGCCTCGTCGGCCCCTCCTCCAGTACCGGATTCTCTTCCAGTTCCTTCTTGATTCTTTGCTCCAGCTGTATGGCAGGAATTTCCAGCAGCTTGATCATTTGAATCTGCTGCGGTGACAGTTTTTGAAGTAATTTTTGCTGAAGCCTTTGTTTAAGCATCTTGTTTTATCTAAAACTCTGCACTCCTGGGAGTACGCGGGAAAGGGAATAACATCCCTGATGTTACTCATTCCTGTAATAAACATAATTAGGCGTTCAAAACCTAGTCCAAATCCACTGTGTTCAACTGTTCCAAATTTACGAGTTTCCAGATACCACCACAATTCATCTTCAGGAATATTCATCTCTTTCATCCTGTTTTGCAACTTCTCCAGTTCCTCTTCTCTCTGCGATCCTCCAATGATTTCTCCGATCTGTGGAAATAGCACATCCATGGCCCTTACCGTTTTCCCGTCATCATTCTGCTTCATATAAAAGGCTTTGATATCTCTGGGATAATCGGTCAGTATCACCGGTCTTTTATAATGCTCCTCCACCAGGTATCTTTCATGTTCGGCCTGCAGATCAAGTCCCCATTCCACAGGAAACTCAAATTTTTTATCCGCCTTCTTTCAGAATCTCAACTGGCCTCTGTATAGGTTTTTCTTTCAAAGGGTTGCTCCAGAACAAATTGCAGCCGTTCCAGCAGTCCCTTATCCAGCATTTTATTTAGGAATTCCAGATCATCCCAACAGTGGTCCATGCGTATACTTGATCAGGTATTTCAGGAAATCTTCTGCCAGATCCATGTTATCGTGAATGTCGTAAAAGGCCATTTCGGGCTCTATCATCCAGAATTCTGCCACATGGCGAGGCGTATTGGAGTTTTCTGCCCGGAAGGTTGGACCAAAGGTATAGATGGACGAAAGCGCCAGGGCTCCCAGTTCACCCTCCAGCTGTCCGGAGACGGTCAGATTGGTGGGGCGAGCAAAAAAATCCTGGTTGAAATCGATCTCACCCTGCCTCGGTTTCCGGAATGTTTTTCAGATCCAGGGTGGTTACCTTAAACATGGCTCCTGCTCCTTCGGCATCAGAAGCAGTGATAATGGGGGTATGCAGGTAAAAGAATCCCTTGTCGTTGTAGTACTTATGAATGGCATAAGCCAGGGCATGCCTGATCCTGAAGACCGCACCAAAGGTATTGGTCCGGAACCTCAGATGCGCAATTTCACGCAAAAATTCAAAGGAGTGTCCCTTTTTCTGCAAAGGATAGAGTTCGGGATCGGAGTCCCCGAGAACCTCAATCTCCCTGGCCTGAATCTCCACACTCTGCCCTTTGCCCATAGATTCCACCAGGGTGCCTGTCACACTGATGCTGGAACCGGTGGTAACCCGTTTCATTTCCTCCTCCGGAAAAAGTGTCAGATCGGCCACTACCTGGATGCTGTGTATAATGGTTCCGTCATTCACTGCGATAAAAGCCACCTGATTATTTCCGCGCCTTGTCCTGACCCAGCCTTTCAGCAATACTTCCCTGTTCTTCTCTGTTGTTACTCAGTAACTCTTTAACTGTCGATCTCTTCATCTACGTTTGTTTAATCAAGCTACAAAAGTACAATTTTATCAAATTCCATCCGTTAACTTTATTATCTAAAAAGATTCAGCTAAATTTACTTTCATCCAAAAAAAACACAACCATGGAGCATGAGAAGAAATCCATAATGGTTACCTGGGATTTTTCTGCTGTGGCTCACAATGCTTTGAAGCATGCCCTGAAGATGGCTCACATTCTAAAAAACAATGTGGTATTATTTCATATTGTGAAAGACTCATCTGAAGAGGAGAGCGCCAGAAAAAGATTGGAAGAGACCGTGGAAGAGATTAAAAAGGATCTGGGCGAGGAGGTAGGATATTTTGTTCACCACGGCAAGATCTTTAAAGAGATTTCCGAGTATGCCTCCAAGGAGGAGAATAATGTTCACTTTGTTGTCATGGGAACCCATGGAATGAAAGGGGGACAAAAATTATTTGGCAGCTGGGCCCTGAGGGTGGTGGCAGGATCAGCAGTACCGTTTATTGTGGTCCAGGATCTGCCCCCGGAAAAGGACCGGTATACGGATATAGTCTTTCCCATCGATTTCAAGTCTGAAAACAAGGAGAAGCTTCAATGGGCCATCTTCCTGGGAAAATACCTGAACTCGAAAATTCATTTGTATAAGGCCCCGGTGCTTGACAAAAACCTGCAGAAAAAGGTAAACATCAATTTGAATTTTGCAATCCGCTTCCTGATACAGAATAACATTGAGTATGAAATTCACACCTCCTCTTCCAAGGGATCCGGAAATTTCCAGAAAGAGTTACTAGCCTTCTGTAAAAAGATCAGCGCTGATTTGATTTTGATCACGACCACCAAACACCTCACAAAAGCTGACTATATTTTCGGGGCCAGGGAACAATACCTGATCGCCAACAAGGAGAAGATCCCGGTGATGTGTGTGAATCCCAAATCCAACTTCGCCAAAGTGGGTCAGTTCATGTACGGTTAAGATATGTCCATAGCAGTAAAAGAGATTTCCAAGCATTATGGTTCTCAGATAGCAGTAAACAAGATTTCCTTTGAGGTTTTTACCGGGGAGATTGCAGGGTTTATTGGTCCAAATGGCGCAGGGAAGTCCACCACGATGAAAATGATTACCGGAACCCTGTCGCCCGATAGCGGATCGGTGACCATTAATGATCTACCGGCACTGGAGTACCAGAAAGAGATTCGCAGGCTGATCGGATACCTGCCCGAGAACAATCCCCTGTATCACGAGATGTATATTCGTGAATACCTTCAGTATGTGGCAGGTCTTTACCAGGTAACAGGGAAACTGGCCAGGGAAAGAATTTCATCCGTCATTGAAATGACCGCCCTCTCCGCTGAAGTGGGGAAAAAGATCGGGAACCTTTCAAAAGGATACCGGCAGCGGGTGGGACTGGCACAGGCCCTGATCCACGATCCGGAGATCCTTATCCTGGATGAACCGACCTCGGGACTGGATCCGAACCAGCTGGTAGAAATTCGGAACCTGGTCTCTTCCATAGGCAAAGAGAAGACAGTGCTTCTCTCCACCCACATTCTTCAGGAGGTGGAAGCGATCTGTGACCGGGTGATTATTATCAATAATGGAAAGATTGTGGCAGATGAAGACGCCACACGCCTGAAAGAAAAGGGGGAGGGTCAGATCCAGACCATCCATGTTGAACTGGACAGCCCCGCGGATCCCGGGATCTGGAAGACACTTCTGTTTATCGAGCATGTGAAATCCCTTGAGGGAGAATCAGTATCTACTGGAAACTCATGAATTGCGTGATATTCGGGGGGACATTTTTAATTTTGCTGTCAGTCAGGGACTTACCATTCTGTCTCTTTCGCTGAAGAAAAAAAGCCTGGAGGAAGTCTTCCGGGAATTCACTTCTGATTAAGTTTCTGTTTATCTATTGTTGCGGCTGTAAACAAAATGGCATTGTATTTGTTTAATATTTTTATATTTTTACTGATCTAATTTGTTAACCAAATGATTACTTATGAAGTTACGAGTATTTGCAATTATCGCGGGTGTTTTTTTGGCAGGTTCCCTAACTGCCCAGACCCTCACAGATGTAATTAACGAATTTAATACCGGTGTTGAGAAAGTCAACAACCAGGAGTACGATGCAGCACTTGAACACTTTAACCAGGTACTGGCCCAGGCAGAAATTGTTGGCTCTGAGGCCGACGATATGAAAGCGCAGGCTGAGAAGCAAATTCCTTCGACCTATTACAGGCAGGCCACAATTTTCATGAAGAGGAAGCAGTTTGATAATGCCATTCCTTATCTGGAGAAGACCGTAGAGACGGCAACATTGTATAATAACAATGAAGAGATGAGCATAAAGCCGCTGGTTACTTACCCCAGCTGTATGTGAGGCAGGGCAACCGGAGTGGAAAAATAAAAACTACGATGCAGCCATTGAATATTTTGACAAGGCTACTGGCCGTAAACCCCAATATCTATCAGGCCTGTCAGGGTAAAGCTATGGTTTACCTCGAACAGGACAAAACCGAAGAGATGCTTCAGTGCTTCGCCAATGCGAAAGAGGGAGCCATCGGCTAAAAATGATACCAAAACCATCGAGCAGATAAACGGGGTCATCGACACCTATTATAATAAGTTTATCGTGGAAGAGATGGAGATGGTCGATCCGGAGGAGAACGATTATACGTATGTGGTTGAGGCCTGCGAAAATGCCCTTTCCGCAAATCCTGAAAATCCGCGGGCACTTTACCACCTGGCTATTGTATCCAACAAGTCGGTTGAATATGACAAAGCGGTTGAATATGCCCAGGCTGCTCTGCTTCACGAGACCGAGGCTGTCTGGATCTCAGCCATCAATTTTGAGCTTGGAACAGCCTTTCAGAACAGTGCGGATTATGATAAAGCCTGTGAAACCCTGAAGAAGGTGACCGAAGAGCCTTTCCTTGACAGGGCCGAGAAAAAGATCGAGGCTAGTCTGTAACTAGTATTCCATAAAATATAAGACCTGAAGCAGCGTTAATAACGCTGCTTTTTTTTGCTACCTGCACGAAAATTACTTCCTTTGTCGGGTTGATGTGGAAAGATTTGACTGATTGCAACCACGAAAAAAAAATGCTAAACCAGGCGCTTTCCGGCAATCAGTCACCTTCCTCATTTTTAATGTATTACATATAATATTTTACCATCATGGCATATTTATTCACTTCTGAATCTGTTTCTGAGGGACACCCAGACAAAGTAGCCGATCAGATATCGGATGCATTGCTGGACGAATTCCTGGCTTTCGATCCAAAATCCAAAGTAGCCTGTGAAACCCTGGTGACCACCGGACAGGTAGTTCTGGCCGGTGAGGTCCGGACTTCTACCTATATTGATGTTCAGAAGGTGGCCCGGGAAACCATTAAGAAGATAGGATATACGAAAAGCGATTACCAGTTCGAGTACAACTCCTGTGGAGTGATCACCCTGATCCATGAGCAGAGCCATGATATCAACCGGGGGGTGGACAGGGAAGATCCCATGCAGCAGGGTGCTGGCGACCAGGGAATGATGTTTGGCTACGCCACCAGTGAGACAGACGACTACATGCCTCTCCCCCTGGAGCTTAGCCACAGGTTATTGATCGAATTGGCCAATATACGCAGGGAGGAAAAGGAAATGACCTACCTCAGACCCGACTCCAAATCACAGGTAACCATTGAGTATGACGATCAGGACAAGCCCATCCGGGTCCATACCATCGTTATATCCACCCAGCATGATGAGTTCGACACGGATGATGCACGCATGCTGGAGAAAATAAAATCCGATGTGAAAGAGATCCTGATCCCCAAAATGGTCAGACAACTTCCCGAACGTCTTCAGTCGCTGTTTGATCATCAGTTCATCCTCCATGTCAATCCAACCGGTAAATTTGTTATCGGTGGTCCTCACGGGGATACCGGGCTCACAGGACGTAAGATCATCGTAGACACCTATGGGGGTAAAGGGGCACACGGAGGCGGAGCCTTCTCAGGGAAAGACCCGTCCAAGGTGGACCGTTCCGGAGCCTACGCAGCGCGTCATATTGCAAAAAACATTGTAGCTGCCGGCATCGCTGATGAGATCCTGGTGCAGCTCTCCTATGCCATCGGGGTTGTTGAACCCATCGGCGTTTTCGTAAATACCTTCGGGAAATCCAAGGTGGACCTGACAGACGGTGAGATTGCCCGTCAGATTGAAAAGGTTTATGACCTCAGGCCTGCTGCCATTGAGAAAGGGCTGAAGCTTAGGAGCCCCATCTATCTGGAAACTGCTTCATACGGACATATGGGACGGACTCCCCAGCTTATTACGAAACGCTTTGAATCACAGTACTGGCCGACTTTTACCGTGGAAGTGGAGCTTTTCACCTGGGAGAAGCTGGACTATGTGGATACCTTTAAAAAAGCCTTCAGGGTTTCTTAAACATGTTTTACAGGCTCTGTACATTGAAATATTGTATTTAGCTTTAATCCACCTTAGCTAATACCCTTTCTTGTTATAACAAATAAACATACCATTCATGTTTTCCGGGATAGTTGAAGAGGCCGCCACGGTGGTCCATCTTGAAAAAGAGCAGGAAAATCTGCATATCACCATGTCGTGCTCATTTACCGATGAGCTGAAAATCGATCAGAGCATTTCACACAACGGGGTATGCCTCACGGTGGTCCGCATAGAGGAGGATAGCTATACAGTCACTGCCATTCAGGAAACCCTGCAGAAATCAAATCTGGGACTGCTCCGGGTGGGTGACAAGGTAAATCTGGAACGCAGCACGCGGCTGGATTCCAGGCTGGATGGACATATGGTCCAGGGCCATGTGGACCTGACCGCCACCTGCACCGAGGTTAAGGAAGCAGAAGGTAGCTGGTACTATACCTTTGAATATGAGCCCAAAGGTGAGGAACATATCACTGTAGAGAAAGGTTCTGTGTCTGTAAACGGGGTAAGCCTGACCGTAGTTAACTCCAGGGATCATTCTTTCCAGGTAGCGATTATCCCGTATACCTACGAGCAAACCAACTTTCACCGGTTTAAAGTTGGAACTGTAGTCAATATTGAATTCGATATTATCGGAAAATACATTGCCCGTATCCTGAAAGCGCAGTTAAAAAACTAGACTCATGCAAACCGTTCTTATCCTGGGGGCAGGACTCTCTTCCTTTTCACTGATCAAATATTTCCTGGACCATTCTAAGAACCAATGGAAGATCCGGGTTGGGGATATTAAACTTGAAAATGCCATGGAAGGCATTGGGGACCACCCCTGTGGAGAGGCCTTTCGTTTTGATGTGTTTGATCCGGTTCAACGACGGGAAGAGATAGACCGTGCCAGCATAGTCATCAGTATGCTTCCGGCGAGGCTTCATCATATGGTGGCTGAAAGTTGTGTGGAGCTGGGGAGGAATATGGTCACTGCCTCCTACCTTTCTCCAGCAATCAGGGCCCTGGATAGTGAGGCCCGGAAAAAGGGAATTGTGCTGATGAACGAGTGTGGGGTGGATCCAGGGATCGACCATATGTCGGCCATGCAAATGATCAACAGGATCAGGGAAGAGGGTGTCGAGCTGAAGGCTTTTGAATCCAGCACGGGCGGACTGGTGGCTCCGGGCTATGAAGACAATCCCTGGCGATACAAGTTTACCTGGAATCCAAGGAATGTGGTACTCGCGGGTCATGACGGTGCCCGCTTCCTTCATAACGGGAAATTCAAGTATATCCCCTATCACAAAGTATTCAGCCGTATCGAAACCATCCAGGTTCCGGAACTGGGTGAGTTCGAAGTCTATGGAAACAGGGACTCGCTCACTTACCGGGAAACCTACGGTCTGCATCATCTGAAGACCATGTTTCGGGGGACCATCCGACGGCCCGGTTTCTGTGAGGCCTGGGACACTTTTGTACAGCTCGGAGCCACGGATGATACCTATGTGATGGAAAATACGGAGGAGATGAGCTACCGGGAGTTTATTAACAGTTTCATGGCCTTCCAGACTGATATTCCCGTAGAACAGAAACTGCTTAACTATTTGAATCTGAATAAAGATTCAGGTATGATGGATCGACTGAGATGGCTGGGCATTTTTGAGGATACAAAAATCGGGGTGCCCGGACTGACCCCCGCCAAGATTCTTCAGAAGATCCTGGAAGAGAAATGGCAGCTGGATCCGGACGATAAAGATATGATCGTGATGCAGCACCAGTTCGATTTTGATAAGGAGGGGGTTTATAAGAAGAGATTCTCCACCATGGTCTTCATAGGTGAAGACACAAAGAATACGGCCATGTCAATAAGCGTAGGACTGCCTCTTGCCATGGTGGCCCGGCGGATCCTGGAAGGAACATATCTGAAAAAGGGGGTTCAGCTTCCCATTGACCCGGAAATATATAATCCTGTACTTGAAGAGCTGGAGGGCTACGGCATCCGGTTTAAGGAGGAGGAGGTCACTGTCCCCTCACCGGCTAAAATTAATTAAACGATCAGGCCATCCTTCATGGTGATGATACGGTCGGCCATCCCGGCCAGGCTATGATCATGGGTGACGATTACCAGGGTTTTCTGGAAACGGTCGCGCAGGGTCATAAAGAGTTTATGCAGCTCCTGTTTATTCTCCGTATCCAGATTTCCGGAAGGTTCATCAGCCAGAATCACCTCCGGATCATTGATCAGTGCCCGGGCCACAGCCACCCGTTGTTGCTCCCCTCCTGATAATTCTGAAGGTTTGTGATCCAGACGCCCCAGGAGTCCCAGAAAATCCAGAAGCTCCCTGGCCCGTTCCTCCACCTCTTTTCTCGGTCTGTTGGCTATAAAACCGGGGATACATACATTTTCATGGGCATTGAACTCCGGCAGCAACTGGTGAAACTGGAACACAAATCCGATGTTCTGGTTTCTGAAGCGTGCCAGCTTGCTTCCATTGAGCTGGCCGGTATGTATCCCATTTATGGTAATACTGCCAGCATCCTGCTTGCTTAGGGTTCCCAGTATCTGCAGCAGGGTGGTTTTCCCTGCCCCAGAGGCACCCACAATGGAGACCACCTCCCCGGCAGTAATTTCAAGACTGATACCCTTTAATACCTGCAGGTTTCCATAGGATTTTTTGATTTCCCTTGCGCTGATCATCTCATTAGAATAAGAGGTAAATATACAACAGATAGATGAGAATCATCAGGCTGCCTTCCCACCTGGTGATCCGCGAACGAGCAGCTGGCAGCATGAGCAATAACAGTAGAAAAGATACTGCCAGCATCCACGGAATATCAAACCTGGCTATCTCCCTGCTGACACTGATAGGGCTTACCAAACTGGTAAAGCCCAGCACCGAAAGGATGTTCATAATATTGGAGCCGATGATATTCCCCACTGAAATGTCCGTCTCCTTCTTAAGCGCAGCAATCACGCTGGTGGCCAGCTCGGGAATGCTGGTGCCCACCGCTACCATGGTGATAGAAACCACTCTTTTTGACATGCCCAGCTCTTCTGCGATCAGGGCTACATTCTCCACCAGCAAATCGGCCCCAAAGGCCAGACCCACACAGGATGCCAAAAAAATTAGCATGGCTACCCACCACTTCATAAGGCCGGACAATGTTTCCTTCCTCTCCGAAGGTACATGCCCTCTGGCCCGTACCACTGAATAGGCAATATATCCGCCCAGCAGGCCTACCAGGATTCCTCCTTCTACCCTGGAGATCAATCCATCCAGGGTAAAAAAAAACAGAAGCAAAGAGACCGCCATCATTATGGGCCAGTCGCGCTTCACGGAAGAGGCGGGTGCCGGAATGGGAAAAACCAGGGCTGTAATGGCCAGAACCAGCAGGATATTGGAAATATTGCTCCCTACCACATTTCCTATGGCTATTTCGGGGTAGCCGGAAAAGGCGGCCTGCAGACTCACCAGCAGCTCAGGAGCCGAAGTTCCAAAGGCCACCACTGTAAGTCCGATTATCATCCTGGGTATCCTCAATCGCCTCGAGATGGCCACACTGCTGTCCACCAGGAACTTTCCACTGACAAAAAGCAGTGCAAGTCCAACAAGCAATAAAAGGTAAACTTGTGCCATGGGTAAAAGTGCGGCTAACCGATGTCCAGATTTTTCTTTACATCCTTTGCGACTTTAGTGGCATCCTTGGTCAGATTCTTGCCTATTTCATTGGCATCCTTGGTGAGATTCTTGCCAATTTCACTGGCGTCCTTGGTGAGGTTCTCCTTGATGACATTGACATCTTTAGTAAGGTTCTTCTTTATCTCCTTGAAATCTTCCATCACTTCCGGGGTACTGCTTTCAAACTCCCGCTTGATATCATCAGTGGCTTTTCTGAACTCTTTCATCCCTTTGCCAAAGGTCCTGGCCAGCTTGGGAATCTCCTTGGATCCAAACAACAACAATGCAATCAAGACTGCAAATACAATCTCCTGCCCGCTAATAAATAATACCATCCCAAACATCCTTCTAATGATTTACGCAAAGATAGTAATTCCGGAGTATTTGAAAGCAAAGGCCATCCTGATTTACATCAGAACGGCCCCGGACCTGAGTAAACTTGAATGGACGATCCTAGTGCGTCATAAACGATAAAGAATAGCTTCCCTCTGCTTTGTCCGCAGTAATTTTATAGCTCCAGGCTCCCACATATTTATCCTTCTCATCCTCTTTAATGGAAAACGATTGGGAGAAAGAGATCTGTGCCGAGGAGGTAATGGACAGATTTTTAAATACTTTTCCTCCCGGATAGAGAATTTTGATGGTGATTTTACCCGTGTTAGCCTTTCCGTTAATGCTACATCGGATATGACTTGTACGTTCATCCACATCAAATTCCCCTTCAGAGGTATCCGATTCTCCGTCGAAGCTATTCCGGATGGTCAGCTGGGACTGGTTTTCCTGTCCGCCCGAGTATATGAAAAAGGATGGTTCGTCTCCAAAACCGCTGCTATGAGAGTAAACCCTGGCCGAACTTCTGTCCACCCGGGAAGCTTCTCTGGCCTGCTCAGCATAAACCTTTGCCAACTCCCTTGTTTTTGCCTGTTGCTCCTTCATCTGCTGCCTCTGGAGCTCTATCTGCTCCTGTTTGGCTTTCATCTCCTCTTCCCTTGCCTTATTCTCCTCTGCTGTCTGAGCCATGGCCCCGGAAGCCAGCAGAAGAAAGATTCCTGTCAAAGGGAGAATCCTGAAGTTGGTAGAATTTTTCATGCTTTGTTTTTTAATAAGGTTTCTGTTACAAAAATAGGAGGTGAAGCCGTGCATCTTGGTTAATGGAGTGTTAATGATAGGTTAACGATTCGGGAAAGGCTGTATCTTAGCTCTTGACTTGATAACATGAAGAGCCGTTTTTTCATAGGATCATCCACTGTGGCACTGTTGGTTCTAATCGTGGTACAATATATTCTTATCACCAATACCTACCGAACCAAGAAGGAGCAGTTTGATACCCGATTCGGGAAAATGGTGGAAGAGGCCATTTCCAAATTCTCCAGCATGGATTACAATTATGATTTCGATTCCGTGCTGTTTCTATTGGATGACAGGGCCCTTGAGTTTTTGTACGAATCCGAAGATACCCTCGGCCGCACCCCGGGTGAGGTATTCCAGGACATCCTCAACCAGTACCGGGAGCCTGAATATTTTATTGGCGATTACCTCCACCAGGCAGGGGAAGATCCTGAGTTTACCTATTACCTTCAGGTGGAAAAGCTCTACCTGGTGGATCTTGGCTACCGGCAGCAGGTTTATCCCAATGGCGTTCAGCTTCCATTGGCCCCTGCAGATGCCCTGCTGGCAGGTACGTTCACCCATGAACGTAACTTCTTCAATATTACCTACAGCATCTACATTGATTTTGTAAACCGCTCCAAACTGATCTTGAGAGAAATGTGGTTAATCCTTGTCCTGGACCTGTTTACCTTGTTCCTGGTATTTACTGTCTTTTTCCTGACCCTGCGGAACATGCTTCAACAGAAACGATTGTCCGAGATGAAGAGTGATTTCATTAATAACATGACCCACGAGTTGAAAACGCCACTTTCCACTATTTCGGTGGCTTCCAGTTCTCTGGGCAACCGGAAAATCATTCAGAATCCGGAGAGAGTGGAGGAACTTTCGGGTCTGATCAAGAGACAAAATAGACATCTGTCGGAACTGATCGACCGGATCCTGGATATCAATATCTGGGAGAAGGACCAGGTGAGGCTGAAACCTGAACACATCCAGCTGGAGGACTGGACCCGGCAGTTGGTGAAAGGATTTCAGCTGGAGCAGGGAACAGATTCTCCTGAGATCCAAATGGATTTTCAGCTGAATCAGAAAACCTACTTGCTGGATGAGATTCATATGTCCACTGTCCTTAACAATCTTTTTTCCAATGCGGTACGTTACGGGGCTGATCCCTGCCGGATAGCGCTTGGTCTGAAAGACAGGGACGGCAGTTTATGGATCACCGTATCGGACAATGGGCCCGGAATCAAAGAAGAGGACCAGAAACACCTTTTCGAAAAATTCTATCGAGGCGAAGAGGCCAGGCAGCGGGTGATCAGGGGACTGGGACTGGGACTCTATTATGTGAAACAGATCGTGGAAGCTCACGGAGGAACCATAAAGGTTCAAAGTAAAACCCGGAGAAGGCACCACTTTTATCATTAAAATACCTGCAGATGATGGACCTATTACTGGTTGAGGATGATATTGATCTCCAGAAAGTGCTGGCGCAGTACCTGGAGTTATCCGGATTTAATGTTCTTACAGCCAACCATGGAAAACATGGCCTGAAGGTGTTCCAGGAGCACCATGTGGATCTTTGCATCCTGGATGTCATGATGCCTGTCATGGACGGATTTACGCTGGCCGGGGAGATCCGAAAACTTGACCCGGCCATGCCCGTAGTATTTCTGACAGCCAAAAATCAGAAGGAGGACCGCTTGAGTGGACTGAAAATAGGAGCTGATGACTATATCACCAAACCCTTTGAAGCGGAGGAGTTGGTTCTCAGGCTCAATAATATTTTAAAGAGAGCCGGGAAAAAGGATCCCAGTACTTCGAAAATTGGATGCCTCCATATTAAATATGGCGAGCTTTTGATTGAAGATGGAAAGAACCACTTTAACCTCACTCCCAGGGAATCGGATTTGTTGAAATATCTGATTGAACACCAGAATAAGGTGGTCAGGCGAGAACAGATCCTGGAGGATCTCTGGGGACAGAACGACTACTTTCTGGGTCGTTCCATGGATGTCTTTATTTCCAGGATCCGGAAATATATCTCAGGCCGAACCTGCTGTTTCCCTGGAAACAAAAAGGGGTGTGGGCTTCATCCTTAAGATCAGCTCCCACACCCCTCAGTAGAGGTTCAAATATGCTCTATTTTCTTACGGCTCCTTTGAGTATCGCTGGTTGTTTCATCCCCTTTGATGGTGTCATACACCACCGGGGTAGCTATGAACAGTGATGAATAGGTACCTACAACCACACCCAGCAAGCAGGGCAAAGATAAAGCCCCTGATCACATCACCTCCAAAAATAAAGATGGCCAGCAATACAAAGAAGGTACTCAGTGAGGTACTGAAGGTACGGCTCAGTGTGCTGTTCAGGGCCGAATTGAAGATCTCCTTGCGTTCACGCTTTTTCTGCAGTCCCACATATTCCCTGATCCGGTCAAATACCACCACCGTATCGTTAATGGAGTAACCCACCACCGTAAGGATGGCCGCAATAAAGGATCTGGTCAAGCTCCAGCGAGAATGGCATGACGCCATGCAAGCAGGGAGAAAAGCCCGATTACAATCATTACGTCGTGGACCAGGGCAGCCAGAGCACCCAGTCCAAACTGCCAGTTGCGGAACCTGGCCAGGATATAGAGGAAGATAATCAGTAGCGAGGCAAAGATAACTAATGACCGCAGTACGCTTAATATCATCGGCAATGGTCGGACCCACCTTATGTGAGACTGATAATATAGTCCTGTCCGTTGATAAATTCATCCAGGCTTACGTCATCGCTGTCCAGATAAGGCTGCAGGCCCTCAAACATCTCGTGCTTTGATAATGGAATCCACCTCGGGACGATCATCGTCAATCAGGTACTTGGTGGTTATCCTTACGGTATTCTTCGAACCGTAGGTAATTACCTGTGGAGCCTCTCCAAAAGTGGCTGCCAGGTTATTCTGAACCTCCGTAGTTTCCACGTCCTGCTTGAAGGTGATTACATAGTTACGTCCACCCGGAGAAATCCACACCCAGATTCAGACCTTTGGTTGCCAGCGAAGCAATTCCAGCCAGAATGATCACGCCTGAAATAACATAGAAGATCTTCCTTTTGCCAAGGAAATCGATCTTGGTATTTTTAAAGGCATTCCGGGTGATCTTCGTATCAAAGGTAATATTCCCACTCTTGGACAGCATGCGTTCGTACATCAGTCGGGTCAGAATGATGGCACTGAACAGGGAGGTCAGGATACCAATTACCAGTGTAGTCGCAAATCCTTTGATGGGTCCGGTTCCGAAGAAGAACAGGATCAAACCGGTAAGGAAGGTGGTGATCTGCGCATCAAAAATGGCAGAATAGGCATTCCTGTAACCATCCTTGATGGCCGTTTTCAGGTTCTTTCCCGGCTGCAGTTCTTCACGGATCCTTTCGTAAATCAGTACGTTCGCATCCACCGACATACCAATGGTCAGCACAATACCGGCAATACCCGGCAGGGTCAGGACTGCCTGCAGGGATGCAAGAACACCCATCAGGAAGAACATGTTGGCCAGCAGGGCAATATCAGCCACCATACCAGCCCTGCGGCTGTAATAGAATATCATATAGGCCAGAACCACCACAAAGGCAATCAGGAAGGAATTCAGACCGTCTTTGACGGACTTGGCACCCAGTGAGGGTCCGATTACTTCGCTGGATTCGATCCGTGCACGTGCCGGCATCTTACCCGATTTCAGGATATTGGCCAGGTCATCCGCATCGGCCTGGGAAAAATGCACCGGATATGGAGGAGCTGCCTCCTTTGATTTCTTCGCTTACATTGGGAGCTGAATACACCAGTCCGTCCAGTGACAATGGCAATGGCCTGATTCACATTTTCCCGTGGTCACATTGGCCCATCTTTTGGCTCCCTCGGAGTTCATGTTCATGCTCACATTGAACTCTCCGGTATAGGGATCCGTTCCCACCCTGGCATCGGTCACATATTTACCTTCCATAACCGGCTGGTTGTTCCGGGTTGACTTCAGGGCATGTAGCCTGATGAATTGCTGCTCTTCGCCATCGGGCTGAAAATGCCAGGCAAATTTCAGATCGGAGGGGAATAGCTGCCTGATCTGGGGAATGGCCAGGTAGGCATTTACCTTGGCAGTATCTTTCAGCAGTACCACACCCACTGTTGATCCGGGAATAAAATTGCCGCTGATTATCCAGGTAGGGAGTCAGTACAGCAATCAGTGGATTTTCACGGTAGAACTGTGCTTCCTGGTCATCCAGTACCTGGGTGGAGTCCAGATCCGTCAGCAGGTCAAGACCGTGGTATCAAGCAGAAGATCGTCCTGGGGACGGCAGGCTTCTTGTGCAGCAGATCATCCCGATGCTTTCAGCTTCTCCTTCCGGAGTTTCGGTTCTGCGTCAGCCGGTGACAGTGACATCTCGGCCGCCAGTATGTGGCCAGTGTGCGGTTGGCCTGATCCAGATAATTCCAAACTTCAGATGCCTGGTAGGTGGTCCAGAATTCCAGGTTGGCAGTTCCGGTCAGCAGCTTGGTGACCCTTTCCGGTTCCTTGACACCGGGAAGCTCCACCAGGATTCTTCCCTGACGTTCCAGTTTCTGAATGTTCAGCTGAACAACCCCAAAACGGTCAATCCTGTTCCTGAAGCACATTGTAGGAATTGTCAATGGCATCTTCTGCTTCAGCTTTCAGGAAGGTAACCACATCCGATGTTGGTGGTATTAAAATCTATCTCGCCGCGGGTTTCGGGGGTCATGAAGAATTGTGCCAGCTGTGCCCCGGGATTTAGCTCTTCAAATGATTCAGCAAAGAGGTCCACAAAATCGCTCTGACTGTTGCTTTTCTTTTCATGAGCAAGAGCCATGGTTTCAGTAAAAACCGGATCGGTCAGAAACTGTGTAGCTGCCAGCGAGCGAATGATATCTTCCACAGCGATCTCGAGGATCACATTCATTCCACCTTTCAGGTCAAGACCCAGGTTAACTTCCCTTTCTTTACACTCCTGGTAGGTATACTTCTTAAACAATACATTGTATACCACCTCCCCTTTCATGGAGTCCAGGTAGGATCGTTCGATGCGGACATCACCATTGGCAAACTCCCTGGCATCGCGCTCCACCTTCTGCGAAAATACGGTAAACAGAAGCTGGTATACACTTACGAGCGCCAGAACAATCGTAAAGAACCTGATAGCACCTTTATTTTGCATTTTTAACTTGTTTATTAATAGTTACTTGATTGTCTTTTTCGAATAGGCCGCAAATATAGCACTATTTTTTTGCACTTTGGGAGCTGCCGGCCAAAAAAATGCGTAAGCGGCCCGAGGGCCATTTACGCATTTCTAAGCATCTTATCTCTTTGACAACGTGGTGCTTTAGATACTAGTCCTCAAAAAGTTTCATGTCATCCAGCACTTTCATCACGCTCTTTCACACTTTCCACCGGAAGCTGGTAAGCAACTTTTTCTCTTCGGTATTCAGGCTGATTTCGATGATCTCTTCCACTCCGCTTTTACCCAGTTTTACTGGTACCCCCAGGTAGAGCTTTTTCTGTCCGTATTCTCCATTCAGGTAAGCACATACCGGGAAAATCCGTTTTCTGGTTGTCCACAATGGCTTCCACCATCTGAGATACGGCTGCACCGGGTGCATACCAGGCAGAGGTTCCCATCAGGCTTACCAGTTCGCCGCCTCCTTTCCGGGTCCGTTCCACAATCTTATCAATCACATCTTTGCCCAGCAATTCTGTGACCGGGATCCCACTCACAGAGGTATAGCGCGGCAGCGGTACCATGGTATCGCCATGTCCTCCCAGTAACATGGCATGAATGTCAGTGGGAGAAACATCCAGGGCATTGGCCAGAAAGGCCTTATAGCGACCCGTATCCAGAATGCCCGCCATCCCGAATACCTTGTGGGGATCCTTATTGGCAGCCAGGAAGGCTGCATAGGTCATCACGTCCAGTGGATTGGAGACCACAATGATAATGGCATCCGGCGAATACTTAATCGCTTTTTCGGTGACCTCTTTCACAATGTTTGCATTGGTTTTGATCAGGTCATCGCGCGACATACCGGGCTTACGTGGGAATACCCGAGGTAATCACGATGATCCCGGATCCCTTGGTCTTCAGGTAATCATTGGTGCATCCGGTTACCCGGGTATTAAAGTGATTGATGGAGGAAGTCTGCCAGATATCCAGCGCTTTACCTTCGGCCAGTCCCTCCTTCACATCGAGGAGGACCACTTCGTTGGCCAGGTCTTTATGGGCAATCACATTGGCACAGGTGGCGCCCACATTTCCGGCGCCAATTACTGTAATTTTGTTCATAATGTTAGGGTTTAATTAGGTTAGGACTTTGTTGATAAGCATTCACGGGGTTACTCATTTTACAAGTGCATTGTTATGTAGCATCGATGGCCCCGATATCCTTGACATTGATGTAAATATAGTAAATTGAGCATAAACCCCTTCGTTTCTGAGCCATGAAAATTGATCTGTCGAAATATCTGGAAAACTGGTACAAGGAAGATCCGGCCAAACAAATATTTCCCGGACCGGTGGTTACCCTTTCCAGGGAGGTGGGCTGTCCGGCCAAAAGTCATTGCGGCAGACCTCTCCGCAAGTTGAATACGTCTGAAAAAGACACATGCCAAAGACCATCCCTGGCGATGGATCAGCAAAGAGATCTTGATGGAATCGGCAAAAGAGCTGCAGGTGGACTCCAGCCAGATTCAGCATGTATTTGATTACAAGAGCCGGGGGGTTCTTGAGGATCTGCTTGCTGGCACAGTCCAAGGATTACTACAAATCGGACATGAAGATCCGGACAACCATCGCTAAAGTGATCCGGAAATTTGCAAATGCCGGTAATGCAATTATTGTGGGCCGGGGTGGTGTTGCCATCACCAGAGACATTCCCAAATCACTTCACATTTATCTGGAGGCCCCCCTGGAGTGGAGGGCTTTAAGGGTGGCCGACAAGCATAATTTCAGCATCGATCAGGCTCGTAGCTACGCACAGAATATCGATAAGAAAAGATCCGCTTTCCGGGATTTCTTCCAGGGAAAAGGAAATGATTACACTCGTTTTGATATCAAACTGAATTGTATGACTCTGGAAACTCCTGAACTGATCGATATTATAATTGCTGCCATGAGAACCCGTTCCATGATCTAAAAGATTTGCTACTTTTACTCAACTAATCTAATTCCTGTTTATGTATCGATTTGCGCTCTCCGCTGTTATTCTGACTATAAGTCTGTATGGATGTAATTTTTCAGGCTCCCAATCCGGGGAGGCGGAATTTATTCCCGACCGGGATAGCCCTGCAATTGCAGTGGTCGAAGAGATCGTATATGCCCTGAAAATCCCTACAGATATTGTCAGTTTTTTTGAAGAGACCGGTACTGGATTTGATCCCGGCATTCCCTGCCCGCTCGAAAAAATCCCCATGTACGACAACCCTGAACATATGGCACTTCTGCTGGGGGTTCTGGGCGTTGACCTGAGTTACTGTACCCTGTTTGAAAGGACCAGTGAGACAGCAGAATATTATCACCACATAGAATTGCTTGCAGGAAAACTGGAGCTTCCCGGAGAGATTTTTGAAGATTCACCCGGGGTACAGAGATCCTACCTGGACAACCCCGACTCCGTAAAAAAGCAGATTTTCGAAATCTATACGGAAATGGACTCACAGTTCAAAGAGAACAACCAGTTATCACTCGCCTCTCTATCCCTGTTGGGAGGGTGGCTGGAAACCATGTATATCGGTGTGAAGATTTATATGGACAAATCCATGCTTGATATGGGTGACCGGATCCTTCAACAGAAATTTTCACTGAACAGTCTTACCGGAATCCTATCCGCGCAACAGGAGTCCCTGATGATCAGACGTTATATGCACACGGTAAATAAACTGAAAGTGGTTTATGACAAAGTGGAAATCCGCTACCAGCCCGAAAGCTTTGAAATGGACAGTGGCCAGCAGACTTTCCAGGCAAGCCTGGCAGAGATCATCTATGAACCTGAATCCCTGGAAGAGATCTGCAAAATTATCCTGCAGCTCAGAGAGGATATCCTCCCCCTGGTTCATCATTAGTTTCAGTAAACACTCAGGACACCAGGACCTTTCCGGTCATTTCCACGGGCGGCTTCACTCCCATGATGTGTAGAAGAGTAGGGGCCACATCGGCCAGGATCCCCTTCTTCACCTTTGTATAGTCGTCCGTAACCACAATACAGGGAACCGGATTCAGGGAGTGAGCCGTATTGGGCGACCCATCTGCATTTTCTGCATTGTCGGCATTCCCATGATCGGCAATGATCATCACATCATAGTTCTTAGCTCTGGCAGCTTTCACCACTTCACCCACACACTGATCAACGGTTTTAACTGCCTTTTTAATGGCTTCATAAACACCGGTATGCCCCACCATATCGCCATTGGCAAAATTCAGACAGATGAAATCAGGCCATTCTTCCTGTATGTCCTTGATCACCGCATCTTTGACCCCAAAGGCACTCATTTCAGGTTTCAGGTCATAGGTGGCCACCTTGGGAGAAGGCATCAGGATCCGGTCTTCATTTTCATAAACAGCCTCCCTTCCGCCAGAGAAGAAGAAGGTCACATGGGCATATTTTTCCGTTTCGGCAATGCTGCAGCTGTGTTAGTCCTGCCCTTGACAAGCACTTCACCCATGGTATTGCTTACATTGTCCTTATCATAGATCACATGCAGCCCCTTGAAATGTAGCATCATAAGGAGTCATGGTACAATAGTGCAAGGGAATGGTGTGCATATTGTGCTCGGGCATATCCTGCTGTGTTAGCACAATGGTCAGTTCTTTGGCCCGGTCGTTTCTGAAATTGAAAAATACCACCACATCACCCTCCTGGATGGTTCCCAGGGGCTTGTTCTCTTCATCCACAATCACAATGGGCTTCACAAATTCATCGGTGACTCCCTCCTCATAGGACTCCTGAAGGCCTTCACCACATCGGTAGCTGTCCTGCCTTTTCCATGAACCAGCAAGATCATAAGCTTCCTTGATCCTTTCCCAGCGATTATCCCGGTCCATGGCATAGTACCTTCCAATAAAAGAGGCCACCCTTGCCATTGGAAGTCGGCCAGGTGTTTCTCCAGCTTTTCCATATAGCCTTTCCCACTCTGAGGATCAGTATCGCGTCCATCCCCGAAGGCATGTATAAATACATCCTTGATCCCATATTCACCGGTCATATCGCACAGCTCGTACAGGTGTTTATCCAGCGAATGAACGCCCCCGTCGGACAGCAGGCCCATAAAATGCACCTGTTTCTGGTTATCTCTGGCATAGCTGAAGGCCTCCACCAGCGCAGGATTCTCACTGATAGAGCCATCCTTAACGGCCCTGTTGATCTTCACCAGGTCCTGGTATACCACGCGACCCGCACCAATGTTGAGGTGTCCCACTTCTGAATTACCCATTTGCCCGTCAGGCAGACCAACATTCTCCCCTGAAGCAAACAACTGGGAAGAAGGATACTCCTTCTTTAAACGATCCATATTCGGCGTAGGTACCTGGCTGATGACATCGGCATTATCTCCGTTACCAAGACCCCAGCCATCGAGGATCATCAGGAGAGTTTTTTTGGTGCTCATATCTTTGACTATTACTTGTGTTAGACACATTCCCGGGTTTATTGTTTGCCCGGTACTGATTTCAAGTGCACAAAGATAGTTGATTTGTATACAAGAGAAATACTAATAATTTCAAAACTTGAATGACTGCAAAGGGAAAAAACAAAAGATTAACTTTGAGATTATCCTGGATATGGAACAAACCCTGATCATAGCCATTACATTTATTTCTACCGCCTGTATACTATATACCCTGGGGGTTTGGGCGGAAAAGATATCCAGGCGCCTGAAAATCTGGCATGCTGTTGTTTTCTGGTTGGGATTTACCTGCGATACCATTGGAACAGGGGCCATGGGAAAGCTGGCTGGCTCATTGATTCAGTTTAACTTTCATGGCATGACCGGGTTACTGGCGATTTTCTTAATGCTTTTCCATGCCATCTGGGCCACAATAGTCCTTGTCAGAAAAAATGAGAAGCAGATCATTAAGTTTCACAGATTCAGTTTCTGGGTTTGGATTATCTGGCTTATTCCAATGCTTACGGGGATCATTATCGGATCTCAGTTCTAATGGCTAATTCACTATCTTTATAAAAAGGTCCCTATGAGAAATGCAAAATTCATACTGATCGGGGTAGCGGTTGTCTTAATTATCGGGCATATCTCGGTAACTGATTTTGGAGATCTGAGCTGGTCAAATAATTCAGGAAGCTACCTGGGTATTATCGCCATGTTGCTGCTGGTGATCAGCATTGTAATCACCCTGGTGGAAAAGAAAAAAAAATAGCTCGCTGATGAAGTCATCATACCTTTCCGTTTATTTACTGATTTTGTCGGTTTCACTGTACGCACAGGAGGAATGCCCTTGCTGCACAGAAACACATTCTCAGTTCGACTTCTGGATAGGTGACTGGATGGTACTGGACACCCTTGGAAATAAGCTGGGTGAAAATCTGATAAGCAAAATTGAAAATGGCTGTATCCTGGCTGAGCATTGGAAGGGTGCACAAGGCGGATCAGGCAGCAGTTTTAATTATTATGATAAAACGGATTCAACCTGGAATCAGCTTTGGATCGACAACAGCGGAAATGTCCTGAAGCTAAAGGGAAGCTTCCAGCTTGACAAAATGGTGATGAAAAGTGATCTGCAGAAAGGTACCCGGGTCGACTGGTATTACAATCAAATCACCTGGTCGCCCGGAATAGATGGAACCGTTTCTCAATTATGGCAGATCTTCGACAAGGACGACAGGCTTCTCCAAACAGCCTTCCTGGGCATATATCACAAAAAGAAATAGACCATTGTCCTAAGCGGCGTGAATTTAGCATAACAAGCAAACGCTTCTGATTATCATAAAATAATAAAATGATTTCAAAAACACCCAACCCCCCCTATTATGCGGTGATATTCTCCTCTGTTCGGACGGAAGGTGACAAGGGATACGAGGCCATGTCCGAGCGGATGGTGCACCTGGCCGGAATGCAGGAGGGCTTTTTAGGGGTGGAACATGCCCGGGATACCCTGGGTATTACTGTTTCCTACTGGCAGGATCTGGAATCCATAAGAAAATGGAAGCTTCATGCCGAGCATACACAGGCAAGGAATCGAGGTCGTTCGGAATGGTACAGAGAATTTAAGGTAAGAATTGCCCGGGTAGAAAGAGATTATGAATTTGAAACAAGTTAATATGCAGGATTTATCGTGCAATAAGAGTAAACCGAACAGGCCGCCCAACCATAGAATTGTTTAATTTTATTCATTATCAAAATCCCTATGAAATATCGATTTAAGCAATTTTGGATACTATCTTCCGTAGCTGTTTTAAGCCTTGCTGGTTCCTGCAACCCAGCCACACCATCCGGATCTGGGGAGCAATTACCCAATATCATCCTGATCATGGCCGATGACCTGGGCTATGAAACCATAGGGGCCAACGGAGGAAGCTCCTATCAGACCCCGGAAATTGACCGGCTGGCTTCAAACGGAATACGCTTCGAGCACTGTTATGCCCAACCACTTTGCACCCCTTCCCGCGTTCAGCTGATGACAGGAATTTACAACGTGCGTAATTACGTCCGCTTTGGATTACTGGACAGCGGGCAGACTACCTTTGCTCATCTCCTCCGGGAAGCTGGATATGCCACCTGCATTATCGGGAAATGGCAGCTGGGAAAGGACCCAGGCAGTCCGCAGCATGCAGGATTTGACAACCATTGCCTCTGGCAAGTTAGTGGAGGACGCATGGATTCCACGGGCCGGGATACCCGCTATTCCAAACCTGTTCTGGAGGTCGATGGGAAACTGATTACCTATGCAGACACGGACTATGGTCCGGATATCGTGAGCCAATACGGGCTCGATTTTATAGAAACTTGCCAAAAAAACGGTCAGCCTTTTCTCCTCTACTATCCCATGATACTCACCCATTGCCCCTTTAGTCCTGCTCCCTCCTCCCCGGAATGGAACAGTGGCGATTCCACCACCATGACTTATAAAGGAGATGCGCGCTATTTTAAAGACATGGTCGCTCATATGGATTATATAGTCGGGGAGATTGTAGGTAAACTGGAAGCCTTGGGTATCCAGAATAACACCCTGCTTATTTTTACCGGGGACAATGGCACAGATGTTCCGGTGGTGTCCATGATGCATGAGCGAGAGATTGCCGGGGCAAAAGGGAAATCCACCGATGCAGGCACCCGGGTTCCCCTGGTGGTCCATTGGCCCGATGTCATAAAGCCGAACTCTGTAAGTGAGGACCTGGTTGACTTTAGTGATTTTCTTCCAACGCTGAGCGAGGCAGCGAATATTGATATAGATTCGCTCGATGTGGATGGCCGGAGCTTCCTTCCCCAGCTTCACGGAGAACCAGGGACTCCCCGGGAATGGGTCTATAGCTGGTATTCCAGGAATGGGGAACCTGAAAACGCCCGGGTATTTGCCCGAAACCTCCGCTATAAATTATATGGCTCCGGAGAGTTTTATGAAATCCCCGTGGACTATGAAGAGCTGAATCCTCTGGAAATTTCAAGCCTGGATGCAAGCACCAGGGAGGTTTACCATCAGCTCAGGGAGGTTTTGGAACATTATCATACTCGCAGACTGGACAAAATACCTTAGTTATGGCAACTGATAAAGCATTTGTAGACTTTGTTCTGGATCAAATCGAGAACGCGGGAGAAATCACGGCTAAAAAAATGTTTGGTGAATACGGTGTTTTCTCGGACGGGAAAATATTCGCCCTGATCTGCGATAATAAACTGTTTATTAAACCCACGGAAGCAGGAAGAGCATATATCCGGAATGTGGTTGAAGCCCCGCCCTATAAAGGGGCAAAACCAAGTTTCCTGATTGAGGACATGCTCGAGGACCGGGAATGGTTGAGTGAACTCATCCGGATTTCTCTGAAAGAACTTCCCGAACCCAAACCAAAAAAGAAAGAAAAAATAATCCTGGCAACATGAACAATCTTGACCCTAATCCCCGAAAATCTCTGCTCACCATTCTTCTAATCGCAACTTCTACTATACTGTTTACCAGCTGCCTGTCGCATTCTGAACAAAGTATTTTGATCGTAACGGGTGGACATGATTTCGAACGAGAAGCCTTTTTCCGGATGTTCGAGGAGATGCCCGGGATAGACTATCGGGAGGTAATTCATCCGGAAGCCAATCTCTTGTACGATTCTATACTTATGGATGAGTTTGATGTCCTCCTCTTCTATGACATGGCAAAGGAGATTGATGAGTCACAGAAAACCGCGTTTATCAAACTACTGGAGAAAGGGAAAGGTATGGTTTTCCTGCACCATTCTCTGGCCTCCTACCAGGCCTGGGCCGAATTCGAAAAGATCATTGGAGGACGTTATGTGGAAGCAGGCCCGGATCTGGAAATTTCTACCTATCAACATGATGTGGAATTTACAGTCCAGATTGCAGAAACAAATCATCCCATAACAAGGGGATTGAAGGACTTCGTCATTCACGATGAGGTCTACGGGAATTTCAGAGTACTTCCCGGCACTCAGGCCATTCTTCGAACCACTCATCCTGAGAGTGGGGAAGTGATCGGCTGGACCAATCAATATGGAAATTCCAGGATTGTCTACATACAGATGGGCCACGATCACCAGGCTTATGAAAATCCGGCCTATCGCCGTTTGGTGCGACAGGCCATTGATTGGGTAAAATAAATACCAGGGCACAATTTTTGAGTGATATTGGTAGGTACGGCTAACCCACAGCTATGAAACGTTTCCTGACATATGTCGGATTTTTACTGTTCTTATTGCCTGTCCAATCCCTGAGTGGTCAGGAGCACCAGGAGATAAGAATGGTCCCATTCTCCAGGGAGTATAAGTTCAGGGATGGATTATATCTCCATATCGATGCGGTAAGACTGAACAATCCCATACCCCTGGGAAGGATTGTTACCGATCTGAGTAATTATAACAGGGATTTCTTCGATGAACTGATCATCAGGGAGGAGATCATCTTATACGATGAAAGCGGAGTCCGCGCATCCATAAGAACCGGGGATATATGGGGATATGCCCGGAACGGTCGCCTGTATATTATGCTGGGCGGCAAGTTTCAAAGAATAATTCTTGAAGGAAGTATTTCCCATTTTATCGCCTCAGCTACAACCATGGAGAGACCTGGATTCCAGCCAGAGGATACAGCCATGAATTATTCCAGCACCCAGGATCTATACCGCAACATCCGAAAGCCCTACTACCGGTACGTGACTGCACAGGGTAAAGCTTCCCTGTTTGATTTTGAATCAAATACCTTAACTGCATACAATCCCGAAGCATTGGGAAAATTACTAGAAAGGGATTCGGTGCTGTCCTCTGAATACAGCTCCCTGCGAAAACGAGAGAGACCAAAAAGGATGGTGGAGTTTATCCACAGATACAACGCCAGCCACCCCCTCTATTTTCCTGCCAATTAAGGATAGAAAGTTGCTTTTCCCAAGTTTGTTTCACAATTAATTAATAAAGAGTTTCAATGCAACTTTAATACCTTTATAAATAACTACCGGATTAAAAAGGCAAAAATGCTCCTTCAGAATGGAGAACATTCCAATAGCTCCCTGGCTCAAATTGCAGAATTGGCCGGATTTGGCTCCACATCCTCCTTCGTTCGGGTATTTAAACAAGGTACCGGCAAAACACCCGTTAAGTATAAAGAAGAAGGCTAATTCAAAGATGCACAGGAATAAATGAACTTAATATTCTTCACAGGGTTAATAAATAAACCCCCATACAAGGCACCTGCAGAAAAACATGCAAAAGGAAACGGGCATAATCATTAAGCTCAGGGCACTTAAAAATGCTGCCTGGGGACTGCCGGTAACGAACCACCGGAGTTACCTGTTTGCCCGAAAATATGCCATAAAAACCAAAAAGCTGCTCCAGGAAGGGGTCTCCATTGTTGGAGAGGAAGCCGGGGAGACCGAAGAGATGGCCCGATCTTTCTTTAAATTACTGGAAGCAAAACTGGATCTGAGCGGAAGAAAGGTACCTCCCACAGAAGAGGAAGTTAAAGCAGCCATCGAACAGTTGAAGGACGTAGGCCGTTTCTCCATATTCACTACACTGGTAATCCTGCCCGGCGGGGTGATTTCGCTGGTGGGGTTGGAATTGCTGGCACGAAAGTTTGGAATTAAAACTTTTAATCTCATCCCCTCCTCCTTTCGTAAACGACAAAAATCAAATCTGCCAGCCAACCCTGAACAATAAGCCTTCTATACCCGAGTTGCCATCATGGCTGCTATTTCAGATGCTGAAACTTGAGGATTGGCTCCGTTTTTTGAGGCTACAATGGAGCCCACGGCACAGGCAAAGTCAATGGCCTCCTGTGGTTGACTGCCATTTAAAAGCTGACTGATCATGGAGCCCAGAAAGGAGTCGCCAGCGCCAACAGTATCGGCCACTGTCACTTTATACCCCGGATTGTAATAGAAGGCATGGTCTTGAAATAGAACTGCTCCATCCTTCCCCAGAGTCACGCATATCTGTTCCGTGCCGGTCCGTTCAGACATAAAATGAATGCATTTTTCCAGAGATCTGCCCTGAAATCCCAGGTGTGCACCAATCTCAAGGAGTTCCTCATCGTTGAACTTTACAAAATCAGCTGCTTTCATTAAACTCACAATTCGTTCCGGGGTATAATGGGGCGGCCGCAGGTTCACATCAAAAACTTTATATCTGGCCTGTTCCAGTAGGGCTAACAGCGTGTCCCTCGAAACCTGGCTTCTGGCAACGAGGCTTCCGTAAATTAAGGCGTCCGCCTTTTTTACGGCTTCCAGATCACGCTCCAGTAAGACAATGCTGTCCCAGGCACAGGGCATCTTAATTTCGTAGGATGCCGTCCCATGTGCATCAAGCGCTACCAGGACCTCACTGGTGGGAAAGAATTCACTCTCCTGTATATGCTCCAGGCTGCCGCCATGGACCTTCAGCTCTTTAAGGAGTTCTTCGCCGCTGCGGTCCCGGCCTATGCTGCTAATCATAGCTGCCTGGTTGCCAAATGATTGCGCCCGGAGGGACACGTTAAGGGGAGCTCCCCCCAGCTTTTTCCCGGTTGGCAACTGATCCCACAATACCTCCCCAAAACAGATGATAGACTTCATACAAGATTCTTTTATGAAAGTTTATAAAAAGATAGGATTTTTTTTGGATCAATTTTTGATCTGATTTATTTGCATCAATCTATCGGGAAATGAAAACAATGTATCTCTTTCTGGCTGTGCTCATGCTTGCCCCGATGTCCCTTTGTGGACAAAAGGTGTTTTCTGTGGAGTATGAAAGCCAGGCCGATCTCAAGGTCTATGTGGTGGAATACGAATCGCAATGCGACCTGAAGGTTTATAAGGTGGAGTATGAATCACAGGCCACGGAGGATGGCTTATGGTATTTTGTGAAGTATGAGAGTCAGGCCGATAAAAAGATTTACTTCGTCGATTATGAAAGCCAGGCTGATCTGAAGATCTTTCTGGTAAATTACCAGTCACAGGCCGGGTGGAACAATAAGGAGAAACAGCACCTTCTCTTCTAAGATCGCAAAGGGGGGGGGATGCCGGAGGCAGCTGCGAAGCCGCTGCATTAAAATTAGTTTGCAATCCTGGTTTTTCTTCCTAGTTTTAGGCCAACTACTCATCTAATTCAACTATCCACTTATGAGCGGCTTTTTTGGAGCAATTTCCAAGCAGGATTGTGTTTACGATGTATTTTACGGAACTGATTACCATTCCCACCTGGGAACCAAGCGGGCAGGAATGGTATTCTTTAACAAAAACGAGGGTTTCAGAAGATCGATTCACAGCCTGGAGGATGGCTACTTCAGAACAAAATTTGAACCGGACCTGAAAAAATTCAAGGGTACACAGTGGCATCGGGATCATCAGCGATACGGATCCCCAACCCATCATGTTCAATTCCCATATGGGTCGATTCGCCATCACTTCGGTAAGCCGCATGGTAAATATTGATGAGCTGGAACAATACTTCCTGCGATAAGAAGAAACACTTTACGGAAAACTTCCAGGGGAATGTAAATCCCACCGAGGTGGTGGCCAACCTGGTATGTGAAGAAGACGATTTTGTGGCAGGAATAGAGAATGTACACAAGAAGGTCAAAGGATCCTGTACCCTGATGATTCTGACTCCTGACAGGATTATTGCTGCCAGGGACAAACTGGGCAGGACCACGGCCATCATCGGAAAAAAGGACGGGGCCTATGCCGTGGCTTCCGAGACTTGCGCTTTTCCCAATACCGGATACGAGATTGAATATTACCTGGGACCTGGCGAAATTGTGGAGATCACTGCGGAAGGTTACCGGACCCTGAAACCCGCCGGTGAAAAGATGCAGGTTTGTTCCTTCCTGTGGGTATACTATGGCTATCCACCCTCCTATTATGAGGGAATCAATGTGGATGAAGTGAGGTATCGCTGCGGTGCAGCCCTGGCAAAAAGAGATACGGTGAAGGCCGATTTTGTCTGCGGGGTACCCGATTCGGGAGTTGGCCACGCCATTGGCTATGGCAATTACAATGGCATTCCTTACAAACGGGCCTATTCCAAATATACCCCTACCTGGCCCAGAAGTTTCATGCCCCAGACACCAGGATATGCGCGATCTGGTTGCCAAAATGAAACTGATCCCCAACAAGGCCATGATCGAGGACAAAAGAATGGTATTCCTGGATGATTCGATCGTGAGGGGAACCCAGCTGAAAGACAACACGGCCGACCTGCGACAGGCCGGTGCCAGGGAGGTTCATATGCGGATTGCCTGTCCACCTCTTACCTTCCCCTGCAACTTCCTGAATTTCTCCCAATCCCGTTCCACCATGGAACTGGCCACCCGTAAGGCTATCAAACAGCTGGAGGGTGAAGAGAGATGTCATCTGGAAGAATATGCCGATCCGACCAGCGATAAGTACAGGAACATGGTGGAGCAGATTGCAAAAAATCTGGATATCGATTCGCTGATGTACCAGGACCTGGACGACCTGGTGGAAGCCATCGGGCTTGCCCAAAGGAGAAACTATGTACCCATTGCTGGGATGGGAGCTACTTATTATTAGAAATTCCGATTTCATCAGATTGCGTTATCTTGCAGGGAACCTCAAACCATACATCCATGGTCCCCACACGTAATTTTGATCTGCTGGAACGATTTACTACAAAGTTCGCAGGGCAGAATGCCCTTTCCGAAAAAATGGAAGGCAAATGGAAATTCTACACTTCAGAGGAATACAATCAGATAGCCCACCAGTTTGCCCTGGGACTGCTGGAGCTGGGTTTTAAAAAAGGGGACAAAATCATGACAGTCACCAACAACCGGCCCCAGTGGAATTTTGTGGACATGGGCATGTCCATGGCCGGAGTGGTGCATGTACCGGTATATACTTCCATGAACGCGGAGGAATACGCTTACATCATGGAGCATTCCGATGCCACGATGGTGATCGTTTCGGACCAGAAGCTGTACGACCTCATTCATCCTGCATTCAGCAAACAGAATGAAAGTGAAACATCTTTTATACCTTTGATGCCATTGAAGGAGGCCAGCACTGGACGGAAGTGCTTGAAAAAGGGAAAGATGCCAGCTCAGAAACCAGGGAGAAACTGGATTCCATCAAACATGACATTACTCCCGAAGATCTTGTTTCCATCATCTACACCTCCGGCACCACAGGCCGCTCCAAGGGGGTAATGCTTTCCCATAAGAACCTGGTAAGCAACTTCCTGGCAGCAGCCGATGTATTTCAGCTCAATGAGGAGGATCGCTACCTGGCCATCATTCCGGCCTGTCATGTGGGCGGCAGGCTGGGCAACTACCAGACCCAGTACTCCGGTGCCTGCATCTACTACGCCGAAAGCATGGGTACCATTGCAGCCAACCTGAAGGAGATCCAGGCCACCGGCTTTGATGCTGTTCCCAGGATCCTGGAGAAAATATACGACAATGTGATTGCCAAGGGACGAAGCCTTGACCGGGATGAAGAAGAAGATCTTTTTCTGGGCGGTCGACCTGGGATTGAAATACAAACCGCATGGTGAAAAAAGCTGGTTCTATTACAGGAAGCTGAAAATTGCCGACAAGATGATCTTCAGCAAATGGAGGGAAGCCCTGGGTGGTCATGCCAGAACTGGTGGGTTGCGGCGGAGCGGCCCTTCAGTCCAGGCTGGAAAGTATCTTCTGGGCCAGCGGACTTGAAAATCATCAACATGTACGGCCTCACCGAAACCTCCCCCATCATCACCATTAACCGCACGGAAAAAGGAAGGTGCAAACTGGGTTCGGTGGGATCGGTGATCGATGGCGTGGAACTGAAAATTGCTGATGATGGCGAGATCCTCTGCAAGGGCGACTGTGTGATGATGGGCTATTACAAAGACGAAGAACAGACCAGGAAGGTGATTTGATGAGGAGGGATGGTTTCATACCGGCGATGTGGGTCACCTGGAGGATGGTAAATTCCTGATGGTAACCGACCGGAAAAAGGAGATCTTCAAACTGTCCAGCGGAAAATTTGTGGCACCTCAACCCATCGAGAACCGGATCAAGGAGTCCGCCTTCATCGACCAGGTAATGGTGGTGGGGGAACATCAGAAATTTGCCAGCGCCCTGCTGGTTCCCGATTTCAACTACCTGAAAGAATGGTGTGCGAAAAAGACAAAATAGCCAACGGAAAGAAGCGTGACGAGCTGATAGCTATTCCGGAGGTAATTACTGTATATAACGAGGAGATCGACGAAGATCAATCAAAGCCTGATGGACTGGGAAAGGATCAAACGATTCCGGATCGTAGCTGAGGACTGGTCGCCCGCCACAGGAGAGCTCTCAGCCAGCCTGAAGCTTAAAGCGCAAGGTGGTGGCCGACAGGTACAGCCAAATTGCTTGGAATCCATATATCAGAGAAGCTCATGATCCTGCAGAAGGTAAAGAACCGGCAGGCCAGGAAAAGCATTTCTGGAGGTGCCCCGCATTCTTTATCGAAACGATCCCAACCTGGGTTTGTCCCTTTGACAGGGAGATTGATTCCATTTTCGATCCTGCTAAAAATGTCTTCTATTCCAGCATGGCGAAGCATAGCAGGTGGATCCTGTACAATGATCGGCAGCAACTGATCGGCCGGGTAGCTGCCTTTATCGACCGCAACACTAGTTTTAAGCAGAACGCAGCCCACCGGGGGTATGGGTTTCTTCGAATGCATCCATAACCAGGAAGCCGCCGACTCTGCTCTTTGATACTGCCAGAATGTGGCTGAAAGAAAGGGGCATGGAGGCCATGGACGGTCCCATTAATTTCGGGGAGACGGATAAGTACTGGGGATTGCTGGTGGATGGTTTTACCCATCCCTCCTATGAAATTGCATACAATCCTCCCTATTACCAGGAGCTCTTCGAAAACTATGGATTCCAAACCTATTTCAAACAGGAGGGATTTCACCTGGATGTTACCGAACCGCTGCCTCCCAGGTTTGAACGGATCGCCGCAACGGGTGGCTACAAATCCCGATTATGAGTTCAGGCATTTTCAGCTGGAAAAATCCGATAAATTCATATAGGATTTTGTCACTGTATTTAATGAAGCCTGGGCCTCCTTCAAAGAGAACTTTGAACCCCTGGAAGTATGCTTATATCAAAAAAACCCTGAAAAAGGCAAAGGCCATCATGGATGAAGAGTTTATCTGGATCGCTTACAGCAAAGGTAAACCCATTGCCATTTACCTGATGTACCCCGATGTGAACCTGATCCTGAAACACCTCAATGGCAGACTCAACCTGATGGCCATGCTGAAATTTCTGTACCTGAAAAGGAAAAAGACCATGACCCGTGCAAGGGGCGTGTTGATGGGGGTGATCCCCGAATACCAGAGCCGGGGGATTGAGGCCGGGATCATCCTGAATCTGGTTCAGGTCTTCGAAGAGAAAACCACACTATACCGAAATCGAATTCTCCTGGGTGGGGGATTTTAATCCCAAGATGCGTAAGATCTTTATGTCCGTGGGGTGTAAATCGGTAAAACATTATATCACCTACCGATATTTGTTTGACCGGAATGCAGAATTTCAACGCTATCCCATTCCTGGATAACTAAAGAAGCTAAGTTGAAACATATGACATACGATGTGATTATCATAGGAGCCGGACTGGGGGGCCTGACTGCAGGAGCCAAGCTGGCCAGAGAGGGAGAAACGTATACTGTTGCTGGAGCAACATGACCGGCCGGGGGGCTGCGCCACCACCTTTAAACGAAGGGAATTTACCATGGAAGTGGGGCTTCATGAGATGGATGGACTTCATCCCAGGGATATCAAGCAACGGATCTTTGAAGATATTGGACTGGGCGATCGGGTGACTTTCCTGCCAGTACCTGAATTTTACCGCTTTATCAATGAGCGATACGATCTGGTGATCCCCCATGATCCGGAGAAGGCAGGGAATCTTCTAAAAAAGAGCTTCCCGGGGAAGAAAAAGGAATAGATGCGTATTTCTATCACGTATTGAACGCGCGCCGGATTATGGTGGCCCACAAGGGCCAGGCCGATCGCAGCCTGGGGGTATTCCTGGATGAAATAATCGGGGATGAGGACCTGAAGCTGGTGCTGCTTGGGAATCTGGGGTATTTTCACGATGATCCCTATTCCCTGTCCTGGCTATACTACCTGAATGCCCAGGGATCATACTATGGAGGCGCAGCCAGCTTTATTCAGGGCGGATCCCAGAACCTGTCCAACGCCCTGAGTCAACTGATCACCGAACAGGGCGGAAAAGTCATGCTCAATCAGCTGGTCACCTCGATCGATTACAGGGACAAAAAGGTTTCGGGGGTCACTTTTCGGGAGCAAAAAGGGAAGAATAAGGGGCAGGTGGAACAGGCCGATGCACCCCGGATTATTATGAATGGCTCCGTACCCGGATTAAGCCAGTTACTTTCTAAAAAGGAAGCTGCTCCTCTGGTAAAATCCATTAAGGATCTGGCAATCGGGGCTTCTCTCCTGACTGTCTATTATGGGTTTAATAAACCCCTGCAGTCCATCGGGAATAAAAATTACTCCACTTTTATCTACGATGAATCTGTCCGGTCCCAGAAAGATATCCTGGGGAACAATCACAGTGATTTTTCTACACGCAGTTTTACTTTCGTAGACTATGGCCAGGTGGATGCCCGGCTGGCTCCGGAAGGCAAAAGTGTAGGTGCGGTTTGTGCCATAGATTATCCTTCCGACTGGGAAGGCCTGGAGCGAAATGAATACATGCGAATGAAGGCTGATGTGGCCGACACCTTCACAGGACGACTGGAACAAATACTTCCCGGGTTTCGTGAAGCCGTGGAATACGTGGAAGTGGCCACCTCGCTGAGTGTAGAGCGGTTTACCCTGAATCCTAAGGGAGCCGTCTACGGCTTTGCCCAGCATCCCGGTCGATCGCTGGATTACCTTTCGGCTTTACCGGAAAATGTATTTATTGCGTCAGCCTGGGGAAAGATCGGGGGCGGATTCTCGGGAGCCATGGTCAACGGTTACCTGACTGCCATGGATGTTCTGAGAAAAGCGCCATAAAATTAGAGCTTGATTGAAATGAGCAGTTGCTGCGAGTGGTAAAGTCCATCTCCCGGTAACCAGTGCACATTCCACCCTATTTTGGAGGTGATGCGGGGATTCCGGAAAGGGTCGATATAAAAATCGATCCGGCCATAGTCCCCATGGCTGTATAATCTGTCGCCATAATGCAGCAGGGAGGGACCTCCCAGGTACATGGACCCTTTTAGGCCGAAGATCCCCCGGCGCATATCCAGCCGGGTCAGCCAGCCAAAACTCCAGGTATAGCCCCTGGAATGGATAAGCTCGTAGGTGGTGGCCAGTCCGCTGGAGAGATCCAGTTTGTCCAGTCCCACCCGCTCCGACAAATCCACACCGGCAAGTGCTACCAGGGAACCATCATCCCGGATCAGGTTGTTGTCGCCTCCAGCGGTGGTGCGTGCCAGGTGGTAGCGTGTGCTTATGGCCTTCAGATAATAAAGCCGGTAGCTGAGGGTTGCATCCAGGCCCCCAAGGATCGATTCCCTGATCTCTTCTGTCTCCCTTCCGGTCCAGTCCACCCAGCCATGTATACTTCCCCATGCCCAGTTAAACCGTATGGAAGCACCCTCCATATTGGGACGATAATAGCCAAGCGAATCCGTCAGCAGCAGCAGGGGAAGCTCAAGTCTCTCTGACCGGGGGAAGGACCCCACCCTCAGATCGAAGCGATCCGACTGGTAGCTGTAGTAGAGGTCTATCTGGGGAGTCACCCCGAAAAGAGCACCGCCGAACTCGTACATATAGTTGATTCCTGCATGAATCTGGTGGACCGAATCAAAGGTGAAAAAGACCCCGGGGTTGATCCTGGCTCCGAAGATGGTTTGTGGATATCCGTATTCCGTAAAATATTCCCGGTTGTCCAGAATCTGTTCAAATCCCAGGTAGAAGCGCGGACCCTGTGCAGCAGCTGGCGAGAGCACCAGGAACAACAGGATGATATGGGTTATACGGTTTTTCAATGGCCCTATCAGGTTCAAACAACCTCCTTCAACGCCACTTCCATCCGATCCAGGTAGTTATCAATTTGTGTTTCTGTCTCAAATCCTACAATCATCATATCCACACTTCCCAGTCCAAGTACAAATCGGAGCGCCTGGTCTATCTTCTCACTCTCGTCCCGGAGCTTTCCGTCCCCAACCAGTTTCATGCCGATTACCCCTCTGCCCGAACTGTGCATCTGGTGAATCACCTCCACAACTTCTGCGGGATCAGGCTTGTCCATGGCAATGCCAAAAGGATTGATGCGGGCATGAAGTACATCCACCCAGGGATCGTTAACCCCGGCAACCATAGCCTCCAGGGAGTGCACAGAGGTACCATGGGCACGGATGACTCCCCTGGCCTTCAAATCTTCCAGGATATCCATCTGTCTCCGCTCACCATCGGTCCACTTCGCATCAACCATGCAGTGCAGCTGCACCACATCGATATAGTCGGTATTGAGCTCCTTGCGAAACCGATCCACCACAACATTGGCGTCGGGCCGTTCAGGCTCGGGAATCCCTCCCTCGCGGGTCCATATTTTAGAGGTCAGTACGATCTCCTCCCGCTCCATGCCTTTCATGGCCTCAGCCAGCAAGCTGTGTGTGCCATAGGTATCTGCACTATCAAACATCCGTATGCCACGATCATAGGCATGGCGAAGCAAGGCAATACTCTTGGCATGATCCTGCCGGGTCAGGTAGGAGCTGCGGTTTCCACCGACGATCCCGGTGCCCACACCCAGCAAAGTGGGTTTGATACCCGTCTTCCCCAGCTCCACCCGCTGCAGGGGATCGAAGGGAGTGGAATCTCCCTGTGGCTCCGTAAAGGGGATTGTTAAACATCAGGTGGGCCGTACCCAGTGAAAGGGCACCAAGAAATTGGCGACGGTTCAGGTCAAACTTTCCCATAACAAGATATTTTGGAGGCAAGATAAATCAAACTCCTTCAATATCAAGCAAACCAAGTGTTAAAACCCAGTTATCAACTATATTTCGGGCGACTAAAAGCTAAATTCCAGGAAACCACATATCCTGAGGAGGTGAGTCCGCATTCATGGACCATATCAATCCCATATTCCATTCTTCCCAGGTCCTCGGCCCCTCCATTGTTGGTTCCGAAGGTGAATTTCACACCAGCCTCCTTGGCTTTTTTGATAATGGTGGCACTGGGTATCTTGAAGCGATTGTTGATCTCCAGGGCCACTCCGCTTTCCGCCAGGGCCTTGACCACCTTGTCGATGCGTTCATCTGTCCACAGCTCATCATACTGGTCAGCAATCTCGGCCGGCAGATAGGTGGGATTCACATGGATGTCGATGGGCTCTGTGCTCACAACTTTCACTATGTTGTCCACCAGCTGATCCATGAAGTCCTGGGGATCGCCTACATCGGTCTCTTCATGGGATCCAGAGTCGCTGCCTCACTCCCCTGTTGTTGGTCCAGGTCATGGCATCGGTAAAGGCATAATCGAAACGTTCACGGCTCTCATCGCTGAACAGATCCAGCCACTCCCTTCCTTCGGCCTGCATGGCATGCCAGGCAAAGGGGAGTGGGTTCAAAGGCATCCAGGTAGGCCTTCAGGAATCATCGCCGTTTCAAATCCCATTTTCAGTCCGCAGTTCACGGCAATGCCATAGGTAAAGCCATAGGAGCGGGCATGGGCCAGGGCCTCTTCCTCGGGTCAGCCCTCCTTTCAGGTGGGTATGGAAATCGATCAGGGGGAATATTAGCTGTGGCTAGATCTAACAATCTGCTCTTCAAATTCCAGGTCCTCGGGAGGAGTTCCAGGGGTGGACAGCGTCATCCGCCAGCGGCTTCACTTTGATGTTCTTATAGGCGACCACACTCCCGGATCGTGGCACTGAAAGGCAAAGGTTCCCCCGGTGGGACTCAGCTTCCTTCCTTCCCAGCCATCAGGCCTCTAGAGTCTCATCCGGCTCGGTATATTCTGCAGCCAGCATATCGTTGATGTAGGTCTGAACAGTCTTTCCCTGCACCACGATGCGGTAGGTGAACCACTCGTTGTCGGGCTGAACACCGTTTCCAGATATTGCGTACCGCATAGATGGCTGCCCGTCATTTTACGCTCCACATAGTCGCCCGGATTGCTCAGAGGGGTGGAATTCAGCACCTGGCATTCATAGCCTTTCGCCGGCCAGCCCTCTTCCTGGAATCTCGGTATGTATATATACCCCCGAATTGGCACCAGGCTGTGGTTTTCACATCCACGCTGAATTCAAAGTTCTTGAAGTTGTGATCCAGTACCTCTCCTGTATAGAAAAGGTGAGAACGTTCACCGGCAGTGACAATGGCACCATCTTCAATCTTCCAGGAATCGGGTTTTCGGAGGCGGTCCATCCATCCAGAGCTTTCCCCATCGAACAGGGTGATCCATTCGTCTGGAAGTGCTGCAGCTTGTAATAAACAGTGCATCCAAGTAATAGCAGGGACAGAGTAAAGTGTTATGGTTTCAGTATTAGTTCTAGGATTTGAGCAAATGAAATAGTAATTCATGGCTGCTTAAAATGTACGCAATTAGACATACGAACATATTCCTTAAAGAATGTTAACATGCTCTAAAACTATGCCTCTGATATATTTCCAATATACCCTGGAAAATTGTACTTTAGGCGCTTCAATAGCCAAAACCCTGAGTAATAATGAGTTTCAACAGACGAAATTTTATTAAAACAGGCGGTGCAGCAGTGGCAGGTACCATGGTATTACCTCCACTGTTAAACTCTTGCCAGAACCTACAAATTTCACCCGACGTGAAAAGCTATCTAGACCATTTTGAAGTGACCCCCGAGATGCTGCAAAAAGTAATTGCAGAAGCCATGTCCAAGGGAGGAGATTATGCAGACCTCTTTTTCGAACATACCATATCCAACAGCCTTGGCCTGGAAGACGGAAAGGTGAACAGCGCAAACTCCAACGTGGATTATGGCGTGGGAGTCAGGGTACTGAAGGGCGACCAGACCGGTTTTGCCTATACCGAATCCACCAGCCTGCAGGATATGCTGAAGGTGGCCAAAACTGCTGCCAACATAGCCAATGATCCAGTGACCTTCAACCAGAGTGAGCTCATCGAAAAAACTCTTCCCAATTACTATAAGGTTTCTCAGAAATGGGAAAACTCCACGGTATGGAAGCAAAAGATTCCCTTTGTTCAGAAACTCAACGACCGTCTTTTTGAACTGGACGAAAAGGTCACCAAAGCCCGGGTATTCCAGCGGGACGAGACCTCTTATGTGATGTTCTACAGTTCAGAAGGACTGCTTACCTGTGATTACCGCCCCATGGCTACCCTGGGGTGGTTTGTGTCATGGAAAAGGATGGAACCAGATTGAAAATGATTACAGTGCCCGTTCGGTCCGCCAGGGATTTGAATTTATGAACGAAGACCTGGTGGAAGAGCTGGCCCAGGAGGCCATGAAAAAGACCAATTTCCTCTTTGGAGCCGGAAAACCCAAAGCCGGGGAGTTACCGGTGGTGCTGGGTGCCGGCGGATCAGGGATTTTGCTTCACGAAGCCATGGGACACCCCTTTGAGGCTGACTTCAACCGCAAAGGGGAATCGATTTTCTCCGATAAAATGGGCAAGAGTATTGCCAAAGACTTCATCAATATTGTTGAAGACGGAACCATGGAGAACAACCGTGGAGCCCTCAACGTGGATGATGAAGGAAATGATGTGAAAAAGGTCTACCTGGTTAAAGACGGAGTACTGGAGAGCTACCTGCACGACCGGATCAGTGCCAAGCACTATGGAGTGGATCCCACCGGAAATGGACGCAGACAGTCTTTCAGACACGTTCCGCTTCCCAGGATGCGGATCACCTACATGGAGAATGGTCCCCATACCACCGACGATATCATCTCCAGTGTGGATTACGGGGTATATGTGGATAATTTCACCAATGGCCAGGTGAAGATCGGTGCAGGGTGATTTTACCTTCTTCGTAAAATCGGGTACCCTGATCGAGAATGGAAAACTGACCATGCCCATCAAGGACATCAATATCATCGGGAACGGACCCCAGGCTCTGGCCGATATTACCATGGCTGCCGGGGACTATAAGACTGCAACCGGCACCTGGACCTGCGGAAAAGGAGGACAATCTGTTCCGGTGGGCATGGGCCTGCCCTCCGTTCTGGTGAAGAAACTTACCGTGGGGGGAACCAGTGCATAATCCTGAAAATATTTGATCATGACCAAAGACGAAAAATACAGCATCGCAAAATGGGCCATGGACCACGCCGTTCAGAATGGTGCACAGCAGGCCCGCGTTTCCATATACAACAATAACAGCAGCCAGATTGAGGTCAGGGATGAGAAGATCGATAAGCTTCAGGAATCCAACCGCAATGGCATGCAGATCAACCTCTATGTGGATAACAAGTATTCCAGCATTTCCACCAACAGAATTACCAACAAGGAGGAACTGGGTAAATTTATCGAAGAGGCCATCGCAGGAACCAGGTACCTGGCCGAAGATGAGTTTCGTACTCTTCCCGATCCTGAACGTTATTACAAAGGTGGACGGACCCGATCTGAAGACTGTCGATCCAGACTTTGGCTCAGTGGATCCCCAGCAGAAGGTGAAGGATGCTTTTGCTCTGGAAAAGGAGGTTCTGGGATCTGATGAACGCATTATCTCGGTTTCTACCTCTTATCGTGATGGAATGAGTGGAAGCGTCATGGTGGCCAGCAACGGTTTTGAAGGCGATTCTGAAAACAGCTATTACTCCCTGAATGCTTCAGTTTCGGTAAGCGATGGAGAAGCCCGTCCAAGCGGTGGCTGGTATGAGTCTGCCATCTTCAGTGATCAGCTGATCCGAAAGGAAATTGGTAAAAAGGCACTGAAAAGGGCTCTGGATCGCCTGGGGCAGGCAAAAATCAGAGTCAGGTAAAATGCCCATGATTGTGGAAAACAAGATGGCTGGCAGTTCGCTGGGTCCGCTGATTTCTGCGCTTAATGGCAGTTCCATACAGCAGAAACAGTCCTTCCTGATCGGGAAAAAAGGAGAGAAGATTGGTTCCGGGCTGATGAGCATCTTAGATGATCCCTTTATTGTTTCGGGACGTGGTTCCAGGCTTTTTGACAGTGAGGGGATGGCTACAAAAAAAATGCCCATTGTGGAAAATGGCATCCTGAAGAACTACTACATCGATACCTACTACGGCAAAAAACTGGAGATGGAAGCTACCACCGGTGGAACCACTAATCTGGTATTTATGCCGGGCGAGAAGGATCTGGAGGGCCTGCTTGCCGAGATCGACAGGGGCATCCTGGTCACCGGCTTTAATGGTGGAAACAGCAACGGAGCCACGGGTGACTTCTCATATGGTATTGAAGGCTTCCTGGTAGAAAAGGGAAAACTGATTCAACCCGTTGCGGAGATGAATATCACCGGGAATTTCAAACAACTCTGGAATGACCTGGTAGCCGTTGGTAAGGATGTGGATATCAGCCGTTCATGGAGACTGCCATCACTGGTGTTTGATAATGTAGACTTTAGCGGAATATAAAAATTACTTTTCTCCTGGAGATATTTTAACGCAAAGTGCTTAAATTCCTTTCCCTCTTGTCAGATGCTGGGCAGGGTGTCCAGTCTGCGGATCTCCCCGGCCGCTTTCGGTCCAATCTGAAGAGCAAATTTCCGGGGCCAGGGATTTCTGGCGGACCGGTCCATGATCACGCCGGGAGGAGGCAGGCAGATAAAATTGGAGTTCTTCCAGATAATCTTCTTTTCCACCACTTCTCCCGTAATCAGATCCGCAGCCTCTTTTTCAGAGATCAACAGGATGCTGGAGATCACCTCGGGACCGAGCAGAATAATAGCCTTGGGATTGGCAATCTCAATTTCCTGCCTCAGCCAGGGCATGCTTTTGAGCGCATATTCGCTGTATAGCGATCTGTTGGCTTTAATCTCCTTTCCCAGCCGGCGGTATTTCTTGACATGATCCTCATCAAACAGGAATACTTTTACCAGGCTGGTAAGCCAGCAGTGCTCCCGCTTAATCTCCAGGGTTTCCAGGATCACCTCGCTTAACTCCTGCCCGGTATAGGAACTCCGTACCCGGTTCCCGTCATAATAGGGCTCAATGGAAAAGGGTGCCGTGGCATCGAAAAGTGGGACATCCGGGATATCCTTCACAAAAAAGACCTTGGCGGCGGGTTGCGGACCAATGATCATAATTTTTCCAATGTTCGTTTCAATAGGAACTACTGTTTGAACCGGATTCCCATAGAGGTAAGTGTTCTCTTCGGGGAAATTAATGCTCTTCAGGTACTCCCTGGAGCACTTCTTCTGGTATTGCTGTATAGTCATGGCTATGTGATCAATGAAATGCAGGGGGCAAATTACAATATATTTTCAGAAATTAAAACAGAAAGCTCCCGGTGCAATTCCTGTTTGAAAGGTGTCAATGGGAATCCCCTCCGGAGAAAACCTGTATACCATTCCCCTTTGCACAAAGTCAATGGCATCGGCCACATAGATTTCGGAGTTGTGCGGGTCCACATCCAGTCCATAATATCCGTCTATCAGGGTCCCTCCATAAGGACTCTCAATCAATAATACAGGATCGGAGCTTCCATCCACCGCAAAAGAATAGACATCTCCATTAATGAAATAAAGGGTGTCTCCCCTCCCGTTGATCTTCAGTTCAGTGGGTTTCTCTTCTGGAGAGAACCTCCAGACGATCTCGGCCTTCGTAGAAGCAGCCCCAATTTTTAAAAGTCCGGCGTCCTCACTTCCATAAGGACTTCCCTGCGTTCCCCCGTCACAAAGCACCCAAAGGGTATTGTACCTGTCAAGCACCATGGAGTTGGGCTGCTTTAATACTTCAATGGAATCCACCACCCGGTCCAATTCAGAATCAATCACCAGTATCTGCTTATCATAGCTCCAACAATTGGTGTAGACAAACCTGTCGTACTGCAGCATCTGCTCTGTGGCATGTTGATAAAATTCGCTGTTGTCGTTACCTGCAGGGATCGATCCGATTACTTCCATACTGGCAGGATTCACCACGGCAATGGCCCTGGCATAAAGATCACTGACATAGGCCTTCGTATCGCTGATGAAATGCATGTACCGGGGCGAGGTGAGTCCGGTAATTTTGCCCTCCAGTTCGAAGGTATGGGTGTCGAAAATATAGATCCTTCCGCTATTGTTCACCACCACATATCCCAGGCTGTCACGAATGGTCATGGATAGGGCCACATCGCCCAGAGGCAGGGCGTTAGTAGAATAAAACACATCATTCAGGACTTCTTGTGTCTCCGGATCATAATAGCTCAGGGAGGCATTCCCATACATAAAATTTCCTTCATTGATCACAAAAATCCCCTGGTATGAAATATCATAAGGGGCTCTTTCATACTCCCATAGCAGCTCATCCTGCATGCACCCAGTGAGGCAGAAAATGAAAGATAAGCTTATGTATATGGATTTTTTCATGGTAAACTTACATCTGGATCTTGAATACCAACTGGTAGTTTCTTCCGGGCATGGGCCGGTATAGTATGGTATGATAGGACTCGTTAAAGAGATTATATATCTTCAATTCCAGGCTAAGGGCCACTCTTTTCAGAGGAAACAAACTCCCTGCCGAGATATCATTCATAAAATAGGGATATAGCCTGTCGCGTCGGGTTACATCATTGCTGGAGGTGGTGTATCTTTCGCTGTAGGCATTATACTGGTAAGTTAAATGGAGGTTTTCCCAACCGAGATGTACCATCAAATTTCCTGAGTGCCTTGGAATATATACCAATTGCTTGTCGTAGGAATCATCTCCCCAAACAAAAGGGTCTCCCTTATTCACCGCACTGGTATAGCCATAAATCGCTGAAAGCTTATAGTTAAATTCGGATATAAATCCCTGGATATGAACATTATACTCCAATCCTTTTGAAAGAACCCGCCTGATATTGCGAGGCTCCCAGAAACCCTGGTAGGAGGGGATCCAAAGAATCCAGTTTTCAATATTTGACCGATAAAGAGTAAGTTCTGTTTTGATCAGCTGGCCCGACAGCTTCTGCTGGTATTCCAGTCCTCCTTCCATGGTAAACCCCTTTTCGGGCAGGAGATCTGGATTTCCACCGGGCTGCCAGTGGAGATCATTGAGCGTTGGAAGATGGTAATTCCGTGCAATATTCCCTTTCACTATGAGGTCCACTGCCTTTAGCAACCTGATGTCAAAGCCAAAATAGGGGATAAAGGGGACTCTCCGTCTATCTACCCACTCCTGCCGAAGCATCAGGTTCAGGTTCACCCTGTCGTTGAAGCTTTTTCTCACTGCAAACATGCCTGAGAGCTCCTTTCTCTTTCCCTCATAACCCGTCCCGGAGACGGAGTCAGCCGATACCACTTTATGATAATTCACATCCCAATGACCCTCCCAGGAGAGTCCCTCATTCCACTCCCCGGAATAGGAGAGGGTATTATACAGGCTATGTTGTCTGCTTTCCGACCAGATAGCCGGAATCAAACCCAGTCCCGGCACCTGGTTCATTTGGCTATAGTCCAGGCGTTTATCTGCATATCCCGATCGAAGCAGTATCTTGCTCCGGTCTCCGTAATATTTCCAGTCGGCCACCAGGCGATGATCTTTGTCCTCCTGCCTGTTCAAATTGGAATTATCGGGCCCCTCATAGCTGGTGGGCCGGGGAATGGTCCGATCGGCGAACTGTCCCCAGTATTTGAGGGAAACAAGCTGATTACTCCCGGGTCTGTAGTAAAGCTCCTGCAGCAGACCATAGCGCAGATAGGAAGCATGATCATTGGTATCGGCGGGATGGGTAAGCGCTCCTGATAAAGGATCAATGCTGGCGATGCTGCGATTGATGAAGGTGTAATCGTTTCTGGAATAGTTATGATATAAGCGCGTGTTACTCTGGACTTTTTTGTTTCCTGCCCTTAGTTTTATAAATTCATCAAAAGACCCGTAGCTCCCGATGACCTGCATATAGCCCACCGAATTTTGCTTGCTCCAGTCTGCCCGGTTGTTGATACTGATAGAGCCCCCAATACCTCCACTCCTGTCAGCCAGTGAGGCAGAACCATGCTTCAAATTCAGCTCATCTATGATATAAACCGGAATAAGTGAAAAGTCCACCATCCCCGCCATGGGACTATTGATATTGATCCCGTTCCAGCTTACCTGGGTATGAGAGGCAGAGGTACCCCGGAATGAGGCTGTAGCCAGTGCGCCACGTCCATGATTCTTGATAAATACCGGGGTGTTTTCCGCCAGAAGATCTGAGAGCGAGAGGCTGACCTTATTTTCAAGTACCGTGCTATCCACTTCGGTCTGTTTCATTCCTGCCTGCTCCTTGTCAAAGATCTGTTCTGCCGTGATACTTACCCCTTTGATATGAAACACCGAATCGGTGATACCCTGACCCACCAGGATCGATGAGCTCAGACAAAGGACGAAACATATGAAGCTCCTTGTAAGCATTTTAGTGTTTTATCAGTTTGATCCACTGGTTGGAAGTGCCCCGTTCCATCTGTACCAGATATATTCCTGCAGGAAAAGAACTGATATTCACGGCTTTCTCTTCAGAATAAGGATCTATTTGCAATAAAGCCCTGCCTGAAGCATCATATAGAAAAAGCGCGTGGTCCTTTCCACCCTTTACTCTGAAAGACCCTGAAGCAGGATTTGGGTAAAGAACAGCTCTGTTAGCTTGTGCTGATGCTCCGGATATGGAGGTCTGTCTGGCCTGAACCACAGTGGATACTGTTGCACTTATCTCTGGCCGTCCCTCCAGGCTGGCACTTACTGAAAGAGGACCCTCCTCCGTGACCCTGAGAAGATGATTATCATCCACGGTCGCCCCGGACCGGCTGGCGGTCCATAACACAGACTTACCGGGATTTAATTTTCCGTCTTGAAATACCTTAACTTCCAGCTGGTATTCTCCTTCCTCCAGCACGGGGGGTAAATCCCGGATCACCACCATTTCTGTTTCTCCCGTAATGGAAGGATCCGCCGGCACATCCACAGCTCCCCTTAACTCGGTGGAAAGTTCACCCAGAATCCCTCCATCCGCCTGTAGACCGTTCTGCACCTTAATAAAATGAACCTGATCCAACTCCACGTAGTTGCCATCCGGATCCACAGCCCACCCGATATCAAAGGCGTCTCCTCCTGAGTTTTCAGGCTCCCTGGTATAGGGATTATCGGGAAGAATATATGGCGCTGAGACAGCAGGATGGTTATCAGCGTATCCAAATGCTCTCCGGATGGATTTGTAAGTGGTGGCGTGTTCGAAAACCTGACCAATCAACAGGGTGCCTTCCAGGCTATAACTCTCCGGATCAATGGCTGGAAAGGAATCCTTCAAAGGGTAGTAGGCCTGGGTATGTAAACTGTTGGCCCTGATTATCCCGGTGCCTCCAAAGGAGTCCTCCCAGGGAACATCTGCGGCGAGGGCCCCACCTGGGTTGGTATATCTCACCCGGTACCCCTTCCTGGTGGAAGAAAACCAGTAATCGCTTCCCGCCAATTCATACCAGGTGTCATCCGCCTCCCCGTTCTCATTCTCATCCTTCATTACCCAGACCACTCCGGGTTCAGCCCACTCAGGCATTGGATTTCCAAACAGGGTGAAATCGACTCCATATGGATTCTGGGGATCATTCTCCACCGGATGTTCAAAACGGAAGACGATGTACCCTCCATAAGCTCCCAGGCAAACTGATCCGTGGATCCCTCCTTCCAGAGACCTGGCCCCGCCCGGGGTTCCCCACGGATCCACATTAATGAGTTGACCGGGTGCCGGAGTATACTCCATTACTTCTGCAATATACTGAGCCCTGGAATCCAGGAGACTTATTAGCAAGAGGATTGATATGATAAATTTCCTGATCAATTCCTACAGTTTATGAATTAATTGAGTACTTACTTCTATATCGTCTTTCACGCTTAGAATATAGGCTCCCGCAGCCTGGTTCGAGAGATCGATCAGCTCTCCGGAAACAAAATCCCTCTGATCATACACCAGGGATCCCTGTATGGTATAAACCTGAATCTCCAACATTTCAGCATTCTCCGTATGGATAGTAAAAAACCCCCTGGACGGATTTGGATAAACAAGAATCTCCGGGGACAAGTTTACTTTCGCACCGACTGTGTTGAGGTGGATGATTTTAACCAGAGGCTGACCGAAGGAATAGGTCACGATCATATTCCCCGGCTCTGTCAATCGGATATCTCCCTTTGATTTCAGATTACCCAGCCAGTCATATTCTCCCGAGGCAGTGGCTAAAGTATCCAGGTTGATTCCAACTCCGGTGTTTCCGTTCCACTTACATAAGGCCATGACCCCGCCATAGAGGTTCATATTGACGAGCACATTTCCCCCTTCATCGACCTCGCAGTCATATGCTCCGCCGGGTAAATCACTCAATTTTTCACCATCGGATACCTGGAGCGCCGGCCCGTCCGGGCTCTCAATAGCTTGTTGAACTATGGAGCTATCCCAACGATATAAAACGTTGGGATCTACTGCATAAGAGGTTCCGTAGAAGAGATTATTCTGCTGGTCAAGGGCCATCCCTGCCGAATAACCACCCGGTTCAATAAGCCTGCGGTGCTTGTTGGCACCTGAGGTATCCAGCACAAAAATAGCGGAGGGAGCATCCCAGGAAGCACTGTTCAAGCCAGATACCAGAATGCTGTCATTCCAGAAACACAGGTCCATGTTTCCCGGGAAGCTGGCCTGCCATTCCCATGCGCCGGTCTCCACCTCTATACTGTAAATACGGTCATCTGCAGCCCCATCGCTGGTATAACCTGCCCAGAGTGTACTCCCGTCCGGGGACAGGGCCAGAAAAGTAGCATACGAGTTGCCGGTGTAATCCTGCGGCTTTCCATATTTGTTCAACTCAGATCCACTGTGAATACCTAGCTTACGAATGGTATCTCCTTCATTTAGATAGAAGAGAGTATCCGAAAAAACAAAGGCCCCGGTATTGGTATGCTCAGGAAGCCAGGGGGCTACCTCATACCCCTGTCTTGGAGCTAATGAAGTTTGCCCGAATACCGGCAGGGCAAACAGACAGAGCGCTGCCAGTGAAAAGTAAATTTTTTTCATTTTGCTACGATTTAAAATAAAAACATTTAAAGTCGCAGCTGGCGATAGTGAGGAGCGAGACCAGGGTAGATATGTTGATCAGCTTCCCGTTCACCGCGGGCTGCAAAAGCTGGGTTATCACTGGCAGGTCTTCTGACTTGTCCGGGCTTCTGAAACCTTCCCATTCTAATCCCGGCCGGGATTATCAGAACAGTGGTTTTCTTCAAAAGCCTAACAATGAGTGCGGCATCACAGCAGCGGGAACTGTTACCGATTCTAACGGTATTCCCTTTTGATTCCACCGGCAGGGCCGGCTAACGGAAACCAATGATAGGGTAAAAGTAAGAAATAAATCAATGCGTGAAAAGGATTAAATATCCTCCGGAGGAGTCCAGCCAAAATCTATATATTCAGAGCTAAGCTCATCCCCTTTCACATGGATCATCTGAAAGCCCTCTTCGGGAAGATCGCCGGTCTTATTGCTCCACCAAAGTCCGCATACGGCACCTCCGGTGATGAAGTGTACCTGGTTGCCCACAAAAAGATCCTCGTTGAAATGGAGGTGCCCCTGCAATACCAGCTTCAGGTTGTACTCCCTGAAAAGTTGCAACACTTCCAGAGAGTTGCTAATCACACCACCCTCTGTATTGGCTGCCATAGATCCCCGACTTAACTGCGTTCTCGAAGTGATAAAGGGAATGTGCACGCTAATGGCTATGGGTGTCTGCTTGTCTGTCTGATTAAGATCTTTTTTCAGCCATTCCAGCTGCTCCTGGTCAATCTTCCCGATGTAATGTCCCCCTTCACCCCGGTATATCGCATCAAGAATAATAAAGTGCCAGTCTTTGTGGTCGAAGGAATAAAACCGTTCACCCAGTTTGTTTTCATACATCTTCTTTCCAAAATCAGGATGTAATTCTATCCCCTCCTGATCCCGGTGCCAGCCATATACTTCGTGATTGCCAACCGAATTGTATACAGGCATATTAAATTCACTGGATACTTCTTTATACAAAGCATACAGGGAATCGGCCCGGCCATGGGTCTGATCCAGCACATCCATCACAAGATCGCCTCCGGTTATAACGAAATCGGGATTAAGCCTGTTTACCGTATCAATGGCCTGCCGGAATCCGGCCACCGCGTGTTTTTCAGGCTGCAGGTGAATATCCGTCAAAAAGGCAAAACTGAATTCCACCTCCTCAGTGACAGCAGCCTTTTGGGGGGATCGATTGCATCCCACTACCACCAGAAGTACTAATCCGATAAACACTAAAGTTTTTTTCATCTTGAACTATTTTTAAAGGTTAACTTATTTTCCAATTCCAGTAGGTAAGGATTCGCCACATAGACTCCAGGGGTCCAAAACGGAAATGTTTTAACCAGAGGGGCGATATGCTAATCAAAAGGATCCAGATCCCCAGGCAAATGAATACCTGATTAATTCTGTCCACACTCCCGTACAGACCCAGACCATGACCATAAAAAATATAGGTGGCCAGAAGGGTCATAAGTAGGTAGTTTGTAAAAGCCATCCGTCCCACTGATGACATGACTTTTTTGAAGCCCCTGAACTTTGTCGACTGAGCGATCAACATAATAATCCCCACGTAGCCCAGGGCTGTTCCCACACTTCCCAGATAATTAAACTGAGCCCCCAGAAACATGGAATATTCCATGGTCCACTGATGTTTAAAGTTTAGCAAGAACGCCGGTACCCGAAAGCAGGAATCCAACGATGAGTCCAACCATGGTCATCTGGAGATAGAAATGGCGGGAACGTTCGGCCGAAAGAACCTGCCATTTAAAGAGAGCCATTCCAAGCAACATCATAGCCATCACCCGCCAGAACGTCCCCATAAAAAACAGACCGGTCTGCATAAAAATGGTTTCCGGAATACGAAGCTCCATCTGCTGCATCCAGCCGCTCCTGTAAACCTCCAGATGGTGTTGAATTAGTTGTTCTCCCGGCATCCAGCTCTGCATGGTAGACTGAATCGCTTCAGGGGGCCAGTAGGGCATGGTCCAGGAAAAGAAAAGGTTAATCAGAATGGGGACCAGGAAGAAAGCAAGGGCGATGCGTAGAAGCATGGCGGGCCGCTTATTGCGAAAAAGAAAAAGCAACATGCCACAGAGGCTGTAGGTTACCAGTATATCTCCCACCCATAGCAAGAATCCGTGAATTAATCCAAACAGCAGGAGCCATCCCATTCGCCGGTAATGCAGGACGGCACAATTCAACCCTTTTTGCTCCGCCCGTTCTGTAAAAAGCAATACCCCTGCTCCGAACAACATGGAAAAAATGCTCATAAATTTACTGCTGGCCAGCAGGTGACTGATGATCCATACCCACCTGTTCAGCCCGCTCAGATCCCCATAGGCAGTCGGATTGATATAAGCAGCCGTTGGCATGGAAAAGCTCTGGATATTCATGATCAGGATGCCCAGCACTGCCACTCCCCGGAGCAGATCCAGTGAGACGATACGCTTAGCCTTGGCCAGGGGTAAAAACTTGCTGTGGATCACAGAAACAATTTCAGCATTCCTTCAGGAAAATACAAATCTTTATGGGGCAATCAGATAATCAGGTGTGCTCCAGCCAGCACTTCATTTTTGCCGAATACACCAAAAAACTCCCCCAGGGCGGGCTCCAGGGTACAATGGGAAGGAAGCACCCGGGACACTTCCAGCATTTCCAGGTATTCGATGGTTTTACGGGTCTGTCGGTTATTTGCCTTTAAATGAAAGCCCCCAATGACGGCAGCCACTTTAAATATGCCGGTGATTCGCCTGGCATGATCAATCATGTTACAAATTCCCGAATGGGCACATCCGGAAATAATAACCAATCCTTTTTTTGTGATTACGGCAAGTCCGGAATCGTCCAGGATAAAATCGTCCGTCCCGTCTTCCAGAATATACTTTGTACTCTTTGCCTCGAAGTCGTTCCTCCGGGGAACCTCGCCAAGAAACCAGAGATGATCTGATAGCTTAATTGCCTGGCGAAAAGTTTCCAGATCGAATTTTTCTGCTGCTTCCTCCCGGGAAAGGGATAAACCCAGATACTCTTCTCCCGACTTCCGGAACCGTTTATCAAAACAGCCCGGATGGCAGATCAGACGTTTCCCTGCGATGTGTTCCAGCCCATTACCGTGATCCCAGTGCCCATGACTCAATACAATGCGATCCACCTCCTCCGGGTCTATCCCCAGTTTTGTTGCATTTCTTATGTAAAGATCAGAAGCCCCCGTATCAAAAAGGATCTTTTGCTGATCCACTTCAATCAGGAAAGAGAGGCCATGTTCGGATTCAAATCCGTCCATGGCCCTCATTTCCGACAACACCGTTAAATTCACAGGACTATTATGTTAGTTATGCCAGAACTCTTTTGCGATGATCTCTGCCGCTTTGATCAGAGGATAGGCTGCTGGTGAAGCAGTCAGCATGGGATGCGTCCCAATCTGAGCGGTCAACAGACTATTTACATTCATCTTATTCTGAATAATCAGACCAATGATATTGATCAACTCGCCTGCACTGGATCCTCCCATCACTTCGCCACCCAGGATGATCCCGTTTTCGCGCCCGGCAATCAGTTTTACAATCTGCTTGTGTGGATTATTCAATAATCCGGGATGTCTGTCAACTCCTTCAAATTTTCCCACGATAATATCAAATCCTTCTTCACGGGCAATGGTTTCAGTTAATCCAGCAGCGCCAAATCCTGTTCCATTCAGGGCGGTGGAGAAGATGGCAATGGTACCGCCAATGGTTTTCAGGGTAGAGAGTTTATAAAGGTTCATACCTGCAACCCTCGCCTCTGCACATGCGATGGAAGCTAGCATGGCCTTGGAACGTTTCCGGGTAAAAAAATCACGCTTTTCAGCACAGTCACCCACTGCAAATACATCGGGGTGATCGGTACGCATGTACTCATCCACCTTGATAAACCCATCCCGGTTAAAGGTGATATCATCCAGGTCCCTGGCCAGATCAACGTTAGGTTTATATCCCATGGAAAGAATTACAGCATCGGCCTCCAGGATTCTTCTGTTTCGCCATTTGCAATTTTAACTCCTTCTACATTCTCTTTTCCTACAATCTCCTTTACACCGTGACCGGTAAGAACATGGATGCCACGCTCTTTCAGAATGGTTTCTGCTTCTTCGGCCAGGTCAGGATCAAATGCAAGGGGAAGCACATTGGGCAGCAGTTCCACCAGAGTCACATTCTTTCCTGTCTTCTTCAATTCATCTGACATCTCAATACCGATAAATCCGGCTCCAACCACCACAATATTTTCCTTGCCTTTCAGCTCATTTTTCATTGTGTCGAGGTAAACCAGGTCCTTGGGAACAGTATAGACATTTTCCAGTTGGGCTCCTTTCAGCCATCCCGGAACCACGGGTCTGGACCCGGTGGCCAGATCAGTTTCTCATAGCTGATCTCGCCTTCACCCTTCAATATGGCAGTTTTAGTATCACTCCCCAGGGAGGTCACTTCATCAACTAAAATTTCTACGCCTGCATTGATCAGTCCGGCATCGGGCAAAATATCCTGGTCGGTATTCTCAAGGGTTCCAAAAATATATGGAATCCCACATGGTATTGCCACTTTAGACTCTTTTCTCACAAGGATCACGTGCTTTTCAGGATAATGAGATTTTGATGCCAGGGCCGAAGCCAGTCCAGCTGCACTCCCTCCAATGACTAAAACATCTGTACTTTTCATGATCTATATTCTTTAATAAACGGTTATGTATAATGTTAACTTGTATGTGTTTTTCCTGAATGGTCAAAGTCTCCAGATATTTCCGGAAACCGGGAATCAATTTTCCCGAGTCTTTATCAGCAAATACAAGGCTTGTTTTTGCTCTTGCAACCAGTTTTTGATTCTGATTGACAATCCTGTATTTAATTTCCAGTCTAAATTTATTCTCTGTCTTCAAAATGGTCTCCACCCTGATCTGATCGCCAAAATGGAGTGGCTCCAGGTACCTGATTTCCAAGCTAACAAGCGGCATAATGACTCCCTCCTCTTCTAAAGCAAGGATATCCAAACCGTAGGAGAAGAAAAGATCCATTCTAGCCTGCTTCCAGATACAGGGCATAGTTGGAGTGATGGACATAGCCCATCTGATCGGTCTCTCCGTACCTGATTGTAATATATGTCCGATGTTCAATCACGTTTCCGGATTAAAGGGGTTTTGCAATCGGGACAGGTATTCGAAAAACAAGGAATACCTGGCTGGTGTAAGATCTCATATTCACAGGATGGACAGGTACAGTATTCCACCACATCCCCTGAATGAGGGCTTCTCCTGTCTTCCTTCCATTCACGTATACTCTGGTTGATATGCTCAATATCCTCAGAATGGCAGCTGATACACTCCTTGTGTTCTTCATCCGGATGATGAAAGACTGTGGTGCACAGGTTACACCGGTACCACTGTTTATCAAACTCCACATCGCCTCCTTCTATGACGATGGAGCGGCCCTCGGTAAATGCCATGGCCAGCTTTTTCAGGCAGGAACTGTAAATCCTGGTAAAGGTGGGTCGTGAGATATTCATCAGCTGCGCCGCTTCCTCCTGTTTCAATCCAGAATAATCGGCCAGCCTCAGTGATTCATACTCCTCATAAAGTAGGGTCACCACAGCAGCTTCACTAAAGGGTATACCAATGGGCTGAAAGCCCTTCATTGCCGGGGGCGAAATAATTTTACGGAACTGTTTGCTTCTGGGTGACATCGGTATTTATGAACATAAGTTCACAAATATAGTGAACATATGTTCAAATAAAACTGAGTTTTGTCAGTTTTGCACCACGGCGGAATTCACCCAGGTCAGGTATATTTTGTAGGCCAGGGAGATAACGATGGATCCCAGAAAGAGTCCAATAAATCCAAAGGCCATAAATCCTCCAAGAGCGCCCAGAAAGATTACAAGCATGGGCACATCTGATCCCTTTCCCATTAAGAGGGGTTTTAAAATATTATCAATCATTCCCATCACGAGGAAATAGAGCGCCCATAGTACCGCTGGCAGGGGGTCCATAAAAGCAAACAGGTAGATAACCAAAGGAATATTAAACAGAAGTACGGGAATCTGTGCAATGGTCATGACCAGAATCAATACAATCCAGACTGCTGCCAGGGGAACATTAGCCAGGATTAGTCCCATCCCCATCAGCGTTGTCTGGATCACGGCCACACCGAGGACCCCTGTAGCTACGTTCCGGATGGTATGCAGGGAGATATCCAGGAACTCCTCTCCTCTTTTTCCAACCAGTTTTTGAAAGATCTGCCGCCCGGATTCCGAGCCCTTTTCAAAAAAAATCAGAAAGATCCCGGCGAGGATGATGGAGGCCGCAAACTGAAGAACTCCAAGTCCCGTATTGGCCAGGGTTCCCAGGGTTGTCTCCCCCCACGCCACAATCTGAGGCATAAATCCTTTCAGGGACTCTTGTAAATTTTCAGACAGGGCAAGCCAGTTCTCAAACAACCAGCCTCCAATCACCGGCCAGTCAGCCACTGAAGCACTGGGTGGCGGGATATTCAGACCACCCCCCTGGATATTCTCCGCCAGAAACCTGACTCCATCTACGACCTGATTGACTAGCCAGATGCTGGGAAGTACAAGGATGGAAAGGGCTACGGCTGTCAGCAGAATGGAACTCAGTTTGCTTCTTTTTCCTAGCAGGCTCCTTAAACGGTAAAAAACCGGAAAGAGGATAATGGCAATAATCAGTCCCCACAACAACATTCCCAGAAAGGGTTTTAAGATTTTATAGCAAAGAAAGATCACCAGGAAGAGCGTTCCCACTTTCAAAATAAGATCAATGGCTATGTTCACATGCCTGCTGTTTTCTAAACCCGGATCATTCTGTTTTTCTGGCATAGTCGTATTCTGAAGATTATTTACAAATTGAAGGATTTATTATGAATATTACAATTTCGGGAAGATCCTTTGCTAATGGAGCAGCGTGGATAGGCTAAAATGAACTCGCTGTTCGGGTATATTGCCTGATTTCTAAAGATTTCATTACTTTTGCTATCCAAGATTGAAACTCATGGAAGTCAACAGGCATATAGCGGCTCTTCTTTTAGTCTGTTTCTCAGTTTTTCTGGGACACAACCTGGTGCCGCATCATCACCATTCCGAAGTAGTTTCCAGCCCTATTGCCAACGAGTGTCCTCTTGATCATAGCGATCAGCATGGTCAGGAACATCCCGGTGATCCTGGCACAGATACAGAAAAGCATTCCACCCACTGCCATGCTTTTAACGAGTTAGTTTTTGAAAAATACAATACTCAAACAATTCGCCCCTGGATTTCTGGCATACCGTCCATGTTGATTCCCGGCAAGCCCGCCTTGCCTGAGGAAAATCAGAAACCCGTTCTTCAAACTTATACGGTCCTGAAAATTCCCTTCAGGCCCGAGATTTACCTGGGATCAAGGGATCTCAGGGCTCCTCCCTTATTTGCTTAGTATCAGGCATCCTGTGGATGCTGTCAAGGGTGCAGGCTCCTGCACCCAATGTCTCACTGTATAAGCATTTTATCATGAATAAAACATTTATCCTTACCCTGCTGGTATTGAGTGCCCTGGCATGTAAGCGAACGCATAATCCGGTCCCTGGCACTGGCGACCAGGCTGACCAGCACCAGGAGCTCAGCTCTTCTTATACTCTCTTCAGTGAAACGCTGGAGTTTTATGTGGAACACCCGGCACTGCTTGCCGGAGAGGAAACTGAAATCCTGGTCCATATAACCCGGACCGACTCCTACCAGGCCTGCTCAGAGGGCACTGTGACTTTCCGGATGGACGGGCATACAGTGAGCTCCGGAATAGCAAAAACGCCGGGTATCTTCAGAATCCCCTTCGTTCCAAAGAGTGGAGGCGACTTTCATGCTGAGATCTCTTACAAAGAAGGCAACCTGGCAGAAGAGGTGGAGGCCCATATGGAGGTGTATGCTGATCACGCAGCCCTGCATACTCCCCTGCAAGATTCACACGGGCATTCCCACATAGCGACCCAGATTGGAGAAATCTCTTTCCCGAAGGAACAGGCCTGGGAAAACGACTTCCGGGTAGAGAAGGTGGTCAGTGGCCCTTTTCACACCATCATTTCCACCAGTGGGGAAATAATGCCTATGCCGGGAGAGAAAAAAAACATCCCTTCCACTACCCGTGGAATGGTCCGTTTTGCAGATCCGCAACTGGTGCAGGGGACTCATGTGTATCAGGGGCAACTCCTGTTTACCATCTCTTCGGAAAGCCTGGTGGAAGACAATTTAAGCCTTAAATATGAAGCAGCTAAGAACCAGCTGGAGCTTAGCCGAAGCGAATACAAACGACACAGGCAACTTTTTGATAGCAAGGCCATTTCCGAACGCCAGCTCCAGGAATCCCGTGCCAGCTACACAGAGGATAGCCTGAATTACTATAACCTGAAAACTCACGTATCAGCAGAGGGCATTCGCATTTTAGCCCCTGCCTCGGGAAGTATCCATGAACTTGCTGCCTCCGATGGCATGTATGTGACAGAAGGCAGTATCCTGGCCATTCTTTCCCCCGACCGGAACCTCCTGCTGCGGGCCGACTTGCCCCAGCAGTACTTTCATCATAGGCTTGCCATTAGCACTGCAAATTTCAGACCCGCCTATTCCAGTGAAATACTCTCCGTGGAAGAACTGGAAGGAAAACTGTTAGCCGTGGGACACTCAGTTAAAGAAAATGACCATTACCTGCCGGTGTATTTCCTTCTGAAGAACGACGGCAGTCTTTTGGAAGGAGCCTTTGCAGAAGTCTACCTGATTGCCGGTGAAAGAGAAAATGTTCTCTTCATACCTGCCTCTGCTCTGGGCGAAGAACAGGGTGGTAAATATGTATTTGTCCAGGTAAGCGGCGAAAGCTACAGCAAGCGCCGGGTACGAACGGGACCCGGGGACGGCCGGAACGTGGAGATTATAAGCGGACTTGCAGAAGGTGAACGGGTGGTTACCCGGGGAGCTATGCTTATCAAGGCCGCCTCCATGGAGAACGGGGAAATCGCGGACGGACATTCACATTAAAATTCTCTACAATGCTAAATAGAATTATAAAATATTCGCTGGATAACCGGATGCTGATAATTTTCCTTTCAGTCCTTCTGATGGCAGGCGGACTCTTCACGGCAAGAAACATGGAAATTGATGTGTTTCCCGATCTTACTGCTCCTACTGTAGTGGTTCTGACCGATGCCCATGGCATGGCAGCGGAAGAGGTGGAGATTCTGGTGAGCTTTCCCATTGAATCTTCTTTAAACGGGGCCACCGGTGTGCGGCGGGTCCGCTCCTCTTCCTCCTATGGTTTTTCCATTGTTTGGGTGGAATTTGAGTGGGATATGGATATTTACAAAGCCCGGCAGATCGTAAGTGAAAAGCTGCCAACCATAGCGGCCCAGCTTCCGACACATATCCCTGCTCCCATTCTGGCCCCCCAAACTTCCATCATGGGAGAAATTATGCTGGTTTCTCTGAGTTCCGATTCCCTGGACATGTTCGACTTACGTACAATTACCGACAAACAGGTTCGTCAGAGGCTCCTGTCGGTTACCGGAGTGGCTCAGGTGGTGGTGATCGGGGGATTGAGCAAGCAGTATCAGATCCTGGCCGATCCCCAAAAGATGAAATACCATGATGTCAGCCTGGAAGAATTGATCCGCTGCGCAGAAAATACCAACAGCAATGCCTCTGGCGGGATCATCAACCAGTATGGACAGGAATATGCTGTCCGGGTTACAGGTCGCTCCACCAATCCGGCCGACATCGGCTCCTCTGTGATCAGGATACGGAACGAAAGACCTGTAAAGATTTCAGATGTGGCAGAAGTGAAAATCTCTCACCCCGACCAGGTGGGTGATGCTTACCTGGACGGAAAGGAAGCGGTAATCCTCACTATTTTAAAACAACCCGGTGTGAATACCCTCGAACTGACCCAATACGTTGAGGAGGCCCTGAATGAACTGGAAGCCACTTTGCCTCCAGCACTGAAAATAAATTCGGAGATCTTCCGTCAGGCCGATTTTATTCAAACGGCGGTCAGCAATGTGTTCCGTGTGCTGCTGGAGGGAGGATTGTTTGTAATGCTGATCCTCTTTCTCTTCCTGCTGAACATGCGAACTACTTTAATCTCCCTGTTGGCCATTCCTCTCTCACTTATTCTTTCGCTGATTGCCCTCAAGGTATTCGGACTAAGCATCAATACCATGTCGCTGGGTGGGATGGCCATAGCCATTGGGGCCCTGGTGGATGATGCTATTATTGATGTGGAAAATGTGTTGAAACGTTTGAAACAAAACCACCGGAAGCCCAGGGAGGAACAGGAGGGTCACCTGCACGTTATCTATAAAGCTTCCGTGGAAATCCGTTCATCCATTGTACAGGCCACATTGATCATCATTGTATCTTTCATTCCTCTCTTCTTCCTGTCGGGCATGGAAGGCCGTATGTTAAAGCCTCTGGGAATCACTTTTATTGTATCCCTTCTGGCCTCCCTGCTGGTAGCCCTGACCCTGACCCCGGTTCTCTCCTCCTACCTGCTTACCACAAGGAAGCAGATGGAACGGGATGAGCGTGGGGGAAATCCCCTGATTCAGAGGCTCAACAGCTGGTACCGGACAGCACTGGAGGGGCTTTTGCGCTGGAGAATACCGGTTCTGGCAGGGTCCGGAGGTTTGCTGCTTGTTGCCCTGGTGCTCTTCTTTCGTTTCGGACACTCTTTTCTGCCGGAATTTAATGAAGGGACCCTGACCATTACCACAGTGACCTTTCCGGGAGTTTCCCTGGAAGAAAGTAATGTTCTGATCCAACAGATTGATGAACAGCTGATGCAAATCCCTGAAGTGCTTTATGTCTCCCGCCGGACCGGACGTGCAGAATTGAATGAGCACAGTCACGGAGGAACCAACTCGGCTGAAATCGATGTGCCCTTTCGACTGGGGAAGCGGGATCATGAGGACTTTATGAAGGAAGTACGCGAGAGACTCTCCCAGGTGCAGGGTATGAGCCTGAACATCGGTCAGCCACTGGGCCACCGCATTGATCATATGTTGAGCGGAACCCGGGCCAGCATAGCCATCAAGCTTTTCGGCACTGACCTGGGAACCATGTACCGCAAGGCAAACGAAATAAAAAATGTGCTTGGCGAGGTACCCGGTCTGGTGGACCTGAATGTGGAACAACTGGTGGAAGTTCCACAGATCCAGATCCGGCCCCGCCGTGAAATGCTGGCACGTTACGGAATCTCCCAGAATCAACTGAGCGAGTTTGTGGAGACAGCCATTGCCGGGGAGAAATATGCAGAAGTTTATGATGACAACCTTAACTATCCGGTGGTGGTGCGTTATGCCGAATCTTACCGGAATAGCAAGGAAGCCCTTGAAGCTGCCCTGATCGATACCTACGATGGCAATCGGGTACCCCTCAGTTATGTGGCCGATGTGATCAGTTCCAGTGGCCCCAACACGATAAACCGGGAAAACGTGCAGCGCAAGCTTGTGATTTCGGCCAATACTTCCGGCAGGGACCTGGGCAGCGTGGTGGATGATATCCGCTCCATTGTGGATTCAGAGGTGAAGCTGCCCGAAGGCTACAGGGTGCAGTACGGGGGACAGTTTGAAAGTGCCCAGCGTGCCTCACTCACCCTGCTGATCACCTCGCTGTTGGCTATCCTGGTCATTTTCATGATCCTATTCCAGGAATTCAAAAGTGGAATGGTGGCCGGTGTGATTCTGCTGAACCTGCCTCTGGCCCTGATTGGAGGGGTGTTTGCCATCTGGATCAGTTCCGGAGTGCTTAGCATCCCATCCATTATCGGCTTTATCACTCTCTTTGGAATTGCCACACGTAATGGCATCTTACTGGTATCCCGGTATATTCAGCTTGGCAAAGAAGGCTTGTCTCTGAAAGAACGGATCATCTTTGGTTCCGTGGACCGCTTGAATCCCATCCTGATGACGGCCCTGGCTTCAGCCCTGGCCTTAATACCACTGGCTCTTGGCGGAGACAAACCTGGAAACGAGATACAGAGCCCCATGGCCATTGTAATTCTGGGTGGATTAGTAACTTCCACGCTGCTCAACCTGATGGTCATTCCAGTCGTTTATTACATGCTAGAAAAAAGAAACTCATGAAAAGGAAACTCCTATATACCCTGAGCCTTACCTTACTTATTCAGAGCATTGCATGGACACAGGAAGTTGACAGCCTGATGAAACTGGTGCTGGAAAACAACCGGAGCCTGTTGGTGGCCAGAGAGACATCCCGTACAGCCATTCTGCGCGCGGGCACTGGAAACACCCCCCCGGATCCGGAATTTGAATTGGGTTATTTGTTTGGAAATCCCGACCAGATTGGAAACAAGGTGAACATCCTGGTCAAGCAGCAAATGGACTTCCCCACAGCCTATGCCCATCGTTCCAAACTGAAAAAGATCCGGCGTACCCGGGCCGAACTGGAATACCTTTTGATTCGGCAGGAAGTTCTTTCTGAAGCCAGGCAACTCTGGGTCAGGCAGATTCATTTAAACCAGATTTCCCTGCTTCTAAATCAGCGATTGCGGCAGGCTTTGATCATTCGTTCGGATGTTGCCGAGATGCTGGAAGCCGGAGAAGTGGGTCTGCTGCAATACAACCAGGCCAATCTGATGGTAGCTTCTATCGAAAGTGAATTCGAGGAGGTTCAATCGGATTTGCAAAACAATCGCCTGGCCCTGTTGGAAATGACCGGCGGGCAGGATTTAGAGCTCAGGGATACCCTCTTTCCCGAACCCATCCTTATCCGGGAAGACAGCCTGCTTGCCGACTACCGCAGGGGACCGGGAGCACAACTGCATCAACAGGACCGTAATGAAAAAGAAAGGGAAACAAGCCTGGCGCGCAGTGAGCACCTGCCCAAAATATCGGCTGGTTACTTTTCCGAAACAATCCCTTCCGAAGCTTTCCGGGGTTTTACGGTTGGGATTTCGGTCCCCCTCTGGGAAAATACCCAAACGGTAAAAACCGCCCGGTCGGCCCTGATCCGGTCCGAGGCTAAATATGACCAATACCTTTATGAGCAGGAAAGTAAAATCCGCCAAAAGCTGAATCAGCTTAATAACCTGCACAGGCGGGTTGAAAAACTGGAAGAGGCCCTGGGTTCGGCTAACAGCCTGAATCTCCTGACCTCTTCCATGTCAAGTGGTGAAATATCCCTGTCAGAATACTTCTATAACTCTGATTTCTACTTCCGGAACCAGCAATTGTTACTCCGTTACAAAATGGAGCTGTTGTCCCTGGAAGCTGATTTATTGAAAATCTACTACTAGTAATCAGTTGTGTCCATAGCTGCCGTCTTCATGGATTCAGACAGAGCTATGGGATAGGCCTTCCGGATCTCCCTTTGAATGTCCTCTCCCAGTTTATCATATGGCACATTGTATCGGTCCATGGCCAGCCTGTTGCGGAAACTGTATACGGTCTTCCAGACCAGATCCACCGATTCCACATACTGGCCATAGGGGATGGCACCATCATACTCAAGTGAGATCACATATTTTCCATCTTCATTGCTCCCCAGAAACTTCCGGAGTCCCTCATCCACCTCCCGCGGAGTGGAATTTCGGGCCGACAGGTCAATGGTGTGCAGCTTGCCTCCAAGCTTTTCCATTTCCTTCTTATCCAGTGCTTTGGCATTAGAGGGAGGCAGTAATCTGGGTAATGCCACTGCATGATAGATCAGTGGGGAAAGATGCAGATCACCCTGTGGATATCCCCCTTCAGCAAAATGCAGGGCATTCATCTTCCTCAATTCCCCCCGAACCTCTTCCACCTCTGCCATGGGAATATTCTGGTCCACCAGGAAAATTGCGGTCAGGGAACCCTGGTCAATTTTGCTTAGCTCTTCCTTCTTCGTTTCTACCAGAGCCGGGAGATCTGACAGCTGAATGGATTTTCCGTCAAAAGCGAGTAAAACTTCCCCGTTCTCCTTCAACCCCATGCTAAGCCTGTAGATCTGCGACTCATCCCCCATCAATCTGTACTGGGAAATGTAGGGCAGTTTAAGCGACACTCCATACTTCAAAATTAGTTGATCCAGGGTGTTTTTTGCCTTGGACCGGCTATATGTGCTGCTGCGGGCATCGTTCCACCAGAGGGTCAATTGATCCCCATTCAGCTTAAAGCGCAGAGCTGTTTCACTTCGCCCCGGAGCTTCCGAAAGCAGTAGTTCTCCTTTCTGAATTCGCAGATAAAAATCACGGATCTCTATGCCTTCGGTATAAGAAAAGCGCTCTTCATTAATCAGGAGTACATGGCTGAACTCATCCTCCGGCTGTCCAATCCACAATCCCTGCAAATCGGCAATGGCTGCAGGAGCTTCGTACTCGCTTCCTTTCATGGTAAAATCGGCAAAGAGGAAAAATATAAGTAAAGCAAAGGGTGCCACCAGCGTAGCTTTTAGCTTTGCGGGCAGTCCCGATTTAGTTTTATTCATCATGGCAATTCGATTTTTAATGGGTTTTAAATTGAAGTTGTTTACAAGTTCAACAGAGTGATACCCGATCACCTGTTTCAGTAATAATGCCTGGTAATCAATTCTTTCAAATCCCCTTGTCAATGACCTGCCGGTCAGCAATATATTCATGTGTGGATTTCAGTGCCTTTCGCATTTGCCATGCAAAAGGATTGAACCACTGGAAAACAGCAAGTCCGTGTGCAAAAAGATGATCCGTGGTATGCCTTTGCATGATATGTGCCTTTTCATGCTCCAGCACGTGCATAAGTTCTGAATCGTTAAACGATCCATGATTAATAAACAAAAAGCGGAAAAAGGAGAATGGAGAAATTTCTTCTTCGATCTCGACCATCCGGAAACCATCCTGCCTGCTAACCCTGTTTCGTTTCGCCAGCAGGTAGAGCCGGATGACCAGGTATACAAACCTGGCAAAAAAGTAAACTACTCCACCTATATATATGATAATAAGTATTTCTGAAAGAGATATTTTTAGCATGCCGGGGCTATCTCCGGCATCGACCTGCAATTCGCTAAGAACTTCACTGTTTCCATGCCTGGTCCTGGTGGGGATCAATCCCTCTTCATTGGTCCTCTCTACAGTACCGGTTCTTCCTGAAGTATGCCTCAAGCCCGGCTCAGTTCCAAAATCGGCATCCATATAGCGAATGAATTCCCCGTAGCTTTGTCGAAACTTCAACACGCCAAGTGCCGGGTTCTCCAGCGAACTTCCCTGTGTAATGCTGATGGACAGGTGCAAAAAGGGCACTGCCAATGCCAGCGCTATGCTCCCCACCAGAAACAAGCGGTTAAAATTAAAGTAGGTTTCCTTCCGGAGAAACACCCAGTATGCCAGGTAAAGCAGGGAAAGACAAATGCCTGTCTCCAGAAGGTATATTATGAAGGGTGCCATTTTGCAGCTAGGATATACTTCCCTTCTGTTTCTTCAGATCTTCAAGCATTCTCAGGGCTTCATCAAGCTCATCCACATCCAGGTCCTTCTTTTCCGAGAGGAAATTCACCACCTCTTTTAATGAGTTTCCAAAATAGTTATTCATCAGCCGGCCCATCTGCTCGCTGCGATACTCTTCACGTGTAATTAGTGGGAAATACTGGTAGGAACCTCCATAGGATTTATAGGAAACTATTTCCTTTTTCACCAGCACCCGCACAATGGTCGAGATCGTATTGTAAGGGGGCCGGGGCTCGGGAAACTGCTCCTGGATATCCTTGATAAATCCTCTTTCGAGGTCCCACAGTATTTGCATAATCCGTTCTTCCGCTTTGGTCAGGGTTACCATATGATCACCTTTTTGCGTTATTACGGATCAAACATATAACTTATTTTTTAGTTCTCCAAACTTATTATTAAGTTTAATCAACTAAGAGATAAATTATCGATGGGATCATTCATCCGTCCAGAGGCTGTAGGTGCCTTCGATTAAGATGGAAGTCAGGTTCTCCTCCAGTAATTCCGTATGTCCCTGGCGGGTGGCCCCTGTTCTGACCGGAATTTTCTGGAAAGTCATCTCATCAGCAGTCTCATGGGTCAGGATCAATACAAAATCTCTTTCAGGCTCCCTGATCAGTGCTTCCTCGGGAATGGCCAGGGCTTCTCTTTCACAGGTAATAATAGTACTTTCCACGAACATATTATTTACAAAAGCCATCTTATCCTTCTCCTCAATCTTGGCATAGCACTCCACCGTCCGGGTTTCAAATGATACAGATTTACCAATATGACTTAAGGTAGCTGTAAAGATCCGGTCCGGCCGGTCCGGAAGGGAATACTGCACCTGCTGACCCACCAGGAGATCAGGAAGGGATTTTTCGAATAACTCCAATCTTAGACGCAGCTTATTTTCGTTGACAATCTCCATGGCTGCTTCCATGGGTTCCAGGTGTTGCCCCAACATTAATTGCTGACGGGTAATGGTCCCTGAGATAGGTGATTTAACCTGCAGGTAGGGTACAATATTCCCATTTTCAATCACCTCAGGATCGATATAGATCATTTTTAGCTGTGCCTTCAGGCCTTCCGCCTCTGCCTGAACAATCCTGTATTCACTTTCGACTTTCTGAAAATCCTTCTGCGCAGCAACCTTTTCATCCCAGAGCACCTTCATGCGGTCATATTCTGTCTTCAGTAATTTCAGGCGTTGAAATGCTTCTGCATAGCTCTGCTGCAACAGGATCAGTTCATAACTCTCCAGGGTAAACAGGGTCTGCCCCCTTTTGACATAATCCCCGGTGGAAAAGTTAATCTGCCTGACCCGTCCGGATATCAGGGTGCCTATTTCCGCCCTTCCTGAGGGCGATGCCTCCACATAGCCATTAGCGCTGACCCTGGTACTGAACATGGTTGGAACAGCATCTCCCACCATCATATTCATGGATTCAAACTGCTCTCTGGAGATGCTAATAGTACCCTCTACATCATCGGAATTTATCGAAGGACCCAAGGAGGAGGAGCTCTCTTCTCCCGGACTGCGATGACAGGAGAAACTTAGGAGCAATACCGGTATCGAAATAATAAACAAAGAGTATTTCATATGCATTCCGTTAATTCTCAAGCGTTATGTAGTTAATATCCAGCACCTTTTGATTGTAAGAATTCAGATTATCCAGATAGCCCAGTTCTATTTCTATGGCCCGGTCCAGGCTTTGTGCCAGGCGAAAAAAATCTATTTCACCAGCCGAATAGCTCTTCTGTGAAGACCTAATTAGTTCGTTTGCCAGCTGCTTTCCCGTGTGTTCATAATAGCGTATGGCTTCCTGATATTTCGCCAAACCATTCTGTAATTCAGACAGCCTGTTTTCATAGGTCCGGATATAGTGGGTCTGCAAATTCGTTGTCGCCTGGATGGAGAACTGCAAAGCTTTAGCCCTGGCCCGCTGTTCCCCAAAGAAGAGGGGCACACCCAAACCTACCTCGAAACCCTGGTAGTGCGCGGCTCCACCATAGCTGTTGGTTCCGTTAAAATATCCCAGGGTTATATCCGGCAGCAGCAAATTTTTCTCAACTTTTAATTCAGCGCTCTGTTTTAACAGTGCATTTTGCAAATAGTGGAATCCGGGATCCGATCCCACACTGTCCGCCTCCATCACTAAGATCTCCAAAGATTCCTCTGAACTACTAAAAGCAGAGTCCACATGCATCAAGGTGGAAAGATGCTCAAAGGCTATATCCAGATCATGCTGCATCTGGCTCTGAATCAGGAAAACCTCCTGCTGATTTGATTGGGCATTAAGCAACTCCAGGTAAGTGATGGCCCCCTGATTATAATTGGTCTCCGATGCAAGCGTAACCCTTCTGTAAATGCTGTCGACTTTCTCATAAAGTCTCAACCTGTTTTTCAGGTATAAAAGCTGATAATAGGCTTTTGATACTTCCCTTGTAAGTTCTCTTTGTTTTACTTCCAGGCGGTTCACCGCCATGTTGTAGTCAAAGGTGTTGGCTTTTTTCCGGGCCAGATATACCGTAGGGAAATCAAAGCGTTGCTCTCCTCCGAAGACCCCTATGGGATAGTCGTTGGAGGCTATGTTGTTCTGGTCATAGCTGTAGTAGAGGGAGGTTTTGTCTATGGAATAGGCCGTTCGAATAAGTGCACTACTCTCCTCAGCCATCAAACGATAAGCTTCTAATTCGCTGTTGTTTTGATATGCGATCTCAAGAACATCCTCTAAAGAGAGCCCTTCCGCTTCACCTCCCGGGGGATCCGGAGATTGTGAAACAGCCAGCGAAGGAAGAAGCAGCAGGAGTAAAAGCGGTAAAATCTTTCGTCTCTTAAACCGCGGAGGCCATAATTGAATCCCTGTAATTTCATCTACCACTGCATAAAGCAGCGGTAATGCCAGCATGGTAAGCAGCGTGGAAGTGACCAGTCCGCCAATGACCACCGTGGCAAGCGGACGCTGCACTTCCGCTCCGGCTGAATTGGAAATAGCCATGGGCAGAAATCCCAGTGCGGCGGCGCCGGCCGTTAACAGAACCGGGCGAAGTCGTTCAGTGGTTCCCTTCAACACCCTCTCCCGCATGTCGGTAATTCCCTGTTTTTTCAAATCTTTCAGATGCTCAATCAAAACGATCCCGTTCAACACAGCCACACCGAACAGAGCAATGAATCCGATCCCGGCCGAAATACTGAAGGGCATGCCCCTGATCCAGAGCAGAAAAACACCTCCCACAATGGAAAGGGGGACTGCCGTAAAGATCAAGGCGGCCTCCTTAAAGGAACTAAAGGCAAAATGAAGGAAAATAAAGATTAGCAGCAGGGCGATCGGCACTGCCAGCTTCAGTCTTTTGGTGGCATTTCTGAGATTTTCGAACTGCCCGCCATAATCCACCGAGTAACCTGCCGGCAATTCCAGTTGCCGTGAGCAGGATGGCTTCAATATCTGTCACCACCGATTCCAGATCCCTGTTGCGTACATTAACACTGACCACTACCCTGCGCCGTGTATCATCCCTGGATATTTTGGCCGGACCGGTGGAATATTCAATCTCTGCCAGTTCACTGAGTGGAACCTGCATCCCGTTGGGAATCTGCAACCGGAAGATTCCGGATATGCTCAATGTCCTTGCGAAATTCAGGCAGTAGCCGAACTACCAGATCAAATCGCTTCTCTCCTTCAAAAACAATTCCTGCTGAAGCACCTCCAAATGCCATGGTGAGATAACGTGTTCAGTTCTTCTATGGACAGGCCATAATAAGCGACTCTGTTGCGCTGGTATTTCACACTCATCTGAGGCAGCCCTGCCGTCTTTTCAAGGATAATATCTGCAGCCCCGGGCACCTCGGCGATCAAAGCCTTGGTCTCCAGAGCCTTTTCTGCCAGGATATCCAGGTCCTCCCCGAATATCTTGATGGCCAGGTCGGCACGTACTCCGGTGATTAATTCATTAAAACGCATTTCAATGGGCTGGGTGAACTCATAATCGATACCCGGAATAAGGCTCAGCGCCTCCTTGAAACGATTGGCCAGTTCCTCTTTGCTCTCAGCTGAAACCCAGCTTTTTTTGGGGTTCAGCTTGATGATCATATCTATCTCCTCCATGGACATGGGGTCCGTAGGTACTTCAGCAGCCCCGATCCGGCAGACAATCTGATCTACTTCCGGAAAATTGTCGATCAGTATATTCTCCATCCGGGTAGTCAGTTCGACCGTTTTTGAAAGAGAAGTTCCGGTCTTTAACACCGGCTGTATCACAAAATCCCCTTCATCCAGGGTGGGTACAAATTCTCCACCCATTCTGGAAAATATGACTCCGGTGAAAACCAGGGAGGCGATAGCCAGTCCAAAAATAACCCACTTTGTGATCGTAGGACCAGCGTATGACCGGGTCGTAGGAACGGTAAAAAAGCTTCATGATAAAACGGGTGAGGGCAAATTGTTTTTCCTTTTCAGGCCGCAGAAAAAGCGCCGAGGCCACCGGCAACCAGGTCAGCCCAAAAAACATGGCCCCCAGCAAGGCAAAACTGAAAGAAAGCGCCATGGGACGAAACATCTTTCCTTCCACCCCGCTCAGCGAAAGTACGGGAATAAAAACAATCAGAATAATCACCTGGCCGAAAATGGCGGAATTCATCATCTTGGAGGCCCCGTCATAGGTGATCCGGTCCATGAGGGTTTGCTTCTCATCTCCCTCGACCTCCCTTCAGCTCATCCCGGTTCAGGGTAAGCCGGATGGCAATAAATTCAACTATGATTACTGCACCATCAATGATGATCCCAAAATCGAGTGCCCCCAGGCTCATCAGATTGGCATCGATGCCAAAAATATACATCATCGAAATGGTAAATAGGAGCGAAAGCGGAATGATGGAAGCAATGACCAGACCTGAACGCAGATTACCCAGCAAAAGGACCACAATAATAAAGACAATCAGACATCCAAAAAGCAGGTTTTCAAAGACTGTCAGGGACGTTTTACTGATCAGTTCACTTCTCTCCAGGATCGGGTTGATAAAAACTCCCTCCGGAAGGGTTTCCTGAACTTCTGCCACCCGCTCCTTAACGGCCTCAATTACCTTGTTGGAATTGGCATCCTTTAACATCATGATCTGTCCCAGCACCTTCTCTCCTTCGCCATTGGCGGTAATGGCACCAAAACGATTGGCACTGCCAAATCGAACTGTGGCGATATCTTTGACCAGGACGGGAACCCCTCCCTGGTTGGAGACCACAACATTCTTCCAGATCTTCCAGGGAAGAAACCAGTCCATCCCCCCGGATAAAATAAGCTCTGGTTCTGCTTTTCGATGTAGGCTCCACCGGCCACACTATTGTTTTTCTCAATGGCATCAAATACCTCAAGCAGGGATATTTCCAATCCCTTAATCTTTTCAGGATTGACGGCCACTTCATACTGCTTTAAAAAACCGCCCCAGGTATTTACCTCCACCACACCGGGGATTCCTGATAAGTTGCCGTTTGACCACCCAATCCTGAATGGTTCGGAGCTCCATGATGGAATATTTATCCTCGTACCCGGGTTTTGTATCCAGAATATACTGGTAGATCTCACCCAGACCGGTGGAAATAGGCCCCATTTCGGGTGTCCCGAATCCTTCTGGAATATTGGCTGAGGCCGTTTTAATCTTTTCGGCAATCAACTGCCGGGGCAGGTAGGTCCCCAGCTTGTCCTCAAACACAATGGTAACTACCGATAGTCCGAATTTGGAAATGGATCGGATCTCTGTTACTCCCGGAAGGTTGGACATTTCCAAGCTCCACCGGATAGGTAATAAACTGTTCCACATCCTGGGTGGATAGATTGGTGGAGGTGGTGATCACCTGCACCTGGTTGTTGGTTATATCGGGTACTGCACCCAGAGGAATCTGAAAGATCGCAAACACACCAAATCCGGCCATGAAAAGGGTCAGCAAAAGTGTAATCAGTTTATTCTTAATGCTTAAATCAATGATTCTGTTAAGCATGCCAGGGTGTAAATTAAGGTTCCGAATAGCTGAAACACGAAGATAATTAAAAGATTCTACCGAATTTCAGACTGACCTCGAAAATGCGAGTATACGATGCGAGGTTGTTAGTTCTTCAGTTTGCTAAATGGTACAAAGCGGGGTACCTGTTTCAGGTAGCTGGTATAATCGGGATATTTTCCCGTGGAAATTGTTTCGCTGAAGTTGCTGCTGCCCCAGAATAAAAGCACCAGTAGTATGGCTCCCATCACTGACCAGTTGAGCCAGTGTCCGGTGGCTGACACACTAAAAAAGTAAAATGCAATCCATAGGGCCTGTTCGGCTGCATAATTGGGATGGCGCACCAATCCCCATAATCCCTTATGCACAAAGCCCTTCTTGTAGATTTCCGGGAGATTGCCCCCTGCGTCCAAGGCTAGCGCTTCTCCTTATGATAATTCCATTGTTGTTGATCAGCGATAGTCTCAATCACAATGAAAAAGAGTACAAGTGTGGCGATCAGGTAATCTGGCCATTCCAGTGGCAAACCATCCAGGCTGCGCACTGCGGGAAGGGTAAAAAGCAGGATCAATCCCATTTGATACAGGGAGATAAATAGCAGATTAAAAAGAAGCCATCTCCACCGGGCGCTTAAATTCGGGCTTGGCCCTGAAGCACTGCCCAGCGGTAGTCCTCCTCCCCGGTCCAGAACCTCCAGGAGTACCCCCCCGCCGGGAGAAATTGTAGGTCAGCCTAAGACCCCAGACCGTAACCAGCAGCGCCATCAATATCAGGCGCGGCTCAAATTCAGAATGAACAGCCACCATCCAAACATATACCATGGGAATCAGGCTCCAAAGCTTATCCACCTGGCTGTAATTATTTGTTAGGGTGCTTACCACAAAACACAGCAATGCTGCTACCAGATACACGATAAGCAGTTTCACCAGGATCTCCTTTTGAAAAAGGGTGAGTGGTTCATCCATACTAAAGGCCAGGATGGGGATTACAATGATGGTTACCAGGAGGGCAAGAACAGTCTTCCACATAGTCTTAATCCATATTTGAACAAGTCAAATATAGCATATTCTCTTTTTTACGCTGAGATTTTTTATTTTTCTCTTACGTATACCCGGGCATCGCTACTGAATATATAATTTTTCCCCGTGAGAGAAACGGGTGATTTGACTATGGTGCTACTTTCAGGAAGCGAAGCCGTTCCGGTGACCAGCACCCCTACTTTACCTTTCAAATTTATGGCCCCATTCTCATTGGGAAGTTTTATTTCACCTGCAGCCAGCCACTGGACAAAGATATTTTGTTCCCACTGGCTGTAGGGCTCTTTTTTACCCAGAAGGTTCATGGCAAAGCGCTTGCTGGTAAATTCCCAAAGCCCGTTCTCCAATTCAGTTGATTTTTTCATGATGGATTTCAGGGTGGAGCTCTCTATCCAAACCACCGTGACCATTGAAGTAGCCACTACAGAGGCACTTCTTGGATAACCGGTTAAAACTGCCATTTCCCCGATCAAGCTACCCGGACCCACCTCATCCATGGTGATCCCCCGGATCTCAATTCTTACCCTGCCCTCAACAATCACAAACATCCCATTACCCGGATCCTGCTCTTTCAAGAGAGTTTCTCCCCTGGCGAACTGACGACATTCAAACCCATTCAAAACCTGTTGGAATACCCTGTCCTCCAGTTTAGCTAACCAGGGCAGCTCCCTGAGCATTACCAGGGGTTTCTCAAAAGCTTCACCGGAATCAGGCTCCCTGCTTATTTGATCCATTTTATTATTCCCGAATAAGGATTGAATGGCAGAAACTACTTTCATAAATTCTTCTGTTTTTTCAACAATGCCTGTTAATCTTTCAAACTACTTTTACGAGCACAGGCGCAGGAAGGTTATTAAAACTGAAGTTAGGTAGATGTAGCTGCCAAAGCATTTGTTTTTAAGCTTGCCCTTCCAGGAGATATTTTTTAACCTGGAATATGCATAAAATCTTTTTGGCTCAGGCCTGTCAACTGCCAGGTGCAGGCAGGGCTTCATGAAGTTCTATCTCACAGGCGGCATTCCAATCCAAATGTGGATGATCCTCCAGAAGTCGAAGAGCAAGCTCCATGCTGTCGGCCTGCAATATGGAGTACCCGAGGATCTCGCTTTCACTGGACGAAGTATTTCCCCCAGGCCGCATAGTAACCCCATTGCCAAGGGGGGCCCCAAAATCGACTAAATGTTCGCCGCATTTTTGTGCCCAGGCCATCCAGGCCTTCATGCTTTCTTCCCTTTCCTCAGGACTGGACTCTTGTGTTTTCCATGTCGCATTCTGGGGGGCCAGGTAGGTTACGATGAACTTTTTCATGATCTCGGCTTTTGAACTATGTAAAAGGACTGACATTAATTTCCTGCTATTGTTCGTTTTGAAATAGGTGATTAACAATAATTTAGGATTTCGTCTGAAGGCTGAGAGTCGAATCTGAAACATAAGCCTGAGTCCTGATGCTTTTTATTTTCATAAGTTTACAAGAGAGACTAACCAGACTTACTATGAGGTCTTTTCAAAATCGTCTTCTTCGCAGTAGAATATTGATTCTATCAGTTTTAGTAGGAATCTCCTGCACTTCATCCCACAATGAAATACAAATTACGAATCCGGAAATGGAACCGGTGCGTCCCAATATCCTCTGGATCGTGGGTGAGAACCTGAACCTGGATTTAGGTATTTATGGAGAGAAGCTTGTAGCCACTCCCAATCTTGATTCGCTTGGCAGGAACGGAATGATCTTCACAAATGTATATGCTACCAGTCCCGTTTGTGCACCCAGCCGTTCTGCCTTTATGACCGGTATGTACCAAACAACCACAGGAACCCATAATATGAGATCGCACCGTGAGGATGATTACCGTCTTCCTGATGGGGTGCGGCCGATAACACATCGCTTAGGCGAGGTGGGATACTATACCGCAAATATTAGCAACATTGGAGATAAAATTGTAGGAACCGGGAAGCTTGATCTCAATTTTGTGAATGAGGGGCCCCTCTATGACACGGATGATTGGTCCACACTTAAAGCCAATCAACCCTTCTTCGCCATGATCAATACGCCGGAAATAGAATACGATATATATGACCGGAAAACCGCTTCAAAAGAACGGGTGGAATGGGTAGGCGAGAAGGACCATCCTCAAATCGCCACCCCCGAAAATGTTACAGTTCCTCCCTATTACCCCGATCATGATATCACCCGTCAGGAGCTGGCACGTTATTACAACTCTGTTTCCGGAATAGATAACCGGGTGGGATGGATCCTGGAACAACTGCAAGAAGAGGGATTGACCGACCATACGATCATTGTTTTTTTCGGTGACAATGGCCGTCTGGACGCACGCGGCATCCATTGGTGCTGGGATACCGGACTTCGCGTTCCCATGATTATTTATTATCCGGAGAATCTTCAGGCACCCTTTCAATACAGTCCTGGCGAGGTCAACAATGAAATTATCAGCCTGCTTGACATCACGGCCACCACCCTTCAAATGGCCGGGATTCCCCGACCCTTAAGCATGCAAAGTCGTGTCTTCCTGGGTGAACCTGCCGATCCTGCCCGGACCTATGCATTCAGTGCCCGCGACCGGATCGATGAAACAGTAAACCGGATCCGCTCGGTGCGGGAAAAACGCTACCACTATATGAGAAACTTCATACCGGATCAGGGCTTTAATTCCCTGAACCGGTATAAGGAAAAATGTTTTGCGGTGAAAGCCCTGATGCGAGAGTTGCATGAAAAGGGCCAGCTAACAGGGGCGGCTGCCGAACTGATGGAGCCTTTGCCCTATGAGCAACTCTATGATACCTGGAATGATCCGCATGAGATCAACAACCTGGCGGAATCTGAGAATCCGGAGCACCGGGAAGCTTTGTTCCGGCTGAGGGCGGCCCTGGATACCTGGATCGCGGAGACGGGAGACCAGGGCGAGTGGCTGGAGCCTGAAGAGCTCATCCTCCCCTTTGAAAAAGAGATGCACGACTGGTTCGGGACCCCCGAATGGTATAAAGAATAACCTATTTGTCGGGTGCTTCTCCGAAGCTGATCATCCAGTTGATGCCAAACTTATCGGTGCACATGCCAAAATAGCTTCCCCAGAAAGTTTTTTCCATGGCCATATTTACTTTTCCCCCTTCTGAAAGATCACTGAAGAAGCGATCGGCCTGTTTTTTGCTTTCAGCTGTAATGGACAGGATTATGTTGTTACCCACAACCAAATTTTTTGCCCATTCTCCGCCGGTATCACTCCCCATCAGCATGGTCTCCCCGCTAATTGGCAGCGAGACATGCATGATCTTATCCTGGTCCTCTGCGGAAAGCTCCATCCCCTCCTGGGGGGGCATCTCCGAAAAACGGTTCAGCATGGAAAATTCGCTGCCAAAAACGGATTTGTAATAGTTAAAAGCCTCTTCACAATTTCCATCAAAATTGATATACGCATTTACAGTTGCCATGATTTCGGGATTTCTGTTAATTCCTAATTTGTCATAAAAATTCATTCTGTGCGCTGAGCGAAACATGCATCACCAGAATGGCCACCAAATAAAATCCACCTTTAAGCAAGTTTCTCATTGTTTCCTGGTTTTTTGGGCTTACATATTAGGCTTTATGGGCAGGTCATACTTTCAGGAATTCTGCGATAGCAAACCATTCCTGCTGATCCTTATGGGTCTGATGCAATTGCAATCCGGTAAATTCAGTGATTTCGCGGATATGTTCAGCATTGTATTTGTGAGAGTTTTCTGTATGAATGGTTTCACCCTGAGACATCATAAAATTCCCCTGCAGATGTGGCGAATGAATGTTAATATCCTTGTTTGCCACCAGGTACATCTCCATCCGGGATTTCTTACCATTATAAAATGCGAGATGATCAAAATCGCCCTTACGAAAATCCGTCCGGATCAAGTCGTTCACACTGGTCAGAATATTCTTGTTGAAAGCCTCGGTTACCCCCCGGGCATCATTATAGGCAAGGTGCAGCACCGGTTCGGGTTTAATTAAATCCATCCCCAGCAGCAAAGCATCTCCTTTTTTCATCTGAGAACTGATATTTTCCAGCAGAAGCAGGGATTCTTCCCATTCAAAATTGCCAATGGTACTTCCAAAAAAGCAGATCAGAGAGGGTTGTTTCCTTCTGATCGGATCGAACTGGGATAAAAAATCAACCGCATAGCCCTCCACTAAAAGATGGGGGAAGCTGCTTACCAGGCTTTCTGCGGTGTTCCTGATGGCTGGCTGACTGATATCCAGGGGCAGGTAGCGGGCAGAGGGCCGTTTGAAATCGGTCAGAGCATTCAGCAATATGGATATTTTGGAATGATCCCCGGGGCCCAGCTCAACCAGGTCATAAGCCCGATACCGCCTCATCAGATCAGGGGCTATTTGCCGAAGGATTCCTTTTTCCGTGCGGGTAGGATAGTACTCTTTCAAACGGGTAATTTCTTCAAACAGCAGGGAACCCTCTCTGTTATAAAAAAATTTACTGGATATCCGTTTCTGCCTGGCCGTGAGACCCTCTATGATTTCCCCTCTTGCTTCTTCCGGACCAATTTCCGGCAGGAGGTTGGTGATGGAAATCCGGTTCAGGCTAACTGTATCTTCGTTTACATAATTCATGCTTCTATTTTATATTCACGCTCCGGGATGCCGGTTGCTGTAGGATTCATCGGATCATTGCTCCACTCAAACCATCCACCGTCAAAAACGGAAACCCGGGGCCATCCCATCAGCCAGGCGTTCAGCCAGGCTTCGCTTCCCCGCCATCCGGTGCCGCAGTAAAAAGCATTGTGCTTCTCCGGAACCACTCCCACTTCTGCCCATATCTTCTCAATCTCATGGTACTCCCTGGTGGTATGATCCAGATTGCGGTAATTCTCCATGTGATAGGCATCCGTCCCGCAATTGCCAAATACAGACCCTGGGATCCGGCCTTTCTTTTCAATGTAATTGTATCCACTCACTTCACCTGTGTATTCCGGCCAGCTGCGCACACTTACCAGCTCAGCCTGATCAGAGGCAAGAATCTCTCTGGCCTCCGGCACATCCACTGCCAATTCGGGACAGCCAGGAATGGATGTCCCGAATTCTCCCCGGTACGCAGGAGCAAAGTCTTTGGAGGTGACTTCATACCCGGCATCTTCCCAGGATTTTAACCCTCCATTAAGTATCCTGACATCTTTTACTCCGGCATACATCATGATAAAGGCGGAACGGATGGAACCCAGGTGCCCGGCGCTACTGCCGGGGAAGGGATCATTGTTATCGGGAAAGGAGAAACGACCATAGAGTATTACAGTGGTGTTTCGAGTGATCCCCAGGGATTCCAATGTTTCTTTTAACTCTTCGGGGCTCCTTCGGTTCCAGGTTTCGGGCGACTCCAGGGTATTGGTATCCAAATCAACGGCCCCGGGGATATGACCCTCCTCGTAGGCCCCTCGGTTGCGGTAATGACCATGGCAAATTACAAACTCCTTTCCTTGAAATTCAGGAGGGGTGTCTCCGTCAATCAGGGTTTTTAACCACTCCGGATATACCAGTTGCCGGTACCTTGGCAGATGATCCATTTTTAATGTTTCATCCCTGCACCATTCATCCAGGAAATGATTATATACTGCTATCTGGTTATATCCCGATCGGGAAAATCTGTCTGCGACTTTCTCTGAAGATTCGTGGTCATACCCATAGATAATTAAATTTTGCTCCGGACCTATGCCCTTTGAACGTACAATTTCTATCCAGTCAATGTACCTGGTCCACTTAAGAGGCAGGCTTCTGGCTCCTGAGATATGTCCCCCCCTGGCCTCATTTTTAAGTTTCCAGCCATTATAGGCCTCAACAGGTCTGATATCGATCAGGGTAGTTTGCGGGTTGTTTAGTTGCATTTTTAGCTCCGCTGTAGATACATTTTTAAAACTCATGTAATTGCCGAAATAGATGAATCCTTTCAATGAATAACATCCAAATAGCCCCAGTGTTTAAAAAAATATATAAACTATATCGGCTTTAAACTGTTTAAATGGTTCAAATGAGAAAAGCAGAATCACATAACAGGATTGCCCTGGTCGATGAGAAGGATCAAATCGTGGGCTATGAAGCCAAGTTGAAGGTACACCAGGCAGGCCTGCTACACCGGGCTTTCTCCGTGGTGGTAATCAACAGTAAAGGTCAGTGGCTGATGCACCGCCGGGCTCTGGATAAATATCACTCCGGGGGATCGTGGACCAACACTTGCTGCAGCCATCTGGCACAGGGTGAAAGCATGGAAGAAGCCACCAGGAAAAGACTCCTGTCTGAAATGGGTATAGAAGCAAACCCGGAATTTGTCCAGGCCTTTCAGTACCGGGCAGAATTGGACAAAGGACTTACAGAAAATGAAATAGATCATGTCTTCTTAGCCCGGTGGGATGGAGATCCTGATCCCGATCCCGGGGAGGTCATGGACTGGAAGTGGAGCACCCCGGAGGAAATTGAAGAGGACCTGTACAGGCATCCTGAAGAATTTTCAGCCTGGTTTCCGAGGATCTATGAGCTGCTCAAACCAATTCTATCAGATCCATCCTAGCCTGAAGCGGATAAACGCCTTCAAAAGCAGGAGGTATTTGACTCTCTTGGATACACTTGTTCTACCGGAAAGCAACTGTTCGGGGCTCAGTTTCTCAATTTCACGGAGCAGCTGATAATAATACCGGTAGGCCAGGTAGACTCCCAGGCGTGCTTCTCTGTTTAGTTTCCGGATGCCGGTCAGAGCTTGCTGGAAGTCTGTTTTCACTTCTTTTTCGATGGCCCGCTTCATTTCCCTGTCAAAGGATTCGATCTCCAGGTCCGGAAAATAGATCCGGTTTCGTTCATCCATATCCGACCGGATATCCCTCAGGAAATTAATCTTCTGAAAAGCCTTCCCCAGTTTGCGGGCAGGCTCCACCAGGCCTTCATAGCTGTCTTTATCATCCACGTAAAAGACAGAAAGACACATCAAGCCAACCACTTCGGCCGAACCATATATATATTGGTGATAGCTTGAGGAATCATGATTGGTCTTTACCAGGTCCATCTCCATGCTGGTAAAGAAACTTTCGGTCAATTCAGGATCGATCTCATACTGATTTACCACCCACTGGTAACTATGAAGTACCGGATTGGCCGACACCCTCCTTTCAATAGCCTCGTAGGTTTCTGCCTTGAATTCTTCCAGCAAACGTTCCTGGTCATGTCCATGAAAGGTATCCACGATTTCATCTGCAATCCTTACAAATCCATAGATCGCATAAATCGCTTTTCGCATTTCGGGACTGAGCAGCTTCATTCCGGCATAAAAGGAGCTGGTGTAGGCCCTGGTGATGGTTTTACTTACGGCCAGTGAAGTGGTGCTATAAAGATCCATAGGCTTTATCAATTCGTTCCGTTACCAACCTTGAACTTATAACTGCCATAGGGATTCCGGTGCCCGGAACCGTGGATGATCCCGTGTAGAACAGATTTCGAAACTGCTCATCTTTATTGGAGGGTCTGAACCAGGCCATCTGCCCAAGATTATGTCCAAGTCCCAGTCCGCTGCCGCGGTGCAGATCCAACTGAGCTTCCCACTCCACAGGGGAAAGTACCGTTCGGCTGACGATATGCGGTTGTATATCATAACCGATTCTGCCGGAGAGATCCTTGATAATGGCATTGGCGATCTCTTCGCTGTCACTCCAATCGGGCCGGTAACGCCTGTCGGGAACGGGGACCAGTATATAGACAGCCTCACCCCCTTCAGGGGCTGCATTGCTGTTATGGCGGGAGACCACGTTCACATAATAATAGGGTTGGTCCAGGCTGACCTTATTCCGGTATAATTTATTGGAATACTCAACAAAATTGTTCCTCAAAAAGTAGTTGTGATGATCTATATGGGGCACCTTCTGATCCAGCCCCAGATAGATGGTCAGGGGGGCCATGGTCCAGTTCATCTTATCCAGCCTGGCCGTACTATATTTTTTACGCTCCAGTACTTTTGAACGAAAAACTGCCGCATCGGCATTCACCACATAAAGGTCGGCTTTAAACTCGCGCCCTTCTTGATCGGTAAACCCGGTAATTTTGTCGCCCTCGGAAAGAAATCCCGAAATAGAAGTGTTGTAGGAGATCTTTACGCCTCGTTTCTGCAGGAGGTCCACAAAGCCTTCTGTGATTTTATACATCCCTCCTTCCACATTGTAATAGCCATCATGAACAAATTCGGTGTAGGAAAGCATCGTATAGACCGCGGGAGTATTGAAGGGTGTTCCTCCAAGAAAGAAAGCTACCAGTGAGATAATTTCTCGTACTTCATCCGAGCTGAAATACCGGCTTACTTCCTGCCAGAAGTTCCTGCCAAGTTTGGGTAAATGCCCCGGTGGCACCTGCATGAGGCTCCACGCATAGGCCGCCAGGGTATCATAATTCCGTCGGATAATCTTGCTCTCAGTATCGTGATACAGCTTTCCTGTGGACGCCAGATATTTTTGCATTTTAGCCGCAAACCCCGGCTCATATTCCCTAAATTCATGAGCCAGTTTTTCTATATCCTTAAAAATTCTGAAGGTTTTGCCCGGAGTATCGTACCAGACTGAGTAGATGGGATCAAGCTCTTGGTATTTAAAGGGCAAATCGATTCCTGCATCCCTTGCCAGCTCTTCGAATTCATAGCTCATGCTGAAAAATGAGGGTCCCATGTCAAAAAGAAATCCATCTTTTTTCAACTGATTCAGCCTCCCCCCGGCCTGGGAGAACTGTTCCACCATCTCAACTTCATAACCGCGCTTAAGCAATCGCAGCGCCGTAGAGAGTCCCCCTATCCCGGTTCCTATAATTAATGCCTTCATCTATTTAAAAATGAGAGTCCAAAGTACAAAAAATAGCACGTGCTTTCCTATTAAAAGTATGATTAACTTTATACAACACATGAAAGCTTAAAAAGATCATTTATGCAAAAATCTGCAATCGTGATTGGGTCCGGAGCTGGAGGACTGGCTGCGGCCATCCGGCTTTCCGCCATGGGACTAAAAGTACGCGTTTTCGAAAAGAACAGCGTGCCCGGCGGGAAAATCGGCCAAATCAATGAGAGAGGATATCGTTTCGATACCGGGCCGTCGCTTTTTACACTCCCTCATCTGGTTGAAGAGCTTTCCTCTGATTCGGGGAGAAAATTGAGCTACCAAAAACTGGATACCATCTCCCGGTATTTCTATCCGGATGGAACCGTTTTTACGGCACCTGCAGATCCAGCCCAATTTGCAGAAGAAATTGCCCGGGTAGCCGGAGAGGATTCGGAGCGGGTCTCCAAATACCTGGCCGATACAGAGAGTCTTTATAACCTGAGCTCTCCCATATTTCTCTTCTCTTCGTTTCACAGGTTTTCCAAATTATTCAACAAAGACAATTTGGGAGTGATAAGCGGAATGATGAAGTTCAGTCCTTTTCGATCCATGCATGCTTTAAACCAGAAAACGTTTAGAAGCCATAAAGCCATCCAATTATTCGATCGCTATGCGACCTATAACGGTTCCGATCCCTACAAAGCGCCTGCCACTTTGAATATGATTGCACACCTGGAACACAATCTGGGGGCTTATTTTCCTGAAGGGGGAATCTTCCGGATTGTGGAACATCTTTATCAACTCGCTCTGGATCAAGGAGTCATCTTCCACTTTGATAGTCTGGTAGAGGAGATCTTAGTGGAGAATAAGAAAGCCGCCGGCATATTATCAAAGGGCGCTGTTTACCGGTCCGACCTGGTGGTTTCCGGTGGGGATATTTTCAAAACCTGGAAGAACCTGCTGCCACATAACAGGTCTCCCAGAACCGTGAGAAAGCCGGATCTCTCCACCTCAGCCATGATTTTCTACCTGGGAGTGAACCGCAGTTTTGAGCAGCTCGATCTTCACAACATTTTTTTCTCGGGAGATTATAAGGCTGAATTCCGGGCACTTTCGCCCAGAGGGAAGTCCATTCCTTTCATAGACCCTACAGTTTATATCTACAATAGTTCCCTGTTAAACAAGGAGGATGCACCGCCCGCTTGCAGTAACCTGTTTGTAATGATCAATACGTCCTATAACCGTGGGGAAGACTGGGACGAACTGACCAAAGCAGCCAGAGAGCACATATTTAACAAGCTGAAAGTTCACGGCATCGATCTCAGTTCCGGTATTGAGTTTGAGCGTGTAGCCACCCCGTCAAGCATCGAACAAATGACCCTCTCCACGGCCGGAGCTCTCTATGGGAACAGCTCCAATTCAGCCATGTCTGCCTTTAACCGCCATCCGAATTTTTCAAGACGGATCAGGAATCTGTTTTTTGTGGGAGGAAGCGTCCATCCGGGCGGAGGAATTCCCCTGTGTCTCGCTTCGGCTAAAATTGTAGAAGAGGAGGTGAAATCGTATCTTGATCGCCTATGAGGAAGGTAAGCTTACCAGGCGAATCAAATATATTGCCTGTTCTTCGGGCATGGTATATGGTGGGAATCGTTGGGTTTTCACTTCCTTTTTCTCATCAGCTGTTTCGCTTCTTAACCCCCTTTTCCCTGCTCCTGCTGTTAAGCATTTTCATTCTGTACCACACAAAGCGGGACAGTAAGTTCTGGCTGGTGATGATTTTTATCTTCCTGGCGGGTTTTGGCGTGGAGCTGGCCGGCGTGTATACCGGTAAAATATTTGGTGTGTATGAATATGGCAGGACCCTGGGTCTTAAAATAGCTGACGTCCCTGTAATTATAGGGATCAACTGGGTCATTATGGTATACGGAGGATTGGCCCTGGCTTCCATGACAGGCCTTGGCAGAATCCTGGTAAGCCTGCTGGCTGCATTGATCATGACCGCCAGTGATTTTTTTATTGAGAAATTTGCCATTATGAGTGACATGTGGTCCTGGCAAAACTCAGAACCACCCCTGCAGAACTATATTAGCTGGTTTGTTATATCCTTCCTTTTTTGCCTGCTGGCCTACCCCTCCATTGCCGGCCAAAAAAGGAAAGTGGCCATACACGGATACCTGTATCAACTTGCATTTTTTATCATCATAATCGCTATACGCAGACTATTTTGGCAATAATCCGATCGGGACATACTCGTTTTCATACGGCCTTTTTCAGGTGGTATACCTCCAGAATGCTCAGGAAGCATTTCAAGGGCATTGTCACGGAGCTGGATGATTGCCCTGCCGATAAACCGGTGCTTCTGATCTCCAATCATTTTAGCTGGTGGGATGGTTTCATTGGCAATTATCTATCCTACAGGCACTTTCAGAAGAAATTTCATGTGATGATGCTCAGGGAGCAACTGGAAAACAGAATGTTCCTGAATAAGGCCGGGGCCTTCTCGGTGGAAAAGTCCTCCAGGTCGGCCGTGGAAAGCATCCTGTACTCGGCGGAAATTCTCAATCGGAGTGAAAACCTGTTGATGATGTTCCCCCAGGGCAAAATTGAAAGCCTGTACCATCAGGATTTTCATTTTGCCGGAGGAGTGGAGAGGATCCTGGCTAAATGTGATCCTCCACCCGTAATAATGCTTAATGTAAACCTGGTGGATTATTTTTCAAATGTCTTGCCAACCCTGTTTATCAGAACCTTACGTTATCGGGGAGACTTCCAGGCAAAGTCATTGGAGGAAGCATTCAGGCGCTTTCATTCTCACTGCATCTCCTTACAGCACGAAAATTTAATCTGATGGTCATCCTGGCAAGCATATCCATGACCTTCCTCGGACTTCGTTTGCTGGTAGTACTGGTCAATTTTCTGTTTCAAACCACCTTTGGAAAATATCCCTGCAGAGAGGATCGAAAAATCTCTGTGCTGATTCCGGCAAGAAATGAGGAACATCACATCGGCCGGATTCTCGATTGCCTCCTGAAACAGGAATATAAAAATCTGGAAGTGCTGGTGTGTGATGACCATTCTGAAGACAGCACCCCTCAGATCCTGAAAGAATATTCCAGGAAGCATACGGAAATAGACTGGTTTAAAGGGGAAGATCTTAAACCCGGCTGGACCGGTAAAAACTTTGCCTGCCATCAACTGGCCGCTAAAGCCAAAGGGGAACTCCTTCTGTTTTTGGATGCAGATATGGAAATTCGGGGGGATATCATTTCCAGCATGGCTTGTTTAATGAATAAAAAGCGACTTTTTCTTCTATCCATATTTCCCAGACAGATCCTTCTGACTCCCGCCGAAAGAGCTACCGTCCCGGTCATGAACTGGATTTTGCTGTCGCTGTTGCCGCTTCCTATGGTACATTTAAGTAGAAGAAGCTCCTTTTCAGCAGCCAATGGTCAGTTTATGATGTTCAAAGATCATGTATATCGTAAGCTGCAACCCCACGCCGTTGTCCGCTCAAGCCCGGTGGAAGACATTGAAATAATGCGCTTATATAAGCGGAACGCCTTTCGATGTGCCACCCACCTTGGTGATTTACGGGTTCAGTGCCGGATGTATTCCGGCTACCGGGAGGCTATCCGTGGTTTTTCAAAGAATGTATTGCATTTTTTCTCCGGCAGTCTTTTATGGATGATGTTTTTTATCTTATTCACCAGTTTTGGTTTGATCTTTATAGGCTTGTGGTCACTTCCATATTTTCTTATTTCACTTGGAGCGGCTATTTTAAGCAGGGTTTTAATCGCCCTGGCCAGTCACCAGAATGTATTTCTTAACCTCCTGATGGTTCCCTTGCAGCATGTCAGTTTTCTGCAAATGGTAAGCCTGGCTCTGCTGCAAAAATCCAAAGGAAGCCTGGAGTGGAAAGGGAGAAAAATAGAACTGAAATGAAAAAGATAACGCTGCTCATATTGCTTTCCGTCCTGTTTTCCTTTAGCCAGGCGCAAGACCGGAATACCTATAAGCAAAGACTTTACATCTCTTACATCGGGGAACAGATGCATCAATGGAAGGGGATCATCTCCGAAATGAACCAGGAATATGAACGCAGCTCCAATCCGGCACTTCTGTATGATCTCTGCTTCGCATACTATGGCTACATCGGATACCTGCTAAGTAAGGAAGAAGAAAAAGCGGCCAAAGAGGCGCTGAAAAATGCCATGAGAAAATCGGACATACTGGAAGAAACACTTCATGGCAGGGCCGATGTGCTTGCCCTGCAGGGGGCATTTCTGGGATACCGCATTGTACTGAGTAAATTCAGCTCCATGTTCCTGGGCCCTAAAGCATTGAAATATATTAATACGGCTAATGAATCGTCCAATACCTGCTTCAATTGTAATGTAGAGATGGGTAATATGAGGTTCTATACTCCTAAATTCCTGGGGGGCTCCAAAACAGAAGCTATTCAATACTATGAAAAAGGGGTGGCGCTACTGGAAAACAGTAAACTAAAAACAGAACGGGATTGGATCTATATGAACACCGTGCTGCTATTGGCAAATGCATACGTGGATACGGGCCAGCAGGAGCGCGCGTGCAAATTATACGAACAGTTACTTGAATATGAGCCAAAGGCTGATTGGATCCGCAAGGATCTTTATATAAAATGCAAAAGAAAATGAGTTTATTCAGACCATGGGCCTTCCAGGGATCGCTATCCCGCAGGAACTATTTCGAAGGATGGTATTTCAAACATGTATCAGCCGACAAGCAACAAGTCTGGTCCTTTATCCCGGGGATCTCCATCTCTTCCGGGGGACGCCATGCATTTATCCAGGTATTGAATGGAATTACGGCCGAATCCCAGGTGTATGAATTTCCTGTGGGAGATTTTTCAGCCTCGGGAAAAGAATTAAAGGTTCAAATAGAAAAATCCCATTTCAGCAAAGAGGGCCTTCGCCTGGAATTGCAAAATAGCTCCCAAAAAATATCCGGAGACCTTTCATACACCGCCATGGAAGCTTATCCCTCTTCCGTCTTAAATCCGGGCATCATGGGATGGTATTCCTTTGTTCCCTTTATGGAATGCAAGCACGGGGTGGTTTCCATGTACCACAATCTTTCAGGAGGGCTTCAGATCAATGAAACTTTTGTGGATTTCAATGAGGGAACCGGATATATTGAAAAAGACTGGGGGACCTCCTTTCCGGAATCCTGGGTCTGGCTGCACTGCAACACCTTCAACTCCAGCCATACTTCCTTTACTTTTTCAGTGGCTAAAATTCCATGGCTGGGAAGTTATTTCATTGGGTTTATTTCTTATCTGAAGCTTGAAGATCGTTTTATCAACCTGTCCACATGGTCCAATGCACGAATTGAAAAACTGGAATATTCCGGGAATGTGCTCCATGTAAAGCTATCCAACAAGAAATACAGGATTGAGATTGAAGCCCTGAACAAGCAGGCCGGTTTGCTTAAAGCACCAGAACTTGGATCCATGACCAGGATCATCAAGGAGAGCGTGGATGCCACTATAGAGCTCAAACTGAGTGATCTTTCAGGAAACATTCTGTTCCACGACACGGGCTCCAGAGCTGGAATGGAGCTGATCGATAAAATTTTGGAGTATTTTTGATTTGCCTATGAAGGTTCGTCCCCATTTGCAACTGCTTGGACTGGAACAAATCCAGGAAGTCCATGGCTATTCCGTTCAAATACTGGAGGGCACCGGGATCAAAGTGGAGTCAAACACAGCCCTTGAAATATTTAGAAAATCAGACGGGGTAAAGATCCGTGGTGATGTGGTATATATCCAGGAAACCTTGATTGACCATGCCCTCAGGCAAGCTCCTTCAAACATCGAAGTATTCAAAAGTTCGGGAGAGCACGCCTTTCATCTGGGGAAGAAGCAGGGTGAGAAAACCCATTTTGGGATTGGGGTAACCAACTCCTGGTTTCAGGATATTGCGAGCAACCAGGTGGCACCCTTTACCAGAAAGCATATGCAGCATTCCACCAAACTGGGCGATCTTCTGGATAACTATGAGATGGTCTCAACCCTGGGGATCCCTTCAGATGTGCCTGTGGAGAAGCTGGATATGTATGCCACTCTGGATATGTATGCCAATACCAGCAAACCCCTGGTATTACTGATCTCGGGAGCTAATAAAATCAACGATGTTTTTGATTTGCTTTCAGCGCTTCATGGAGATATCTCGGCCAGACCCTTCTGCATTCCCTATGTGAATCCCATCACCCCCCTGGTGCTGAATAAAGCTACCACAGACAAAATGATTGCCTCCATCAAGCGTAACCTGCCCCTTATGTTTTCCAATTACAGCATGTACGGCGGAAGCTCTCCAGTTACGGAAGCAGGATCGCTGGCATTGTTAAATGCAGAACTGCTTGCCGGACTGGTGTTCAGTCAGCTGGTAAGGGAGGGGAGTGAAATCATTCTGGGAAGTCTGCCGGCTGCATTTGATATGAGAAGCATGGGAAGCCAATACACCCCCTCCTCCTATTTACTGAATCTGGCTTGTGCCGAAATGATGAGTTTTTATGAGATCCCTCACTGTGGCACTTCTGGAAGCAATAATGGCCGTGGAGCAGATTTACTTGCTTCCGCAGACCTCTGGCTCAATCACCTGAGTTCCTGCATGGGAAAGATTGGTTGTGCCCCTTTTGTGGGAGGTAATTTTGATTCCATGGCTTTTTCTCCCACCACCGTGGTGCTTTCCAGCCAGATCATTGGTGAGGCCAGAAAATTTGCCGGGGGATTTAACCTGGATAAGCAGTCTGTCAATCTTCATGAAATAAACCGGGTGGGTCATGGGGGTGACTATTTTACTTCTGAACAGACGCTGGCTTCTTTACAGGAATTAAGTGTCGCAGATACTATCTGGTCCTCCCTAAGCCTGGAAGCCTGGAATCAAAAGCATATGCCTGGAGCAGAGAAGGAGCTCATTGAATATACTCAGGATCTGTTTTCCCGGGCCGTGAGGGAATCTGAAAAATCCATGGACCTAATCAGGAGAGGGGAAAAATATATTGAGGGAAAATAAAATAGAAGAGAAGGGAAAAATCGGGTTCTGGCTGAGTACTTCCCTGGTGGTAGGGAATATGACCGGATCGGGAATTTTTCTATTGCCCGCAGCCCTGGCTCTCTATGGGGGAATTTCGGTCTTCGGCTGGCTCTTCACTGTACTTGGTAGCATTTTTCTGGCCCTGGTGTTCTCCAGGCTTAGCAGCTTAATCACCAGGGCAGGAGGACCCTATTCCTTTTCCAGGGAAGGATTTGGCGACTTTGCAGGTTTCCTGGTTGCCTGGGGATACTGGCTCTCTATCTGGACCGGGAATGCAGCAATTTCTGTGGCGGGAGTCGGCTACCTTTCCATTTTTATCCCTTCGCTTAAAGAAAATCCATTACTTTCAGCCCTGGTGGCTGTTGGAGCCATATGGTTCTTTACCTACATCAATACTAAAAGTATTAAGAAGGTCGGCTTGGTCCAGCTGGTGACCACCCTCTTAAAAATTCTGCCCCTGGTCGCACTGGGGACTTTTGGTTATCTTTATTTTAACAAAGCTCATTTTACCCCCTTCAATTTAAGCGAGCTGTCCAATTTTGATGCAGTCACTGCAACTGCAGCTCTGGCTCTTTGGGCTTTTCTGGGTCTGGAATCTGCTACCATCCCTTCGGATAAAGTAAAGAATCCATCCAAGACCATCCCACAATCCACCATAGCCGGGATTCTTTTAGCCGCCCTGCTGTATATTTCCAGCACGGTAGGAGTGATGGGGATTATATCACCGGCCGAATTGCAGGAGTCAGCAGCACCTTTTGCCGATGCCGCACAAAAAATCTGGGGTAACTGGGCCGCAGGCCTGGTTGCCGCAGGAGCAGCCATTGCCTGTTTTGGAGCATTAAACGGCTGGATCCTGCTCCAGGGCCAACTCCCCATGGCGGCTGCCAGGGATAAGCTGTTTCCATCCGGCTTTAAAAAAGTATCCAAAAGGGGAGTGCCTGTTATGGGCCTTCTTATTGCCAGTATACTTTCTTCCTTCCTGGTAGGCTTCAACTATACCAGGGGACTGGTAAAGATGTTCTCCTTTATTATCATGCTTTCCACCCTCAGTTGCCTGCTTCCCTACCTCTTCTCTTCCCTGTCAGAAATTATGCTTTATTTAAGGAAAAAGAAGAGCTACAGCAGAAGCAGATTGATTTCTGCCTCCCTGATTTCCATACCAGCCTTTCTTTATTCCCTATGGGCCATCACCGGCCTGGATAGGGAAGTCCTGTTCTGGGGGATTATTCTCCTAAGTTCAGGAATCCCCGTATATGCCTATATAAAATTTCGCGGCCGTACTAAATAGACGTCTGAAGATCTGGTCATATTGTTTAACATTTGTTAATATTATGTTAAACAAACATGCACCAGCCATCTTGTTCCCAAGAATACTAATCCCTGTATTTCAATTATTTAAGTAGTATATCTTCTGCTTTTTAGCTTATAAAATATAATTATTTTGTTTAATATTATATTTATTTTGTTGAACATAAACCGCTGGGAGACGTTTACCTTACAAATCAACCATAAAATTGAGAAACCATGAAGAAACTAAGTTATCTTTTAACGTTGACCCTAGTAACTGGGATGTTTTTACTCAGCTCATGTGAAAAGGAAGAGGATCCAATGGATCCCGAAATGCCTGAACTCTTATCCATTGCTGAATTTGCTTCAGACAATGAAGATTTTAGTATCCTGGTTGAAGCTCTGATCAAAGCCGATTTGGCAACAACGCTCAGTGGCGCAGGTACTTTTACTGTTTTTGCTCCCGACAATGATGCCTTTGAGGCTTTATTCACCACACTGGGAGTTAGTGGAATATCGGAACTTTCTGCCGACGATCTGGAACCCATCCTGCTTTATCATGTTCTGGGTGAAACGAAAACCTCCAGCATGATCACGGATGGTTATTATTCTTCTCTGAGCCCGGCTCAGGGTCGAACAGTATCTATGTACATAGGAACCGATATGGGTGTAAGCATAAATGGCTCTGCCACTGTGACCAGTGCCGATATCGCGGCCACCAACGGGGTGATCCATGCAATCGACGCTGTTCTGGTTCCTCCGACCGTAGTAGACCTGGCAATTCAGAATGGTAGTTTCGGAACGCTCGTAGCTGCAGTTGTTGGTGCCGACCTGGCAGAAACTCTCTCTGATCCCAGTGGAACCTTTACCGTTTTTGCTCCCACCGACGATGCTTTTGCAGCACTGGGAGAAAATGTACCCGAGGATCTGAGTCCCATACTTCTGTATCATGTGCTTGGAAGTCCGGTATTCTCTGATGAAGTTTCCAGCGGGATTATTAGTTCACTCAATGCAACTGACCCCGAAATCGTGGTTGAAGTAAGCGATATGGGTGTGATGCTAAACGGTTCCGCAAAAGTTGTTGCCACTGATATCGTAGGTACGAATGGTGTGATCCATGTCATTGATGAGGTGATTTTGCCCATCAACAATCAAAGTATTCTGGATGCAGCCATGGGTCTTGACGACTTCAGCTCCCTAGTTGCAGCACTGGCAAAAGCCAATCTGGCCAGTACCTTTATGATGGACGGTGCTTTCACTGTGTTTGCTCCAACCAACGCTGCTTTTGCTGATTTTCTGGCAGCCAATGAGCTGGCCTTTGAAGATCTTACAGCTGAGGCCCTGGCTCCTATCCTCAAATACCACGTGCTTGGTTCCATTGCAATGTCCGGGAGTCTTGTTACCGGCTATGTGAGCACCATTTATGAAGCTCAGGATGGTTATCCGGTTACCCTGCTGGTTGAAGTGGATGGCGGAGTAAAACTCAATGCAAGCGTAAATGTCACCACTCCTGATGTTGAAACAAGCAATGGGGTGATCCATGTCATTGATGCTGTACTGACACCCACCTCTGTCGTAGACATCGCACTGAACAACAGCAGCTTTACTCAATTGGTAGAGGCTGTGGTAAAAGCCGGTCTGGTTGAAACGCTGAGCGCTGAGGGTCCGTTTACGGTATTTGCTCCAACCGATGATGCTTTTGAAGAGCTATATACAGCTCTGGGCGTCAGTGGAATTGAGGAAATCTCTGCAGAAACTCTCATTCCCATCCTTCAATACCACGTGGTCTCAGGAAATGTGCTTTCCAGCGACCTGGCAGACGGTGATGTAACAACACTGAATGGAGCCATTAGCATTGCACTCGGCGAGTCCGTAATCATCAATGGAACTTCAGAAGTGGTAGCTACAGATGTTCAGGGAACCAATGGAGTAGTACATGTGATTGATGAGGTATTACTTCCACCCGCAGAATAGCAGATAAGTGTTAGAATAGAGGTTAAATACGGAAACCGTCTCAAGATTTAAATTGAGGCGGTTTCTTTTTTGTTATTTGCCATTGAAACCACGTTCTTTCAAAGGCTCCCTTTCAAAGCAATCGAGCGCTTTTAACATAGTGGATATTTCTTTCCTTCAGGTAGTTCATAAAATAGTCGAAACAGACTTTATGTTTGCCCACCAGTTCAGGAGGGAATACGCCTTTTTCCGTAAACAGACCTTCCAAAAACAGATTGGCCGCCGCAGTGGCTGTATAACCAGTAGTCCGTGCCATAGAAGATGTCTTCGTTTTAGAACAGTACTCATCGTGCATGGAATACACGACCTCCTCTGTATCCCCCTTTGCATTTGTGCCTCTCAAAGTTACACGGAATACGGTAATCTCTTCCTCTGTTTCTCCTAATTTCCATTCTTTAAAAAGGATCTGGCTGGTGAAATCCAGGGGTGAAATTTTGCTTCCATTCACTTCCATCTGATCTGTCTCAAAAAAGCCACTCTCCTTGAGGACCTTCACATACTCCACATGCCCCGGATAACGAAGGGTTTTTTCCTTCATGTTGGGAATATGAGGCATGGTATAAATAATGGATCGCAAGCCGTCGGAATTGAAGGACTCCAGGGTTCCCACCTTATCAAACTCCACATACTCACAATCGGTCAAAGGTTCACGGACTATTTCATTTCCGTTCTCCACATACCTGGCCGGACGGGTATATTCTTCAATCACATCTATGGGAGAAAAGGGGGCTTTATAGCAAAATGGCCACTTTTTTACCTTGGGTAAGCCCCCAACCAGGCACTCAAAGTCGGTGAGTTTTAAAAGTCCATTGTAGTAGCCTAAAATCACATTATCCATTCCCGGAGCCACCCCGCAATCCACAATGGCCGTTACCCTGTGCTTCCTGGCGAGCCCATCCAGCTCCAGTGAGTTTTCCGGGAAAAAGGCAATATCAACAACGTTCTTTCCTGCCTCAATAATGGCTTTCAGGGTTTCAAATCCTAAAAACCCGGGGACAGCATTAATTACCAGGTCATGCTGTTTTATTGTGTTCTGCAGCTCCTCCTTTTTAGTAACATCCAACTGAAGGGTTTTTAAATCGCTGCATTTTTGTTTTGCTTTATTTAAAACCTCCCGGCTTTTATCAGTCAGAGTTACCTGATGTTTATTGGTCATATCGATGGCCATGGCACTACCTACCATTCCGGCACCTAAAACAATTACTTTACTCATTATGGAAAAATTATACGGTTGGAAATACGGGTGACTAAAATCGTTGGAGAAAGGCCATAGTATCACAATCCGGGTATCAGGATCCAGGGCATCTCAACGGTTCTCTTGATGCGTTTGAATAACATCCACTAAATGTAAGGGTTTTTTAAGAATCCAGAGCCAATACTATTTGTACAGGACAATGATCTGAGCCCAGCACTTCATTCAAAATGGTTGCACCTTTGACCTTATCCCTGTAGGAATCACTCACCAGGAAATAATCAATTCTCCAGCCCACATTCTTACTGCGGGCACCGGCACGGTAACTCCACCAGGAATAAGCCCCTGGGGTTTCCGGTTGAAACTGCCTGAAGGTGTCCACAAATCCTCCATTTATATAGCGATCCATGCCATCAATCTCCTCCTGCATGTATCCGGCTGACTTGTTGTAATTGGGTTTGGGACGGGCCAGGTCGATGTCCCGGTGTGCTACGTTAAAATCCCCGCAGGTAATTACCGGCTTTTTCTTTTCGAGCTTCTTTAAATAATTGAAGTAGGCCAGATCCCACTGTTGCCGGTAATCCAAACGATTCAGGTCGTTCCCGGAATTGGGGGTATACACGTTGACCAGGTAAAAGTCCTGAAATTCCAGGCAAAGCACACGGCCTTCTTTATCGTGTTCTGCTATTCCCATATCAGAACTTACACTTAAAGGCTTGATTTTTGTCAGGACCGCTGTTCCGGAATAGCCTTTTTTTTCAGCCGAGTTTGAGAAAAGCTCATAGTTTTCCATCCCAAATAATACTGCTGCTACCTGATCATCCTGGGCCTTGGTTTCCTGCAGGCAGAGAATATCAGGATTCATCTTCTTAAGATCCGTAAAAAAATCCTTTTTGGCCACCGCCCTCAGGCCATTTACGTTCCAGGATACTAGGTTCATATGCATCTGAATAAATCAGTTCTCAAATTGGAATTCCTGCTGGAGGAATGCGTTTTCCAACTGCAATAATTTTTTCTTTACTCTCACCCCGCCTGCATATCCGGTCAGGCTTCCGTCGCTTCCCAGGATACGATGACAGGGGACAACAATGGATATGGCATTTTCCCCATTGGCCCTGGCCACGGCTCTGATTGCTTTTTCATCGCCGAGTTTTCCGGCAAGACTGAGGTAACTTTGTGTTTTGCCGTAGGGTATTTCCAGCAAAGATCTCCAGACCCTCTTTTGAAACTCAGTTCCCACAAGCAGGATCGGGAGTTCAAATTTCTTTCTTTTCCCCTTGAAATATTCAATGAGCTGTTCTTTGCTTCTCTCAATGACCAGGGAGCCTGCTTCGACGAAACTGGCCTTGAACCCATCCTGAATTCGCCGGTCTATGCTTTCCCTGCTCTTCCGATACCGCCAGTCGCACAAACAAAGTTGATCCTCATGGCTTCCCAGAATCAATTCTCCATAGGGCGTGGAATATACCTCCGTATGTATCCATTTACTCATACGTGTTGAAGATACAAACTATTTTTCCTGGTAAAGCTTTTCAACAGCATTGAGTTTAATAGGCTGAGAGAAATCCATAACTTCGTAGATTATCATACAACTCTAAATTTTAACAGTTAAAAAACAATCCATATGCAATACAAAAAACTGGGGAATCGTGGTCCTGTGGTTTCCACCATAGGGTTTGGCGCCTGGGCCATTGGTGGAATGCACTGGGGAAAAACGGATGATGAAGTATCCATCCAGGCACTAAATGCAGCCATAGATCAGGGGGTTACCCTGATTGATACAGCCGATGTTTATGGCTTTGGACACTCGGAGAAATTAATATCCAGGGTAATCAAGGAACGCGGTAAGGAAAACCTGGTAATTGCAACTAAAGCGGGGAGCGATTTTTATAACGCGAATCCCGACGATGATGATGGCTACGGAGCGATTACTCCCAATTACTCGAAGGATTACCTGATCCGAGCTGCTGAAAAAAGTCTGAAACGACTTAAGGTGGATGCCCTGGATATACTCCAGTTGCACAGTCCGGAGCTAAGCCTGCTGGAAAGGGATGAGCCCTGGCTGGCCCTGGAAAAGTTGAAGAGAGATGGAAAAATCAAATATGCCGGTTTAAGCATCAAATCATTCGAAGAAAGTAAACAGGCTCCTTTGCTGGATCAGCATCACGATATCCTGGATTGCATCCAGGTACGTTATAACCTGCTGGAAAGGGAAGCCGAGAAAGTTCTGTTCCCTAAAGCCCTGGAACATGGAATTGGAGTTATTGTCAGGATTCCGCTTCTGTTTGGCCTGCTGACCGGGAAATTTGACAGAAATTCAAAATTCGGAGAGGACGACCACAGGCGCATGAATCTTTCTCCGGAAAAACTGGACACCTACCTGGAAAACCTTGAGGGTCATCAGAACTTGTTTGACAGGTACAGGGAGCAGACTAAAACCCAGGTATCTCTTCGCTTTGCCATTTCACACCCTGCCTGTCAAACTGCCATACCCGGTGCTAAAACCTTAAAGCAGGTGCAGGAAAATTGCAGCAGTTCGGATCTGGGTCCCGTTAAAATATAAAGACTAATTCAGATTTCGATACTCCGCCGGCGTCATTCCGGTGTTCTTTTTAAACATTTTGCTGAAGTACTGGGGGTATTCAAAGCCCAGTTCATAGGCAATTTCACTGACCGCTGAAGAAGAACCCAATAATTTATTCTTTGCCAGATCAATGACATGGAGCTGGATATGATCGGTCCCGTTCCTGCCTGTTTCTTTCTTTAGCAGATCACTCAGGTAGTTGGGAGACAGGTGCAGCTGCTCGGCAAAATACTTTACGGAAGGAAAGCCCTGCTCCTCAAGTTTTGCCGATTCAAAATACTGCACCAGCAAGCTCTCGAAATCGGCTATGATATCCTTGTTTGTTTCTGTCCGGATAATGAACTGCCGGTCGTAATAACGGTTGCAGTAATTAAGCAGGAGTTCAAGCGTGGATACAATAAGCGTTTTGCTATGCTTATCAATGTTTTGATTTAACTCGTGATCGATATCCTGCACAATTTCTGTAAGCTTTTCTTTTTCCTGTTCCGACAGGTGCAGTGCTTCAAACAAACTGTAAGAAAAGAAATGATATTCCTTCATCTTTGGCCCCAGGGAAGTCCCGCGTACAAGCTCCGGGTGAAAAACCAATCCCCAGCCATACACATCCCGGGTCTCATCAGGATCCTCCATGGAGACCACCTGGTTGGGACCCATAAAAAACAGGGTCCCTTCCTGAAAATCGTAATAATTACGCCCGTATCGCAAGGCTCCGGGGCAAAGATTTTTCAGCATCACGGTATAAAATCCGGTGGATATCCTGAGATTATCCTGATGGGCAAAATCCAGTTTTGAAAAGTCAATGAGGCCGATCAGGGGATGTCTGGGTTCTTCCTGACCCATAATCTTGTTCAGCTCACTGATGGTTTCAATATGTAAGATGTGTTCCATTCTTATAATAACAATTAATCCTGCACAAGTGTTGAGCTATGTCCTCCAAATCTGTATCTACATCATAGCCTTTATCATACGTTCGTATACTCCGTCACCAAACCACTTGCGGACAAACAGAGCGGGTTTGGCTCCCATGCCCTTCACATAACGCCTTCTGGGTTTAGCTGTCGTAACGGCTTTCAGGATTACCTTACCGATTACCTCGGGTTGGGTCAGGCGATTCGAACTGTACATTTTAGCCGTTCCTTCGGCCGATTTGTTAGCAGCCTCAGCATAGGCTCCTGAACCGGAAGTCTTTTTCAGGTTATCAGCGGCAATAATGCCCCAGGGGGTCTTGATCCCGCCAGGTTCCACCACCACCACGTCAATGCCGAATTCTTTGGTTTCCAGCCTCAGACAGTCGGACCATCCTTCCAGGGCATGCTTGGTGGCATGGTACCAGCCTCCGAAGGGAGTGAATATTTTGCCTCCCATGGAAGAGATGTTTACAATCTTTCCAAAACGTTTCTCACGCATTCCGGGAAGCACCAGCTGCGTCAGCCTTGCCAGTCCGAAAATATTCACCTCAAACTGGCGGCGCGCCTCTTCCATGGGGACATCTTCAATCGCCCCATAGGATCCGTACCCGGCGTTGTTGACCAGGACATCAATGCTTCCTTCTTTTTCCACTATGGTATTTACACACTTAAGGATAGAAGCTTCGTCAGTGATATCCAAAGAAACGGTGGAAATTCCTTTGCCTTCCAGGGATTTCATTTTTTCAACTCTGCGTGCTGCTCCGTACACTTTAAATCCTGCATGGTGCAGTAAGATGGCGGCGGATTCTCCAATTCCTGAAGATGCTCCTGTAATTAATGCAACTTTTTTATTCATGATGGATTATTTTTAGCTTGTTTATTTTCCTTCCGCAAATCTACACTCATCCTAACAGCTTTGCTTAATACGATTTACCGATAGTTGTATACGAATTACTGATTTGAGGATAAACCCTCCTTTGGTTTAAATTCTGCCTGATTAAAAAGGTATCTTTGCCCGGAAAAAATTTCGTTTCGATGACAAAAAAAACAATGATTGAGAGAATCCGAAACAAAACCGGCTTCATTTGTGATATGGACGGTGTTATTTACCATGGAAACAAGGTATTAGATGGCGTCAAGGAATTTGTAAACTGGCTGAAGGACGAAAATAAGAGATTTGTGTTCTTGACAAACTCCAGTGAGCGGACCATTCGGGAGCTTCGGGAGAAATTATTGCGGATGGGAATCGATGTGGGACCGGATCATTTTTATACCAGTGCCCTGGCAACCGCAACCTTTCTGGGCAATCAGAAGCCCAATGGAAGTGCATACATCATTGGAGAGGCCGGCCTGATCAATGCCCTCTATAATAATGGCTATACCAGCAACAATATTGATCCCGACTATGTGGTGATGGGGGAGTCCAGGTCTTATAGCTATGAGATCATCGAAAAAGCGGTAAACCTGGTAAAAAATGGCGCCCGACTGGTGGGGACCAATCCCGATATTAGCGGTCCCATCGAGAACGGAATTGCCCCGGCCACCAAGGCCCTGATAGCTCCCATTGAACTGGCCACCGGGAAACAGGCCTATTTTGTGGGAAAACCCAATCCCCTGATGATGCGCATTGCCCTGAAAAAAATAGGCGTTCAAAGGGAAGATGCCATTATCATTGGAGACCGGATGGATACCGATATTGTTGCAGGAATTGAAGCAGAAATTGATACCTGCCTGGTTCTTTCAGGCATTGCTGACAGGGCAGCCATTGAAGATTTTGCCTACCGCCCCCATTATATCCTGGATGGAGTAAATGAAATCGTTAAGGATTACTCGTGAAAAAAGTTAGTCCACAGGTCTTCCAGCAGCAATGCTCTTGCTCCGTTCAATGGATTGCAGGGCCAGGTAGTTGATCCCGAATTTCTCCAGGTTCTCCATCTCTACATCGTACTGATCAAAATGCCTTTCCTCATCCACCACGAGCTCTTCAAACAGAGACTTGGATACTGAATCAGCATTACTAGAACATTCGATAGCCCATTTATTATAATCGTCTGCACTGGAAATCTCCATTTTTGTAGCCATTTCAAGCATTTCCTTTACATCATGGACTTTATTCACCTCTGAGCCTGCGACCATTTCCACATCCCCTTTCAGGAAAATAATTCTCTCTGCCAGCTTTTCAATATGTAGCATTTCTTCAATGGCTGTTCGCTTGAACAATCCGGCAAGCAAATCATATCCCTGGTCGTCGCAATGAAAATGAAAATACATGTACTGATGAACTGCAGAAAGTTCATCTGCAACTGCTTTGTTTAATAATTCAATACTCTTTTCTTTCATGTTTTTTTATGGTTTAAAATCATTAGGTGACTTCTTTCATCCCTTAAGTTCGAAGCGATCCAGGTTCATTACCTTGTTCCAGGCAGCAACGAAATCCTGTACGAATTTTTCCTGGGAATCTTCACTTCCATATACTTCAGCAAGGGCGCGGAGTTCTGAGTTCGAACCAAAGATAAGGTCGACACGTGTACCGGTCCACTTGAGTTTTCCTGTTGCACGATCATGACCTTCAAAGAGCTCTTCAGATTCCGAAGTAGCCTTCCAGGTCGTGCCCAAATCCAGCAGATTCAGAAAGAAGTCGTTGGTGAGCTCCTCCGGGCGCTTGGTGAAAACGCCGTGCTTAGACTGATCAAAGTTTGTATTCAGGACACGCATGCCGCCAAGGAGCACCGTCATCTCGGGTGCGCTCAGGGTAAGGAGCTGGGCCCGGTCAACCAATAGTTCTTCTGCTCTTACTCTGAGCTGGACCTTGCCTTTCTTGTAGTTTCGGAAACCGTCTGCAATTGGTTCCAGCACTGCAAATGATCCCACGTCTGTGTGCTCGGCCAATGCATCGGTTCTTCCTGGAATAAATGGAACTTTCAACTCATAACCAGCCTTTTTTGCAGCCTTCTCAACACCTGCACATCCGCCCAAGACGATCAAATCCGCCATAGAAACTTTCTTGCCCCCTGACTGAGCACGGTTGAACTCTGTTTGAATTCCCTCAAGTGCTTTTAATACTTTCGCCAGTTGACCGGGGTTGTTTACTTCCCAATCCTTCTGGGGAGCAAGACGAATGCGAGCGCCGTTTGCCCCTCCACGCATATCCGATCCGCGGAAAGTGGATGCTGAGGCCCAGGCTGCGGAAACCAGCTGAGACACAGACAGCCCCGATGCCAGGATTTTATCCTTTAGAGCAGCGATATCCTTTTCACTAATCAGCTCATGGGTAAGGGGCGGAACAGGATCCTGCCAGATCAATACTTCCTTGGGAACTTCCGGCCCAAGATAGCGGGACCGTGGGCCCATGTCGCGGTGCGTCAATTTAAACCAGGCCCGTGCAAAAGCGTCCGTAAATTCCTGCGGATTTTCATGGAAGCGCCTTGAAATCGGCTCATAGATGGGGTCCATCCTCAGGGCGAGATCTGTTGTGAGCATAATGGGTGCATGCCGTTTCGAGGGATCGTGGGCATCGGGCACAGCATCAGCAGCGGCCGGATCGGTGGGAACCCATTGCCAGGCTCCTGCAGGGCTTTTAACCAGATCCCAATCGTAGCCGAACAGAGTGTCGAAATAGCTATTGTCCCATTGTATCGGGGTTGGCGTCCAGGCACCTTCCAGTCCGCTGGTAATCGTATCGCCGCCCTTACCACTGCCGAAGCTGCTCTTCCAGCCGAGACCCTGCTCATCGATGGGCGCAGCCTCAGGTTCGGGACCTACATGGGCCGCGTCACCGGCACCATGCGTTTTACCGAAGGTGTGTCCGCCGGCAATCAGTGCGACAGTTTCTTCGTCATTCATCGCCATGCGGGCAAAGGTCTCACGAATGTCACGGCCGGCAGCCACTGCACTGGGTTCACCGTTAGGGCCTTCCGGATTCACATAGATTAAACCCATCTGAACGGCAGCGAGTGGATTCTCCAGATCCCTCTCACCGGTGTAACGCTTATCATCGAGCCATTCACCTTCTGAACCCCAGTAGGTGTCCTGCTCAGGTTCCCAGATATCCTCCCGGCCACCGGCAAACCCGAAGGTCTTAAAGCCCATGGACTCCAGGGCACAATTTCCCGCCAGGATCATCAGGTCGGCCCAGGAGATCTTCCGGCCGTACTTCTTTTTAACTGGCCAGAGCAACAAGCGCGCCTTATCCAGATTTGCATTATCAGGCCAGCTATTCAATGGTGCAAAACGCTGGTTCCCGGTGCCACCTCCACCGCGGCCATCAGAAACCCGGTAGGTACCTGCGCTATGCCATGCCATCCGTATAAAAAGCGGTCCATAGTGTCCATAGTCAGCCGGCCACCAGTCCTGGGACTTCTTCATCAGATCATATAAGTCCTTCTTAAGTGCATCCAGATCCAGGGTCTTAAATTCCTCAGCATAATTGAACTCCTCATCCATTGGATTCGTAAGAGTAGAATGCTGGCGGAGAATGTTCAAATTTAACTGGTTCGGCCACCAGTCACGATTGGTGGTACCTTTGAGTTTTTTGTGTTCCATGTTTTATAGGTTTAGATTTATCTAGTTATAGTTTTTCAGGTTGATATTTTTTAACGATTAAAGAAATTACCATGTATCTGAAGCTTAATTTCCTTTATCTTAAAATTATCTATGGAATTTTCCTTAAAAAATACAGCGAGTAATTGATCCAGTTCTTCATTCATGTAATCCTTTATCTCCTCGGAATCTGTACAATACAAATGATGATGATTTTCCACAATCCCATCATACCGCATACTGTCTCTTTCGGTCTTTACCCTCGTAACAAGCTGGTTCTCCACCAGAGCCTCCAGCACTTTATATACAGTAGCTGATGCAATTCCCGGATACGTATCTTTAATATAATCCCTGACCATTTCAGCAGTGGGATGATTGTTCAGGGAGTATATGGCCTCCAGGATGGCAAGTCTCTGAGGGGTGACTTTCAGTCCTTTTTCCACTAACTTATCTTTGATCTCATTCATCTGCATACTTATGTGGAATTATTTTCTAAAGAGAATGATTCTCTTTTAATGGCTAACAAATTTACGCTATAAATACAAGAATGTCAAGTGGGGTAAAATAAAAAATGCCCTTCCGTGAGTGATTCCAGGAAGGGCATCTTTGGGACCGGCCGGGCGTGGGTACTACTCTTTTTTTATGGACCAACCGCCTTTAAGACCAAACACAAACCAGCCAAGGAACAAGGCCCCTACAGCAAATATGGTGTCTCCGATAACCCGCAGCCATCTGACGGTTTCCAGTGCAGGTGTTTCAAGAAATTCTGCGGACCTGGCGTACCACAATCCGTGCTTTACGCTGGCTACCGTTTGTGCCAGGCCAACTGGCAATACGCTGATTAATACCATCAGCAACAGTCCGATATTGATGGACCAGAAGGCTATTTTTATAGGACGCTCCTTCCATTTGGCCGCAAGATCCATATCCCTCAATACAAAAAGCATCAGGCCAATTCCAAGCATGCCATATACTCCAAATAGTGCAGTATGGCCGTGTACGGGCGTAGTGTTCAATCCTTGCATATAGTACAGTGCAATGGGTGGATTGATCAGAAAACCGAAGATACCGGCCCCAAGGAAGTTCCAGAATGCAACCGAAATAAAGAAGTAGATCGGCCATTTATAAGCACCCACCCATTCCTTGGCCCGGCTCAATTTAATGTTATGATATGCCTCAAATCCCATCAGGACAAGCGGGACCACTTCCAGGGCACTGAAACTTGCCCCCAGGGCCAGAATGGCGGTGGGAGTACCGGTGAAATAAAGATGATGGAAAGTTCCAACGATTCCACCCGAAAGAAAAATAATGGTGGCAAAGAGTACGCTGGCTGTTGCAATTGATGCCCGGATCAGCTGCATCCTCACAAAAAGAAAAGCAATAGCAACCGTCGCAAAAACTTCAAAAAATCCTTCCACCCATAAATGAACCACCCACCATCTCCAGTACTCAGCAATGGCCAGGTGGGTTTGCCTGCCCCACATCAATCCCGCACCGTAGAAAGCGGCAATGGCTATACTCGCAATGAGGAACATCAGCAAAAGGTGCCTGTTTTCTGTTCTTTGCTGTATGGCCGGCCAAAGTGCCCTGGCCATGAGGAACAACCAAAGGACCAGGCCAATAAAGAGAAAGGCCTGCCAGAACCTGCCCAGGTCAACGTATTCATACCCCTGGTGTCCGAAATAGAAATTTTCTACCAGTCCAAGCTTTTGCATAACTCCCATCCATTGCCCGATAAGGGATCCAACAACGATGATCAACAAGGAAATAAACAAGAAATTAACCCCGGCTTTCTGGTATTTGGGTTCCTTACCGGAAACTGCGGGGGCAATAAACAATCCCGTAGCAAGCCAGGAGGTTGCGATCCAGAATATGGCAAGCTGTATGTGCCAGGTTCTTGATATGGAATAGGGAAGAAAGTCGGCCAATGGCAAGCCATAGAATCCAAGCCCTTCTACCCCATAATGGGCCGTAACAACACCCATTAGTATCTGAACCAGGATCAATGCGGTTACCACCCAGAAATATTTCAGGGTCGCCTTCATAGAAGGGGTCATCCGGGTACCCGACAAGGGATTAACTGAGGGTGCCACCGAGTGGTCCTGATCCTCCCGGTTGGTAGCATAATACCACCCCAACAGTCCGATACCAAATAATAAAATGATTACGCTGAATCCAGTCCAAAGCAAAAGTGATCCCGCGGGTTCATTACCAACCAGCTTCTCCGGCGGCCAGTTATTCGTATAGGTGATCTCTTTACCTGGCCGTTCTGTAACTGTCGACCAGCTCGCCCAGAAAAAGAAGGCATTCATTTTATCCATTCGATCAGCATCCTTGATACTGTTGGGAGGAATGCTGTACGCCTCCCGCAGATGTGCCTGACCGGGATCATCCATAAATATTCCTTTATAATGATTGCTATTTGAGCGGAATGCCCTGCCACGGACCTCTGAAATGGTCAGAGAATTTGAGTCCTCATCATAACGATTGCTCCGTAGTTCTCCCTGGAGTCGCTTTTCCAGCATGGCCTGTTTTTCCGCTTCCAAATTCTCATATTCAACTGAAAATTCCTCCTGTGACCAACTATTGAGAATAAAAATAGCTTCGCGGTGTAACCAGTCCGCTGTCCAGTCAGGAGCCTTATAAGCACCATGACCCCATATGGAGCCAACCTCCTGGCCGCCCATGGATTGCCAGACATTTTGACCATCCTTAATGTCTTGTGCGGTAAAAAGGATTGTTCCATCTGATGTGACCACCTTTTCAGGAATGGGCGGGGCCTCACGGTAGATTTCACGGCCAAAATAACCGAGTATCCCGAACGAAACCACGAGCACAGCAACGAAACCGATCCACAATTTTTTTGTCTTCATGCTGATTTATATTTTAGGGTTTATGCCACAAATATATAAATTAATCATAAAATGACCTTTTTATCATTTTATTTATTTTTCATATCTTTGCTGAAACAATAAAACAGGATAATGATGAAAATTACAGTGGATACAAAAGTCGGGGAAATCGTAAGGAATAATTTTTCAACTGCCCGCGTCTTTGAGGCACATAACATTGATTTTTGTTGTGGGGGGAATATTTCATTGAACGACGCCGCTGAAAAAGAAGGGATTAACATCGGCAAGCTCGTGGTCGAACTAAATACGGCCCTGCAAAAGGAAGACAAAGATTCAGCGATTATCGAATCCCTTTCCCTGGCTGGCTTGTGTAACCATATTGTGAAAATCCATCACACCTATATAAACGAAGCCATTCCATTCCTGCAACAAAAACTTCAGAAGCTAAGTGATGTACATGGGGAAAACCATCCGGAAATATTTGAGGTAAAGGCATCGTTTATGGAAGCTGCTGCCAGGCTTGCAACGCACATGAAAGAGGAAGAGTCGGTCCTTTTCCCCCATATTCGCCAGCTGGAAAAATACCGCATCGAAGGAGGTGCCCGGCCTGTCAATTTGGGAATGGCCGTGTCAGCTATCAAGCAAATGGAAGCGGAACACCAGGTGGAAGGAGAACGTTTTCTAAAACTATCTGAAATTACAAAAGAATATGAGGTTCCACCGGATGGATGTTCTACCTTTGAGGTCACGTACAAGACCCTGGAAGAATTTGAGAAAGATCTACACCGGCACATACATCTGGAGAACAATGTGCTTTTCCCTAAGGCCGTGAAACTGGAAAAAATAATAGCCCAAAATCCATAAATTTATGCTTACAAAAAGTACAGAATATGCCATCCGGGCGACTGATATATGTGCAACTCCAGAACTGGAAAGAGATGCGTCCCGGGGTCGCTGAAATTTCCAGGGAAATAGAAGCTCCAACAGCGTTTACGGCCAAGATATTACATACTCTAAGCTCGCGAAACATCCTGGAATCCATGAAAGGCAGAGGAGGTGGATTTTTTTTCACAGACAATCAATCTGAGGTAACGCTTTATCAGATAATCATGGTCATGGAGGGCGATGGCCTATTTACTAAATGCGGATTTGGCCTGAAAAACTGTAATGATGCAAATCCCTGTCCGGTACATGATCGCTATGTAGCCCTTCGGAAAGAATTGTTAAAGATGGCCCATTCCGAAAGCGTGGATTCATTGGCTCAAAAAATAAGTCAGGGTCATGCCGTTCTCAACCGCTCAAGTTTCGGGGAATTGATGACATAGAACCTTTATATAAACAACAAAAAACTTATCCCAATGGCAATAAAAAATGTATATGATTGAAGAAGGATGCACCTCCTGCGGATTGTGTGAGGAAATATGCCCTGAAGTATTTGAAATGCCTGATGAAGCACAGGTGAAGAAAGGGGTGGACTTTAGCGCTCATGAAGATGGGATTATTGAAGCGGCAGATAGTTGCCCGGTTGAAATCATAAAATACACGGAAGAATAGTCATGAGTGAACTGATAAATAATTCCAGATTCCGCAAAGAGCGCTTGAAGGAATTGATACTGAAGTTGCATGAAGGGGAATCGCCTGAAAAAGTCAGGCAGGAACTCATCGAAACCCTTCGGTCCATACCCTATGGGGAGGTGGTGGAAGTAGAACAGGAGCTTATCAGCGAGGGCTTACCCGAATCTGAGGTCCTGAAACTATGTGATATTCACGGTGAGGTTTTAGAGGGACATGTGGACCTGAGTGGGGCAAAGGAAATCCCGGCAGGGCATCCCGGTGGATGTGTTTATTCATGAAAACAGAGAGATAAGACAAACGCTTGAAAAAGCCAGCAATCTGCTTCATTCGCTGGAAAAGGTTCCCCGGGATAATTTCAGGAATTTTATCCATGTCTTACTGACCAGCTTCAATGAATTGATGGACATTGATAAGCATTATCAGAGAAAAGAGTACCTGGTCTTCCCTTACCTTGAAAAAAATGAGATTACCGGTCCCCCCAAAGTCATGTGGGGCAAGCATGATGAGATCCGGGATCAACTTAAAGGGTGCATCGCCCTGTTGAGGGAAGAGGATCTGTCAAAACAGGACCTGTCTGACGCCCTGGAGCTGTTATATTTCCCAGCTTTAAAAGCGCTTTCTGATATGATTCAGAAAGAAGAGGAGATCCTGTTCCCCATGTGCATGGATGTACTTTCTGTCGATGATTGGTGGAATATACACAAGCAAACCCTTGATTTTGGATTTACCCTCTATGATCCGCAGGTTGAATGGAAGCCTGAGGGGCTTCAGGATCTATCGGGAACTGAAGAACATTCCGATATTTCAAATGGTTCTGTAAACCTTCCTTCGGGTAGCTTTACTATGGCTGAACTAAAAGCAATTCTGAATACGGTGCCGGTGGATATGACCTTTGTGGACAAAAATGATAAAGTGAAATTCTTCTCGCAGGGCAAGCACCGGATATTTCCTCGCAGCCGTTCCATTATTAACCGGGATGTTCGCTTATGTCATCCCCCCGGAAGCGTTGATATCGTTGAAAAAATAATTGAGGATTTTCGATCCGGCAAAGAATCGCATGCTCCGTTCTGGATTCAGATAAAGGGAAAATTCATTCTCATAGAATATTATGCTTTAAGAGATGACAAAGGAGAATATCTCGGAACACTGGAGGTGTCACAGGACCTGACCAATGCCCGTGAACTTAAGGGAGAAAGACGCATTTTATCATATGGGGAAACGACCGAAGAATAGAATGGACAAACTCATTATCACACCTAAAACAAAGATCTCCGATTTACTGGATGCCTATCCTCAATTGGAGGATGTCCTGATATCGCTGGCTCCACCATTTACGAAGCTCCGGAATCCCCTTCTGAGAAAAACCATCGGCAGAGTTACAAGCCTCAGCCAGGCAGCAGCGGTGGGCGGGTTAAAGGTGGAGGAGCTGGTAAATGTATTAAGAAAGGAAACCGGGCAGTCTGAAATATCGGATTTCGCTCAAACTCAGACAGCATATATCAGCCAAAAACCCTCCTGGTTCAACAAAAGAAGAGTGGTCGAAACCATCGATGTCCGGGATATGCTTCATGAAGGAGAGCAGCCTGTACACGTGGTATTGTCGGCTGTAAAAAAGCTGAACAAGAAAGAGATTCTGGAAATCATTGCCCCTTTCCTCCCTGCCCCTCTCCTGGATAAAGCCATAGGATTAGGTTATAAACACTGGATCCATGAAATATCCGAAGAGGAGATCCATGTATATTTTAAGAAATAATAGTTGGTTTTGTCTTCTTTTTTAACAGTTAAGTAGCCACTTAAGGTTGATATTCCTGGCTATGAGCAAATATTATAGTAATTCCTGAATCATGTCAAGAGGTGATTTATGGGGTCTTCCTGCGGCTTTTAAAAAATCTGATTCCACATCCAATGCTCCATTCCGTATTCCCTCATATATACCGCCAATAATGGTTCCCATGAACTCACCCAATTCATTTTGTCTTTCTTGGGTGTATTCTTCCACTGATGCCGGCCGGTATACCAGCTTTGTGTGGTATAGTTTATTCATGTATTCTACAAGTTGAGTTTGAGAAATAGCCTCTCCGGCCAAATTATAGGTTTGTCTATTATGCTGGTTTTCAAGCAGCATTTTTGAATAGGCCACTGCCAGCTCTTTTCGGCTTGTATACACACATTTGCCTTCCCCTGCCGAATTATAAATCTCGCCCCTGGTGACATAATTGTCTATGTATTCCAGGTCCGGTTCAATGTACAATCCATTACGGCCTATTACCCAGTCAAGCCCAGAATTCTTAATATCCTCTTCGGTTTGGCGGTTACTTAGTACGATCGGACTAAATGCAGTTTCCTTCTCAGCTCCGATAATGCTGGTGTATACAATCTTTTTAACATTCGTTTCCCGGGCGGCGAAAATAACATTTCGGTGTTGCTCGATTCGTTTATCCGGATGGTCCATCCCTGAAACAAGCAATACAGCATCAATCCCATCCAGCGCCCGGACAAAGTCCTCTTTGCTGCTATAATCGCCTTTTCTAATTTCTATACCCGGGTGTTTTGCATGGTCGGGGGTTCTTGCAATTCCGATTACATTGTTTCCCCCAATATCAAGTACCAACTGTTTAATTATTGCAGAACCTAAGTTCCCATTTGCCGCGCTTACTGCTACTTTCATCTTTATATTTCTAAATTATTTGACTTTTCTGGAAGATATGCGAGATTCTTCACAAATATCGGAAACTTTTGTTTTATAGCTGATGTCTCTGTCCAGCGCTTATTTAAACCGAATTGTTGTGTATATGACCGAAGGAGCGTTTATTCTGCTCAAGCCGGATTCATAATAATTTAAGTCGGTGTTAATTCCTACATTTAGGATATAGAAGAGATCCATGAAATATATCTTTTATATAGCCGCTTTTAATGCCTGTTTTTTTGCATTACTTCTTTTTCAAAAAAAATCCAGGTCAATACATGATAACATTTTGATTATATGGCTTGGCTACCTGGGACTTTTTATCGGTGTATATTCCTTTTACTCTCACGGTCTATTTACCCATTTCCATTTGCTTTCCATAAGCCTGATCTCACTGTTCCTTTTACACGGTTCTTTCCTGTATATCTATACCTCACATCTGGTTTCACAAAAGAATAGATTCAACAGGAAAAACCTGCTGCACCTTATTCCCTTCCTGGCATTTAACCTGTATCTCTTTGTTGTTTCCTTTTTCCCGGATATGGGTCATAATGTCAGGTTGGAACAGGTTCACACAAACGAAAATCCCTCTTCAGTGTTTGTGTTTTTTCTGATACTGACCGCCTTATCGGGTCCATTCTATTTTGTGCTTACATACAGACTTTTAAAGAAACACAACATTCATATATTCAATCATTTTTCATATGCCGAAGGTATAAACCTTGAATTGGCTGCGAAAGCTGGTAATAGTATTCGGATTAGTCTGGACTATACTGATAATCATTACCGTGATTCATCATGTATTTAACCTGTTCTCCATGGTGTTTTGCACCGATAGCCTCTTTTTGGCCTTGTCGGTATTTGTTATTGTATTTGGGTATCTGGGATTAAAACAGAAAGTGATTTTTGAGACCGACTTTAAAGAACAACCCTTAATAGTAGCCGGGGAAAAAATTAAATATTCAGGTTCCTCATTAAAAGAAGAGGAAGCAAATACCTATGCAGAACAACTCGGTACATTTATGCATTCTGATAAACCATATCTGGACCCGGGGCTAACGCTTTCTCAGCTGGCATCACAGATCAATATATCGTCGCATCATTTATCACGGATTATCAATGAGAAATTTGAACTGAACTTCTTTGAGTATATCAACCAGTTCAGGGTCGAAGAAGTAAAAGCCAGAATAAAGGACCCAAAATTCCAAAACTTTTCCCTGCTGGGGATTGCTCTTGATTCGGGCTTCAATTCTAAATCAGCATTCAACCGGATTTTTAAAAAGTTTACCAAACATACTCCTTCTCATTATAAATCAATCTCCCTGGAGAAGTAGGTCCCGTATCCCTGATATTCTTCAGGGTCTCCTATTATAAAGTAAGCCCTACCTGCGGTCTATTAATACGTCCCACCTTATAAGGTGAAGCGATCCACCTCAGTTGGCACCCTACATTTGTTCCTGAAAAGCAACAGAACATATTTCAATTAATTAAAATCCCGAACTCATGAATTCAGAAAGTAAAACAACTCAAAAAGTCCATCAGAATGGTCAAAGACGAGTGGCAAGAGTAAGCAAACAAAGGGGATTAGCACTTGTTCTAATGTCAATCCTGCTTCTGTCATCGCAAGCAACCTATGCCCATTGTGACTCATATGACGGCCCGGTTATTCAGGATGCATTCAAAGCCCTGGAAACAAACAAGGTGCAACTGGTGTTAAAATGGGTAAACGAAGACCAGGAAGCTGATATTAAGGCTCTGTTCGAAAAAACTTATAAACTCAGAAAAGGTGACCAGGAGATTTATCAGATTGTAGAGAAACACTTTCTGGAAACACTTGTTCGTTTACACCGGGAAACCGAAGGGGCACCATACACCGGATTAAAACCGGCGGGCAGTGCTTCTCCTATTGTAAAAATGGCTGACTTGTCTATCGTAAACCAGAATGTTGATGAGCTGGCATCCAAATTTACAGCTCACATTGAAAAAGTGGTACGTGACAAATACGAGAAAGTGAAAGAATTAAGCGCGGTGAAAAATGAGTCTTTGGAACTGGGCAGGGCTTACGTGTCAGCCTATGTAGATTATACACACATGCTTGAAGGAATTCACGCCATACTGGAGCACAGTTCAGATGGGCATGCCACGCATAAACATGAATGATAGTCCATTGGGACAACTAAAACATGCTTTGAAAAGAAACCTTTTAACAAGAGAAAAATGGGAACAAATGAATTTGAAAAAGGGAAGAAATTCTCCTTTAACGAGAGTATCGACTATGCCGACAAGGCCGTTGTGAGTAAACATATTCTAAAAAAGGATACGGGTAATATTTCCCTCTTTGCCTTTGATAAAGGCGAAGCATTAAGTGAACATACTGCTCCCTTCGATGCCGTGGTTTTCGTTGTTGATGGGAAAGCGGAAGTCCTGATAGACGGGCATTCCAATTTCCTGGATGCAGGAGAAACCATTGTGATGCCCGCAAATATTCCACATGCCCTGAAAGCAGTAGAACAATTTAAGATGGTACTTACTATGATTAAAAGCAAGTAGAAGTAAGGCCGAAAAGGAAGGCTTGGTGGGCCCAGCCGGGCTCGAATGCTTCCCCCTGATTATGAGTTTCAAATTAGGATTTCCATACGTTTACACTGATTTGTAGAAATACTGGCGAAAAAACTGGCACCATCTTTCAATTTGCTTGTTGCATGTAATCAATATGAATGCCATTCTTAACAAGAGAAATGGGTTGCTGAAATTCAGCTAATTAGAAACTAACTTGTATTTTCTATGTAGATTTGTATTATGTATAAAAAACTCGATTTAGAAGATTTAAGTCAGTTAATAATAGGCGCTTCAGTACTTTCTGTTCCGATAGCTTTTACAGAAGAGGCTTGGAATTTAAGTAAGACCTTGCCTCTGGTAAATTTAATTGTGATTGTACTTATTAGTTTAGCGTTTATCAGTATATATGCATTTCGTGGAATATATCAAGGAAAAGTAAAACACCGAATTGCAACATATCTATCACGAGTATTTATTGATTATGTTGTTACGCTTTGCGTTGTAATTATTGTGTTATTTGCATTAAATAAGTTCCCCATTCTAGCTGACACTTCTATAGCCATAAAAAGGGTTATTATTATCTCTTTTCCTGCTTCCATGGGTGCGATTGTAGTTGACAGTTTTGATAAAGAGTAGTGCTGTCTTTTTTAACTTTGATTGGATTGATTTTAATATCCTACAACACAGATACTCCTATCCAAAAAATATTTGCATCCAAACCCAATGATACCTGAAAAAGCAAAGCTTACGGCGTACGCCTGTTCGTAAGAATAAAATTTGAAGATCAATTTTCCAGAGTTTCAATAGCAGCTTGATATCCGATGTCAAATATTTTCTGACCCTTTTTTACATTGAAATATCCATAATTCATAAGTTGTTCAGGTTCTATATAGATATTGAATAAATCTTCTTTTTTATGAACTGAGTTAGCAATACTGATCTGAATAGACCGCATGGCAACATTTCTTATCCCATTAAGCTTAGGGTTTTCCTCCAAGTGATTCACATTGACGCCGATTAGTGTTTTGCAATTTCCTTTTAACGGAGCCAGCGGAAGGTTATTTAACAACCCACCATCAACATATGGTATTCCATTAATTTTTTGGGGTTTAAAGATCACTGGAATACTTGATGAAGCAAGAATTTTATCTACAAGACTTCCCTGGTTGAAATATTCGACTTCACCTGATACTAAATTGGTAGCAGCTATAAATAAGGGCTTTTTAAGATCTTCAAAATTCTTTGCTCTTAAATTCATCTTTAAAAGTTTTTTTAATCCCCTCGGATCAAGCAGCCCTGAGCCTCTAAAAAGAATTCCAGCAAGTTTATAGAACCTGGACGATTCAAAAATCTCCAATACTTCCTCCGGTTCAAACCCATCAGCATAAAAGGCTCCAACTATGCTACCAGCACTTACACCTGAAATTATATCTGGATATATTTCGGCATCATGTAATGCCTTAATCACTCCCAGGTGCGCAAAGCCTCTTACAGCGCCTCCGCTAAGCACAATACCAGTCTTATAGTCTTTAAAAAGCTTCATTTCAATTGATCTTGATGGGATAGCTAAAGTTACGCTAATTTCCACTGGGGGTTGTATAATTTCTAAATCGAGAGATTCGATCTGCTACCTCTACAATTGTTCCAGAGAAAATATATGTTTGATATACTAAAAGAAAAAGCCCTTCAAAGTGTTGAACTTTGAAAGGCTTTGTGGGCCCAGCTGGGCTCGAACCAGCGACCCCCTGATTATGAGTCAGGTGCTCTAACCAGCTGAGCTATGGGCCCTGAAAATATAATGTCTGGTTAGTTCCCCGATTTGGGGATTGCAATATTACACAAATTACAAATATCTGGCAACACTTGCCTTCCTGATTTTCAAAGATGTATCAACGGTTCTTTCGAAAGAAACACTTTTCCCCGGATAATGAGGATTAATTGATCCCTATGACGGTTTTAACGGAGGGGTATTTCATAGGCAGCCCCCCATTCTAACCAGTCGGAGCGGACCCCGTTTTTGGTCTTGATACAGATATGTCCGTATAACTTCTCCGTAAACTGCCATCTGCCTCCTACCCTGGCAAACATGAATCCTCTGTCGTAAGAGCTCTGCCTGAAATAGGTGCCCAGGTTAAACAGGATGGTAAAGCGATCAATAATATAGTGGTAGCCCAGATGTGAAGCCAGATACATCTGCTGCCAGCTGCTAACCTCGTGGGGGGGAATTCCTTTTATTGCTCGCTCCAGGGATCCGTCATACAGCACTTCTAATCCGAAGGTTACTGCCATTCTGGGGGTCAGGGTGCTAACATAGTCGGCCGTAAAGGAGGAGGTGACATATCGGAGCTCTTTGGAATCCTGGTATCGGAAGTTCTCAACAAATCCCACGGCATACATCAGTTGAATGGACTCTGTGGATTTGAATGGAGCTTTCTCTCTGGAGATAAATTCAGGCACCGGTTTACTCAATTTATAATCCAATCCAAATATCCATCCCCAGTTATTGACTCCTTTTTGAGGCGACTGTATTCTTCCGTTTGAATAGTGTGTAAGCCCATACCCCGCGTTCAGCCCGAGTCTCGGAGTTAATCGCATATTCAGATTCAGATTAAAATCGAAATAGAGGTTCACATGGGAAGCAATCACGTCATTATAGGGATTGCTTATGGAATCATAAATCAGACCCGTGTAGCTGAGCCCTATAGACATGTCCGTGGCCAGAGTAAATCTTCCGAACCTGGCCCAGGGTGCACTGTAAAAAGCAAAAAGGCTGAAAGGATTTCCCACGACGGTATCAGACCGATCCTTTACCAGATCGGAATAGTGCATTCCCAGTCCAAGTTTCGGGTAGTTATGCAGCTGTTGCCAGGGATTGTTGCCGGTCAACTGGTATCCAAAACGCACTTCGATAGCTTTATAGGGATCGTCAAACTGTTCCAGCAGGAACTCTGATCTTGTCCAGAAGGATCCGGTATGAAAATTTACCTGGAGATAGGGCTGTGGCCTGCTCTCCTGTAGGGCGGGTTCCTGTGCTGAGCCAAAAAGGCAAAGGCAAAGGAATAGCAGGATATTTACAGCCCTAAACATTCCGCCCCTGGCTTTCAAACAGTGATTTTATCCCCTTTTCCGTTGCCGGGCAAATTCCTCTTTCGGTGATCAGTCCGCTTACCAGCCTGGCCGGCGTTACATCAAATCCAGGATTGGCGGTCTGTGCTCCTTCCGGATAGATTCTGAGCTCATCAGGAACCCCCGTCCCGGGGTTGATGCCCTGCATGTGTGTCAGTTCTGCCTGTTCCCTGTGTTCGATGTCAATGTGCTTTCCGTTCTCCAGGTTCAAATCAATGGTGGAGGAAGGCAATGCCACATAAAAAGGGATTCCATTATCCTTTGCGGCCAGGGCCTTCAGATAGGTACCTATCTTATTGGCCACATCCCCGTTCCTGGTGGTCCGGTCGCTTCCCACCAGGACCAGGTCCACCTTGCCCTCCTGCATCAGGTGCCCCCCCGCATTGTCCACGATCACCGTATGAGGGACCCCGTGCTCTCCCAGTTCAAAGGAGGTCAACCGCGCTCCCTGGTTCCTGGGCCTGGTCTCATCCACCCACACATGTACCGGGATCCCCTGGTCGTGGGCCAGGTAAACGGGTGCCGTGGCGGTCCCGTAATCCACACATGCCAGCCAGCCGGCATTGCAGTGGGTCAGAATATTTACAGGTCGCGAATTTCGCTCGTGGAGTTCTCTGATGAGTTCCAAGCCATGTTCTCCTATTTTTTTACTCCGTACTACTTCATCCTCGGCAAATCGAAGGGAGAGGTGAAAAAGCTCTTTAATCACAGAAGCGCGTGAAGCCGAACACAAGGCCTTCTCCATCATAAGATCCACTGCATATTTCAGATTCACGGCCGTTGGTCTGGCAGAGATTAGTTTTTCTGCGGCAGCGCTTATTTCCTCGCACCAGTGGTCCGCATCGCTCCGTAAGGCAGCCAGGTAAAGTCCGAAGGCAGCTGTTGCCCCGATCAGCGGAGCTCCCCTGACAACCATGTCCTTGATTGCGCCATAGGTATCCTCCAGGCTTTTTAGTTCCAGGATACGAAACTCAAATGGGAGAAAACGCTGGTCTATTACATAGACAATCCCCGGATCCTCTTCCATCCAGACGCTCCGGTAGTGAATTCCTTTGATACGCATGGCTCTCTGGTTTTTCCTTATCTTTGGATTCTTGCGAATATACAAAATGGATGGCAGAAGCAACGAAAATCAATAACATCCTGTTTGACCTGGGCGGGGTCATTCTGGACTTAAATATACAGGCCACTTTACAAAAGTTTTATGAACTTGGATTCCCTTCCGAGCTGCTGCAATATCCTGAGTCCATGCAAACAGATATATTCTTTAAATATCAGACCGGGAAAACCAGCACAGAGGAATTTCGAAATGAGATCAGGCGTACCACAGGGCTTGAAATGACCGATCAGGCTTTTGATGAAGCCTGGAATGCCATGCTGGTTGGCATTCCCGGGGAGCGGACCAACCTTCTGAAAAAGCTTTCGAAAAGATACAATCTTTATATGCTCAGCAATACATCCGCCCTGCATGTGCTGGTCTTTGAAAAAATGTACCGGGATGCCGCAGGAGAATCCATGCACCAGGTTTTTGACAAAATTTATTACTCACACGAAATTGGTTTGCATAAACCCGACCGCGAGGCCTGGGAATATGTTATTAAGGATGCAGCTATCGTACCTGCGGAAACGCTCTTCCTGGACGATTCCATCCAAAATATCAAAGCATCACAGGAACTGGGATTCCAGGCCATCCATATTCACGAGCGAATGAACCTCCTGAATCTTGGTTTCGACCTGTAAATCCCGGTTGATAGAGAGGAGAGCTTGTTTAAATCTGGTAAATCACTTTACCACGGTTTAAAATAGCAGCCTGCCATGCTGTAAAATTAGGTGTATAAGCTTTCACTGGTTTATGTTTGAGCCCACAGAAGTAGTAGTTTTCCCGGATTTTTCCACGTGTGCCTTCTGGCCCGCCAGGTAAAGATCCACCCCCTCACCTTCCAAATTTTCAACCCTTACCTCTTTCCCATCTATATGGATCTTTAAAGTGCGGCCCCTGTACAGAATTTTAAAGGTAAGGGATTTCCAATTGGCCGGCAGCCGAGGTTCAAAGCTTAGCAGGCCCTCCCGTATCATCATCCCCCCAAATCCATAAATGACCGACATCCAGGTACCCCCCATGCTGGTGATATGAAGCCCCTCATCCACCTCATGGTTATAATCATCCAGATCCAGCCTCGAGGTACGCAGATACATTTCATAGGCTTTTTCTGACCTCCCGATACGGGCCGCCAGGATCGAATGGACACAGGGCGAGAGGGAGGATTCATGTACGGTGCGCGGTTCATAAAAATCGAAGTTCCGCTCTATGGTTTCCCTGTCAAACTCTTCCTCAAACACAAAAAGCCCCTGCAGCACATCTGCCTGTTTGATAAAACAGGAACGAAGAATACGGTCCCAGGACCAGTGCTGGTTAATGGGTCTTTCAGCCGGATCCAGATCGGCCGCCATCAGCTGTTCCTTATCCATAAATCCATCTTGCTGCAGGAAGACCTGTGCATTCTTTTCGTAAGGAAAATGTAGCTTCTCTATAATCTCTTCCCAGGCTGCACCCTCCTCCCTGAAATTCAAAGAGACTTTCTCAACCAGCTTTTTAAAAGCCCCCTGATCCTCCTTTTTTAACTCATTCAGGGTTCCGAGAGTATAGCGCAAAGTCCAGGCGGCCATTTTATTGGTATACCAGTTGTTGTTCACGTTATTCTCATACTCGTTGGGCCCGGTTACACCCAGCATCACGTATTTTCCTCTTTCTGCCGACCAGTTGACCCGCTGCCTCCAGAACCGGGAGATTGCGATCAGGACTTCCACTCCTTTAGATAACAGGTATTCCCTGTTCCCGGTATACCTGGTGTAATTATAAATGGCGTAAGCGATGGCCCCGTTCCGGTGTATCTCCTCAAAGGTAATTTCCCATTCGTTGTGACACTCTTCGCCGTTCATGGTCACCATGGGATAGAGTGCCGCACCATCCCTGAAACCCAGTTTAATAGCGTTCTCAATGGCCTTTTCCAGATGTTTATATCTGTATATCAGTAGATTTTGTGCCACTTCTTCCCTGGCAGTGCTCAGGTAAAAGGGGATCATATAGGCTTCTGTATCCCAGTAGGTGCTCCCCCCGTATTTCTCTCCGGTAAATCCTTTGGGACCAATATTGAGACGGACATCTTTTCCGGTATAAGTCTGGTTCAATTGAAAAATGTTAAAGCGAATGCCCTGCTGCGCAGCGTGATCTCCTTCTATGATGATATCAGAATGGTCCCACTTCTCCTCCCAGGCAGCAGCATGCTCCTCGAAAAGAGCATCAAAACCCATAGCCATGGCTTCAATCAGCAGATCAATTCCCTTCTGTACCATCTTCCCGGGCTCGTAATTCAGAGAGCTAAGGACTGATACATATTTGTAAAAGACAGCCTCCTCGCCCAGTCCCAGTTCAAGTTTAACTTTGTTTGAAACAAAGTCTTCCCTTTCAACTACTTCCGGTTCTTTTTGAATAGCTTCTCCATTTAACTCCAGGGTATAACACATGGTCATACAGCTTACAAAACCAGTTTTACGGGTACGGGCCATCAGATAGGCAGATCCCGGAACGGCTCTGGAACTTTCCATGTCCCAGAACTTTTCATCGTAATTGGCATCCCGGTTAAGCACATTGCCATCGATATAGGGAGTAAAAGATAACTCTCCACTAAAATCTACGGAGCGTATGGCATACCGGATCGCCCCGATCTCCTCCCGTTTCATGCTCAGGAACCTGCGCACCGCTATTTCCAGCCTTTCTGCACCCAGATACAGGGCAAAAGTCCGCTCCAGGTAACCCTGCTTCATATTCAGCTCTCGCCTGAACTCCAAGGGTTTATTATGGTGCAGATCCAGCTGTTCTCCGTTGAACTCTATATCGATTCCGATCCAGTTTGGTGCATTAAGGACTTTGGCAAAGTACTCCGGATACCCGTTTTTCCACCAGCCCACCCTGGTCTTATCCGGATAATAGACCCCTGCCAGATAAGTGCCCTGAAGGGTTTGTCCGGTATAGCGTTCTTCAAAATTGGCTCGATGACCCATCCGGCCATTGCCCAGGCTGAAGATACTTTCTGATGCCTCCTGCATGTCCGGATCAAATCCTTCTTCAATGATGCTCCAGGGGTCTTCCAGGTAATATCCTTTCATTTTTTCCTTGCTATTTATTGTATACATCCTTTACGAACAGGATCAGTACAGCAGCCACCAGCATGGAAATACCGCCGGTGAGCAATGCATAGATACTATCCCCTCCATACAATGACTTAACCATAAATCCCAGGATGGTAGCTGCCAGGATCTGCGGGATCACAATAAAGAAATTGAAGATCCCCATATAGACTCCCATTTTATGAGAAGGAAGCGATCCGGTGAGGATCGCATAGGGCATGGCCAGGATGCTCGCCCAGGCCAGGCCGACCCCTATCATGGAAAAAATCATATGCTGCGGATTATTCAGGATTAATATGGACGCCAGGCCCAGGCCCCCTAACACCAGAGCGATGGAGTGCGTTATTTTCCGGTTGGTCAGCCGGGCCAGAAATGGCAACAATACCAGGCCAAATGCAGCAGCAAAAAGGTTGTACCAGCCAAACATTCCGCTAACCAGATTGGCTCCTTCATTGTAGGCCGCGGTTGTGGTGTCTGCAGTATTATAGAGGTGACTGGTTACGGCCGGGGTGGTATAGATCCACATGCTGAACAATGCAAACCATGAAAAGAATTGTACGATGGCCAGCTGTTTCATGGCCAGTGGCATGTGGTAAAGGTCCGTGATGATGCTCACCAGGCCGCTCTTCTCTCTATTCCCTTTGATCAGGGCTCCGCTTGCCAGCTGCAGAAGGCCAAATACCCCCAGCCCCCCGGCCAGGATATATAGCTCCTTTTCCAATTTCAGGTAATACACCGGTAAGGCAAACACAAGTCCCACCACGGTCCAGATCAGACCTCTGCGCAGGTATTTACTGATTGGATCCGGCGTGTCATCATACGCCCGTTCATCAAGCTCAGCGTTCTCGGAGAAACTCTTTAGCTCTTCCGGTGAATATTCCTTGGTGCGGAAAACGGTCCACAAGACCGCCAGCAGAAAAACGGCGCCCCCCAGGTAGAAGGAGAGCCTGACGGTTTGAGGGATCTCTCCTTCAGGGGCCGTATTGGAAATATTAAACCACTCCGATAGCATATAGGGAAGCCAGGAGGCAACAAAAGCGCCAATCCCGATAAAGAAACTCTGCATGGTAAAGCCTTTGGTACGCTGCTCGTTGGGCAACATGTCCCCTACAAAAGCCCGGAAGGGTTCCATCGTGATGTTAATGGAAGCGTCCATGATCCAGAGCATCCCCACTGCAATCCAGAGTGCCGGTGAGTTGGGCATCAGGATCAGGGCGATGGACGCCAGGATGGCTCCCACGAGGAAGTACGGTCGTCTGCGACCCAGCCTTCCCCAGGTTTTATCACTCATATGCCCGATAATGGGCTGTATAATCAGGCCCGTAACCGGGGCTGCAATCCATAGAATGGGAATCTGATCAATTTCTGCCCCCAGGGTCTGAAAGATACGGCTGACATTTCCATTCTGCAGGGCAAATCCGAACTGGATCCCCAGGAATCCAAAACTCATGTTCCATATTTGCCAGAAGCTTAATTTTGGTTTTTTCATCATGCTGATATTAGGTGCCGGGTTCGGGTGTGACCGGGATGTAAAAAATCTCCGGCCATTTCTTCCAAATAGCATCAGAGATTCATCTTATTGTTGCATTTAAAATTTTCAGATTAGGAACTGGTTCCAACACAAAAATATCAAAAAAGGTGAACTAATATCAATTAATGAAGCTGAAAAGGAATAGGCAATTAGCTGGAAATCAATTAAACCCTTATTTCAATCGATTGCGGAGAAAAAACGGGTGGAAGTTTAATGCTCCGGCAGGGCCCGGGTACTCTCACGAATAATCAGGTCCGTGGGAAGTACTTCCGTTCGTGCCGGAACATTCTCCTCCAGAACACTCATTCTCTGCAGGAGCATGTTCATGGCCTTTTTGCCCATTTCAAAAGCATGCTGATTCACGCTGCTCAAGGGAGGATCGGTGACCGTCGCTACAATCCCGTCCGTAAACCCGATGACAGAAACATCTTCAGGAATTCGGAAACGTAATTGTTTTAAAACTTTAATAACTCCTGCGGCAGTCAGATCATTTACCGCAAAAATGGCATCGGGAGGATGCTCCAGTCTCATTATTTTTGGGGTGATCTCCACTGCTTCCTCAATGGTATCACATTTGACCATGAGCTCATCATCCGGTTCAATTCCATGCTTTTCCAATGCGGAAATATACCCCCGCTTGCGCTGGTACCCAATCTGTAAATGCTGGGGAGCGCCAAAGTGAGCGATTCTTCTGCAACCTGTCCGGATCAGGTACTCTACCGCATTAAATGCCCCGCTAAAATCGTCTCCCACCACCTTATCTGCATCAATCTCATCACAGGCCCGGTCAAAAAAGACCAGGGGTATCCCTTCATTCATTAGTTCTGTGAAGTGTCCGAATTTCATGGATGTTTTTGCGATGGAGACCAATACCCCGTCTACCTGCATAGAGGCAAGCGACTGGATAATGGTTAACTCCCGTTCGTAGGATTCATTGGACTGGAAAATCATCACATGATACCCTGCATCCTGGGCCACCTCCTCAATCCCGGATATCACCATTGAAAAAAAATAGTGTACAATTTCAGGAACCACCAGCGCAATGATATTGGTTCTTTTCGAACGTAGACTGAGGGCTATGGCATTGGGCTTGTATTTAAGCTTTTCAACCAGCTCATTCACCAGCTTTTTGGTTTCCTCACTGATATCCGGATGATCTTTTATGGCCCGGGAAACAGTTGAGGGAGAAACCCCCAGCTCCCTGGCAATATCTTTTATGGTAACGCGGTGACTAGACATGGCCCTGAATAAGCGGCTAAGGTAATAAAAAGTGCACTCTCAAAGTTTAAACGCTGCATCCCAATACATATTGCAATCGTTTGTGGAGACGATTGCGGAGGTTTTTGATCTTTTTGGAGAAGAAAATACGGAGAGTGGATCAAAGATTGATTTAATTAGCCCTCCTGTAAGCGAATCTGCAAGTAATGCCGTGAAGTTTAAAGGTTTGAAACGATATCGCTGCAGAGATTCAATATGACATGTATTTCAAATTTTACACTTATGAAAAATCAATTATTTAAAAGATGGGCCGGTGCTTCAGTACTGGCTTTTATGGCTATGGCCGTGATGGTATCCTGTAACGAGGATCCGGAACCAGATCCGGAACCTACAGTAAGCAATGGATATTATATTCTGGGCACCAGTACGGCCCTGGATGAACTGATTGGCGATGGAAAAATGACCACAGCTAAAAATGAAGCCACCCAGGCAAACCTTTCTTCCCTGCTGGAACTTTATGTAGCCATCAGTGCCGGAGGCGATGGATTTAATATTGTGAAGGTTATCTCCGGAGAAGAAACGGTGCTGGGTCCGGGTTCAGACTTTGCTGAAGTTGCTGCCGAAGACCTGGATGTGGAAGAGCCTTCAGAAGGCCTCTGGAAAGGTTCCTATGTGGCCTCTGAAACTGGCTTTACCGTTCCTGAAGACGGCCTGTATCATGTGGTTATTGACAACTCTTTGGAAATGATTGCCATTGCCAGGGTTGAATGGGGCCTGATTGGAGCCGCCACCCCCAATGGATGGGGTGGATCGACCCAGCTGGATGAGCCTGCTTTTGATTTGAATCTGATGGAATTTTCAGGTACCAACATCAGTATGAATACCGGTGAATTCAAATACCGTTACTCCAATGGCTGGAAAATTTTCCTGACCGAGGACATCCGGGTCAATTCGAATTTTGGGGGTGCTGTGGATGCCCTGGAAGCAGGCGCAGATAACATCAACAATGAAGTGGTGGGTGTTTATACCGCAACCCTTACCTGGGAACTGGGCGAAGGGACCTCTGCAACCCTGACCAAAACCGGCGACGCTCCCCTGGAAGATTACTCCACCTATGAAGTTGGATTCATTGGAGATGGCATTATCGTTTCTGATACCGTCTGGGGTTGGAATTCCACGTATAACAAAGTGCTCCCCTCAGTGGACGGTACGAATTACACCTGGAGCTGGGCCGCCGTGAGCGTTTCAGATACCGCTTCATTCAAGATTCGTCAGGGTGAAGACTGGAACGGTTTGAACCTGGGATATGGCAATGTGACCCTCGCGGGCACTTCAGCTGATAATTTCTCGGATGATGGTGGAAATATCAAATCTGCCACAGCCGGTGCATTTGATTTCGAACTTTCCATTGATGCTGCTGTAGGTGATTTCACTCTTACAGCCGACCCTTCTACAAAATAGTTAGTTTAAGGTTTCTTAAAAAGGGCATGCCTCAGGCATGTCCTTTTTTTACATCTTTGTTTTATGAAACAGGCCCGTCTCTTTTCCTTTCTGTTTTTGTCGCTGGTCTCATTCACTCTTCACGGACAGATCATCACTTCCGATCCGGCCCTCCCCACTGCTGGAGAGGCAATCACCGTATTTTTTGATGCCAGCCTGGGAACCGGCGGTCTTACTGATTATGCGGGAGAGGTGTATGCCCATACCGGCGTGCTTACTAACCTGAGCTCCGGGGATTCGGACTGGAGATATGTAAAAACCTCCTGGGGGGTCAATACCGCTGAAACTAAAATGACCCGGGTGGAACCCAACCTGTATTCTCTGGCTATCGGGCCTTCCATCCGTGAGTATTACGGGGTACCGCAAACGGAGATCATTACCCACCTGGCTTTTGTTTTCAGAAGTTCCGATTCCTCCAGGGAAGGCAAGGACGATGGAGGCTCTGATATTTTTTTAAGCGTCTACCAGGAAGGATTCTCCGTTTCGATCATTAATCCCGACAGGAACTCTGTGGTGGATCCGGGCAGCATAGTGGCCTTTGAGGCTGCCGCGTCCCAGGAGGCCGGCCTGATCCTTTATCTGAATAATACGGAGGTGAAATCCTTTCTGGGTGAACAGATGAACCATGACTTTACCTTTGCCGATCCCGGGGATTACTGGATAAAGATCAGCGCCGAAGCGGATGGAGAAATCATCGCTGATTCTGTATTTGTTCATGTCAAGGGTGCGGAGTTAAGCGACCCGGTTCCTGCCGGCCTGGTGGATGGCATAAACTATATAGACCATCAGACGGTCACGCTGGTACTCTATGCCCCTTTGAAAGAGGATGTTTTTGTTATAGGCGATTTTAATGACTGGACCCCCCGGTCGGACTCCAGGATGACCCGGGATGGAAATCGTTTCTGGATCACCCTCGATTACCTGACTTCCGGGGAAATTTACGGGTTTCAATACCTGGTGGATGGGGACCTCCTTATTGCTGATCCTTACACAGAGATGACCCTTGATCCCAATGATCAATGGATAAGCGAGGCCACCTGGCCCGGGTTGAAAGGCTATCCGGAAGGTCTTACCTCGGGGATCACTTCGGTCCTGGAGCCCGGACGTCAGGCATATACCTGGGTTCATGAAGATTTTACCCCGGCGGAAAAGGAAACCCTGGTCATCTATGAACTGCTGGTGCGCGATTTCCTGGAGGCCCATGACTGGCATACATTAACCGACACCCTTGATTATTTAGCCGGATTGGGGGTCAATGCCATCGAGCTGATGCCGGTCAATGAGTTTGAAGGCAATGAAAGCTGGGGATACAATCCCTCCTTTTATTTTGCCGTGGATAAGTATTATGGTCCGGCCGAAGAACTGAAGGTGTTTGTCGATTCCTGTCATGCGAAGAGACATGGCTGTTATAATTGATATGGTCCTGAACCATTCCTACGGACAGTCTCCCCTGGTGCAGCTCTATTTTGACGGAAATGGGAAGGTTTCAGCCGACAATCCCTGGTACAATGTGGATTCTCCCAATCCGGTATATTCCTGGGGCTATGATTTTAACCATGAAAGTCTGGACACTAAAGATTTTGTGGACCGGGTGAACTCCTACTGGCTGGAAGAGTTTCGGGTGGATGGATTTCGCTTTGATTTTACGAAAGGCTTTACCAATACACCAGGTGATGGAGGAACTACGATCCCTCCCGGATTGCGATTCTGGAACGAATGGCGGATGCGATCTGGAGTGTGAACAGACCAGGCCTATGTAATCCTGGAGCACCTGGCCAGCAATGCAGAGGAAAGTGAACTCTCCGATTATGGCATGCTTCTCTGGGGAAATATGAATCATCCCTACAACGAAGCCACCATGGGCTACCATGACAGTAATAAATCTGATTTCAGCGCGATCTCCTATGAATACCGGGGATGGGACAATCCCGCACCTGGTCGGCTATATGGAAAGTCATGACGAAGAGCGCCTGATGTACAAAAACCTGAGCTATGGTAATTCGTCCGGCTACTATAATATCCAGGAGCGGAATACCGCCCTGGAACGTTTAGCCCTGGCCGGGGCCTTTTTCTTTACCGGTCCCAGGACCCAAAATGATCTGGCAGTTTGGGGAGCTGGGATATGATTACAGCATCGACTACGATTGCCGGGTCTGTAACAAGCCGATCCGGTGGGACTATTACGATACAGGCCTGCGCAGAAGGGTATATGAGATATGGTCCGCCCTGATCCGGCTGAAGCAAAGCGAGCCCGCATTCAGCTCGGAAAACTTCAGTTTGAATGTCAGTGATGCCGCCAAAAGAATCGAAATCAATCATGCGGACATGGACGTGCGGATTATTGGGAATTTTGATGTGGAATCCCTCACCGTAAATCCGGCCTTCAGCAATAGCGGATGGTGGTACAGCTATTTCCAGGGGGATAGCATCAACGTAAGCGATCCGCAGGCACCCATTTCCCTGGAGCCCGGGGAATACCGAATCTATACCAGCAAGAGACTGGTGAAACCAGAGATTGTAGCCAGCATCGGATCTTACGAAATTCCGGATAACACCTTTCAGGTATATCCCAATCCGGTTCAGGGCTTGCTTTATATGGACCCTGTGCCGGATCCTTCCCGGCTCACTTTATTTGACAGTTCTGGACAGGTAATTCTTAGCCTGGAACTGGAGGGGGGGCAGGATCATGCGGACCTTGGCGGCCTGGTTCCGGGACTTTATATTTTAAGTCGTCAAATCGGGGAAACGGCCCCGCAATATGTGAAAGTACTCTGTCTATAGCCGGGCTGACTGTTTTTTCCTGAGTGCTTGCATATTACATCCTGCTCCTCTATCTTTGTGCAATTTTACTATTCCCTGCAAACGGAGGCGATTTGATGAGTAAGCTTTTCCCTGAATATAAGAAGTTTGACCTTTCAGAAATTAATAAGGAGATCAATATTTTCTGGAAGGAAAATAACATTTTCGAAAAATCAGTTGAGATCCGCAAGGGTCAACCCACCTTTGTCTTTAACGAAGGTCCCCCTTCGGCAAATGGCAAACCGGGCATCCATCATGTAATGGCCCGTACCATCAAGGATATTTTTTGCCGGTATAAGACGCAGCAGGGGTTTCTTGTGAAACGAAAAGCAGGCTGGGACACCCACGGCCTTCCCGTTGAACTGGCTGTTGAAAGCGCCAAAAACATTACGAAAGAAGATATTGGGACCAAAATCTCCATCGAAGAGTTTAATGCTGCCTGCCGGAAGGATGTGATGAAATATACCAGTATGTGGGAAGAGCTCACCGATTCCATGGGTTACTGGATCGATATGGAGCATCCCTATATCACCTACGAAAACAAGTACATCGAAACGGTCTGGTATCTGCTGAAAGAGCTTTACAAAAAAGACCTGCTTTACAAAGGGTACTCCATTCAGCCCTATTCTCCGGCGGCCGGTTCCGGGCTCAGCACCCATGAATTGAACCAGCCGGGCTGCTACCGCGATGTCAAGGACACCACTGTGGTGGCACAGTTTAAAGTCATCCGGGAGGAGCTTTCTGCCCCTTTGTTCAAGGACATCGATACGGATCTGTATATCCTGGCGTGGACCACCACTCCCTGGACCCTTCCATCCAATACGGCTCTTTCTGTTGGAGCAAAAATCGAGTATGCACTGGTCCGGACTTTCAATCCCTATACCGGGAAACCCATCACGGTAATTCTGGCCAAAGATCTTATGGCCAACTACTTCCCGGAGAAGGATGCGCAACTGCCCCTGGAGGAGTACGAGGCAGGCAACAAGCATGTGCCATACCAGGTAGTGAAGACCCTGAAAGGAAAAGAACTGGAGGGGCTCTCCTATGAGCAGTTGCTGGACTGGGTGCGTCCCGAGGGGAAGGCCTTCAAGGTGCTTATTGGAGACTTTGTGACCACTGAAGATGGTACCGGAATTGTACATACGGCTCCTACTTTTGGGGCAGACGACTTCAGGGTGGCTATGGCCAATGACATTTCTTCTCTAATGGTGCTGGATAAGGATGGCATCCTGCAGCCTCTGGTGGATAGGAAAGGACGTTTTTTCAGTTTGAAGGATCTGGATGAATCCTTTGTGAGGGAACGGGTCAATCTGGAAACATATGCTCCTTTTGAAGGACAGTATGTGAAAAATGAATACGACCAAACCAAAACCGAGAAAGATCCGACCATTGATGTGGAAATTGCGGTTCAGTTGAAGCTGGACAACAAGGCCTTCCGCATTGAAAAACATGTTCACAACTATCCCCATTGCTGGCGTACCGACAAGCCCGTTCTCTACTACCCTCTGGATACCTGGTTTGTACGTACCACCGCCATGAAAGAGCGGATGATGGAGCTGAACAATACCATCAACTGGAAACCCGAATCTACCGGAACCGGACGGTTTGGAAAATGGCTGGAAAACCTGGTTGACTGGAACCTGTCCAGGTCCCGTTTCTGGGGAACTCCTCTGCCCATATGGGTTACGGAAGACCGAAAGGAACAGATGTGTATCGGTTCGGTGGCCGAACTGAAAAAAGAGGTGGAAAAATCAGTGACCGCGGGCTTTATGAATTCCAATCCATTGGAGGCCTTTGTGAAAGGGGACAATTCGGAAGAGAATTACAAGGTGTTCGATCTGCACCGTCCCTATGTGGATGAGCTGGTACTGGTGAGTGCTTCCGGACAAAAAATGTACCGTGAGGCTGCCTTGATCGATGTTTGGTTCGATTCAGGTTCCATGCCCTATGCGCAGTACCACTATCCCTTCGAACACAAAGAAGACTTTGACCAGCTTTACCCGGCCGATTTTATTGCTGAGGGTGTGGACCAGACACGTGGCTGGTTCTTTACCCTGCATGCCATCGCCACCATGCTGTTTGATAGTGTGGCATTTAAAAACATTATCTCCAACGGACTGGTGCTGGATAAAAGCGGAAATAAGATGTCCAAACGGCTGGGCAATGCCGTAGATCCCTTTGAGCGCCATCGAAAAATATGGATCCGATCCCCTGAGCTGGTATATGATCACCAATGCACAACCCTGGGATAATCTGAAGTTTGATGCTCCAGGGGTGGATGAGGTGAAACGGAAGTTTTTCGGAACACTCTACAATACCTACTCCTTCTTTGCTCTCTATGCCAATGTGGATGGATTTACTTATGAAGCCGAAGAAGTGCCGGTTGAGAAGCGACCTGAAATTGACCGATGGATCATCTCTCTGCTCAATTCCCTGATTAAAGATGTAAGGTCTGCAGTATGAGAATTATGAACCGACCCGGGCCAGCCAGGCTGATTCAGGATTTTGTGACTGAAAACCTGAGTAACTGGTATGTCCGCCTGAACAGGAAAAGATACTGGGGAGGATGCATTTGATACAGATAAACGGGCAGCCTACCAGACGCTTTATACCTGCCTGGAGACCGTCTCCATGCTGGCTGCTCCGGTGGCTCCCTTCTATATGGATAGACTGTTTACTGGATCTGAACTCTGTTACCGGCCGTCACACCGTGGAATCGGTCCATCTCAGTACCTTCCCCTTATGCAATGAAGCGCTGATTGACGACGGCCCTGGAAAAACGGATGGATATCGCTCAGAAACTCTCTTCCATGGTCCTGGCCCTGCGCCGGAAGGTAAACATCAAGGTGCGTCAGCCCTTGAATAAGATGATGCTGCCCGTTTCCGATCCTGCGTTCCAGCAGCAGGTGGAGGCGGTGAAGCAACTGGTGCTCAATGAGGTGAACGTAAAAGAGATGGAGTATATCACCGATACAGCAGGAATCCTGGTCAAGCGGATCAAACCCAACTTTAAAACTCTGGGGCCCAGGTTCGGAAAGCTGATGAAAGAGGTAAGCGGGGCCATCAATGGGATGGACCAGGAAGAGATTGCCGCTTTTGAAAAAGCACAGTCCTGCGAAATGGAGCTGGGGGGTGAGAGGATTCTGCTCAGTCTGGAGGATGTTGAGATCATCTCTGAGGATATTCCCGGCTGGCTGGTGGCTAATGAAGGAGCTATCACTGTGGCCCTGGATATCAACATAACGGAGGACCTCAGGCAAGAGGGAGTGGCCCGTGAACTGGTCAACCGGATACAGAACATTCGCAAAGAGAGCGGGTTTGAAGTAACCGATAAAATTGAAGTGTTTATAGAGAAACATGCGTTGATTGCGGAGGCTGTTTTATCCCACGGTAAATATATTGGTTCTCAAACACTTGCTAAAAATGTTTCGCTGGTAGACAAGCTTGAAAACAATGATGCAAGGCGAATAGATATTGATGAGGATGTCTATATTAATATCCGGGTGACCCGCTTATAATAACTAGAGCAGGAATCATTAAAATATTGTATATTTAGCAAACTAAAGAAGAAATTAAAATGGCTGAGAAGACCAGATATTCAGATGCGGAGTTGCAGGAGTTCAAGGAGCTCATCCAGCACAAACTTGATAAGGCCAGAGAAGATTACGAAATATTAAAATCGGCCATAACCCAGAGCGAAAGTAACGACACGCAAGATACTTCACCCACTTTTAAAGTTCTGGAAGAAGGGGCCGCCACACTCTCAAAGGAGGAGGCTGGCAGGCTGGCCACCCGACAGGCAAAATTTATCCAGCATTTACAGGGTGCCCTGGTGCGGATTGAGAACAAAACTTATGGAATATGCCGGGAGACCGGTAAGCTGATCTCCAAAGAGCGCCTGCGTGCCGTACCCCATGCCACACTCAGTATCGAGGCAAAATCAAGACAATAATCTCGTTCATTCCATAATACAACTATGTCCCTTGCCAGGAAGTCCATACTGATTATCCTGCTGATTCTTGTGGCTGATCAGACCCTGAAAATTCTGGTCAAAACTCACATGACCCTCTATCAGCAGATCCCCTTCTTCGGAAATTGGGGGATTCTCCATTTCGTGGAGAATAACGGGATGGCCTTCGGGATGGCCCTGCCGGGAAGCCTGGGCAAGATCCTGCTCACCTCCTTCCGTATACTGGCGGTGGTGGCTATCGGTATCTACCTGCGGCGACTGATCCGGCTCAAAGCACATACTGGCCTGATTATCACGCTCTCTATGGTACTGGCCGGAGCCCTTGGAAATATTATTGATTCTGTTTTTTATGGATTGATTTTTAGCAGCAGCAGTCCCATACAGGCGGCAAGCATATTTCCGGAAGGGGGAGGGTATGCGCCGCTGATGCAGGGCAAGGTGGTAGATATGTTCTATTTTCCCATTATCAAAGGCAACTATCCGGACTGGTTTCGGGGGGGGTCCAGTTTTATCTTTTTCCGTCCGGTATTTAATATTGCCGACTCAAGCATCTCCGTTGCAGTAGGCATTATCCTGTTCAACCAGAGAAGGTTCTTCAGGCATGTGGAGAATAAGTCCTGAGCTACTATTTTGCAGCCAGGGCAAAAACTTCCGCTGATCCAGCCCCGCAGCTGATGATTGTTTTCATTCCAACTTCAACGGTGGCCGAGGTCCTGATGACCTTCTCCTTATTCAGATGATAGATCAGTCCCGAAGTGGGATTTGGCCCGGTGGGAACAAATACCGAAATAACCTCCCCCTGATCGTCGGTAATAAATCCCGTCATTAAAGCACCTGAATTAAATATATCCACCAGCACGACTTCTTTGAAAAAGGAACGGTTCTTTCCAAAGAACTGCTGAATCGTCTCTTTGGCCAGTTTGTACCCAGGTATTTTCAGAAGATAACGATCTTCCGCTCTGGTCAAAAAGCGAACCATCCTTGTGCGGACAATCAAGCCAATTATAAAAAAGAAGAGTAAAATGGCAATGAAAGAAAGGAGGTAAATAGCAAATTTGAAATATGGGTTGGGATCCGGATCCTGTAAAATAGTATCCACCAGGGGAGTCAGAGTGCGACCAATTAGATTGATCACCCACCTGAACAGAAGGACAATCAGGGTCAGGGGGGCCAGGGCTACTACACCCCCGATAAGGGTGGTGCGAAGAAATTTCTTCAAACGATTAAATAAATTAATTTTCATGACACGAATGTGTTATATTCATTACAAAAGTAAAAGAGATATGAAAACCATGGCTATTGTTCTCCTATTAATACTTGTTGCTCCTATTAATTGGGCCCAGCAACCTGACCCGGAAAAACCTTTCCGGTATGTGGGCCATCGTGGAGCCTCTTACCTGGCTCCGGAAAACACCCTGGCCTCCATCCAGCTGGCCTGGGAACTTGGAGCCGATGCTGCCGAATGTGATGTGATGCTGACTGCCGATGGTAAGGTGGTGCTTTTTCATGACGGGAATACAAAAAAACTAACTGGTAAAAACTACACCGTTAAGGAAGCCACCTGGGAGGAGCTAAGTCCTCTGGTGGTCATTCCCCGGGAAAGCAACCGTCCGGAGTATGACCGGGAACCCATTCCGCTGCTTCAGGATGTTCTGGCAAGCATTCCCGAAGACCGTATGCTGGTTATTGAAATTAAAACCGGTCCCGAAATCCTTCCCTATCTGCAGCAGGTAATTTCGCAACATTGGAAACGTGGAAGCATAAGCTTTATCGCCTTTGATCTAGAAACTATTATGCAGGCCAAGGAGCTATATCCGGAGGTGCCCTGCTACTACCTTTCAAGTTTTAAAGCAGACTTGAATAAAAATTTTGAGGCTATTCTGGAGAGCCACCTGGACGGAGTAGACCTGCGACACACCATCATCGACCGGGAACTGGTTGAAAGGTGCCATGGCTCAGGACTGGATGTTTGGTGCTGGACTGTAAATGATCCGGAAACCGCCCTAAGGATGCAAGAAATGGGGGTGTCTGCTGTAACCACCGACAGGCCTGCCTGGTTAAAAAACAATTTAGAGGCCAGGTATTAAACTTTTTCTCTGAAAGATTTGTTTACTTTGTTATTCACAAGCAGCAACCATAAAATGAGAAATATTTTTGTCCTTTTACTTATTGTACTTACGCTGGCCTGCACGGCTTCAGACAACACTTCAACACCCCCGGAAAAACCAGTTAATATTATCTTTCTGATTGGCGATGGAATGGGCCTCTCTGCGGTTTCTACCGGGTTTTATTTCGGCGATCAGCCTTCTGTTTTTAATCGTTTTCGGGAAATAGGCTTGCAGCAAACCTCTTCAGCCTCCCACAAAGTAACTGATTCCGCTGCCAGCGGCACGGCCATGGCCAGTGGTACACTGACTTATAATGGAGCCGTTGGGATGGACACCGCCAGGGTCTCGGTGCAAAATATCGCAGAGCTGCTTGCCTCTATGGGTTGGAGCACCGGTGTTGTGGCGACCTCCACCATTTCACATGCAACTCCTGCTTCCTTCTATGCTCATGTAGAACAGCGTGCCATGGAGGAGGAGATCGTTGCACAGCTGATTGACTCGGAAATTGATTTTTTTGCAGGTGGCGGAAGGGCCAGATTTAATATGAGAAACGATAGCGTAGATCTCTTGCCCCTGGCTGCTGAAAAGGGCTTTGTCATCGATACCACAGGTCTTGCTGCGCCCGGAACGCTCAGTGCTGATAAGAAGTATGGCTTTCTGCCCGAAGCCGATGCCATGCCCCCTTTGGTCGAAGGCCGGGGTGATTTCCTGCCCGACGCCACTACTCTGGCCATAAGCCATCTATCCCAAAATGAAAAGGGCTTTTTTCTGATGGTCGAAGCCTCCCAGATTGACTGGGCCGGCCACGCCAACGACACAGAGTATCTGGTGGGTGAAATGCTTGATTTTGAAAAGGTTATAGCCGCTGCTCTGGACTTTGCCGAAAAGGATGGCAATACCCTGGTGGTGGTCACGGCCGACCATGAAACCGGGGGGTATACCCTGGGTTCACAAAGAGCGAGACCCGGTCAAAAAATCACTGTGGACTATTCCGGCATTGATCCTGTTTTTGCAACAACCGGGCATTCGGCCACATTGATTCCTGTATTTGCTTTTGGTCCAGGAGCAGAACTGTTCAAAGGGATCTATAAGAATACGGAGATTAACCACAAGATGGTGGCCCTCACCAAAGGAAAATAGAAACAATTATACCCGCTTGTTAACGAATGCCGCCTATAATTAGCGCAGCTAATTTCAGCGGCTGAGATAAAAGCGGGTTTAATACTATGCTATTACCTTTTTAGGATCCCGTAGAGCAGAACCCGTATCAGGTCCTTCATCAGCTCTTCACGGTCGCTTTTATGTGCTTCGCTCAGCAACAGGGGCAGTTCCAGTCCTTTCATCATGGTTGAGATGGCAATGGCTCCGATCTTTGAACTGCTAAGTTGAAACACTCCCTGCTCCATTCCATCTTCCAGAATCCGGCTGACCAGCTCCTGCTCTTCCACCTCAAAATTACGCCTGATTTCCAGGATAAAGCTCATATGCGACAGGGTCTCCTCATTTAGAGCTGCATAGAAATTTTCCAGGGTTCTGATATGGTGCAAGCGGAACAGGATATAGGCCTTGAGCCGTTCCGGTGGTGTTTCATTTCGCTTGATAATCCGGCCAAGCCGCTCTTTCAGCATATTGGCTTCAAACTCAACAACCACCCGAAAGATCTCTTCCTTGCTTTTGAAATAGTAGTAGATGGAGCTCTTTCCCATATTTGATGCGCCGGCAATCTCTTCCATGGTGGCCTTTCTGAAGCCATGCCTGGTAAAGATCTTGCGGGCCACTATAATAATATGTGATCTGACCTCCTCTTTAACAACGACCATTTGTCAGCTCATTAATTCTCTGCCAAATTTAAGGCTCCTCCTCCAGTTCCACAAGTTTGTAATCCAGTTGCCTGCGCGACAGGTTTGCATTCATTACTTCAATCTGTACCTCATCCCCGATCTCAAATTTCCTTCCTGAATGCCTTCCCACAATCATATACTCTTCTTCGTTAAATTCATAAAAATCGTCGGCAATACTTTTGATGGATACCATTCCTTCGCATTTATTCTCCACAATCTCCACATAGATCCCCCAATCGGTAAGTCCCGAAACCACTCCATCGAATACCTTTCCCACCTTATCCTGCATAAATTCCACCTGCTTGTATTTTGTAGAAGCCCTTTCTGCCTCAACGGCTCTCCGTTCCATTTCAGAAGCATGCTGGCACCGCTTTTCATAGGTTTCGGCATTCTTGGATTCCCCATTCTCCAGGTAAAAAGCCAGCAAACGGTGTACCATCAGGTCGGGATAGCGCCTGATGGGAGAGGTAAAATGAGCATAATCCTTAAAGGCCAGCCCATAGTGGCCTATGTTTTTGGTGGAATAGCGGGCTTTGGCCATGGAGCGAAGTGCCATCATCTCCACCACATTTTGTTCCTTTTTCCCCTGCACCTGATCCAGCAGACTGTTCAGGGCTGCCGAGAGGCGCCGGGCCGATTGCTGGGGATTTAAGGTATGGCCAAACTTGCTGATAAAACGGGTGAAAGATGCCATTTTCTCGGGATCCGGCACATCGTGAATGCGGTACACAAAGGTTTTCCCCACCTGTTTTTTTCCTTTAGGCTCAGCGGGGCTAATTTCCTTTTCATATTTTCCTCCCCTGCTGGCATAGGCAGCCACCCTTTTATTGGCCAGTAGCATAAACTCCTCTATCAACCAGTTGGCTTCTTTCTGTACCTTGAAGTAGATCCCGGTGGGAGCTCCGTCCTTGTCCAGGTGGAACTTAACCTCTTCACGCTCAAAATTCACCGATCCGTTTTGAAACCTGCGTTCTTTTAACACTTTCGATATTTCATATAGCTTCAGCACCTCCTTTTTCATATCCCCTTCGCCGGTTTCAATGATCTTCTGCGCCTCATCATAATTAAAGCGTCGGGCCGAATGTATGATGGTGCGGCCAAACCACTCATCCAGCACTTCGCCCTGCTCATTCATTTTAAATACAGCCGAAAAGGTGAGCTTATCTTCGTTGGGCCGCAGGGAACATACCCCGTTGGAGAGTTTCTCGGGAAGCATGGGAACCACCCGGTCAACCAGGTATACCGATGTTGCCCGGTCGTAAGCTTCGCTGTCAAGTATAGTTTTAGTCTTTACATAATGAGAAACGTCTGCAATATGGATGCCCACCTCCCACAATCCCCCTTCCAGAGGCTTGAAGGGAAAGCGCATCATCAAAATCCTTGGCGTCGGCCGGATCAATGGTAAAGGTGGGGACCTTCCTGAAATCCCTGCGCTTTTTAATCTCTTCCGCTGAGATTCCATCCGGGATTTTTTCGGCATAAGCCTCCACCTCTTTGGAGAATTTTATGGGCAGTTCAAATTCGGCCAGGATGGAGTGCATCTCCGTATCATTTTCCCCCGGAAATCCCAGGATATCCACGATCTCTCCAAATGGATTCTTCACCTTCTCTGGCCAGTCAATAATGCGGGCAATAGCTTTTTGCCCATGCTCCACTCCGTTTAGCTTCTCCAGCGGAATAAAAATATCAAAGGGCATTTTCCGGTTATCGGGCAGCAGAAATGCGTAGTTACGGGATATCTCCACCGTTCCTACAAAGGTGTCGCGGGCACGTTCCAGGATCTCCACCACCTCTCCTTCCATCCGCGTGCGTTTTTTGTGTGCCGGGTAAACGAAGACCTTTACCAGATCTCCGTCCAGAGCGGTCTTCAGATTGTTCCTGGCAATAAAAACATCTTCCTTTGAATCTTCCGACACCAGAAAGGCATATCCATGCTGGGTCATATCCAGGGTGCCGGTTTTATACCCGGCCCTGCTCAACAGCCGGTACCTCCCGGGTTCAAGTTGTTCCAGCTGTTTCATTTCCACCAGCTCATCCAGGGTGCTGTTCACAATGGCTCTGCGCTGTTTATCCTGTATGAAAAGCAGCTTTGAAATCTGCTTATAATTATAGATCTGTTTGGGGCTTCTTCCAAATACTCCCATGATCAGCGTTGCGGCTTGTTCTTGTGTAAATTTATCCTTGCCGGGTCTTTTACTCTTTCCCATTTTATCTTCATTTCTGGTACGAGTTAAATTTACTAATTTTGTCTCATCATTCAGCTTATCCCACAATAGTTATGACCAGCAAGCTATTTTTATACAACACCCTGACCCGGAAGAAGGAGCTCTTTGAACCCATCAATCCCCCCTTTGTTGGTCTCTATGCCTGTGGTCCCACCGTTTATGGAGATGCCCACCTGGGTCATGCGCGTCAGGCCATCACCTTCGATGTGCTCTACCGCTACCTTCAATACCTGGATTACAAGGTGAGGTATGTGCGAAATATAACTGATGTGGGTCACCTGGAAGATGATGCGGATGAGGGAGAAGATAAGATCCTGAAAAAGGCGCGACTGGAATCGCTGGAGCCCATGGAGGTGGTCCAGCACTATATGAACCGCTACCACATGAACATGGCTTCGCTCAATGTGCTGCCTCCCAGCATTGAACCCAGGGCCAGCGGACACATTATCGAGCAGCAGGAGCTCATCGGCAAGATCATGGAAGCAGGCTATGCCTACGAGGTGAAGGGATCGGTCTACTTTGATGTGAATGCCTATAACAAGAAACATCCTTACGGACAGCTCTCCGGCAGAAAGGTGGAAGATCTTCTTTCCAACACCAGGGCCCTTGACGGACAATCGGAAAAGAAAAACGGACTCGATTTTGCCCTCTGGAAAAAGGCCGATCCCTCACACATCATGCGCTGGTCTTCCAGGTGGGGCGAGGGTTATCCCGGCTGGCACCTGGAATGCTCGGCCATGAGCACCAAGTACCTGGGGATGCAGTTTGATATCCATGGCGGCGGCATGGACCTGCTTTTCCCTCACCACGAATGTGAAATCGCACAGAATGTGGCCGGATACGGCCAGCCGTCGGTGCGCTACTGGATGCATAACAATATGATCACCATTAATGGTCAGAAGATGGGTCGTTCGCTGGGTAATTTCATTACCCTGGATGAGCTTTTTGAGGGCGATCACAGGATGCTGGAGCAGGCTTACGGACCAATGACTATTCGCTTTTTTATTCTGCAGGCCCACTACCGCAGTACCCTGGATTTTTCCAACGAAGCCCTGCAGGCCTCTGAAAAAGGATTGATGAAACTGATGAATGCCCTGGATACCCTGAAACATATTCAGGCATCCCCTTCCAGCACTGTGGAGGTGGAAACACTGGCAAAACTTTGTGAGAGCGCCATGGAAGATGATATGAATACGGCCAAACTGATGGGTCATCTGTTGAGCGGGATCACTCAGATAAATAAGCTCTCCGAAGGAAAGGAAACTATTTCTGATCAGGACCTGGAAAAGCTGAGAGCTCTCTACAACTCCTGGGTCTTCACTGTCCTGGGTCTGGAGCCACCCCTCAGTACAGGATAAAGCAGAGGAGATCACCGGTGACCTGATTGAGATGATCCTTCAGCTCAGAAACGAGGCCAAATCAAATCGTGACTTTGAAACTGCAGATCGCATCCGGAAAGGGCTGAGCCATCTGGGGATCACCGTAAAAGACCGGAAGGACGGGGCCGACTGGGAAATCAACTAGCGGGATGAAGACCTATCGTTCACAGCTTATCACCATTGCTTCCCTCTCCCTGGGTGGAGATCAACCGGTCCGGATACAATCCATGACCAATACGGATACCCGGGATGTAGAGGCTTCTGTGGATCAATGCATCCGTATGATTGATGCCGGCTCTGAACTGGTTCGGCTCACCACTCAGGGCAGGCGTGAGGTGGAGAGCCTGGGGAAGATCCGCGATAAGCTGCATGCGGGCGGTTACCGGGTTCCCCTGGTGGCAGATATTCATTTCAAGCCGGAACTGGCCCTGGAAGCTGCCGGTGTCTGCGACAAGATCCGGATCAATCCGGGAAATTACCTGAAAGGCAAAAGTCCGGAGCTTTTACTTCCGGCTCTGCTTAAAATATGCCGAAAACATGGCACCGCCATTCGTATCGGAGTAAATCATGGTTCACTGGACCGGAGCATCCTGGAAAAGTATGGAGACAGCCCTGGGGGAATGGTCGAATCGGCCATGCAATTCCTGCGTATTTGCCAGGCTGAATCTTTTCAGAAGGTGCTTGTTTCCATGAAATCAAGCAATCCCCTGGTGATGGTGCAATCGGTTCGTTTGCTGGTAAGCCAGATGAACAAAGAAGGAATGACTTATCCGCTCCACCTGGGGGTTACCGAAGCGGGTGACGGTGCGGAAGGTCGAATCAAATCTGCTGTTGGCATGGCTCCCCTGCTCCTGGAAGGAATGGGGGATACCATCCGGGTTTCGCTTACCGAACCTCCGGAAATGGAGCTTCCGGTAGCCTCGCAGTTGCGTGCTCTTTTTCCCAAACCGGAACACCTGTCCTACCATCCTTTTGAAGGACTGGCCTGGGATCCCTTTGCCTTTGAAAGAAGAAAAACGCAGGAGCTTTTTGGCATGGGAAACGGAAGCAGTGTAAAAATTGTCAGCCACTCCCCCCCGGATCCAGGTATTGATTTGAAACCGGAAGATCTTCTGGATCAACTGGTGCCATTCCAGGAATGGGAAAAAGATCCAGCCTTGTTGGAATCAGGCGGGAAAATATTGCTTCTTGAAAAGGGTACAAACACCATTCAGGAAATTAAAGCACAGTTGAACCGCTTCTGCACCAGGAACAGACAAACACCCGTCCTTTTTAAATTAGTCTCTGGCAAAGAGGACCTTGAACTCTTTCAGATTCAAGTAGCCGGAGAACTGGGTTCTCTCCTTGTGGATGGTTTGCTGGATGGTGTTTGGGTGGAAAACCAACACCTGGTCCCCTCCCAAGATAAATGACGCGCTGCTGAATATCCTGCAGGCCGCCCGGGCGAGGATTACCAAAACGGAATACATAGCCTGTCCCTCCTGTGGTCGTACGCATTTTGATATCCTGACCCGTTTAAAGGAAATTCGAATAGCCACCTCCCATCTCACCACCCTGAAAATCGGGATCATGGGCTGTATTGTAAACGGTCCCGGTGAAATGGCCGATGCTGATTATGGGTATGTGGGGGCCGGACCCGGACGGGTAAGTATCTATAAGGGCAGGGAAGCCAAAATCCGTAATGTTCCCGAAAAGGAGGCGCTTGATGCTTTGATCCTGCTGATTAAAAAAGAAGGCGACTGGATTGATCCCTGATACTCTTACCACCTGAAAAACGGGGTTTCCACATGAAAAAAGAAACCATGCTCCCCGTAACGGTTAATCACGTAGTCGATCCTGAAAACCTGATCGTAATAGGTCACTAAGTCTATTCCCACCCCCGCAGAGAATTGCCAGGTGTTGACCATGGTATTGGTGGGATTTGGAAAATCGTTGTTTACAAAACCGGCATCGGCAAACATGTTTACGTATACCGCATAGTGAATCTTATTGAACTGTTCCATTCCGATGAAGGGAATGGTATACGTGTTTTGGTTTCACCAGCTGGTACTTCAGGTTATATTTAGAAATCACATAGTCTGTGCCATCGATCACATAAGGTTCATACCCGCTCAGAAACTCCTGGTATCCCAGGGCCTTGTTTAAAAAATGAGGCACAATTTTTTCTGAGGAGTACCTCCCTTTTGTGGCATTATAAAAATAGAAGCGGTTAGACAGTTTCTGATGAAACATCAACGCTCCCGTCAGACGATATTCCGGATATGCAAAATCGGAAATCAGACCCAGCCCTATCTGTTCGGCCCTGATCTTCACCCGGAATCCCTCCAGGGGATAAACCTTGGAATCCCGGATGTCATAATCAAAGTTATAAGTCAGCATAAAATAGTTTCGCCTGGTATCCCCTTCACCCAGATAGTTGCTGTTGAGAATAGCTATGGAATCAGACACCCTGACATCCATATATTCAAAGCGAAGCGAGTGGGTCGTAAAATATTTCCTCCGGAAGGTATAATTGGTAAAGGCATTTAGCCTGACTTCCGCAGGCCTGTCCACCGGCCGGTATTCAAAAGGCATGTTATTGATGGTTGACAAACTGACTTCGTTCCGCTGGTGTATATTAAATCCGGCAGAGATCCCATGATTCTGCTTTTTTCCGATATTGGGTTTTGAATAAGCCATGGAGTACTCCTGTACATAGCCCAATCTGACCTTCCCGGTCAGCAGTTCGTTTCTTCCCCTGAAATTACTCCATTTCAACCAGGCTCCATAGTTGATTTTCTCCCAGTCTCTGTTTTGAATAAAGGTGCTGAAATTCCTGTCCGCATATTCCAGGATGGGAACCGGCCATATATACCAACGCTCAGTGACATCAATTATCACATCGATCCTGCTATTTTCCAGGTGTTTAATATTAAGATTTACAAAATTGAACAGAGCCAGATTCAGCAGGTTGTCTTTGCTTCTCTGTAAAGCAGGAAGTAGTTGCATTTTCTCTATGGTATCCCCGATAGAAAAAACCAATTCCCGTAGGATCACGGATTCATGAGTGACTTCATTGCCGCTGATAATAATATCATCGATAAGCAGCTTATCATCGCTAATCCCAGGATAAACCTGGGATAATGCTTCGCTTGCATGACCCAGCAGAAAACAAACCATTAACATTACTATTGCTCTTGCCATTTGCATCAAGCTCAAGGAGTGCAAGGTAATAAAATAATTAAACGTATTTTTGCAGGAAACATAGATGCTATGAGAGCTTTGATAACCTTTTGTATACTCTGGATAGTTAACCTGACCCTGATCGCCCAGGAGTATCAACTCCCGCTTATCAGCCCCTTCCATCAGCTTAAAGTGAGTGGGAATATTCATGTGCAACTGGTGGCATCAGATAGTCCGAACCTGGAGGTGGAGGGGGAGGTCCTGCCGGAGAACCTGGTACTTGAGTTCAGTGAAAACTGGCTGACGCTTAAAACCCGGACCCAGCTGAAAAGTACGCCATCTATCCCGGTGAAACTGTTTTATACGAAACTGAGCGGTCTCGATATTACCAGAGGGGGGGTGGTTCAATCGGCCGATATCCTGAAAACCCAGACCCTCTCCCTGAAGGTGGAAACCGGGGGCAAAGTGGAATTGTCTGTGGACCTTGATTCCCTGAGCGCCAGGGTTAACCAGGGGGCTGATATTATTCTTCGGGGAAGCTCCCGCAGTCAACTGATCAATGCCTATACTGTTGGAAATTACCTGGGATACGAACTGGAAACAGAAAGCACCTGGATAAAAGCAGCCACCGGGGCCCAGGTTAAAGTAAACAGCTCTCAATATCTGAATGCCAATGTGACCAGCAAGGCATTTGTGGGATATCTGGGCACACCGAAAGAAAAGGAATTTAAGACCAGTGTGGGAGGTGAAATTACCCGGGAGAAGCCATAAGCAGCGAGGCAAGTTTTTTGTCGATAGGGCTTGTAATCTTAATATTCTCTCTGTTGCCCTCCACCAGAGTGACCGGACCGAAGAGGGGCTCATATACGGAAGCATCATCGGTAAATGTCGGATCATAGGGCTGTTGATAGGCCTTTTTGATTTTCCGGGTTTCAAATACCTGCGGAGTTTGGACCTTCCTTAAGCGGGACCGGTCCAGATGTTCAGAAGCGCCATTCTTAGCGACCATTCTAACCGATTCCTCCATCTCTAAAACGGGTATTCCGCTCCCTTTTGCCTCAGCAGCAGCATAGGCCCGTGCCAGGGTATCCCCGCTAACCAGTGGCCTCACGGCGTCATGAATTCCCACGATTTCAGCTTCCTCTATCAGAAGTAATCCATTTTTTACCGAATCATACCGTGTGTTCCCTCCCAGGGTCAGGATAAGCCCTCCGGGAATCTCATAAGATCCTGCCACTTTTTCCCACAGGGTCCTGTGTGCCGGAGCCAGGACTACGATCACCTGCATTCCCGGATCAAAGCGATAAAAAGTTTCCAGAGTATGGATAATTATTGGCTTCCCTAGCAGCTCCTGGTACTGTTTTGGAAGCTTTCCTCCCATTCTGCTGCCTGATCCGGCGGCCACAATGATGACTGCCCTTTTCATTTGAAATAGCTATCGATCAGTTCCATAATGGTGGTCCGGTCCAGGGGCTTGGTAACAAAATGATTGCATCCGGCCTTGAGGCTTTCCTCTTTCTCCTCGTCCATCACAAAAGCGGTTTGCGCAATAATTGGCACCTTAATATTAAATTCCCTGATTTTTCGGGCTGCTTCAATACCACTCAATTCGGGCATTTTTATATCCATCAGAATGGCATCCGGAGATAGCTTGAGGGCCTTTTCCACAACTTCGCGGCCATTCATGGCCCGGTGAATGCTGGCACCGGACTGGCGTAACATCTCCCTCAAAAAATACCAGTTTAACTCCTCATCCTCAGCCACAAGTATTGTCTTATTACTCCAGTTGTAGGTTTTATTGGAGATGAGGCCTCTGGTCTCCTCCAGGGGCTTTTCAACAACCAGGGGAAGGGTAAAATAGAAGGTGGATCCCTTGCCCACAGCTGACTCCACCCACATCTCTCCCCCCATCAGATTAACCAGGCTTTTTGAAATGGGCAAACCAAGTCCTGTTCCTGATGGCTGCAGTTCATGCTCCTGGTTCACCTGCCCGAACCGGTCAAAAATCAGTCTGATCTTATTGTTCGGGATCCCGATTCCGCTATCACTAACGAAAAACTCCACGTGCCTGTTGTTCCTCAATGAATAGCCAAAGGTGATATGGCCCTCGCTGGTGAACTTAATGGAATTTCCCAGCAGGTTATTAAAGATCTGGCTCAGCCTGAAATCATCGCATACAATGGTGAAATCGTTTGAAGTTATCTCTTTCTTCAGGATAAAATTCACCTTCTTTTGTCCGGGTGCATCCCCCCTGATACGATGGAAATAAGAAGAATACATCTCGTCAAGAATCTCGTTGATTCGTACGGGTTTGTTGGAGATTTTCATCTGTCCTGATTCGATCTTTGAGATATCCACAATATCATCAATGATGTTCAGAAGCTGGCTGGAGGAGTTGTCAATATGTTTCAGGAAAAGATCTTTTTTTTCCTCGGACAATCCCGGATCCCTCAACAGGTTGGCAAAACCTATAATGCCATTCATGGGGGTTCTGATCTCGTGGGACATATTAGCCAGGAAAGAGGTTTTCAGGCGGTCGGACTCTTCAGCACGATCCCGGGCCTCTTTGAGCTCATTTTCAATTCGCATCAGGTCCGAAACATCTTTAAAAATTCCCATAGTCATGGTAATGACTCCCCGCTCATCCCTGACAGGAATTTTTATTTTTTCCATCCAGAAGCCTTCCACTCCTTCATCTTCAAAATAAAGGATCTTGCTGACGATAGGATTTCCGGTTTCGATAATGGTCCGGTCCTCCTCCATCATTTTACGGGCAACCCGCTTGGTAAAAAACTCCTTGTTGGTCTTACCAACAGCCTGTTCCGGGGAGGATACCCGGAGGAGTTTCGCCATGATATGATTTACCCGGATATAACGTTGATGCCTGTCGGTGAAAAAGATACAGAACGGGATGGTCTCCATAAGGACCTCCAGTGTTTCTTTCTCCCGGTGCAGGGTCTGAAGGGAATCGGTCAGATTGGTAATATCCTCCCGGTATCCCCCGGTCCCCACGATCTTGTTCTGCTCGTTCTTAACCGGAAAATGAACCGTCTTGATGACCCTCCTGCCAATGGAATAGCTTGATTCGGTCAATTTGCCGCTTCGAAGCACTTCCCTGGCCCCCTCTTCCATCTGTTTGGCCTCTTCCTCTTCAAATACCCCCCTCTCGTCCCGCCCGATTACCAGATCGCGCTCTTTCCCGACAGCATCTAAAAAGGCATCGTTAACCCGGTTGAATTTGCCGCTTTCGTCCTTAAACCAGGCCGCAAAGGGAAGGGATTCCAGCAGGGTCAATAACTGCGATCCTCCATGACTGTCCGTATGTTCTTTCTGCCTGGCTATGGTCTATCCTCCAAAGGTGCTGAATCCAGCGGGTATCTGTTTCTCCTTGGGGGTGATGCTCAGCAATGGAATAGTTGCGCTTTTTACCATTTGTTGTGCGTAGCTCCCCAGAAATACATTCCACTTATCTATGGCGCTGGACATGATTGTGATCAGATCTGCGTCTACGGCCTCTGCATAAGTGCAGGTAATGCCCGGCAGAGTCTCACCCACCAGGGTTTTGCCAACGGTCTGTAGCTTTCTCGCTTTAAAATATGCCGTTATCTGTTTTGCATAGGATTCCAGCCTGGCCAGATCCCGGGTGTTCTTCCGGGTAGATATGGCCAGCACATGCAGCTCCGCTCCGAACAGCTCGGCCAGATCGGCCACAATGGGGGCCTTCTGCCGGGTATCGAGATGTAACTTAACAGGCACCACAATTTTTTTAATATCCTTTGGCATATAGGTGCGCAGAGTAAAGACCGGTTGTTCGATGGCAGCCATGATTTTAAGGGCATTGCTCCCGATAAAGAGCTCTTCAAAACCCGAGGCACCATGGGTGGAAGCAGAAACAACGGCATTTTTATAAGAATTCACCTGGTTTACGATCTCCCTGTATACCTTCCCTTTCTTTATGATATACCGGAGTTTGGAATTGTTTTCAAGTCGGGGACCATATTCTTTGAGCAGTTTTTTAAACTGGGTCTCCGCATATTTATGTTCCTCCTCCACCACTCTGGACTGAAAATTGGAACTGTTGGTAAGCACATAGACCATTTGGATATTAATGGTTTTTTTCTGTGAAAACAGAATGGCCCATTCAAGACCTTTAAGAGATTCTATTGAAAAGTCGATGGGAACGATAAAGTTGGTCATGGTTTCGTATTTATATAACTCAGCTAATTTAACGTAATCGAATGAGATTTGTTACTTTTATCAGGTATAATCAACAGACACAGAATATATGGCTCTGGAAGTTGTTCTTGGAATAGATATTGGCGGGACCTATACGAAAATCGGATTGGTGGACCGCAAAGGAGTCATCCACTTTGAAGATGAAATAAGCACCAGCGGATACAAAACAATAGAAGCCTTTATTCGCGCCCTTCATGCTCATGTGACGAAAAGCCTGGAGAATATTAAACCCTCTTTTCAGCTGCTTGGTATTGGTGTGGGGGCTCCCAACGGCAACTTCTATGAAGGGACTATCGAGAACGCCCCAAACCTGGCATGGAAAGGGAGAATCGAATTTGTCAAGCTGATGGAAAAGCAGTTTCATCTTCCCGTCCTGGTCACCAATGATGCTAATGCTGCTGCTTTGGGCGAGATGTTGTTTGGTGCTGCAGGCGATCTTAAGAATTTTTTGATGATCACCCTGGGAACCGGCCTGGGAAGTGGTCTGGTGGTAAACGGGGACGTGGTATACGGGCACGATGGTTTTGCCGGGGAACTCGGTCACGTCCTGGTATATGATCATGGCCGGCAGTGCGGCTGTGGTAAAAGAGGTTGTCTGGAAACCTATGTATCAGCCACAGGGATTAAACGAACCGTGTTTGAATTATTGGCGGAAGAAAACATGGAGAGTGACTTTCGGAACATTTCCTTTTCCAGGTTAAACCCCAAAATGATCACCTCCCTGGCCGAATCGGGCGATCCCATTGCAATTAAAGCCTTTGAGAAAACCGGCTTCCTGCTGGGCCGGGCCCTGGCTGATACGGTGGCCCATATTAGTCCGGCTCGCATTTTTATTTTCGGGGGACTGGCCAGGGCGGGGAAGTGGATCATTGATCCAGCCAAACGTAGCATGGAAGAACATCTTTTACCCATCTACAGGAACAAGATCGATATTGTTCCATCCGCTCTTTTGAAGAAAAATATTGCCGTCCTGGGTGCTGCAGCGCTGATCTGGAAGCGCCTGGAAAACAAATCCGGGGACCTCTGATCCTATTTTTTCAGGATCATTGTAACATCGTGATCCCAGTTAGACCGAACTTCAATGGTCTTAAGAAGGAATTCAACGGGCTCGGGTTGGACCTTCTCTAAATAATTACCCGTATCCCATTTTCCGTTTCCATTGAGATCGTGGATAAATTTCAGCTGGTACTTATTAGGAGCTAAGAAAGGAAAGGCATACTGCCCATCAGCCTCCACTATAAGCTCCTTCGCTACTGTTTTGCCACTGAAAAGCTGGACCAGCACCCGGTGCTTCACATTATTCAGTGTGAGCAGGATCTGGCCATAGTACTCCAGATCGCGTGTTTTAAAGTTTACATCCACCGTATCATGCGCCATGGGATAGATGCTTTCCAGGGCCCCGGGTAAAACCAGTATTCGGTACCTGGAATCAGACTCCCAGGACGCAGACAGGGCGGCTAGGTATGGATCCAGGCTATCCGCCCTCACCTCAAAAGGAATCGGTACTTCCACAGAATCGGGAATATGGTACAGGGAGATTAGCGAATCATTGATTTTATTCAGAGGGAAATTTATCCGAAACGACAGATCCCTGTTTATGTTTTGGTTCCCATTGGCCCGGATGGTAAGGAGCTCCAGCGTCTCTTCTTCCTCCGTGTCCTCCTTTCGCTGCGATCGGCTCTTTTTGCTCTTGCTTGCATTATCCCGGTAGGAAAACAGCAGGGTGTCTCTTTTGAGTACAAATTGTTCGCTGGTATCCTTCACTGTATAGTTCGCCACGATCTGAATACTGTCCTGATTGTAGTGAAGGGAATCCAAAATCCAAAGCGTCAGGCTATCCCGGTTCGGAGACATATCTTCCAGAAAGCGGGGCGCACTCTCCTCTCCTGCCTGGATGGAATAATAAGAAAATGTGTCTGTGAGCGGAAGAGCAAAGATGAACTGAATTTTTCTTCGGTCCTCTCTGGTGTAATCGGTCAGGTACTGGATCTCGGAAGCCTCCGTAAACAGCAACAAATCAATATAAATAGAATTCAGATCCGGGCCCTTTCGGGCCAGAGAATCGACCACTGCGCCGGTAGAGTCCACGGCCAGGCTGTCCCTTACCGCCGATGATACCACGGAATCTCCCAGTAAAAACCGGGTAAAATCAGCATTCAGAATCAGACTGCTATCCAGAAAGGCAATTTCTTCCGAGGGAAGGTCAAAGAGCAAATTGTTGTTTCCGTCTTTTAAGGCAAACACCTTGTATACATCGGGGCGCAGGTTATTTACACTGAAGACCCCGCTGTCATTTGAGCGCCCTACATAGAGAGGGATATTTATCAATGGTACCGAGTCCCGGAGATCGGCGTAAAGCATGATGGAGATCGGATCTTCCGGTTTTTCCAGGTTTTCTGCATATTGCAGGGTTCCCTTCACAGAGAGCGAATCAAGAATCTCCCCGGTGGAGAAAACATATTCGTAATTTTGCAAGATATTCCCTGCGTGAAGATCTTCAATGGCGCTTCCAAAATTGAAGGTATAGGTGGTATTTATCATGAGGTCCTCCTCAAACTCGATGATCAGGGTCTTTTTTTTCAGCTTTACCTCCGGTTTCTCATCCATGGGCGGAGAAACAATCAGCTCCTGGTTTACACTGTTCAGGACAATGTATTCATCAAAAGTAATCTGGATCTTATTCGCGTCAAAAAGCGTGGAATAATTTGGTGGTTCACTTTTTACCACGACCGGGGGATCTTCATCAAGGGGACCGCCCGAAGGAGATCCCTGCTGTGCACAGCTCCAGCAAAACAAAATAACAGTAAGAAGCAAATAGTATTTTACAGACACCTTATATCAATTTAGTGCAAACATACAAAGATATAAGCTTCAGGAGAAACCCCCGGAATGTTATTATATTTGTAGCCTAATCTCTAAGGCAAACACACTATGATTTTTGATGCCATCACCTGGAACGTGGATCCCGAAATATTTCAGTATAGGACAACTCAGTATCCGTTGGTACGGTTTGATGTTTGCTTCGGCCTTTCTTTCCGGTTACCTTGTTTTTACCAGATTTCTGGCTACCGAAAGGCTTAGCTCTGAAATGCTGGACCAATTACTGATCTATATTGCGGTAGGTACGGTTGTCGGAGCACGACTGGGACACTGTTTTTTTTATGAACCGGACTATTTTCTGGCAAATCCCCTGGAGATTCTGAAAATCTGGAAAGGCGGACTTGCCAGCCATGGGGCTGCCATCGGCATCCTTCTCTCACTCTGGCTTTATATTCGTAAATATAAACTCTCTTTTCTCTGGCTCATCGATCGTATTGTGATTGTTGTGGCCCTGGGAGGAGCCTTCATTCGCCTGGGAAACCTTTTTAATTCGGAAATTTACGGGCTTCCCACCGATCTGCCCTGGGGCTTTGAATTTGTCCGGGACAGGTTGTATGATTCCAACACCGGAGATCTGCTGCCCACTGTCGCCCGTCATCCCACTCAGCTATATGAATCACTTAGTTATATCCTGATATTTGTAGCTCTTTTTATCTTTTACCGAAAGAGGTACAAGAAGGTACGGGACGGATTTATATTTGGGGTTTTTATGATCCTTCTTTTTTCGGCCCGCTTTTTTATTGAATTCGTGAAAAACGATCAGGTTGCCTTCGAGGCCGGGATGCAGTTTAATATGGGGCAATTACTTAGCCTTCCTTTCATTCTGGCTGGGGTGGCAATGATCCTGTGGACTGCTAAAAAGCCACGCCACTTCACGCTGGAACCTATTCCCAAAGCCCCGAAAAAAGGCAGGAAAGCTAACTAAAAAGGTCTGTGATGGAGACAGGTAATTTCTGGTTTGCATTTGGCCTCACCTTGTTTGCCGGTTTATCCACCGGCATCGGAAGCGCTCTGGCTTTTTTTACCAAAAGTACCAATACCCGTTTTCTCTCCGTAAGTCTTGGTTTCTCAGCAGGAGTGATGGTCTATGTCTCTTTTGTGGAGATTTTACAAAAAGCACGTATATCTATGATCCCGGCGTATGGAGAAAAACTGGCCGCCACATATTCGGTGCTCGCTTTTTTTGCCGGAATCCTGATCATCGCCCTGATCGACAAATTGATTCCCTCTCAGGAAAATCCTCATGAGATCAGGAAGGTTGAAGAGGTGTCCACAAACAATATAAAAGATCCAAAGCTGGTGCGCATGGGGCTTTTTACAGCCCTGGCCATTGCCATACATAATTTCCCTGAGGGAATAGCTACCTTTATGGCCGGGCTTACCGATCCTACCCTGGCTATCCCCGTAGCCGTAGCTATCGCCATTCACAATATTCCGGAAGGAATTGCTGTTTCTGTCCCTATCTCCTATGGCACAGGGAATAAGAAAAGGGGCTTTTTTCTTTCTTTTCTTTCCGGACTGGCCGAACCTGTAGGTGCTTTGATCGCTTGGCTGATCCTGATGCCCTTTTTGGACGGTAATCTCTTTGGGTTTATCTTTGCCGGTGTGGCTGGTATCATGGTGTTTATATCCATCGACGAGCTCCTGCCTACGGCCCGGGAATATGGCTTGCATCACCATTCCATATATGGATTTGTGGCGGGAATGGCCATTATGGCTCTGAGTCTATTACTGTTTATCTAGATGGCAAAGAAAAGATATAAGCGGAAACACACTCACCACCATCACGCAGTAAATGAAAAAAATCTGCTGACCGCCACTCTTCTGAACCTGGTAATTACGATTGTCGAGATTGCCGGAGGGCTACTCTCTGGCAGCCTGGCTCTTCTTTCGGATGCTCTTCATAATCTAAGCGATACCTTTGCTACCTTCATTGCCTTCCTGGCCACCATTGTGAGCAGGCGTGAAGCCAATCAAAAAAAGACATTCGGGTACAAACGATTGGAAATTCTGGCCGCTCTGATCAATGCGGTGATTCTGATTGTCATGAGCGTCTTTTTGATGAAGGAGGCCTGGCACAGATGGCAAAACCCGGGTACCATTAACTCTATGATCATGCTGGTGGTGGGAATGATCGGTCTTCTGGCCAATCTTTATGCGGTCCTGATCCTGAAAAAAGAAGCCAGCAAAAGTATCAATGTCAGGGCAGCCTACGTTCACCTGATCGCCGATAGCCTGTCTTCCGTGGTGGTAATCATCGGGGGGGTGCTGATCCGGATTTACAAAATCGACTGGATCGACCCGCTCATCACCGTTTTAATTTCTCTGTATATCATACGTTCAGGCTTCCTGATCCTTAATGAGTCGGTCAATATACTGATGCAATCGGCCCCTGAAAACCTGGACCTGAGCAGTATTAAGAAAAAAGTTGAACAAGTGCCGGAGGTCTTGAACCTGCATCATTTACATGCCTGGATGCTTACGGACCGGGAGATTCATCTGGAAGCTCATGTGGAGCTGAATACGGATCTGAAGCTTAGTCATGTAAATCCCATCAGGCAGCAAATCGAGCAATTGCTGAAAGAAGATTTCGGCATCGGCCACATCACCCTTCAAATGGAGTTTAAAGCGGAACACGATCCCCGTCTAATTCATGCCAGCCCTGACCGATGAAGAGGGAGCAACATATCATCCGGGCCTCCTGGTGGTCCATTGCAGGCAACGCTCTGCTGGCTTTTTTGAAACTTTCCGCGGGGCTTATTTCGGGAAGTTTTGCGGTGATAGCCGATGGAATCGATTCTGTTTCTGATATTGTTTCTTCCCTGGTGGTCCTGGTAGCTGCCCGAATCATTGCCAAACCTCCAAATATCAAATTTCCCTATGGGTATAAAAAAGCTGATACGGTAGCTACTAAAGTTCTCTCATTTATGATCTTTTTTGCAGGGGCCCAGCTGGCCTACTCCACCGTACAGCTTCTGATTCGGGGTGAGAGCATGGAGATTCCGGGAAATCTGGCCATCTGGATCACCGTAATTTCCATTGGTGGTAAATTTGTTCTCTCGCTCCTGCTGTTCAAAACGGGTAAAAAAGTAGAGAGTACGATGCTTATGGCCAATGCCCGGAATATGCGAAATGATATACTACTCTCCTTTAGTGTTCTCGCCAGCCTGGTCTTTACCATGATTTTCGAGGAACCCCTGATTGATCGTATCATTGCGCTTCTGATTAGCATTTTCATTATGTATGAGGGATTCCGGATCTTTATGAAATCCAATATTGACCTGATGGATGGGATTGACAACACAGAGCTATACAAGCGCCTTTTCGAATCAATTCATCTGGTCAAGGGGGCCCATAATCCCCACCGGGTCAGAGCCCGAAAAATTGGACATTATTATATGGTAAACCTGGATGTGGAGGTAGATCCGGAGCTGACCGTTAAAGAGGCTCATGAGATAGCCAAAAACGTGGAGAAAAGCATTAAATCGAATCTTCGGAATATTTACGACATCATGGTTCATGTGGAGCCCCTGGGCAACCGGGAAGAAGATGAAAAATACGGCATTACAGAAACCGAGATTCAAAAATAAAAAAGATAAAGATGATTACCAGGGATTGGCCCATGTACCGGGTGATACTTGAGAACCTGCAGTTGCTGCCCCTTTTACCTCGCTTCAACCTGAAACCTGGTTTCGGGGAGCTGAGCGTGGATGAGGTTTGCGAGGCTCATGGGGTGAATACGGAATTTTTCCTGGAAATTGCTAAGGCCTACCTGGATGAATTGTATGTCCCCGAGGAGGGGCTGGCCCTTTTTCCTCTGGGTACCATGGTAACTTACATTACCTCCACCCATACCTATTACAAAGATATTGCCCTGCCCATGGTGGAAGAGAAACTAATGCGACTGATGGACCATTCTTCCCTGTCGGAGAAGGAGGTGACTCTGATACGTACTTTTTTCAATGACTACAAGGAAGATTTTATGGCCCATCTTTCCCGGGAAGAGGAACAAATTTTACCCTATGTGCTTGAACTTGAAAGACAGGCCTCCCGGGATAAGCCAGATCCTTTGTTCCTGGAAAAACTTCAGGCATATTCCATTCGTGAATTTGAGAAGGAACATACTCGTTTGGAAACAAGCCTGAGTCATCTTTCTGAGCTCATCATTAAATACCTGCCTCCCTTTGACGATCTGCAGCTGTGTCATCAGGTGTTGAATGATCTGGCAAGCCTGATGAAAGACCTGATCGATCATGCTGACATGGAAGATAAAGTACTGATTCCCAGGGTTGCAAATCTTGAAAAGCTCCTGCTAAACAGGTCGTCTATTTCATGAGGTTTTCGGGTTTCATACTGGTTCTGGATTCCTATATCGTCCGAAAAGGGCTGATCTCCGTGCTTAACCGGATCCAGGGAGTGCGGGTGTTGAAAGAATTTAATGCGGCAGATCCTTTTCTGGCTTATCTGGAGGATCACCCGGTTGATTTTATTATTATCAGCCAGTCGGCTTTCCGCCAGCGTGCAGACCTGTTTATATCGAACCCTGAACTGCTGGAAAAAACTATCCTGCTGGAAGAACCCCGGGCAGATGATCAGTTAAAAGCTAAGCATGTTCAGGGAATTCCTGCTTCCATCCATCTGATGGATAATAAAGAGGCCCTGAGCGCTAAAATTCAGAGCCTGCTGGACCATCGCGATTTTAAAGCTTCCGGGAATGAGCCCCTGGAGCTTTCACCCCGTGAAACGACCATTGTCAGGCTGGTTTCCATGGGACTCACAAACCGGCAAATTGCAGAAAAATTATTTCTGTCTGCCCATACCGTTATGACCCACCGGAAAAACATCAGCAGCAAGCTGCAAATTAAATCTGTATCCGGACTAACCATCTATGCCATTGTAAATAACATTATCACCCTCGATGAGGTAAGCTCCTTTCCTGCTAAGTAATTCTTATATTTGTAAAAATTTAATCCATCCAACATGGCTGAAAAGAAAACCAACGTAAATGCACTATACGGAGTCCTCGGATTACTGGTTGTTATCCTGGGTGTTGCTGTATACATGCTGCTGGATACCCGGAAAAATCTGAACCTGGTTTCTGCAGATCTGGCTGAAAAAACTGAGTTCTTTCGTATGGAGAAAGATTCCCTGGAAGGAGAACTTCGCAACATCTACTTCAGGTACGACACCCTTGAAACCAATAATCTGGAGACTGCAGGTAGAGATGGAACAACAGAAGGAAAAGATCGAAAAGCTTATCTCCATTCAGGCAGAGGACGCATACAAGATCCGCATGTACCGCAAAGAGATGGAAACCCTGCGTACTGTTTTACGGAGTTACATTGTACAGATCGATTCCCTGAATATGCAAAACCAGGAATTGCTGGCCGAGAATAAACAGTTGCGAAACACCGAGTTGAGGCTGAGTTCAGAAAAGGAACAACTGGAGAAGGATAAAACCCAGCTGGAAGAGATTAAAGACCTGGCCACCACCCTGCAGGCTTCCCAGATCGACCTGGTCCTGCTAAACAAACGCGACAAAAATACAGAGCGTATCAGAACAGCTGTGAAAGTCAGGATTGACTTTGTTCTAAGGGCCAATAAAGTAAGCCCCGCCGGAGAGAAGAGCATCTATCTGCGAATTATCAGGCCTGATCAGGTGGTCCTGGGTTCCCCGGAACTGGAAATGATTGAAATAAACAGTGAACAGATTCCGGTCTCCGCTTCCAGGGTAGTCAACTATGAAAATGAGGATTTGCCGGTCTCCATCTTCTGGAATAACGATGGTGAAATTGTGCCCGGTGAACATAGGGTAGAGCTCTATTCCGAAGGAAAGATTATCGGACAATCCTCTTTTGTCCTGAAGTAAGTATTCTCCCCCGATATGAATATTGGAATTATCATCGGGCGGATCGGTGGGGTGGACGGTGTGGCACTGGAAACCGAAAAGTGGATCGAGGTCCTCAGGGCTATGGGCCACCGGGTTTATACGCTTTCGGGCCAATTTCAGGAGCGCCCCATGGACCCCGCTACAGAAAACCTGGTTCCTGAAATGTCGTTTTTCTCCCCCGAGAGTTTCTGGAGCCAGAAAAAAGCATTTTTCTACCCGGAGACTAACCCGGAAGAGCTTATCGAGCACCTGAATCTCTATTCTAAGGTGATCTACAAAAAGATCATGCACTGGATCCAGGAACGCCAAATCGAATTGCTGATCTCGGAAAACGCTTCTGCTCTCCCCTCTCATCTGGAAATGGGAATGGCCATCAATAAGGCGGTAAATAAAACCGGGATACCCACCATCACCCATGATCATGATTTTGCCTGGGAACGCGGAGACCGGTATCTGTCTCCTCATAAGGAGATCAATGAGTTTGTTTCTGAGGTTTTTCCGCTCAGGGCACCTAATTCGGTGCATGCCGTAATTAATAGCCATGCGGCTTTGACTTTAAAGGAGCGGTTTGGGCGTGAGGCCATAATGGTTCCCAATGTGATGGATTTCGACCAGCCATTCGGCCTGCATACAGAGAAAAATGAGGCCCTTTCCGAACATATGGGGTTTCAGAAAACAGATCTTTTCCTCTTTCAGATTACCCGCATTGTCAGGCGAAAAGGGATCGAGTCTGCCATACGTTTAATTCACGAACTGGACGATAAAAAGATAAAACTGATTATTACCGGAAATTATGCAGATGATGCCGGCAGCGCCTATTATAATGAGCTGGTCAACCTGATACATGAGCTTAAGCTGAGTGAACAGATTCGTTTTGCCTACCATCTTTTTCATAACAAGGGGCTCTCCAACGGCGACGGAGAGGTGCGTTTTTCACTATCGGACGCTTATGCCAGGGCAACAGCATGTACCTATTTCAGTACCTATGAGGGCTTCGGCAATGCCTTTGTGGAAGCGGTTCTGGCCCGGCGGCCCATTTTCGTTAACAATTATGTGCCGGTTTATATGCCGGATATCGGCAGTAAGGGATTTAAAACGGTGATGATTGAAAATGGAGAGCTGACCGGCAAAGCCTTAAGCGAAATGGCCGAAATCATCTATAATCCAGAACTGGCTGCTGAAATGGCCGAGTTTAATTTTAAGCTGGGTAAGAAGGAATTTAGTTTTGATACCCTCAGGGAAAAACTGGATCAGTTAATTGACAAGGCCCTGAAAGCGGCCGGACGCTAATCCATAAACAGGGCCCTTAACACATGATCTGTAATCAGCCACTGTGCCGGATCAATGGCAAGCTTTCCGTTCATGCGGATCAAACTACCAGACCGGAGAAAGGTCCGGGCCTGATTCTCAAAATGTACCCGATACTCTTTCCCAAAAGCTTTTTCTATATGGCCGGGATCCGCACCCCATTTGGTTCTCAGTGAGGTAATCAGATAGTCGTGGTATTTTTCCCGCCTGGAAAGAAGCTCCGTTTCTTCTATATTTTTCCCGGAAGACACACGATCCATATAGTCTTTCAGGGAAGAGATATTCCAGCTTCGTCGCTCTCCATCGTAGGAGTGAGCTGAAGGTCCGAGCCCCAGGTAGGGCTGGCCTGTCCAGTATAGCATATTGTGTTTCGAGAAACTTCCATTGCGCCCAAAATTGGATAGTTCATAATGATCAAATCCGCGGGTAAGCAGCCTTTCCCGCATGATCCTGAATTGTTCAAGGCTCTCTTCTTCAGCCACCGGTGCCAATCTCCCCTTCTTTCTCCAGTGATCAAACACGGTTCCGGGTTCAAAGCTCAGGTGATAGGCAGAAAGATGGTTTACGGGTAAAGAAAGTACTTTTTCAATATTCCGTTCCCACTCCTCCACGGACTGGCCGGGAATTCCGTAGATCAGATCCATGGTCAGGTTTTCAAAGCCGCAACCCGCTGCCCGTTTTATTCCCTCTTCGGCCTGTCCCGCCTGATGGGACCGGCGCATGAGTTCCAGATCTCTTTGGTGAAAGGATTGTACCCCCACACTCAATCTGTTAAAGCCCATTTGGCGCAGTATCTTTAAAGTAGCCTCCTCCAGGTCCTCCGGATTACACTCTATGGTCCATTCGGAATCCTCCCGGAAGGTGTGGTACCTGCCAATGGCATCCAATATTTTTTCCAGGTGGCGGGGAGACAGAAGTGACGGGGTTCCCCCTCCCAGATAGAGCGTTTCCAGGTTCTTGCCTGGATTTGTTTCTCCCTTCTGCCTGATTTCCTCCACCAGGGTGTCCACAAAACTATCCAGGTACTGCAAACTGACTGTAAAGAAAAAGTCGCAATATCTGCAAGCCTTTCTGCAAAACGGGATATGCACATATATGCCAGACATCTTTACTCCATGGTAAATCCGATAATAGCGTTGGAAACAGCTCTGGGCTCCGGGGGCAGGGCGTAAACATCCTGCTCATAATTGCGGTTATAGGGGGAAATATTCAACGTGGAAGAGCCCACTACCAGGGTGCTGCTGCCACCAGGATCAAAGCCCATGGCCTTCTCCATTCCCTGTTTCAGGAGAATCTCGGCCATATCGTGGTGCGTGGCTCCCACCGATTCCCGTGATTCTTCCGTTTACGGTCAGAACGGCCAGTTCATTTCTCTGATTGATCCCCACCGCAATTTTGGGTCCGCGCATATTTGTATAATCCAGCCTGGCAGCCTGTGTGCGAATGGAGTTGGGGCTATTCCATCCCTCCAGTTCCATATCAATGATGCATTTGCCTTCGTCCAGTAATAAAGGTCCCGCTTCCACCGCATGCCTCACCCCTTCCAGTCCCGGAATCTCCAGTTCCAGTATTTCTCCTGGTTTCAGGCCCATAGGAAGCTCTGATGGATGAAGGGCCAGGGTCAGTCCCACGGGAAAAAGAGGAACCCGCTCCCCTTTCCGGGTAAAAACAATCTCCTTGACCAGATTCCCGGAGAGGCGTATAAGAGTTCTTCCGTTTCCCTCGATCATATCCTCCGGATAGAGGAGGTCAAAGTAGGCCCGGGCAGTATGTTTTCCTGTGGAATTATAATCCCTGCTTTGGAAGACAATATCCCTCCCTCCCCAGGAAATCTTTAGCCCCTCCTTACAGGAAACCCGCCGGATATCCATGGAACCATCTTCAAAAATCAACAGAGCTGGTTTATTAAAAAGGGGGGGCGCTGTCTTGTTTCCCTCTGTAATAAGCAAGCCCAGGGGAGAGCCGATATAAGTTTCGGGTAATCCAAGTTTTCCAACCAGCTCAGGATTCAAAATATAGCCTCCGTTCCAGGCAATCCTGGCCGTATGGCCGGTCTTTTTCTTAAAGGCCTTAACTAACTGTCCGACCGTCCGGGGTTTGCCCCCGGAAGAAACCGCCTGAAAGTCCCATCGCTGCTCTTTGAAATTCAGGATGGCCAGGGCTCCATTATAGGGCAGTCCATCGGAAAAGAGGCCGCTAATGTATCCATAGCTGACGGCCTCTTCCTGAGACTCTGCTTGCGCCATTTTCGTAAGTACATGCCTCAGGGGGCTTCCCTTGTGAACCGCATCTTCTTTTATGGCCGCTAAAACCCTCTCCTCGCCCAGATTTTTTACCAGTTTTTTATATAACTCACTATTCATTCCCCGATCAAACTCTTTCGCGGTTTGAACGGGAGCCGGATAGGAAAGGGTGGTCCTGATCCCGGCCGGCACAAATTGGATATACCCGCTTGATACGGGGATACCCATCATATGGGCCTTAATTTCATTGGCCACCTTTCCAATATGAAAACGATCCATGTCAACCAGGTCGGTCATCATGCTGGCATTACTGCGATTGGTCAGCAAATATCCCTTTTGATCCCTCACCTTTCGCAGGACCTTCAGCGCTTTGTTGCCCAGCTGTGGGAAATGTATTCCCACGCATAACTGTTTGGTTCGAATAATCTGGATCACTTTAAATTCATAAAGCAGTCTTAATTCTTCCGATTCCCCGGTAATGATATAGTCGGTAATTTCATCTTTATTCAGCTGTTTTCCCAGATTCTTTTCCTGCGCAAAAATATAGACCGGTTGCAAAGTTGACGCTTTCTCCTCCAGCATCTCCCGGGTAATGCTCTCCTCCATGGGAAGGTTCATTCTGGAGCGGATCGACTGAAGGGCAAAGAACTCCAGTTCATACATGATGTAGGCCCCCGGAAAATAGGCGATGGGTCTGTTTTGCCTGAGCCATTCTATTAAGCGCTTCCTGTTATCAATGGCCAGGTAGGAGCTGCCGGTCAACTGCATCAGGGCCAGGTTCCAGTCGGTGAAAAAAGGAGGACTCAGGTCCACTTTATTGAGGGGGGCCGGCTGCACTATCCTTATATATAGCAGGTTGATTAAGCCTGTTAGCTCCTGGAAAGTATAGTCCTGGTAGGGATAGTGGTAGTTGTTCCGGTGCCGGTAAGACAAGGAATGATCATGCTGTATGGAACAGCTTCCCTCCCTGTATTCAAACAGTGTCTCCACCGCGTTAAAAAACTGCTTGAAAACCTTTTCTGGAATATATCCTGAATCGGGATCATTGCTTATGATGCTACTCGAAAAATGAAAAGCCATTCCCCGGATCCGTTGCTGCTCCACTCTGAAAAAGCTGGGATCAATCAAAGACTTCAACATAAACATAAATCTCAGTTGCGCATAGCCTGGAAGATATTGACGGGTAGTGGTGTCCAGCAATGCCTCCAGGTGCTCATTCCTGAAGCCGACCATTTCCCGGTAATCATCCAGGCTTTCGCGAACATATCTCAGGGTTTTTTCATTTCCGCGAAGCTGCTCATAAAGGCGGTGCAATACCTGGTGCAGGTTATTATTAAGCGCTTCCAGGCTATACCGCTTCTGCACCACTCGCTGATTGTGCCTGATTTCATCCATATACCGGTGTGGGAAAAAGATTCTGTCGATGATCCTTTGTACCATCCCCTCAGATAGACGTTTCCCTTTAAATTCCAGCACCATCAAACGATCCCTCTCTTCAAGGTGTTCCCCGATCACATCCGAATATACTTTCTCGGGTTCATATCTTCTGCAAAAAATCGGTGTGCCGCAGGCTGTAGCCTCAATAATGGGCAATCCGCGCCCTTCTGTTTTACTGGGCAATAATACCAGAGAAGAAACATTATACAGCTCCGAGATCCCCATGGGCTTGTCAAATCTCTCCCTGAATGAATCCCTGTCTATCTCGCCAAACAGCAGGGCCAGGTATACTCTCTTTCTTAATTCGGGGGCCACTTCCTCCAGAAGATCTTTGAATCTTCTGACCAGTTTTTTATAATAAGCAAAATGCCCGGCTGCAATGGGCCCCGTGATAAGCAGGGTCATTTTCAAATGAGAAGTTTTACGGAAGCGCAGCTTCATTTCTTCCTCCTGGAACATTTTAAGCAGAAGATTAAAGGAGGCCTCGATCTTTTTTCTGGATATGATTCTCGTGGGCTGCAGCAGCAAAATATTCTCGTCGATAAAACGCTCCACCCCTGCGGTGCGCTCGCCTATCAGAATAGGTCTCTGGTTGCTCTCTGCCACCAGTTCACCCGACAGAACATCCTCCACCGAATAGCTGACCAGTTTGTCAGCATATCTCGCCAGCATCTGCTCCAGCTGAAGAAAGGTGTTGATATTTTTCCGCTTATCGGCATTGGTATACTGTGTGGTATCCACTGCGGTGCCTATTTCCATGACATTGGCCGGATTATGGCCATTAAGCCGGATCAGCCGCTCTTTTTGTTCCCGGTTTATATTTACATTGATCCAGGCCCGGGATTGCCAGGGATATAGCAGTTCCATGAGGGAAAACACTTCTCCCAGGTGGCAATTGGTAAAGAAGAAATCCCTTGGGCCCGCTTTGCTTCCCGCCCTCTCCCTGTCCAGGGAGCACATACCATCCTCCCAGTAGAAATCATGATTATTGTTGATTGCCGGTATCTTCAGGAATTCGGATAAGAGCACCAGGGCAAGCGCATAGGCCACATTCCCCGGATTAGAACAAACATTGATTATATAGAGCAGGTTAATTCCCTCATCCTCTATGTAATGGCCCAGTTCCTCCACAATGCCGAGGGTCTGTTTCCAGAGCTTCCGGATAAGTTCGTTATAGACAGGGCCCCCTCTTTCGAGCCTGGTGAAATAGAAGTCCTGGTAAAGTTCCCATTGGTTAAACCCGGCCAGATCGGGAATTACCTTTTGTCTGATGTCCTTTTGGATAAATGGGGCTGTTTTTGAATGGATCTCCCCGGCAATGTAGTGAATGGGGATCCCGGGGATATTACGTCTCATTAATGCGGCATATTTATCCACTTCAATGGTCACCCCATCTACCATATAATGAAATGTCAGGAAGGCCACTCCCCCTGTTCTGAGTCTTTCCTTGTAGTCCTCGTATGTGCCTTCCAGCTGAATGGACGGATAGTCCCGTTCTTCCCTGAATCTGTCCAGAAAAAGCCCCAGGTCGAACCAGGTTTGGATTTTTTCATTATTTAGTACAGCCAGTAATTCAGCTACTTTCATTACAAAATAATTATCATATTTTTGTAAGCCTGTCTAAGCTCTGCCAATATGCTAAGGTACGTGTTCCAGTATAAATTTTCCATCCTTCTGGCCATTCTGATTGCATTGTTGAGCCTGATTCCCGGTAGCAGCATGCCTGGCAGCTCTCTGTTTTCCATCCCCCACTTTGATAAAATAGCTCATTTTTCCATGTATGCCCCTTTCGGCTTTATTGCCTTAATGGAGAATCGATGCAAGACACAATGCTTTAGATATCACCTGTTTATTGTTGGGAGTGTCTTTTTGCTTAGCGCTATAATTGAAATCCTGCAGGCCACGGTCACGCCGGCCCGGGAGGCGGAATGGACCGATCTGCTGGCCAACCTCGGTGGCTTAATTGCGGGTTATCTGGCTTACAGGCTTTTAGGCGGATACCGCTTGTTTCGCTTTCTTAAATCCTGATCTTTTCGTTTCCTTCCCTGAATTCCGACACCAGATCGGCAATGGTTTCTGTCGTGTACAGCGCTTTAATCTCGCTCCTGAGTTTTGCCAGTTTCCCGTGCATGCTGCAGGGGCGGTCCGGATCACAGGGGGTCGTCCGGATCACGCAGGTATTAAATGGCTCCTTACCCTCCATGAGCTCAATAATCTCCATAAGTGAGATATCCATGGCTGGCTTTCTGAGACAAAAGCCCCCATGGGGCCCCTTCGTAGAATCAAGTATTTGCTGTTTTACCAGACCCTGCAGGATTTTTCCCAGAAAGGGTGTCGGAAGGCCAAGTTGGCTTGCGATACTTTTGATGCCCTCCTTTTTGTCGGGAGAGGAATAGAGTTCCAGGTAAATTAGAGCCCTGATGGCATATTTACTGGTGTTGGATATCATCTTTCATTTATTAATCGGGATCTTGCTAATTCGTATATCGTGCCGCCCCCCTTCATACTCGGTGTTTAGAAAGGCATCTAAAATTTCTTTGGCCGTTTCCAGGTCAATGTATCTGGCCGGCATAGAGCAAATGTTTGCATCGTTGTGTAATCTGGCCATCCTTGATATCTCCTTGTTCCAGCAAAGGGCCCCTCGAATTCCCTGGTGCTTATTGGTAACCATGTTGATCCCGTTTCCGCTTCCGCAAAGAGAGATACCCATATCAAACCTCCCCGATTCTACCGCCTCCGCCAGGGGATGTCCGAAATCCGGATAATTAACCGCATCAGCCGAATCTGTTCCAAAATCACTTACCTCGTATCCTTGCTCTTCCAGATACTTTATCAGGGCAATTTTCATATGGTATCCTGCATGATCCGATGCAATGGCCAGGGTTTCTTTCATTATTCTTACTTTTTAACAATCTGTATGTTTATTTGTTGTTCATTTATTTTAAAAAACAGCTTTCTCCCCCGACTCCCTGTCCGAACCCGTTATTTAAGCTAACTTTACCATGAATGATAAACAAATTTTCAACACCCCCGGGGCATATACTTCAGCTATAGTTATTAAAACAAAGTGTTTTTAACAGCTGTTAAATTTATTTGCAACATGCCTGTTTTCAAAACTTAACAAATATCCTGGTTGTTAATAGAGTGTGTTAAAAGATTCATCAATGGAATATGCAAAGATACTTTCTGTTTTTTTAAAACAGAATTAACCGCCTATCATCATTATTAGATAGATTAATTATTTAATATGATAATATATATATTATGAATATTGTGAATAAATCGGAAATGGAGAAAAAGGGTTTTATTGACCTTGATGTGGATAAGTCGCTTGATATTGTTAAAGAAATCAAGCGTATGCAAAAAGAGAAGAATGCAGTAATCCTGGCTCACTTTTATCAGGAAGGAGAAATACAGGATATTGCTGACTTTGTGGGAGACAGTCTTGGATTGTCCCAGCAGGCTGCAGCTACTGAAGCAGATATCATTCTCTTTGCAGGGGTGCATTTTATGGCTGAAACCGCTAAAATCCTGGCACCGGAGAAGAAGGTTCTTATCCCGGATATGCAGGCCGGCTGTTCGCTGGCTGATTCTTGTCCTCCAAAGGAGTTCGCAGCTTTCAAAAACAAATATCCTGAGCATACAGTGATCTCTTATGTAAATACGACTGCAGAGATCAAGGCGCTAACGGATATCATTTGTACCTCAACCAATGCCCTTCAGATAATTGAAAGCCTCCCTGAAGATGAAAAAATCATATTCGCACCAGACAGAAACCTGGGAAACTATATACAGAGCATCACCGGAAGAGAGATGGTCATTTGGGATGGTGCCTGTCACGTGCATGAGGAATTCAGTCTGGAAAGGATTCTTGAACTGAAGAAAGAGTATCCGGATGCCCAGATAATTGCGCATCCCGAATGTGAAAAACCGATTTTGATTGTGGCCGATCACATTGGATCCACTTCCTCCCTTCTGAACTACACGATTAAAAACAGCGGGACTTCATTTATTGTGGCCACGGAATCTGGTATTTTACACCAGATGAGAAAAGAGAGTCCCCATAAATTATTTATTCCTGCTCCTCCTAAAGATTCAACCTGTGCCTGTAACGATTGCAAATACATGAAACTGATCTCCCTTAAAAAGATATATAATACTTTGAAGTATGAGCTTCCTGAAATAACTTTGGAACAGGATTTGATGGATAAAGCCAGGGGATCAATTGTGCGAATGCTTGAAATATCAAAACGTCTTCAATTATAAGTCAGATTCATGAGTAAAGGGATTAATAGATATCTGTTTCATTTCCTGATTTTGGGATGCTGTCATATGGCACTGTACGGCCAGGGAGAGGAAATTGAAAATGGATTTGTCCAGATCTTTTATCCCAACAATCAGGTTTCCAGTGAGGGAACCATGAGGGATGGAAAACCGGATGGGTTCTGGAGTACCTACTTTGTGACGGGGGTCATAAAATCAGAAGGTAAAAGGACTAATTATTTGCTGGATAGTATCTGGAATTTTTATAACCAGGCAGGTGAGCTGACCGAACAGATCTCCTATAATATAGGAGAGAAAAATGGGTATTCGAACAGGTATAGCTACAATAATCCTCAGAATCCAGGTAGACCTACATTGATTTCCAAAGAGTTATATGTAATGGGGAAAAAGGAAGGAGCTTCCTATTACTACCATCCCACAGGGGAATTGAAGTTAATCGTATTTTATAAAGAGGGAAAAAAACAGGGATTGTCCAGAGAGTTTTCGAAGGATAGTACGCTGATCACCGTGGTGCAGTATAAGGATAATTATGTCGTGGACAGGGAACGGGTGAACCGAACGGATGAAAAGGGAAATAAACAGGGTACTTTCAGGGAGTATTACGAAAATGGGAAGATAAAGAAAGAGGAAAACTACCTGGATAATCAACTTCATGGATATTACAGAGAGTTTGACGGAAAGGGAGAATTGCTTATGGCCATTCGTTATGAACGGGGACAGATTATGGAGGAGATTGATGAGGATCTTAGAGAGTTGCTGGATATGAAAAGCACCTTTGATTCGGAAGGAAGACTTATTTTCACAGGAGGATATAAGGAGGGTGTTCCTGTGGGAATCCACCGGTTTTATGATACCACAGGAGTGGTAGAAAATGCTTATCTCTATAATGAGCTGGGACAGAAAATTTCGGAGGGAATTATAGATGAGCAGGGGAATAGAAAGGGTAGCTGGACCGATTTTTATCCGACGGGAGAAGTGAGGGCAAAAGGAAGTTATTTAAATAATCAGCGCTCGGGAGATTGGACCTACTATTTTAAAAAAGGAGGCATTGAACAGAAAGGAAAATTTGAACGAGACAGATACCGGGGAATTTGGATCTGGTATTATCCCAATGGGAATAAATGGAGAGAGGAGAGTTATTTCAATGGAAGAGAAGATGGTCAGTTTGTGGAATACGATCCAGTTGGAAATATTCTTACCAAGGGAGATTATATTAATGGAGAAAGAGAAGGGGAATGGATCTACCAGGTTGGTGATCATGAGGAGCGCGGCAGCTATGTCATCGGACTGAGGGAAGGTGTTTGGAAATATTATTATCAACGGGGAACTTGAAATATGAAGGTGTTTATTCACAGGGGAATCCGGATAAAAGACATAAGTATTACTATCCCGACGGGACCCTGAAGGAGGAGCAGTATTATGAGCTGGGCATCAGGGAGAAGAACTGGAAAAAGTATGATACAGAAGGGAACCTGGTCATGACCATCACCTACAAGAACAATGAAGAGCTAAGGATCAATGGAATCAGACTCAGACTTCCTGAAAGTGATGTTAAATTAATTCGCTGATTAAGGCATGGAAGAAGAGTTTGAATTCAGGGAAAAGAATTTATCCGAGAAGGATCTGGAAATTGAAGCCCGGCTAAGACCTACTGTTTTTTCTGATTTTGATGGTCAGAAAAAGATCGTGGAAAATTTAAAGATTTTTGTGGAGGCAGCCAGACTTGCGGGATGAAGCTCTGGATCATGTGCTTTTGCATGGACCTCCGGGATTGGGAAAAACAACCCTGGCACATATTATTGCCAACGAAATGGAGGTCGGAATTAAGATTACTTCCGGACCCGTTCTTGATAAACCTGGTGATCTGGCCGGATTGCTGACCGGACTGGAAGAAGGAGATGTTCTTTTTATTGATGAGATCCACAGGCTCTCCCCCATTGTAGAAGAGTATCTCTATTCCGCGATGGAGGATTACTTGTATTGATATTATGATTGATAAAGGACCAGCAGCACGTTCGGTACAATTTACGCTGCAACCTTTTACCTTAATTGGAGCAACCACCAGGTCCGGTTTATTAACCGGTCCTCTTAGGGCCAGGTTTGGAATCAAATCCTTGCTGGAGTATTATGACGCAGAAGTACTTACGGGTATTGTTAAAAGATCATCGGGTATTCTGAAGGTGGAGATTCATAACGATGCAGCTGTTGAAATTGCTTCCAGGAGCAGGGGAACCCCGAGAATTGCCAATGCCTTGTTAAGAAGAATCAGGGATTTTGCACAGGTGAAAGGGAATGGAATTATCGATATGGAGATCACCAGGTATGGACTGGATGCATTGAATATTGACCGTTCGGGACTGGATGAAATGGACAATAAGATCCTGACAACCATTATCGATAAATTTCAGGGTGGACCAGTAGGACTGAATACCATTGCTACAGCGGTTGGAGAAGAGGCAGGAACCATTGAAGAGGTGTATGAACCTTTTCTGATCAAGGAGGGTTACATCAAACGAACACCCAGGGGTAGAGAGGTTACCAGGAATGCTTATGAGCACCTCGGTAAATATAGGGATAGTCAGAACTTTTTATTTTGATATTTTATATATATTTGTGAGGAACTGAAACGGAAGCAGTTATGTTAAACAATTTAATTAAGAATGCAGGTCTGCTGGTTATTCTGATCGGTGTAATCGTTCTAGGTATTGTGGTTTTTACCGGAGTGCAGACAAATGCCTACCTTATGCTTAGCCTGGTTCTTGTGGTTGGAGGTCTGCTCGCCCATATTATCATCAATAAGTTTGTTGACTGATTTTTCAGGCTAAATATTTGCAATATGCTTCAATCCTGGCTTGTCCAGGATTTTTATTTTGCTGCCGTTTATTTCAATATATCCCCTGGATTTAAATTCTGATAACAGCCGGATAATTGATTCAGTTGCAGTGCCAACAATATTGGAAAGCTCTTCACGGGTGAGGGAAAGTTTAAGTACACCCAGAGAGTCTTCTCCGAATTCATCATCCAGATGTATCAGAATTTCGGCCAGCCTTTCCTTTACGGTTTTTTGGGCTATATCGGTAATATAGGAGTTCGCCTCCCCAAGCTCCTTGCAGGTTAATTTCATCAACTCTACAGCAAAATTGCCATTGGTCTTTACCAGATTAAGCAGTATTTCGGTGGGTATATGACAAAGAAGGGCTTCCTCAATTACCTCGGTGGTGGTGCAGGCAGGCTCGTTACTTATCACGGAACGATAACCGATGATATCGCCTGCTTTGGCAAAACGGATGATCTGTTCTTTCCCGTCAAACCCGGTTTGATATATTTTTATAATCCCCGATCGAACACAGTAGAAACCCTTTCATACGGTTTCCCTGCCGGTAGACGATCGAACCTCTTTTGTAGCTTTCTGTTATCTTGTTGAGATGAATCTCCTGTAGCTCCTGTTCTTCCAGGTGACGAAAAAGCGGATGGGTACGGAAAGGTGCAGGAATCGCAGCTCATGTGAAAAGATTGTCATCTATCCAGAAATTGAATAATTTTCAAAAATAACTAAATATCAATTGAAAAAAAGCAATGAAAGAAACAATCACAGCGAGCTGGCTCAGCGACCTGGCTTTTGAAGCAGAAGTGGATGGACATAAAATTTATATGGATTCGTCCATGGAACATGGGGGGAAGAATACCGGGCCAAGACCCAAACCCCTGATGATGGTAGCCCTGGCCGGTTGTACAGCGTATGGATGTGGCGGCCATACTAAAAAAAATGAAGGAGGAGCTTGAGGATTTCTCTGTGGAGGTAGAGGGAGAGGTCACCGAAGACCACCCCAAGAGATTTGAGGGAATGAAGGTCATTTACCGGGTGAAAGGAAAAGACATCAACCGGAAAAACGTGGAAAAAGCGGTGAATCTCTCTTCAACCAGGTATTGTGGTGTATCGGCCAACTACAGTAAAGCCTTTCCCATTACCTACGAAATAATTATGGAGGAGTAGCCTTAATAGGCCGCTTTGAATTGCTCCAGAAAGCGCATATCATTTTCAAAATAGAGGCGAAGATCTTTTACCTGGTATTTCAGCATGGCTACGCGCTCGATACCCATGCCAAAAGCAAAGCCTGTATATTTTTTAGAATCTATATCATTAAATTCCAGCACATTGGGATCGACCATGCCACAACCAAGGATTTCCAGCCAGCCCGTGTATTTACATACATTGCACCCCTTACCGCCACAGATCTGACAACTGATATCCATTTCCGCCGAAGGTTCTGTGAATGGAAAGATAGGAAGGCCGTAGCCGGATTTCCACGCTTTTCCCAAACATTTCCCTGGCGAAATAGAAGCAGGGTTTGTTTCAGGTCGGCAAAGGATACATTTTCATCAATATATAGCCCTTCAACCTGGTGAAATATACAATGTGCCCTGGCCGATATGGCTTCATTCCTGAATACCCGGCCCGGAGAAATGGTTCTTATGGGAAGAGACTCTTTTTCCATGACCCTCACCTGCACCGAAGAGGTGTGTGTACGGAGCAGGATATCAGGATCTTTTTCAATGAAGAAAGTATCCTGCATATCCCTGGCCGGATGTTCCGGGGGGAAATTTAAGGGAGGAAAATACATGCCAGTCATCTTCAATTTCCGGACCTTCCGAAATAGTATAGCCCAGCCTGCCAAAAATAGAAATGATTTCGTTTCGAACGATGGAGATGGGGTGCCTGGCCCCGGATGAGGTGCGGTGGACCGGGAAGGGTAAGATCCGGGTATCATTCCTGATCCGCTTCTTCTGAAATATCAGCCAGCAAGAGTATCAACTCTGTTCGCATACAAACTGCTTCAGCTGATTGATTTTCTGTCCCACTTCTTTCTTCTGTTCAGCAGGAAGCTCCTTGAAATTCCTGAACAATCTGGGTCAGGATGCCCTTTTTTCCCAGGTATTTGATTCGGAACTGTTCGATCTCTTCCCTGGTTTCGGCCTTGAATTGCTCGGGCTTCTTCCAGGATTCTCTCAATATTTTGAAGCATATCTGATTGAATTAGAGAAACAAAAGTATAAAAAACCGGCTTATTTGAGGAGAGAAATCGAATAGATTACATCCTCCAGTGGACGGTTATAGGCATCACCGGCTGCGAGGCAATGGCATCAAGCACCTCCAGACCCTCAAGCACTTCGCCAAAAACAGTATAGGCTCCATCCAGGTGGGGAGTACCGCCCAGGGAGGTATATACCCTGGCACTCTCTTCGGTGAAGCTGGCCCTTCCATTCTGGCTCAGGAGATTGATCTCCTCCGGGGTCAGCACCCTCCCCTGTACCAGGTAAAACTGAGAACCCGATGAAGCTTGTTCAGGGTTCTCATTGTCCCCTTTCCTCGCAGCAGCAAGAGCCCCCTTTTTGTGTATCAAAGTTTTATGAAATTCCGCAGGAACGGTATAGCCCGGACCTCCGGATCCCAATCGCTGACCTTTTTCTGCTCCTGCAGAATGGGGATCCCCCCCCTGGATCATAAAATCTTTGATTACGCGGTGAAAGAGTTGATCCTGGTAGAATCCTTCCTTTATCAATTTGATCATATTGTCACGGTGAGCGGGGGTTTCATTATAAAGCTTAACAAGCATATCTCCCCTGGTGGTCTCAATTTTTATCCATGTTTCATCCTGACTTTTTTGAGCCGGAGCCGGCATTGCAAATAAAAAGATGAACACTAGCAGGGAAACAAAAGATACAGACAAACAGTTCTTCATCATTTTTGATGTATTTTTAATATAGATATAGTACTGCAAAGATAGAATGAATGTTGAAAAAGTATTTTATACTCGGTTTATTTGCTTTGCTTCCGCTTACAGTTCAGGGTCAGTCAGTGGGTCTTGTGCTTAGCGGCGGAGGATCAAAAGGCCTGGCGCATATCGGAGTAATCAAGGCCCTGGAAGAAAACAGAGTCCCCATTGATTATATCGGAGGAACCTCCATGGGTGCCATTGTGGGAGCCTGCTATGCCATGGGGATGAGTACCGATGAAATCATGGAGATTGTCCGCTCGGATGAGTTCCGGTACTGGATGAGTGGTGTTCTGGAAGAAGAGTATAAATACTATTTCAAAGCCGAAGAAAACGCCCCTGATATTATAAATGTGGGAATCGATCTGAAGGATACGGTTCCGAAAACCAGATTGCCCCTGAGTGTTATTCCAAACCACCTGATGGATTTTGCCTTTATGGAGATTTTTTCCAGGGCCAGTGCGGCTGCGGGCTATGATTTTGACAGCCTGTTTATACCCTTTTTATGCAATGCAGTTGACATAAGCAATAGCCGGGAAATTGTGTTCAGAAAAGGAGATCTGGCTCAGGCGGTCAGGGCTTCCATGACCGTTCCGCTATATTTCCGGCCCATTGTGATGGAGGGAAATATTCTATATGATGGCGGCATCTATAATAATTTCCCGGTTCAGCACGTGCTTGAACAATTCCATCCGGATGTAATCATCGGAAGCAAAGCCGCACAGGCGAATACTCCTCCGGATGAATTTGATATTCTGGCTCAGATTGAAAACATAGTCATGAAACCGGCCAGTTATGACATTGATGCAAAAAAAGGAGTTTTGATTGATATGGATTTCAAGAAGCAATCTCTTCTCTCTTTTGATAAGCTGGATGAATTTGTGGAGATCGGTTATAAAACCACCATGGAAAAGATGGATAGTATTCGAATGCTTGTTTCCAGAACGGCTGAGGATACCGCCAGTCAAAATCGAAAAAGGGAGGTCTACTTAAACAGCTTTCCGGAACTTCGATTTAACGAATTTGAAATTGAAGGATTAAATGATAGCCAGAAGCAATATGTGGAGAAGAGCTATCCGGAAATCAGATTCTATTGTGGGTATACGCGAAATGAAACGAGAATATCTGAAGCTGGCTAACGATAAAGGTTTGTTTTATCTCTATCCGAAAGCGGTATACAGGCCAAACGACAGTCTGTTTACCTTGAATCTCAGGGTTATCCCGCAGGCCCCGCTGGAGGCCAGGTTCGGCCTCTTTTTTTCCACTACCGGATTGGCGCAGACCTACCTGGGATTCAGTTACAGGCAGATTTCAGAACTTAGCACTCACCTCAAAGGAAGCGTACAGTTCGGCCGTTTTTACGATGGGGTCCATGTAGGGTTCAGATTTGATTATCCATCCAGAATTCCACTCTTTTTCCGGGGGAACTTCAATTACAACGGATATAAATACAACACCTATAATACCAACTTCTTTTTCGAGGACCTGAAACCTTCTTATATCACCGAAGATGAGATCAATTTCAGGTTTGATGTGGGATTTCCATATAAGATCAACGGGATTATTAAAAGTGGCGTGGGTATCGGAAGGAACAGGGAAATTTATTACATGACCAGGGATTTTTCTTCCACCGACACCTCTGAGGTTTCCAATGTAAATAAGGTTTCAATCTATATGGCCAGCGATAGAAATACCTTGAATAATAAGCAGTTTGCCACCGAAGGAACACACAGGAAACATGCCATTAGGGTCGGATATGGAGTAGAATCCTATCTTCCCGGTTCCACTGCACTGGAGGAGAATAATAGTAAATCCAGTTACTACTGGCTATCGGCAAAAGTCAAAAATTATGGGTTTATTCCTTTTTCATGCCGCGGTTTCACTTGGGTATTATTTTCAGGCGGAGGCCACGTTTAAACCCCTGTTGAGCAATTATTATTCAACAATTATTGAAGCGCGGGTTTTTCAACCCAATATGATTACAAGGGGGCTGTTTATGGAACATTACCGGGCACATCAGTTTCTGGCGCTTGGAGTGATGCCGCTTTATAATTTTTCGAAACAGTTCCATGCCAAAGTGGAAGCCTATGCCTATTTTCCGGTGCAGGAAATTCTCAGGGATGTGAATAATGAGGCTTATTTTGGCAGTTATTTTAAGAGCATGAAAACCATGTTTTTCGGGTCCTTGAATTTTGTCTCGGTGGCCGGACCGGTATCTCTGCAACTGGGATATATTACCGATGAAGAAAATCCATGGATTGTTCAGCTAAGTTTCGGCTACCTGCTGTTCAATAAAAAATCGACCGACGAGTAAGAGAGGCCTTGGATAATGCTACTTTTGCAGAAACCTTTCCAGCATTTTGAAGAATCCCATTAAACAACTATTTGGGCAGACGGCTGTATATGGACTGGGGATCGTATTGCCCCGCCTGCTTAACTACTTGTTACTAACTCCGTTTTATACACGAGTATTTGATAGGGCCACATATGGAATAGTCACCGAACTCTACGCTTACGTGGTCTTTCTTCTGGTGATCTTAACTTATGGCATGGAGACGGGATATTTCCGCTACGCCAGTAATTCAGCACAAAAGGCCAGGGTTTATAGTACCGTCATCAGCTCCCTATTTGTCAGCTCTCTTCTTTTTATTCTGCTAGTTCTTTTATGGTCGGGGTCCATCAGCGCTGTTATGGGATATGAATCGCATCCGGAATATATAAAATGGCTGGCAGTAATCGTTGGAATTGATGCTTTTACAAGCATTCCTTTCGCAAGGATAAGGCTTTTAAACAAGCCACTTAAATATGCCTTGATCCGAATAGTGGAAGTATCTATCAATATTGGACTGAACCTCTTTTTTCTTCGGTATTGTCCCCGTCATGCCGAGTCGGAGCTGGTCTCTATCCTGTATAATGAGAACATTGGTGTGGGGTATGTTCTGATCTCCAACCTGATTGCTTCCTCCATCAAACTTGTATTACTGGTGCCTGATATCCTGGTGGCCTTTCAGGCCAGGTTTGATTGGAAACTGTATAAAGAAATTCTCAAATACTCCTATCCCCTGCTTATCGCCGGACTAGCCGGAACAATTAATGAGGCCCTGGACCGTATTCTCTTAAAGCACCTAATCCCCCTGGAGCAAAACCCCATGGAACAGCTGGGGATATATGGGGCAAATTATAAGCTGGCGGTACTGATGACCCTTTTTGTACAGATGTTTAAATATGCTGCTGAGCCTTTCTTTTTCTCAAAATCGGGCGAGAAAGATGCAAAGAAGCTTTACGCAGACGTTATGATGTTTTTTGTAGTCTGCGGATTATTTATTTTCCTGCTGGTCAATCTGTATCTGGACTACTTTATTCTATTTATTGGCTCCGATTTCAGGGAGGGAGTGCAGATTGTGCCGGTAGTGCTTTTAGCCAATCTGGTGATGGGGATCTTCTTTAACCTGTCTATTTGGTATAAATTGACCAATAAAACACGATTTGGAGCCGTTCTAGTATTGCTTGGGGCCGTGATAACAGTGGTTATAAATACGCTGTTCATTCCAAGGTATGGGTATGTGGCCTCGGCATGGGCGCATCTGTTTTGCTACAGCACCATGGTAATCCTTTCTTATATTTGGTCAAGAAAGCATTATGCCATCCCCTACCGGACAGGAAGGATCATGATATATATCGCCCTGGCCCTGTTTATATATTTTATCAATACACTATTTTTGCAGGATATTGGGGGACCGGCTGACCTGTGGGCATTGTTGCTGTTGTCGGTTTTCACAATGGCCGTAATCTGGGGAGAAAGGAGCACGTTTAATCAGTATAAAAGCAGTTAGGATTGATGGAAGTGAAAATCGTCAACCGTTCAGACAACCCTCTTCCGGAGTACAGCACCTCAAGTTCGGCGGGAATGGACCTCCGGGCGAAGCTGGATCAGGATGTAAGCTTGAAACCCCTGGAGCGAAAACTTATCCCCACCGGATTATTTATCGAGCTACCACAAGGATTTGAGGCTCAAATCAGACCCAGAAGTGGATTGGCATTAAAAAAAGGGATTTCAGTTTTGAATACTCCCGGAACCATTGATGCCGACTACAGGGGAGAAATAGGAATTATTTTGGTGAATCTTTCATCTGAGGAGTTTGTGGTTAAGAACGGGGAACGAATTTGCCAGATGGTGATCAATAAAGTGGAGAGCATTCATTGGAAGCAGGTAGGGTCCCTGGAGGAATCCATACGCGGAACCGGTGGATTCGGACATACGGGCACAAAATAAACAGAGAATGAAGAGAAAAGCACTTATAGGCCTGGTGATGGGGGTATCCTTCTTTTTGGTCGCTGAGGTTCATGGGCAGGAAGAGGAGGACAACAGGGACTACCAGTATGTGTTGATAGAAGCGGTGAAGCAAAAAAACCTGGGTAATTTACCGGAGGCCGTGAAGCTCTATAATCTGGTTATAAAAGACAAACCGGATTGTGCAGTGGCCTATTATGAATCGGGTTCCATTTATCTGGTTACCAATCAATATCAACTAGCCCGCAGATACCTGGCACGGGCTTTTGAACTTGAACCGGGAAATGAATGGTTTACCATTGCCTTTCTGAATGCCCTTGGAGCGCTGGAAGAATATGAAGAAGCTGCTGAAATCCTGAAGGATAAAATCAAAAGTGATCCGGAAGAACCAGAATGGGAGTTCAAACTTGCTGTGACCTATTTTACTATGGGAAAAACGGTAAAGGCCAGAAAAATACTGGATAAAATAGAAAAGGAAAAAGGATTCAGCGAGAAAATTACTCTATTGAAGGCCTCCATATATGAGAGTGAAGAAAAATACGAACTGGCCACAAAGGAGATAGAAAGGGTGATGAGCATATTCCCGGAAGCTATTCAGTTTCGCATTGTGGCCGCGGAATTATGTTTAAAAAGCGGAGATCAGGATGCTGCCGCCCAGTATTATCTGGAAATTCTGGATGTAGATAGTCTGAATATATTTGCCCTAACCAATTTGACGGACTATTACCGGCAGAAGGAGGATTTCAGGAACAGTTATAAATATCTGGCAAAATCCTTCAGCAGTGAGCAGATAGAAGTGAGCAGGAAAACAGCCATTCTTTCATATTATCTAACTGATGATGAGCATGTTCAGTTATATTATAAGGAACTTAACCGGGTGATTGAATCGTTCACCGAGACTCACCCGGATGAAAGCGATGTACGATTGCTTGCAGCAGATTTCTATATACAGAACCTGGAGTATACAAAGGCTTACGCTAATTTGAAACACTACCTGGAGCTTCAGAAAGGCACTTTCAATATATATATGCAGGCGATATTACTGGCCAATGCGGCTGCTATGGAGGAGGAACTTATTTACATGACGGGGAAAGCGCTGGAAATGTATCCCGATAGCAGTGATATCAAGTTTTTCAGGGGCCTTGCTTTATATCAGAACGGAAGTTTTGAGGAGCTTATTCTCAACTTCAAGGGGCTTTCACACGACCGGTACACCTCTCCTGAGTATGCTTCGCAGGCGAAAATGCTTATTGCAGAGGCGTACTACCGAACCGGCGATTTTACAAAGTCAGACTCTTTGTTTGAGGCTCTGATCATGGAAGATCCGGCGAATTATATGGTTTTAAATAACTATAGTTATTACCTGGCGGAGCGGGGAGAAAAGCTGCAAAAGGCTAAAGAATGGAGCGGGATGGTGGTAAAAAACAATCCGGACAATGCTACATTCTTGGACACCTATGCCTGGGTATTATACAAGCTGCAATCTTTCGAAGAAGCAGAGAGATATATCCTGGCGGCACTGGATAAGGGAGGAGAAAATGATCCTGAAGTAAACGAACACGCAGGAGATATTCAGATGGAATTGGGAAGTTATCAGATTGCAAGATCCTATTATTTAAAAGCCATTCTACTTGGTGGAAACAGGGATACTCTTGAGAATAAAATTTCCAGCGTAAAAGCAAAGGAGAATGAATAGGATTCGTTCGGGTTTAATCATTTCTGCAATTTTTTTACTCAGTCAATGTGGAGTAATGAAGGAGACCATGCAGCCGGGTAATCGCGAGCTGGTGGGCGTGGAGGGGCTGCTTCAACAGTGTCAGAACGGTGACACTATCAGAAGCATCTTAATTAGTAAGGCTGAAGCGATCCTGACTTTTGATAATGAACGCTACGAGGTTAGCCTGACCCTTTATTCCAAGAGGGATTCGATCATATATCTTTCGGCAGTAAACAGCGGGTTTGAAATTTTACGGGCTTCGGTAAAACAGGATTCCATACGGGTGATTAACCGCATGGATAAGATTGTATACCGGGCTCCACTGAAAAGAAAGTTAGGGTATCAGTATCCGGTAGACTTTAAAGATTTACAGAATCTGATTTGTTCCTGCTATTTATGTAATGAACTTGATCTGGCCAGGGATGATCATATAAACAGCGTAGTCTTCGAATTTGATGAGAGACGGATTAAGAAAAGAATTTCCTTAAACCGGATTGGCCTGGATTTACGTATTTTTGAATTTTATCACCAGGAAACTCACAAATATTTAATGGGCGAGCGGAGAGAAGATTCCTTTAAAATATATTCGAATTTTATGATAAGCGAATTCGAAATAGTGGCCCGCGGGGGAAGTCGTTCCTTTAACCGGGATATCGACATTAAAATGGAGGTGAATCCCAGAAAATATTCATTTACAGAGCTAAGATGAAAAGAGCTATTGCCGTTCTATTTGCACTTACGCTTATTGCCGGTTTCTCTTATGGGCAATCAAAGGAAGAGCTGCAATTACAGAAGCAAAAAGCCTATGATGATCTAAAGCTGACCAAAGAGCTGATGGAAAAGACATCGGCCCAACGATCTAACACCGTGAAACAGCTTCGTCTCCTTCAAAACGGGATAAACGCAAGAGCCAGATTAATCTCTACACTGGAAGAGGAAGTGATCCTGTTGAACAATCAGATTAGAGATACAGAGATAGAAATGGGCCAGTTGAGCCAGGAAAATAAGAAGAATAAGGAGGAGTATGCCCGTTTAATCTATTACGCTTACAGAAATCACACCGATTATGAAAAACTGATGTATCTCTTGGCTGGAGCTACCATATCACAGTCTTATCAGCGTTACAAATACTTAAAATACATCAGTGATTACCGGGTTCAAAAAGCGGGGGAGATTGAGGCCTTCATAGAGGAACTGGACCGGAAGAAAAGACAGTTGAATGATCTTAAGAATGAAAAACAGCTAGCACTGGAAGAGAAAGGTTCCGAGCAGGGAAACTTGATTGTTCAAAGGAGCAGGGAAACTGAACTGGTAAACAATTTAAGCAAACGGGAGGCTCAGCTGAGAGAAGAGCTTAAAGAGAAAGAGAGGATCGCCAGGGAGCTGGAAGCGCGTATACGAGAGATCATAGAAGAGGAGGCGAGACGGCTGAACTCATCCAATATTTACGCCGCCCTGACCCCTGAACAGGAACTGGTAGGAAGTGATTTCAGAAAGAACAAGGGAAAATTGCCCTGGCCGGTGGAAAAGGGTATAATCACCGCGGGTTTCGGAAACCAGGAAGTCCCGGGATTACGAGGTTCGAGCGTTCAGAATAATGGGATGGATTTTACCAGCGCTGCCGGGACAGAGGTAAGGGCGGTATTTGAAGGAGAAGTGACTAAGGTTTTTGCAATTCTGGGTGCCAATTATACCGTGCTGATCAGGCACGGAGAGTTTCTGTCCGTTTATCAGAACCTGGTAAATGTGAGGGTTAAGACCGGTGATAAGGTGTTGACCAAGGAGAGGCTCGGAGAGGCTTTCACGGATGAAGCTGAGAATATAGCTTCGGTACATTTTGAAGTGTGGCAGGAAAGAAATATTCTTAACCCCGAGGAGTGGATAAGTAAATAATGATTTTTTGGAACCTTTGAGGAATAGGCACCGTATAAGAAGCGTCCATTGGAATTGTTATGAGAAAAGATTTGAATATCCCCTCTGAAATAGGAAACCTAAGTTTGGTAGAGAAGGCCATTGATGAATTGTCGCTGGAACTTGGATTTAAGCGATGAAGTTTATGGGAATGTACTTGTGGCTACCATGGAGGCAACAAATAACGCCATCATACATGGCAACAATTCCGATCCGGAGAAAGAATGTAAAAATTGAAATTTTATGTGACCAGAAAGAGCTACAGGTACATATTGAGGATCAGGGAGTAGGCTTTGATTATTGCTAACCGTTCCGGATCCTACAGCACCTGAAAATCTGGAAAAAATCAACGGCAGGGGAATCTTTCTCATGGAACGGCTGTCCGATGAAATACTGTATATCTGGAAGATGGCAGAGTGGTCGTGCTTAAGTTCAGGATTGTAGTGTCCGTCACCTTTCATACCGAGGATGCTAAAATTCGATCTTAAACGTAAAAGCTTCATCATAAACGCTGGATAATTATGTATGGATTCTGGCACACATCGGTATGCGGAAAGATATCATTTGTATTTACTTCAAATAAGCAGATCAAGCTCATTAACCAGGAGTATTTAAACCACAATTACTTCACAGATGTTATAAGCTTTGACTACACGGAAGGGATATGCGATTTCGGGCGATATTTTTATCAGTATGGAAGGTTAAAAATAATGCTAGGATTTACGGCGCAGACCCGAGACGATGAATTACGAAGGGTAATGATTCATGGGGTTACCCATTTACTGGGTTTTGGTGATGGAACTGAGGAAGACGAAGCAATCATGCGTAAAAAGGAAAATGAAGCATTACATTTGTGGATGAAAATGGTTTAGAATGAATTCTCAATACGACGTAATTGTGGTTGGAGCCGGACACGCCGGCTGCGAGGCCGCTGCAGCAGCTGCCAATATGGGCTCCAGAACCCTGTTGATCACCATGGATATGACCAAGTATGCGCAGATGTCCTGTAATCCCGCCATGGGAGGTGTGGCTAAAGGGCAGATAATCAGAGAGATAGATGCTCTTGGGGGATATTCAGGAATGGTTACTGATCGCTCAATGATACAATTTCGAATGCTTAACAGGAGTAAGGGACCAGCCATGTGGAGCCCCAGGGCTCAGTGCGACGTGCGATTTTTACTCTTGAGTGGCGAAAGATACTAGAAAGCCTTAAACACCTGGAATTCTGGCAGGACAAGGTTACGAGCTTGATTGATTGAAGGAGATGAAGTGGTGGGTGTGCAAACTTTAATGGGGATTCGGTTTGAGTCAAAGAAAGTGATTCTTACTGCAGGAACTTTCATTAATGGCCTGATGCATGTAGGAAAAGTGAAGATGAAAGGTGGAAGAATGGGGGAAGCGCCAGCCTATGGACTTAGCGAACAGCTGGCTGAGAAGGGCTTCGAAGTAGGAAGGATGAAGACTGGAACCCCCGCCCGGATTGATGGAAGGAGTATTGATTTTACAAAGCTGCAGGAGCAAGCCGGAGATATGGAGTTAAGGAAGTTCAGTTTTCTGGATTATGAAGTGGATTATTCGCAGCACAGAAGCTGTTATATTGCTTACACAAACCTAACTGTTCATTCAGAACTGGAAAAGGGTTTTGAAGAAAGCCCTATGTTTGATGGTACTATAGAGAGCATTGGTCCCAGGTATTGCCCGAGCATTGAGGATAAAATTGTGACCTTTTCCGAAAAAGATAAACATCAGTTGTTTCTGGAACCGGAAGGACTTGACACCATAGAGTATTATATAAATGGCTTTTCCTCTTCTCTTCCCTGGGATGTTCAGTACAAGGCCATGTTGCAGATCGAAGGTCTTGAGAAGGTAAAGATTTTCAGGCCTGGATATGCCATTGAGTATGATTATTATCCTCCAACCCAATTGCTTCATACGCTGGAGACCAAAAAACTAAGCAACTTGTATTTCGCCGGTCAGATCAATGGAACTACCGGATATGAGGAAGCGGGAGCTCAGGGATTAATGGCGGGTATCAATGCAAGTCTTGAAATCCAGGGAGATCAGGAGTTTGTTTTGGGAAGGGACCAGGCCTATATCGGAGTCTTGATTGATGACCTGGTTACGAAAGGAGTAGATGAACCCTACAGGATGTTTACCTCCAGGGCTGAGTACAGGATTTTGCTTAGACAGGATAATGCGGATGAACGGCTTACTGAGTTGAGCTGCAAGAATGGGACTGGCAGATGAGAGAACGAGTGGAGCTGTTAAGAAGAAAAAGGAGCTTAGTAAAAGCTGATTGAATTTTTGAAAGTCTATAGTGTTGCTCCTGCTGAAATCAAATCTTTCCTGAAGAGATGTGGGTACTTCACCCCTGAAGCAGAAAGTGAAACTTAATTGAGTGGCCAAGAGGCCCCAGGTGTGTCTGAATGAATTGATGGATCAGATTGATGGAATTGAGAGAGATGAGAGATACATTTGGCAGCAGAGCAGGAGAAGATTATTGAGGCGGCAGAGATAGCAATCAAGTATGAAGGATATATTGTGCGGGAAAGAATGATGGCAGATAAGATAAAACGACTGGAGAAAATTAAGTTGGATGAAGATTTTGATTATAATCGTTTGAAAAGTATTATCTACCGAAGCCAGGCAAAAGATTGGCAAAGATTAGACCAAGGTCAATCGGACAGGCTTCAAGAATATCAGGTGTATCACCAAGTGATATTAGTGTTCTGCTCATATATATGGGCAGATAGTTCCACGTGGAACGTTTTTTGTAAAATCTAGAAAAATGAAGCATAGAAAAGACGGTCAAGTATTCTGAAAGAAGTTACGCGGTCCATTCCGGATTACCCAAAACCCGGAATCATTTTCAGGGATCTGACAACAATTTTTCAGAACGGGGAAGCTTTTTCCATGGCCCTTGAATTTGCTGATCGAATCGTTTAAAGGGATGAAAATGTCAGCACTTATAGTCTTTGATAAGTTGGTTGGGATTGAGGCAAGAGGCTTTGTTTTGGCCGGAGCCCTGGCCGCGAAAATCGGTGGAGGGGTTGTTTTGCTAAGAAAGCCCGGAAAGCTTCCCTATGAAAAAAGAGGAATTGAATACAAACTGGAATATGGAGAAGATGCTCTGGAAGTTCATGAGGATGCAATTCAGCCCGGAGAAAAAGTTGTTGTAGTGGATGATTTGCTTGCAACAGGAGGAACTGCTGAAGCAGGGTGTAAGCTTGTTGAAGAGCTGGGAGGAGTAGTGGTGAAAGTTTTGTTTCTGGTGGAGTTGCCCGAGCTGAAAGGAAGGAAAAAGCTAGCGCAGTACGATATAGAGTCAATTATGACCTTCGAAGGCCATTAATTCGCTCTGGATGGAATTATACCTGTCCTCAGGGCTTTTAGAGAAGAGTCTTTTAAAAGGGCATTAAAGATGAGGCTCTTAGAGATAGAAATGCGCCCTTGGGATTAGATTTAGTGCCGTGAGAATGCCATATTTAGCGGGGATGTGGCCTATGACACGGAAAGCGCATTATAGACAGGCTTAAAATGAGTGATAAATTGGATATTTCCACAATTCTTTCATCCCTGCCAGATCAACCCGGAGTATATCAGTTTTATGATAAGAATGGAGAACATCATATATATTGGAAAAGCAAAAAATTTAAAGAAGCGGGTCTCTTCCTATTTCACCAAAAAAAAGTTCGAATCCTATAAGATCAAAGTTCTGGTTGATCGGATTCAAGATTTGAAAGTCATCGTGGTGGATAGTGAATCTGATGCACTTCTTCTGGAAAACAATCTGATTAAAAAATATCAACCCCGGTATAACATTCTTTTAAAAGACGATAAAACTTTCCCCTGGATCTGTATAAAGAATGAGCCTTTCCCCAGGGTATTTTCTACCAGGACCATTATTAATGACGGATCAAAATATTATGGACCCTATACTTCAGCCTATGCGGTGAAGATCCTGCTGGGACTTATTCGCCAGCTTTATCAATTAAGAACATGCAAGCTATCCTTAAGTGAGCAGAATATAAAAGCGGAGAAATTCAAAGTATGCCTCGAGTATCATATCGGAAATTGTAAGGGTCCGTGTGTTGGATTGCAAAGTCCGGAGGAGTATGAAAAGAATATCAGTCAAATCAGGGAAATTATAAAAGGGAACTTAAGTGATGTAATCACCTATTTAAATGGTGAAATGAAAAAATACGCTGCGGAATTTCAAGTTTGAGGAGGCTAACCGGTTTAAGGAAAAGATCGAAATTTTATCCCGGTATCAAAGCAAATCCACCATTGTTAATTCCGCCATTCACGATGTGGAGGTTTATAGTATTATCAGTGATGAGAAGGAAGCCTTTGTAAACTTTCTGAAGGTGGTCAAAGGTGCCATCATTCAAGCTCATACGGTGGAAATCAAGAAAAAACTGGATGAAGAAGATCAGGAGCTACTGGCCTTTGCCCTTACCGATATCCGGAACAGGATTGAAAGCAGCTCCAGAGAAATTATCGTTCCGGTGGACATGAAGGAGTATTTTCCGCATTTGCAAATAACAGTTCCGCAAACGAGGCGATAAATTGAAGTTGCTTGGAGCTTGTCGTTAAGAAATGCGAAAAGTTACAGGCTGGAAAAATTGAAAAGGAAAGCGTCAAAGAAAACAGCAGGAGCGACAGAAAGAGTACTCAAAGCCGTTCAGAGCTGATTTCAGGCTTAAGGAATTACCCAGGCATATAGAGTGTTTTGATAATAGCAATATGCAGGGAAGCGAACCGGTTGCGGCCTGTGTTGTCTTCAAGAACGGGAAGCCCCAAAAGAAAGAATACCGGCATTACAATATCAAAGAGGTGGAGGGAATTGATGATTTTGCGTCCATGAAAGAGGTTGTATACAGGCGCTACAAAAGGCTATTAATGGAGAAGCAAGCCCTGCCGCAGCTGATTGTGGTCGATGGGGGCAAAGGCCAGTTGAGCTGCAGCTCTGAGCAGTCTGGACCAGCTGAATCTCCGGGGTAAAATTGCCATTATTGGAATTGCCAAGAAGCTGGAAGAGATCTATTTTCCAGGGGATCCGGTCCCTCTCTATATTGATAAAAATTCAGAATCTTTGAAGTTGATTCAAACTCTCAGAAATGAGGCGCATAGATTTGGAATTACATTTCACCGGCTGAAACGCTCAGGAGCCATGACCAGCTCTGCCATGGAAGGCATAAATGGAATAGGGAAACGATCCATTGAGAAATTATTCAAGCGGTTTAAATCCATGGATGGAATAAAAATGGCGACCATCGGGGAGCTCACGGAAGAGGTGGGATTATCCCGGGCGAGGCTTATACAGGAACATTTTCAACAGAGGCGGAACTAATTTACTTATTTCGGGATACTGTAAATTCTACAAGATCTCGAAGGGAAGATCTGGAGGGAGATTCAGGAAAAGTGTAAAGTATCTCCATGGCGGCTGATTTATATTCCTGCATTTTAGAATTGGCATAATCAATCCCCCCCATGTCATTCACAAATTGGACTACTTCGTTAACCACGTGCTGACTACGGTTTCCATTCTTAATTTTCCTGATGATGGCCTTTCGCCTGGCTGAATCTGCCTGGTTTAGAGCGTAAATCAGGGGCAGGGTGAATTTTTTATCTTTAATATCGTTCCCGGTAGGCTTACCAATGGAACCATGTTGTTGATAATCAAAAAGATCATCTTTGATTTGAAAGGCCATCCCAATATTAATTCCCATGTCATATACCCGATTAACGACCTCCTGGGTGGCGCCGGCAGCCTTGGCTCCACAAGCCGTGCAGGAAGCGATGAGACTGGCCGTTTTTTTCCGAATAACTTCGTAGTAGGTTTCCATATCGATATTCAGACTTCGGGATTTCTGAATCTGCAGCAATTCCCCCTCACTCATTTCCCTGGATGCATGAGAGACGATTTCCAGAAGATCGTAATTCTTTCTTTTCGACAGCCAACAACAAGCCCTGGGCGAGCAGGTAATCCCCAAAGAGAACAGCCACTTTTGATCTCCAGATGGCGTTTACTGAAAAAACTCCGCGGCGCTCATTGGATTCGTCCACCACATCGTCATGTACCAGGGTGGCTGTATGCATCAATTCTACCAGAGAGGCAGCGGTATAGGAAGCCTCGGTGATCTCCCCGGTGAGCCTGGAGGAGAGAAAGACAAAAAGCGGGCGCATCTGTTTTCCTTTCCTGCGAAGAACAAAACGGGTAACCATGGTCAAAAGCGGTATATTGCTGGAAACTTCTGATTTGAATCGGGAATCAAATTCTTTCATTTCACGGCTTACAGGCTTCCTGATGGTATCCAAAGTGATCATTGGCATTCATTGAGAGTTTTCAAAGGTAGAAAAAAGAACTTTGAATAGCGTCAATTTTTGCGGGGGGAGAAATAACATATTAAATACCTTAAATATTAATATATTTGTATTTGATCAATATGTACTGTTTAAGAAATCATAAATTATGGAGTTTTCGGATCTAAAACCTGAGGAAGTTGAACGTGCTGCAAATATGATCAAAGCCATTTCTCATCCCATGCGGCTGGCAATTCTGGGTTATCTGGGAGAGGGAAATCAACTGAATGTGACCGAAATTCACAATTTGCTGCACATTGAGCAATCAACAGCATCTCATCATCTTGGCATTTTGAAGGATAAAGGCATCCTTGCCTCAGTGCGGAAGGGAAAAAACACCCTTTATTACCTGAAAAGAAAGAATCTGAGTACACTGGTAAGATGTATCAGCGAATGTGCCTGTGATTGAAAAAAATGAAAGCATGAAGAAAGTTAGGCTTACCAAGGAGTTTCATTTCGAAATGGCTCACGCCTTATGGAACTATGACGGGCTTTGCAAGCATATACACGGGCACTCTTATAAACTTGCGGTAACGGTTATTGGTGAACCCATAAGCGGATGTAAACAGCCACAAATTGGGTATGGTGCTTGACTTTACGGATCTGAAAGCTGTGGTCAAAGGACCTGTAGTCGATCATTTCGATCATTCCCTTGTACTATACCGGGGAGCAGAGAGCGCCCTTCCTGAAAGGCTAAACGAGATGTATGGAAAGGTGCATCTTGTTGATTTTCAGCCAACTTGCGAAAATCTTGTTATACATATTGCTGAAAAGATTAGCCCCCTTCTCCCCTCAGAAGTGCTGTTGTTTTCTCTGAAGCTCTATGAAACGGCCACCTCCTATGTCGAGTGGCATGCAACAGATAATCAGTAACTAACAGAAAAACAGTGGAAAAGAAATTATTCCTTTTGGATGCTTATGCCTTGATTTTCAGGGCATACTATGCATTTATTTCAAACCCGATGGTCAATTCAAAAGGCCTGCCCACTTCAACTGTATTTGGGTTTACCCTGGCTCTTGAAGAGATTCTCCGGAAAGAATCCCCATCACATATTGCCGTTGTTTTTGATCCCCCCGGCCCCACCTTCCGGCATGATATGTTTCCGGAATACAAAGCTAACAGGGATGCTACCCCCGAGGATATTATATTGGCAGTACCCTACATAAAAAAGCTGGTGGAAGGCTTTAACATTCCAGTTATAGAGGAATCCGGATATGAGGCAGATGATGTTATAGGAACCTTAGCCAAACAGGCAGAAAAAAAAGGATTCGAGGTCTATATGATGACGCCTGATAAGGATTTTGCACAGCTGGTATCAGAGCAAATTTTTATGTACAAACCCGGCCGTGGAGGAGGAGGAGCCGAAGTGCTGGGACTTTCTGAGGTGAGAGAAAAGTTCCTCGTGGAACGTGCAGAACAAATAATTGATTATCTGGCTTTAATGGGAGATTCGGCCGATAATATTCCGGGAGCTAAGGGTATAGGTGAAAAAACAGCCCAAAAGCTGATAGGACAATTTGGTTCTGTGGAGGGAGTATACGAAAATATCAATGAACTAAAGGGGAAACAAAAGGAGAATATCGAAAACTCCAGAGAGCAGGTAATGCTCTCCAAAGAACTGGCAACCATTGCACTGGATGTACCCATCCAATTCGATCCGGCTGATCTAAAGCGGAAGGAACTAAATCGAGACCAGCTCACAACATTATTCAATGAGTTGGAATTTAAAAACATAGCGGACAGAGTGCTAAGCTTAAGCCTCTCTCCCGCCACAGGATCGACCACAGAGAGCACCCCGGATTCCAAATTTTCAGGTTCTGCAAGTGGACAGGGAAACCTGTTTGAGGATACGGGTACGCAGAGAGAGGCCGGACAGGAGACTCTGTTTGCGTCCATTGATTCTGTGACGCACCAATACAAGCTGATCGATACCAAAGAAGGAGTTAAAAAGCTGGCCAGGGATCTTTCCAGATTAAAGTCATTCTGCTTTGATACAGAAACAACCGGCCTGGATGTGATGGAAGCAGAATTGGTGGGTATTGCATTCAGCTGGGAGGCAAAACAGGCTGCTTATATCTCCTTTAGTGAAGAGCGGAAGGAAATCCTGGAGTGGCTGGAGCTGTTAAAGGAACCCTTCGGTAAGGGGGATATTGAAAAGATAGGGCAAAATTTGAAATATGATCTTCATATCTTAAAGAATTATGAAATAGAGGTAAAAGGCAGCTTATTTGATACTATGGTTGCACATTTTATCTTAAAACCCGATCAGAAGCACAATCTGAATATCCTGGCAGAACAATATCTGAATTATTCCATGATCAGTATCGAATCTCTTATCGGGAAAAAGGGAGCCAGACAATCATCTTTCAGATCCATTGCCCCGGAAAAGGCCAAAGAATATGCCGGTGAAGATGCAGATATTACCTGGCAGCTGGCGCAAATTCTAAAAAAAGAAATCGCAGATAATGGCTTCGGCGAGCTTTCTGAAACGATCGAAATGCCTTTGATCCCTGTTTTGATGAAGATGGAACATCAGGGAGTTAAACTGGATGTGGAGGCATTGAATCATTTTGCAATCAAATTAAGAGAAGACATCCTGGAAACGGAGCTGCAAATATTTACTCTGGCAGGCATGGAATTTAATATCAATTCTCCCAAACAATTCGGAGAAGTTCTGTTTGATCGAATGAAAATTGTGGAGAATCCCAAAAAGACGAAAACCAAGCAGTATGCCACCGGTGAAGAAATACTGATCCAACTGAAAGACAAGCATCCAATTATAGGGAAAGTATTGGAATATAGATCATTAAAAAAACTTCTCAGCACCTATGTTACGGCTCTCCCCCTGCTTGTAAAACCCGGGACCGGAAAACTACATACTTCTTTTAACCAGGCCCTGGTTACCACGGGCAGGCTCTCATCGGTAAATCCGAATCTCCAGAATATCCCCATCAGTGAGGAGCGCGGAAGAGAGATCCGAAGGGCCTTTATACCGGAGAAGAAAAAAAATGTGTTTTTTTCAGCTGACTATTCTCAGATTGAGCTGCGAGTGATGGCACATTTAAGTGGTGATGAGCAGATGATCGAGGCCTTTGTCGACAAGGAGGACATCCATACAGCCACGGCTGCTAAAATATATAAGATTCCCATGGAAGAGGTTAGCAAGGAAATGAGAAGCCGGGCTAAAACAGCTAATTTCGGAATTATTTACGGCATATCAGCTTTTGGCCTATCCCAGAGAATGCAAATTTCCCGAACGGAGGCAAAAGACCTTATCGATGGTTATTTTGTAACCTATCCCAAAGTGAAAGAATTTATGGATACCTCCATCCGAATGGCCCGAGAAAAAGGATATGTGGAGACCATGTTTGGGAGAAGACGATACCTTCCTGATATTCTTTCAAGGAATTCAGTTGTGCGGGGAAATGCGGAACGCAATGCCATAAACTCCCCCATACAGGGCTCTGCTGCAGATATTATAAAAATAGCCATGATCCGCATTCAGAGGGCCTTTGAAGAAGAGAAACTGGGGTCGGCGTTGATTCTTCAGGTTCACGATGAATTGAATTTCGATGTTTTGCCAAATGAGCTTGAAAGGGTGAAAGAGATCACCAAAATGGAAATGGAGAATGCCACCAGATTGTCAGCACCCCTTATTGTGGATATGGGTGTGGGAGCCAACTGGCTGGAGGCACACTAAGACTTTAGTTCTATTTGATCGCTTTTGCGAGGGCTCCCTTGTTTCCGCTTAAGACTTCTTTCAGCATTCCGGGTTCATTAAGTATCTCGCGGGCTTTGTCCAGTTGAGAGTCTTCCTGTATTTGTTTCAGGATTCTTCCCGCCTGAAAATAGTACCTGTTCACAATCTCTTCCGAAAGGATCTGTTTGATCTCCTTTTCAAAGGTTTCCAGATCTTTCAGATTATTGTGAGCAAGTTTCTCTTCCAGAGAGGAAAACTCTTCACTTGCAAGCTCGTAATATTTTTCTCTTTTGGCGCTTTTCACAAGTGTGGCAAAGGCTCTTTTCACTGGCCGTTTGAAATTCAAAATCTTTTTCTTCAATGAAAGCTTTAAATAATGCATATTCATCATCTGATAATGAATAAGATTCTGGAGAACTTATATCTTCATTCGTGTTTCGGTAACGTGTGGCAAAATCAAAAAATAAACTCTGGGTATAAAGCTGAATTGCAATTTCTGAAAGCATTTCCGGAATCACTTCAAAATCGGGCTGTATTCCTCCACCATCATAAACCAGACGTCCGTTTCGGGTTTGGTATTCCGAGATCAGTGAATCGGGGATGACTCCCACACTGCCATCTTCATTTCGATGGGTATAGTCAAGCGCCTGAATGCAACGTCCACTGGGAATATAGTATTTAGCGGTGGTTACTTTTAATTGTGCATTGTATTTCAGGGGCCTGGAAGTTTGCACGAGGCCTTTGCCAAAGGTGCGTTGCCCAACAATCACGGCCCGGTCCAGATCCTGTAGAGCTCCTGCTACAATTTCAGAGGCGGACGCAGATCCCCGGTTTACCATTACCACCAGGGGAATTTCTCTGTCCACAGGCTCCTGTGTGGTGGAATATTCAGAATCCCACTGTTTCATTTTCCCCCGGGTGCTTACAATCATTTCGCCTTTATCAACAAAGAGATTACAGATTCTTACCGCTTCAATCAGCAAGCCTCCCGGATTGGAACGCAGATCTAGAACCAGGGATTTTATTTCATTCTCTTTCTTTAAGTTCATTCAAAGCATTTTCAACCTCTTTGCTGGCCCCGCTTGTAAAATTCGAAATGCGGATGTATCCCGTTCCCTGATCAATCATTCCGTAATAGGGCACATTCATAATAGAAATTTTCTCCCTGGATAGTTTAAACTTAAGGGGCTTTTCTTCTCCGTAACGTTCAATGGTCAGAGACAAGTTCGGTGCCGGGTTTCCCTTTTAAGCGGTCACTGACCGATTCAATTGCCAGGTTCCTGGTATCTACCCCATCCACCTTTAGAATCAGTCACCGGCTCTTATTCCTGCCTTTGCAGCAGGAAAACCTTCATAAGGTTCTGCAATCATTACCTGTTGATCAGATCTTCTGATCAAAGAACCGATCCCTCCGTATTCACCGGTAGTCTGGAATTGAAAATCATCCATGTCGGATTCCGGTATATAGTCTGTATAGGGGTCCAGGGAGGAAAGCATGGCCTCAATACTGGTTGTGACCAGCTTTTCAGGATCTGTTTCATCCACATAAAACATGTTTAGCTCCCTGAAAAGGGTATAGTAGATATCCAGGTTTTTAACCAGCTCAAGATCCTTATTTTTTAAGGTAGAAAAACCAACACTCAAGAGGAAAATAAGAAATCCAGCCAGGTATAAGAAATGTTTATGCTTTTTCATTCAGAGTATACTTTTATAAAACTCATATTATCACTTGGTTCAAGCGGGTATAAAGGAACCACAAAGAAATTAATTCTTCCCAACATTTAACTTTTTTTTAGAAAGAGTGATATGTATCTTTGTGGACAAATTTTCTACAAATGCCGGGCCAGGATACTCTTGTACATGCTATTTTTAAAGGCTCTGCTATAGAAAGCACATCCTATTCGGGTGGGGTAGAGCTACTTGAAAGAATGCCGCTCCACCAACCCACCTGGTATTTTATCTTTCTGTTTCTGCTTGATCGGACTTTTTGCCTGGATCAGGCTCTATTATGGCAACATATTAACTCAAACCGTACAGGCCTCGACAAATTTTCAGGTAGCAAACCGGATGTTTAAGGATAACAGCCTGTTGCAGAATCAATTAGACACCGCTCTTTATCTGTTTTATTTTCTGAGTATGGCATTTTATGCTCTTCCATCTGGAGATTCGGGTAGGCCTGAAGCCATATGAGTTGCAGGGAGCTTCAGTTATATCTGTTTAATCTGGCCCTTCTGGCCGGCCTGTTTATTGGCAGACTCAGTGCTATTCAATGCAGCAGGATTATTGTTCAACAGGCTGAAGCTCGTCAGAGAGTATTTATACAACATTTTCATATTTAACAAACTGGCAGGAATGGCTGTTCTTCCCCTGATGTTCCTGCTGGTTTATACCAGGGGAATGCATTCAGGAGGTGTTTTTCTGGATTAGTATTTTTATCCTTGCGGGCATTGTTCTAATGAGAGTGATCAGGGGAATTGTATTTTCTTATCGAAAAGATGTTTTAGTATTCTATATGTTTTTGTACCTTTGTGCCCTTGAAATAGCACCTCTTGTATTATTATACAGGTGGTTGGAAGGTGTCCTTTAAGAGCGAATTTAAAACGGACATAATATGGGAAGAATAAGGAAAATCCTTGTTTCTCAGCCTGAGCCTGAGAATAATAAATCACCCTATTTTGATTTAGCAAGCAAACATAATCTGAAAATTGATTTCAGGCCTTTCATTCATGTGGAAGGTGTTACAGCAAGAGATTTTAGGCAGGAAAAAGTGGATCTGGGCTCTCACACGGCAGTTATTTTTACCAGTAAAACCTCCATAGACCACTATTTCAGAATGGCTGAGGAGACGCGGACCAGCATTCCCGACACCATGAAATATTTCTGTGTGTCAGAGGCCACAGCTTACTATCTCCAGAAATATATCGTTTACCGTAAAAGAAAGATTTTCTTTGGAAACGGTAAGATCCCGAATCTGGTGGAAGTCATGAACAAGCACAAGGATGAGAAATTTCTTCTGCCCCTTTCTGCTGCGCACAAAGAGGAGATTCCCGAACTGCTGAAGAACAGGCAGCTTTAATTTCTCCAAAGCCGTACTTTACAGAACCGAATGCAGCGATCTATCCGACCTGGCCGATGTGAATTATGATATCCTGGTCTTTTACAGTCCTTCAGGGATTAAGTCACTATTCCAGAATTTCCCCGATTTTAAGCAGAACAACACAAAAATCGCCTCCTTTGGTGCCAAGACGGCAAAGGCAGCAGAAGAAGCAGGATTGCGGTTGGACATTACAGCTCCACAGCCACAGGCCCCCTCGATGACCATGGCCCTGGAGAACTTTATAAAGATCTACAATAAGAACAACGGGAAATCGTAAAAAAGTTTTCACTTTCAAAAAAAGAAAGACTTTCCAGCAGGAAAGCCATTTCACTTCTGTTTGAAACGGGCAAATCTGTCTATGCCCCCCCTATTCGGATCATTTTCAAATTAGAGGATCGGGGCCCTTATCCGCTTGCCATGGCTGTTTCGGTTCCCAAAAGGCTTTTTAAGCGGGCGGTTGATCGAAATCTGCTGAAACGAAGGATCAGAGAAGCTTACCGCTTGAATAAAAGCGACTTATCTAAATTTATGGAGCAGAAAAACAAAACCCTGCATATGCTTGTTCAGTACCAGGAAAGAGAAATTACGGATTTCAGAAACATTGAAACGGGACTGCTTCATGCTATGGTAAAACTGGTAGAGAAACTGCAGGAGCAATAGTTGATTAGCGGATTATGGTTCGGCCTCCCAGGCCGATCGAAAGTTCCCGTTTTACCTTTTCAAGACTTTGGATTCTTATGATGATCTGGTTAAGAGTTTCCAGATCCTTTTTCTTTTCGCTTTCCTCCAGCTCTTTACGCAATTGAGACAGAGCTTTCTCAACCACCATCATTTTGTAAGAGAGCAGGGTTTTTGGAATCTCAAAACCCAGATTTTCTCCGGGCAGTTCCACATAGGCCTCTTTGCGTTTCCAGACTTTACTCAGTTCATATCGCGAGGTAAAAATATCCACCGCCAATTCCCGCACCCCGGGATGATCGTGGTAAACAAAATAGCGTTCGGCCACCTCCTCCCCACGTTCAATCAGGTCTTTTACATTTTCAAATATCTGATTGTAAACCAGATTATTAAACTCTAATTCATCATTTTGAATTTCTCTGATAATATACTGGGCTACGCTAATCTCAGAATGCTCCTCTCCGCTTATATGAAGTTTCTGGTTGCCAAACTTGAGCAAGAAATAGATAATCTCCCGTTCTTCAACTTCAGAATAAATATTCTCCACAAAGCCAGGAACAACGGGTTGTTTGGGCAAGGTACTAAGGCCCGGATCACCGGGCTGTCGTCGACCTGTTTGTTCCCTGCGCCACTGTTGTTCCTGTTTTCGACGACGGATCTTATTGACTTCGTTATAGAGAACCTGTTCCTTTACCCCCAGAAGCAGACCGCTCTCCTTCAGAAAAACACTCCGCATGATCCCATCGGGTATGACGGATACGGATCTGACAATATCAGTGATCAGCTGGGCTCGCCTGATAGGATCGTGCCGGGCATCAGCCAGCAGAAGTTCGGTCTTAAAGGAGATAAAATCTTTCTCACTGGAGTGAATAAATTCCAGAAATTCGGATGAACTGTGAGACCGGGCATATGAATCCGGATCCTCCCCCGCCGGGAGCATTACGACCTTCACATTCATCCCCTCTTCCAGAATCATATCTATACCCCTGAAAGAAGCCTTGATCCCTGCTTCATCCCCATCATAAAGGATGGTGATATTCTGTGTAAATCGTTTGATTAGACGGATCTGGTCCGTGGTTAAGCGCTGTTCCCGAAGAAGCTACCACGTTTTCAATCCCAGCCTGGTGCATGGAAATAACGTCTGTATATCCCTCTACCAGGAAACACCTGTCCCCTGAGACTATGGTTTTTTTTGCCTGAAACAGACCATAGAGCACCCGGCTCTTGTGATAGATATCAGATTCGGGGGAGTTCAGGTATTTGGCGATATTCTTATCCGATTTCAGGGTTCGGCCCCCAAAGCCGATAACATTTCCGGAAAGAGAGTGAATGGGAAAGATGACCCGGCCTGCAAAACGGTCAAAGAGGTAATTTTCCCTTTCAATGGAAAGCCCGGTCTTTACCAGGTAACTTTGTTTATATCCGTTTTTTCCGGCTTCTTCACTAAATGCGTTCCGTTTTTCCGGACTGTAACCAAGTTCAAACTTTTTCAGAATATCATCACGAAACCCCCGGTTCCTGAAATAAGCCAGACCGATGGCACGGCCTTCGTCGGTTTCCAGTTGAGAAGAAAAATATGAAGCAGCAAAGGCGGTGACAGTCATCAGACTTTCTCGTTCATTCTTTTGCTGGATCTCCTCAGCGCTTAGCTCTTTTTCCTCTATGGCAATGTTGTAACGTTGGGCCAGGTATCTGAGGGCCTCCGGATAGGAGAGCTTCTCATGCTCCATCAGAAAACCTACCACATTGCCTCCCTTTCCCGAGCTAAAATCTTTAAAGATGCCCTTGGCCGGAGACACGATAAAGGAAGGTGTTTTTTCATTGGAGAAGGGGCTGAGCCCCTTGTAGTTGGCCCCGCTTTTTTTCAGAGTCACAAAATCGGAGATTACCTCCACAATATCGGCGGTATCGAAAATTTGATTTATGGTCTGCTGGTCAATCATTCTGCCTAAATGTAAAGAAACTAATTGTTCAGCCAAAATCTTATATTTACGTGAAAGGAATATTATTTTCAGAAGGAAAAATGAAGTTTGGAACAGTGATTAATTGCACGGATGGGCGGGTTCAGTATCCGGTCCTGGATTATCTGAAAAATAATTTTGACATTGACTTTTTTGATTCGGCTAATGAGGCGGGCCCACTGAGGACCCTGACTAAAAAGAGTGATAAATGCAGGTTAATTACCTTAAAAGAGCAAATCCGGACATCACTGGAGGATCATGAGTCAAAATTTATCGCCCTGGTGGGCCATCATGACTGTACCGATAATCCTGGGGACAGGACATTTCAGGAGAATCAACTGGACGAGTCACTGGATTACCTGCAACGGGCCTTTGGAACCGGGATCACCTACTTGGGCTCTATGTAAATGAGCGGTGGGAGGTGGAAGAATATTCCAGGCTTGAAGCAGAAAAACAATAAAAACTGGCATAATCATGAAAAAGCTGGTGGTGCTGACCGGCGCCGGAATGAGTGCAGAGAGCGGACTGAGAACCTTTCGGGAAATGGGGGGCCTGTGGGAGGAATATGATGTGTACGAAGTGGCCAGTCCGGGTGGATGGCAAAGGGACCAGGCGATGGTTTTGCGATTCTATAACGAAAGAAGGAAACAGCTTCTGGATACTTCTCCCAACAAGGGTCACCTTGGGTTGGTAGAGCTGGAAAAGGAATTTGATGTTTCCATTGTTACCCAGAATGTGGATGACCTGCACGAGAGAGCCGGATCAAGCAAGATCCTGCACCTTCATGGCGAACTGCGAAAGTCACGCAGCACCATGGATCCTGAGCTGGTATATGATATTGAGGGATGGAAACTTGAAGAAGGAGATTTATGCGAAAAGGGATCACAGCTAAGACCACATGTGGTCTGGTTTGGCGAGGCAGTAACAGCTTTTGAAGAGGCGGTGGAAGTGGTCGCTACGGCCGATGTTTTTGTAATTATTGGAACATCCATGAATGTATACCCGGCAGCAGGATTGATCAATTATGTTCCTCCCGGGGCGCCTGTCTATGTGATTGATCCCAATGAAGTGGCCATTGCGGGTCAACCGAGATTAAAAATTATTACGGCAGGTGCCGGGGAAGGGGTTCAGTTGCTGATTAAGGAACTCAGGAATGACTAGGATCAGAATCAGGGGTGTTTTTGTATTATTCTGGGTCATATTTGCCCTGACAGATTCGGCTACAGGACAAAGTTTGAATGTTGGCCTTTATGGAGGGGTAACTGCCTCACAGGTGCACGGGGACTATTATACGGGATTCAACAAGCTGGGTCTTTGCGGGGGACTCTTTATGAACCGGCCTATGGAATACGATATCTCCTGGCAACTTGAAATAAAATATGGAACACGGGGCGTTTATAAAGGGCCCTCCGATAATGATCTGACACTTTACCAGAGTGTATATCATCTTGTGGAACTGCCCTTATCGGTTCACTACCTTTACGAGGATAAAATACTGGTGGAGATTGGGACTTCACCCGAAGTGCTTGTGGCCGCCAGGTTCTCGGATGAGAATGGATTGATGGATCCTGCCACCTACCCTGAAAACAGGAGATTTGGCTTAAATGTTTTTGCAGGCATAGGATACTGGTTCAATGGAAAGATCATGGCCGGGCTCCGGTATACAAACTCGGCGATTCCTTTCCGCGATCCGGAAGAATGGAACCATCCTCGATACAGGGGCTATTATCACAATGTTATTTCTCTCTCCCTGGCTTACAGCCTGGTTCATCAGTAATCTAGGCGCAGGCAACGGTTGCTATGTAAATTCTGCAGTTGAATTGGCTCAATAATGCCTGGCAACAGGCCTCCAGAGTTGCCCCGGTAGTAAGCACATCATCGATAAGTAAAATCTTCATATCTTCCAGGTCCCGGCTATAGTCGGAAAGCGCAAAAACCCCGGACATATTCTCAAATCGCTCCTGGCGGGACATGGTGGTCTGTGAACTGCGGTAATCTTTTCGTTTAATCAACCTGGCAGCCAGGGGAATCCCTGTTATCTCAGAAACTCCCCGGGCAATGATCTCACTCTGGTTGTACCCCCGCTGTTTTAGTTTTCTCCGGTGAAGAGGTACCGGGATCATCAGCTCACATTCCGAATAAGGAGTGTTCAAAAGAGCCTGTCCAAGCAAACGACCCAGGTAGAGTCCGGCCCTCCTGTGCCCTTTGTATTTTAACTCGTGAAGCAGAGTCTGGTAAGCAGAGCCCTTTTCAAAACGGAACAGGGAAGTTGCACAAACCACAGGAACCCTTCCCCAGAATATCTGACTGACCGGATTAGCATCCTCCTTCTGGAAACCGGTTCTTGGCAGGTTCGTTTCGCAGACAAAACAGAGAGCCTGCAGGCGGGAGGGAAGTCTTTTTCCACAGACCAGGCAGTTGGACGGAAAGAAAAGAAGCAGCAAATCTTTAATCCAGCGCATCCTCTTTTTAGGATTGATGGATGGTTCTGCTAGTTATCAGCCAGTTTTTTTGTGGAAAGTAAGCCGCAGGCGGCCCAAATGTCCTGTCCCCGGCTGGCCCTTATGGTCGTCGTTATACCCTTGGCAATAAGCTTTTCTTTAAATAAGTTAATGGTCTCTTCATCCGGCGATTCAAGTGGGGTGTCGGGAATGGGATGGAAGCGGATCAGATTGATCCGGCAACGGATCCCATGAAGGATCCTCGAGAGTTCGTTCACATGTGCTGCCGAATCATTAAAGCCTTTAAAAAGAATATATTCAAAGGAGATCCTTCGTTGCCGGCCAAAGTCCCAGGATCTAATCTCTTTTAGGACCTCTTTCAGGGGATAGACCTGCTGTACAGGCATCAGTTTACGACGCTCCTCATCGAAGGGAGTGTGCAGGCTTACCGCCAGGTGCGCATTGCTTCTGTCAAGAAACTGAAGCATAGCCGGGGTAATCCCTATCGTTGAGACCGTTATTCTTCGGGGACTCAGGGCAAATCCCCAGTCCGAAGTAAGCACCTCCAGACTTTTTAGTACCTCCTCCAGGTTGTCCAGTGGCTCACCCATGCCCATATAGACAATATTGGAGATGTTTCTCCATTCCGGAACACTCCGGAATTGATTCAGAATTTCTCCTGAACTCAGATTTCCCTGAAACCCCTGTTTACCTGTCATACAGAAGAGACAACCCATCTTGCACCCCACCTGCGAGGAAATGCATAAAGTGCTTCGTTTAATTTCCGGAATATAGGCTGTTTCAATAAATTTACCCCCGGCCGCCTGAAAGAGGTACTTTTTGGTGCCATCTACAGACTCCTGTACATCCACGGGAGGACGGATCCCCGTATCATAGTTATCCTCGAGCAGTGCCCGTGCTTTTTTCGAAAGATTAGTCATCTCCTGTAAGGAAGAGACCTCTTTCTTATACAGCCATTCAGCTAGTTGTTTGCCGGTAAAAGAGGGAAGCCCATGGGACTGACTCAGTGCTTTCAGCTCTTCCAGGGTCTTTCCGAACAGAATTTCGCGCATGTATCAGAAATATATTTCAGAGATGATATGATGAAAAGGTACCCCCTTGCTGATAAGAAGGTCCCTGGTTTCAACTACCATATCAGCACTTCCGCAAAGGTAATACTTTAGTTCCGGATCCAGGTTTTGCTGTTCTTCCAGGTAGCTCGTTACCCTTCCGGAATAAACCTCCGGATCTTTTTCTGCGCTGCAACACCGGATGTAATTCTTACCCAGGACCTCCTGGAACTCGTCGTAAAAATGAAACTGTTCCAGGTAGCGGCTGCCGTGTACCAGTGTTTTATTTTTCCAGAGCCCTGAGCGAAACATCGAGTAATAGGGGGCAATTCCGGTTCCGGTGGCAATCCAGACCGCAGGTTCCTCTGTTCCGGTAAACTCTCCTCCCGGGGGAGTGATCCAGATGCTGTCCCCGGCCATTAAATCTGAAAGCTGGGGGGTCAGATAGCCCTCGTCTACTACCTGGTAAAGAATCCGGATATCATCTTCTTTTTCTCCGCTGCAGATGCTGTAGAGACGCCGGGCATCATCTTCTCGGAGGGCAATTCCAATCACCTGTCCGGCTGTAAAATCAAAAGGGCGTTTAAATCTGATCAGGAAAAGGCCTTCGGAAAGTTCTTCGGAGGAGAGGACGGAGACCCGGGTTAAGTGCTTGTTATAATTGCCTGACATATTAAATGGATTTTTTACCTACGAACTGGATGACAGAGGCTTCTCCCTGATGAAAGAGCCCCTCGTTGAGTTTACGGACCCTTTTTTCGAGGATAAGGGTTTCGAAAGCAGCAAAATCACCAGCAAGGATCTCTTCATCAAAAAGCATTTCAAGAGATTTGGGACCTCCCGTATCCCTGTCCAGCTGGTCTTTGTGAAAAGCTTCCAGGACCAGCGTTCCTCCCGGTTTTAGGGATTCGAAAACCTGCTGATGAAGATATTTTCTCCAGGGGTGTTCCACATGGAAAAAGATAAGCCCGGCAAGATCATAACATTCTGATTTGAAGGAATAATCCTCCAGCTGACTTACCTGGTAGTTTATGCGAACTGTCTTTTCAGAGGCCAGACCCATGGCTTTTTCATATCCGGGAAAACTTTGATCGAAGGCATCCACTTCCCATCCTTTTTCGGCTGCATAAATAGCGTTTCTACCCTCCCCTTCACCCGGAAGAAGCAGAGATCCCGGGGTTAATCTGTTCAGCTGAGCTGAAAAAAAGGCATTGGGCTCTTTGCCGTATACATAATTATGGTCACTATATCTTTTATCCCAGAGGGCTTTCATTTTATGCTATTTAGAGGAACATAGTGATAACCAACGAAGGAGAAAAATGTTGATTTAAAAAAAAATTACTTTCTTGTGTGCGCTAAACACAAAAGAATTCTCATGAAAAGAATGTATTTATTGGTAATTGGAGTTCTGCTTTCCTCCCAATTATTAATGGCGGGAGGACTGGTAACCAATACCAACCAGAGCGCTGCTTGGGTGCGTATGCTATCCAGGAACGCCACCCTGGGAGTTGATGCCGTTTACTTCAACCCTGCAGGACTTGCCCAATTGAAAAACGGACTGCATCTTTCAATATCCAACCAGACCATTTTTCAAACCAGGAACATCTCCAGCGATTACACCTATTTGTCAGGGGATCCCGCTACTTATGAGGCTGATTTGATGGCCCCGATCTTTCCCAGTATACATGCAGCCTTTAAAATGGGTAAATGGACCTTTTCCGGAGGCTTTAACATCGTTGGCGGCGGAGGTAGTGCCGATTTCCCAACCGGACTTCCTTCTTTCGAGATTCCGGTTGCCTCCCTGGTACCCTTGTTACAGGGCTCTTTAGCACCATTAGATCAAGGCATTTTAGGAGCCTCCGGGACGGATCCCGGATTTAGAAATATCACCGGATATAATTTGGACGCCTCCTTTCTGGGAACTTCCACCTATATGGGCTACCAGTTGGGAGCCACCTATGCCGTAAATAATATGATTTCGGTATTTCTCGGTGCCCGAATGGTGACAGCCAAGAACAGCTATGAAGGTTCTCTAAGCGGAATTACCATTGATGCCCCCACTGCCTATGGAGGAACCCAGACAGCAGGAGATTACCTGAGGTTTGTAGCCCAGAGTTACGATTTCATGAGCGGCGGAGCAGATCCAATTACCGTGGGCACCCTGAACGGAACCGCAGCCGGCCTGGATATTGCCACGGCCGATGCGAACCTGAATGCCATCCAGACGGGAACAGGATTTACACCGATCATCGGGGTAAACGTGCACATTTCCGACATGCTGAATATTGCTGCCAAGTATGAGCACCATACCAAGATCGAACTGACCAATGAAACCGAGGTGGACGATGTAGATATGTTCCCTGATGGAGAGAAGGTGAGAGCGGACCTTCCCGGTATGTTAGCCCTGGGTGCGGAACTGAAGCCCATTAAGAAACTAACAGCCAGTTTAAGCTTTAACTACTTCCTGGACAAATCAGCTTTTTACGGGGACACAGACGAAGGCGGGGAGCAGATAGACAATGAACTGACCATCGATCAGAATGGCTACGTCATTTCTGCCGGCCTGGAGTATAAGGTGCTGGGCATTCTTGGAGTAAGCGCCGGATATTCCACCGGGAACAATGGAGTGAACGCCAATTACCAGTCAGATCTCAGTTATGCACTGAAGAGTCAGACTATAGGCGGAGGACTATTTGTTGATATAGGAGAAAGGATCACTATCAATGCAGGTGTCAGCTTAACCATGTATGACGATTACAGCAAGTCACAGACCTATCAACCTTCCGGATTTCCTTCTGCTATTCCTTTTACCGACACTTACGGAAAGAACACCATGATTGTTGCCCTTGGGGTGGATATCAGTCTTTAATACATTTATAACGAATCTTAAAAAACCGTCCTCCCGAATGGGGGGCGGTTTTTTTATGTATCGCCTTCCAGCCGGCTGATCACTACAGCACCAACACTATCCGAAAATACGTTGACCGTGGTACGGAACATATCCAGGATCCGGTCCACCGCCAGGATCATGGCCACTCCCTCCAGGGGAAGCCCCACTGCATTGAGAATAATGCTTAGCATGACCAGTCCGCTCATGGGGATGCTGGCCGCACCAATGGAAGCCAGAACGGCGGTGAGAACAACAATGCCCTGTTGAGCCAGTCCCAGGTCAAATCCATAGACCTGGGCAATAAAAATGGTCGCCACACATTCATAAAGAGCTGTTCCATCCATATTGATGGTGGCCCCGATGGGTAGCACAAATCCTGCCGCTTTTTCTGAAGCTCCCGAAATTTCAGTGACTGCTTTCATGGTCAGGGGAAGGGTGACAATGGTGGAACAGGTAGAAAAGGCAGTCATCAATGCCGAGAGCATGCCCCGGTAGTGTTTGACCGGACTGACCTTCCCTATGTATTTCAGGATCAGCGGAAGGGTGATAAAGAAATGAATGGACAAACCGGCCATAACCACCAGGAAAAATTTTCCCAGAGAGGCAAAAGCATCAAATCCGGTTCTGGCAACAATGCCGGCAATAATCCCAAATACCCCAATGGGAGCAGTCCAGATCACAAAGGAGGTCAATTTCATCATGGCTTCAAATGCAGCCCTGAAAAACATTACCCAGCAGAGTTGCGCTGGTCTGTTTTCAGCCGGGTTACAAAAAACCCAAAAAGCAGGGAAAAAAAGATGACCGGGAGCACATCCCCATTGGCCATGGCTTCAAAGGGATTTTCCGGAATCATGTTCAAGCAGCAATTCTCCCAAGCCCTGATCCACCACCCCAATGCCTTCAGGCTGTTCCATCAGTCCAATATTGGCCCCTTTCCCGGGTTGAAAAATATTCACCAGAATCTGTCCGGTCAGAATGGCCAGAACACTTGTGGTAATGTAGTAAGTAAAGGTTCGCAAGCTAATCATTCCCAGACCTTTACTGCTGCCAACCTGAATCACCGCACTGACAATGGAAGTAATCACCAGGGGCAGGATGGCCATTCTGAGCAATCGAAGAAAAAGCTCTTTCATGGGTTCGGCCACCGGAAGAATGGGCTCCCCAATCAGCCATCCAAACAGGATTCCCAGGAAAAAACCTGCAAAAATCAGATAGGTAAGGGTGTGTTTCCCGGAACGCATAATCTCAATTACGGGAAAATACCGCGAGAAATAAAAGCGCTTACTTTTCAACAACGCTTCGATAATCGTGACATAAGCTTTATTTTTGGAAGACAATGTGCTTACGATTGACCACTCCTAAAAATATCGTTGAAACACCCCTGATGAAGCAGTATTACTCCGTCAAGGCAAGACATCCGGATGCAGTATTGCTTTTCAGGGTGGGAGATTTCTATGAGACTTTTGGAGAAGATGCCATACGAACCTCTGAAATCCTGGGTATTACACTTACCAAAAGGGCCAATGGAGCAGCTTCCTCTGTGGAGCTGGCGGGATTTCCATACCATGCCCTGGATACCTATCTGCCCAAACTGGTAAGGGCCGGACAACGGGTGGCCATTTGTGAACAGCTGGAGGATCCCAAGCTTACCAAGAAGATTGTAAAAAGAGGGATTACCGAACTGGTTACTCCGGGAGTTACCTACAATGAGAATGTACTGGATAACCGGGAAAATAATTTTCTGGCCAGTCGTCTATCTGGACCGGCAGACTTCACGGCATTGCTTTTCTGGATATCTCCACCGGGGAGTTTCTGACCTCTCAGGGCGATCAGGCCTTTATCGATAAGTTGCTGAGCAGCTTTAAGCCCAAGGAAGTACTGGTGCAGAAAAGCCATCGCGAACAATTTCAGGAGATGTTCGGAGAGGGCTATTATACTTTTCTGCTGGACGAATGGGTCTATACCGAGGAAAATGCCAGGGACAAGCTACAGCAACAGTTTGGCACCCAGACCCTGAAGGGATTTGGAGTCCAGGATATGAATCATGGGATCATTGCCAGTGGAGCCATTTTGCAATACCTGGATCTGACCCAGCATACCCAGACAGGACACATCTCCACGTTTATCCCGTATAGAACAGGATCATTATGTCTGGCTGGACCGGTTTACCATCAGGAACCTGGAAATTTTCCAATCCCTTTACGAAGGAGCCCGCACCCTGCTGGATGTGATGGACCGGACACTGACTCCCATGGGATCTCGCCTGCTGAAACGATGGCTATCACTTCCTCTGAAAGATGTGCTGTTGATCCGGGAGAGACATAATATGGTGGAATATATCAGCGGAGGAAGAATTCAGGGATGTTTCTGTCCGATCAGATCAAACAGATCGGCGACCTGGAAAGAATCATCTCCAAGGTGGCCGTAGGCAGAGTCAGCCCCAGGGAGCTGGTCCAGCTGAAAATTGCGCTGGAGGCCATTGCTCCTCTGAAAGAGCAATGTGAAGAATCAGAGGAGGTTTCCCTGCAGAAGCTGGCAGCTCAGCTGGATCCCTGTACCGAGGTAAGGGAGCGAATTGAAAAGGAGATTGAGGCGGAACCTCCTGCCCTGCTCAATAAGGGAGGCGTGATTGCTGCCGGTGTTTCAGAGGAACTGGATGAACTCAGGGAAATCATGTATTCCGGGAAAGATTACCTGGTAAGCATGCAGCAGAGGGAGATGGAGCGGACAGGTATTACCAGCCTGAAAATTGGATTTAACAATGTATTTGGGTACTATATTGAAGTGCGCAATACCCATAAGGATAAGGTTCCGGAAGAATGGATCAGGAAACAGACCCTGGTCAGCGCTGAACGTTATATTACCGAAGAGTTAAAGACCTACGAGGAGAAGATCCTGGGAGCAGAGGAAAAGAGCCTGGCACTGGAAGCACGACTATTTCAGGAACTGGTATCCGGGATATCCGTATGCGGTAGAAGCCATCCAGCTGAATGCCTCCCTGGTGGCACGTCTCGATTGCCTTCTTTCCTTTGCAGTAATTGCCCTGGATAACGACTATTGCCGGCCCGAAGTAAATGAATCCACCACCATTGAGATTAAGGAAGGGCAGGCACCCGGTCATTGAAAGACAACTGCCGGTGGATGAGGCTCTATGTAACCAATAATGTAAAGCTGGATGATAAGGAGCAACAGATCATGATTCTTACCGGACCCAATATGTCAGGAAAATCTGCATTTCTCAGGCAGACGGCACTGATCACCCTGATGGCCCAGGTGGGTAGTTTTGTTCCGGCCGAGTCGGCCAGTATTGGCTGGGTGGATAAGATCTTTACAAGGGTGGGGGCCTCAGATAATATTTCCCTGGGAGAATCCACTTTTATGGTGGAGATGCTGGAAGCAGCCAGCATCTTGAATAATCTTTCGGACCGCAGCCTGGTGATCCTGGATGAAATTGGGAGGGGAACCAGCACCTATGATGGAATCTCCATTGCCTGGGCCATGGTGGAATATATCCATGAACAGCCCGGAGGCAAAGCCAAAACACTTTTTGCCACCCATTATCATGAACTGAATGAAATGGAGGCCTCATTTCCACAGGATCAGGAATTACAATGTTTCCATCAAGGAGCTGGACGACAGGGTTATTTTCCTCAGGAAACTGGTTCCGGGAGGAAGTGAACACAGTTTTGGAATCCATGTGGCTCAGATGGCCGGAATGCCCAAAAGTGTGGTAAAAAGGGCCAATGAAATCCTGGAAGAACTGGAAAAAACCGGAGGAGATAAAAACCTCAGCAAACCGGTGGGTGATCTGGCCGGACAGCGTGAAGGACTGCAGATGAGCTTTTTCCAGCTGGATGATCCTGTTCTGAAACAGATCCGGGATCAGATTGCAGATCTGGATATCAACAACCTGACTCCGGTGGAGGCTCTGAATAAACTGAATGAGATCAAGAAGCTATCTGGATTATAATCAGTCTTTTGAATCGGGTTTGATCTGAAAAATTAGAACGATTTGGCTTGCAGGATTGGTTTTTGCAGTACTATATTTGCAATCCATTTGCGGGAATAGCTCAGTTGGTAGAGCACGACCTTGCCAAGGTCGGGGTCGCGGGTCCGAGTCCCGTTTCCCGCTCAAAAGAGAAAAAGGGTGTCCGGTCGGGCACCCTTTTTTCATGCTATCCAACAAGGCCACAACTGATATATATCAGTATTGTCCAGTAACAAGGGATCCACCGAATCTATTTATTTGTAGTAAATAATCATCTACTTAAATCATTGGATATGAAAAGATTTATTATTAGCAGCTTGTTTATGACACTTGCCCTGGTCCTGGTTTCAGGGATCTCTCCCTATCTGAAGGTTGCGGAGCAGGAAGGCTCCATATCCGGGGCCGTCGGGAAGGTAAAAACAATGCTGGAGGAACAGGGGTATGATATCCTGGGACAGTACCAACCCGGAGCTAATCAGGATCTATATGTGCTGGTGTTTACCAGTGAGGACCTGATCGCATTCTGCCGGAAGTCGAATGACCGGGGACTGCTGGCGGCAGCCATGAAGGTTGGTTTTCAGAAGAAGGAGGGAAAAATAATGGTCTCCATAGTTAATCCGGAATATCTTTTTTATGCCTACTTCAGGGAGCGGATGGAAAAGGATCCCTTTAAATCAGAGGCCTTACAGCTGTCTGAAGGAGTGAAAAACACCTTTCAGGGAACAGGATTCAAGCCTGCAGCCCTTTGGAGGGGATCTATCCACGGATAAATTGATAAAATACCGGTATATGGCCGGGATGCCCGATTTTGATAAAGCGGTTACCCTTGCCAAGTTTAATAGTTACGCGGAAGGGCTGACAGCTATTCGCTCAGGACTATCCAAACAGGGGAATACCCTGAAGGTCTATGAAATTTCCAGCGCAGATAGTAAGGTCGCGGTTTTTGGAATTGGATTAAAAGATAAGGAGGAAGGGGAAGCCCACTTTTTACCAATTATCGGAGAGAGTCATGTGGCTGCTATGCCTTATGAGCTTATCCTTCAGGGGAATGAAGTAACAATGTTACATGGACGCTATAGATTTGCACTTCACTGGCCCGAGCTTACCATGAAAACATTTACAAAAATCATGAGCTCTCCGGGGGATGTTGAGGATGCAATGAAAAGTCTTTTTGAATCAGATTAAAGCTTTTTAATTAAATTTGCAGCTCATTCTGTAATGAACACAACTACCAGGTTGATGCCCGGATGGCGGAACCGAAAGCTGAACGCTGAGCTACCGGCATCCTGAATTAGATAGCAACAGCTCATATAGAATTGTTTATTACATGTTGAACACAACTACCAGGTTGATGCCCGGATGGCGGAATTGGTAGACGCGCTGGACTTAAAATCCAGTGGCCAGTAATGGCCGTGCCGGTTCGATTCCGGCTCCGGGTACAGAAACGGAAGAAAGAGATTTTTGATCTTGATCTTCCGTTTTTTCTTTTTCTAACTTATTGGTATTCTGAAATATCCACTCAAGGACCTTGTTGTAAGAACCGAGAAGGCAATAGCTGACAAGCTCACGAGGGTGCAACCTGAGTAATTGGTTCGATATTTTTTGTTCAGTATAGAGTTTTTTTACTTAACCATGTTTAGTTACAATGGAAAAACCCTCTGGAAACTTATTCCCTTGTGAATTCTCATTGCCATTGTAGTAGCCATATTCAGGGTCAAAGCCACGTGCACTGGGTTATTTGAAACAGTCAGGTTCGTGGTTTTAACTGAGAATCCTTAACTTGAATCAAAAACTAAATCCTATGGAGATTATTGTTCAGGTAATTCAGGTGTTCATTGCCCTCTCGCTTTTGATGGTCTGGCTGGTCAGGCCCAAAATAGAAAGCGGGTACCGGGGCGGTAATGCGAAAAACATGAAAGAAGAGTTTGGCGTATATGGCTTGCCTTATTGGTTCATGATCCTTATCGGAATTCTGAAAGTTGGATTTGCTATACTCCTCATTATCGGACTCTGGTTACCAGGATTCACCCTGATTAGTGCCATTGCCATTGCAGTGCTTATGAGTGGAGCGCTCGCCATGCATATGAAAGTGAAAGATCCGCTAAAGAAGTCCTTACCAGCACTTACCCTATTGCTGCTGAGCGTAGTAGTCCTTATCTATACCATATAAGCTGAATGAAAACAGTTATAAGTTGAAGGGTTCTCCTGTCAGGGGCAGCACTTACTACTGGTTCTTGATTTCCTTCCTTCTCATGGGCATGGAATCAATGCGGTTAAACAATGTTTCCGCATTGATTACTGTATCTTGTCTTAGTTTAACGCTCCCGTCCAGACCTTTAAGGATGATTTCAAAGCCTGAGTCCGGATTTGTCCATCCGGTGAATTCTGTGTCTGTCTGTTTCCAATCCTTGCTTTCAAAACCCACCCGGAATTTATCCTTCCAGAAGGTGTATATAAGCAGCTTTCTTTCTTCCAGACCTGCCAGTTCGTTTTTAAGGATTGAAATTTGGTTTAAGTAGTTTTCAGATTTCAATTCGTTCACATGGATTAGCAGGAGACGGGAATCCCACTGGTGTTGTTTCAGATCCTGGGCCGATAGAAGTGATCCTCCGGTCAATATTCCCCACCCAAGAAGGATTCGTAAATATTTCATTTTAAAGGTCTGTTTCTATAGCGATTAACAAGGTAACATCGTGCTTGTTCGGATTGAACCGCTGTAATTGGAATTTACATTCGGTTCAATCTGCCACCGAACACGGCAATTAAACAGATCCTTCACGTCTTGGATGTAATGCCGATCCAGCCAGATGCAATATATGTTAAGGATAAATCAAATTTTGAACGCATCAGTCGTATGACCCACTGATGAAATACAACATACAATAAACTTAAAAGCAATCTGAATGTTACTCTTTTATGAAGAATATTTTAATCATAGGAGCATCCAGCGGAATAGGAGAACATCTAGCACATTCGTTAAGTATGAATGGTTATAGCGTGTATGGAACCTATTACAACAAGCAGGACAGTAAGACATTGCCAAATTTAAGGTACAGTTATTTCGATGCAGCAGATGAAGCCCCGGATTTCGAATTTTTACCTGACACCCTGGACGGTTTCGTCTATTGTCCCGGAAGCATAAAACTTAGGCCTTTCTCAAGGATAAAGCCAGAAGAGTTCATTTCGGATTATAATTTGCAGGTTGTGGGAGCCATCAAATCCTTACAAACAGCCCTGCCGAAATTAAAAGCTTCAAAAACTGCTTCTGTCATATTTTTCTCAACTATTGCGGTTCAAAGCGGGTTTTCTTTTCACAGTCAGGTTTCTGCATCAAAAGGTGCAATCGAAGGTTTAACCAGGGCATTAGCCGCAGAATTTGCTCCAGCAGTGCGTGTAAATTGTATTGCACCTTCTTTAACGCATACACCTCTGGCAAAAAGCTTAATAAATACCGACCTTAAAATGGAGGCGAATGCAAAGCGTCATCCAATGAAACGGATTGGTGAGCCTGAAGATATGGCAAATATGGCCGCTTTTCTGCTTTCAGAGAAATCATCGTGGATTACTGGTCAGATTCTTCATGTGGATGGAGGCTTGTCGACATTAAATATTTAATGAAAGGTTGAAATATGACTGCTTCATCAATGCTGCTGATAAGCAAAGCAGATCTTGCAAGCATGAGCAAGTTGCAGCGCTTAAACCTGGTGAATAGTTTATCGGGGTATAAACCCGCTAATCTGGTTGGAACATCATCAGAAAATGGAAATACGAATTTGGCTATCCTGAGTTCAGTGATTCATTTAAGTTCGTCTCCGGCTTTAATGGGATTTATGCAAAGGCCTGCAGTTGTTCCGAGGCACACCTATCAGAACATCAGGGAGACAGGTTATTTTACTTTAAACCATATTCAAAAAGAGTTTGCGCAAAACGCTCACTACACATCAGCCAAGTTTGAAAAGGATCAATCTGAATTCGATCATTGTGGGTTTACCGAAGAGATTATCGATGATTTTCCTGCCCCCTTTGTGAAGGAAAGTTTACTTAAAATAGCATTGAAATATACAGAAGAGTATCCCATAAAATCGAGCAATACCATACTTGTGGTCGGTTCAATTGAAAAGGTATATCTTCCATCTGGTGCAATGCTTGATAATGGACAGCTGGATTTAAACAGCATTAATTCAATTTGCATTTCCGGCCTTAATAATTATCACACTGTCAGTCAATTTGCGTCTTTTGATTACGCTCGTCCGGGTAGTTTCCCGTTGAATGAATTTAGTCAAAAATGAAGTATCAACGCGGTATCATGTGGTTTAGAAACGATTTGAGAATCCATGATAATCAGGTTTTGAACCAAGCTATAGCCGAGTGCAGAGAGATTATTCCTCTTTATGTGCTGGACGAAAGATCGTTTCGTACAACCAGATGGGGATTTCAACGCACCGCTTCCTTCAGGGCCCAATTTATTCTTGAATCGCTACAGACTCTTCATTACAAACTGGAACAATTGCATTCTCAACTCAATGTTTTTATGGGAAGGCCTGAAAACCTTATTGCCCAATTGAGCAAAACATTTAGCGCAGAAGTGGTATATGCTCAAAAAGAAGTAACAACAGAAGAAATAACCATTGAAGAGGCACTAGTGCAAACCATTAATTTAAAACTTATATGGGGCTCCACACTCGTTCATATTAGCGATTTACCTCTATCAATCAAGGATATTCCGAAACATTTTACTCCATTTCGCCAAAAAACCGAAAATGCGCTCAAAGTCAGAGAACTAGTGGATCCTCCCCGGCATATATTAAGTCCAGAATTACCAGATTCCAGTTGGCCTGATTTTGAACAGCTAAACATCAAAAAACCAGTAATTGATTTTAGAAACCTTTATATTTTTAAAGGTGGTGAAGATGAAGGATTGTTTAGATTAAATCATTATTTCTTCGATACCGGGAACATTTCGCGCTACAAGGAGACCCGCAATGGTCTGGATGGAGCAAATTACTCAAGCAGATTTTCACCCTGGCTGGCCAACGGCTCCCTGTCGCCACGAATGGTGTACTGGCAATTAAAGAAATTTGAATTGCAAAAAGTAAAAAACGAATCCACATATTGGTTATTTTTTGAGCTGCTCTGGAGGGACTATTTTAAGTTTGTTGCCCTTCAGCAGGGTGCTAAACTGTTTCACAAGCAGGGATTTACAGGCCAGGATACGAATTTTGGCTTTGAGGATAAGGTATTTACTTCCTGGTGCGGGGGGCAAACAGAGTATCCTTTGGTGAATGCCTTGATGAATCAGTTAAGAGCTACTGGATTTATGGGTAACAGGGGGAGGCAAATCGTATCTTCTTATCTCTGTAAAGACTTAAATCAGGACTGGCGTGCAGGAGCTGCCTGGTTTGAGTTTCTTCTGATCGATTACGACGCTGCCAGCAATTATGGGAACTGGGCTTACCAGGCTGGGGTGGGAAATGACCCTGTAAAGCACAGGCGATTCAATATTGATCTTCAAACCAGCAAATTCGATCCGGAGGGTAAATTCATCAGTATCTGGACCGATGAGGACTCTGGTCAAAAAACGTCAAATGATCCCTCATGAACAGCCTGGGTATTGTATTTCCACATCAGCTGTTCGAACAAAATCCACTGTTTGACAAAACGGATCATTTCGTTCTTGTGGAGGAAGGTCTGTTTTTTAATCAGTATAATTTTCACAAGCAGAAGCTCTTATTTCATCGTGCTTCCATGAAATTTTATGCGGACTATTTGTTGTCCAGGAAGAATAAAGTACTATACATCGAATCTCATGAGGCAGAATCCGATATCAGAAAATTACTGCCTTTTCTCAGAAAAAGAGGGGTTGATCATATACATTATGTTGACGTTACCGACAACTGGCTGCAGCAACGCATCGTTCTTGCAGCCAGGCAACTTGATATAAAATTTGAGATACATACCTCACCGCTTTTTATGAATTCATATAAAGATTCGGTGAGCTTCTTTTCAGGAAAAAGAAGATTCAGGCAAACGGAGTTTTATATCCTGCAGCGTAAAAGGTGGAACATTTTACTCTCAGAGGAAAAGAAACCACTTGGGGGAAAGTGGACCTACGATAGCGACAACAGGGTGAAGTATCCAAAAGACAAACAGGCGCCCTTGTTGCCCGTTGTGAAGCCAGGGAAATACCATGAAGAAGCTCATCGTTATGTGCAAAAGCATTTTAGCTCAAATTATGGTTCAATTGAAAAAAACCTATACTATCCAGATACTTTTGAGGCAACGAAAAAATGGCTGGAGGCTTTCTTCCACGATCGATTTTTTGATTATGGAACCTATCAGGATGCCATGGTACATGGTGAGAGTTTCCTGCATCATAGTGTTATATCGCCAATGCTCAACGTTGGGTTGATTGCACCAGGGGAAATAATTGACAGTGCAATAGCATTTGCAAAACAAAACAACGTTCCCGTAAATTCCCTGGAAGGTTTCATCCGGCAGATTTTAGGCTGGCGTGAATTCTTGAGAGGCATATACGAAGTAAAAGGATCGGAGGAACGAACAACTAACTTTTGGGGATTTACCCGAAAAATCCCCAAATCATTTTGGGATGCCTCTACGGGTATATATCCTATTGATGAAACCATAAAAGGCATTTTGAAAACCGGTTATGCCCATCACATTGAACGATTAATGATATTGGGTAATTTTATGCTGCTCTGCGAGTTTGATCCTGATGAGGTATATCGTTGGTTTATGGAAATGTTTGTCGATGCCTATGACTGGGTTATGGTTCCCAATGTTTACGGGATGAGTCAATTCGCCGATGGCGGCTTAATGGCTACAAAACCATACATTAGCGGTAGTAACTACATACTAAAGATGAGCAACTACGCAAAAGGAGAATGGGTGCACATCTGGGATGGCTTATTCTGGCGGTTTATTGATAAGCAAAGGCATGTACTTGGAAAAAACCCAAGACTGAAAATGCTGATAAAAACATATGATAAAATGGATTCCGAAAAACGGGAAAAGCATGTATTGAACGCCGATACATACATTAATGGCCTGGAATTGAAATTCGACAGCGAATAAAGTAATCTACAGTATCGTTTACAACTCGATAATTACCTTCCCTCGTGGTTTTCCGAATTCGGCCTTATGGAAAGCTTCAGACGAGTTTTCAAGTCGGTATACACTCTCGATCAGGGGTTTTTGACCGGCATAGCTGTATACCTTGTCAGCTCCAAGCTCACTCGCAATCGCAAAATTGGAAGGGCTGCAGGTGGCGCTTACAATAGCTCCCTTTTGCTGCCAGGACCGCGAAATGACCCACTCCACCGGTTGTCCCGAAATCCGGTCGCCGCTTTAATAAGAAACCACCCCGGGTCCGGGTACAAAGCCCCTCATTCGCTTTTGAGGGGCTTTGAGCGTTTTGATTCAGGAAGTATTATATTTAGGTTGTGTTCAAAGTCCCGCATATATTTTTTCTGCTGAGCCTGATCAGTTTTTCCGGAATAGCCCAGGATCCCCTTCCTGCGGTGATTGAAAGGGATACGGTATTGACCAGGGAGAATTCCCCTCACTTTGTTCAAGGGAATATTTCAATAGCCAATGGTATTACCCTGAAAATTAATGCAGGAGCTCAAATTATTTTCTCAGCTGGAGCTGGCTTTTCCAATAATGGCAGGCTACTCGTGGAGGGGAGGGAGGGGGAGCGCGTTCTTTTCATCAGCGACTCCCCGGAAAGCAGATGGAATTATATTTCCAACCAGGGTTCTTTTTACGCAAATTATTTGGTGGTGCGCCGGGCGATCAGGTTTCTTACCAGTTATGGGGATACGGTCGTAGTGGAGAACTGTGATATTGCAGATACCTGGGGGGGCGTGGGCGATGATTGTATCGGGGTGCATAATGCAAGAAAGGTACTTATTCGAAATACCCGCCTCACGGGGAATCCTGCTGCGGGCAAGACAGATGCCATTGATCTGGATGGGATTTCTGGTGATACCATCGTGGGAAACACGATTCAGGGATTTTCGGACGATGGAATTGATATTGGCACCCTCAGCAGCGATATCGTGATTGGCGGAAATGTGATTGAGAACTGCGATATGGGAATCAGTATTGGCGAAAACAGCACCGCCCAGGTGTATGGGAACCTGCTCCTGTTTTCAAATGCCGGGATCCAAAGTCATACGGGTGCCATGGTTCATGCCACGCAGAACACCCTCTACGGAAACAATTACGGAATCCGGGCTTTTCACAACGACGGGGAGCTTAGTTCGGGAGGCACCATTCAGGTTTCAACTTCGATTATTTCTAATTCCCTGCTAGGAGTGCTTACCCAGGTGGCTAACTCGGAGGTTCAGGTTGAATATACGCTGACCGATACACTTATACTGGACGGAACCGGGAATATAATGGGTTCAGCCCGGTTTAAGAACGAAGCAAATAAAGATTTCAATCTCTCCCTGAATTCAGAGGCTATTGATGCCGGCAACCCCGACCTGGATGGAGATGGATTGGATTACCTGGGCGATGAAGATGACAGAGATCCCGATGGTACCAGGCTGGACATGGGATGTTATCCCTATTATCAATCGCCCCTGAGTTTCGTGGAGATTTCCCCCTCCAACCTGTCACTTGAAACAGATGATGCGGGGGAGTATAGCGACTGGTTCAAAATTTTGAACCACTCCTCTTCCCCCATCAATTTAAGAGCACATTATCTATCAGATAATCCGGACCAGCCTTCTAAATATAAGATCCAGGAGGATCTCTATGTGCCCGCGGGCGATACGATACAACTATGGGCAAATGACCGGGATGACCTGGCTCAACTACAGGTGCCTTTTAAGTTAAAGGGAAGTGGCGAAGCGCTTCTCTTAAGTAATCCGGTTGGGGTTTTAATGACAGAGAAGGGTTTCCCCCGGATTCCTGTTAACTACCTGTATATACGAACTGAGATCCCGGATAAATGGGTTTTTTCCTCCTGGCCCGGTGGAGAAGGTGCCCTAAGCTATGACAGTCTGAGCCATGATCCAGAATTCAGCAATCCGGGAGGTAGCTCCGCTTTCCCCCTGACCCTTACACTCTCTTCCCCGGATCAGGAAGATTCCATATTTTACTCACCCGATGGCAGCGATCCCAAACTTGGAGAATATTATCCGGCCCCCCTGCAGCTGCAGGAAGCTCAAACGCTTCGGGCAGTAATCTTAAAAGAGAATCATCTTCCGGGGTACAGCCAGGCAGCGAGCTATTTCCCTGCGGATGTTTATCAATTACCTGTATTCTCCCTTTCCACCAATGTGGAGCATCTCTATGGCCCCACAGGCATATATACCAACTACTGGAATGAAGGACCCCTGTGGGAACGGCCTGCCGCTTTTTCCTATTACGGGGATGAAAAACAGTTCACCGCCATTGGCGGGATCCGGATTCAGGGTGGAAATTCTGTATTTATGCCAAAAAAGGCATTCAGGTTACATTTCCGGGGCGGGTATGGGACCTCAGAATTGCAAGCTACTCCTTTTGAAATGGGTCCTTCCAGTTTTAAGAACCTGGTGCTTAGATCGGGGTACGACGATGATATTAGCACCACCACGGGTACGCTTTTAAGAGATCCTTTCAGTTCAGAACTCTGGGGCAAGCTTGGGGAGCTGGCAACGGCAAGCGATTTCGGGGTTCTGTTATTGAATAATAATTACTGGGGTATTTACAACATCAGAGAGAGCATCAATGAATATTTCGTGGAGGATCACCTGGGGATTCAGGATTTTGACCTGGTCAGATTCCAAAAATGGGGTGCTGATCTGAAATACGGTACCATGGAAGAGTGGAACAAACTGCTTACCTATTTTGACAGCACAGATTTTACACGCCCCGAGGTGTATAACGAGGTCTCTTCCTTTATGGATATGAATTCCCTGTTGAACCTCCTGTCTCTGGTCCATTGCAGCCAGTTCAGGTCCTGGACCTGGGGAGCATTTGTGGTCAAACCCAGGGATGGTCGCTGGAGCTGGACCATTTGGGATACGGACCGATCCTATAATACCCTTAGCTGGAACGGATTTACCGAATATGCCTATACCAGTGCAGAGAAATGGCCCAATTTCATACCTCAGAAGCTGATTCAGAACGAGCGCTTCAGTCATGCCCTCATAAACAGGAATTGTGACCTGTTGAATTCCCTGTTTGTAGCCGAAAATGTCGTGGAGGTATATGATTCGCTTGTGGCCCGTATATCACCAGAAATGGATGCTGAATTTGAACGCTGGAATCCCGGGAACCTGGGGAGATGGGAGCAGAACAATGAAAGTATCAGGAATTTCCTGAGACAGCGCCCGGACTACCTCTATAATCAGATGAAGTCCTATTTTGGAATTGAGGATACCGTTGGTATTAGGATCCGGATAGAGGGGAATGGCAGGGTAAAACTGAACTCCCTGGTGATTGATCAGGAGAGCTGGGAAGGGATCTATATGTCCGGGATCCCCATTGCCCTGGAAGCCTGGCCCGATGCCGGGGAAACATTCGTCGAGTGGCGGGGAATCTCGAATCTTCATCGCATAGAGCTTGATCCGGCGGAAAACCTTGAAATAGTGGCGGTTTTTGATAGCACTTCCGGGCCTGACAGCGAGCCCCTGGTGATCAATGAGATCATGTATCATCCGGAGAATTCTGAACAGTCAGAATGGATCGAACTCTATAATCCCAACGCTTTTAGCATTTCTATGAACGGATATCAATTCAGCGACGGGGGACTGAATAATGTTTTCAGCTTTGAGGAGAACACGATCCTGGATCCTTATGGATATATCGTGGTCGCCGGCGACTCAGAATTATTTATAACAGAGCATGGAAGCTCGATATATTTAAGGGGAAGCTTTAATAATGGAGAGAGTGGATTCAGGCTGAGTAATGAAGGAGAGTCTTTGATACTGAAAAATGAAAAAGGAGAACTGGTGGATTTTGTGACCTATGATAATCAGGCCCCCTGGCCGGTGGAGGCTGATGGGGCCGGGCCAAGCCTGCAGCTTATATCTCCCGAGCTGGATAATACTCAATATTCGAGCTGGTACTCCGCTACCCGGCCACTCTATTCACCGGGGGCAGCCAATGGAAGTAATTCGTCCGGGGAGAAACAGTCCGCCCGGGAGGGCATCCTGCAGGTTTATCCCAATCCCATGAGTGGCACCCTATTTCTGAAGCTACTTGAAGAACCCGCAGCAGAGATAGAACTAAGCATCTTTACCCTGAGCGGAACGCTAGTAAATCATGCTAATATGATTAGTGCGGGTGGTCAGCAGACCCTGAGCTGGCAGCATGGATTACAGAGGCCGGGTGCATATATTTTAAAAATAAGGATCTACTCTTTACATGGAATGCGTGAAGAGAGTCGCCTCTTGATCTACTCGGGAAATTAAAGCAGGATTCCTGAAGCCCATTTTTACTTAAGGACTTCAATTTTACCATGCACCACCGTCCGGCCGGTTTTCAGCAAATAGATATAGATCCCACTTTCGACTGCGCTTAAGTCAACAGTGAAGTTTTTTTGGCTCATATGCTTGTGTAGTGTCTGGAGCTTTTTGCCATTCAAATCAAAGAGGAGAAAGTCTATGGGCCCCTGGTGCTCGGCGGGTATCTCAATGGTGCAGAAATCACGGGCCGGAAGGGGATATATTTTGAAGGTTTCCCGGAGTTTTTGACTCACCTGAACCGAAGGATTAAACCAGAGTGTATAATCGGAACTCTCCTGTCCCGATTTATCAATGAAGCTATAGGTCAGGCTGCTTGAGCTGTTATATGGACCCTGAGGCTGAAAGACCAGATCAAAGGGGTCATAGATGGTCCCCGGATCCAGGCTGGTATCTCCCCTGTAGAACTGTCCTGCACCTGCAATCTCTTTAACTGATATACCAGCCAGTGCATGCTGGTCCTGGTCTGAATAGAACTCCCGGGATGAGCTAAACCCAATCACATGAGTTTCATAATTAGTAAAAACAGAGTCTTTTCCAGCCGGTTTTTGAAAGTTATAGAATTCATGATTTGCAAGCCCGGGCGAGCCAAAGCTGTTTTCACTGAGGCCCCAGTGTGTGCCATTGTCAGAATCATACACGATGCCCTTCAATTCGATACTGAAGCCTTTTTCCGGCAATACGGGCCAGTCAGGAGAGTCCATTGGTGCGACTGCTTTTTGAGTTTCACCATCACCAGATTTAAGGGAAAGAATCGACCGGGTGGAAAATCCTTGAATCATAGGGCCGAAACACAGGATTGGCGAGGGAAATACCCCTGCAAAACGCTCCGGATCCTCAGCAATAATAAATCTTTGTCCCGGAGCTATGATGGTCGGATCATCGAAGGTGTACAACAACTCCATATCGTCTGCCATCAGGAACCACCCCTCCAGATCCACAGGATCGGCGCCATAGTAGTAAAACTCCAACCAGTCTCCGGCATCATAAGCCTCCCGATTATTTGAGTATACCTCGCATAACTGGATAGGAAATGAATTGTCTGCAGCCTTATAATACGCTACAATCTCAATGGAATCTGTTAACTGAAACTCCAGACTATCGTTCCTGCTTTGAAAGGGCTTCCATTGATCCAGGGAAAAACCGGGTATGGGGCTGCTAAAAAGTTCGTAGGACATTCCCGGGAAAAATTTCCCCTGAACGGGATCCTTTGAAATCTCCAGTCCGGAGAAAAGGATCCTTCCTGCTCCGGGGGGCTCAACTCGGATGGAGAGCTCTACGGGCTCCTGGAGCCCGAAAAAATCCCGGATATGGTTTAATACCGTGTCGGGCCTGCGGCGAAGATAATCCTCCACAATAGTGCAGGCATGCTCCCAGTTTGACATGGATCTCCCCCATCGTTCTGCATGGAAATTCATGTCATTCCTGTACAGGTTTTTCATGGAGTCCAGGGCAGGGATCGTGGTCTCATATTTAAACGAAGTGCTGAGTAACTGGGTAAAGCGTTTGATAAAATGCTCTTTGTATGCCGTATTTTTGAGCAGATTGCGAATCAGTATATTATGGTAGCCGTTGGACCAGGCCCGGTCGCTGAAAGTAAGTGACCAGGCCAGGGTGTTCCATTCTACAGCGCCATAAAGGGAATAATCCAGTCCCAATCCATGATCGGTATCCCAGTACATCCATTGCCACTTCCCGTGTTCGGGTTTCCAGAATTTTACATTGTTTGACAACCAGTCATAGTTCCCCACAAATACCTCTGTAATCCAATAATCTGTAAAATTCTCCAGATCCACCATTTGCTCAACGATGCTAAAATCTGCATCCAGAGAGAGATCCCCGGTAGTATCTGCAAAAGAGAGTAATTCCATCCAGGGGCCGTAGGAGCCCTCAATAATATGCAGGTTCGCGTAATACCCAAATTCAAGTTCGATAAAATCAAAGTTTTCAGTCTCCCCGGTATGTGATTCAATATAATATCTATCCTCTCGTTCGCGAAGGTTAAACAGGCCATGATAGTTTCCATTAAGAAACAGATTTACAGGCTTTGATTCAGAAATCATAGGACGCCTGTTGGATTGTTTTCCAAGGGTTTGAATCAGAGGATCCCGGAAATGTGTGTTTGTAGTTGCTTTGTTTATGTTGTCATTTCCGCTGTTTCTCAGAATCAGTCTTTTGAATTCATCCGGTGCCCGGTCCCCGAAGAAAGGATATTCTAACCAGCTATTGCCATATCTGGTCCGGGAATAGATATTTAAAGAGTAGGGCTGGGCATGCCGGGGTGCATGGAGTTGAATTCCGGCCCCGCCCCTGAAAAGGCTAATCCCATTTTCAATGTATTCCAGGGCAGCAGGCACTTCAATGGTGCTGTTATTACTGGATATGATGCCTGTATTCCCGAAAAGGGCCTCCGGTTCTGCCACCAGGGAGACCACGGGATTTTCGTAATCAGTTTCGTTCATCAGAATGGAAATGGTCAGCACAGGGCCATCCAGGGCGTCTTCCTTGATCAGTCTGGCCCTGATAATGGTGGTGGTGCTGATCTCCATGGGAGCCTGGTAAAGCATAGCGGAACGATCAGGTTCAGAGCAATCTGTCGTATAATAGATCTGTGCGCCATTCACCTCGGCAAAGAGTGCCAGCATAAGCGGTTCCGTATAGAATCCGCCGACCAGATTGGAAGAGGGCAGCGGGAGGACAGCCCCCGCACCAGGAAAGGCATTCGTCTCTCCAGGAGTTGCTTCGTCAAAGTAGTTCCAGCTCAGCCCTGCATCGGGGTATCTTCCAAAAGAGATGTTCGTAGTTTGTGCACCATAATAAAGCTGATCCACAGGAGTACCGTCTTCAGAAAATATACCCAGATATTCACCATCCCCGGAAAGCCTGAATGTGGCATGGCTATAGCCTTCTTCAGGTTCATCATCCGCCCAGATGATGAAATGCTCATTCGGGTCCAGTTCCAGGTCCACAATCGTGTCCAGTTTCCATTTAAATGGTACAGCAGGATCGTCTGTAAAATAGAGATTATTAAGCCGGACAGGACTGTCTCCAAAATTGAATAGTTCAATCCAATCGTCATCGTCTCCCGCCTGGTCAAAATAGACCCCGGAATTAACAGCCATAAACTCATTGATTACCAGAGTATTCACGGAATCTACCCGGCTTTCATAGGTAAAATCGAAATAGCCCTTCAAAGAACCAGCTTTCAAAAAAATGGTATCTGAGAGCAAGATGGTATCCAGCCGGGATTCCTGAGCAGAAAGCCGGAGGGTGACCAAAAGCATTATGGTAATCAGCCCCGGGTATCTCATATCTGCACTAAGATATGGAAAATCATAGTTTTGTGTTAATTTCATACATTGTTCCCCAACTCTTTGAAATGAAAAATTTTAATAGCCGGGCCATTGGAAATGCTGCCACCGTCGACCAGTGGACTGATGCCATGGAGCAGGCATTTATCGATACGGCAAAAGGTGTCGTTGAAGTGCCTCAGAGGGTGCATATTGATCGTGGCCCCAACACACTATTGCTGATGCCCTGTTTTGGAGACGGCTATTTTTCCACCAAACTTGTTTCTGTTTTTCCGAAAAATCTGGCAAAGAAGGAGCCGATGATCTATGGGTCGGTTGTACTGAATGATGGTCAGACTGGCAGGCCCCTGGCAGTGATGGACGGAAGTAAATTAACAGCCATGCGGACTGCAGCAGTGGGGGCGGTGGGGATACGTTACCTGGCCCCTGAAACCGCGTCCACCCTGGGGGTGGTCGGTGTAGGAATACAGGGATTCCATCAGGCTCTTTTTGCCTGTCAACAGCGCCCCATTGAGAAGCTCAGGATCCTGGACCGGTCCGCTGAGGCCATGAATCGCTTTGCCGAAAGGTTTAAACCCTTTTACCCGGACATCGAGGTTATCCCCAGTCAGAATGCAGAGGAGCTTTGTTTGCAATCGGAAATCATTATTACAGCCACTGGATCTCATCAGGCGGTTGTCCCGGCATATGGGGCATGGTGGAAGGATAAAACCATTATTGGAATTGGTTCCTACAAGCCGGAGATGAGGGAATTTCCTGATGCGATTTTCCCTGATCTAAAGCAGGTTTTTGTGGATACCGAGCATGCCCTTGCTGAGACAGGCGATCTGATGGAACCCCTCAAAAAAGGATTGATCCGGAAGGAGCAGATAATCCCCCTTTGGGATCTGATTCTGAATAGAGTACAGAAGAAGGGGGAAACCCGGTTTTTTAAATCTGTGGGCATGGCTGCATTTGATCTTTACGGGGCAAAACTTGTTTATGAAAACCTCTCCTGAAAGAATAAACCTATGTACCAGCATTTAAAGTCAATGAAGTGGAATCCTCCGGCCGGCTGGCTAAAGATTTCAACCATCGATATGCATACCGGAGGAGAACCCTTAAGGATACTGGTGGAGGGATATCCGGAAGTAAAAGGGGAGACCATACTGGAAATGAGGAAATACTTCAGGGATCACCTGGACCATATTCGGAAGGGCCTGATGTGGGAACCCAGGGGTCATGCAGACATGTATGGGGCAGTGCTTACCCGCCCCTTTACCAGGGAGGCTGATTTCGGAACATTCTTTTTGCATAACGAGGGATATAGCACCATGTGCGGACATGCCATTATCGCTCTTACGAAATTTGTGCTGGACACGGGGCTGGTAGAAAAAGCCGGAGACAGGCCACAGTTGATCATTGATGCCCCTCCAGGACAAATCGTATCCATGGGTTTCAGAGAGAAGGGCCTGGTTGGTACGGTATCATTTAAAAATGTTCCCTCGTTTGTTTTATTCAGAGACCAGCAGGTGGAGGTGCCGGGATGGGGAGAGGTGAAATATGATGTAGCCTATGGAGGTGCATTTTATGCCATTGTGGATGCGGATAAATTAAAATTGTCCATGGCGCCAGCAGAAGTGAACAGCTTGATAGAGCTGGGCATGAAGATTAAACATTGTGTGATAAATAAGCAAAAAATCGTCCATCCTTTTGAGCCGGATCTGAGTTTTCTGTATGGAACCATATTTACAGGAAGGCCTTTAAGCCCATCAAGCGATAGCCGGAATGTTTGCATATTCGCCAATGGCGAAGTGGATCGATCTGCCACCGGATCAGGAGTAAGTGCGCGTGCAGCCCTGCATCACGCAAGGGGAGAGTTGAAATTTGGAGAACGGATGGTGATCGAGAGTATCCTGGGAACCACCATGGAAGTTGAGATTACAGAAATAACAAAGTTTGGTCCGCACGAGGCGGTCATACCACAAGTAAGTGGTCAGGCTTTTTATACGGGTAAAAACAGTTTCTGGTTCGATCCGGAGGATCCCCTGGCAGAGGGATTCATCCTCAGGTGAACTCCTGTTTGTACCGGTATAAAACTTACTGCTCAATAACATGATGTTCTAGGTCATTTTAAATAACAAGGAGGTCTCTCTCTTTGTACTTTTGAGCTGGATTACTAAAACCCAACTATCATGTCTAAAATCACACGCGAAGATGCCCTGAATTACCACAGCATGGGAAGACCGGGGAAGATCGAAGTTATCCCAACCAAACCATATTCCTCTCAGAGAGACCTTTCTCTGGCCTATTCACCAGGTGTTGCAGAACCCTGTCTGGCCATCAAAGAAAATGCCGAGGATGCATACAAGTACACAGCCAAGGGGAATCTGGTGGCGGTTATGTCCAATGGAACAGCCGTGCTCGGGCTGGGGGATATCGGGGCCCTGGAAGGAAAGCCTGTCATGGAAGGGAAGGGCCTTCTATTTAAGATTTTTGCTGATGTGGATGTGTTTGATATCGAAATTGATCGCAAGGAGGTTGATCAGTTTATAGAAGTGGCCAAAGCCATTGCTCCTACCTTCGGGGGAATCAACCTGGAGGATATCAAAGCACCCGAGTGTTTTGAGATCGAGACCCGCCTGAAAAAGGAACTTGATATTCCTGTATTTCATGATGATCAGCATGGTACGGCCATTATTTCATCAGCAGGGCTGCTGAATGCCCTGGAGCTTGTTGATAAAAAGATTGATCAGTTAAAGGTGGTTGTTAATGGAGCAGGCGCTTCAGCCATCTCTTGCGCAAAACTCTATATTGCCCTGGGTGTAAAGGCAGAAAATCTTATTATGCTTGACTCACGAGGGGTTTTAAATAAAAGACGAACAGGACTGAATAAGTATAAACAAGCATTCATCAGGGACACGGAGGCCGATACTTTGGAAGAGGCCATGAAAGGAGCCGATGTTTTCCTGGGGCTTTCGGTGGCAGATGTGCTAACAGCGAAGATGCTAAAGTCCATGAAGCGGGATCCCATTGTATTTGCCATGGCCAATCCCAATCCTGAAATATCTTATGAAAAAGCAATCGCCTCCAGGGACGATATTATTTTTGCAACCGGACGCTCCGATTATCCCAATCAGATCAACAATGTACTGGGCTTTCCCTTTATATTCAGAGGAGCATTGGACGTCCGAGCCACATCCATAAACGAAGAGATGAAAATTGCCGCGGTGAATGCGCTGGCTTCTCTTACAAAGACAGATGTGCCCGAAGTGGTCAATAAGGCTTACAAGGTTGAAAACCTTCATTTTGGAAGAGACTATATAATTCCCAAACCGCTTGATCCCCGGTTAATCTACCACGTGGCTCCGGCAGTGGCCAGAGCGGCCATGGAGAGCGGGGTGGCCAAAGCCCCTGTCAAAGACTGGGAGGCCTACGAAGAGTACTTGAAAGAGAGAATGGGCATAGAGAATCGTTTGATTCATGAGGTAAGAGTGAAAGCTCAGCAGAATCCCAAGCGACTTGTATTTGCTGAAGCGGCCAGCTTTAAAATGTTGAAAGCTGTTCAGACCATTATCCAGGAAAAAATTGCCAATCCGGTATTGCTGGGTGACAAACAACAGATTCAGCAGTTGATCGAAGAGTATCATCTTGACCTGAACGGGATTGAAATTCTGGATCAAACCGATCCGGAGATGAAAACCACCAGGGAAAAATATGCACAAAAGCTATATAAGCTCCGTCAACGAAAAGGAATGACCTATGAGGATGCCTTAAAGCAGATGAACCTGTCCAATCAGTTTGGAATGATGATGGTGACAGAAGGGGATGCAGATGCTTTTCTTTCAGGATTTTCCAGCAAATATGCTGATGTGATCAGACCAGCCATTCAGATTGCCGGCACCAATAATCCGCAGAAGCATATTGCCGGAATGTATATCGTACACACCAAGAAAGGCCCCTACTTTTTTGCCGATACCACGGTAAATGTTCAGCCCGCTGCCCGGACACTCGGTGGATACCACAGTCATGGTGGCTGAACAGGTTGCCCATTTCAATATTGAGCCTGTAATCGCGCTGGTTGCCTATTCTAATTTTGGAGCAATCAAGAGGAGCCAGCGCCATTCGTTCAAGAGAGGCTGTGGAGATACTCCACCGGGAACATCCGGAACTTATTGTGGATGGTGAAATGCAGATGAACTATGCCCTGAACACGGAATTAAGAAAACAGAAATTCCCCTTTAGCAAATTGGGAGATAAAAAAGTAAATACCATTATTTTTCCCAATCTGAGCTCCGGCAATATTGCTTATAAAATGATGCAGGAAATCGGGGGTGGAGAGGTTACCGGGCCGATCTTCTGGGGATCGGAAAACCCATCCATATCCTTCAGATGGAGAGCGAAGTGAGGGAAATTGTGGATATGGCTGCCTTTGCAGTTGTGGACGCCCAGTTTCGGGGATAGTCTTCCAGAAGCTAAAAAAAAAGGGCAGCCTCGTTAGTAGGCGCCCTTGAACTCTTTTCTATAATGGGTTAAACTTCTACTGGTAATCCACAAGCGATTCCATTAATTTCTTCCTGGTAAAGAAGATCCGGCTCTTCACGGTTCCTATTTTAAGGTCGAGCTTTTCGGCAATTTCCTTGTACTTAAAACCTTCCGTATGCATCAAGAAAGGAACCTTTAATTCATCCTGCAGCTTGTCGATGTGCTTGTTGATCTCTTTGTGCTGCATGCTGGAATCGGGTTTAATAAAGTTTGACTCCTTGTGAGTTATTCAGGTAATAGAGATCTTTGGTCGTATCTACAATTGTATTTTGCCTTACAGCCTTCCTGTAATTATTAATGAAGGTATTCTTCATATATGGTATAGGCCCAGGCTTCGAAATTTGTAAATTCAATGAATTTATCTTTTGAGGAGAGTGCTTTCAAATAGGTTTCCTGTACAAGATCCTTTGCTGCTTCTCGGTTGGAGGTCAGACTCAGGGCAAATCTTTCGAGCCTTTCTTCCATGTTTATCAGCTTGTTGTTGAACTCCATTGTTGTCATGATATGTGGTGCTTTAAGTTTACTTTACGATTATTTGTTTAACAAATATACGATACAATTAAACACAAGTCAAGGGTTTGAATTCTACAACATGCTGAAATATACCAAATTCCAAATAAGAAGAATGGTGAAAAGCCCTGATAATAGAAGAGTTCCGGGTATTTTAATATAGCTATTCTAAATTAGGAGCTATCCCCTATTTTTTATCAGAGCCACTAGTTTCCAAGATTATCGAGGAAATCGGTGAGGTCGCTGATCCCTTTGAGATGAATATGGTTCGGGGAAATGTCTTCCGGAAGTTCACCTTGATAGTTTGAATAGTAGAGAATCTTTTTATCCGGCAGAGCCACACCCAACTCCTCCAGGTAGGCACCCAGGTCAAAACCGGGCTGCAGGTTGGTGCTGGAGACCAGAACAAAATGAAAGGTTTTAGATGCACCCAAGGCCAGAACATCAGAGTAGGGAACAGACTGTCCCAGATAAATGACCTCATGTTTGGCCTCCTTGATCAGGTATTGGGCGAACAGAAGACCAATTTCATGCCATTCCCCTTCAGGCAGAAAGAGAAGGAATTTTTTGCCTTCGGGATTGAAGGTATTTGATATTTTGTCAGTGGCAGCAATAATTTTCTGGCGGATCAGGTAGGTTACAAAATGCTCCTGGGCAGGATAGACATCCCCCGATTGCCAGAGGATTCCTACTTTCTCCAGGAATGGAGAGAGAACATCTGTTACAGTGACCTTCAGCCCAAGGTTATGGATCGATTTATTGATCATCGACTCCAGTTTGTATTCATCCATATCGATCATGGAAAGGACCATGGAATCAATCAGGGTATCGCTCGTATGGGAGCTGGAAGCTACTCTGATAATCTCTTCTTTGAGCTCCAGGTCGTTCAGCCTGGCTATACTGGAAATTTTTATGCCATGGCGGTACAGAACAGAAACGTTCAGGATCTTTTTCAGGTCACTATCTGTATAATAGCGGATATTGGTATTGGTGCGGTGGGGTTCAATCAGGTTGTAACGCTTTTCCCAAATACGTATAGTATGGGCCTTGATACCGGCTAATTTTTCCAGTTCTTTAATTGAATATACGGCCATTTAGAGAAAGATAAATCAGAGTTACAGTCACTAAACAATGCGCAGCTCTGTTTTGTTTACACTTCCCCTTATAAATATTAGACACTCACTTTTTTTGAATGACCATAAGCCCATCTCTTACTGGCAGCATAAGATTGTCCACACGCGGATCTGAAGTGATCATTTTGTTAAAGCGATCGATGGTACGAGTGGTGGGATCGCTCAGGGAAGGATCCAGGACCTTCCCTCCCCAGAGGATATTGTCAGCAAGTATATACCCCCCCGGGCGTACTTTCCCGAGTACCAGATTGTAATAGTCCGGATACTCGTCCTTATGAGCATCTATAAAAACCAGGTCAAAAGTTTCGTTTAGTGTTGGTATTAACTCCAGGGCATCTCCATTTATTAAGCGGATCCGGTCCAGCAGATTCGCTTTTTTAAAGTATTTCATGGCAATATTTCGGAGTTCCTCATTCACCTCAAGGGTGGTCAATTCCCCCCCTTTCCTGAGACCGCGTGCCAGACAGATAGCGGAATATCCGGTGTAGGTTCCAATTTCCAGGATACGCTCAGGGGACAATAGCTTTGAAAACAAAGAGAGAAAACTGCCCAGGATATGGCCGGACAACATACGGGGATGTACCTCTTTAAGATAGGTGTGCCTGGCCAGTTCCTGGAGCACCGGATCTTCCTGATGGGAGTGTTCTACCAGGTAATTGTCCAGCATCTCAGCATCTGTAAATAGCTTCATTATTCAAAAATAAGGATGTTCAGCTTATCGGAATCCATGAGCTCATTGGCCGTATCCCGGAGCATGTCGGAACTTATAAGCTCCAGGTTTTTGCGAATGGCTTCCAGGTCGTCCACCTGGTTAAAAACAAGATATCGCTTGGCAGAGGTAAGCATGAGATGCTCGTTGTTTTCATAGGAGATGGCCAGTTGTCCCATCAGCTGTTTGCGTGCATGGCTCAGTCTTTTCTCCGGGATTTTGATTGCACGAAGTTTGCGAATCTCCTCCCGGGTTACCTGCAAGGATCTGCTGAACTTATCGTTGTCACAACTGAAATAGATCATTAAGACACCTGTATCGGTATAGGGAGTATAATGCGATTCTGCACTGTAGGAGTAACCTTTTCGTTCTCTCAAAGCCATATTGAGCCTGGAGTTCATTCCCGGGCCGCCCAGGATATTATTCAAAAGATAGAGCTGCAATCTTTTTGGATCTGGTAGAGCATAGGCTGTTCCTACCAGCATGCAGTGCTTCTGGTAGGCATTTCTTTGTTCAATGTGCTTTATGGCCGAAACAGAATCCGGATTGATTCGTTTTCTGCTTCGGGATTTAAAGGGAATCTCGCCATAGTACTTTTCAGCTGCCTGACAAAACTTCTTAAACGGGACATCACCCACCAGGGAGAGTACCATTTCTTCCGTCGCATAGTTCTCAGCCTGGAATTTCTCCAGGGTCCCATTGCGGAATTTTGCCAGGGATTCCTGTGTTCCCAGGATATTTCTTCCAATGGAGTGGTTGGGAAAGAGCAGCTCTTCCGCCCTGTCAAATATAAGTTCAGAAGGGGAGTCTTCGTATCCCTGGATTTCGTTCAGGATTACTTCCGCCTCTTTTTCCCGTTCCTTGTCCGGAAAGCTGGAATGCAAAAAGATATCCTGTATCAGTTCCATGGCTCGAAGGTAATCCTGCTTTAGAAAGGAGGCGTAAAGTGCTGTTTCCTCTTTGGTGGTGTAAGCATTTATCTCCCCTCCCACATCCTCTAATCTGGAAATGATCTGAAAAGGAGATCTTTTGGCAGTGCCTTTAAAGAACATATGTTCCATAAAATGCGCCATGCCATGCTCTTCAAGGGTTTCATCCCGTGTACCCGTGTGGGCAAGCAGCCCAAAATGAGCGACTTCTGAATGATTAGCCCGGTGGATGAGTCTTATTCCATTCTTAAGCTGGTAGGTTTGTATTTCTGTGGCCATTTCAGCCACAAAAATATAAAATCCGGAGCATTTCGGTTCATAATGGGAATTTTCCGAAAAAATACATAAATTTGCCTCGCTTTTTACAGCATCGGTGCCATAGCTCAGTTGGTAGAGCACAGGACTGAAAATCCTGGTGTCCCTGGTTCGATTCCTGGTGGCACCACCGCCAAACCGCCAAAGCCCCCGAAGATCAAGTATCCGAGGGGGCTTTGCATTTTATGTGATGGATGTATTGGTTGAAATACTAATTCAAGCCGCTACTGGTCACGGAGACGCTTATAACTTCCAGTTTTGAAGTTAAGGTAACGGGTACACCTCGCTTAATGGTTTGATAGACAATGCAACTTTGCTCGGCTGCTCCCAATAAAATTTTCATTAATTTTTGATTTGTATTGAGGCCAGGGATGGATCACTCAAGTATATATCAGTGAGAGCATTTTGGCGTTGCTTCACTTCTTAAATATGTGTAGATATCGACTATCACTGGTCAATTTGTAATCCCGGCCCAACCACTATCATGTCGTGATCCTCAAACACTTTTTCTATTTCCTCCTTTGTGGGAGGTAAAGTCCATGCGTCAGTTGTTCTAAAGAATTCCTCCATTTTACCGGCTGGCATATAGGATACGATTACTTTCCCTGTTTCCGTCAATTGTGCAAAAGCATGCTGTACGTTTCTTGGAAGAAAAATCGTATCCCCTGGTTTCATGGGATATTTATCTTCACCAACTTGAAAAAGATATTCACCCTCAACTATATAAAAGAATTCGTCCTGATGAAGATGAATATGCAATGGAGGACCTCCTTTTGGAGTGAATCCATTTTGCTCAAAAACAGCCAGGTCGCCATCCGTATCTTTTGAGGATATTTTAATGTCTAGAACATTTAATGTAACACCTTTCATTTTATAGTGATTGCCATACCGCGCTTCTCCGGATTTGACTTTGAACCCTATTTTTGTTCTCTCCATAATTTTAGTATTCATCCTGGCAACAAGGATAATGGGAATAGGGCCAGGGCTGTCCAAATATATGTTCTCCGTCTCATAATTTCTCTAGTATGCATGATACTAAACAGATAACAAATATTTATGATTTTAGTTATACACGGAGTAAATTATAATTAAGGAAGTATTAAGAATGCAATATAATATCAGATGAAAGAAAGGCTTAGAAAATGGGGTAACTACAGATAGCTATTGCCAGATATCAACTGTTGACACCAACGCCAAACCGTTAAAGCCCCTGTTTATCTTCTGATTATCGGGGGCTTTGGATTTTAGTGAAAGAGGCGTTGACGGATGGTCCTTACTGAAAAACTACCGTTTTCTTTCCATTTACCAGGATCCGGTGTTCGGCATGATAATTTACAGCCCGGGCAAGCACAATCCGCTCCAGGTCCCGGCCTCGTTGTACCAGGTCATTTACGCTGTCACGGTGGGAAATACGGATGATATCCTGGTCAATTATAGGGCCTTCGTCAAGGTCCTCAGTAACATAGTGACTCGTTGCTCCGATTATTTTAACGCCCCGTTCATACGCCTGCTTATATGGATTTCCTCCCATAAAAGCAGGCAAAAAGGAATGATGTATATTGATGATGCGACTGGGATAATGATCCACAAATGATTTGCTCAATACCTGCATGTACCTGGCCAGCACAATGGCATCTATGTTGTTTTCACCAAACAGCTTTAATTCAGCCTGCTCCTGTGTGTGTTTGTTTTCTTTGGTAATTGGAAACAGATGGAAAGGTATCCGGTGGTACTTTGCCATGGGTTCCAGATCGGGATGATTGGAGATAATAAGCGGGATTTCATAGGCACTCTCTGTGAGGCGTTGCCTCCACAGCAGTTCCTGCAAACAGTGATCATATTTGGATACCATAAGTGCAATTCGAAGCTTCCTGCCCGTGAACAGGATATTCCAGTTGGCTTCAAATTTTCTGCCTACGGGATTAAAGGCACTTTCCAGCTCATTCTCAGGAATATCAAACCCGTCCATATCCCATACTACCCTGTAGAAAGAAGGTCTTATCATAGGAATCTACATGTTCATGAAGGGAGATAATATTACCCCTGTATTGGGCAATAAACCCTGAAATCATTGATACGAGTCCTTTCTGGTCAGGACTGGAAAATAGCAGGATGGCCCTGGTAGGTGGATTTGCTTGCACTGTTTGCATTTTGTATTACGGTATAAACATAATCGAAATATTGCATACCTGAGAAGGGAATATTAGAAAACGACTAAGCCATTTGCATTCTATGTGGTTTACTCTGGATTATCGGAGGCTGAGTTATCTGGGGATCCTATTTAGTATTGCTTCAATCAGAAAGGACTTAATTGTTGTTGTGAACAATAATTGTTTATGCCTGTTATCATACGTAATCCTTTGAATAATGGAAGATGTAAAGACCATACACGCCCTGGCATATTTTAACCTGTTAAAGACCGGGAGTTTTTTGGAGGAGCTGATTAAGAAAGCCTTAAAACCCCTGAATCTCACCCATGCACAGTTAAATGCGCTATATATTTTATTTGAAAAAGATCCTGAACCTGTTTCAGCGATTGAATTAAAAAAGAGAATCCTGGTAAGTAACCCTGACGTTACCCGCTTGCTGGACAGGTTGGTAGTAAAAGGGTATGTGCGCAGAGATACCTGTCCTGAAAATCGGAGGAAAATTGATATTTCTCTGACTGATAACGGGAAGAAAATATTTATGGAAGCCCATCTGGCGGCAAAAACAGCTTTGGGTAATTTCTTTGAGACCCAAATTACTGAGGATGAGGCCAAAGAACTTAGAAGAATATTACATAAAATAAGACTATAAACAACCAAAATCAAGGAAAAATGAAATCAAAAAATTTTCTATTACTCATTGCCATGATACTTTCTGGCAATGTTCTGTTTGCTCAATCATTAGAAGTAAACACTGATATGTCGAGTATCGAATGGCAGGGTAAGAAAATTACCGGCAAGCATGATGGAAACATCCAATTGGAAAGCGGATCTTTTGAGTTGGATAATGAACAGATTGTGGCTGGTAATTTTGTGATGGATATGACCAGCATTACCAATTCGGACCTGAAGGATGAAGGAACAAATCAAAAATTAGTCGGCCATCTGAAATCCGATGATTTTTTTGGAGTAGAAACCTTTCCTACGGCCAGTTTTAAGGTTGTCAAAAGCACTAAATTCAGTAATGGCAAAGCTACCCTGACCGGAAACATCACCATTAAAGAAAAGACAGAAACCATCGCTTTTGAGGTGCTTAGGTCAGGGAATACATATACCGCGGATGTGGAGATCGACCGTTCAAAGTTTGACGTCCGATTTGGCTCCAAGTCATTTTTTAACAACTTGGGAGATCAGGCAATTAATGATATCTTCACACTTAAGATTACCCTTGTTGTAACTTAATTTCAGGTAAGCATGGAAAAATCAAAGATAGCGGGCAAATCGCCTAAAATGGTAGAATTAAAGTCTGGCAGCACCCATGCGTGGTGTGCCTGCGGAAGGTCCTCCAATCAACCGTGGTGCGATGGATCTCATAAGGTAACCAGTATAACACCTACTGTTTTTGTTGCTGAAGCCTCAGAGACAAAAGCCATGTGTATGTGCAAGCAAACGAAGAATCCACCCTTCTGTGATGGTTCACATCTGAGTCTGGGGGATTGATATGTAAAGGAATTGTTAACACAATTTCACCCTGGCTCTATTGGCAAAGCCCCCTTTTATTCTTTGAATAAGAGGGGGCTTTGCAATTTCAGCACTCGCACCTTATCTTTAACCCCGGAAATTTATAATGCCATGAATTCACCTGAAATTCAACAAGCGGATCAAATTTGGAATAGCCTCAAGATTCCAATAACCATATTGGCTGTGCTTGCCCCCATTATTATGGCCTTTGTTGTATTTCGATACCAGAAGATGATCAAAGTTCTGAAAAAGAAGCACCAGGGCAATCAGAAAATAATTGAAAAGAGGGTGGAAATTTATGATAGGATTGGCCCCAAGCTAAATGATGTCTTTTGTTTCTATTGTTACAATGGAAATTGGAAAGAAATAAGTCCCCCGGACATTGTCAGATTAAAAAAGGAATTGGATAAGGATATAAATGTTAGCAGTCCAGTATTTTCCAATAATATAAGTGAAAAGTATACTGATTTTATGCGTTTGTGTTTTGTCTCGTTTTCAGGATGGGAACATGATGAAAAAATTAAATCCCTGTATGAACTTCGACAGGAACATACTGAAGAATGGAATGATGATTGGATTCAATTCTTTGATACAAATAATGTTGTTGAGGCGGTTAAAGTTAAAGAGAAGTATGAGGTACTGCTTGAGTCTATTAAAAAGGATTTGAGCGGTACCTCTTAGTCTGTAACAATCTTAAAGGCCCAGGCCTCTTTGCAGGGGGGGCTACTTATCACTTTTTTTGGTATATGAATAAGCATCCCGTTTCCCGATGTTTCCCATTTAAGTGTGCCATATCCAAGCAATTCAACCGAAGAGCCCACTTTGGCCTGTATGCTGTTCAACCAAACTTTTGACGGTAAAGTGGTCTCGTTTTTATCCGGAAGGTAAATGGCAAATACGGTATCATCCCCCTTCTTTGTCAGGCATACTTTTCCATCCTTATAAGGGGCTATGGCCCGGGTTCCATAAATGGCATCCCCGTTGACTTTCATCCAATCTCCAATCTCCTTTAAGAGCACGTAGGCTTCCTCATGCCAGCTTCCATCAGGTCCCGGAGCAATGTTCAGCAAAAGGTTCCCCCCTTTGGCAACAATATCCACCAGCATATGGATGGCCTCACGCCCACTCTTATAGCGGGCCTCCGGCACCCAGGACCAACCTCCACCTGCAATAATGCAAGACTCCCAGGGGAAGGGAAGAGCGGCTTCCGGAACCCGGTTTTCCGGCGTAAGGTAATTCTGGTTCTTGCCGGGGACTGCGCGGTCTACCACGATCAACCCTGGTTGTTTCTCACGTGCTTTTTGCGCCAGTTCATCCATCCGGATATCCTGGTTCACCGACCGGCTCTTCATGAACCCGCCCGGGCTTTGTTCAGGAAATCCCTGGTAATAATTTCTTATTTGTCCTGGATCCTTTTTGGCCACCCACCCCCCATCCAGCCACAGGATATCCACTTTGCCATAATCCGTCATCAGTTCCATAATCTGCTTATGGGTAAACTGGACGAATTTTTCCCATTTCTCAGGATATTGTTCTGGATCATAGTTCACGTTGCGATCCAAAGGCGGGAAGTAAGGATCCCAGTAAAATTCGCTGTGCCAATCCGGCTTGGAGAAATAGGCCCCTGCCCACATCCCCTGTTCCCGGAAAGCATCAAAGATTTCCTTTGTTATATTGGCTCTTTCATGAGTTCGAAAAGGGCTCTTCGCCCCGCTTACCTTATAGTCTGTCTGCTTGGTATCAAACATGCAGAATCCATCATGGTGCTTGGTCGTAAACACCAGGTATTTCATCCCGGCATCTTTCGCCGCCCCCGCCCATTTTTCGGGATCAAATTCCACCGGATTAAAGGTGCTGATCAAGTTCTCATATTCCTTTTTGTATTCGAAGTAATTACCTGGATTGGAACCAGATTTCCGGGCGCACCACCCATAGTCTTCCGGGCACAGGGACCAGGATTCAACGATGCCCCACTGGCTGTATGCACCCCAGTGCATCAGCAGACCAAACTTCAGGTCCTGCCACTCCTCCAATTTTGCCTGCACCAGTTTATCTTCTACCGGATAATATTCCTGGTTGTGATCGTGGACCGCCTGTCCATAAATATTGCTGCTAATGAGCAGGGTGCTGCAGAATAACAGCATCAGGAACTTAGTAGACTGTGTTTTCATCTTGTACCTCCAGGATTGTAAGTATTATTTTTATTCAATGGCTTATGTAACTTTATCATTTTAAAGATAAGGCTTTGTATATAATATAATATTGAAGATGATGCACAATATGAAATCTACAATGAAGTTTGTTCTTGCCCTTTTCCTGGTAATTTCGACCATAAAGGCGCAGAGTCAAAGTGTCAGGGATTATATCCCCGGCTCCTGGCAGGGGGTGCTGAATGTCGGGGCAGTGGAATTGCGGCTGGCGTTTAATATTTCCATAGGGGAAGATCTCTCTTATAAGGCTACCCTGGACAGTCCGGACCAGGGAGCCGTGGATATCCCCATGGGAAAAGTAAGCCTGAATGAGGATTCTCTGAGAATTGAGGCTCCTTTGCTTCAAGCTTATTACATCGGAAAGTTCGAAGCTGATTCAAGCATTCAAGGGGAGTGGCACCAGGCCGGAAGAATGTTTAAACTTGATCTGGAAAAGGCACAGGGAGCCTTTATGTTGAATCGGCCCCAGGAGCCCCGGCCCCCCTATCCCTATAGGGAAGAGGAAGTATCCTTTTCTAATTCTGAAGAGGGGTTTTCACTGGGAGGAACTTTAACTCTGCCTGAGGGCGAGGGGCCTTTCCCTGCCGCAGTTCTGGTTAGCGGCTCCGGAAGTCAGAACAGAGACGAAGAGATCTTTGGCCACAAGCCCTTTAAGGTGATTGCTGACCATCTGACCCGAAAAGGGATTGCCGTACTGCGCTATGATGACCGGGGGGTGGGTTCATCCGGAGGTAATGCGGCAGAATCCACTACCGAAGATCTGGCAGGTGACGCCAGATCGGCCATGGATTACCTGTTAACGCGCAGTGAGATAGATCATTCAAAGATGGGCTTGATCGGGCATAGCGAAGGGGGGATGATAGCGTTTATGCTGGCTTCTTCGCATAAGGACATTACTTACATTGTATCCCTGGCAGGTCCGGGCGTGGACGGGAAGACAATTTTGCTTGAACAGAGTAATCATATTGCCAGACTAAGCGGGGCGGCTGAGGCTATTCTGGAGGATAACTGGAATGTTATGAACGGAGTGTATGAACTTTTGATCGACAATGAATCTTATGAGCCCTGGAGGGAAGAAACGCTGGTTTTCACCACTAAATTCTATTCAGAAAAAACGATGTGGGATTATAGCGAAGAAGAAATTGAACGGGGCAAAGAGAACCTTCTGGCATCTATCCCGGAGTCTGCCTATGCCTGGATGCGGTATTTTGTGATGTTTGATCCGGAGCCTTTTTTCGGAAGCATTACTTGTTCTGTACTTGCTTTGAATGGAGAAAAAGATTGCCAGGTTCTGGCTGAGAAGAATATCAAGGCTATCCAGGACGGGCTGACCAGGGCGGGCAATACCAAAACCTTAAGCCTGATTATCCCTGGAGTGAACCACCTGTTTCAACATTGCGAAACCGGGCTGGTCAATGAATATGGCATTATCGAAGAGACCTTTGATCCAAATACCCTGGAGCTGATATCGGATTGGATCTGGCTGCAGGTGGATTAAACCCTAGCATTAAAGCCTGCCTAGCCAATGAGTTTTATTCCCTTCGCTTGAATTTCCACCAGCCTTTTTTTATAGAGTGCGCCCAGCGATTTTTTAAAAGCCTTCTTACTGATTCCAAATTGGGCATAGATTTCCTCCGGGGTACTCTTATCGCTGAGGGCTAAAAAACCTTTGTTCTCTTTTAACTTCAAATAAATTAACTCACTGTTTTTGTCGTTGAAATTGCGGAATCCGAGAGCCTGGAGGGAGATATCAATTTTCCGGTCCTCTCGGATTTTTTTTACATATCCCCGGAGCCTGTCACCGATCCGGATTTCCTGGAATATCTCATTGTCAAACAGGAGTCCTTTATGGGTATGATTGATAATCACTGTGAATCCCAGGTCTGTTTTATGCAGCACTACCAGGGATACTTCTTCTCCTTCATTCACGGTGATCTGATCGTTCTGCAGAAACCGCTCCACCCGGTTACTGGCATAAAGGCGGTCCGACTTCTTATCCAGATCCAGGTATACTGTGTACCAGCGACCCACCTCCATATTTTGTTTCTGTTCCCTGAAAGGCACCATTAGCTCTTTTTCCAGTCCCCAGTCCAGAAAAGCACCGACACCGGTTACCGCAGAAACCTGGAGCAAAGCAAATTCATGAAGAAAAATCTTGGGGGTGAGCGTAGTGGCTATTTTTTTACCCTCAGAGTCCCTGTAAACAAAGACCTTAACGGGATCTCCGGGTGTCATCTTTTCTGCGCAATATTTATTTGGGAGAAGCACTTCCTCGCCAGATTCATCTCGCAGGAACAGGCCAAATGTGGAGCGCTTGGCAATTTTCAGTTCAATCTCTTTGCCTTGTTCAATCATTTACACAAGATATGCTTAAATTAGCTTACGATCAATCCAAAGAGAATAGCATGAAAAGAGCTCACCTGCCCCGGCAACTGACAGGCATACTTCTGTCCGTAATGTTGATTGTTGTCTCATGTAAGCAGACAGAGGAAGCGGCCATGGTTAAAAAGGATATTTATGTGGCAGCCTATGTCTGGCCCTCCTGTCATTACGACGAAAGAAATGCGGATATTCTCTGGCCGGAGGGGATGGGCGAATGGGAGGTAATCCGAAAAGGAACGCCCAGGTTCGCAGGGCATTATCAACCCAAGGTTCCTCTCTGGGGATATGAGATGGATGATGATCCTGCGGTGATGGAGAAATGGATCGATGCGGCCACCGATCATGGAGTCAATGTCTTTATTTTTGACTGGTACTGGTTTGATGGGGGCCCCTTTCTCGAGAGTATCGATTAACAATGGCTTTCTGAAGGCAAAGAATAATGAGAAGATGCAATTTTACCTGATGTGGGCCAACCACGATGTAAAAAAGAATTATTGGAACCATTACAAGTATGATTCCGATTCTCTTTTGTGGACCGGTTCGGTGGACCAGGAGAATTACAGGATCATTGTGGACCGGGTGATCGATCAGATATTTTCACCAGCCCAACTATTTCAAGATCGATGGGAACCTGTATTCTCCATTTTCAACTTTCACAAGTTTGTGGAGGACTGTCGGGGGGCTGAAAGGGAGCCAGGGAGGCCTTGGATTATTTCAGGGAGGAGACTAAAAGGGCAGGATTTCCGGGATTGCATGTCCAGATTATTGCCTTTGGGGGGAATGAGGAGAATCCCGGGATATTACGAGAAGATCTGAGTGAAGGGAAAAGCAATAGTGAACTTGTTTCTTATCTGGGAATCAACAGTGTAACCAAATACAACTGGGGACAGGCCGAGGGCCTGGAGGATTATATTGTCTGGGGCGAGCAGGCCATGCAAACGAAGAGCAAACTGGGATGAGGCCCTTGATATTCCATATTTTCCCAATGTCTCCATTGGCTGGGATGATACCCCCAGGTTCCCGGAAAAGGGACAAGCAGCATGTGATCCATTACAATAAGTCACCGGAGAGTTTTGCTGCCTACCTTCGAAGGACCGGGACTATGTTGACAAGCATCCCGATCAGCCGAGACTGATTACCCTGTTTTCCTGGAACGAATGGGTGGAAGGAGGCTATCTCCTTCCCGATATGCGCTGGAATTTGGATACCTGGAGGCTGTGAAAAAGGTGATGAATGAAAACTAAGCTAAGCGCTAAGCAGCTCCAGATTGAGGCTCTGAAATTTAGGGGATTTGATACCAGGACTGGATTTTGGTTCCAACAAATGTTATCTTACCCGGTGAAATCATTAAATATCGAGCTTATGAAAAGAAGGACATTTATCCGGAACAGTCTGGCAGGAGCTGCGCTCTTATCTGCCTTTCCCTATGAGGCACTGGCCCTGGAAGAGAAGCTATATCCCTACGACAGGGTCAAATTGGGCAATACAGGCATTGAAATGTCCCGGATGGCTATGGGGACAGGGACCCATGGATTTGGAGGAGCCTCCAACCAGACCAGGCAACTGGGGATCAAGGGAGTGTCGGATATGCTGCGTGCAGGCTTATGATGAAGGAATCAACTTCTGGGAGACCGCTGATCAGTATGGATCTCATCCCCATGTGGGAGCGGCCTTGAAAAAAGTGAAACGGGAAGAGGTGGTTATCCTGACCAAGACCAATTCAAAAACATATGAGGATGTAAAGAAGGACCTGGATCGCTTCAGGATAGAACTGGGAACAGATTACCTGGATATTATTCTGCTTCATGCTGTTACAGATCCTCAATGGAATCAAAACATGAAGGGAGCCATGGAGGCTCTGGCGGAAGCCAAAGAGGAGGGTATCTTACGAGCCCATGGCATTTCCTGTCACTCCATCGGAGCCCTGGAGACAGCGGCAGATGAACCCTGGGTGGAGGTGGACCTGGCGCGCTTTAATCCGGGAGGGGCCAGAATGGATGCTGATGTTCCCACGGTTACAAAGGTCCTTACGCGCATGAAGAGCAATGGGAAAGCAATCATTGCTATGAAAGTATATGGTTGTGGGGAGCTGCTTCATATGAAGGATGAATGCTTGCAATTCCAGACCGGTTCCGGAATCGCAGATGCCTTCACCCTGGGAATGGAGAGTATTGAACATCTGAAGGATATTAAAAAAAGACTGCCCGAAGCAAGCGTAAGGGCCTAAGCCAAACAGGTATGAATCAACTTACCCTTACCACGCCGGCACTTCTCTTTTCGGCCATCTCCCTCTTGCTTCTGGCTTATACCAATCGCTTCCTGGCTTATGCAAGCGTTGTCAGGAACCTGCATGCTCGCTATAAGGAAAACCCGGATGGAATTATTGTGGGCCAGATTCAGAACCTCAGAAAAAGGCTGGTTCTGACACGAACCATGCAACTCCTGGGGATTGGCAGCCTCTTGCTTTGTGTACTCTGTATGTTCCTGGTTTATGTGGACCAGCAGCTTGCCGCCGAGATCATTTTTGGGATTGCCCTGGTTTTGCTGATTATCTCCCTGGCCGTTTCGGTAAGGGAAATACAAATCTCCGTAAAGGCACTGGACCTTCATCTGGGAGATATGGAACTATAATCGGGGGTCCAGGCGTTCAGGCACCCAGGGACTTTAAAGCTTCCATAACCAGGAATACCGGCCATACAACTGCTTTAAGAAATCCAAGAAGGCCCATACCAAAACTGGTGGCTGCACCGATGTAATATATCGCTGCGCCAATCAGGCCTAATCCATATACAGCGCCTGCCGGGGCATTATTTTGATAATCTTTTGCCATGATAATAGTATTAAATTCAGGGTTAAAGGTGATCTAATTTACTACTTTTAAAACAAATAAAAATTCAGTAGATCATAATTCAAAAAAGGAGTATGAAAATCTATTTTTGCGGATCCATCAGGGGGGGGCGGGATCTGGCTGAAACCTATGCTAAAATGATCCGGATGCTCGGGCAATATGGACAGGTTCTGACCGAACATCTCGGGAGCAATGAAGAAATTGAACGCAAGGACCGCATCCTGTCCGACAAGGAAATTCATGATCGTGATTTTCAGTGGATCCTGGAATCAGATCTGCTGGTTGCTGAGGTGACCATTCCCAGCCTGGGGGTTGGATACGAGATTGGACGAGCTATAGAGATAGGGAAACCGGTCCTATGTCTGTTTAAAAAAGGTTCTGACTATACCGTTTCTGCTATGATTTCAGGAAGTGATCACTTAGTGATGACGTACTATAAGGACCTGGAAGAGGTAAAAGGTATTTTCGAGGAGTTTTTTAAAGCGCATGCTCCTCATCGTACTTCCTGATTTTCATCAGGGCAGCCCGCTCTGCCTGTTCATACATATCCCGGATATACTCATCCCCAAAATTGAAGGTTCGCTCCTCCAGGCTCATGGAGTCGATGCGGTCAAAAAGCATGGCTTTGGCCTGAGCAATATCTCTTCCGTAGATGTGGTAGGAATCGGCCTGCCAGTTCATCCTCCCCAGGCGTATTTCTTTTCCATTTCTTCGGGCTATCTCGTCAGCAATTACTTCGCGGTTGAAGCGAATAAATCCAAACATGTTCATAAAACTGGCGCCCCAGGCATCGTTGCATCTGAATCGGATATTGCAGTTGAGCCATTGCACTCCCTCTTCATCTTCCATGATCCGGTACCACAATGATTGAAGACAGGGGGGATCATAAACCTGCAGGTCATGATTGGGCATCCAGGTGATCATCTGTGCCTGCCGGGTAAAGGGTTGATCCACCAACTTCTGGATTACATGCTCCACCTGGTCCACCTGAAAGCCCACATCTTTTCGGATCATCTTTCCGTTTTCTTCCATCCCTTCCTTCCAGGATCCGTATCTTTTCAATCTGCCATGATAGGTATATTCCCAGCGTGTATCATCTGGATCATTCATGTTTTTCACCCAGTGATCTTTAAATCCTTTAAGTTCCATAACGTACTCTTTAAGCTCATCAATGCCACCCGGAAAGGCCTGGTGAATCATCGGATCACTTTCAGGGTTCAGAACGGTAGCATTAAGGGTACAATCCAGGCTCAGGGGATCTCCGGGCTTGTCATATTGGGTTTTAAAGCGGGTTCCTTCTTTATAGAGCTTTACCAGTGCAGCCTCATAAGTAAGCGCCAGGGACTCGCCTGTGACGGAAAGTACGGGGATATTCATCATCATTAAAGGGTTTCTTTAAAGATATGGATCCGGGCAGGGATTGCCCAGCATTGTTGAAAGATTGTTCAATAAATGAATTTATGAAACTTAGTTGTTTTTCAGTTTCAAGATTTCATTATGGTGAGAAATCACCAGTTTTTCATACTTCTCTCTGGAGCTTTTACGGTATTGTTCAAACTCCTCCCTGACTGTCTCAAGCTCCTCCCTGATCTCTTTTGTTACCTGGTGAGTACGCCTGAACATCATTACCAGAAAGACGGAAAGAGCGATCAATCCCAGGATAATAAACCACATGATTGTGTTATACAGGGCTTTATTCATCTGGATTCCCAGGAAAGAAAGACTGTCTCTGTTCCTGACCGCTTCTTCCAGTTCCTTGTTGGTCCTGGCCAGATCTGTATTCAGTGTTTCAATTTGAAATTCCCGTTCCGTTAACCGGCTGTGCAGTTGTTCCACTTCAAGCATGGCGGCATTGAGTGTATCCGTCACATTTCTTTTTAATTTCCGGAAGATATCATCACGGATGGCCCGGTAGTCATTGTAAACCCGGGTGTTTTCATAAATATAATCCAGCTGTGAGCTTATGGTGGCGGAGTCAAGTACTGCAGAGGCACCAGATTGTGCATACAGGTTTTTTGTATTCGATATAAACAAGCCTGTGAACAGCAGGATTGCCGTAAATGCAATAAAAGTTTTTTTCATAGTTGATGTTTATCGGTCCCGGTCTCAGTAATAGTAACGAAGTTACGGAATATATATGATTCTCGTGCTGAAGTATTCTGCCCCGGGCAGTCATAAAATCCCTTAAATGAACATATTAAGGGATTAAAAAAAGGATATTTTCTTAGAGGTACTTGTGATATTCGGGGGGAACATCCAGGTACTTGGTGTAGCGTTTAGCGTCCCGGCCATAAGCTTCCACCTTCTTTTCCCGGATTTTATAGGTGCAATATTCACCGATGATATTTGAAATATTGATTTCAAACTCTTTGCCCGAATCGTCGGTCATGTTGACTTTTACAAGGTGGCTTTTTTCCTCCTTGTTTAACTTGAAGTGGCATACCGGGCAATAGAATTTATATTCCACCCCTTCCTGCAGTATAAAATCGGGATGGGTGGTTTTGGTATAATTGCCAAGTTCAGTATCGAGGAATATCAGGCCTCTTTCGTTATTGGGGGCTTTGGCTGAAAATACAAGAGAATTCCCAACGTTCATCTTGCTTTTGCATTCCGGGCATGAATAGTTGTTTGACATATTTAGCTGTTTTATTGGTTTATAATTTGAATGATCTGTCTGGCTGTTTCCTGAACTGAGGGAGATAGCCGATCCCCGAATTCAATATTCTCGGGCTGTATCCCGAGCACGTAGGTGGGATATTGAAAGAAATCTCCGAGTCTTCCAAGAGAAATGTTATGAGTGTTAAATGTAAGATCTTCTATATCCTTTAATGCCAGCAACTTGTAGCTCCCCGGAAGCTCCCCCAATTCCATACAATCCACCAGAACAATTTCGTCCGGTTCCAGGGAATTGATTTTGCCGATATAATTTTCAATACTGACTTCCACCGTAAGGGAACTGATACCCGCTCTCTTAATAATCTGTCTGCTGATCACGACTCCCACACCATCATCGCTTTTCAACACGTTACCGATACCGATAAACAATAATCGCCTGGCTCGTTGGAGCAATTCTTCCAGTTCTGGCACCTCTGTCTGAATTTTTATCCTGTCTAAATATATTTAATAAGAACAGAGCGCATGCAATTGGGACAGATGATGTTGAACATATCTTTTCTTTTCAGGCCATCCCGGATCTCCAGACCGGTCTCTTCCTCCGGCGCCAGCTGGAGTTTTTCATTCAAGAGATTCAGGTTTAAGGTGGAAGCAAAAGCCTTAGGCCCCAATTTTTTATGTAGAAAATGAATATGTTCGTCGGTGGTGATTATGGCAGAGCAGTTTTTGCATACCACCAGGTTTTTTTCTTGTTTTTCAATGATTTTATCTCTCTCGAAAACAGCAAGATCGAAGATTTTATCGGAAAGAGCCACTCCTTTTCCCGTGATGCAGTGTTCCTGGCACATTCCACAGAAAATACATTTGCCGAAATCCCGGGTAATAACCCTTTTCCCAGTAGCCCGGTCGTCTTCAATGGTGATGGCAAGGGAAGGGCATACATTGGCGCAGGTTTCGCAGCCCACACAATTTTGATCGTCCACTTCCGGTTTCCCCCTGAAATTTTCAAAGGGTATATGGGGTTTTCGGGGGAAGGAGGAAGTATATGCCGGAGTTAGAAGTGATACAACGGCTTCCTTTAGCTCTCTAATTTTTGGATACCTCATTTTAGCGCATCTTTATAGTCATCCTTGATACTCTTATCCCCCAGTTTTATACCAGCATGGTAGGCTCCTCTCACCAGGGCGTGCGCTGCTACTGTGGCACTAAAGAAAAGGAGGGGTATGGCAATCAGAGCTTTGACACCGGTATCGATAAACCCGAAATGGATCAACTACTCCCACAAGGATACTGCAGGTTCCAAGTGTGACACATTTGGTCGCAGATTGTAGCCTGTTGTATACATCGGGAAGCCTGATAAGTCCGATGCAGCCAAACAGGTTGAAAAGAACTCCTATGGATATGAATATCGTAGTTGCCATTCTATTCGTTTAGTTTTTTACCGCTCAGGTACTTGGCGAGGGTAAGGGTTCCGATAAAGCTGAGGATGATCCATGCGATTCCGATATCCAGGATAAAGCTTCGTCCTGTCTGTACGGAAAGGATGGCGCAGATTCCGACTACCAGGATTCCGAAGATATCAATTCCTACCATCCGGTCCGCAATGGAAGGTCCGCGAATTACCCTGTAGAGACAAAATAACGACAGGGTAATCTGGATGTATAAAAGAAGAGCCAGCATGTCCATTATTCAAAGATCTTTTTGATGTATTTTTCAAATTTCCCTGCAATTTTATGGCGATAAACTTCTGGATCAGTCGACTTCACATAGATCCAGTGCACAAAGAGTATGTCATCGATCATATCCACTGAAATGGTCCCCGGGGTCATGGTAATGGAATTGGCCAGCATGGTTCTGGCAAATTCTGATTGCAGATCCAGTTTGACTTTAACGATCCCGGGCTTAATGGGCATGGCCGGATGAAGTACGCGATAGGCCACATCAAAATTTGCCTTGATGCATTCCCAGGTAAAGATGACCAGGTATACCAGGAGCCAGAAATATCGCACCGGATGAAGAAATTTCACCACTTTGTGAAAAAAGTATTTTGTAAAAAGCAAGGCAGTGATCAGGGCAGCCACTCCCCCGGCGATTAGATTGACCAGGGAGAGATCAAGGGTCAGGAGCAACCAGAAAACAAAGCTCAGTAAAAATAGGGCCAGGTATCTCATAATCCTAAAATTTTGGTTGAATAGATCTCGGGTTGTATCAGCGCATCTATGGCCGGACTTAGAATGGTTTCACTAACAGATGGAATGGCCAGCAGGCTTAAGGCCAGGCACAGGGCTGCGAGGAAGATCATGCTGAAAGACATGGGGAAGGGGACTTCCTTAATCTTTTGAGTGGCTGTTTCTGCTGCCTTATTATGGAAGGCATATTTTTGAAATTTTAAAAAGTAAGCCAGGGTGATGATGCTCACAATCACAGCCAGGGTGGCCAGCAGATAAAACTTCCCGTTGATGGCAGCAATGATGATGATCAGCTTGCTGAAAAACCCGTTAAAAGGAGGGAGCCCCGATATGGACATGGAAGCCACGAAAGAAGTGGTGGAGGTAATGGGCATGGCCTTTGAAAGCCCCCCCATTTCCTTGAGGTTCCTGGTATCCAGACGGTGCTCAAGCGATCCTGCATTCAGGAACAAAAGCCCTTTGAAAACGGCATGATTGATCATGTGGTAGAGGGCTCCTCCAATGGCTAATATGGCCGCTGCCTCATTGTTTCCCCTCAATAAAAGAAGAATCCCCATTCCCATGGCCATGACCACGTATCCGACCTGACTGATACTTGAATAGGCCAGCAGTCTTTTCAGGTCCCACTGAACGATGGCCAGCAGCGAACCCACGACCATGGAGATGGCCCCCAGCGTGGTTAGGACCAGAGCAATTTCCTGACTAAATACAAACATATTGAAGAAGAGTCTGATCAAGACATAAATCCCCACTGCTTTGATGAGGACTCCGGAAAGCATGGCTGAAATGGGTGATGGAGCTGATGAGTGGGCATCCGGCAACCAGGCATGAAACGGGATGATGGCTGCCTTCAGGCCGAACCCGGCAATTAGCAGCACCTGGACAAACAGGTAAAATGAAGAGCTGTATCCGCCTTCAAATACCTTCCGGATGTCGGCAATATTGAGTGTTTTTGTCTGCCAGTAAATCAATCCGATGGCCAGCAGGATCAACATAGAAGCGAGCCCCCCCAGCACCTGGTATTTAAAGGATGCTTCCAGTTCGGTCTTGCCTACCCCAAAGGCAACCAGCGCATAGGAGGAGATAACCGATACTTCCAGGAATACAAAGAGATTAAAAAGGTCTCCACTCAGCACGACCCCGTTCATGCCGGCAATGATCAGGCAGAAAAGAGCATAGTAGTTGCTTTCGGCAGTGTATTTGGCTATATAAGAAAGTGAATAGAAAAGAGCAATCAATCCAATAAGGTTGATTATGCAAAGCATCAAAACGGAGAATCCATCCAGGACCAGGTAAATGCCAAGGGGAAGCCCCTCCTTGCCGATCCAACCTCCCATGGCGTAAGCAATGGAGTTTTTACCCAGACCTGAAAATTCAAAGACGGCCATACATAGAAGAATAAGCAGGGTCATCGGAGCCAGGAACCTGTGAAATCCTTTAAGGAGCTTTCCGAACACCACAATCAGGAAAGCTGCTATCAGGGGTATGGCAACAAACAGGGGAATCAATGCTTCCATCTTCTATCCTCTTAGGTTGTTTATTTCACGTATATCAAAAGTCTTATACTTGCGGTAGAGCCTTATGGCAATGGCCATAAGCATGGCAGTGGTTGCCAGACCAATTACAATAGCAGTTAGCACCATGGCCTGGGGAAGGGGATCCACATAAATCTGTGCACTTATTCCGGCATCTACAATGGGAGCCAGACCATTTTCGATATAACCAATCAGCACCAGGATCAGAAATATGCTGAACTCCATGATCGATAGGGAGATGGCAATCTTTATCAGGTTTCTCCTGGTGATGATCCCATAGAGGCCCACCAGGAATAGAATGAAACATAGAATGTAGACTATCATTTTGAGCTCTCTTCTTTAAAGATTACCAAAGCCAGGAAGATGGTCAGGATCGCTCCGGCCACTTCGATGCCTATAAAAATGTTATACAGCGGAATCACTCCTGCGCTAAGCAGCGCTCCCGCCTCTCCCTTGGGAAGATAGTTGAAGAGGAATATCTTACTGCCAAACAGTAAGGCCATCAGGGCCAGTACCACGACCATCAGAATCGCCAGGCTTTCAGTATTGGATGATCCGCTCACCTCTTTTTTAAGCTTGAGGGCACTGCTTCCAAATGCCAGGATAAGCAGGATAAATGCGCCGGCAAGAATCGCCCCTCCGGCAAATCCTCCGCCGGGTGTCAGGTGTCCGTGCAGGATGATATAGATTCCATACATAAAAATCAGTCCCGCCATCAGCTGGCTTACCTTTTTAACAATTGTGGACATTCCTTCCATAGCAATTCTATTTTTTACCTTTCATTCGAAGCAGAGTGAGCACCCCCAGGGCAGCCGTATACAGGATGACCGCTTCACCAAGGGTGTCGTAGGCCCTGAAATCAAACAGTACACCGGTAACCAGATTGACGCTTCCGGTATGCTCCACCGCACCATGCACATAGGGATCGGCCATCCTCATGGTGTGCATCCCCAGGGGATCCAGAGTTTTTATGGCCAGCAGGAAGAAATAGAACAAGCCGGCAAAAATGATGAAACCCGCGATTCTGTTCAGCAGGGCTCTTCGATCAAAAGGGACCTTTAGTTCTTCTCTTGTACTGTCCAGGACCACGGCGACCATGATTACAAGGGTGATGGTCTCAACCACAATTTGAACAATGGCCAGGTCAGGGGCTTTCAGCAATAAAAAACATATGACCAGGCCGTAGCCCACTATGCCCATGGCGATAACGGCGGATAGGAGATCTTTTGCATGGAGGGCATAGATCGCTCCGATGATCATAAAGCCAAGTATAATGGAAATGCTTAGTTCCATGTTGGTTTAGATTAAGTGATAAGTAGCAGCATAAGGATCACAAGGCCGGCGAAGACCCATAGGGTATAGTCATGCAGTATTCCGGTGTGCAGGCGACCGAAAATACCTCCCAGCCAGGAGATAACACGCCCTGAAAGGTCATACAGGTCAAACCAGCGGTCTTTTGCTCTCCTGAACAGGGTATCGAGCCACCTGAATTCCTGAAAACTTTTATAGAATTCAAGGGTTGAAAAGGAAGTCTCTTCCTGGATCTTATCTCCCCCCACAAAGCTGTCGGAAGTCCTGAAATTCTTCAGGTTACCCATGAAATATATCAATATGCCCAGGGCAATGGATACTAAGACAAGCAAACTTACCGTGGATGATGCCCAGGAACCGGTATATTCAAAGGATCCTGAAACAGGCATGATTAACCTGGGAACTACCTGCCCGGTGGCAAATACTCCGAAGCCAATACAAACCAGGGCCAGGATTAGCATGGGGATCCACATGACCGGGGATACTTCCCGGATCTGCGAATTCTGTTTCTGTTGTCGTCCCAGGAATATTCCCCCGGTGAATTTGATAAAACTGGCCAGGGTCAGGGCCGAGCCAAGCACTGCCAGACCAAGCCAGACCATCCAGAGCTGATTGGACAGACCGGTCCCGGTACCAAAATCAATGATTCCCTGATAGATCATCCATTTGGAGGCAAAGCCGTTAAATGGGGGAATGCCGGAGATGGAAAGGGCGAAAACAAGGGTCACAAAGAAGGTGATCGGCATGGCCCTGGATAGTCCTCCCAGCTCTTCCAACTCCTCCTTTCCGCTCTGCTGCTCCACTGCTCCTGCCGCCAGGAAGAGCCCCCCTTTATAGAGGGCATTATTGATCATGTGAAATAGTCCTGCGGCAATACCGATGAAAGATCCCAGCCCAAAGCCAACAATCATGTATCCCACCTGGGAGACCGCATGGAATCCAAGCAGGCGTTTATAATTATGCTGTACCAGAGCCATCATTACTGCAGTGATAATGGTGATTACCCCGAGGGTTAGCAGAACAAATCTGATCCAGTCGCTCAATACAAACAGCTGGGTGGTGATCCGGGCCAGAAAATAGATGCCCAGGAGTTTGTCCAGGGAAGCAGGCAGGTAGGCCGATGAGCTTGCTGGAGCGGTTTGGGAGTAATCGGGCACCCAGGTATGAAAGGGGAAAGCTCCTGCTTTGGTAAAGCTGCCCACGAGAAGGGAAAGGCAGGCAACTGAACGCACCAGATCGCTCGTTGGCAGAGAGATTTCATCCATATTCAGTGTTCCGGTAACTCTCCAGATAATGGCAATCCCCAGAATCATAATTCCGTCTGATGCCCCGATAAGGATCAGGGTTTTTTTTGCCGCCTCACTGCTAGTTGGATCCTTGCCATTAGTCAGTCTGTAAAGGGATATTCCGAGGATGCCCCAGCATATAAGAAATAGCAGCAGGTTGTTGGCCAGAACAGCCCCAAATGAGAATCCCTGGGTGATCAGAAACCAGGCGTAAAAATTACGCATGACAGCTGAAGTTTTATAGGCGGCGGAATAGATCACTATCAGAAGAGAAAGCAGACTTATAAACAGAATAATGAGTTTACTTAAACCATCCAGGCAAAAGGAGCAGTATTTTTCAGCTCCGGCCCAGTAATCCAGGGTAAACACCAGTTCTTCGGCGCCGAAGAGAGAAAGGGCCAGATATCCCGCAAACAGGGTTCCCCCGATGGCAACGATGGCTTTGACCATCCGAAGCGCTGAGGGTACAAGGAACAACAGGATTCCAATAAATACGGGTATAATGATGAGTTGTATGGCCTGGTTCATGAGCTTGGCTTATTCTTGTTTTAGCATTTGCTTTGTGATGGATGCAGAATGAGCGATAATCTCTTTGGCATTCATGATCCGGCGACCAGATTGCTGGTCAATAGCGACCGCCAGTCTTTCGGTACAGCAGTAACAGGGATCCACCGCCGCAAGGGAAATGGTGGCATCGGAAATGCTTTGCCCCACGCAGGATTTTTTGAAGGTGGCAATATTGGTGTAGCTGGGCGCTCTAATTTTATGACGCGCCGGAGAGTTGGAGCCATCGGACAGCACAAAATGAAAGACCTCTCCCCGGGGGGCCTCCGCATGTCCGGTTCCATACCCTTCCGGAATGTATTTGACCTTTACCGCCACCTCTCCTTCCTTCTCCTTTTTCAAGCCGGCCAGGCACTGTTCAATGATGGAGATCGATTCATACATCTCCAGCAGCCGGACCTGTGCTTTGGCAAATACGTCTCCAGCTTCAGCGGTGATCACTTTCCAATTGACCAGGGGATAGGCGGCATATGGATCATCGCGTCTCACATCAATGTCGACTCCAGAGGCCCTGGCAGTGGGCCCGACGGCAGCAAAGTCCAAAATATCCTGCCTGCTGAGTATCCCGACCCCTTTGGTCCGGGCATGGATTACCGGATCATCCATCACAGCTCCCACCAGCATATCGGTTTTTTTCTTCACCAGGGATAGGACCTCTTCGATCGCGGGGATCTTATGATTCTGGATATCCCGGCGCACTCCTCCAATTTTAAACATGGCATAGGAGTTCCGGTTCCCGCTAATCATTTCAAAAAGGTCCAGAACGGGCTCCCGGTACTTCCAGGCCCACATAAATACCGTATTATAGCCAAGGAAATGGCCTGCCAGACCCACCCAGAGCAGGTGACTGTGAATACGCTCCAGCTCACCGATAATGGAACGGATATACTTGGCACGATCGGTTATTTCCACTTCAGCAATCTCCTCCACACTGTTGGCAAAGGCGAAGGGATGGGAGGTGGAGCAGATTCCGCAAATTCTCTCTACCAGAAAAAACACTTCATCGTAGCTCTTCTTTTCGGCCAGCTTCTCAATACCGCGGTGGTTATATCCGGTTTCCCATTTTACATCCTTAACAATTTCTCCTTCGCAGTAAAGCTTGAATAGTTCAGGCTCTTCCTGCAAGGGATGGTAAGGTCCAACCGGTATCAAAGTCTGTTTGCTCATGCTTGCGCCTCCCCGTTAGATTTGAATTTTTTCCGGTAAGGGTATTCTCCGCTTGCCCAGTTCCCCTCGGATAATAGTTGCTCCAGATTGGGATGGTTTATAAAGTTTATTCCAAAAAGCTCATGCATCTCTCTTTCTATCCAGTTTGTGGATTCGAACATATTGGAAAGAGATTCAATGGCCGGGTTCTCCTGATCCAGGATCACATGCAGATTCAACACCAGGCCTGTGCTGTCATAGCTGAAATGGTAGTAGATTTCAAATCCTCTTTTGGTGTGTACTGCCGACGCGATAATAAATCTGAAACCAAGCTTCTTGAACAGGTGTTCAGCCATGGAAAGCAGTGCAGCCGGATCGATGCGCATCGTTACCCGCCGCTCACTCCTGGCAGTCGATTCCAGGATCTCTTTAGGAAAATTAGTTTTCAGTTCGTTCAGGACCATAGGGATCAGTTTTTACCAAGAAGTTTTACAATTCCTGCCAGGATCGCTTCTGGTTTCGGGGGGCAGCCCGGAATATAGGCATCCACCGGAATGATATTGTCCACCGGGCCCGCAAAAGTATCCCCTTCTGCAAAGATTCCGCCGGTGCAGCCACAGGCCCCAATGGCCACTACCAGCACCGGTTTTGGTGCCTGCTCATAAATTTCGACCAGGCGGGGTTTGTCCTTCTTATTGATGGAGCCATTTACTAGAAGCACATCCGCATGTCTGACACTTCCCACCAGCAACATTCCAAATCGTTCCAGATCATACCTGGGGGTGAGGCAATCCAGGATCTCAATATCACAGTTGTTACAGGATGCTCCTCCAAAATGAAACAACCACAGCGATTTTTTGAAACAATAGCTTTTAAATCCCACGTTTTAAATATTTATAAGCCAAAGATTGCGAGCACAATAGCAATAATTGCCAGCAGATTCATCCAGAGAAAGAAAAAACGGATGGCCTGCTTGATCTTCACTCTTGGATTGGTGTTTCGGATAAGTGTAAGAAGCAGCACAACAGCAAAAAGCTTCAGAACGGCCCAGAGAATATTTATCCCTTCCAGTTTTGCCCCGTTCATCAGAATGGCCATGACAAAAGCAGGAAGAATAAAGAGGAGTATATATTTGGATAATTTGATCATGGCATAGGGGGTGCCGGAGTATTCAATGAATATCCCCCCAGAAATCTCAGTTTCAGCTTCTGGCATATCAAAGGGAACCAGGGCCAATTTGGCCTGCAAACAGAAAATAGCCACAATAAACAGGAGTACTCCGGAAATGCTTCCTATAAACGGAACCCCTGATTGTTGCATCTGTATGATCTGGTACAAATCAATGCTCTGTCCCGATTTAAGGATGATCCCAATCATAACCAGCAGAAAGGTAAGTTCGTAACTAAGGATCAGTTTCATTTCGCGGGAAGCGCCTACGGCAGCCAGGGGATTCCCCGAGGCGAGGGCACCAATCACATAGCTCAGGGAAGGAATGGTCAGGAGATAAAAAATGACTATCAAATCCCCATGAAACCCGCTTGTTATGTTTAACAAAGGCAACAGAATAAATATTCCTGCCATGGTAGCCCCAAATACGGAGAAAACGGGAGCCGTGAGGAAAAGACCCCTGGCACCCCTGGCCGGCAGGATAGTCTCCTTCACAAGCAGGAGTTTGAAGAAATCATAAAAAGGCTGTAACAAAGGAGGTCCTTTCCGAAATTGTACCCTGGCTGTGATCTTCCGGTCAAACCAGGAGAGCAGGCCCCCAACCACAGCCATAAAAAGAAACCCCGGGTATACAAGAAAATAGAAGAGGATTGTTCCCATGGAGATATTTTTACAATTGATCAGTAAGCCACATGCGTTCCCGCACAAGAATATGTTCACTCAGCTTATAAATGTGCTGTTCCGGATCCTCTTCCATATCAACTCGGGTGACAGCTCCTTCGGGACTGTCCTTGATCCATAATTCCAGCTCCTTCTCATCCGAAAGGTCATAGTAGTTTTCCTTATTCCGGTGATATTCAAAAAAGTCGGTCATCATGGTACCGAAGGGGCAGATGACCACACAGGATTTACAGGAGATGCAAAGATTGATAGACCGGGATACAATGCCCCCGTTATCCTTCTCCAGTGCATCGGCGGGACAAACCTCGATACAGGGGGCATCTGAGCACTTCCTGCAGGTAAATTGGAAGACGGCCAGTTCACGAATACTTTTTAATCCCTGGCTGTTTGATGAAACTCTGGAAAATCCTTCAGGAGGCGATTCATCACAACTGTGCTCCAAAGGACTTCTCAGTTTTTCCAGATCGATCAGGATCTTTTGTGCCATGTCAGTTCCAGATATGAGGTTGATCTTTGATTTCATCATAGGTAAAAACCGGGCCGTCTTTACAGACCAGGTACTTCCCCATCATACAATGTCCGCATTTACCGAGGCCGCAAGACATGTTCTTCTCCATGGAGAGGTAAATATCCTGCTCCGGATACCCCATCTCCAGAAGCTTCATGGTCCCGAATTTCATCATAACCGGAGGTCCGCAGACCACCGCTACGGAATGCTTGATATCCATGTGCACATCGTCCAGCAATACAGTGACCACGCCCACCCGTTCATTCCAGTTTCCATTGGCCTGGTCCACACTTCGCAGTACTTCAAATTTGGGAGTGTCCCGCAGTTCCTGGATATAGGGTTTATAGATACAGTCCTCGGGAGTTTTTGAACCGTAGCACAGTGTTACTTTCCTTAGTTTGTCAGAGATGGCAATCAAGTTATAGAGCAGAGAGCGAATAGGGGCAAACCCACAGCCACCTCCCAGGATCAGGACCTCTTTGTTATAGAATTTCTCCAATGGATATCCTCGCCCGAATGGCCCCCTGATTCCCATAATATCCCCCGGCTTCATGTCGGTGCATATGATCAGTGACATATCCGGTTTTCATCACGGTTACTTCCAGCTGATCCGTTTGAAGGGGAGAGGAGGAGGGGGTAAAAGGAGCCTCACCAAGGCCGTCCAGGGTGACCTCAATAAATTGCCCTGTAGCAAATGAAAACTCCTGTTCCGGTACCAGCACAAATGTTTTAATCAGCGGTGATTCATCAATCACCCTGGTGAGTTCGCATTTCAGGGGCTGGTATATATTTCCATTCTTTCCCATGATATTAATTTGACAACTCCAGGAATAGTTCGTTCTTATTGATCTGACCAATACAGGCCTCAATACAGCGACCACACCCGGTGCAGGCTTTAGCCTGATATTTCAGGGGTTTCCAGACATATTTGCAGAGGTAGCGGTTCTTGAACCTGTCAGGCAGGGGGCCCAGGGCATCCTCACCGCCGGCCACGCGTTCAAACCCGGGATACTGACAGGTGTCCAGCTGACGCACTTTTTCAAACCCCGGCCGATCGATCAGCAGGAAACAGGAACAGGTGGGACAGATGGCACTGCAGGCGCCACAGGATACGCAGTCGGAAGCGTATTTTTTCCAGAGGCCATTCCCCGAGGTTTTAAGCAGTTCCCCGGTCTCTTCAAAGCCCGGCAGGTCCCTATTCTGTTTTGATAACAACTCTTTTACCTCCAGATGCCTGTTTTTAAGGGTCTCGAGGAGGGCCTCCTCCGGGGTAATGCTGACAACGATTCCCAGAAGGTTTAGAAAGGCGTCCCCCTTTTCCGAATAGACAGTTAGCAGCACCTGCTTTTCAATGAGAGAAACAGAAAGGTCAGAATGCTCGTTTCCCACAGGTTCAATTCCATAGCTGGTACAATGACAATGCTCCTGGATACTCAGGCAATCGAATGAGACAATGGTGGACTGTTCCCGTCGTGTCCCGTAGGCCGGATCAGTGTACTCCTGGTCCAGATAAATCTGATCCAACAGGGAAAGAGCCATGACGTCACAGTTGGGGGCGCCGATAATAATTGCCGGTTTATTTCTGTTGGTCCCGCCTGTAACGTTCTCTTTTACCGGGAGAAAAAACTTTTTCAGAGGAGTGACCGGCTTGGCTTTGTTGTAGCTGATTTCAGGAATGGTTTCTGCATCAAGTTTGACATAGTCCATACTAAACTCATTATCCACCGGGGCATATAGATCGTGAGATGATAGGAGTTGGTGAAGCCTTTCATCCCATTCATGCTTAGGGATAGCAATCCTAGTCATTTTATGTGAAATATATAACTATAAAAGTAGAATCACACCTAATATCAGTCAAGCCCCAGGCATATAACATGTTCTAAAAACAAATACAAATATTTTATAAAGACATGATATACAGGCAAATAATAAGGTTTGAAAAGTTAAATATTTTTCGCAACTTGTCAAAAGCGTATTAAATGAAAAATATTTAATGTGAAAAAAAACACAAAATGCCCGCTGAAAAAAAGCCTGAGAAGGATCCTGCTGTACCGGGGGAGCCTGCTACATCTGCATGCCCTGGGAGTTCAAAAGGTATACTCATACACCCTTGGGAAGGAGACTGGAATCTCTGCGGAGCAGGTAAGGAAGGACTTCTCGGAGTATCAAATCAAAGGCAATCAGCGGGGAGGATATCAGGTGAATGAATTAATTGCTGAGATGGAAAATATTTTTCATAAAAATGGCAGCCAGAATATCATTGTGGTGGGCCGGGGAAATATTGGTTCTTCTCTGGCCAATTATGAACATTTTATACAGCGTCAGATCAATATAGTGGCCACCTTTGATATGGATCCTTCCAAGCAGCGGATCCGATTGGAGATTCCGGTCTACACCATGGACCGGATGAAAGAGATCATCGATAGATTTTGTGTTCGAACAGCTATTATTGCCGTTCCGCATATAGCTGCTCAGGGGGTGTGTGATTTACTTGTAAATTATGGAGTGGAGGGGATCATTAATTTTGCCCCTGTGATCCTGAAGGTCCCTGACCATATTATCCTGAATAATGTGAACCTGAGTGACGAAATAGAAAGTGTAATCTACTGTGTTTCTCTCACTGCAGATGATTGTCCCGAGTAAAATTATTTCTTTATAGAGAATGCTTTACCTGGATTCACCTGCATTAATTGATTAAGCTCTTCATCAGAAAATCCGCGTTCTCTAAGTTTCGGAATCAGAGACGTGAAGATTCCGGTAAATCCCCTGAATGATCCACCGTTCGCTTCTTCCGGTTTGTACCATCCCGCATCGTGGGAGATCAATAAACGGGACAGGTATCCTGCCTCTTTTATGTCCTGAATACGATCTGCATACCAGTTTACATCATATTGGCTTCCCGCTTCTCTGTCAGGGTTCAAATTATCCAGGGAGATCCAGGTTCCCAGCTGCGCGGCACTGGTATTTCCCTCCAGGCTTCCCCCCTGGGCATGGACCCATATAAAACAGGAAGGATCCACGCCGTGGGATTGAAGTACGGAGATCTGCTCGAATGCAGGAGCGTCGGGCCCGGTATGTGAAGCAATAACCAGCCCGGTTTGTTTATGGGCCAGGGCAGCTGCAGTAATTATCTTGAGATGCTCTTTTGATAAAGTATCACTGGCAGCCACAGCAATTTTAATAAACCCGGGCCGGACCCCACTATTTTCTATGCCGTTTTCAAACTCATCTATCCACTTACGTGACAACTCCTCTGCAGATAATTTGTAAAAGTCTGCAGGGAGGAAACGATTGTTCTGTGCCCCGTAATATCCGGTGTTGGTGATCAGGTGCATACCGCTCTGTTCAGAAAGAGCTTTTAATATCCAGGGATCCCTGCCCAGGTAGGCCGGTGTACATTCCATCAGTGCTGATACCTGATGTTCCTGTAATTCTGAAAGATAAGGTAAAACCTGTTTCACCACCTCCTGCTTGTCCCACCGATGGTACCCGGTGCTGTCGGCTCCTATAAAATCAACCAGCACATGCTCATGGGTCAGCGCGATGCCCAGAGCGGAGGCAGGAATTGGACCATTTACGGTCATAATAAGCTGTTCTGCTTCCTGGCTGCAACTTAAAAGGACAGCCAGGATCAGGAATACTGCGATACGATATCTATTTCTCATGATATAAATATATAAACTAACTCCAAACCCAGACCGGGGCTGCTTGTAATCCGCCATACAGGACAATATCAAACATCGCATGTGCAAGCATGGGGGGAACAACGCTTCCGGACAGTTCCCTGAGCGTCCCAAAGAGAAGCCCTCCCAGAAAGGTCCAGAAGATCAGAAAAAAAAAGTCAAACTGCAGGGGAACGGCCAGGGTCAGGATTACCAACAGTTTATAGCAGGTATGAATACTGGTAGCGCTGACGATGGAAAAAATTTTTCCCGCCGGACGCAGATGGCCCTGCATATATCCCCGGAACACAAACTCTTCGACTGCGCCAACAAGAGGTGCCACCAGAACAACTCCCGTGAAGCCCGCCGGTATCAGGGAGAGTTCAAAACGCCTGCGGGTAAGGATTCCCAGGGCTACTCCCAGCAGGAGGGCCGGAATCATGAACAGCAGGATCCTGCGATTGATTTGGCCGAGACCAAAAGCCTCCTGAAAGGTTTTGTCCCGGGTGGATAATCCTATGATCACTGCAGTAAAAGTCAATCCACTAATAGCTATCAAAAGCAGAGGAAAGGAATGGTGCACAAAGGTGGCAAAAAGCAGGATTCCCGCAGCCGAAAGCAACACGTTCCGGACAGGGACGGGGTGTTGCCTGATTCTCGAGGAGAGGGATGGGTTCTTTCCTGGCACCGGCCTATTTTTTATCGCGGAATACCCGGCGGAACAAGAGAATTAAGGGAATCAGCACTATCAGCCAGCCGGACCCCAGGCAAATCCCGCTTCCCGGGACGATGGAGGTATTCGGCAAAGATGCACGTATTTCCTTGATAATATCCGGATTATTCTCAAACACCTCATCTGTTAGTATAAGCATTTCAAGCTGTTCCAGGGCTTCAAGCATTCCCAGTTGTTCCAGTTCAAGTTGAAGCACCAGACCGCGGAGATCAGTCAAGTGCTGAAGGGGCTCCAGGTTCTCAAGCTCTGTGCAACTTATCAATTCGACCAGCTCCAGCCGGGGGTGTTGTTCTGTAAATTCCTTTAGCTCCATTTGGGAGGTACCCGGGGGACAGGATAAGCATTTCAGGGAGTTTATTTTATGAATTGGAGCAAGTTCAATTACTTGCTCACAAAGTGTAAGCCCCAGTCGCGTCAAATCCGGAAGCTCTTCCAGTTTTTTGATATCAGAGAGTGTATCACAACTAACCAGAGACAGACTGGACAGTGAATGTGGAAATTCAATTACAGAAAGCGATGTGAGGTCAGATTCTGCAATGGTCAAACTCTTTAACTTATGTAATTCGGACAGGGGGAGCAATTCTCCGGGCTGCGGTTCCCAGCTGGCAACGATCAGGGATTCGAGGCTTCCACAGCAAAGGGCCAGCCTGGCCAGAGCGGAAATGTTTCCATCAAGCCAGAGGAGCTCCAGATTTGAGAGACAGCTGCTCCCTTCGGGTTCAGGCAGCTTATCAGTAACCAGAAAAACTGGCTGACAGATGGTGAGTAATTCTTTTAAATTCTCTAATCCATCCCCTCCCTCCATCACCAGTCCTTTTCCCGAAAGAGCTGGTTCATGCTTCTTTATGGTTTGAAGAATATTGTCTGTAACTGTTCCATGAATGAGGATCGTAGAGAGCTGCTTAACTTCCGGATCAGTCAAGAGGCTGAAGGCCTCCAGGGAGGAGGGTTCTGAAAGTTCCATATAATTCAGATTCCCATTCAGATATACGGACAGACCATTCAGGGTATCAAATCTGAGCGTGAGCCGGTCACCGTGGCTGGAACGATACCTGTAATAGAACTGCAGTTCATCCTGGAGCATATAGAGCATATCTCCTTCGGAGACCGGGAGGACAAGCTCCAGGGAGTCCTCTGATTCAACGGCAGCCCCAAAAGTGGCAAAGGAAGAGCTTACATTGCATGCCCAGCTGACTCCTTCTATGTGGACAAATTCTATCTCCGTTCCCGGGGTTTCGCTGCACCCGGTCATTGCTATTGCAATGATTATCCAAATGGGGAAAAGTTTTTTGTGTATCATTTTTTTGATCAGGCTTGTTGAGGTTCCGATCCTGCAAGTTATGATACTACAGTAGCTAAGTCAAGTTTTACTCATATTTAAGCGTATCGGCCGGATTCATCCTGCTTGCACGGATGGCATGGATGGAAGTGATCAGGACAGTGATAAAAACGCTAACCAGGGCAGAAACCACGAAGAGATACCATTGAATATCAATGTGTCTGCTGAAGTTATCCAGCCAACGTTTGATGACCAGGTAGGCCAGGGGCCAGCTAATGAAATTGGAGATTAAGATAAGCCATAAAAACTCTTTGGATAACAGAGAGTTAACATTGGCAGTAGTCGCTCCGTGTACGCGTCTAATACTGATCTCCTTGGTTTTTCTCTCTACCATAAAGGAGGTGAGACCAATAATGCCAAGGCAGGCAATGATAATGGCCAGGATGGTTAGGATAATGGAGAGTTTGGAAAAGCTGCTTTCATCTTTATACAGCGCAGAGAGCTCCTCATCCAGGAAGGAGTATTCGAAGGGTCTGGTTGGCGCTATATCTTCCCAGACGATCTTTATGTAGTCCAGGACTTCGCTGTAATTGTCCGTATTGACCTTGACGGCCATATATCTGGTTAGCGCGGCGGCACCCAGGGGATTTTGGAGCATATCAAGAATGAAATTCTCTGCAGGTTTATGCAGGGAAAGTGCATTAAAATCTGAAAAAACTCCGATGACACGCTCATTTCCATCCATCCTCATCGCTTTACCAATGGCTTCTTCGTTGCTCCAGCCCAGGTGCCTGGCCATGCTCTCGTTAATCATAATTGCTTCCGAGCTGTCTGAGGGAAAGTCCCGGGAAAAGGCCCTTCCTTCTACGACGGGAATATTAAAGGTCTCAATAAAATCATATCGGACCAGGAAGGCGGGGTACCAGAAAGGCTGGTCATCGAACATGCCTTCCACAACCACCGAGCGGGTATTGTGGTTGGCACCCAGAATATCCTCCATTCCGGTAACGGACAGTATCTGGTTATGTTTTTTAAGCTCTTCTGAAAACCTGTCAAAATGAAGGGCCGCATTAAATTTTGTGGGGATCAGAATCACCTGGTCACGGTCAAATCCCAGGTCTGCCTTTCTCAGGTAGTTTAGTTGCAGGTATGCGGTAATCGTGATGATGATCAGGGCCACAGAAATCAGGAACTGTACTACCACCAGAATCTTACGGGCCAGCCCTTTTCCCGCACCAGTAGAAAGGGTGCCTTTTAGATGGCTGGTATCCAGTCGGGACAGGTAAAAGGCAGGATACGCTCCGGAAAGAAAGCCCACAATCAGGAGCAGGGCTATGCCAACTGCCAGGCTGACCGGATGGATCACTATACCCGTATCAACGGATTTACCGGTAAAGTTGTTGAAAGCCGGGAGCAGCAGTTCCACAAGAATCGCTGAGAGCAGAACTGCAAACAAGGTAATAATCAGAGACTCTCCCAGAAATTGAGCCCGTAGTTGTCTTCTTCTGGCGCCGGCAACCTTCTTCATACCGATTTCCCGTCCCCGTCCGGATGAGCTGGCAGTGGCCAGATTCATAAAATTGATGCAGGCAAGGATCAGGACAAAAACCCCAATGGCTCCCAGGATCCGGATGTAGGTCTTCTTGCCATTGGGATGCATCTCATAATCATGGTGCGAGTTCAGATGTATATCGGCCAGTGGCTGCATATAAAGCTCTATTTTCTGGTCCTGGAAATCAGCATACTGCCTCAGGTGAAAATCGGGAAGCTGTGCCTCCAGTTGTTCCCGGGGGATGTTTTCATTCAGCTGTACATAGGTCCAGCAGGGATTCCAGATCCAGGTCTGGGGGAACTGTCCCCTCTGCATGATCCTGAAGGTGGAAAGGGAGGCAAGCATATCAATCTTGAAGTGAGACTGAGCGGGCAAATCCTTCATAATCCCCGTCACTTCAAATAGGATCTGTTCCTCCATCCGAAGGGTTTTTCCGAGGGCCGGAGTGTTTCCAAAATATCTCTTTGCAGTACTCTCCGAAAGGACAATCGTATTGGGCCGGTCGAGAGCACTTGCCGGATCCCCTTCCAGCAGCGGAAAGGTAAACATCTGGAACACATTGGAGTCGGCCATATAGAACCACTCCTCATTGAATTTCAACACTGAGCTGCTATCCTCCAGGTTTTCAAAAAGTATTTCAGAGATCTGAAAGTCAAAGAAACGTACCACCGATTTAATCATGTCCGGGTAATCCTCGGCCAGGGCCGGGCCAAAAGGAAATGAAACCGTGGCCGCATCTTCGTGAATATCGTTAGAATCATAGAGCCGGTTCATGCGATAAATCTGTTTATGATTTTCATGAAAACGGTCATACTTCAGCTCATCGGCGACATAGATCAGGATGAACAGAAAACTGGAAATGCCAATGGCCAGACCCAGGATATTCAGTATGGAATAGTTGAAATGCTTCAGGATATTCCTGATGGCAATGGTCAGTAAATGTCGGAGCATCTGCTTCTATAATGGTGCATATGGCACTTGTAAATCTACAAATGCCTTACCACAGACTTTAAACTGTAGTATATCAGTCCTTTATATTAATACAGATTTCCGGGAATCCTTCTCGATATGCCCACTGGCGGACAAACACTGTCCGGATCCGTACAGTTCAGGAAGGATTACTCGCTGGCGTAGCTCAGAAACCCACCGGTAATTCTGGTAAGGCCGGCTTTGGAGCTGATCAGGTTGTAAATAGCGTAAAGTCGCTGATAGCTTACGTTCAGATAAATCAACTGGATATCCCTGTAGTTGAAGGAATTGATAACTCCGGACCGGTATTTTTCCTCTGAAATGCTTAGGTTTAATTCGGCAGCTTCCAGGTTCTCATTTGCCACATTCAACAATTCCAGCCTTACCTGGTGATAATCGAAGAGGTTGAAAAGTTCATTGGTCAGCGCATGTTCCATCTGGTTTATTTCCACTTTGGCCACTTCCTCGTTGATCCGGGCGATTTCCACCCCTCGTTTTCTTACTCCTGCGCTGTAGATATCAAAAGAGAGACGGATATTTCCGTAGGGAGAGAGGCTTTCACTGTTCAGGCTCTGGCTTCCACCAGAATATCCCCGGGTATGGCTGTAGTCCATTCCTGCTCCCAGGGAGAGGGAGGGATAATAGGCCGATTTTTGAAGGGAAGTTTCATTCTCCTGTAAAAGCAGGTTGGTATATTGATTTTTAAGAGACTGGTTGTCTGCTGTCATTTTCGCCAGCAGGTCGGCCAGGATAAACCCGGAAGTATCTGCCTCAAAGGTTTCGGCAAACTCCCAGGATAATGCGGGTTCAACGCCCATCATATAATTCAGGTTCCTGATGGTATTCCTGAGCAGCACCTCCTGGTTCATATAATCAGCCTTGTCAGTCAGGTAAACATTCTTCGCCTGCAGCACATTGTATGTGACCGATCCGCCCAGGGATTTCTTTTTCAGTTCGTACTGATAACGATCCTCTGAGAGATGCATCACGGTTTCAATCACCTTTAGTTGCTCTTTCTGCAGGAGCACACTGAAGTAGGCCAGGATAATATCTTCAATGGTCGACTCCACCTGTATGGCCAGTTGGCCTGAAGTCAGATCCTCCAGGTTCTCCAGACGGGACTTGGTGATATTTACCCGGAATCCATCAAAGAGTGTCCAGTTTAATCCCACGCCTGCTGCGAGCCGGTTGGTGTACAGGCTGCTGTTCAGTTCGTAGCTGTTATTATCAGAGGCGTCAAAACCGATAGTCGGGTATCGACCAGCCGTCCCCCAGTTGTTATTGATCTCTGCCACATCCAGGCTGGCCCGTGAGATAATCAATCCGTAGTTGTTTTCCAGCGCCTGTTCCAGTGCTGTGGAGAGTGTCAGGAGATTATCCTGTCCCTTTGCCAGGTTAAACAGGAACAGAATACTGAGGATATAGGCTGTTTTTTTCAATGGTATCATAATCAAATTATTCTTCAATGGCTGTTTCTCTTCTGCCCCGGTTTCTCTCGAATTTTAGCTTTCTTTGATTCTGGATCATGGCAGTCTCCACCTCCTCACGGGTCGGTTTCACTCCGGTCCACAGGTAGCGTATATAAACTTTGGCATCGTTTAAGAGCAAAATTAACACCGGGAAAAAGATCAGAATAAAAATGGTTCCCAGGAATACACCGTATGCCAGGCTAATGGCCATGGGGATCAGGAATTGTGCCTGTACGCTTTTTTCAAAGAGCATGGGAAAGAGTCCAACGCTGGTGGTAATGGAGGTGAGGATAATGGGCCGCAATCGAATTTTGCCCGCCTCTTTCACCGCATCCGGCACCTTCCAGCCCTCAATCAAAAGGCCGTCAAACTTGGAATAGAAAACAATGGCATCATTGATAATTACCCCGGTAAGTGCTACCGCCCCCCACAAGCTCATCATGGAGAGGGGCTGACCATGCAGGCCATGGCCCCAGGCCACACCCAGCAGAGAAATGGGAATCATCATGAGCACAATAAATGCTTTGGGGACACTCCTGAAATGGGTTACCAGCAGCATAAAAATGACCATAAAGGCAAGCAGGTAGGATCTTCCGGCCTGCCCCATGGCCTCCTGGCTATATTTTTGCTGACCCTGGTAGACCACGCGGATTCCGGCAAATTGCGCCTCCAGTTCGGGAATGATCTCTGCCTCGATCTGTTCCAGGATGTCCGGAACCGAAGCCAGAGGATCCACGGTTTCTGCTTCCACCCGGATCTCCCGGGAACCATTGTAGCGGTTAATGGCTACCGGACCACGTTCCATATGATAGTCAGCCAGCTCCGAAAGGGGGTAGGTGCCCTGGGCTGTTTTAATCTTCATATTCTCCAGCTGTCCCAGGGTGGTACGGTCCGATTTTGGATAGCGTACCCAGACGCGGAGTTCATCCCGACCCACCTGAAGCCGTTGGGCCTGAGCCCCGTAAAAGCCCTGTCTGACCTGGCTGGCAATGGTGGACTCATCCAGCCCAAGGTAATAGGCTCGTTCATTCAGATCTAGCCGGATCTCCTGCTTACCCAGGGCAATGTTTTCGTTCACATCTTTCAACTGGGGCATCTCGTTGAGTCGTGCAATCATGTATTCTTTGGCTTCGTCCAGTTCCTTCAGGTTTTTAGACATCAGTCCGATGGAAACCGGTGAGCCCCACCTGTTAAATCCGCCTACGGTGAATTTGCTGGCCTCAGGGACCCTGCCGATTTTTGTGTTTACGCGAGTGGAAATATCCCTGCCTGAAATGTCATAGCCCTCCAGGTCAATGGGGTACACACTGATACTTCCGGCATGGGCGCCCCGCTCCTGTCCGCTAAAGGCACTGCCAAGCTCTTTACTGGTTCGCTCAATGATATCATGATCCAATCCCAGCTCTTCAGTTATCTCCCCGTTGACCTCCCAGATAGCTGTTTCAAACCGGTCCAGGAACTCCAGGGTTTGTTTTTCTCCATCCCCGGGGGTAAAGGCCACATTCAGGGTAAACTGATCAAAGTCAACCATGGGGAAGAACGTGTTGCGGATATGCCCCCCCATAAAAAGGCCCAAAGTAATCAGCACCAGGGCAACGGGAAAACTGGCAGCAATGTATCTCCATTTTACCAGCCAGTTCAGGAAGTGCTGGTATATCCGGTCGCGTAACCATATGATAAATCCTTCGAAATACTTTCTAAGGCCCTTGTTTTTTGCCTGGAGGCTTTTCCGGCTCAGAGTCTTCTCATTGGCCAGGTGGGCGGGAAGTACCAGAAAAGCCTCGAACAGGGAGAAAAAAAGTGCCGCAATCACCACGATGGCAACATCCCACATCATTTCCATCCTGGTTCCGCGAAGGAATAAAAGGGGGGAGAAGGCTACGATGGTGGTGGCCACGGAGGTCAGTACCGCCGGGGCCACTTCCAGGGTTCCATCCACAGCCGCATGCATGGGGGTCTTACCCCGCTCAAAATGCAGGTAGATATTTTCAGCAATCACGATCCCGTCGTCCACCAGGATCCCGATCACCAGAATCATGCCGAAAAGCGATTGCAGGTTTATGGTTACCCCCATAAAGCTTGCAGCAATAAACATGGCCAGGAAACTAAAGGGTATCCCGAAAGAAACCCATAAGGACAGACGGAAACTAAGGAACATGGAAAGTGCAATAATCACCAGACTTAACCCAAGCAGCCCGTTTCTGGTCAGCAGGTTCAGGCGGCTGGCAAGAATATCCAGGTAGTTCCTGGACACAATGAGTTCTACGCCCAGATTTCTTTCGTTAAACTCTTCGATGTACTGAAGGGCATAGTCGTTAATTTCGTCCAGGTCCTCCTCCGGGAGCTTCTGCACGTTGATGGAGACGGAGGGTTTGCCGTTGGTCCATTGTTTGTTTGGTGAATCCGCAAATTTAACCTTTACATCTGCCACGTCCCGGATCAGGATGAACCCTCCATCGGCCTGACCTCTGAGGGTAATGCCCCCTATTTTATTGGGATCGGCACTCCTGGAGCGAAGCCGGATCAAAAATTCCTCCTCCTCGGATTTAATCTCGCCTCCTGAAACATCCTGGTTGTTGTTTTGTATGGCGCGGACAATTTCACTAAAGGTGATGTTATACCTGAGCAGCTCATCCTCCTTGATTTCCACCGATATTTCTGGCTGGGGATAGCCGGAGATGGAAATCTGACTCATGACCCCTGAGTGGAAAAAATCCTCCTCGATGCGCTGGGCATGCTCTTTCAGAGTCATCAGATTCATCTCGTTCCCGTCTACCGGGACCAGCTCAAGCCGGATAGCACCCGCGCGCGAACGGCGCTTGGACACAATGGGCCTCTCTGCCGCGGAGGGCAGGGAGGAAATCCCATCCACCGCATTCTTTACCTCCTGGAGAACTTCGTTAATGGGATATTCACCGGTAGTCTCAATGGAGACTGAAGCCATATTTTCCACTGAGGTTGAGGTGATCTCCTTAATCCCGACCAGGCCCCTGACCGCTTCTTCAATGCGGGAAGTGACCCCCTCCTCCATTTCCACCGGTGAAGCTCCGGGATAAAACACAGAAACAGAAAGAAAGCGACTCTCCGTCTCGGGGAAGAAGGACTTCTTCATATTGGTCAGGCTGAGCCCACCAGCCAGGATCACCACGGCGATGATCAGGTTGGCATAGACCGGGTATTCTACAAAACGTTCAATTATCTTCCTCATATCCGGGCTTAGTTACGTTTGGATTTTTTTTCAGAGGTATCCTGCTTATCTTCTTTCTGGGCTGTTTTCACCGCAGGGGCTCCCTGAGGCGGCCCACCGGTTCCTGCAGGGCCCATGGCTTGTTCATCCATATTGGTCTGTACCAGGGTTCCTTCAGAAACATTTATCAGCTGTTGCACCACCACAGAATCCCCCTCAGGCAGCCCATTAAAAATCAGGGTACTTTGATTGACCTTTATAACATTGATCTTTTCTTTTGCCAGTCGGCCCGAGCGGGCCACAAACACTTCATTGGAATTAAACACCGAGTTCCGGGGAATTTCCATAACCCCTTCGATGGGCCTGACAGGGAAATAAGCCACATAATATGCACCCGCAAAAATAGGCTGTTTATTCTGATTTGGGATACTGATAAAAATGGTTTGTCGCTGGGTGTTTTCGTCTAAAAACGGGCTCTTTCGGAGTACTTTTCCTTTCCAGGTGATCGATCCGTCTTCGGACTGTACAATAACTTCATCTCCCAGGCTGACCCAGGCAGCATCCTGGCGCTGAAGCGGAACCTCAAGCTCCAGGTGATCGGTTTGTATAGCCCGCGCCACACGACCCCCGGTATTGGTATAGGCCCCCTGCTCCATGTAAACCTCTTTGAAGGTTCCGTTAAACGGTGCCCGGACAGTAAGTCGTTTCAGCTGCAATTCATCCCGCTCAATGTTGTAGTATTCGCTGATTACATTTCTGCTGGCCAGGAAGATTTTTAACTTATTGTCTTTTATCTCCGGCATGGGAGGCAGGGGCCTGCCCACATCGATGGAAGAGAAAAACTGAACGAAGGCTTCTTCCTCTTCCGGAAAATCAATGACCAGGTCGGGAATAATACTTGCCAGAAGATTCTGATACTGGCTTTTCCTGGCTTTTAAAGAAAGAATAGCCTCGTCGGGATAAACCACAAACAACACATCCCCTTTGGAAAAACGGGCTCCGGTCTTCAGGGATACCTGCCCGGCCTCAATTTTTCCCGATCCTTCAGCTACAATATCAATTTCGGCAATGGAGGAGACTCGTCCCGTTTCGACTATGGAGGATGATATGCGCTTGTATGTTACCGGCTCCACCTTTACATAGCGACGTGCTTCCAGGGTCCGGCGCACAGGAGGCTCTTCCTTCTGGGCAATTAAAAACCGCATTAAACCATAGGCCAGTCCCAGGATAAAAATGACACTTACTATGATGACGATTCTTCTGTCTATTTTTCTCATTATCTGTGATTAAAAGTCAAAAATTCGCGCAAAGAATAGGAGTTAGACAATGTAGTTCGTAAAAGGTTTAAACAGATTGTTGAGTCTAACTCTTTTTTAACTTTGGCCTATGGAGATCAGGTTAGCACAGCCGAAGGATTTGCCTTTGATAAACGAGATATATAATCAGGCGGTGCAACAGCGCTTCTGCACTGCCCACCTGGAGCCGGTGGAGCTGGAGGAGCGGAGGCGGTGGTTTGTCGCTCACAATCCTGCCCGTTATCCGGTTTTTGTGGCCCGGGACAAGGGGCGAGTCCTGGGGTGGGCTTCCCTGGGGCCCTACCGGGAAGATCGTCAGGCCCTTGCTCATGTGGCAGAAGTAAGTTACTATGTGGAGGAAACGCAGAGAGGAAAAGGAGTGGGAGGCTTTATGCTGAGCTACCTTATAAGAGCCGCCCCTGAATATGGATTTACCGTGCTTATTGCCATTTTGTTACATAGAAATCCGGCCAGTATTGCCTTGCTCCATAAGTTCGGATTTGAAGAGTGGGGCAGAATGCCCGGGATTGCACAAATAGGAGGGCAGGAGGCCGACCATCTCTACTATGGCTATAAGCTCTGATCCCTGGCATGCAGGTATGGAGCCCCGGCAGGCTCTACTTTATCAAGAATAACATCCCGGAAGCTGTTTTTTGTGCGAACGGGTGTAGAAAACTGCACCGGGAGGTAATGTTCGCCATAGCCATAAGCCAGTCCTCCGGGATTCAGCTTTTCGATCAACACACGCTGTTCTTTCCCAATCATGGAGTCCATGTACCGGAGCCTGTTATCTTCAGATATCTGCCTGATGACCTCACTTCGTTCCGCCTTTACCCTCTCCGCCACCTGTTCCTCCATCCGGTCGGCCCTGGTCCCCTTTCTTCTGGAGTATCTGAAAGTGTGAATATGACTGAACCCCGCCTCCTTAACCACCCGGACAGTCTCCTTAAAATCGTGTTCTGTCTCTCCCGGGAAACCAACGATCACGTCGGTGGTGAAGTTGAAGTCGGGGATGGCTTCACGGAAACTTTCCATAATTTCCATAAAAGAATGAATGGTGTACATTCTTCTCATTTTTTTCAGAATGGGATCGGATCCACTCTGAATGCAAAGATGAAGGTGGGGAGCCATTTTGGGGTGCCGGAACACTTTAAAAAATTCAGGACCAAAGCCATCCGGCTCCACGGAGGAAATGCGGACCCGAAAATCGCCAGGGAGCTCCACGATCTTTTCCAGGACGTCTTCCAGCTTATATTGTTCAAACTCATAGCGCCCTATATTCACTCCGGTGATAACGATTTCCTTAAAACCATTTTCAACTACCCGGCGGATATTTTCCAGAATTTCTTCCAGGGGGCGACTTAGCGCTCGTCCTCTGACCGAAGGAACAATGCAATAGGTACAGAAATTATCGCAGCCATCCTGTACCTTGATGGAAGTGCGGGTATGCAGGCTAAGATCTACAGTTTCAAATCCAAAAATATCTCCGGAGTAGGTTTCGGGATGAACTACCTCGCCTTTAAAGTGAGCATCTACCAGCGAGACGATCTGACTCTTACGTTCATTATCCACCACATAGGTGATTTTCTCATTAGCTTCCAGCTGCTCCTTGTGATTGTTGGCCATGCATCCGGTGACCACCACCAGGCCGGCCGGATTTTTCCTGGCTGCCTGATTAATGGTATTCCGGGATTTCTGATCGCTCTGGTTGGTCACCGTGCAGGTATTAATAACCGTAATATCGGCAGGGGTGGAATAGTCCACCACCTGATATCCTGCCTGATGAAAGCGGGTGACCAGGGCATCGGTTTCGTATTGGTTCAAGCGGCAGCCCAATGTTTTAAATGAGACCTTTTTCATCATGGCAAAAGTAAACAATCCAGTAGAGGATTTGTGCGAAATATGTACATTGTATTTTTATTTTACGGCACCATAGATGAAACTCAGGATTAATCTTTTTGTTTTGATGCTGGCCCTGATCCTTACGGCCTGTATTTCCAATAGTGATACTCCAACAAGCCCTGCGGCCCCTCCCAATATCATCTATATCCTGGCCGATGATCTGGGATACGGCGATCTGGGCTCTTACGGGCAGGACAAGTTTGCCACACCCCACCTGGACCAGCTGGCCAGGGATGGCATCCGTTTTACCAGACACTATTCGGGGAGCACCGTATGCGCGCCTTCACGGTCTGTGCTGATGACCGGACAACATACCGGACATACTCCCATCCGCGGGAACCAGGAAGTGAAACCAGAGGGTCAGTGGCCTCTGCCCGATTCGGCTCTTACCCTGGCTGAGCATTTGAAAATGGCTGCTTATGTCTGCGGGGCCTTTGGGAAGTGGGGACTGGGGTATCCCGGGTCGGAAGGAGATCCCTTAAACCAGGGATTCGACCGCTTCTTTGGATACAATTGTCAGCGAATTGCCCACCGCTATTACCCTGCATACCTTTGGGACAATAAAGAGAAGGTTTTTCTGGAGGGTAATGACTGGAGCAGTACCCGGACTTACGCCCCTGATGTGATTCAACAGCAGGCCCTGGACTTTATCAGGAATAATCGCGATACTACTTTCTTTGCTTTTTTACCCATGGTGATTCCCCATGCGGAATTAATTGTTCCGGAGGACAGTATCTTTCAGTATTACCAGGGAAAATATCCGGAAACACCCTATGTGGGAAGGCCCGGAGCAGACTACGGACCGGATATGCAGATATCCATGTATTGTAGCCAGGAACATCCGCATGCCACCTTTGCAGCCATGGTCCGCCGGATCGATATCTACGTGGGGGAAATTGTAAGTCTGCTTAAGGAGCTGGGGCTTACGGAGCAGACGATCATTATGTTTTCCAGTGATAACGGTCCCCATCTGGAAGGGGGTGCTGATCCTCAGTTTTTTAATAGTAATGCGGGATTACGTGGATTTAAACGGGATCTTTATGAAGGAGGAATCAGGGTTCCTTTTATCGTTAGCTGGCCCGGCACCATAGAGAAGAACCGGGTGTCAGCTCATCCATCGGCCTTCTGGGATTTGCTTCCCACCCTGGCCGATCTGACCGGCAGTGAACTGGAAGGGACCGATGGAATTTCCTTTCTTCCCGAATTGCTCGGAGAGCAGCAGCCCGAGCATCCTTATTTATATTGGGAATTCCATGAAATGGGAGGTAAACAGGCGATTCTGCAGGATCCATGGAAGGCTGTCAGGCTCCAGGCAGGGAAGCATCCATATGGGCCATTGGAACTCTATAACCTGGAGAGTGATCCCTTTGAAGAAAACAATGTGGCTGAAGCACATCCGGATCTGGCAGAGACCTTTGCCAGGCTGATGGAAGATGCCCGGGAACCCTCGGCAAAGTTTAATTTTGGGAGAAGGACAAATTAGGGAAGCAATGTATAAGCAGATCCTTCTTGTTTCGCTATTTCTGCTGCCAGCCCTTTCCTCCTGTGTTAAAGAGGACCCCGGACTACCGAATATTGTAATGATTATTGTCGATGATCTGGGATGGAAGGACCTTGGATTCATGGGCTCCTCTTTTTATGAAACCCCCAACCTGGACCTTCTGGCTGCTGAAGGAATGGTCTTTAACAGGGCCTATGCTGCGGCAGCTAATTGTGCTCCCAGCCGTGCAAGTCTCATGACGGGAATGTACGCCACAGCACATGGAATATATACGGTTGGCTCTTCTGAAAGAGGGGATTCCAGAACCCGAAGATTGATTCCGGCGACAAATACTATCACCCTGCAGGATCGTTTTTTCACCCTGGCCGAGGCCCTGAATCAGGCTGGCTATTCCACGGGGCACATCGGGAAATGGCACCTGGGGAAGGATCCCGGCTCCCAGGGCATGGATTACAATGTGGGAGGAAGTACCTGGGGCCACCCCGGAAGTTATTTTGCCCCTTACGCTCCGCCCGGTCTGGAAGCTCCTGAAGGAGAGTATCTCACGGATCGCCTGACCAATGAGGCCATAGCTTTTATAAAGCGGCAAGGGGACCGGCCATTTTTTCTTCATCTGTCCTACTATGCGGTCCATACACCCATTCAATCCAAAACTGCGCTTGAAAAGAAGTATCTTATGAAAGGAACTGAAGCCTGTCAGAATAATGCTGGCTATGCAGGGATGGTGGAAAATCTGGACAGTTGTATAGGCAGCGTGATGCAGGAACTGGCTAAGCAGGGTCTTACAGAAAAAACCCTGGTCATTTTTACCTCCGATAATGGAGGGATCAGGGAAATATCCTGTCAGGACCCCCTGCGGGCCGGTAAGGGATCCTATTATGAAGGAGGGATACGAATTCCCATGATCTTCAAATGGCCGGGCAGGATCAAAAGTGGATTTCTACCGGAAGAGCCGGTTAGCCATCTGGATTTTTATCCTACGCTGATGGAGATTGCAGGGGAAGAGGGTCCCGAGAATCTGGATGGCCTTTCCCTCTGGCCCCTGCTGGAAGGGAAAGGCACCCTCCCGGAGAGACCCCTCTTTTTTCACTTCCCTGTATATCTTCAGGCCTACAGAATGGGCTACGACGATGGACGGGATCCCCTGTTTCGAACCCGCCCCGGCTCTGTCATTATAAAGGGGAATTGGAAGCTTCATTATTATTATGAGGACAAGGGAATAGAGCTCTACAATCTTCTTTCAGATCCTGGAGAGCGAGACAATTTAGCAAACATAAATCCAATTAAATCAGAGAAATTGCTTAGTGAACTTGAAGCTTGGCTTAAAGATGAGCAGGCCCCTGTTCATTTCGGGTTGAATCCGCAGTTTGACAGCCTGTTCGAAAAGCAGGAGGCTGCTGCTTATTATTGATCCCTCACCCTACGAAAGTGACAGTCCTTCATGGAGCAGAGTTCACAGGTATAATCCCGGTACCTGACATCGGCCCCTATACCAATGATACCGCTAATCGATTTGACCGGATTCATCAGGGAAGAAGCTGAAAGGGAGATGCCGCAGCAGCCCCCGGGGAACAGGCTAAACAATTTTTGTTGCTCTTCCACATCCCAGCCGCAATAACCCGGACTGTAGCGGTTGGTGATCTGATTCCCCTCTGACTGAACCCGGTTTCGGAGCTGTTCCTGCAAGTGGTCAGCTGCCAAATCAACTAATGCCGAAGCCACCAGATCAACCAGGTATCCCTCCAGGTAATTTCCCTCCGAAATTAATGCTCTGGCCAGCTTTTCCGGTTCCGGCCCGCCGGTGACCAGGAAGAAAGCATAAGATTTTGAATGTTTCAGCATCCTATGAATGATCTTCCCAGAGTTAAAGGTGATCCCGGAAGCTTTAATCACCCGGGTGGATTTGCTTTCCAAAGCATCTGCCAGGACATAGGCACCGGAGGGGGAGCTAAGATCCAGGGTCCTGGCGATGTACTGTTCGATAAGCCTACCTGTATGTTCGTCAATAAGTTCCGCTTGATCTCCCAGGAGCTTGGCAATCTCCTTCGGATCAATGCAGATTCTGCTTTTGTCTATTTCCACATGGCAGGTGTTTAAAGGCCCAGGCATCCTGTGAATATAATGGAAAATGTTAAAAGTAAGCTAAATCTCTTGACAGCCGGTGCTCCCACCTTGTCCCTGAGTACTTTTGTGTGGTTCTTAAACATGTAAGGTTTAATCTGCCGGAGCGTCTAAAGAGCAATGGATAATAAAAAGTGAAAACATGAAACTAGTGAAACAATTAATATGCCCGGTATCCCCGGAGCGTGTGGACGAGAACCAGGTCAGGGCAACGGCACTGGGGGTGGTTATTACCATGGGTGCTTATTTTGTGACCGGATTTGCGCTCTTTCCCGCCTTGTTGGCGGTGGACTTTTTTGTAAGGGCATTTACAAAATTAACCTATAGCCCCCTGAGTTTCCTGGCGCACCTTTTTGTGAAAATTACAGGGACACAGCCGGTTTTTATTGATAAGGCTCCCAAAATGTTTGCAGCAAGAATAGGGATGATACTTACCTTGATTACAACACTGGGAGCTTTGATGCATTTGCCCTTACTGGCCTATATTTCAGGCAGTGTTCTGGTGCTTTTTGCCTTTCTGGAGTGTGGTTTAAACTTCTGTATGGGTTGCTGGTTATATACCTATGTGGTTTATCCACTGACCAGAAAAGATCAATAATCAATCTATTTATAAATGAAAAAAACTGTAAGGAACACCGTCCATCTGTTTGTTATATCTTGTATGCTGTTGGTGACCCTGGCGGTGGAAGTAAAAGCCCAGGATATGGAGAAAAAACAAGAAAAACTGGCCGTGCTGTGGACATCGGGAGACCCTGATGTTGCTGAAAAGTCCTGCCTGATGTACACCCATGCGGCCAAACGCAACGGGTGGTTTGATGAGGTAGTGTTAATTGTCTGGGGATCCTCTTCCAGGCTGCTGGCCGAAAATGAGGAGCTTCAGAAGAAGGTAAAGGCCATGATTGAAGATGGGGTGATCCTCGAGGCCTGTGTTTCCTGTTCCAATATGCTTGGGGTCACAGAGGAGCTCAGGGCCCTGGGAATAGATGTAAAGGGCATGGGAGTGCCTCTTACCAGATATCTGAAGAGCGGTTATCACGTGCTTAGCTATTGATGGGCCTGGCTATTATCTGACATTCTGTCTGTTTGAGCAGCCATGGCTTGATATTTGGACAGGATCATGAAACCTTAGTGAATGATCAATGTCAATAAAATTAAAAGCCTGTACACGCATCTCTGTCACCTGGTCTCCACCAGACGGGTGAAAGATTCGCTGGACGTACTTAAAAAACTAGTCAGTGAGTCGGGGTACAGCGATTTTTTTATTCAGCAGGAACATCTGGAGCACACCTATGAGCAGATGCTTAATTATATGCTGGAGGGTGTTCAGGATCCGGAGAGGGACCGGGTCTACCACAAACTGCTGACCTCCATTCTCGAATTGGCCGACCGGGTAAAGGACCGCTTAATGGAGCAACATTCCGGGTGGCATACCTATATTTTGAAGAGGGAGGTGGACCGGCAGCAGGAGCTGAACGGTACCCGGGTCATTGAAACCATGGACGACCTGAGTTTTAAACGGGAGCTGGATGAAATGATCGATGAAGGAAGGGTTTCCCCGGAAGCTGATGATGAGCGCCGCAGGAAGCTTTCGGCCGATATTTTCAAGCATCTCTGGTTAAGCAACCGTTACAATGAAGCGGAGAACAGCCTGTCTGCCGCCATCATCTCCTGCAAGGATTTTGTATGGCATGAGAAGGCCCTCTATATCAGTGCGATTTTGCTTTCCGGTTTAAGATACTGGGATGAGGCAAAGGTTCACCGGCTTATTGATTTTACTGAGGAAGAGGACCAGGAAGTGTCGGCCAGGGCGCTGGTGGCCCTTGTTATCCTGCTTTATATATATGATCTGAGAGTGGAGTTTTACCCGAATATTGTTCATCGCTTAAAACTTATTAACGAGGAGCTCCATCTGGAACAGAACATGGAGAAGATTGCGCTGCAGCTGATCCGTACCCGCGATACCCTGGAGATTGGGAGGAAGCTGCAGGAGGATCTGATTCCTGAGATGGCCAAGTTGAAGCCGAAGCTGGAGGATAAACTTAAGATGGATGACATCCGTGATGAGTTACTGGAAGAGGGGAGGAATCCGGATTGGGAATCGATGTTCAGCGAGTCGGATGATCTCTACAGGAAAGTAGATGAGTTTATGAAATTACAGATGGAAGGTGCAGATGTCTATATGACCACCTTTGCGCATCTGAAGCAGTTTCCATTCTTCAATGAAATGACCAACTGGCTGGTTCCCTTTCACCATGAGAATCCGGATCTGAAGGAGATATATGATACCAGAAACGATCAGTTTGATCCGGATATTTTTGTAGATGGGCTAAAGAAAACACCCTTTCTCTGCAACAGCGATAAATACAGTTTTATTTTTAATCTGCGCTATTTGCCGGAGGAACAGAAAAAGCTGCTCTCCAATGCCTTTTTAATGGAGATGGAGGGCATGCAGGAGATGCTTGCCGATGAGCAGCTGACTTCGGGTGATTTTACCAAACGAACCGTATTTATCCAGTACATTCAGGATCTCTACCGCTTTTTTAAGATCTCTCCCTTTAAGAATGAGTTTGAGGATGTATTTGAAGGAAAACTGGATCTCTACCGTTCCAGCTTCTTCGGCCATATTGTAGAAGATGATGCCATTACCAGAAATATTGCCGAATATCTTTTTGAAAAGGATCATTTTGAGGAAGCGCTGGACATCTTTAATATGTTATTGGAGAAGCAGGTTAACGATAAGGAACTGCTGGAAAAGGCCGGGTATTGCAGCCAGAAAATGGGGAATTACCGGGGCGCCATCGACTATTACCAAAAGATCGGCCTGACCGGGGAACCCAATCTATGGACCCTGAAGAATATGGGCATCTGTTTTCGAAAAGATGGGGCCTTCAAAAAGGCGCTTGAGGTTTATGATAAGGCGGCCGTTCTCCAGCCTGATGATCAGACCATTGAATCGCTAAAGGGTTTCTGTCACCTGAAACTGGGGAATTATAGTACGGCTTTGAAGCACTACTTCAAAATTGAGTATCTGAATCCCGGAAACCTGCATATTCTGCGTCCCATTGCCTGGTGCTACTTTGCCACGGGGGAGCTGGATAAATCGGACAAATATTTTGCCAGGGTATTTGAAGGAAAGCCTGGCTACTATGACTACATCAATTATGGCCATCTTCAATGGGCAAGAGGAAACAAAAGAGATGCCGTAGAGCTTTATATACAGTCGCTGAGAGATCTGAATTTTCAGATGGAAGACTTTCTGAAGACCATGGAAGATGACCGTGTGATGTTGTTAAAGAACGGGATTAATGCCAAGGATATTCCCCTGATGTTGGACTACCTCCACTACCGCCTGATGAAATAAAAAAATAGCGGTCCGATATTGAAGAAAAAAAGCCATGGAATTCAACCCGTCTCTATGAGAATGGAATTGTAGTATCGAACCGCTATAATTTTATGTGGTAAGAACGTATTTCTTATCTAACAAATATACGGAATTCATCCTACCAATCAATATCAGAAATACCCAAAATCAGGCCCTTGGTCAAAAAATTCGCCCAAAATTCGGTTTGCAAGCCGACTTGCACCGATTCTGAACCTTTCTGAGTTGAGCCATTCCTCACCCAGGATTTCCTTTACAATGTAATAATAAAGCAGCGCTGTTTGGGTGTCAGAAATACCCCCGGCAGCCTTTATTCCAATTTTTTTACCCGTGCGGTTGTAATAATCCTTGATAGCACCGCACATCACCACCATGGCCTCAGGAGTCGCCCCGGGGGAAATCTTTCCGGTGGATGTTTTAATAAAATTGGCTCCTGCAAGAATGGATAGCAGGGAAGCTTTACGAATAAGCGAGAGATCTTTCAGGCTGCCTGTCTCCAGGATCACCTTCAGGTGAACCGGACCCATGCGTTGTTTAATGACCTGTATTTCATATTCCACATATTCCAATTCATTCATCAGGAATTTACCCACCGGCATGACGATATCGATCTCTTCGGCACCCTGTTCGATGGCCTGTTCAATCTCCATGACCTTGATATTGGTAAAGGTCTGTGAAGCGGGAAAGCCTCCGCCAACCGATGCAATACTTACCAGGGGATTATCCAGCTTCTCTTTTACCACTGAAATCAGCTCCGGATAAACACAGATGGCTGCCACGCCTGGCATTTCAGGAAACACCTCTGTCAGGCGATTAACCTTTTCACACAACAGGGAAACACTTTCAATATTGTCCTGTTCACTCAGAGTGGTCAGGTCGATTAAGCCAAAGATCCGCTTTAACAACTTTTTATTATTGCCGGGAGGAATGGCCGATTTTATCTTATCCAGGGATTGTTTTACCTCCTCCGGGTCTACAGTGAGGTTAAAATCAGAAAGGATTTTCATATGCGGGTTCTATACCCTACAATTTATCATTTTGTTGATGACGGTCAAAATCCCGCGTGGTTTTTTTCTCCAGATTCTTCTGAAGAGCCAGCTCCAGGTCTATCCCGGTCTGATTGGCCAGGCAGATCAGCACAAAGAGCACATCAGCTAATTCATTGGCCAGATCCTCGGCTTCTATATGCGCCGAGCCTTTTGATTGTTCGCCATAGGTGCGGGCCATAATTCTGGCTACCTCTCCAACCTCTTCGGTAAGGATGGCCATGTTGGTCAGTTCGTTAAAGTAACGGACTCCGTAGGTATGGATCCACTTATCCACTGTTTCCTGTGCCTCTTTTATGGTCATTATTCCCTGTTTTTAGTGTCAATGCTTATGGTAACGGGTCCATCGTTGGTCAGGGTTACCTGCATATAGGCGCCAAATTCACCGCTTATTACCTCTTTGCCGAGCTCCTCCTGCACATGCCGGATAAAGGAATGATACAGAGGAATGGCTTTCTCAGGTGAGGCAGCCTTTATATAGGAGGGTCGGTTTCCCTTCCGGGTACTGGCGTGGAGAGTAAACTGGCTTACAATCATTATATCTCCTTTTACCTCACTTACCGGGAGGTTCATGATCCCTTTGTCATCGTCAAATATCCTGAGGCGTACGATTTTGCCGCTTAACCATTCAATATCGGGTGCTCCGTCCGACTCCTCAATACCAAGCAATACGACCAGCCCGGGGCCAATCTTTTTTGTTTTTTCCCTGTTTATGGTAATGGAGGCCCCGGATACTTTTTGGAATAAGCGCTCTCATGACAGGTTGTCATTGACCATCCGGTAGAGGGCCAGGCGGTTGATGGGCTTGGCAATGTAGTCATTGAAGCCAGCCTGGAGACAACGGTGGCGGTCGTTATTCATGGTATAGGCAGTCTGTGCAATGATGGGTATGGAAGGATGCGTGATTTTATGATTCGCATGGCTTCATAACCATCCATTACAGGCATATTAAGGTCCATCAGGATCAGGTCAACTACTCCCTTGTGTTTGGTAATTATCTCCACGGCCTCTTTTCCGTTTTTAGCGCGAATCACTTTTGCATCAGCCCTTTGAAGCAGGGTTTTCAGGTAGAAGAAATTAACCTCTTCATCTTCTGTGATCAGTACCACGCGATTGTTCCAGTGGTATTCGGGCATTCCCATTAGGACCGTGTAACCAGAGTCTTTGCTTATTCATGTTGGAGCTTTTATAGCAGATTATATTCTACCCTCTAATATAATGGAAAAAGGAATGGGGTTGGAAGATAGTTTTTAACAATTTGGTAAAGATATGGCACGCTATCTCAAATCTTTAAAAACTCCATTTAAACCGGAAAAATCCAAAGGTATTATTCTCTCTGCGCGACTTCCCTGCGGGGTCTCGAACTCTGCTGTGAAGTATTGAAGGATCAAAGACAGGTCAAAGTTACTCTTTAAGGAGAGGTCAAGGGAGGGTCCCAGGTAGACCCCTTTCCACTCCGGATACCAGATGATGGCAAATCCCCCGTTGAACAGAGGAGTCAGGGGATAGCTAATATTGCAAAAGAGGGACCAGGGTGTAAAGCCCAGGTTTTTTACATCCAGCTTACCGGAATAAAATTGCATAGACTGTATACATCCAGGTCCCGGGCAAAGGCAGAATAGAATCCCTCCAGCCTGTATCATCAGTGAGTTGGAAAAGGTATAATCAAAACCCAGGAACTCATTAGATAGCCAGTGGTATCCCTGAACTGATCCAGGTCCCTGAAATAACTTAGCTCTCCCCTAATAGCCGATGAGCCAATGTTACCACTCCAGCCGGCGCCCAGGATCAGGTCCTCCTCCTGATATACTCCGCCCAGGAACTGGATATCAAATCCAAGGGTGTTAAAGCGAAAATAGGTGGCTGCAGTAAGCCTGTCGGCACTATCGACTTTAGCGGCCAGTTCCAGGGTAGAAGCATTCCCGGTATAATAGGAGATTCGCAGGGCGTCACTACCCGGCCGTTCTGGATAATCGACCTCAAAATAGGAGTAGGAGTTGAAAATGTCGTTGGGGTTCCAGACAAAAGTTTGTCCCCAGTTGATTCTCTGGCGGCCCGCTTTGATTTCCAGATTTGCGAAGGTGAACTGAAACCAGAGGCGGTCCACCGAGCTGGTAAGCACATAGCCTGCGCTATCTCCCAGGGCTCCGTCACTTACCCAGCTCATATCCAGCCAGCCCTGGTCCCCGTCCATGGACTCGGTATAGCCAGGAAATTTACGGATGGTGTTTCCAAGGATGGCCCTGTTTCTCACCTGTAAGGTTCCAGAGAGCCAATCTGTGGGGTAGACTTCCAGGTTGAGGCGATTGTGGAGACTGTTTTCCCAGAGCCACTGGTCCGGAATCCGGTAAATGGTCTGCATATCGGAAAGGTATCCGGTCAGGGAGATTTTTTCCTGACCCAGAGCTTTTCCTGCAATCAAGCAAAAGAGTAAAATAGTATAAGGTAGCTTGGAAAACATGCACTACTTTTACTTGCGTTTGTCTGAGATCACTTTCCCATCCTCTACGGTAATGACCCTTCGGGCTTTTTTAACCACTCGTGCATCATGCGTGGAGAAGATGAAGGTAATCCCCTCTTCTTTATTCAGGAGCTCCATGATCTCCAGAAGGGTCTCGGTAGATTTGGAATCCAGGTTGGCGGTGGGTTCATCGGCCAGTACAAATTTAGGCTTGGAAGCCAGAGCCCTGGCCACAGCCACCCGCTGCTGCTGTCCACCCGACAACTTAGATGGCCGGCTTTCGATCCGGTCCTCCAGGCCTACGGCTTTGAGCAGTTCGAAGGTGCGTTTATCCCGGTCTTTTTTGTTCCATTTCTGCAAGCTCATTATAAACTCCACATTTTCTTTGGCGGTGAGTACGGGGATCAGGTTATAAGATTGAAACACGAAGCCGATATTGCGCATGCGGAAATCGATCAGCGCCGAAGACTTCAATCTGGCCAGGTTGGTCTGATCCACGAGGATCTCTCCTTCGGTCGGGCTGTCAAGGCCACCAATCATATTCAACAGCGTGGTTTTTCCCGAGCCTGAAGGGCCCACAATGGCCGCAAACTCCCCTTTTTCAAAATCCAGGGAAATACCATTTACGGCGTGAACCTTGACCTCGGAGCTGTTGTATATTTTGTGTACATTCTTGATTTCTAATACCTTCATAACTTTTGTTTTAACCATTGGTGTAAGGAGCTTATTCGGTTCTAAGTGCTTCTGCCGGATCCAGCTTCAGGGCTTTCAGGGCCGGGTATATGGAGGACAGAACACCGGTGAGGATGATCAGGACTGTAACCGTGAGAAAAAATGAGGTGGAAATGGTGGGATAGATGTGAGCAGGATAACCCATGGCTTCCAAACCCTCTGCATAAGAGGCAAAATTGATCCCATTCCTGGCGGTGGCTCCAATTACTATCTGGCTGATGATCATACCTGTCACTCCCCCAACCAGGGAGAGAAATACCGATTCGAGCATGATCATATTGAATACCCGTTTCTTATTCATGCCAATGGCGGTCAACATTCCCAGTTCCTTGGTCCGTTCGAGCACCACCATCAGCATAGTGTTGACAATGCCGAAGGCGAGGGCCGCCAGGATGATGACCATAAAGATGGCGTAGAATTTCTGCACCATCTCTGTCATCATCGCCAGATCGGGCTGGAGTTCTTTCCAGTTCAATACTTCCAGACCAGGTAACTGTGCGCGCAGCGTGGCGCTTACTTCCTCCGTACTTTCCAGGTCTTCCAGGCGGATGATCAGCTGGTGGTAATCGTTCAGTCCAATTCCGGCAAGTTCCGCCAGATCCTCTTTTTGGACCAGTACCTGGCTCATTTCATACATGCTGTTCTTGATGTCATAGATACCTGCGATCCTGAAAACAGCCCCGGTTTGCATCCCTTCTTTATCCAGGAAAGTGAGGGTCATTTTTGACCTGGCCCTGAAGGTCCAGGCCTCCCCCCTGATGACAGCACCAAAGGCGTGCTGCTCTTTTATACTGAGTACCGCTTTCACTTCCTTTTTAAAAGATTTTTCGCTTTTAAAGCGTTGACCGGAGAAAGGAGACAGTTTTTTCAGAACTTCTTCAGGTACCCCTTTGGCAGACAGGCTGTCCAGTACCTCCTGGTCAATCTGGAAGCGGACAATGTTTAATTCCTTTGCCAGCTCGTGTCCGATGTAGGCCTGGTAGTGCCGGCTATCCTCCCCGAAGAAGCCACCCGTTCCAGGAATCGTGGTTTCATACAAATGCAGGACCTCTTTTTCCTCCGGAGGATCGATCCCTAGTATCTGTACGCCAGCACTTTTAGTGGCAGTATTGGCCATCCCTGTAACAAGGATTCGGGAAGTAAGCGATTGCACTCCCGGGGTTTCCAGAACAGTGTTAAGGACCTGGTCCGGGTGAGGCACCAGCAACTTTAAATCATAGTTATCCCGGAAGGCCGGGTCGTTAACATGGATGTGTGCAATTTCGTCATTCAGGGCGGCATCCACCCTTTGTTCAATGGCTCCGTTCATGACGGCCACTGCAAACACGCCACCGAAAATTCCGATGCTTACTGAGACAATAACCACCAGGCTGCGCACCTTGTTTCGCCAGACGTTTAACCAGGCTGTTTTCCAGATCATATCTTTGTGTATTATGCTCTTAAAGCGTTGACGACCTTCATTCTGAATATCTTTCGCAAAGGATAGCCAAGTGCAATCAACACCATAATTCCCACAATGACCATCTGCCAGATATAATAGGTATCGATGGGCCAGAAGGCCATTTTAGGTTCAAACCCGTAATCTTCGAACATCTTCGCCATTTCCCCCCTGAATACCAGGGGATGATCCACCCCATAGAGGATTAGTGCAGAAGCCACCAGGACCCCGGCCAGGATTCCCAGCAATCCAATGAGAAACATTTCCAGGGTCATGATGGAGGCCAGTTTCTTCTTCTGCATGCCAATGGCTACAAGAACGCCAAATTCACGTCGGCGTTCAGCGGTTAGCATCAGCACGGTTCCAAAAACCCCGAAAGCTATGACCAGATAAAGAATTCCCAGCATAATCATACCGCCTTTATTGTCCGCCTCCATCTGGGAGACCATCACATCATTCATCTCGCGCCACTCCATCACCTTCTGATCCTGGGGAATCAGTCCCTGGATTCTCTCCAGAGTTCCTGAAATGGCTTTGTCCCTGTTATCCTTTACAGCCAGGGCCAGGGAAGTTAGATTTCCGTCCGCGTTAAATAAAGCCTGGCAGATATTCAGGGGCAGGTAGATAATTTTATTGTCGATATCGGGCAGGGGTAATTTGACAATCCCTTTGATCTCATATTTGCCGGCTGCAGTGGTTGCATGGTAACCCTGACTAATCAGCACGATGGTGTCGCCTCTGCCCAGTTCCAGGTACTGGCTGAGCTTGTGGCCCACCCAGACACCGGGTTCCCCCATTTGGATGCGGCCGTTATCAAAACTGCAGTACTTTTCAATGACCGGCATCAGCCCGGGGGCCTCCTTGTCAGAAATTCCCAGGTCCAGTTGCAGACGGGCCGCATTGGTATAAGCCGAATTCTCAAACAGGGACAAAAGTTCCTTGACCTTGTCAGGAATACCTGCATCCAGTTCAATCTTTTGGATGGCTTCCGGGCTTAGTTGGTATTTCACCATTCTGTCCAGTACCCTCGACAGGTATTCCTCTTTCTCTGGATCCACACCCATAACCAGGACTCCTTTTGTCTGGGGACCATTGGAAGCCAGGGCGAAGGATTCGAAACGGGGAATGGCAGCCTCCACATTCGCATCCATAAGGATTTGTTGTTCCAATTCCGGATTATAAGAAAAGGTGTTGTCAACGATCTTTTCATCCCAGAAATCTTTGTGCTGGACCTGTATGTATCCCGTATAGGATTCGATGGCGTTTTTATACATGTGATCGTAAGAACCCAGTTGAAGCGATCGCATGAGCAAGGCAAAGAAAACCGCAAAAAAGATGGAAGCCGAGGTGATCAGTGTTCGACGTCTGTTTCGCCAGAGGTTCCGCCAGGCAAGTTTTAAATTATTCATAATAAAATAATTAGCATGTTCTACTTAACGAACACGTTTCATGTTCTGCTGAGAAAAAAAAGTCTCCTGGATAGCTTCATTAAACTTCATCTCCTTCATCTCAATAATGGTCATCTGTCCCTCCTCTTCAGCGGGTACCAGTTCGATCCGGGTGGGGATCAGGCGGTCATCCATGAGTTTAATAGCTGATCCTGTTTCGGTTCGGACCAGGTAGCCGTCTTCGTCATAGAGTTCCGATTTCAGAAACAGGAAGTCCTTCTTATCAATCCAGCGAACCTGGTGACCCCAGATGACAGCAGCGTCTTCCCGGGCCACCATTTTAATCTTGTAACAGAGGCGGCCCTCAATTTCTTCCTCCCCTATGATTTCATGGCTATAGTCGTTCACCACCGAAGACTCTTTCAGAATATCATCATTGGTATAGTCGGAACCCATCCAGCCCTGTGACATCATGGAGGGTGGAAGCTTGATAAGCCGGCTGATGGTCGGATTCCAGTTCCACATTTCATTCTGCCGTTTTAAAAATGACTGGCCCCTGTCCCTGGCCGGGGCGGTAATCAGGGTCAGGGCGTATTCTTTACCACTTGTCCAGTTCTTGAATTCAATGGTTCGCTCCCAGGTGGGTCTGACAATGGTCATGGCCATGATACTGGTGCTGGTTTTCTCCCCATTGAATTTTTCATCGGCTTTGCGTATGATCTCTTTCGGGGAGAGATCCTGTCCCGGCATGGAGCTGGATAAAACAGTCAAGACGACAAATGCGAGAAATGAGTGTTTTGTTTTCATGGCTTATAGGCTTCTATTCAATTGGGTTTTCTGGTAAACATGCTGACCACACGGTTCTCATAGGAGTTAAGCAGTTCGTCGGGCAGATCAACTCCGGGGTAGGCATAGACCATCAGTACCCCGAACCCTTCGATCAGGGCAGAAAAAGTAAGCATCTCCAGGGCTGGATCCTCAAAACCCAGCTCTGTGAAATACTGAATCAGCATGGGGCCAAATTGATCCATTACATTTATAAAAGGCCGACCTTCCAGGAACTCCTTGACCCTGGGCTGAAGTATAATATTGATGTACAGGATCCAGAATTGCTGGTTCTCCCGGATACTGGAAAACACTTCCCTGACAAATCCTTCTAACTCTTCGGTGCTCAGTACCCCGTCATGGTCTGGATCAAAATAGTTCAGAACTCCACTAATCCCATTTTCAATGATGGCTACCAGCAGGGCTTCTTTGCTTTTAAAGTAGTTATACATCAAGCCTTTTGAAATGCCGGCATGTTCGGCCAGTTGAGCTATGGAACAGTTTGCATAACCCTTACTGGCAAAGAGCTCCAGAGCAGCTTCCATGATCTGCTCTCTGCGTGAATTGCGCATCTCCTTAAACTGTTCCGGCGTTCTGGGACACATATTTATGACTGACCGTTCGGTCAAAGATAATATCAGGCGACTATGAAATGCAAATTTTCAGAGGTTTTTTTTCACGGATGCTGTAACTTTCAGAATTTAGCTTCGTCTTATTTAGGCAATCAGATAGATTTCATGACGGTAGGGGAGTACAACAAGGCAGTGGATGCTTATGCAGACAAGCTATACAGGTTTGTTCTGAAGAACTTGAAGAATGCTGCAATGGCAGAGGATATCATACAGGATACCTTTGAAAAGTTATGGATAAAACTGGAAGAAGTGAGTGCCCTGAAGGTGAAAAGTTATCTGTTTACCGCGGCATACCATACCATGATCGATTATATCAGAAAAGAGAAAAGAAACAGCCAGGTAGATCCGGCTACCCTCTATGAACAGGCTGATGCCAATCAATACTCAGATTTGAGAGAGGTCCTGGAGCGTGCCATACAAAACCTCCCGGCCGATCAAAAAGCAGTTGTAATGCTCAGGGATTATGAGGGTTATTCTTATAAGGAGATTTCCGAAATAACCGGGCTTAACGAGTCCCAGGTCAAGGTGTACATTTACAGGGCCAGGGTTTTTCTGAAATCATATATTGGTTCCATGGAAAAAGTGATTTAATGATGAAGATTGACAGACATAATTACGAGGCATATTTGCTCGACCTCCTGGAGGGTACCCTGTCTGTTGAGGATGAGCAAGAACTGCACAATTTCCTGAAGCTGAATCCTGATTGTGCCGGGGGACTGGAGGAAATTGCGCCCTGGGTTCTGGAGAAGGAGGAAATCAGTTTTCAACATAGTCAGTTCTTAAAGAAGGAATTCCCGGGACCTTCCAGCCAATTAAACGAGTATAATTTTGACCTTTTCTCCATAGCGAGGATGGAAGGCGACCTTAGCGATAGGCAGCTTGCAGAGCACCGTTCCATGGTGGCTTCTGATGACTTTAAGGCACAACAATGGTGGGAGTGGCAGCGGACCAGGCTGGGAACAGCTGAAGTGGTATTTCATGGGAAAGACCAGTTAAAAAGGAAAAACGGGCCAAGAAACAAGGTGCTCTGGATCAGCATGCTTGCAGCGGCTGCAGCTGTCGCCCTGGTGATAGTCCTTTTGGTGTCCGGGCCCGATATTTCCAGGCAGGAACTGTCTGTTGAAACTTCCCCGGAAACGCTTCCGGCTCAGAACCTGGAGGTGACTGACCAGCCGGAAGTTCAGGTGATAAAGGAGGAAACAGAAGAGGAAGCAGCCATGCATTTACCAGCGGCGCGGACCATACAAAAGCCAACTCAGGAGGCAAAAGAGGTAAAAGCAACTCACAATGCAATGTTCTCCATAACTAGAGATCCCAGGCGCCCACCAGAACTGGGTGCAAATTCTGCAGAGAGTTCCAGGGAAGATTTGTTGCCACGCGCTTCGAATATTTCAGCTCAACATATGAAGTTTTCTTATTTGCCCGGGGAACCTGTACCGGACCAGATTAAAGCCCTGGATGTTCCTCCGGTTTCCATCCATTTGGGTAGTTTGTCGCTTGCACAGATTTATGACATGGATCTTCAGGACCTTTTAGAGGACTATACTCAGGAGCGGGATGTTTCGTTGTGGACCATTGCCAATGCCGGATTTAAAGGCATCAATAAAATAGCAGGTTCGGATATTTCCTTGCTGGCTTCCCGGGACGAAGAGGGTGAAGTGACCGGATTCCAGTTAAAATCAAAACGCTTTTCGGTGACCAGGCCTCTGGGACAGGCAGAATAATACCTGATCCATGCAACCTGTAAATAAGCCTCTTGTCTTTAGTGGTAAACCCATGCCCATAATGATGAAAAAAATCACTCTTTTTTTAGCTGTTTTTGCTGTCTGTTTCACTCTGTTTTCGCAGGAGAGAGAGTACCAGACCATTCTGGACAACCAGGACCTGCGTATATCCGGAATGGGAGGGCCATTCATGCAGTTTACCGTGGTTGCTGGGGAATTCGGGCATATGATGGGTGGCGGTGGTGCCGTACTGCTGAATAGTTTTTATTTTGGTGGCTACGGTCTCGGCTTAACCAATGCCATCCCCGATTATGTAAACGATAATCCTGCGGACCGACTGACCCTGGGCCATGGAGGTTTCTGGCTGGGCTATTCACTGTTTGGCGAAAAACCCATCCATTTTTCCTTCTCTTCACTGATAGGCTGGGGAGAATTTGGGATTATGCAATACGATGGCTATTATCCCTTTATCAGGGATAAAATTTTTGTGGTCGCCCCCACGGCTGAGATGGAGGTGAACCTGACCCATTATTTAAGGATCGGCGCTGGAGTTTCCTACAACCTTTATTCCATGATGAATGAGAGTATGCATGGCTACAGAAGCAGTGATATCTCCGCTCCCGCAGGATTTTTGAGTTTCAAATTTGGATGGTTCTGATAAACAAGTTCCATATATATAAGGGCCATAGGCTCTCACCTGGAATGGATTGATTTCAGCTTACAGGTTTAGGAACCGCCTCTGAAGGAGGCGGTTTTTTTATCTTTCATCTTCCTGTAATTGGAGCCAGGCAACTTCGCGAAACCAATCTAGGATCTCCGAAAGAATTTTAGGCGCCGAAGAAAAGGATGGAGATAGTTTCATTACATTTGATGGACCATGAAACAGGGTGAAGGAACCGTGATTAAATCCACAGGGAGTCAATTTCTGGTTAAAATCCATGATGATCGAATTATTCCCTGTAGCATCCGTGGAAAGTTCCGAATCAAGGGCATCAGGGCCACCAATCCTGTGGCAGTTGGAGATCATGTGGGTTTTGAGTGGCTGGACGACCAGGAAAGCGGAATTATCACCTCCATCCATGAGCGCTCCAATTACATTATCAGAAGGTCATCCAATCTTTCTAAGGAGTATCAGCTGCTGGCCACAAATGTGGACCAGGCCTGGTTAATGATCAGCATGACCCTCCCCAGGACTCTGACCCCCTTTATTGATCGCTTTCTGGTGTCGGCCGAAGCCTACAGGATTCCGGTCATCATTCTGTTTAACAAAATAGACCTCTATGGACCTGATGAGATGGAGGAGATGGATCATTTGAAAGCAGTCTATTCAGACATCGGCTATACCTGTATGCAGATGTCACTCCAGACCCGGGAAGGAGTCGGGGAGGTACGGAGAGAGATGAGCGGAAAGGTCAATGTAATTGCAGGAAATTCGGGAGTGGGAAAATCAACCCTGGTTCATGTATTGGATCCCTCCGTACGTTTGAAAATCGGGAACCTTTCGGAGTACCATAAAACGGGGAAGCATACCACCACCTTTTCAGAAATGTTCGACCTCACCGGAGGAATCAAGATCATTGATACTCCCGGCATCAGGGGTTTTGGGACCATTGACATTGAACGCGAAGAACTATTCCATTTTTTTCCTGAAATTTTCAGGGCGAGCAAAAAATGCAAATACCACAACTGCATTCATATGCACGAACCCGACTGTGCTGTGAAAGCCGGGGTAGAAGCAGGAAACATCAGTGAATTCAGGTATATCAACTACCTGATGATGTTGGAAGAGGGGGATGAAAAATACCGCTAAGCCTGATTCCGGGTTGTTGGTAACTATCAAGTGGTTTTTTTATTCCAATAGAAAATAGTTTATAAGTTTATGGATTACAATCTAACCGGTTGATGATCAGAAGTAATATAATAACGGGATTAACACTGTTATTGGTTCTTGTCCTGAACGGGCTTGCCATTATTCAAGTGAAACAGAGATATCTTGATTATCTGAATCAAACTCTGTTGACTCAGTCACAGCTGTATGGGGGGCATATGGAGTCTACACTTCTGCAATTTTCCAGCGACATTAATCAGGAACTCGTCAACTATGACTATACCGAAATATTTGAGGATACGGAGAAATTCCAGGAAGCTACCCGGAGCCTCAGGCTTTTCTACACCAAGTACAGGGATCTGATCACCAGGATATCGGTTTATGACAATCGCAAGAATTTTTTTGCTCTCTATATGGAGGCAGATGACAATTTTGGAAAAGAGGATGCCTTTGTGGTGGACAGCTTTACGACACGCAGGCAAATGGACCTTACTGTTATTGAAATGGTGGAACAGGACGGTTCAAAACTCGAATATCATTACCCCTATTTCGGTCAGGATATTGTGACAGGCAATATAATCATACAAATGGACCTGCAGCATTTTACCGATAAAATGCTTAAACTCTATTCCCAGATATCGGATATGAGCTGGCAATGGCTTATTGATTCAGAAGGAAACATAATAATTGATAATTTTAGTGCGGATACCGTGTTGATCGAAGATCTTCAACTCTTGAGAGACAGTATCAACATGGAAACCAGTGGAATGATCGAGCACACGATCGTAGGGCTTCATGGAGGCCGGGAGAAGGTCTATACCGCTTACTATCCCCTGAGTATCTATACCAAGAAGATGGGGATCATGTTTTCTCTTGGAAGGGGAGAGATATTCAAGTTATTTATCCGAAATAATTTACTGGTAAGCATTTTAACCCAGTTGCTCATTACCGGCCTGGTGATCTATCTGCTTCTGTTGTTGGGAAAGCAGAAGAGGCAGGAGAAACAACTGATGCTGTCTGAGATTATTTTAAGGCAGGTGATCGAGCATTTCCCCATGGGGATTTTGATCATTGATCAACAGAATATAATTCGAAACATCAACAGTGCCGGCCAAAAAATGCTATTTCTGGGAAAATCCGGAGATCTGGTGGGGAAAGATTTTTCCAAACAGTTTCTGGTGTCAAACCGATACCTGCTGAGCGATGGTCCCAGTCCTTTTATGGACGATTCTCATTACCTCTATTATGAAAAGGATGGGATGGAGACGGTTATCTACAGGTCAGAAAAAACCGCCAATATTGGAGGTGAGGAGCTGCGGCTTATTGCCTTAATTGATGTCTCTGCCCTGGAGAGATCCAGGAAAGGGGAGGTTGCTGCCAATAAGGCGAAATCAGATTTTCTGGCGGCCATGAGCCATGAGATTCGCACACCCATGAATGGAATCCTTGGAATGGTCAACAGCCTGCTTGAGCAGAAAGAGAGTAAGGAACTGCAGGGAAAGATAGAGGTCATCAAAAGATCAGCCGAGCTATTGATGACCATCATCAATGATATTCTCGATTTCTCCAAAATCGAAGCAGGGCGCATGATGCTGGAGGAAATTCCTTTTAACCTGGGCGAGGAGATGGAGCTTGTGGTAGAATTATTTAAGCCACTGGCCAAAGAGAAGGGCTTGAGTCTGTATATTGATATCCGGCCCGATGTACCAAATAAATTGATCGGTGATCCTTTCAGGTTACGCCAGGTCATTTCCAATTTGGTAAGTAATTCAGTGAAATTCACGGAAAAGGGCAAGATCGTAATTGGTGTTACCTTAATGGAATCGTTCAAGAATCATGTGAATATTCTCTTTACGGTTGAAGATACGGGGATTGGAATTCCAAAAGACAGACTTAAGGAGATATTTGGATCTTATACGCAGGCCAGGGGCTCTGTGCAACGGAAATTTGGAGGTACCGGACTGGGCACGGCCATTGCCAAACAGCTGGTTGAACTGATGCACGGGGAAATCTGGGTGGAGAGTCCTTCTACCGTTAAAATTGATGGTGAACATCCCGGATCGAAGTTCAGCTTTACCATCGAGGCCTACTCCAACGAGCGGATCCCCAAGCTCTTTGATTTCAGCAAGATTGCGCGGCTCAGTGAGATCAATGTCCTGATACTGACAAAAGAATCCGACCCGGAGAGGAATTCCATGGCTCGTATGTTGCAAAAATTTGGGCTGAATGTTGTTACAAAAATTTATCAGGATAGCACCGTCGATAGTGTGATTCATCACCTGCAGGTTAAATCGGAAGAGTACCAGCTGATCGTATTGGTGGATAAAAATCAACTGGATGGCTTTGCCCTTGCCCAGGGCTTGAAGAATAATAAACTGATCGACCACTATCCCGTGGTCCTGGTTAGTTCCAACGATAAGACAGGTAATTATAAAACCTGTCGGAAATTAGGAATCGATTACTACCTGATTGAACCTTTTGAGACCAAGGAGGTGATTGATATCCTGGACGAGAATTATCCCGGTATTGAAGACAGAAAGATTCTGGAACCTATGATCAATGCCCTGCCGGAAGAGTTGTCCATCCTGCTGGCCGAAGACAACCTCATCAATCAGAAGGTGGCCCAATCCATATTCAAGAATATTGGCTATGAGATTGAGATCGCAAAAAATGGGAGAGAGGCTGTGGAACGGGTGGAGAACCAGAAATTCGATGTGATCTTCATGGACCTGCTGATGCCTGAAATGGATGGCTATCCAGGCCGCGGAAAAGATCCGGGAAGCGGGGACACACCCTTCCCATTATTGCCATGTCGGCCGATGAGACCGATGAAACACGAAGGCTGCATTTGAGGCAGGAATGAATGATTATCTAATGAAGCCGGCCCGGGTAGAGGGTATTAAGCAGTTATTAATCAAATTATTTTCAACAACAGATTTAGAGTCATGCGATTCACATGATTTAGAATACAGGATTATCGGAGATGATATCCAGCTGGTTGAGATTGAACTGGATCCCATGGAAACGGTTATCGCGGAAGCAGGAACCATGATGTATATGGATAGCCAGATCAGTTTTGAAACCAAAATGGGTGATGGTTCAGATCCCAATCAGGGCTTGATGGGAAAACTCCTTTCTGCTGGTACCCGGGTGCTTACCGGCGAATCTCTGTTTGTTACCCATTTTACCAATCAGGGAGGAAGCAAACAACGGGTTGCATTTGCAGCTCCATATCCGGGAAAGATCATCCCCATTGAACTGGCCGCTCTGGGAGGTACGCTGATCGTCCAGAAGGATGGATTTCTCTGTGCAGCCAAAGGCACAAAAATCTCCATTACGCTGAACCGGAGAATCGGAGCCGGATTGGTGGGAGGAGAGGGCTTTATTCTGCAGAAACTGGAAGGCGACGGAAAGACATTTATGCATGCCGGAGGAACGGTGATAGAGAGACGCTTAAATAACGAAAGCCTTGAAAATCGATACGGGTTGTATCGTGGGCCTATACGCCGGGCATTGATTTTAATATCGAAACATCTGGAAGTCTTCGTTCCATGGTCTTCGGAGGAGAAGGAATCTTCCTGGCTACCCTGAGCGGAACCGGAACTGTATGGCTGCAGTCCATGCCCATCCGGAAGCTGATCCAGGCCATTTCTCCTTATGGGAAAAATGTAAGAAAAGAGAGCAGATCCATGCTGGGCAACTTCCTTGAACGGTGATAGTCTCATTTTCCGTATGGCTGAACGATAAACATAGAGTCCTTTCTCGCCCTGTCAGACAAGTTTCCGGTTATTGATGTGCGTGCTCCCCTGGAGTTTGCGCAGGGACATATTCCCGGAGCTTTGAATATTCCCCTTTTTGACGACCAGGAAAGAAAAGTGGTGGGGACCAAGTATAAACAGGTTAACAAGGAGGCAGCCATGTATGCCGGTCTGGATTTTGCCGGAAAAAAATTGGTGAAGCTGGCCAAGGCAGGGGAGCGAGCTGCAGGCAAAAACAAGACTCTTCTGGTACATTGCTGGCGGGGAGGCATGCGAAGTAAAAGTATGGTATGGTTGTTTGAAACCATGGGTATTAACTGTTACCTCCTGGAAGGTGGCTATAAGTCCTACCGCCGCTTTGTCAGGAAATACTGGCGAATCCTCTGAAGTTGGTGGTGATTGGAGGCCGCACAGGAAGTGGGAAGACCGCTATTCTACATCATTTGAAGGAAGCGGGGAGCAGGTCATTGATCTGGAGGGCCTGGCACATCATAAGGGCTCTGCTTTTGGGGCTTTGGGAGAGCCCGAGCAGCCCACCACGGAACAGTTTGAAAATGAATTCTGCCGCGAAATTCAAAGCTTAAAAGCCGATCAGGTAACCTGGATAGAAGATGAAAGCAGGAACGTGGGAAAGTGTGTGATTCCCGGGGAACTGTTTTCCAGGATGGGGGAAACAACATTGCTTTTCCTGGATATTTCCAGGGAACAGAGAGCTATACACCTGGTTGGTGATTATGCAAAATATGAACCGGAGGACTTAAAGGCCTGTGTGCTGAAGATCGAAAAAAGACTTGGGGGGGACCGCTACAGGGAGGCCCTGGAGTCTATAGACCGGGAAGACTATTACCAAACTGCCATGCTTACACTTCACTATTACGATAAAGCATATATGTACTCTCTGGAGAAAAATCATAAGCAGTATCAGGTTATTTCAGCCTTGAAGGTGGATCCTGTTTTAAACGCAGAACTTCTGATTAATTATGAAAAAAAGAGAGGATTATGAGTTACTGGCTCCTGCAGGAAGTTATGAATCGCTTACCGCAGCAGGACAGGGGGGGGCAGATGCCGTCTATTTTGGCATTGAACAATTGAATATGCGGGCCCGCTCTTCCGCCAATTTTACCGCTGAAGATCTTCCTCAGATTGTTGCCCGGGCCAGGGAGCTGCGGATGAAGGCTTATCTCACCGTAAATACGGTGGTCTATAATCAGGAACTAATCCTGATGCGTAAGATCATCGATCTGGCCTTAAAGCATGAGGTTGATGCCATTATTGCTTCTGATCAGTCGGTGCTGCAATATTGTCATAGTACAGGCGCCAGGGTGCATCTTTCCACCCAACTGAATATTAGCAATATTGAGACCCTGAAGTTTTACTCCAATTTTGCAGATGTGGCTGTGCTGGCCAGGGAACTGACCCTGGAGCAGGTGAAGGAAATGTCCGGGGCCATTGAACTGGAGGAGAATCCAAGGTCCATCCGGGAAACCCATCCAGCTGGAGATGTTTGTTCATGGAGCCCTGTGTATGGCTGTATCCGGAAAATGTTACCTGAGCCTCCACGAGCATAATCAGTCGGCAAACCGGGGAAACTGTTACCAGGTATGCAGAAGGGGCTATACCGTGACCGATAAGGAACGGGAAGTGGAACTGGATATAGATAATGAATATATCATGTCCCCCAAGGACCTGAAAACCATTCATTTTTTAAATAAGATCCTGGACGCCGGAGTATCTGTATTAAAGATTGAGGGGAGGGCTCGATCGGCAGAATACGTAAAGACGGTGGTATCCTGTTACAATGAGGCGATTCACGCCTATGTGGATGGTTCTTTTTCCCGGAAGAAGATTGAGGTCTGGGATAAGCGCCTGGCAACTGTCTTTAACAGAGGATTCTGGGATGGATACTACCTGGGGAAAAGATTGGGTGAATGGAGTGAAAAATACGGTTCCACGTCAACGCTTAAAAAGGTCTATATCGGTAAAGGGACCAACTATTTTGACCGGATCGGTGTGGCTGAAATTTTGATAGAGACAGGCAGCCTGAATGTGGGAGATCAGATCGCAATTATCGGTCCTACCACGGGAGTTATCGAGACAAGGGTGGTGGAATTAAGGGTGGATGAAAAGAGTTGCCAGACTGCCAGAAAGGGAGAAAGATGTTCGCTGCCCGTGGACCAGGTGGTAAGGCGCTCGGATAAAGTCTATAAACTGGAATCCCGGTCCTGAACCGTCGGTTTTTTCAGAATAATCCGGATAATGGTGGAATCATAGGGATCAGAGGTGAGAACAAAAATCTTCCCATCGTGGTAGGAATCAATAATACGCTTTGAAAGAGAAAGACCCAGGCCCCACCCCCGCTTTTTGGTCGTATAACCTGGCTTGAAAATAGTCCTGAATCTGGATTTTGCAATCCCTTTACCGGTATCCTCCACATCCACGATGACACTGTTTTCTATCTCTACAGCATGCAGGATGATCCGGCCTCTTCCCTCGATGGCATCGGTGGCATTTTTAAGAAGGTTTTCAATGACCCACTCAAAGAGGGTTTCATTGAGCTTGGTGGTGATGGGTTTTGCAGGCAGATCCAGGAGGTACTCAATGCTTTTCGGCCCCCGGTTTTTCATGTAGTCCAGGCTCTCGTTCAGAATTCCAGACAGGTTTGAATCCTTGAGAGCTGGTCTGGAACCGATTTTGGAAAAGCGGTCGGTGATTTTCTCAAGCGGTCGGTGTCTTTTTGCATCTCACGGATCATAGAGGGATCCAGATCCGATTGCTTAAGCAGCTCCATCCAGCCCATTAAAGAAGAGATCGGTGTTCCCAGCTGATGGGCGGTCTCCTTGGACATTCCGTTCCATACTTCGTTTTGTTCTGCCTTTCGGGAAAGCTGAAGGCAATATAGGATACCAGGATGAAAAGGATGATCACTCCCAACTGAACATAGGGAAAGAAAATCAGCTGACGAAGCAGGAAGGAATCACGGTAAAACAAAAGCTGATATTCGACGGGACCCAGGTTGATCACCAGTGAATCATTTTCTTCGCGTGCATGTTCCAGTTGCTTGTGGAGGTACTTTGGATTTTCAGCTTTGAGGGAATCCAGGTTTTTATGACTCAGTATTTCACCTTCTGCATTGGTCAGAATAACCGGAATATGGGTATTGTTTTCTATCACAGAAAAGGGGAAGGCCAGTTCGGTCTCCAGGCCAGCACTGGTTACAATCCCAACTGCCTCGGCCCATAACTCCATTTTTTGCCTTTCTGTAATTTCGATATGGTTTACCAGCTGGCTGGTATACCAGAGGGAACCCATACCAATCAAGATGGCGGAAAGAAGCAGAATTTGTTTCCAGCGCTGTTTTTTGCTGTATATGTCCGATCTGTGCCTGGGTTTCACTCTTATTCATCAATTACGAATTCAACGGCAGGTTTTTCCTGAACGCTATCCCGTTTTACTCTGTTAATAAGTCTGCGTTTTTTGTCCTTTTTATTCTTAACACCGGTGCTATCGGGTTCTTCGGAAAATTCAAAGGTAAATGATTCATCCCGAACTTTCTGTGACTCATCACTTTCATTCACAGTTGTATCACGTTTAAACAGGCCCAGTTCTTCTTTAAGGATCATTTTCAACTCCTTTTTTTCCTGATTAAGGTCCGTGCGAATCTTCTCCGCTGTCTTTGCCCGATCCATCTCCACCTGGGCGCCTGAACCATCATTACTAATCTTCAGAAAAAGTACTCTTGTATCGGAATCGTCCTCGGCCATTTGAAATTCATTGTTCCTTGCACGTCGTGCTTTATTATAAAGCAATTCGGACAATTTGAGCATGAGACGGTAATCGTAATGGTTATTAAATTGATGTGTTCCTGATGCGGACATGTTCAGTGCATTGGTATGGATATCCATGGAGGGGATGATTACCTGTCCCTCCCTGATGAGGATGTTGTTTTCCAAAGTCTCAAACTGGATATTCTCCAGCTCCTCCACCTCGATAAAGCGGGAGAGAGCCAGGATGGGAGAGAAGCTGTTTAATTCACCATCCCTGATGTTCACACTGTTTTCACTGAGTATGGTTTCTTTCCTGATGGAGAAGGTGGAATCGAAGGTGGACGAAAACATGCAGTTTCCGGAAATGGTTCCTTTCAGATGATTTTCAGTAAGCTGGCTCTGTCCAAAATTATTGAAGGAATAGAAGAGTTTCTGAATGTCCAGGTTATAGAGGGTTGAATTGACATTAACAAAAATTTCCCCCTCCTTATCCTGGGCTATTCCGTAATCTCCCGCGAGTGTTCCACCCATGGTCTGCATGGTCAGGGAGTCAACCATTAATACGGGAGAATCATAGGTGGCTACACCCCTGACATTGCTGGCTTCGAAGCGCTGCATCCATAATTGGTTAATCACAAAGTCCAGTTTCAGATTGAGCTTGTCAGGAAAGTTTACGGCTCTGTTCTTTCTTTTTATCGGCCCGGGAGAAATTGTCAATGACTTCCTTCAGGTCAAAGTGATTGGTTCGAAGGCTTGCAGAGGCAACCAGGGTTTCATCTTTTTTAAGCAGAAAGGAGAGCAGGTTCAGTCCTGAGCCGGTAAGATTAAAATCACTCCTTCCCAATGAACCGGAGACCGATGGTTCCCAAAAATCGTTTTCGATATGTATGGTGCCATTGAGATTGGTGAATGGAATATCATCCTTGTGAATTTTAAACATGGCATCTTCAATGGATAGTCCGCCGGCCAGGTCAAAGGCCAGGAATTTCTGCCTCTTTGGTTTGAGTCTGTCGTAGGATCCCGAAACCGTAATATCGCTGAAAATGGTTCCTTTTATCTCATCCAGAGGAATCTGCCTGTACCACTTGAGCCACTGTTCCGGATGGATATCTCCTTTCAGTTTGAAAAAGAAATCCGGGTCGTAGAAGTTTTGAATCCGCCCGCTTAAAGAGAGGTGGTCCTTGCCAATTACGGCAGAAAAGGATTCAATATTGCAGGGAGGTGGTCACCGGATTAAATTCACCTCCGTTGGAATAGGTGCCACTCAGATTCAGGTTTTTCACCGAGAAGGGTAACTTGTCCCAGGATAGATTCGCTTTTGAAGTCTGAAAATCCGCTTCAATTTTTGGAGTCAGGGTTGAACTGACCATTCCCGTGATCCTGGAGTAGAGCTGAAGGATCCCGTTTCCCTTAATCCCCAGGAGGGGATTGCTGATTTCACTGGGAAGAAGATCGAGAACTTCGTGAATTTCAAGATCCCTGGCAGCAGCATAGAGGTCCATTTCAACTCCTTTACCCTGGTGCACAATGAACTGCCCATCCATATCGGCCATGATACGGTCCAGCTGAAGATGTCCCGATTTAATGGTATAAAGGGAATCCCTGACATCCAGGTTCAGTTCTGCTTCAATCTCTCTGTCCGAAGCATAGAGGATCCCTTTGTTTGAGATCTCGCCCAACCATCCTGTCAGTGAGCCCCTGAGCTGGGTTTCGCGCTTTGGAGATTCTTCCGTTGAGGTCGATCCGTTTAAGAGTTCCAACGGAAACCAGCTGTTTGACCTGGTTATATAAGTACCAAAGAGAAATCATTGACCCTCAGGTTTGCCAGATTCACCGGGGAGGCCTCCTTCCGCTTTTCTGAAGATCCTGAGATAATTCTGTAGTTTACCCCTCCCTCCTGGTCTGTATAGAGGTGCAACACCCCCTCCGTGATCTCCAATTGACGGATGTTGTATTTTTTCCGGATCAGACCCATCAGATTGAAACTGACGTTGATGCTTTTCGCACTAAGGAGGGTATCTGCACCGGGCCCCTCAAAATCCAGGGAATTAAAATGGTGACTGGACCAAACCAGCACATTCTCCAGGTGGATGGAGGTATTTGGAAATTTCTGAAAAACCTTGACCGAGATTTCATCAACATCCACTTTACTATCAAGTCCCTGGTTGATTTGCTCCATGACAAAGGCTTTGAGATCATCCCCGTAAAATTTGACCACCACCACACCGGCTATGGTCAGAAGCAGCAAGGTGATCAGGACAAATGCCGACAGGTATTCAAGAATGATTTTTAGCCTCTGTTTCATCTTTGGTTCAGAAATTCACTTAGTTCAGAAATTCACTGAAGTCAAAGCTATGGTCCAGTTCAAGCGGAGTCTGCTTGTACCTGAATACCCTTACAGGACGCTCCCCGGTCAATCTCATCTGATTATTTTCTACAGTGAACATACCCCCCTCTCTTAGTCCAAGTACCGTATCTCCGGGATTGGCAGCAAGGTATTCCAAAATCCGGTCCTCCCTGGTTTCCCCAGCATGTCCCGGAGGATTCAGGTCAGTATAGTGTGGATTGATTTGAAAGGGTACCAGGTTAAAAGCATTAAAACTCTCTGGTTCCAGGATAGGCATATCGTTGGTTGTCCGGATGCTCGGGCAGCTTACGTTGCTTCCGGCACTCCAGCCCACGTAGGGAGTGCCTGCAAGTACTTTCTCTTTTACCGGCCCGATTAATCCATTTTCCTGAATCATTTTAATCAGCTGAAAAGTGTTTCCACCTCCCACCACAATAGCTTCAGCCTTGTTTACTGCCGCCACCGGATCGGCCGCATGATGTATGGAGCTAATTTCATGTCCGATTTCGGCAAAACGCTCTTTTACACGGGCTTCATACTCGTCAAAACTGATGGTTACACCCGCATAGGGGAGAAAGAGACAAGAAAGTTTTTCCTTCCCAAGGAAATCCCGGATGTTGTATTTGGGATAATCCAGATAAGCTTCTCCGGCATTGGTTGAATTGCTGATCAGTAGCAGTCTCATGTGCAGTTCTTATTAGTTATGAAGCAAAGTTAATATTTTCGGAAAGCCACACATGCAAAAAAAGCCGGCCGCTACGGGATATACCCGAATGCGGCCGGCTCAACGGTAGGGGTAAGATCTTTAAAATGAAAAAGCAAGTCCTACATTGAGGGGATAAAGCTCGGGCCCCAGATCGGCTTTAAAGAGAGGAGTCATATAGTAAGTGGCATAGAACCCCAGAGCCTTGTATCCTACCCTGGCAGTGAGCCCCCAGCGCAGGGGTGACAGGTTATAATCTCCTTTTGCTTTTTCTTTGGATTTTTCACCGGCAACGGTATATTTCATCTTGGTGTTTGACCACAGCTTTATTCCGCCAATCACTCCACCTGAAATATAGATTCTTTTCCTGGGTGCCGGAATTTGAAACTCCAGTAAAAGAGGGGCCGTCAGATAGGTAATATTCATTTTTGATTTGCTGATATTCCCCTCATAATCTGGGACATATTCGATGATCTCCCCGCTGACAGGATCTTTCCGGATGCTGTTTTGTCCGTCAAAACTGTAATTGATTAATTCAAATCCAAGGCCGGAGACGATTCCCACTTTGTCGGTACCCAGGCCAAAACCATAGTCTAAAATATTCAGGTTCCAGTTCCAGGATTTCCCCGTGTTCAGGTCCATATACCTCTCATCTGGAGGGAGCGTCATAGAATAATCCGGGGTGAGGTAGCTGTTCAGGCCCACTTCCAGTCCGGCAAAATGAGGTTTGAAGCTTTTCTTCTTTTTGTCAGTTGATTTTTTGGGAAGATCATCCATCTCCATTACCCTGACCTCAGTTCCATTCTCTCCTTCTACAATGCTGATGCCCCGGGAGCCAAGGACCACTTTGACGGTATCTCCATTTTCTTCAACGATAAGTACTTCGTTTTCTCCAAGAGTTACCCTGGATTTATCGGGGGTTTCAATGACTTCCACTTTTCCGATTACATTCACTGTGTCCCCTGGGGCGGGAGCCTCAACCACCTCCCCGATAACCGGGGCTTCCTCCAGAACTGGCGGCTTCCCCGAGAACTGGTTCTTTCTCGAGAGCTTGTTCTTTCTCGAGAGCAGGTGCTTCTTCAGGAACCGGCACTTCAGGCACAACAACTGGTTCCTGGGCTGCCAGAGGGAAGGCCATGATCAAAACCATCCATAGTATAACGATCTGCTTCATCTTGTCTGTTTTTAATGATTTGCTGGTAAGACGGAATGGGCCGCAGGAAAGTTACAGGTTCAGAATTTAAGGCCAATGATAACAACATCGTCAATCTGGTCCGTATCCCCCCTCCAGCGTTCAAATTCTCTGTCAAGCTGCAGTCCCTGTTCGTACATCTCTTTTTCGGAGATGGATACCAGCAGATTTTTTAAAGGGAGGTATTTGAATTTCTTCCCCTGTGGTCCGCCGAACTGGTCCGCGTACCCGTCAGAAAAAATATACACATGATCGCCAGCTTTCAGATCAATTTTGTGTCCGGTGAAGGGTTGCATGACTAAATGGTAGCTTACCGGCATTTTATCGGTCTTATATTCGGTAAGTTGGCCCTTTCTAATGTGGTAGAGGGAGTTGTTGGATCCGGCAAACAGCATCCGGCCACTTTGCCGGTCAACTTTGCAAACCACCATATCCAAGCCATCTTTGGCAGCTCCAGGATCGTCCTGTTGGTGAAGGGTTTCAATGATCTGGCGGCGTAACTCATTTAGCAGGCTATCTGGATCGATATCCGGATGCTTAGAGACTATTTCGTTCATCAACGCCATACCGAGCATGCTCATAAACGCTCCGGGTACGCCATGACCCGTGCAGTCGGCAGCAGATAAATAGTAGTGTTTTTCGTGTTCACTGAACCAGTAAAAGTCACCGCTGACAATATCACGGGGTTTAAACAGGATAAAATGTTCTGGCAGTTTTGCTTTAAGCAGGTCCGCGGAGGGAAGCAGGGAATTCTGGATGCGCTGCGCATACTGAATACTGCTCATGATCGCTTGTTGTTGCTGGGCAATCTGATCCCGCTGATATCTGGCAAAATCGCGCTGGGCCTCGATCTCGGTATTCGCAACCTCCAGCTCATGGGTACGGTCCCTGACCTGCTTTTCCAACCTGTTTTTCTGAGCCTTTATGGTCCTGATCCTGAGGATATAAATTATGTAGGTGCCGGTAATAAACAGGACGATAACGAGGATCCGGAACACCCAGGTGTTGTACCAGGCTTTGCGGATGGTAAAATCAAAATTTTCAGTATAGCCCCAGAGGTTGTTTTTCCCTTTTGCCTTATAAATAAATTTGTACCTGCCTGGAGGAAGGTTATTATAAACGGCTCTGTATTCATTGCCCCGGTGGTAGGAGGAATATTTGTTTCCGGTTCCCCTGAGGTAATACTCATATTCTACGGATTTCTCATCTGTAAATGAGAGCGCGCTGATTTCGAATATGAAATTGTTCTGGTTGTGCGAAAAAGACTTTCCTGTTTCGGTCTGAATTCGATCTCCGTTCAGGAACATTTTTTCGATATAGCAGACCGGGGTATAGTTTATCGTTGATTTTGCCTTTATATTAAAATTGGAGATCCCATGGTAGGTCCCAACCCAGAGCAGATCGTTGCTGTCTATGAGGAGTCCACCGGGCGTAATTTCATCGCCACTCAATCCGTCCTTGGTGTTGATGGTAAACTCAAACTCACGGGTATCGGTATTAAAGTAGGAGAACCCTTTATTGGTGCCCAGCCAGAGATAGGCTCTGTTTTTGGCAGGGAGAATGGATTTGACCATCATCTCGCGATCAAAGGTGGTCAGCTCCATTTGTTCGAATCGGCTATCTTTTACCAGCCCAATGCCGCAATCGGTACCAACCCATAGTTTCTTGTCTTCTTTATACAGAGACCAGATGTTACATGCTGTCTTCTGAACCAGCTCAAAATGCTCCCCGTTGAAGGCTACAAATCCCGAGTTGTTGCCTCCCACCACCTTTCCATTCAACTCAATAAGCTGATAAATATTTGCTGTATACTTATTTTTTAATTCTCTTGGCCTGGAGTAAAAGTCAGGAAAGTAATAGATAATGCCATTAGTCCCGGTGAGCAGGAATATTTCACTCCTGGAGGTCACAAAAAGGTTCTCCACACTATGGGCAATTTGTGTGAAGGGTTTATGCCGGATGATCTCCAGGGTTTTGCTGCTTACCTCGAACAGACCTTTATTATTGGCCAGCAGAATGTTCTCATTGGGCAGGAGGGTTCCCGTGAATTTGGTATCCTCAGCTCCGATTATGGGAGTGAAATTTACCAGTTGGTTATTGTGGAAGTAGAAAGCGCCATTATCCGAGGTGATCCATATCCTCTCCTGCTTATCCTGGAAAACAGAGTAGATATAGCTATTGATGGATCCGGGGTAAAAATTTCGCAGGCCCTTGCGGTTTGTCAGTCGCTGTAGTCCCCCCGAAAAGCCGATCCAGAGGTTATCTTCGTGATCGATCAGGAAGGAGAGGATCTTGTTGTTTTTAATCCCGAACTCCTGTTCGTAAATGATCGGTTTCTGGTCGGTGGAAATGACCTGCATGATTTTGGAATCGCTTACCAGCCATATGGAACCAAATTTATTGCTGGTGATATCCGAAATGATATTGACCGGAAAGCTCAAGCTTTCATTCAGGTTATAAAAGGTGGTATTTCGCCGGTCATCGATCAGCTTGGGGAGATGAGTGACGGTGAGTCCATCCCTGGTGGATATCCAGATACTGTCATTGACATCCACATAGATTGAGAAACAATCCGTATCGCTCAGCTGAGAAACCTGATCCTTGATTGGATCAAACATATAGACCCCCTTGATGGTGGCCAATAGCAGATTTTTACTATCCGGATCTTCAGTGATGCTATAAATGACCCTTGGCAGCAAGGGGTGTTCGGCATTGATAAACCTGGTAAGGCCCCGGGGATTTTCCAGGTAGACCCCATCGTCACCCAGGAACCACCGGTTGTCTTTAGAATCGATAAAAACATGATGAAATGAGATGCCTTCCCACAGGATATCTGTCGCAGAATCGCCTGAAAACTTCGCCATACCACTGGTGGTCGCAAAATACATGGTTCCGCTACTGTCCTGCTCAATGTCCCTCACCGAATTAGCAGGCAAGCCATGTTCATGGTTAAAGACCATCATCTCCCTTCCATTGTACCTGACCGCCCCTGAATTGGTTCCAAACCACATATATCCTTTTTGGTCCTGAAAGATGGAGAAAACATCCTCCTGGGGCAAGCCCGTCATTGGCACCATAGTTCACATAGGGTAACTGCCCGGTCTGAAAACTTTCATAATAACTGTTTATAAACGCTTCCGGTGCCTGTAAGGTATTTCCCCTGAGAGCCTTAACCAGTATTCCGATCAGGCCCTGTTGTTGTGATCGGTGTATGAATTTCTCCACCTCTTTTTGAAGTTCCGGCTGATCCTTTCGAAGAGCCCAGCAGACATCCACACTTCCCAGTTCCAGTTTTGCTTCCAAATCGGGGTAGTCCGACAACTCACTGAACGCATTGTAGAGTATCGTGTAATCGGCTTTTCCCGCCAGTACATCAGGAATGAAGTTATTGATATTCTCACAATAGTAGTTTGTGATGCCGTTTTCTTTCAGAATATCTTCGTAGACGGTTTCGCTACCGGTGACTCCACGAAATTTATTCAGGTCATCGAGGGTCTCAATACGGACCTCTTTCCTTGACACCACCGTGTATGCTGAACGATAGACGGGAATGGTATTCACTTTATTGGTTCTCCAGTCCAGTGGCGCTATGGTCTCACAGGCAAGGTCAAAATAGTTAAACCATTCGGGAGTGTAGGAAGAGTCCCGGATAATAATTCCATCTTCATTTTCCCAGTACATTTCAAAACTGGGAGTTACTACAAATTCCAGCGAAACCCCCAGATAGTCGGCAAATTCCTCTGCCAGGGCATGCATAAATTGCTTCTGGCCGTTTTCGTGATAAACAAAATCCCGGTCCCTGAGGGCCACCACCAGTTTGCGGGAGGCCAGGATCTCATCCAGGCTCCGGTGGTACCGGACCTGCTTCAGGTTTTTATTTAGCCGGTCCAGATAAGAGTTGTAGGTGATTCCAAAACGTCTGTAAAAGATGTCATCCAGGAAGCCATTACTGGCTATGGTCTCAAAGAAATTCTCCACCTCCTGGATCAGGGGGTTGTTTTTCTCAACGGCCCATGCAGTTCGGGAAATATCACTGATGGGAAATGCGATTTTATATTTCTGGTCATTATTTGCATTAAAATTCAGCGCCTCATCAGCATCCAGGACAATTCCGTATACGCGACCCTTTTCCAGCAGGCGCTTGGCTTCTTCCGTAGATCCGGTGCTTACCAGTTCCATCGGCTCTCCCAGAGTGGCATTTATCTCCTTGAGATGCTGCTCAAAGGTGGTGCTGCCCAGATAGGCAATCCGCTTGTTGGAAAGATCCTCATAATCACCGGGGGTCTCCTCCTGCTTGTTGATCATAAGGAGCTCGGCCGATAACATGGTTTGGGCAAAACCAAACAATTTTTTCCGCCACTCCATGATGGTGAACGTTGAACAGATTATGTCGGCTCTTTTCAGAGCATCGGGGGTGTACTGAAGTTCCGGATTGCTTTCCAGGTCAGGCGGAATAGTGCCGTTTCTCATGAATACCTGTTCCCATTCGATAGGAACCTCGATCAGCTTTACATTGAGATAACGGGCAAGTTCCAGTGCCAGGTCGTAATTGATATTCTTGAGGTCGGTCTCCGTAAAAGCCACAAAGATTTTCCCGCTTCTTTTGATCTCATCCAGGCTTCTGCTTATGAGGGAGATTGGTAGCAGGATTATGAGAAGAAGGAGTAAAAATCTTTTCAGAAACATGCCGTTTACTTTTCAAAAAAATCTTTGAGTCCGCCAAAATAATAAACGTCCCATCCATAGACCATCTCTTCATAGGCCTCATCGGGGATGTTGCTATGGTGCAGTTCTATTTTGGTAAAGTGCCGGTCGGGGCGAAGGGTGATGGTTACGATTGATTTCTCCTCCTGATCTCCAAAAAACCATTCCTGTACGAGTTTACTGTTTTTTTCAAAGGAGATATTAATTCCTTCAATATCTCCTTCGAAGAGCGAAAAATGGGAGCCGGGCTCTTCTTTCATTTCGGCCTTACTTCCTGTCCACAGGCTAAGGGCAAAGGGGTTGATAAGTGCGGCATAAATCTCTTCGGGACTTCCTTTAATGCGATAATATTTGCGAAGTTCTTTCATGTCTGGAGGCTTTATCAAAAGTAAAGCTTTTTACGAAATAAGCTCCAAGTAGTTGCATCTGGAGAATTTTGTCCCCAAATCGTGGGAATCTGAGATGGGCGGATCAGTCAATTGGCTTGTAGACTTCGGAAATCTCGATCTTGACGATGCGGTATCCTTTCCAGACTTCGATGGCAGCAAATACAATTCCCACAAAAACAGCGAACATCCCGGCATAAAAAAAAGCCACAATCAGCCAGTCAAACGCTGGAGTGCTGTGGTTGATGGTGACTCCGATCAGTACGGAACTGACGATGAAGAGTGCCACGGCCAGGGAATAGCTGAAAACAGCATTCCGCACCAGGGATATCCGGGCAATCAGGTGACTGATCTGCAATTCTATATTACTTATGCGGCTGCTGTCATTTTCATCGATCATTTCCTGGTGAAATACTTTGCGTTTCTCCTCATTCAGCAGCCTGATCCGGTTAACCACCAGGCTGTACTTATTATTCATGCCAAGTAAAAGCAGGCCGCAGGCTGAAATCATCAGTCCCGGGGCCAGCATCCCCTGAATCAACTGTACAATGGGTATCTCCATATCATTGAATTGATGAATACAAATGTTGTGAATTAATATGGATTTATCAAGATACAGGCCCCCGCGACCCGGTGCTCTTATTCATCCCTGAAGAACAGCTCTTCTTTCAGGGTGACAATGCGATCCTCCACAATAGCCCGGATGGAAACACCCTGATTGCTTTCCTTATTTTCCGGGAGCTGATCCAGTGCAGCAATATAGCGCTCATAGTCAAGCAGGGCTTTTTTGGAAAGGTGCAGGCTGTTATCCAGGATGGAAGCCATAAAATAGAGTGATATCGCATTTGTGGAATCGGCAATCCAGGCCTTTTCGTACAAGGAATAGGCCTCCTCATAGTTCATCTCGAGGCGCTTGATATTGCCCTGTTCTGAATAAATACGTGAGACCACCGAAGGATCGGGTTTCATCAGCTCCAGGGACTTGTTCAGGTGCTGCATGGCTTGTTCCATTTCAGCGATGGTCGAGAGGCTGGCACCCAGGAAGAAATGCACTTCGGCATCCAGCGTGTCCTTTTTTACAGCCTCTTCCAGGGCCCCAATGGCCTGGCCAAAATCGGTTCTGAGGTAATGGGAGATGCCTTTGAATTTATAGGTAAATGCCGTAGAGTCTCCCAGGGCCATGGCAGAATCGAACCAGTGCACTGCCTCCTCCGGCTGTCCAGTTTTATAATAGGCGTAGCCGAGAAGCTTGCTGAACCTAATACTGGTGCTGTCAATCTCCAGGATATGTTTGCATATTGGGATGGCGAGCCAGGCTTTTTTGATCTGAACGTACCGTTCCCCAGTGCAAAAGCCGCTTTCTGATTATCCGGGAAGAAGCGATAGGCTCTTTCATAATAGATCACCGCCCCGCTGTTGTTGAGCCTGTCGAGGATATCCCCCATCATCATCAGGCTGTTGAGGTTCAGGGAATCGATGACCAATACCTGGTTCAGGGCCTGAATGGCCTCCTGATACTGCTGCCTGAATGAAGCCATTTCGGCCAGCTTTAACCAGGAGGAGATATCGCTACTGTCCGATTGAACAAGTTCTTGGTAAGCTTTCCGTGGCTTTCACATAAGCTCCTGCTTCATAGTACTGTCCGGCCAGCATACGGCTTAGACTCTTTTCTCCCGGGTGGAGTGTTAGGCCGTTTTGAAGAGTTCTGATAGCTTCCAGGGCCTGTCCCAACTGAGCTTCCGCGAGGGCTTTTATATGGAAGGTGTTCAAAGAGGTGTCGCCCGAAACAATTGAAGCGGTCGAGACACTGATCACCTCCTGATAGTTCCCTGTGTAGTAAAGATCCATCAGCTCGGACTGGGCCAGTAATGATTGGCAGGGAAAAAGAGTAATTGCGATGGCCAGTAGGAAAAAGCGGATCTTTGTCATGGGGAAAGAATGACCACTATGCGCGGCGCATAGTGGCCATGGTAAAAGGGTTTACTGAAGAACGAAGCTCACAGGAAAAGTAAAAATAACATCTACAGCTTTACCTCTTTGCTTTCCGGGTACCCAGTCAGGTGAAGATAGAACAACGCGCTTTACTTCATCTTTTAACAACTGGATATACTTCTCATCAGGATCAGGGTCATCTTCCTGCAATTTTCGGTAAGATGCCACCACCACTTCACCTATGGGTTTGCTTTCAATCTGGGCAACTCTTGCCTGGTCCGGCACCACCACTTTACCTTCATGGGTTACAATGAATTTAATAATGATCTGTCCGGTAACCCCCTGTTCACTGGCCTCTCGAGGGTAGATCAGGTTTTGAGCAATATATCTTCGGAATTCTGCCGCTTCTTCCCCATTGAATGTAGGCATTTCTTCAACAATGAAGAATAGTTCGCCCGTGTAGGCATCAGCAGCAATTTCTTCAGCAGCGTCGGTTTGTTCGACGGCAGCATCCTTATCGGTACACGATACGATAAAAAATGCAAAAAGGCTTAGTGGGAGCAGCAGGGCAAGTTTCCACCTGCTTCCCAATTTATAGTTTTTGTTTAGCATGTTGATTCGTTTTTTAATTTGACTACTGAATTGATTGGAAATGGATGCGCTTCCAATATATTGGTTTAAAATTGACAGTTGATATTTGCACGGGTCGGTACCCCGGCGCAGCACAGCTGAATCGGCCAGGTACTCCAGGTTCTCAATCACCGATCTGCGGAACATCCAGGCTACCGGATTGAACCAGTTGATCATCACAAAGATTTCCACCAGGATCCGGTCTATGGAATGCCACTCTCTTTTGTGTATGGTTTCATGTTCCAGGATATGGCTGAAAGAGTCCTCTGCTTCTGCAGTCGGATCGATGAATATATATCCAAAGAATGAACTGGCATGTAGTTCCGGACTGGCGAGCAGGGTAATGCCGTCTACTTTGAATCGTTTCGAGCGGATGATGGCATGTGCGATTCGGCCTAGTTGCAAAAACACCTTAATTATACCAAGAGCGAGTATGACCAGATAGACCATTAAAAGTACACTGGTAAAAGAGAGTTTACCTGCTGCCTCTGAGCTGACTCCCGTTCCGAAAATTGTTATTTCCTCCAGGCTGATGGACAGGGGTGCCATCTGACCAAGGGGCATTCTCATGGAATCGGGAAAGAGGGGCAAAATAAGAGGTAGCAGCACAACCCCCATCAGGTATATTCGCCGCACATTAAAATTTTTATCCCTTTCAAAGAACAGCTTATAAGCTACAAACAGGATCATCAGGGAGATATTGAGCTCCACCAGGTATGTAAACAGGTTATTCATTGCTACTTTGGTTTTGTTTGAGTTCTTCCATCATTTTAATGATCTCATCGGCTTCTTTCATGCTGAGTGATCCGTTGCTGCCAAAGTGGGAGAGCACCTGTTTCATGGAATTATTGAAGTAATCCTTCATCAGGCCGGAAAATCTTTCATTGCGGTATTTTTCCCGGCTGACCAGGGGATAATACTGGTGTGATTTCCCAAAGCTGCGATGTGATCCACGAATCCTTTTTTCTCCAGGATCCTGATGATGGTCGATACTGTATTATAGGCAGGTTTGGGCTCCGGGAAATTTTTGAAGCAGATCTTTCACAAAACCCTCCTCTTCATCCCAGAGGATCTGCATGACCTGCTCTTCTGCTTTGGTAAGTGTGTTCATCTCTTTTTGATCTACTGCTATCTGTTACAAACATAAAACTAAATATTTAGTTAAACAACTAAAAACTTAGTTAATTTTCTGTTTTTTATCATCCTTTCCAACTTTTACCAGCATTTGTTCTATTTAGAATGGTAGAGCTGCTAAGTGGTTATACTAACAGCAAAAAGCGTGCTATTCTTATTTAGATCGAATATTTATTGCCGCGCTTTGATAAATTATGACATTTATTGTTATATAGATTCACATCAAAATTATATTTTTAACAGCGTCATTTTGTGAAATGAATAACAAATACCGATTAATACACAATATATCAGCATAATACACTAAATAATTTATTGAGCTCATGGAGACGATTATTGAAAATGAATTAGTTAAGGAGCTGGCCAACAAGCATGGCAGGACCCGTGAGAGCCTGATTCCCATCCTGCAGGACCTGGTGGTTCATAACCGCTTTCTATCCAAACAGGACATGGTGGATGTGGCCAGAGAACTGGATATATCGGCTGCAGATGTATTTGGAACAGCTACCTTTTACTACCTTTCTGGATACGGAAGCCCGGGGCAAAGTATATCATCAGGATTTGCAAAACCATCTCCTGTGCCATGAAAGGAAAAAATGAAATTCTGTCGACCATTGAGGAGATCCTGAAATTGAAATCTGGGAGAGACCACTCCTGACAGAAAATTCAGTCTGCTGGAGGCCAATTGCATTGGATGGTGCCATAAGGCTCCGGCCATGTTGATCAATGATACTCCTTATACAGAGCTAACTCCGGAAAAGGTGACTGAGATTTTACGAGAATACATCAAGAAATAATCAAAGAAAAAAATACGAACATGAACGAAAAGCATGTAAAAAGGGTAGATCTCATTTTTGAGAAAGTCGAATGCCAGGAAGTCCTGGAGAAGATCATGAAAATGGAACCGGATGACATTTGCCAGGAGGTACTTGATTCGGATCTGAAAGGACGGGGAGGGGCTGGATTTCCAACAGGCCTGAAGTGGAGGTTTACAGGCAATGAGACGGATCCTGTAAAATATGTGGTTTGTAATGCAGATGAAGGAGAACCGGGAACATTTAAGGACCGGGAAATCCTGGACCAGGTACCCGAGAAAGTGTTCTGCGGGATGGCCATCGCCGGTAGGGCTATCGGAGCAAAAATCGGATACGTATACCTGAGAGGCGAGTACAAATTCCTGATTCCTAAATTGAATGAGGCTATGAATAAATTCCATGATTTGATGGATGAATTCAATCATAATTTCAGGATCAAAATACGTTTGGGAAGTGGTGCCTATATTTGCGGGGAAGAAAGTGCCCTGTTTGAATCCATAGAAGGAAAAAGGGGAGAGCCCAGGAACAAACCTCCCTATCCGACCAAATCAGGCTTGTTTGGAAAGCCGACCACCATTAACAATGTGGAAACCCTGGTTCACACTGTGATGATCATGAAATATGGAGCGGCTCATTTTAAAGAACTGGGGACTAAAGATTCCAGTGGATCGAAAGTGTTTTCCGTATCGGGCGACACCCCCAAAGCCGGTATTTATGAGCTGGAACTGGGCATGTCAGTACATGAATTTGTGCAGGAATTTGGCGATGGGGATACCAAGGCGGTCCAGGTGGGAGGTGCTTCTGGATTCTGTGTTCCCAGGAAGAAGTTCGATGAAACTATTATTGGCTTTGAGGGTGTTCCCACGGGAGGATCCATGAAGCTGTTTAACTCCACCCGCTCCATGTACAATGTGCTGCATAATTATCTTGATTTTTTCACCGAAGAGTCCTGCGGACAATGCACCCCCTGCCGGGTGGGATGCCAGCAGCTGCTCATGGGCGTGGAAGCTGTGAAACGTGGTGAGAAGAATTCCAAATACCTGGACGAGCTGGTCAAACTGGCAAAGACCATGAAACGTGCTTCCAAGTGCGGATTGGGTCAATCGGTAGGAAATGCCTTTGGATCGATCGTTGAGAATTTTAAGGAAGAAATTATTTATTAAGAGTAAACAGATAAAAAAGAACCCATGGTAAGTTTATCGATTAATGGCATGCAGGTGAAAGTTCCCGAAGGGACAACCATTCTGGAAGCTGCCAAGAAACAGAATTTCAGGATTCCGACTCTTTGCCATCACGACGACCTGTGTGTGGCGGGAAATTGCAGGGTTTGTGTGGTTGAACAGTTGGGAGGAAAGGCACTGGTGGCCGCCTGTGCTACACCGGTCAGTGAAAGCATGCAGATTCTGACCAACTCATTGAAAGTTCGTTCAGCCCGTAAGCATATCATTGAGCTGCTGCTTTCGGAGCACAATGCCGATTGTACCAAATGTTATAAGAACGGGAAGTGTGAGTTGCAGAACCTATCCAATGAGTTTTGTGTGGGTGATCACCTCTTTCTGGATCTGGAAACCTTTAAAGATTATACCATAGACAAGTTTTCTCCTTCCATTCAGAAGGATGACAGCAAGTGTATCCGTTGTCAGCGATGTGTGCGTACTTGTGAACAATTGCAGGGAGTGAATGCGCTAACCGTTGCTTTCAAGGGAGATCAGCAAAGAATTACCACTTTTGAAGATCTCTCTATGGCGGAGGTGATCTGTACCAACTGTGGACAGTGTATTAACAGATGTCCAACAGGGGCCCTGGTGGAGCGTACTTATCTGGATGAAGTATGGGATGCGATTCTCGATCCTGCGAAACATGTGGTTGTTCAAACGGCCCCGGCTGTCCGGGTGGGTCTTGGAGAAGAACTGGGCCTTGAGGCCGGGAACCGGGTCACCGGGAAAATGGTTTCGGCACTCAAGCGTCTTGGATTTGATTCGGTGCTGGATACTGATTTTACAGCGGACCTGACCATTATGGAAGAGGGAACGGAGCTGCTGACCAGGTTGAAGAAGGCACTGGTGGATAAAGAACCGGATGTGGCCCTTCCTATGACTACCTCCTGTTCTCCCGGATGGATCAAGTTTATTGAGCACACCTTTCCGGAGTATCTCCCCAACGTTTCTACCTGTAAATCTCCTCAACAGATGTTTGGGGCACTTGCCAAGACATATTATCCCCAGGTCAGGGAGCTGGAGCCAAAAGATATTGTGAGTGTCTCCATTATGCCCTGTACCGCTAAGAAATATGAGGCAGATCGTCCGGAAATGAGGTCCAGTGGGTTTAAAGATGTGGACTACGTGCTGACCACCAGAGAGCTGGCCCGGATGATCAAACAGGCTGGGGTGGACTTCAATAAGTTGAAAGAGGACAAATATGACAGCATCATGGGTGCTTCAACGGGAGCCGCCGTGATCTTTGGTGCTACGGGTGGAGTCATGGAGGCTGCATTGCGGACTGCCTATGAGATTGTGACGGGACGGGAAGTTCCCTTTGAAGGCTTGAATATTAGCCCTGTCAGGGGTATGGAGGGGATCAGACTTGCATCTGTATTAATCGAAGATTGCAAAGAGGAATGGAGCTTTCTCAATGGAGTGGAGCTGAGATGTGCGGTGGCTCATGGACTGGTTAATGCCAGGAAGCTGATGAATGGTGTGAAAAACGGTGAGATTAATGTTCACTTCATTGAGGTCATGGCCTGTCCCGGCGGATGCCTGGGTGGTGGCGGCCAACCTATCCCCACCAATGAGAAAATCCGGAAGAAGCGGACCGAAGCCATTTATGCTGAGGACATGTCCATGGAGATCAGGAAATCCCATGAGAATCCGGAAATCGTTGAAATTTACAAGGAGTTTCTCGGGGAACCATTGGGGCATAAATCCCACGAATTACTCCATACCCATTACACGAAACGTGTCAGGTATTAATGATAGATAGCAAAAGCAGGTAAAGGAGGCTGGTTCATAGGGACCAGCCTCCTTTTATTCATGGGGAAGATCGTAAATCCAGACGGTCAGGTCCGATTCTGGTTCAAAGGTGGAGGGGGCCAAAACAGTGAGGTAACTGGCACCGGATGAAATCCCCTCATTGTAAATGGAGCTTAGCAAAACGCTATCCTGATTATACTGCTCACTATGAACCGAGACAGTAATTGCTGCCCGGGCATCAAAGTCCTGGACTTCAAAGGGATCAGAGAAGCTAAAAAGATCCAGGTCAGAGACCACCTGTTTATCAGGCGTGCTTCCCCCCATATAGAAGTCTATGGATGACTCGCTCTGGGCCGCATGAAAAGCCTGGAACTTAACCATTCCTGCTGCAGCACGGCTGGTTTCTATTTCCCTTATGAACATGGAGGGATTCCCTGTGGTTCCACAGACAATGATAGTGTAGAACTTATCCTGTTCCAGCTGGAAAAGCTGACTAGAAAGCACCTCCTTGTTCCCGGATTGTTTTACCGTGAAATTGATCTGCCCGGCTGCAGATTCAAGAATTATAGAGCCTTGAAATAGTTCTGCATAATCTTTTGCATCGGGAACCTCCACCTCATCCACTTCCCAGATCACACTCTCCAGTTCCGGGACAAAATGATATAGATTGCAATAGGCACGTATGGGTTCCGGTTCCGGCTCTTCTTCCTTGTTACACGATAGAAATAATATGGAGGAAAGGATGGAAAGGACAAATAGTTTTTTCATAAAATCAGGTTTGTATGTTTATTCAAACAGCTCGATGCTTTCAGGCTGCATAAGTACCCAGATGGAGTAAACTCCCTTGGCTGTACCTACGGGAACGTTCAGGCAGTTAATGGCTGAGACGATCATCACCAGGATACGGGCCCAGGACCGGTATGAAAAAAGGCCGATTCCGCCAATAATTCCCAGGGTACTAAAAAACAGGAGGCTCAGCGCAATGAAATGTCCCACATAAGAGAGCACCTCTTGAGCAAGGGGCTCATCTTCAACAAACTGAAAAATAAACTGAAATCCAAAAAAGATAGCAAGCGCGCCAAGTAGTCCGAGTATTCCAAAACCAATGTGCAAGGCTCCCACGAAGGAGATGTGCTGTTTCATATTTCTCTGTTTTTCCATAATCTGTTTAGTTAGGGGTATGGTTACAAATGGTGTTCCGTAATTTAATATAGGGGATGTTCATCCACCTGAATCATATAAGGAGATTCAATGGAGTTTTCGCTATGAGCGATGGTGCACAGATAGATTCTTCCGGATTCAAAACGGGTGTTGACTCTGTAAGAGAGGATGGTGGAGTCGGCAGGCAAGACATTGGCCGGAGTGACTATGACTGCTTCCCAAAGTTTATCCGGGGTATTTTCCAAATATTCAGTCACAGAGCTATAGTCTAAACCTGAGAGTACTTTGTCCTCTGGCTGATCCCCTCCAATATAAATATCTACGGGATTCAGAGTTGCTGCGGCATGCATGAAATGAAGTTTAATCAACCCGATGGTGGGGGGACGTGTATCCAGAGCCTTGCAAAGAAGATGGGCTTCTTCTTCGCTGCCAAGAAGAGCCAGCATATAGGCTCCATTTTCAACCAGCAACCAGCTAAGGCTGTCCAGAAAAAGATCAGAATCAGAATTCCTGGTCCGGAAAAGCACCTCCTGCTGAGTTTGATCCAGCTGGATAACGGCCACGGCAGGTACTCCGTAGGAGTGGCCGGAGCCAATGATTTCCCCATCAATTTCCCACTTTATATCATACGCTTCCGTGAGATAGTTATAGTAATACTGGTAAGTATCTATGGTCTGGGGCAGGGGATCGGGATCCTCCAGGCATCCAGAAAGGAGTATAAACATAAATAGTAGAGGGACTGCAATTTTTTTTATCATAACATCAGAGCTTTGTGAATTCCGCTTGCAAGTTAGAAAATTAGGGTGATTCGTTTTACAATCTGGCATCATACAATGCAATAAACTCATATGAGTTACCGCTCAATTCAAGGAATCTAAGGAAAGACGCAAAAGAGATCACAAGGGTTGCGTTGTTTTCATTGGGGTGGAAGCTGATCCGCCCGGCCGATTGCAAAGCCTCATCAATAAACAGGTGGACATGATTATCCCGGTCGTTGATTATGCCAAAAGCCGATACTGATCCGGCCGTCAGGCCCAGGTAACGTTCCATTCTTTTGGGAGAGGCAAAGGAGATCTTCCCCTGCTTCAGCCTCTGTTCCAGGTCCCGGATATTTAATTGCCGGCGATGGTCCAGAATCACCAGGTAGTGCCTGTTGCCCTTATGATTTCTAAAAAACAGGTTCTTACAGTGCGCGGAATCAATCTCTTTCCAGTAGGGCAGGGCCTCTTCCACAGTAGGGACCGGAGGATGTTCATACAGGTCGAAGGGAATATTCTGCTTATTCAGGTAGTTGATTACTTCTTCTCTATTATTCATGACAGTTCTGCTTGGTTATCTGATCATATTACTAAGCTGAACCCGGTTCCGGACGCCTGTTTTCACAAAGATCCGGTGTGTATGATCTTTTACCGTCTGAAGGGAGATAAAGAGGGTATCACTGATTTCCTGATTTGAGAGGCCCCGGCAAATGAGACGAGCCACTTCACACTCCCTTTTGCTTATATCATGCTCAGCCGTAAAGGCAAGCAACTTGCTTTCAAAATCCTCCGGGAGTACACTTTCCGGCTCCTGGTATTTGTTCAGGTACAGGTTCAGGAAAAGGATGGGGATCAGGTGCCAGGACAGAAAGACCAACAAAAACACCTGGCGAAAAAGGACATGATATCCGGATAAAGCCAGGGGGATTAAACATAAGACCATAAAAACAAGGTACCAGGCACCAAAGATCCGGATGTGCTTTTTTGCCGGGAGGTCAGTTAAGAGGGCAGAGAAGTACAGGATATAGAGATAAGCCGTTAGATAGACACCCCATATGAAACTGATAAACACCCAGCGTTGTGCAAGAATCAGGTCCCTGTAATCTCCCAGTTCAAACCGCGTTAAGCGCACCATGAAAATCCCGTATAAAACAAAGGCAGCTGTCAGCACCAGGAAGTAAAAAATTACAAAAATGTTCGAGGGTTTTTTCCCAAAAAACTCCGTAATGCTCCTGAGGAACATAAATTTTGCAAGTGCCAGGAAGGGGATTCCCAGGAAGATGGCATACAGACTGGCAGAATGAATGACCTTCTGATTGATTTCCATCCTGGTAAGCAAGTGCTGAAGAATTCCTGATCCTGCCAGACTGTAAGTACCAAAAATATAAAGGAAGACCATGTAATAGAAGAAGCTAGCTGTATAAGGAATCTTGTAGTGCTTCATCAAACGGAAGGAGAAAAAGATAGAAATTGCACCGGCAATCAGTGGTATGATCAGTAATATAAGACGCCAGGCTTCAGCCATATTTTTTGTTTGTGAAGCTTAATATACAACAAATGGATGGTTGAGTTTAAGTGGAAAATAAAAATCCTACTTAAGTATAGTCGGCAAGGGATTCCTACTATAGTTGGATTTTTCAAACTACTACTTAAGTCTGAAGGAAGAAAGAACTTCCTGCCCTACATTTGGTCTAAACTTAATACTTTAAATGATGGTAACTGTTTTAAATAATAATGAGTACGATTTCTTTCCGGATGCAGGAAAATCCTACTCAGTCGGATGGAAGGTGCTCATGGCCTATTTTGTGGAACTGCTGGTGATCTCTATTGTTTATATGATCCTGAGCGGGCCGGTGGGAGTTGTGCAGTGGAAAATTGATTCCTTTGAATGGTTTCTGGTTCCCCTGGTATTTTTTGCGATTATCTATGGTGTCTTTGTAGCGGGCCCCATTGATTATGGCGCAAAATGGGTCTTTCTGAAAGCAGTTCGGGGTGAGCGTATCGAAGTGCGGGATATTTTCGTAGTTTTTCAGCGCAACTACTGGAACGCGGTAATTGCAAATATTGTCGTAGGTATTATTGTGGGATTGGGCTTCGTTATGCTGATTGTTCCCGGAATCATCTTTGCTTGTCGCCTGGCCTTCGTACCCTACCTGGTTGTGGATCGTGAAATGGATGTGATGGACGCGCTTCGGGTAAGCTGGGACATGACCCGGGGATATGGAATGCAGATTTTTTTAATGGGCCTTCTGGCTATTCCGATTGTAATTCTGGGCCTGGTTTGTCTCATTGTGGGGGTTTTTGTTTCGGTGATGTGGATTTCTGCAGCCTTTGCTGTGATGTATCATGCCGTAGAGAAGAAAGACGGGATTCCTGATTTCAGGTATCCGGCGCAATAATTTTCTACCGGGCTATTCTGATCCAGAAGGAACCCCCGTGACGTTCTACATTCTTTAGATTTTCATGATCCCAGATGGGAGCGATCAACTGGGATAGTTCTTCATCCTCAGAAATAAAATAGTTGGGAAGAATGGGTTCATATTTATCCGGATTGGACAGCAGATAAAAGGCCAGCCCATACTGTTCCGTATAGAATCGGTCACACATGAATTGAGGATAATCGTAGGGCAGGTAAATATCATGAAGATGAACGATGACCCCCCGTTTAAGCCGGGGGAGGATTTCCATAAAAAATACCATGGAATCGGAGTTGGGTAATATATGGTGTGAGTTGTCCAGGAAAAGTATATCATTCGCATTCAGCTCGTTCACAATATCAAGCTTGACATTTTCAAATGGTTCCCGGATCATCCTGTTGGGCAGCTGATCGATCTCCGTCCGGGGCTTAGGGTCAATGGAGATAAATTCCGTACTCAGATCTTTGTCGACAAAGGCTTTATGGGCCACTTTGGTGGAGTTCCCCGATCCTATTTCAATGTATCTTTTGGGTTTGAAACGGGCAAGCATGGTGTATATTCCGATAATATCCAGGCCTGGCAGGTAGCCATTGTTCCAGGCAGGTTTGGTTTTATCGCTTTCCTTCTTCGAATCCCGGATCTCCCAGATGTTCTTTTTATTTGCGAGGGCTTTTTTAAGCAGTTTTTCGTAGGTTTCCCGATTGGAATCAATGATTTTCAGCAATTCCGGATGTGCAGGCTTCCCATGTCCATACCTTGGTTTAAACTTTACTTTGTATGCCAGGAAGAGATTCTGAAACTTTGGATTAAGAAACCTGTAGAGCTGTTTTATCATGGGACTATAAAGGTAAGCAAAAAGCTTATTTAAAATTTAGTTTAATTCCAATTCCCACCTGGGCATCCGGAGCATTATCAACCGAAAAATCTTCTCTTATAAAGACCGAGTAAGCCACCGGACCTTTCGCGTATGAAAGTATCAGATAATTGGCAGATAATACCTTATAGAGGTGAGATATGCTGTAGTGCCAGTGAGATACAATTCTTTCCCCGGTCAGCACAAGGGACTCAAAATCTTCCCTTTGATTATAGGAACTCTGAATATAATAGCTCATGGCAAGTGAAAAATATCCCTCTTTTTTACCTGGGATGATATAATTCACAAGTAACTCTGAGCTGAGCAAAGACTTTTTATTGCGGAGCTGCACGCCATCGCCAAAGGCCAGTAAATGCTGATGGAAGGAGCTAAGACTTACTCCCAGGCGCAGTTGCTGGCTGTTGTTAAACTCTATGCTCTTGACAAGCGAAGTGTTAAATCCAAGATCCAGTGAGGGGTTGAACCGGCTCACATTTGCCCCCAGTTGCAATCCAATACTGGCGTAAATATGGTGCTTTTCCAGACCTTTAAAACCAGGATAATGGGTGTATACCAGATCAAATCCCGACCAGGTGAGTTGGCCCTTTTCTATTTCCAAAGTTCGTCCCTTTTCATCTACGTAGCTCATATAAGCCTGATCCAGCCCATAGACTCTTCTGGCAAAAGGATCCTCGCCTCCCGAAATATTGGAATGAAACCACTCTATTAAGCGATCGCTGGTTAAGAGCGAGCAGGGCACCTTGCCTTGATCCAGGGAGAATGCCCGGGTATTTATTTTTAATTCATGTTTATGGGAAAGAGGAATATTCAGGTTCAATTGAAAGAACCGGAAAACCCCGTCGGCCTGAAACTCGATGCTTTCGGAAGGGGTATTCTCCTGATCATAGAAATAGTCTCTGTCATTCCAGTCATAGGAACTGATGAACTTTATGTCTTTCTCATTCAAAGGCTGGTAGGCTTTCACATAAGGGAGCCAGACATTCCCGCTGGATAGACTGATTGTCAGAGAGATGTGTTCCGCAGCCGCAGTCTGAAAGTTGTGGTTTGTCCTGGAGCTGAGCATCCCAAGGGGGTGAGTAGATAGCCGGTTTCCGTAAAATACGGCGGGAAAGGCCAGGATGTCAGCACTATCCTCTATTGTTTGGGCCAGGCAGACAGGGCTAAATAAAAGCAGCATAAACAGGCCTGAAGCCAGCCCTTGCCGGATGCTGAAGATCCTTCTATGATGCAGAAACCAGCCCATACCCTAATCTGTCTTGCTTGCTTGCCTCTCTCTACCTTTAGAAACCTGGATGCTTGGTACCAAAAGATTCCAGCCTGTGACAGCATCCCAGACCGGCCTGGACTGATAGGTACTTGCCAGCCTGATGGCGTACTCCGGTCTTGCATAAAGAGATGGACTGGCATCTGGCAGGTTCAGGAATAGTTCATAAACCCCTTTAGAAAGAGTCTCGGGCCAGTGAAATTCCATATCCAGGACCTGCACGCTATCCGGGAACCAATAGCGGGTATCACACTCTATGGGGCTTCTGTAAACCTTTTTAGAATCCTTGTTTCGGAGAACCAATTCTGCGGACCGGTAGTTATAGGTAGAAGCATACCCCTCGTTTACAATTTCTAAGCGAATTTTAGAGGGTTCATTGGGTTTGATTACGGTAGGGAAAATCCCTTTTTTCAATACAAAGCGATAGCCCAGCTTCCGTTTAATATCTTCAATACACTTATTGTTCCAATCACCGTTTACAGCTCCGGACCAAGAAGTATTCAGGAAGGAGGTATGAAAGCGTTTCAAATAATTTTCCGCATTCCCGCCCTCTGAGATACAATCATTGTAGGGATTATAAACATCTTCGCCCTTGGGTCCCCCGGGGCAAGTCTCACCACCAAAAACCAGATATTTAGTTTCTTTGGCGACGTAGGACTTGAGATTCAGCGTATCAACTGTTGCTGGCCAGGTATGAAACGAATGGTAGGTCCAGTAATCATCATAATTTGCCAGAATACAGTCATTATGATGAGCCAATCTCGCCTTTGCGGTTCCGCAAAAGGCTTCTTGTTCTTCCAGAGCATCCGCCTTTTCGGGATGGGCTTTTTCACCATCTAAAAAGCGTAGCTTGTAATAGGGCGCCCGTACTTGCACCATGCGGGATTGGGGAACCACATCCAAAAGGGCGGAAATCACTTCATTTCGATCCAGCCAGTTTTGTTTAGTGACGGGCCCGTGTTCCAGATCACCAAAATGATCAGAATAAAATTGCTCACCCCAGGGGCCTATAAGTCCCATCTGTACAACGGCGATCACATCTTCATTTTTTGTCAGAACAGGCCTCAGCTGTTCCAGGTGTTCAAGAATGGTAGACTTGGGAGCATCATTAAATGGGGGATCACAGCAGGTGGCGGTATACGAAAAACGCAGTATTACTTTCATACCCGCTTCCCGCACGATCTCCATATCGTTCTGGATATGATTCAGCACTTCTGCAGTAAGGGGCCCTTCCTTAAATTCATCAAAACGATACGAACGATAGATAAGGGAGCTGCCAACCTTAAACCCGCCTGCAGCAGGGTTCGGTTTTTTTAAGTTTAGCAAGTTCTGCAGATCCAGGGGTTCAAAAGCACTCATCTTGGTTCCTTTAGGCCTGTAAAAACCCCTTTCCGGATTTGTAAATTCCTCCATATCGGTACCATAGCTAATCTCCCTATATTCCGTTTTTTTCTCAGAGCATGAACACCAAATGAGGAGAAGAGAGGTGTAAAAGAGAAGTTTTTGAGCCATGATCAAAAGTTCAGAACTGATCGAAATATATCAAAAAAGGCGCATCACTTTTTTATTAGTGAATGCGCCTTTTGTGGGATGTACTGGAATCGAACCAGTGACCTCATGCCTGTCAAGCATGCGCTCTGAACCAACTGAGCTAACACCCCGTCCGGTGGACAAAGTTATAAAAAAAGTGTGATTAGCGGTATGCAACTTCTTGAAAGGATTCGGCATCTATGATTCGTTGAATCTGTTTTTTGCCAATCACAAAGGAAAGTGAAATATACCAGATGTTGGAAGATTCAAACTGGGAGTAATCCACAGACTCTCCGAAATCAGTGCCGGTAAATTCCTGATTCAGGAAGTTCTCCAGATAATATTTGAACTTCAGGTTGAGACCGCCGGGAAACTGGAACCCGGCAAAGAATGAGGGGATCCATGGATTAACTCGATCACTGGTCCACTGGGTGAATTTGTATTTTGCGCCATCAATGAACTTCTTTTGCTTGTAGTGGAACATCCATTCATATTCTCCTCCGGCATAGAAGAAAAAGTTTTTATCAAAGGAACCTAATTTAACAGCCAGGGGAAAGCCCAGGGAGTAACTCCTGTGCTTGATCTTGGTGGTCTTATTGTAATCGGGGTGGGTATTGTCCACGGCATAGCCCACGTTCTGAAATAAATCCTCCATGATCAGCCCAATATTTCTTATGGCAAACCCGGAGTAAAGTCCGAGATTGTTTGTCAGATCAAAATTGAGGTTCTGCTGGGTATGGAAGAAAAGGGTAAAACGCAGGTTGTTGCTTACATTGGCACCATTGAAATTCATATCGGCTCCGGAGAATATTATTTCTCCTCCCCCGGAGTGATAGATGCGGTTTTGCTGCGCCTCCATGGTCGCACAGGTCAGGATCAGCAGTAAGATCAAAATATACCTTTTCATGTTTGGAAGTTTTATGAGGCTTTCAAATGAAGATCAAATAAAAATACAAAAAGTTTTACAACAGAGGGTTTCAGAGCGATTGGAGGTTTTCCCGGACCAGCAGCTCAAATTGATCCATCAACATTCGCAGCAAAGGATGGTTCACATCAAAGCGCGTGTCGTTGATCTGGCTGACCGGGAGCACCTTCGGGGAAGTGCCGGATATAAACACCGAAAGCAGCTGGTCCAGGTGGTCAGCCGCTACCGGTTTTTCCAGAACGTCCACCCCGTTTTTTGTGGCAAGCTCCATGACATATTTCCGGGTTATCCCCGGTAGCACCTTGCCTTCCGGCATGGTAATCAGGCTGTCGTTCCTGTTGATATAAAAGATGTTGGACCGGCTTCCCTCCGTAATCTGGTTTTGATCATTTATTAGTGCCGCTTCATAAACAGCCTGGTCCAGGATGTATTTTGAAACAGAGTTACGGAATTGATCATCCCATTTTTTTATTCCCGGATTGGTTCTGACATGTGGATAAATTGCCAGTTTCACCCCCGTTTGATACATAAGCGGGTCGGGGTATAGATAGGGGATGAAATAGCATAACAAGCGAGCATCGTCCCCATTGGACCTCTGAAGGCAAATCCGGATATTGCCTTCACTGAAAGTATTCTCTTTGAGGAGTAATCCCAGATTCTGGATAATAATCCTATCGCAGGGACATTTTATTCCCGAACCTGAAATGGATTGCTCAAGCCTCTCCAGGTGATCCTTTAAAAACAGCAGCTTCCCATCGATTAGCCGGACCACCTCGTAGTAGATATCGGCCGACATATCAGGGATATAGCCCGATGCATCTGCTGATTTACCATTTACAACGTACCTGTTTCCTAAAATCTTACCAGTAATCATTCCACCCTGATAGACGCTGCCGGATTCATTCGCGAGGCTTTCAAAGATTGCCAGCTGACAGTAATTACGGCAATGAATAGTGATAAGAGCAAAGATAGAATAAAGGTCCAGAATGGAAAGTCAATTCTGTAGGTGAAATTCTGCAGCCAGGGTTTGATGACAAAGTAGGAAAGCGGCCAGGCAATCAAATTAGATATGATTACCCACCTGGCAAACTGAAGCAGGAAGAGTGAAAGTATTTGATTCTGAGAGGCACCCATCACTCTTCTGATTCCGGTCTCTCGAGTTCGCCTTACAGTCATAAACGAAGACAATCCAAGAAGTCCCAGCGCCGCAACAAAAATGATCATGAGGGTAAATGAAATCACCAGTGCAAACACTACTTTCTCCTCCTCATATAGTGAATCCAGTTCATCGCTCAGATAGCTGTACTGTATAGGATAAGCAGGATTAAAAGCTTCGCGCTTTTCTATTACCCAATTCAACACATCCTCCATTTGATCATTATTCACCCTCACATGAAGTAATCTCAGAAACTGAACATTTTCCCTTAGTACAAGCACCAGAGGTTCAATAGGGTTGTGCAGGGATCCATAATTATAATCCCTTATTACTCCGATATCTCTCAGCATCTGGAGTGGTGATATTCTGGACATTGGGAGCCAGCTTGAATTTTTTCCCGAGCGCATTGTCTCCCCACTGCATCGCTCTGATCACAGCTTCATTTACCACCACAGAGTTGTCCTGATCCGAACCAAATTCCCGGTCATAAAATCGGCCGGCAACAAGAGGAATTCCCATCACATCCAGGTATTCATGATTGGTAATGATCTGGTTAAAGGTCATCTCCTGCATTTCTCCATGATTGTCTTCGATCATGATGACCTGACTTTCCGTGATTTCGGCCCGGAGCGGTAAAAGAGAGGGCAGTTTCCTCCACAGCCGGGTGTCTCTTTATCTCTTCTGTAAAAGCGTTCAAATTATTGAAAACTGCGGAATCATTCAAGGTGATCAGCAATATCTTCTCCCTGTCAAAACCCAGGTCTTTGTTCTGAATAAAACGCATTTGCAAGGCAAATACTGATGGCTCCAATTACCATCACCGCAGATATCATAAACTGCACAATTACCAGTCCCCGTCTTAGCCATCCTCTGTCGGAAGAGCCAAGCCCATTTCCCTTCAGAATAGAAACCGGGTTGAATGAAGCCAGGTAGGTAGAGGGGTATATGCCGGAAAGAAAACCTGTTAGCAGGGAGATTCCGAGAATAAAAAAAAGTACTTCAGGTTGAAGCAGAATGGTCCCGTCAAATGATTTAGAAGTCAGGTTATTAAAAAATGGAAGTATCAGCAAAGCCAGCAAAGCTGCAAGAAGACCAGACACCAGGGCCATTGCAATAGATTCTCCCAGGAATTGCAAACGTAATTTTTTATTGTCGGCACCCCCCACCTTGCGAATGCCAATCTCCTTGCTTCGGTTGGTGGCCCTGGCAGTAGTTAGATTGGTGTAGTTAATGCTGGCAATGGCAATCAACAATACACCAATAATCCCCATGATGTATACATAGTTCATATTTCCCTCTGGGCATATCATACTGTGAGCTCATCTTTCTGAAAATGCACATCGGCCAGGGGAGTGATCCTCAGGTCAAAGGAGGCGTTTATCTGGTCGCCCAATTCCCTCATGTATTTATCGTAGAAGTCTGGAAATTTAGCAAGCACCATATCTGGTGTTGTATTTTCAGCCATCAGGATATAGGCATAGGTGGCCATTTGCCAGAATGAGATGGCACTGCGATCATTGAAACGCTCAGCTCCGATCTGTTCCTCTATGGTTGCTGTGGAAATCAGGCCATTATATCTCATGTGGGTGTTAGACAGGGAGATCCTCAAAAATACCTGTAATAGTGTAATTGGAACCATCCAGCGCCTTCATGCTTTCACCAATAATATCCAGTTTTCCAAAGTATTTATTTGCCAGGGATTCACTTATGACCATGGTAAAAGGCTCATTCAGTGCAGTTGATTTGTCTCCTGCAATAAAGGGTAGGGTGAAGATTTTAAACACGGTGGAATCGGCAAAGGCATGATGCTATCCTCTTTGAAAGTATTCTCATCCCTGCTCAAAGTACAGATCGGGTTGAATGATCATTCGCACATATTCCACTATTTCAGGATATTCATCTTTTAATGTTGGTGCGAGAGGGAATCTGTATCAGGGCCATCAAGTCCTGTTTTTCGTTGATGGTAAACTCAGCTTCGAGGCGTAAATCCGATCAAGATTCTCGTTGTGTTTATCATAGGTCAACTGATCCTGGATATAGATAAATATCAGGATGGAGGCAGTGATTCCAACAGCCAGATCCCAGCAGGTTCAGCAGGGTAAAAAATTTATCCCGCAGGGCATTTCTGACCAGGGAAAGCAGGTAATTTTTGAAAAGTGACATTGGAGCTCAGGGTTTATGGTTATTCAATCAATGAATTATTCAATACCGATGCCAAAAGCAGGTAATAATTATAAATCAGCATATTTATTATATAGGCCTGCAATGGAAGTTGTCCGTTTTCGTATATTCACTGTTCAGTATCGGACAGAGGCTGTTTCGTATAAAAATAATTTGTTATTTTTACTAATTCTGACATTAGCAAGTATCCTTAATGAGCAGGCCGATTTTCTTTATTGATGATGACAAAGTGATTCTGAATCTGATGGAATTTACCTTTCAGAGCAGGCATGATTATGAGGTGATCTGTTATCATACCGGGGAGGAGTGTCTGGAAAACCTTCATCTGAACCCGAGACTCATTGTTCTGGATCATATTCTTTCCGGAGCGGGCGAGGACAAACTCAATGGTCTGGATACACTCAAGGAGATCAGGAAAGTGAATAAGGATATTCCCGTAGTAATTCTGACCGGACAGGGAGATGATACCCTGCTTACCGAATTCATGGAGAACGGAGCAAACAGGTACCTGACCAAGGATGATTTTTTCATTGACTCGCTCATGGAAACCATTCAGCAGATGCTCAGTTGATTTTTTTTAGTGACCTGTCCGGATGAGTTCTCTCTTTAATCTCCTAACTGTCATGAATTAATGCGCGATTTTTGTTTTTTTATATGAGATAAATTTTTACTTTTGCACTCCCAAATTGAAGAATTGTGAGCAAGCGGGGTTCATATGCAGTACGCATTTCGGGTTTAGGAGAAGGAGATCACGATTTTTCATTTGAACTTGACAGGAAGTTCTTTGTTTTATTTGAGCAATCCGGAAATCAGTAACGGAAATGTGCATGCCGAAGTCATCCTGGAAAAGAAACAGGGAGTTCTTTCCCTCCATTTTAGCTCTCGAGGTGAAGTGGAAGTTGTTGTGTGACCGGTGTCTGGAAAAATTTATGACAGAGGTACACAGCACAGCAGACCATTTTTGTGAAGATGGGAGGATACCCCGGGCGAAATTGAGGATGATGTTTTGATGATTGGAAGAGATGATCACGAAATTGAGGTGGGACAGTATTTGTATGAATTTATTATGCTGGCACTTCCCTATCAGAAGATTCACCCGGACGATTCCAATGGAAATTCGACATGTAATCCGGAGATGTTGAAACGACTGGATGCTCACAGAATCAAAAGAAGCGGACAAGGAGGAGAAGATCGATCCCAGGTGGGATGCATTAAAAGGAATAATTGAAAAAAACAAATAGATATGGCACATCCAAAAAGAAAGACTTCGAAGACCAGAAGAGACAAGAGAAGAACGCATTATAAAGCAGAAGCTCCAACACTCTCCACCTGTTCCACCACTGGAACTGTTCATGAACGTCACCGTGCATATTATGTGGATGGAAACCTTTATTATAAAGGTAAACTGGTTATCGACGCTGAAGCTGATTTAAGCTTAGGTCAATTCATCACCAGGGCATTAGCCCGGTAACCCATGCGGATTGGGATCGATATGATGGGGGGCGATTTTGCTCCAGGCTCTACAATAGGTGGAGCCATTCTCGCCAGGGAATCCTTGCCTGTTGATACGGAAATTGTTTTGATCGGCGACCAGGATATTATCGCCCGCTATTCCGAGGAACATCAGCTCGATCTTAGCGGGATTTCTGTTATTACATACGCAGGAATACTGTGGGGATGGATGATCATCCCCTGAAAGCATTTAAGGAAAAACCCGAAGCCGGTCTCTTCCTGGGGCAGCAGTCTGCTGGTCGATGGCTCTCTGGATGGATTTTGCAGTGCCGGAAATACCGGGGCTATAATGGTTGGTGCCATGCAGATTATTACTTCCATCCCGGGAATTATTCGTCCGGCCATTGCTGCCTCCATTCCCAATGTGGAGGGAACGACAATCCGTCATTCTTGATGTGGGCCTTAATCCTGATGCCCGTCCTGATGTTTTATACCAGTATGGCTCCATTGGTACCATTTATTCAAATTTGGTTCATGGAATTGAAGGAGCCCACAGTAGCTTTGCTGAATGTGGGAATTGAAGAAAGCAAAGGGAACATGGTAACCCGAAGCGCCTACCAATTGATGAAAGAGTCCTCCGACTATAATTTTATAGGGAATATAGAAGCCAATGAGATGTTTGTCACCAGCCGGGCAGATGTTATTGTAACTGATGGATTTATCGGAAATATGATGTTGAAGCAGGCAGAGGCATTTTATAAAGTTGTTTCATTGAAGAGTGTTGGGAATGGTTATTTCGAATTGTTTAATTTCGAAAATTTTGGAGGCACTCCGGTCCTGGGCGTAAATGCTCCCCTGGTAATCGGGCATGGAATTTCAAATGATAAAGCGATAAAGAATATGCTCCTTCACACTACGGAAGTTGTGGGAGCAGGATTGGTCAATAGGATTAAAGAAGAACTGAACAGATGAGCAAGATTGCAGCAGGAATAACAGGAATTCATGGCTGGGTGCCTGAATACAGGCTTACTAATGACGAATTGAGCACCATGGTGGAGACCACCGATGAGTGGATTATGCAGCGAATAGGGATCAAAGAGAGAAGGATCCTGAAAGAGGGTGCCACCTCCGATATGGGGGCCCGTGCCGTTGAGGGTTTGTTAAAGAAGACAGGAACCTCTCCGGATGAAATCGATCTTTTGATCTGTGCCACCATCACCGCAGATTATCATTTCCCTTCGACCGCTAACCTGATAGCTCATAAGGCGGGAATTAAAGGCGCATGGAGTTTTGATATTTCAGCAGCGTGTTCAGGGTTCATATTTGGAATGCAGACAGCTGCGGGCCTTGTAGAGTCTGGCCAATATAAGAAAGTGATACTTGTGGGGGCCGATATGATGTCGGCAATAACTGATTATACCGACAGGACCACCTGCCCCCTCTTCGGAGATGCAGCTGCAGCTGTGCTGGTGGAGCCGGTTGAAGAAAATCTCGGTGTGGTGGATGCCATTCTGGAAGCGGATGGAAGCGGGATGCAAAACCTTCATATGAAGGCGGGGGGTTCAGCCCATCCGGCTTCCCATGAAACAGTCGATGCAAGGGAACACTTCGTTTACCAGGAGGGACAGGCTGTATTTAAGGTCGCTGTCTCTAAAATGGCAGATGTCTCCGTGGAGATTATGAAAAAAAACGGGCTTACTCCTGATACGCTTAACTGGTTGGTGCCACACCAGGCCAATATGAGAATTATTGAGGCTGTTGCCCGCCGGATGGGTATTCCCAAAGAGAAGGTGATGATCAACATTGAAAAGTATGGCAATACAACTGCCGCCACCATTCCGCTCTGTCTGTGGGAGTGGGAGTCCCAGTTAAAGAAGGGAGATAACCTGATCCTGTCCGCTTTTGGGGGAGGATTCACCTGGGGATCCATCTATTTGAAATGGGCCTATAATGGAAACAAGAATAATAACTAAATTTGCAAGAAAAAGTAAGGTATGGCAAAAATAGGCGAAACGGAAAGTACCAACAAGATCAACATGATCAGTCTTGGAACCACCATTGAAGGAAGTATTAATTCCAGTGAAAATATCAGATTTGATGGTAATCTGATAGGAAACCTGAATACCAAGGGGAAAGTTTTTATTGGTCAGAGCGGGAATGTAACCGGAGAGATCAGGTGTAAAAATTGTGAAGTGGAAGGCGTGGTTGACGGAAAGGTTGTGGTGACGGAATTGTTGTCGCTTCGGTCCATGTCAAAAGTATACGGAGAAATTAAAACTGGTAAGCTGGCCATAGAACCTGGAGCTACATTTACCGGAAAATGTGATATGGGTGGAAAAAAAGAAGAGATCATCGAGCCGGCATCAAAAGTCAAAGGAGCGCAACCCTAAGAATTCAGGTCTGAATTCCTATGTCCGGTACTCCGGAATGGGGTTTCAGATGGTTGCTATTATTCTTCTTTTTTATTGGGCAGGTTCGAAACTTGATGCCAGATCAGGGAATGAAAAACCTGTATATACTGCCATATTGACCCTGCTGGGTGTTTTTGCTGGCCTTTACATTGTATTAAAGGACTTTTTATTCAGGAAAGATGATTAAGCGTGTCCGGTTCATCTGGCAGCTCCTGGTTCTCGCCTCAGTTCTGGTCGTCCTTGGTATTTGGTTGATTCCACACCTGACCGGGGAGCTTTCCCAGCCTGAGTACCTGATTACCCTGGCTTCGGTCACCCTGATTAATCTGGTCACCTACCTGCTTATGTCGGCAGGGATCCTTAAAAACGACAGGGAGGGTGTGCTTTATTTGCTTGGCGGAATAGGAGCTAAATTCCTTCTCTATCTCCTGTTTATTCTGCTTTTTTGGCTGGTCACAAAAATTCTTTCGAAACCCTTTATCCTTACATTTTTTGCACTATATTTAGTCTTTACTTTTTTTACGGCAGGGCATCTTCTTAAGGTGCTGAAGAACAAATAATTATATTGATCGTGAGCGTGAGATTTTTAGCTGTTTTTACCCGCCTTCTGATTGGATTTATCTTCTTGGTACCGGGCACCCAACTCTATGGACAGGAATGAACATCATGAAACTGTTGAGGGACTTCATGAGTCGCCTGATGCACATTCGGAGAATGCCGGGCACAGTGAGTCCGCATGACGAAGAGTTTAATGCAACAGAATATATCCTGGAACATGTGAATGATTCTCACGAATGGCACATTCTTACAAAAAAGGATGGGCACCATGTAAGTGTTCCCTTACCGGTTATCCTTTACAGCAAACATTCCGGATTTCATATTTTCTCGTCCAGTAAGATTGCACATGGACATAATCACAACGGATTTCAGATGGGCCATGGCACCATGGAGGTGATGAATAGAAGATGGGGAGACTGTTGAGAAAAGCCTGAATGGAAAGATTATTGAAGTGGATGAACATGGAGAGATGGTGGAAGCCGGTCTGCCCCTGGATTTTTCCATTACCAAGAATGTATTTATGATGATGCTTTCGGTCATCATTCTGCTCTGGGTGTTTCCTTAGCCTGGCCAGGTCCTATAAAAAGATGGGAATCAGTGAACCCAAAGGATTGGCAGGGTTTTATCGAGCCGGTTATTGTTTTTATTGAAGAGGATGTGGCCATACCAAATATCGGGGAGGAAAAATATTCCCGCTTCATGCCCTATCTGCTTACGGTCTTCTTTTTCATCCTGCTGAACAACCTGATGGGACTGATTCCCTTCTTTCCATTCGGAGCCAATGTAACCGGAAATATTGCTGTGACCATGGTACTGGCCATCATTCACCTTTCTGATTACACAGTTCAGCAGCAACAAGGGACACTGGCAACATGTATTTAATACCCCGGGCGTACCCATATGGCTTGCTCCCATTATGATTCCGGTGGAAATTATTGGATTGTTCACCAAGCCCTTTGCCCTGATGATCCGACTCTTTGCCAACATTACAGCCGGACACATCATTGTTTTGAGTCTGATCTCCATGATTTTTATTTTCAAATCCATTTTTGTAGCAGTACCGTCTTTGCTAATGGTTCTGTTTATGGATTTTATCGAATTGCTTGTGGCATTCCTGCAGGCATATATTTTACCTTATTATCAGCTTTGTTTATTGGAATGGCGATGCCTGAGCATCACCATGATTAATTGTTCATTTAATATTTATTTATTATGACTGGTACATTAGCAGCAATTGGAGCAGGACTTGCCGTAATCGGAGCAGGACTGGGAATTGGAAGGATCGGCGGATCGGCAATGGATGCCATTGCACGTCAGCCCGAGGCCGGAGGAAAAATCCAGACCGCTATGATTATTGCAGCTGCCCTGATTGAAGGTGCTGCACTGTTTGCCATTGTGGTTGCCATGATGGGTTAACAAGGCAAGAGAACTGAACAGGCCTGTAACGGTTGGTTGCAGGCCTTTCTTTGAAAACAATTAAACACAACATACAATGGATCTAGTAACACCGGGAATAGGAATGATCTTTTGGTCGACGCTGTTCTTTCTTGTTTTGCTTTTCATCCTGGGAAAGTTTGCCTGGCCCGCAATTCTCACTGCCGTTAAGGCCCGAAATGAAAGCATACGCCAGGCATTGGATGCAGCCGATAAGGCCAAAGAAGAAATGGCCCAGCTGCAGGCAGATAATGAAAAAATTCTGGCCGAAGCAAAAGCTGAAAGGGATGCACTGATGAAGGAAGCCAAAGCAGGTGAAGGATAAGCTGATTGCCGATGCCAAAGAGAAAGCTACTGAAGAAGCCAATAAGCTGGTTCAGAATGCCAGAGAGGCCATCCAGAGCGGAAAAAGCAGCAGCCCTGAATGAAATGAAAGAGCAGATGGCCACTTTCGGTGGAGATTGCAGAAAAGATCCTGCGATGAAACTGGAAGACAGCAAAGCACAGAAAGAACTGGTCGATAAGCTGATCAACGAAGCTGACCTGAATTAGTAAAATAATTAATAGATGATTCCCGAAGCTTCGCTGAGAGGCGAATCAATTAAATGATTTATGAACGAAAGTCAGATTTCAGTACGTTACGCAAAAGCTCTGTTTCAGAGTGCGCTTGAGCAAAAGCAGTCTCGACAAAGTTTACAAGGATATGGAACTGCTTATCGGATACCTGTAAGGTGGACGATTTCCAGTATATGCTGATGATACCCTCTTTGCAGCCAAGTCAGAAAATCACACTGATGGATGCCATTTTTCAGAAGCATCTGTCCAAGCTATCCCTTTCCATGATCAACCTGGTGATTAAGAACAAGAGGGAGGCTTATCTGCCAGGAATTGCCAGGAATTTTAGAGACCTTTACCGAAAGAACAAGGGATTCGGTCAGCTTCTCTGGTGACAGCTGCACCGGTTGATGATGAAGCGCATGAAAGACATCAAGGCACTGATTCAGAAAGGCTTATGATTCTGAGGTGGAACTAAGCTCTTCCGTGGATGAGGATGTGATCGGAGGATTTATGCTCACCATAGAGGACATGCAATATGATGCCAGTGTGGCCAGCAGTCTGAAAAAAATAAAAAAACAACTACTTCAAACCAGTATTGAAAAGTAAATAGCATATGTCTCAGATTAAGCCTTCCGAAGTATCGGAAATTTTAAAGAAGCAAATTGAAGGGTTCAAAAGCGAAGTTGAACTTGAAGAGGTGGGTACCGTACTCCAGGTGGGAGATGGCATTGCCCGTATTTATGGATTAAACAGTGTGCAGGCCAACGAGATGATCGAATTTGACAGCGGTGTCATGGGTATTGTTCTGAACCTTGAAGAGGACAATGTGGGTGCTGTATTGCTGGGATCATCAGAATTGATCAAAGAGGGTGATTCGGTGAAGCGAACCAAGAAAATTGCCTCCATTGGAGTGGGTGAAAAACTGCTGGGACGTGTAATCAATACCCTGGGAGAACCCATCGACGGGAAAGGACCCATTACCGGAGATATGATTGATTTGCCTCTGGAACGGAAAGCTCCTGGTGTGATCTTTCGTCAACCTGTAAGTGAGCCTCTTGCAAACAGGATTAAAGCCTATTGATGCCATGATTCCCATTGGACGGGGACAGCGGGAACTGATCATTGGCGACCGTCAGACAGGTAAGACCGCCATTGCCATTGATACCATTATCAATCAGAAGGAGTTTTACGAGAAAGGGGAGACCGTATACTGCATATATGTGGCCATCGGACAGAAAGGGTCCACCGTGGCCAATATCCAGAAAACCCTGGAAGAAGCCGGAGCCATGGATTATACAGTGATTGTTTCAGCCACTGCATCTGATCCTGCTGCCCTGCAGTTTTATGCACCTTTTGCCGGTTGTTCCATTGGGGAGTATTTCAGAGATACCGGAAGACCAGCACTGATTATTTATGATGACCTGTCCAAGCAGGCTGTATCCTACCGGGAAGTTTCACTTCTGCTGAGAAGACCCCCGGGACGGGAAGCCTATCCTGGAGATGTATTTTATCTGCACTCACGTTTGCTGGAACGTGCTGCCAAGGTTATCCAGTCTGACGAGATTGCCAAAAATATGAATGATCTTGCCTGAGCAGCTTAAAGCCAATGGTTAAGGGAGGTGGATCTCTAACGGCTCTGCCCATTATTGAGACACAGGCAGGGGATGTATCGGCCTATATTCCCACCAATGTGATCTCCATTACTGATGGACAGATTTTCCTGGAGTCCAATCTGTTTAATGCAGGTGTACGTCCTGCCATTAATGTGGGTATCTCCGTTTCAAGGGTAGGAGGGAATGCCCAGATTAAGTCCATGAAGAAAATTGCAGGAACCCTGAAACTTGATCAGGCCCAGTTCCGGGAATTGGAAGCATTTGCCAAATTTGGATCAGACCTGGATGCTGCCACCAAGGCGGTGCTGGATAAAGGGCGAAAGAACGTGGAGATCCTGAAGCAGGATCAGTATGCTCCCATGCCGGTTGAAAAACAGATTGCAATTATTTATTGTGGTACCAAGGGTTTACTGGGGGAAATTCCCATTGAGAAGGTGAAGGAGTTTGAACTGGAGTTCCTGGAGTACATGGAACTGAAACATAAAAAGACTCTGTCAGCTCTTGCGCAGGGAAAATTAACAGATGAAATAACCGGCGTACTTGAAAGTGCTGCCAAGGAAATTGTGGAGAAATATAAGTAAGACTCTAATGGCAAGTTTAAAGGAAATAAGGGAACGAAAGGCCTCTGTGGCTTCTACCATGCAGATCACCAGTGCCATGAAGATGGTTTCTGCAGCCAAGCTAAAAAAGGCTCAGGATGCCATTGTCCAGTTCAGGCCCTATGCTGAAAAACTTCAGGAGATTCTGGCCAGTGTGGGTGACAGCATTAAGGATGATGAGGACAATCAGTATGCTGTACAGCGCGATAAGGAACGAATCCTGCTGGTCCTGATTACCTCTAACCGGGGTTTGTGCGGAGCCTTTAACTCAAATGCCATTAAAGCCACCATTCAGCAGGGCACTGACCACTTTTGACAGCCAGATGATGGCCAAGCAGGTCGATTTTATTGCCATCGGGAAGAAAGGGGCTGACTTTCTACGCAAGAATGGGTACAATGTGATTTTTAATGGCAGTGAGATATTTGATAATCTTAGCTTTGAACGTGTAGCTGAATTGGCCAATATGATTATGGGACTTTACACGGATGGGGAGTATGATCATGTGGATGTGGTCTACAATCGTTTCAAGAATGCTGGGACACAGATTCTTACCGAAGAGCAGTTCCTGCCCATTCAGGTGGAAAATCTGACTGAAGAATCTGGCCACGCTTCCAATGTGGACTATATTTTTGAGCCCAGCAAGAAGTATATTGTGGAGGAACTGATTCCCCGTTCTTTAAAGTTGCAGTTCTATAAAGCGATTCTGGATTCCCATGCTTCGGAACATGGTGCCAGGATGACGGCCATGCATAAGGCTACCGACAATGCCACCGAATTACTGAAAGAGCTGAGTCTTCAGTTCAATAAAGCACGCCAGGCAGCCATTACCAATGAGATCCTGGAAATTGTGAGTGGGGCCGAAGCCAGAAATGATAAGTACTTTGCCTAATACTCATCCCAGCTTTTGATGGAGATATCTTTCAGCTCCATTTTGCAGACGGCATAGATGAAGGCAGAGGCCAGTCGGGCATTGGTAATCAGCGGAATATTATAGTCCACCGCCCCGCGCCTGATGCTGTAGTCGTTGGATAGTTCATGGGAGGAGAGGTCCTTGGGTATGTTTACTACCAGGTCGATCTTTTTGGCCTTCAGGTATTCCATTACATTGGGCTTGCTGATCCTCGTCAGGCCAGGCCAGGTCGATGGAGTTAATACCGTTCAACTTTAAAAATTCATGCGTCCCGTGGGTGGCAAACAGATTATATCCTTTGTCAATCAGCATTCTGCATGAATTTACAAGCTCTACCTTGGAACGCATATCTCCCGTGGACAGCAGGATATTCTTTTCGGGAATGGTATACCCCACCGACAACATGGCTTTCAGGATCGCTTCATAGTAGTTGTCACCGATACATCCCACCTCCCCGGTGGAGGACATATCTACCCCAAGTACCGGATCTGCTTTTTTCAGTCTGGAAAAGGAGAATTGTGGTGCTTTGCATCCGATATAGTCCAGGTCGAAGATTGATTTATGCGGTTTTTCAATGGGAACCTTCAGCATGATCTTGGTCGCCTGATCAATCAGGTTAGATTTCAACACTTTTGAAACAAAGGGCATGCTTCTGGAAGCTCTGAGATTACATTCAATCACCTTGATATCATTGTCCTTGGCCAGGAATTGCATATTAAAGGGGCCTGAGATTTCCAGGGCTTCGGCCATTTGCCGGGCAATCTTTTTAATCCTTCTAACGGTCTCAAAGTAGATCTTCTGGGGCGGAAAAATCATGGTGGCATCCCCCGAGTGGACCCCGGCAAACTCCACATGTTCTGAAATGGCATAGGAGAAGAGTTCCCCATCGCGGGCTACGGCATCAATCTCAATTTCTTTGGCCTGTTCGATAAATTCTGAAACCACAACCGGGTACTGTTTGGATACCCTGGCGGCCAGGGTCAGGAAGCCTTCCAGTTCTTCCCGGTTCGAGACTACGTTCATGGCTGCTCCGGAAAGCACATAGGAGGGTCTTACCAGGAGAGGGAATCCCACTTCATCCACAAAGGAGAATATTTCCTCCAGGCTGCTGAGTTCTTTCCAGCGAGGCTGGTCGATTCCCAGCTCGTCCAGCATCATGGAGAATTTATGCCTGTTTTCGGCCCGGTCGATGTTTTCGGGAGAGGTACCCAGGATATGTACATTTTGTTCATGCAGACGCATGGCCAGGTTGTTGGGGATTTGTCCGCCCACGGAAACAATAACCCCCTTGGGCATCTCCAGGTCATAAATATCCATTACCCGTTCGAAGGAGAGTTCATCAAAATAGAGCCGGTCGCATACATCATAGTCGGTGGATACGGTTTCCGGATTGTAATTGATCATGATGGATCGGTAGCCCTCATCGTTTACCGTTTTCAATGCATTCACACTGCACCAGTCAAATTCTACGCTGGAGCCAATACGGTAGGCTCCTGAGCCCAGGACGACCACCGATCGCTGATCTGCCATGAATTCAATATCATGTTCACTCCCGCTGTAGGTGAGATAGAGGTAATTGGTCTGGGCCGGGTATTCAGCAGCCAGGGTATCAATCTGTTTCACACTGGGCAGGATATTCCGCTGCTTCCGGTGTTCACGTACCGCCAGCAGATTGGTGGATACATCTCCCTCCATGACCAGTCTGGCCACCTGGAAATCACTGAATCCTGCTTTCTTGGCCTGAAGCAGCAGTTCATCCTCCAGGTCGGCCAGAGAGGGTACTTTTTCAAGCTCCTCTCTTCAGGTCAAATATTTTCTTCAGTTTAACCAGAAACCACTTGTCAATCTTTGTCAGTTCATGGATCCGGTCAATGGTATAGCCTTGCTCAAATGCCTTTTCAATGACCATGATCCTCATATCGGTGGGTTCTGAAAGTTCCTTGTCGATGTCCTCAATCTCCATCTCATGATTGCCCACAAAACCGTGCATTCCCTGTCCGATCATACGGATCCCTTTCTGGATGGCCTCTTCAAAAGTGCGTCCGATGGCCATTACCTCTCCCACCGATTTCATACTGGAATCGATCAGTTTGGATACTCCCTGGAATTTGTTCAGGTCCCAGCGCGGAATTTTACAGACAATATAATCCAGGGCCGGTTCGAAAAAGGCCGATGTGGTTTTGGTAATGGAATTTCGCAGTTGGTGCAGGCCGAATCCCAGTCCCAGTTTGGCTGCCACAAAAGCAAGCGGATACCCGGTGGCCTTACTGGCCAGGGCAGACGAGCGGGATAGGCGGGCATTGACCTCAATGACCCGGTAATCTTCTGATTCCGGATCCAGGGCATACTGCACATTGCATTCCCCAATGATTCCAATATGCCGGATAATATCGATGGATAGCTTTCTGAGTTTATGATATTCACTGTTGGTCAGGGTCTGTGAAGGAGCTACTACAATGCTTTCACCGGTGTGGATTCCCAGGGGATCAAAATTCTCCATGTTACAGACCGTGATGCAATTGTCGAAACGGTCCCTGACCACCTCGTATTCCACCTCTTTCCATCCTTTCAGAGATTCTTCAACCAGGATCTGAGGAGAATAGGAAAAAGCCTTTTTGGCCAGTTTTTCCAGATCATTCGTCGTTGTAGCAAAATCCACTTCCCTGTCCACCCAGGGTATAGGCGGCACGAATAATGATGGGATAGCCCAGTTCTTTGGCTGCCTTATGGGCATCTTCCTCCGTGGTAACAGCAATACTTCTGGCAGTTTTTACATTGATCTCATCCAGTTTGCCCACAAAAAGCTCCCGGTCTTCGGTATCCATGATGGCCTGAACGGGTGTTCCCAGTACCTTCACATTGTATTTCTCCAGGATTCCCTCCTTAAAGAGCGCTACTCCGCAATTCAGGGCGGTTTGTCCGCCAAAAGCCAGCAGAATACCATCGGGTTTTTCTTTTTGAATCACCTTTTCAACAAAGTAGGGGTAACGGGCAGAAAATATATCTTATCTGCCACATCTTCAGAGGTTTGTACCGTGGCAATATTGGGATTGATCAGTACAGTAAATACACCCTCTTCCCGCAGAGCCTTAAGGGCCTGTGATCCTGAATAATCGAATTCACCGGCTTCACCGATTTTTAAGTGCTCCTGATCCGAGGACGACCACTTTTTTGATTGATTCTTTCATGCGAATGGGCTAATTGACTGTTTTTTGCGGCATGGTAAAAATATAAAAAAAAGCCGAGAGAATTGACATGAATTCGAAATAAATGTATAAATTTGCATTTCAAATGTATAAATATACAATATACCAAGATGAAAAACAGGAACGAACGATTAATGGAGATTCGCAGGCTCATTGGAAGCAGGAATATTTCCAGTCAGGATGAGTTAATCAAGCTCTTGGAAAAGCAGGGTTATGAATTGACCCAGGCTACACTCTCCAGGGATCTGAAGTACCTGAAGGTGGCAAAGATGCCAGACGACAGGGCCGGATATGTCTATATCCTGCCCGGACAAGGAGCAGGTGGTGGAAGAAGCTGAATTGGCAGATCAAGGATCTGAGTGGATTAATTTCTCTTGATTTTGCTCAGGGAATGGCCATACTGAGAACCCTGCCCGGACATGCCGGAAGCATAGCCTATACCATTGACAACCTGGATGCGTATGAAATTGCCGGAACCATTGCAGGCGATGATACCATCCTGTTGATTCCACGGGATGGGGTTACCAGCTCTGACCTGGTGAATTTGTTAAAAATCAGAATGCCAGGCCTTGTTGCAGGAGTCTGTAAAGTGATTAACTGAATAAATACTTAATTAGATGGTACAGAATATTGAAATTACCATTGCATCCGAGGTGCATCTGGAATATGTTCCTGAGATTGAGGAAGCCATGTACCAGTGCATCCCTCCAGAAAGGAACCGGTATTGCCGTCCGGAGCACGGAATACCTGAGAGGTAAAATTGAAGAGGGAAAAGCGGTAATTGCGCTGGGCAATGAGGGCTTGTGGGCAGGATTCTGCTACATTGAATCGTGGGGACACAATAAGTTTGTGGCCAATAGTGGATTGATTGTATCCTCAGCGTTCAGGGGCACCGGATTGGCCAGTGAAATAAAGAAACGGGCCCTGGAACTATCTGCCAGGCTCTTTCCCGGTGCGCAACTTTTTGGTCTGACCACCAGCCTGGCAGTCATGAAGATTAACAGTGGACTGGGCTACAAACCGGTTACTTTCTCGGAACTTACCGATGATGATGAGTTTTGGAAGGGTTGTGAAACCTGTCCGTATTACGACATCCTGGTCAGAACCAAACGGGACGACTGTCTTTGCACGGCTATGATCATGGATCCCAAAAAGAAGAGCAAAGTAAATGGAGAGGCAAAGGCTTCCCGAATGAAAGTAAATATCAACCATACCTGAGAATTCAATTATGGAAAAGAAAAAAGTATTGCTGGCCTTCAGTGGCGGACTCGATACCACTTTTTGTGCGGTCTACCTGGCCAGGGAAAAGAAGATGGAGGTCCATTCGGCCATTGTGAATACCGGCGGATTTCAAGAAGAAGACCTGGAACAGATTGCCACACATGCAGGAAATCTTAGGACAGCCTCGCACCAGGTCCTGGATGTGACGGCAGATTATTATAATACGCTGTATACGCTATATGATATTTGGGAATGCTCTCAGAAACAGAAGTTATCCTCTTTCGGTAAGTTCTGAACGCACTTTTCAGGCCATTGCCCTGGTGGATTATGCCAGGAAAAATGGATTCAAATATATTGCACATGGATCCACTGCGGCAGGAAACGACCAGGTGAGGTTTGATCTGGTGATCCAGGTCCTGGCTCCGGAGATAGAGATTCTAACCCCCATCAGAGACTTGAGGATTTCCAGGGAAGATGAAATTGACTATCTCCGAAAGTCAGGAATAGAGATGAACTGGAGCAAGGTGGAATATTCCATCAACCAGGGACTCTGGGGCACCAGTGTGGGAGGAAAGGAAACCCTTAGCTCCCTGGATGAATTCCCCTCAGAGGCTTATCCCACACCCATGAAAAGATCCGGGTCTGAAACTTTAAGCATCGGGTTTGAGCAAGGTGAGCCCGTGAGTCTCAACGGACAACAACTGGAGCCCCTGGTGGTCATCAGGGAGCTGGAGAGAATGGCTGCTCCCTGGGGGGTTGGCCGGGATGTCCATGTGGGTGATACCATTATCGGGATTAAGGGCCGGGTTGGATTTGAGGCAGCGGCAGCCCGGATAATTATCGATGCCCACCTGGCACTTGAAAAGCATGTTCTCACGCGCTGGCAGCTGCATTGGAAAGAGCAAATCGGGCAATGGTACGGGATGTTTGTGCATGAGGCACAATACCTGGAGCCGGTGATGCGCGATCTGGAAGCATTCCTGGAATCCTCACAGAAGAATGTTACGGGGGAGGTTACACTCCGACTCAGGCCCTATAGTTATACAGTGACCGGGGTAAAGAGTCCCTTCGATTTGATGAAGCCTCTTTTGCTTCCTATGGAGAGATGAACCGGGCCTGGACCGCGGAAGAGGTCAATGGATTTACCAGGATCCTGGGGAACCAGCAGCGGATCTGGTTTGCTGTGAATGGCAGCAGGATCTGCTGAAATAATGTAATACCAAAAATATGGAACATAAGATAAATACTATTGGAATCGTAGGAGCAGGAAACATAGGAATGGCTATTGCGAAGGGTATGGTAAGGCAAAAGGTCATTGATCCTTCGAAGCTGTTCCTTTCGCGGAGAAGAAATGGATTGTTGGAGGAACAAAAGAAGCATGGCTTTGCAATTACGGATAACCAGACCCTGGCTTCCAAATGCGATGTAATCATACTGGCGGTGCTGCCCGGACAGGCCAGGGAGGTTTTGCTGGATCTGAAGGAGCACTTAGATGGCGCTAATAAAATTCTGGTAAGTGTGGTTTCAGCAGTAAGCCTTAATGAGTTAAAGGAATGGAGCGGCAGGAAGACCGGGGTCGTCAGGATCATGCCCAATACAGCGGCGGAATACGGAGCAGGCATGACCTGTATAGCCGGTGAGGATGAGTCGACGGTAAACCTCATTAAAGCGCTGTTTGATCCTCTGGGATCAACCATGGTGATCAAAGAGGCACTGATGCCTGCTGCCACTATTCTGGCTGCCTGCGGGATTGCTTTTTTCCTGCGGTTTATCAGAGCGGTATCCCAGGGAGGCATCCAGATTGGATTTCATGCCGAAGAAGCTGGAAAAATTGCGGCACAGACCGCCATGGGAGCGGCTGAACTTCTGATGCAGACAGACAACCATCCCGAGACTGAAATTGATCGGGTAACCACCCCCATGGGCTGCACCATCTCCGGCTTGAATGAGATGGAACACTTTGGCTTAAGCTCGGCTATGATCAAGGGCATTGTAAAATCTTATTCAGAGATCAGCGATCTGAAATGAGCCGGGATCTCCCCTATATCGAACTCTTAATGGAGATGCTTTCCATTCCTGCAGTCAGCCGGGAGGAACAAGCACGCTCCGATTTCCTGGAAGCCTATATGAAAGCATGGGGATGGCAGGTGAAGCGTATACAGAATAATCTCCTGGTTGGAGAGACAGAAGCGCCGGGAGCAACCATACTTCTGAATTCACATATGGATACGGTTCCCCCGGTGGACGCGTGGGAATCGGATCCCTTTTCTCCACAGCTAAAGGGGGAAAAGATCATTGGGCTTGGAAGTAATGATGCCGGTGCATCTGTGGTAACAATGATGGCAAGCTATCATCAAATGAGAAAAAAGCTGCAGGATCACCTGAACCTGGTCTTGCTGATCTCCGCGGAGGAGGAGGTTTCAGGATCAAATGGAATCTCGGCAGTATTGCCTGTACTGGGTGACCTGGACGCAGTGATTGTAGGGGAGCCTACAGGAATGGCACCCGCAGTGGCAGAGAGGGGATTGATGGTACTTGACGGGGAAGTGCGGGGGAAGGCCGGCCATGCTGCACGCAGCGAAGGAAAGAATGCCATTTACGAAGCCATGGAAGATCTGCGGGCCATCGGACAATTGGAATTTGCAGAAGAGTCGCAATGGCTTTCCAAACCCGGGGCACAGGTGACCATGATATCCGCCGGTACCGGCCACAATGTGGTTCCGGATCTCTGCACTTATGTGGTGGATGTCAGAAGTAATGACCGCTATGGGAACGAGAGATTGCTGGAGATGATCCGATCGGTTTGCAGGGCCAGGCTCACCCCCCGGTCAACCAGGTTAAAATCCACGGGCTTGGACAATAATCATTTTATGATGAGAACCATTCGTGCGCTCGGATGGGAGCCCTTTGGGTCATCGACCCTGTCTGATATGGCCTTGATTCCGTTTCCGGCGGTAAAGATGGGGCCGGGCGAGTCGTCCCGCTCACATACGGCCGGGGAGTACATTAAAAAGAGCGAGCTGGAGCAGGGTGTGGCGGCATACTGTCATTTCCTGGAGCATCTTATAGTATAGAAAAGAAAGACCTATGAAACTTTGGGACAAAGACATATCCACCGAGCAGCGTATCCTGGCATTTACCACGGGCAAAGATCCGGTATTCGATCTGGAACTTGCTCCTTATGATATACTGGGATCCATGGCGCATTCCATTATGCTGGCAGAAACAGGTTTGCTTGGGAAAGAGGAGGTGAAAAAACTTTTGGCAGCGCTGGACCGGCTTTATGGCAAAGCCCTGGAAGGAAATTTGAAACTGGATCCGGGGGTGGAAGATATTCATTCACAGGTGGAAATGGATTTGACCGGGGAATTGGGCGAAACCGGGAAAAAGATCCATACAGGACGTTCCAGGAACGACCAGGTGATGGTAGATGTGAAGCTGTTCCTGCGGGAAGAAATCGGAGCCCTTGCTGGGATGACCCTGACTCTTGCTCAGATGCTGCTGAAGCAGGCCAGCACATTTAAACAGGTCCTTATGCCGGGCTATACCCATATGCAGGTGGCGATGCCCTCCTCCTTCGGGCTCTGGTTTGGCGGATATGCTGAAGCGCTTGCAGATGATCTGAGCTACCTGCATGGAATCCATACCGTGGTCAACCAGAATCCTCTGGGATCGGCTGCCGGTTTTGGCTCTTCCTTTCCGGTGGACCGGATGCTGACCACCCGCTTGCTGGAGTTTGACGGACTGCATATCAGCTCGGTCAATGCCCAGATGAATCGCGGGAAGACGGAGTGGTACGTGGGTACCGGGATAGGGGCCCTGGCCTCCACCCTGGGACGATTTGCCATGGATGCGGTGCTTTTTATGGGACAGAACTTCCGCTTTATTTCTCTCCCCACGGAACTGACCACCGGATCATCTATTATGCCTCACAAGAAAAATCCAGATGTGCTGGAGTTGCTCAGGGCCAAATGCAACCGCCTGACCATGGTTGCCTCAGAGGTGTCGGCTGTTACGGGAAACCTGATTTCCGGATATCACCGCGATTTTCAGCTATTGAAGGAGATCCTTCATCCCGCCCTGGAAGAGCTGAAAAACTGCCTGGAGATGATGCTTTATGTGGTGGAGCATATGGAAGTCAATCCGGATATTCTGAATGACGATATCTATCAATATATCTATTCGGTCGAGGAGGTAAACAATAAAGTCCAGGCTGGAGTTCCTTTCAGGGATGCTTACCGGGAAGTGGCATCTGAAATTGACAGAGGTCGTTACAGGCCCGGCCGGGACCATGCTTATACCCATCTTGGAAGCATAGGGAATCCCGGATTGGCGGAGATCAAAGTAAAACTCGAAAAGGCATATGCAAAGTTTCACTTTGTCAACAGTGAGGAGCTTGAAAAACGATTAATGAACTATTTCGGAAAATCATGACACACAGAAAATATTTAAAGAATAAAAAGAAAATTGTGGTAAAGGTCGGCACCAGTTTGCTGGCCTATGAGAATGGAAAAATAAACCTGCAGCGAATGGAAAAACTGGTCAGGGTACTGGCTGACCTGAGCAATAGTGGCCGGGAGGTGGTCCTGGTCTCCTCCGGGGCAGTAGCGGTGGGGGTGGGAATGATCGGGCTGGACAAAAAACCGGATACTCTGGTGCAGAAGCAGGCTCTGGCTGCCATCGGACAGGTGGGACTGATCAGGTTGTACCAGAAATTCTTCGATGAATACAATCTAACAGTAGCCCAGGTACTCCTGACCCGGGACGGGATCGAGAACAGCCTGCGCAGGAAAAATGCCAGAAACACCCTGCATGAGCTAATAAAGATGGGGATTGTCCCCGTGGTAAATGAGAACGATACCGTCATTACCGATGAGATTGAATTCGGGGATAACGACACCCTTTCTGCGGCTGTGGCCACGCTGATCCAGGCGGATCTTTTGCTGATACTTACGGATACAGACGGGGTGTTTACCGCCGACCCTCATATTCATGATTCGGCTCAGAAGGTGCACAAGGTGATGAAAGCCAGCGAAGATCTGAAGGATATTGACCTGAAAGGCAGATCCAAAATGGGTTCCGGGGGAATGGCTTCAAAAATTGCTGCAGCCGAACTTTGCAGGGAGCACAATGTGGATGTGGTGATTGCAGATGGTACGGATCCTTCCACCATTACCGATGTGCTGGCAGGAAAGGACCTGGGAACCTTCTTTGTTTCAGATGCCACCCAGATGGCAGGATAATCCAAATCTATTTACCATGAAGGAACTAATTGAGATCGGGAAAAGGGCACAGGAGGCTTCAAAACAGCTGGCTCACCTGAATACAGATCAGAAAAACAGGATTCTAACTTTGGTAGCCGATCTGTTGGAGGGTGCTACTGTGAGCATCCTGGAGGCCAATGCCGCTGATCTGAAACTGGGCGAAGAAATGGGCTTAAAGGGAGCCATTGTGGAGCGCCTGAGCCTTTCGGGCGAAAAAATTAAAGGAATTGCAGAGGGTCTCAGGGAAATTGTACAACTGGAGGATCCCATCGGAGAGATCCAGGAGATGAAGCAAAGGCCCAATGGTCTGTTAATCGGGAAAAAACGGGTGCCCCTGGGCGTGGTGGGGGTGATCTACGAATCAAGACCCAATGTGACGGCCGATGTGGCGGGTTTATGTATCAAGACAGGGAATGTCTGTGTGCTCAGAGGGGGGAAGGAAGCCTTTCGTTCTAACCAGGCGATTGTGAAGATTTTTCACCAGGCGATTACCGAATGCGGACTCAACCCTTTCATGGTGCAGCTGGTGCAGGATACCTCCCGTGAGAGCGCAAAGGCCATGATGAAGCTGAATGAATACCTGGATATACTGATCCCCCGGGGAGGAGCCGGACTCATACAGGCGGTGGTGCAGAACAGTACTGTTCCGGTGATTGAAACCGGAGTAGGGAACTGTCATATTTATGTGGATGAGGCAGCTGACCTGGAAAAAGCGGTGGCCATTGTCTACAATGCCAAAACCCACCGTCCCGGAGTCTGCAATGCGGCTGAAAGTTTGCTGGTACACGCGAAGGTGGCCAGGGAGGTGTTGCCCACTATCGGCTCAAAACTGGCTGAGGGTGGGGTGGAGATCCGGGGTGATATTCAAAGCTGTGAATTGATCCCGGCAGCGGTTCCCGCCAGCGAAGAGGACTGGTCGACCGAGTACCTGGATCTGGTAATCAGTTCTAAAGTGGTGGGATCGGTGGAAGAGGCCGTGGACCACATTAACAAATATGGTTCCAAACATTCGGAGAGTATCATCACAGAGAATTACAGTCATGCTCAATACTTTCTGGAGAGGGTGGATGCAGCTGCCGTATACGTGAATGCCTCCACCCGCTTTACAGATGGATTTGAGTTTGGATACGGAGCCGAGATCGGAATCAGTACGCAGAAACTGCATGCCCGGGGCCCCATGGGACTCAAAGAGCTGACCACTAGCAAATATATCATCTATGGTTCGGGGCAGATCCGCTAGCCCTTGCAGGATTACCTTCCTTCTTTGAAGGTCTTGATATTTTCAATAAAAGCGTCAAAGAGAAAGGCCGTATCGGTCGGCCCACCTGAAGCTTCAGGATGAAACTGAGTGGAGAAAAAGGGTTTTGACAAGTGTTTCATTCCCTCGTTGGTGTCATCATTCAGGTTAATGAACAGGGGTTCCCACTCCTTTGTCAGGGTCTTGTTATCTATGGCAAAACCGTGATTCTGTGAGGTTATATAGGCTTTGTCTGTTCCCACTTCAAGTACCGGCTGATTGTGGCTCCGGTGCCCGTATTTCAGCTTATAGGTATCTGCTCCTGCCGCCAGGGCCATCAACTGGTTCCCCAGGCAGATTCCGAAGATGGGAGTATCAGAATGGTATGCCCGGGAAAGGTTATCAATAGTGGTCTTGCACTGTTTGGGATCGCCCGGGCCATTGGAGATAAAGAGGCCATCGTACTCCTCCTTGCTGATATCGTGATCCCAGGGCACCCTGATAACGGTGGTATCCCGTTCCAGGAGATAACGGATGATGTTGTATTTGACTCCACAGTCAATTAACAGAATCCTGTATTTCCCATTGCCATAGATCTTTTTCTCGCCCACACTTACCTTTGCGACCAGGTTCTCCTGGTTGGGATCGTAGCTTGGCGGTTCTTTTTCCTCAAAAACCACCTTTCCCAACATGGAACCCTTTTCCCTCAATAATTTAGTGATCCGACGGGTATCCACATCAAAAATACCCGGGATCTGATTCTCTTGCAGCCAGTCACCCAGGCTTCGTTCGGCGTTCCAGTGAGAATATTCCGCGGAGTAGTCAGATATCACCAGTGCGGAAATATGAAGCCGGTCCGATTCAAAGAATTTATAGAGATCATTTTCAGCGTCCTCTCTGGGTACCCCGTAGTTCCCTACAAGGGGATAGGTAAGAACCAGAACCTGGCCTTTGTAGGATGGATCCGTCAGGCTTTCCGGATATCCGGTCATGGCCGTATTAAATACCACCTCTCCGGCAATGCTTCCTTCATGGCCAAAGGATTTACCAGAAAAGGTGGATCCATCCTCCAGGATCAGTTTAATTGATTTGAACGCCATTGGTTATGAATTATCGTTTGATTCAATTAAAATCAGGTTGTTAATAATCTGCTCGGCCTGTTCGGGGGTTACCCGTTTGGCAATAATTTTTTTATCCCTGTCGAGCACGAAAAGCTGCGGGTAGCTCTGCAGGTTATATATTTTTCTGAACTCATTGCTGTAGGGACTCCAACAATTGATCCATCCCAGCAGATGGTGCTCGTTCACAAAGTCCACCCACTTCTCTTTACCCTCAATGGAATTGATCGCGTGGACACTGATGACCTCCACGCCCTTGTCCTGCATCCTGCCATATACCTCATGCAGAGCCGGAGTTGTTTTCTGGCAGTGACCACAGTCAGCCTCCCAGAAATAAAGGAGGGTATAACGGGCATCCACATCGTGAATAAAAAAATCATGCCCGATATGCGGATCTTTTTTAATGGCCGTATCCTGATCCGCCATGCCAAAGTGCTCTTCAGGGATTTGACGCATTATCAGATTTGGGGCAGTCTGACCAATCAAGGTGGGTTTATTGCTTTCCAGGTTCTCCTGAAGCTTGGCGATAAATTCCGGGCTGCTCCAGCGGGCATCGGGGATATAGTATTTCTCGGCAATGTGAAAATAAACCCCGTCCATGCCGATAAACTTACTCTCTGCAAAATGGTTAAACAGGGTGATCAGCATATACCGGTAGAGTTCATCCTCCTTTTTAGAACCCTCAAGCAGGTAGTCAACGGCCACCATCAGGGAATCAGGATGCTGTGGCACCGCCCTGTTTATGTAATTTTTAATTTTTCCTTCATAAAGGGGAGTGTGCAGAAGCCTGATATTAAAGGGATCAAATCGGTCGAAGTAGTGCTCGCGGTAATAGAAATAGCGAAGGGAGTCGTCAAACCTTCTCTCTCCTTTCAGCATCTCCTCGGGAGGTAAGGGCTCCCTGGTGGCACCGATAAACTCCGAAACAAAAAGGGTGGAATGTTCCGCTTCTATCCGGTCCATAAACACTTCCATTTCCCTGTTAATCTGTTTCTGCTTAAGGGTGATGGCCGCAGTATCTGCAGCCGTAGCATCGCTGCCCATGCCTGTGGAGATCAGCTCCAGGTCCCGCCGTTTTTCCTGCAGAAATTCTTTATACACCTGGAAGATGCGGTTATCTTCTGATCCGCGGAAAGAGACACTGCCCGGCAGGTCAGAGGTGTCTGCTCCAACAGAAAATTCCTGGTCATCACCTAGTAAAAAGTCAAAATAGTGCCCCGGATCCATATAGATCAGGTATAATCCTCCAACCTTTGCTTCTGTCCCCTGAAAAACTCCACGCCCATTCTGATCCACTACCGCAGTGTCTTTTGGAATCATCCTCGAGGTGAAATATTCTCCGAGAATGATGGTATCATTTGAGAGTCCATTTAATTCGACTTCTATCCGGTATCCTTGTGCCGACAGGATGGTGGAGGTGAGAAGCAGAAAGAAAAGCGAGCTTAAAAGTCCCTTGGAAAATGTCATCAATCACAGCTTTAAAAATCGATCAAAGTTAATGATTCTATTTTAAAACATATTGTACAATCGCCATGCCACACTTAGGGAAAATCACTACCTTGCCTGTACTATGCATACACTTCTTGAAGCACAGAACCTGGTAGAAAAACATATTCAGAATCTCTCCATACCGGAGAGCCCGGCTGAATTATACGAACCAGTCCGCTATATTCTCTCACTGGGGGGGAAGCGGATCAGGCCGGCTCTGGTGATCCTGGCCTGTGATCTGTTTGAAGGGGATGTAGCCTCTGCAATCATTCCGTCTCTGGCCATAGAGGTCTTTCACAATTTTACCCTGCTGCATGATGATATTATGGACCGTTCGGAACGACGCAGGGGCCATCCGACGGTGCATATCAAATACAATGAAAACGTGGCCATACTTTCAGGGGATGTGATGTCTATTCTGGCAAGTCGTCTGATGAACCAGGCTCCTGGTGTGGTGTTGAACGTGGTGCACGATGTTTTTACCCAAACGGCCATGCAGGTGTGCGAAGGACAGCAGATGGATATGAATTTTGAGGACATGCTTACTGTTTCGGAAGAGGAGTATCTGACCATGATTGAACTTAAAACAGCTGTATTAATAGCGGCCAGCCTGAAGATTGGGGCCATTCTGGGAGGTGCCTCCCAGAGAGATAGCGAAGACCTGTATGAATATGGACGTAATCTGGGTATTGCCTTTCAGCTTCAGGATGACCTGCTTGATACCTATGGAGATCCCGCATTGATTGGAAAGGACCTGGGTACGGATATCGTGGACAATAAAAAGACCTTTCTGGTCATCCAGGCTATGAAAGCTGCTTCGCCCTCACAAAAGGAGGAGTTAAGCGGGTGGCTCACCAGTAAAGAATTTGACAGGGAGGAGAAAATCGCGGCGCTGACCTCTGTCTTTGATGCCTTGAATGTTAAAGAACTGACGGAGCTCAGGATCCGAAAATATTACCAGGAGGCCCTGGCCTCACTGGATCAGCTGAACCGGCCCAAAGAATACAAGAGCGAGTTGTACAACTTCGCCTCTTTTCTTATGGATCGAAACCGCTAGGGCCAAGTTTCAACAATAACTCTTCCTGCTTGAAATTCTGAAGAAGTACTCTGAGCTCCTCCATCTGGTACATGGCCTCATTGATCTCCCGTTGGATGGAAGAACTGTGCCTGGGCTTCATGGAGTCGAAGTAATGAACCTTATCGCTCAGATCCTGGTAGTGTTCCAGTAATATGGCATTTGCTTTCTCTGCCTGATCACAGAGATAGTAGGCTTCGATGATCCCTTCGTGGTGAATGACTCCTCCGTCTCTTGTGGGCAGTGTGATCCCGGTAATAAACTGGTCAAAGGGGAGCACGTGGGATGGGGCCAGCTCCATACAGCGATCCAGAACTTCAAGGGCTTTCTCCTTATCTCCCTCCTCCAACAGTTGCAGGGCAAGACGTGTATAGAGACTTCGGAATCGAATGACCGACAGGGTACGAATGGTGTAATAATCCAGTTGTACATCCGCTGCATTCATTCGGCCCCATTCAAACTTGTTCATCAAGCGGTCATACAGGGTGTCTGTATCAATATCGCCCATGACCAGGATACTTTCATAAGGGGTTCTATAGGGAACCAGTCGATATGCCAGGCCTTCAAGCCTGTAGAATTCTTCCAGTCCCAGCGAGCCGTCAAAGCCTCCCGCTGTATAGTATATGGGCCGGTCCCAGCGGTTGGATGCAATCACATCCAGCTGACCCAGAGAGTTTTTCAGGATCTGTCCATTTGGCTGCAGAAGGATAGGAATCTGCTTTTCAATGCGGTGTGCATCTTTTCGGGCAACCGTACCATTGGATACAACCCTGGCTGAATCCACCTGAAGGATCAGCTGATGGGTTGGAATAAAGTTGACCTGTTCCCCGCTGCGCAGCCTGACTTTGGCTTCGGGATTATCGCTTTTCATAAAATTGAGCAAATAGTCAACGGTGGCCCATTGTTTGTGTTCTCTCACATAGATGCTGGTTCCGGGAATAGCTTCGTATTTTTCCTGTGGAATGGTAAAGGGCAGGGGTTCTGAATCGTAGTTTTTCCATCTGGCCTGATCAATATACCAGTCCATATTGAACAGCATCATATTGACGATCCGGACATCCTCCCGAACTCCTTCCACGTCCTGGACATACCAGAGTGGAAAAGTGTCATTATCTCCAACCGTAAAAATGACCGCGTCCTTGCTGCATGAATTCAGGTAGTTTCTGGCAATATCTCTGGCGGTATAACGGCCGGAACGATCGTGATCATCCCAGTTCTCCGCTGCCATCAGCGCGGGAACTGCCACCAGGCTGACCGCCGTTGACAGGATGGCCGCGAGGCTTAGATTCAGTTTTGATTTAATGATCTGGTACAATCCGGCCACTCCCATACCAATCCAGATGGAAAAGGCATAGAAAGAACCTGCAAATGCATAGTCGCGCTCCCTGGGTTGATAGGGAGTCTGGTTCAGGTAGATAACAATGGCCACCCCGGTCAGGATAAACAGACTCATAACCACCCAGAAATCACGGGGATTCCGGTCCAGCTGAAAAAAGAGACCCACCAGTCCCAGTAAGAGGGGCAAAAAGAAGTAGGTGTTCCTGGCAGGATGATTTTTCATGGAAGCGGGTAGGTTCTTCTGAGACCCGATTCTGGCAGAATCGAGCACCCTTATTCCACTGATCCAGTTCCCGTTCAGCACGTTCCCATGCCCCTGGATATCGTTCTGTCTGCCGGCGAAGTTCCACATAAAATAGCGCAGATACATATGTCCGATCTGGTAGCGGAACAAAAACTCCATATTGTCCAGAAAAGTTGGATTTGCCGGATCGTGAATGGTTCCAAACTCCTGATAGGCCTGCCGGTGTGTGCCGTCACGGCTGTACATACGGGGAAGCAGCACCTTGCTGCCCTTCATAAGCAGTTCAGGTTTGTAGTAGGCTATTTCATACCGGTTCTCCTCTTTGTTTAAGCTGTACACAGGTTTTTTGTAGACCAGGTCCTCTACCTCTGCATTGTACTGGTGTCCCAGAATCAAAGGACGGTCCCCATATTGCTCGCGGTTCAGGTAAGAGAGCAGGGCAAAGACATTTTCCGGACGGTTTTCATTCATTGGCGGACCGGCCAGGGAGCGGATGACGATCAAGGCATAGGAGGAATATCCAATGATGATCACAGTCATGGCCAGCAGGATGGTATTCCAGAGGACACTCTTTTTCCGGTACTGGGTCCGGTAGATCCCAAAGATTAAAGCCCCAAGCAGGAGAATTACATAAATTATAACTCCCACATTATAGTGCAGGCCCACGGTGTTGGTAAAGAATTTTTCAACCACGGTGGCCAGTTTCACAATTCCGGGGATAATCCCGTACATGATTGACAGAAGGAGTATCACGGATACTCCCAGGGCTTTCAATACACCCTGACGGGTGACTTTTGGGTATTTTTTAAAATAATACACCAGGACAATAGCAGGAATGGCCAGCAGGTTCAGAAGATGCACTCCAATGGAGAGGCCAATGAGGTAGGCGATCAGGATGAGCCATCGGTTGGAACCAGGTTCTTCAGCCACATTCTCCCATTTGAGAATGGCCCAGAAAACCACGGCGGTAAAGAGAGAAGAAGTGGCATATACCTCCCCTTCGACCGCTGAAAACCAGAAAGTATCAGAGAAGGTGTAGGCCAGGGCCCCAACCAAAGCCCCACCCAGGACCACGATTATTTCAGCTCTGTTGTTTTTGTCCGGATCGCTGAATACTATTTTTTTAAGCAGATGAGAGATGGTCCAGAACAGGAACAGAATGGTAAAGGCACTGGCAAAGGCAGATACCGCGTTGATCATCATAGCTACTTTCTCCTGGTCGGAAGTAAAGAGTGCAAAGACCCGACCAATAATCATGAACAAAGGTGCTCCCGGGGGGTGTCCAACCTGGAGCTTATAGGAACTGGCGATGAATTCACCACAGTCCCAAAGGCTGACTGTAGGTTCGAGGGTGAGCAGGTAGACAATCAGGGCGATGGCAAAACTGAACCAGCCCAGGAGCAGATTTATTTTCTTGAATTGCATGAGTTACCCGTCTTCCTTTATTGATTTGACTGGCACGAATTTAACGCTTTTTTTAGCACAGCTGCTAAAAAACAAATGTTTTAAAATTGTTGACAAGTATAGATTGGAAATATATATTTGTGGTTCACTAAATCCAAAAGTACATGACTTTTGAAGGAATGAACGATCTGGATCAACCTCTCTACACGGACTATCCCGAATTCGAATATGAATATGCCAATATCAAGGAGCCCAAGACTCTTCCTCCTGAAAAGCAAAGCCTTCTAGTAGGCCTTGATAAGAGAAAGATGGATGGCGCCCCTGTCACTTATATTACCGGTTTTGTCGGACGACGCATTGATCTGATTAAAATAGAGGAACAGCTTCGGGAATTTGTCACACCTGTGGCTCCTCAAAAATGTATGATATTGTTTTAAAAGGGGATGTCCGTAAACGTGCTTTTATCTTTTTAAGGAATAACGGATATCAGGTGAAATTTGCAGAAAACTAACCTTCCATTATATTATTTGTACAACAAAGGCAGAATGATCTTCATTCTGCTTTTGTTTCTTTCAGCCGGACTGAGGGGTCAATTCTATGAGTACGGGCAGGACGCAGGCTCCTTGAAGTGGTATCAGTTTAAAACACCCCACTATTCCATTATTCACCCGGAAGGAGTTGACAGTCTGGCCAAAGCCTTTGCCCTGAGACTGGAGCATTATTATCTGAACCTGGGACAGTCGCTGGATCATCGCCACAGCCACATGCCTGTAATCATCCATAATGAATCGAGCTTTTCAAACGGTGTATTCGTTTGGGCCCCCAAACGATTGGAGATATTTACCAATCCCGATCCCAATGGCTATAACCAGGACTGGCTGACCCAGCTGGCGCTGCATGAAGGCAGGCATGCCGTTCAGATCGACAAGTTAAATCAGGGATTTACAAAAGGGCTTTCTCTCCTTGGAGGGGAACAGGTAGTCGGAGCCATGGCGGTATTTCTTCCTTACTGGTATCTGGAAGGGGATGCAGTGGATTCGGAGACTCGTCTCTCGACCACCGGAAGGGGAAGGCAACCCTCCTTTGAAATGGAGATTAAAGCTCAGTTACTGGAAACCGGAAAACTCTGGTCTTTCTCCAAGGCTAGTATGGGATCTTACAGGGACCACATCCCCAATCATTACCAGCTGGGATATATGATGGTCAGGCACGGTAGACGCACCTACGGAGACAAGTTCTGGATAGACTTTCAGCAGTATGCAGCCAGGAAACCATTTTTACTGAATCCCACCTGGTTCAGTATGAGGCGCTATGGCCTGAGGTCCAAAAAGCAGTTTTATGAGGAAGCCCTGACCAGCTATCAGGATCACTGGCACCGGCTGGCCCTTGAGCGACCGAACACCCCCATGCAGGATTGGAACAGTTTCCGGAAACGTCCCTATACCAGCTACACCTTTCCGCATGAGATTTCGGAATCGAAGATACTGAGCCTGAAGACAGGAATGGACCAGATACCGGAATTTGTAATCGTGGAGAAAAATGAAAAGGATACGCGTGTGTTTCGTCCCGGGTTTTTGAATTCGGGAAGGGTCAGTTTTTCAAACAAGCTTATTGTCTGGGATGAGTTTGTTCCTGATACCCGTTGGAGCAACAGGAATTATTCCATTATTAGAAGTTATGATATGGATAGCGGCATGGTCCGCAAACTGGGGAAAAAGACCAGGTATTATTCTCCGGTCATATCAGGGGAGGGGACCCGGATTGCGGTGGTGGAGCAAAGCGATAAGCATCAGTTCAATCTGGCTATTCTAAATACCGACGGGTCCCCGGAACAGGTCATCCCCTCTCCGGGGAACCGCTTCCTGCAGCATCCTGCCTGGATGGAAAACGATTCGGCATTGGTGGTGCTGCTTTCCAGGGCTTCGGGTAAATCCTTATACTCTTATTCCCTGCTTACGGGCAGGTGGACCAGCCTGTTTGATGCCGGCCTGGATGATATCTCATATCCGACGGTACAGGGGAAGCGTATCTATTTCAGCGGAACCTTTTCAGGCATTGATAATATCTACTGCCTGGATATGGATGAAGGGGAGGTATACCAGCTTACCTCCACCCGCTTTGGAGCCTTCCATCCCCAGATATCTTCGGATGGCTCCACCCTGCTCTATTCCAACTATACTTCCAGAGGATACGGCACAAGCACTCTGAAGCTGGAGGAAGGAAGCTGGAAGCCCCTGGACGAAGTGCGGGATCACAGGGAACAGCTCGATTATGATCAGACCCCGGAAGAGAGCCGGATCATTGAACCGCCTGTGGATGAAGCGTTCTCTGAACTGACTTCGGATCCTTATCGAAAGGCTTTGCATCTCTTTAATCTTCACTCCTGGTTGCCGCTATATTTTGACTACCTGGAGCCTGAATTTACCTTAAATCCGGAGCAGCTGCCCGTGAATCCGGGAGTGTCCCTGATTTCTCAGAACAGGCTTAGTACCGCTGTGAGTCAGCTGGGGTATGAGTATAGCAATGGCTTTCACATGTTTCACTCCGGGATCAGATTAAAAGGAAGGTACCCGGTGGTCAATCTCAATTTTGATTATGGGGGTGAACCCGATGTTCTGCGTTATGCCGAGGGCGATTCAATTATTGCCTTACCCCAGGCACTTAGTTTTACAGCTCAGACCTATATCCCCTTCCGGCTGAATACCGGGAAGTATCTTTCCCTGATCCAGCCGAAGATAGACTATAGTTACAGGAGAGAGATTCAGTACGATGAGACCCAGGAGAGCTATAAGCAGGGGGCCCATTATCTCTATTACAGCCTTTATATTACCTCCTATTTGAGAAAGGGCATAAAAGAAATCCTGCCCAGAATTGGATTTTCCCTGAATGGAGGATATTACCACGCTCCCTTTAACAACCAGGTTTTTGGTTCGGTTGCGGTGGGGGGGATCACTACCTATCTTCCCGGTCCCCTGAGGCATCAGACCATCCGGCTATCGGCCTATCATCAAAAACAATACATTCTGGATAGCTCACGTCCCGCATTTATCAATCTGATGGCAATGCCCCGGGGACTGCGCGGAATTTATGGAGAGGAGCTGACCCGCTACAGTGCCGATTATGTGTTCCCCCTGCTTTATCCCGATCTCGAGATAGGAGCCCTGGTGTATCTGAAGAGGATCAGAGGAGCCTTGTGGACGGATTATCTGGTGGGCAGCAATGTGATTATCCATTCGCCGAGTCCCCATTTCGAAGACAAATCCTATGCAACATTCGGAGCGGACCTGGTGCTGGATTTAAATATTCTAAGAATCCCCTTTCCACTTTCTTTGGGAGGAAGAGTTACTTACGAGCCAGAAACCGGGAACTTCGGGTTTGAGGGAATCTACTCCATTGATATCAATTAGTTCCCTGATTTGAACTCCCTGGTAACGGTAAAATAGTCCGGGTAACGGACCTCCCGGGTGCCGATCAAAACACTTGGTTTGATCTTCACACTCACCTGGCTGTCCCGGCCGCCGGCGTTCAGGAGGCTTAACGCAAAGTTGAGCATGGAACGGGGATTGTCCCCCTCCAGATAATCGACCAGGTCGGCATGAATCCTCAGGGGAATTATATTGGTGCCTCCCGACGGTGGGATTTCTACGCGTTCCTGCAGGGTTCCCTGTGCTACTTGAAGATCATCGATAAAAGCGATCCACTGAATGGCATTGACTGCGGCTAAACTTGTTCCAGGGTTCCGGACCTCCATATTGACGGTTATATCAAAGGGGAAACTTTTTTGCAGCAGCTTCCCTGCAATAGCCTGTCCTTCCATAAAGTTGAAATCCGACCAGCTGTTTTTCTGACTGATATCTATTCCACATACAGCAGCTTGCTGAAGGGAATGAAGCCTGAATTCACATTTCGCAAGTGCGGTGAGTTCATTCAGAATGGAACAGGAATTTACCAGGAAGATCAAGGCCAGGAGGGGGAACAGTTTTTTCATGAAAATCAGGTATGGATAAATATAAACTTAGGAAATATCCGTTAGATAATGGAGATGTTGGGTTAACATCTTATTTTTGCAGCGAATGGATGAAATATTTCAATACGGTAGAGCCGGGGTTAAAAAATTTTTCAAAGAGAATCAAAAGGCCATTCTCTATACGCTGATATTTCACCTGGTCGTATTGATCACATTCATTTTTGTGAAGGTGGAAGGGTTGAAAAACGATCAGGAACTGGGAATTGAGCTGGAATTTGAGGAGAAGACCTTGGAGCAGTTGCTGGAAGAGGCAGAGGTGGATGTCCCGGCCGAATGGCTGGAAGAACTCATGCGCCAGCGAGAGCTATCCAGCAACAGGGCGGTAAACCTGAATGCAGAAGATAAGCTCAGCCAGGAAATTTCCACGGATGAGTACGTAAAGGATCTGCTGGATCAGATCGAGGAGGCCAGAAACCAGGAGGATCGAGAGAAACTGGAGGAGTTGCAATCGATCCTTGCCTCGGCCGACTATGTTCCTCCTACCCTGGAGGAAGAAGAGACCGCCGAATACGCCGGGCCTACTACTATCACCTTTGAATTCCTGGAAGCTCCCCGGAGCAGGGGTAAAGTCGAGCTTACAGTCCCCATCTACCGCTGCCAGGGATCGGGAGTTGTGAAAGTTGAGGTAAGTGTCGCGCCCAATGGCAGGGTGATAGAGGCACAGGTGCTTCAACCCATTATAGGGGAAGATAGAGTCTGTTTTGCTGACGCTGCCCTTTCAGCGGCCCGGTCGTCTCAGTTCAGGATAGAACTGAGCGGGCCTGAACGGCACAGAGCCATAATCACCTATTCCTTTATTGCGCAGTAGGAATCAATCCGAAGAGACCCAGAGCTGACTCGCCAATCTTGCAATGCTGTCCAGATCTTGTTTTTGCATGCAGTTGAAATGTCCCTTCGGGCACTTTTGATGCCCTATCTTTGAGCAGGGACGGCAGCTTAGTCCCGGCACTTCCAACTGAACCGAGCGGGAGTGGGCCCGGTATGGGTACATCCCGAATTGTGGTACCGTATTGCCCCAGATCGATATTATCTTTTTTTGAAAAGCAGCTCCGATGTGCATTAAACCCGTATCGTGTGTAATCAAAAGTCTGGCCTGTTTCACCAGTGAAGCAGATTGATGGATGCTGTAAGATCCGCATCCGTTCACCACAGGTTTATCTGGGAGGGAAGATACAATAAGCTCTCCTGTATCGCGGTCTTCGGGACCGCCCAGGATCAGTACGGGATACTCAAGCTTTCGGCAGAGCTGGACCAGACCTTCAGGGGGGAGCTTTTTTGTTTCGTGCTGGGCTCCGATGGAAAGCCCTATATAGCCCTGTTGAAATATTTCGGGCAGAGAGGAGAGGCGGACCTCTTCCTTTTTGGGAATAAAGTAATCGAGCCCCCCCCTATCCCGCTTTTCAATAAAGGAGTTGATGGTATCCAGATTCCTGTCTACCATATGCCTGTCGGGCAAACGGTCCCATTTCAGATTGACCAGGAGCCATTTACGGAAGTTCAGTTTGCGGACTGAAAAATCGACCCTTCTTAATCCCCGTTTGATTTGTGCAGAGCGGAGATTGCGATGAAGGTCAATGACGTAATCAATATCAATCTTCCTTAGAGAAGCGATACAAGACTTTAGATCCCCATCAAACGAGTGTATCTGGTCGATATAAGGATTCGCTGCAAGCAGGGGGGCATAGCCCGATTTGGTGAGATAATGAATTTCTGCATCTTCCACCTCTTGCTTCAGATGCCGGGGTACAGGAGTTGTAAGAACTATATCCCCGATAGAGCTAAAGCGGACAATCAGGAATTTAACCATCTACATCAGTTCCTTAAAGAAGAGAATCAGAGCAATCCAGTATTCGGTACTCTGGTCGTATTGTTCAGAGAGAGAGGCTGTTCCCCGTTCACCAGAACCGACTTTTGGTTCAAAGAGAGTGAGATAGTCCAGGTTTATGCCCGAAGCAAGTTCTGAAACATAGGGGAATTCGGCTTTACTGGAAGTAATAAAAACCGGCTTTTTCAGGTGAGCTATGGTGTCCTGGATCTTGATCCCGGGCATAAAATATTCTCCGGGACTTAGGGCAACCACTGCCCTGACATGCTGATTGGAAACAGCAACTTTCAGGCTTAGTGATCCGTTGGCACCGCTTCCGAAAAGAACAACAGGGTGATTGGATTTCCTGTGGGCGTAGTTGATGGCTGCCTCCACATCGTGTTCAATATCAAGGATGCCAGAATTTAGCCCCTCCTCTCTTAATTGTCTGGCTGTTTGATTGGAGACAAAATTATTGTTTCCGCCATTTCGAAGGTCCACGGCCAGACAGTTGTATTCTAGTTTACAAAACCTGCGGGCAATGTGTTTAAATTCGCCTCTGCTGGATCCCTGCTCGTGAAAAAGAAGGATGTAGGGATTTTCTGAATCGACGATATACTCATCGGCAGTAACTTTCAGGCTATCGGCAGAGGTAAAGGTGATTGTTCTTACGCGGATCACACTGGAGGAGCTGAATACAAACGATAGTGCAAGGATGCAAGTAAGAGATAGAACTTGTTTTGCTTTGCTCCTGAGATCTTTATGTCTTTGCAGTTTCTGCAAGAACTATGATTTTATTGTTTTTTGCTTCTATAACTCCTCCATCCACATCAAATAATGTGGTACCCCCCTTTCTGATCAACAATTTTAATCTGTCCTTGTTCAAGGGTAGAGATGATGGGAGCATGATTCCTGAGAATCTCAAAGGATCCCTTGGAACCGGGAACCTGAACCAGGTCCACTTCTCCTGAGTATAAATTTTTATCTGGTGCAATAATCTCAAGCAACATACCTGCTTAAGCTTTTGTTTCGGCAAGCATCTTCTTACCTTTTTCAATGGCCTCTTCAATGGTTCCCACCAGGTTGAAGGCAGCTTCCGGATATTCATCCACTTCTCCATCCATGATCATATTGAATCCTTTGATGGAATCTTCAATGTTCACAAAAACACCGGGGATCCCGGTAAACTGCTCTGCCACATGGAAAGGTTGTGAAAGGAATCTGGCTACACGCCTGGCCCTGTGAACCACCAGCTTATCTTCTTCAGAAAGTTCATCCATACCCAGGATGGCAATGATATCCTGCAGTTCATTGTATCGCTGCAGGAGCACTTTAACTCGCTGGGCAGTATTGTAGTGTTCTTCACCTACGATCTCTGCCTTCAGGATCCTGGAGGTTGAATCCAGCGGATCCACAGCCGGATAAATCCCCAGGGATGCAATTTTCCTGACTTAGTACCGTCTGTGCATCCAGGTGGGCAAAGGTGGTTGCCGGAGCCGGGTCGGTAAGGTCATCTGCAGGCACATAAATGGCCTGAATGGAAGTAATGGATCCCCGCTTGGTTGAGGTGATCCTTTCCTGCATAAAACCCATTTCTGTAGCCAGTGTGGGCTGGTAACCCACCGCAGAAGGCATACGTCCAAGAAGTGCTGATACCTCGGAACCGGCCTGTGTAAAACGGAAAATATTATCCACGAAGAAAAGAATATCCCTTCCTCCGCTTTCCTCATCACCATCACGGAAAGTTTCAGCAACGGTCAGACCTGAAAGGGCAACTGTTGCACGTGCTCCGGGGGGCTCGTTCATCTGACCGAATACCAGTGTAGCCTGTGACTTTTCCAAGCTCTTCGTGGTCAATCTTATCCAGATCCCAGGATCCTTCCTCCATACTTTTTTCAAATTCTTTTCCGTATTTAATTACTCCTGATTCGATCATTTCACGAAGCAGGTCATTTCCTTCCCTGGTTCTTTCACCCACTCCTGCAAATACGGAGATTCCTTCGTATTTCTTGGCAATGTTATTAATCAGCTCCATGATAATCACCGTCTTACCAACACCGGCACCACCAAAAAGACCGATTTTTCCACCTTTGGCATAGGGCTCCAGCAGGTCAATTACCTTAATCCCGGTAAATAGCACCTCACGTTTCAGTGGAGAGGTCTTCATATTTAGGTGGATGGTTGTGAACCTGGTAACCCTGGCTGGAATCCACTTCACCAATCCCGTCAATGGCTTCACCAACCACATTCAGTAAACGTCCTTTAACAGTATCTCCTTTGGGCATTTTAATCGCCTGCACCGGTGGCAATCACTTTCATTCCTCGTTGAAGACCGTCTGTGGAATCCATGGCGATGGTCCGGACAGTATGCTCACCGATATGTTGCTGACACTTCAATCACTAAGATTCTGACCGTCTTCGCGTTCAATTTCAAGTGCTTCATAAATGCTGGGGAGTTTCTCTCTAGTCTCTTCAAAACTCACATCAATTACAGGTCCGATCACCTGTATGATTTCTCCAATAATTTTTGCCATTAGAAGAATGCTGTTTTATGCGGTAAAAAGTAATTTCAGAAGCACAAATTTAGCACTTTTTTTATGCGATCAATCTATTTTACATAGAAAGTTGATACCCTGAGAAAGGCTTGGATTTTAATTGATTATTTGAAACCAGAAGGGCTCTATTTTCGTAGAATCAAGAATCTAAACCTGAATCAAGTGAAAATTCCCCGGGTTATTAAAGTTACTTCTTTCTGGCTGTCATGCTCCTGGCCGCATGCCAGAGTAGTTTCGGCACAGATTCACAGAGTGGGTGCGTGGATTTGCATTTTCCTCCGGAGCCGAGTTTAATTATGGCGAGACAGGGAATCCCGGACTGGTTCTGAAGACCTGGCTGGCTCTGAATAAAGCCAGTACTTTACACTGTTGTTCCTTCTGTGACAGCCTTTAATCGCTACAAGCTGGAAACCGGGTATTCCACACTGACCAATTTAATGTTTCAGGGGGATCTGGATATTCAATATACTTTTTTCCAGGAAGGGAACCGTTAAGTCTGTGGTTTTTGGGGGAGGAAATGTCTGACTTACCTGAATTCAGATTTTGAGCCTATTGTGGTTACGGGAAATGAGACCATCACGGATGAGGCAGATATTGCCATAGGGGCAAATCTGGGTGCAGGACTTGGAATTGAGAATGGCACCTAAATGGGATTTTAATATCAGTGGGAAATACCTGTTTTCTAAATACTCCCAGTTCATTATTTCGGTACAGGGAGTATACTATTTTAAAAGTAGGCGAAGGTCCTACAGGAGATGATTTTTTTATATCTTTAGTCACTATATATTGAGTATTAACCTGTTTCAGAATTGATAATGTTATGGCAAGCTTAAGCTTTTTACTTGGAATGATCCCCAGTACCGAGAAGGTGGAAACAGCAGATGATCAACTAAGAGCTGATTATCAAGCATTCAAGGACTTATGAAGATTCCGATGAATTGAAACACTACCTGGAGCTCGAAAAAGAGGTGAAGTCCAGTGCGTTTAAGGTGCGGAAGAAAAAGATGAAGAAGGCTGACTACAAAGATTCTGAAGAGTTTCAGAAAGAAACGGAATACCAGGTCTTAAAAAAATCTGAGAAGATTGTGTGGTATTACAAGACCAAGAAAAAATATCCCTTTAAGGAGATTGAAAGATGGGATCTGACCTTCGATGAGAAATTTAACGAAGGGAAACTGAATACATCCAAATGGATGACTCAGAATTACTGGGGGGAGAAGAGCATGAATGAGTCCTTTGCCATGGAAGATGACAAGAGCTTTCCCACCAATGGTAAGAACATTGAGTTTTATGACAACAAAGCCAGGATCGTTACAAAACCAGGCAAGGTGGACGGCCTGGTTTGGAGATCCGAGCAGGGATTTGTTCGCGAAGATTTTGAGTTTACTTCGGGGATGATTAGCACAGCAAAAAGCTTTCAGGCAGAAATATGGTGTTTTCAATGCCAAAATAAAGATGGCCGGCAGCTCAGTAGCCCAGGCATTCTGGATGGTGTCCGAGACCATGCTTCCGCACATTGATGTGGCCCGATTCGAAAACGGTAAACTCTATTCAAACTATTTCTGGGGGAATGGCGTTTCTCCCAGCAAATCACTTTCAAAAACCGGGGGAGCCAAATACGCAGATGAGTATTTCATTTATACCCTGGAATGGACCCCCAATAAGCTGACCTGGAAGATCAACGGGAAGGTTTTCAAGACCCAGACCTCCGGCGTCCCCCAGGAAGAAATGTATATTAACTTTTCATCCAACCTGAAGAAGGATGCTGCCGAGAGCGGGGCTTCCTTCTGCCATGGAGATTGACTGGGTAAGGGTATATAAGTTGAAAGAAAAATAGGTCCGGTCTGCCTGGACCCTGTCCTGACGGATATCTATATTATATAGTTCAGAAAAAGACCCTGTTCACCCTGGTGGGCAGGGTTTTTTTGTATTTTGGTCTCGAAATAGGCATCCCATAACTTATAAACTTAAATCATGAAGAAGATTCTACTTAGCTTAAGTCTCATTTTGCTAATCAGTGTATCCTTCGGTCAGGACAGGATTACCGGTGAACCATTTGCCACCCGTTCCGAGGTGATCGCACAGCACGGAATGGCCTGTACCAGTCAGCCCCTGGCCACACAGGTGGCTCTCGATATATTGAAAGCCGGAGGAAATGCCATTGATGCAGCCATAGCTGCCAATGCCCTGCTCGGACTGGTGGAGCCCACCGGAAATGGGATTGGGGGAGATCTGTTTGCCATTGTCTGGGATGCAAAGACAGGCCAGTTGTATGGCTTGAATGCCAGTGGCAGGTCGCCCCGTTCACTCACCATAGACTATTTTAAGGAAAATGGCTATGATCAGATTCCTGCCTATCGGACCGCTTCCTGTTTCCGTGCCCGGGTGTGTGGATGGCTGGTTTGAACTACATAAGCGATTTGGCACCATGGAGATGGATAAGATTTTAAAACCGGCCATCACTTATGCCAGGGAAGGGTTTCCGGTTACGGAGCTTATTGCCTATTACTGGGCCGGTCCGCCAGCTCTTGAGTCGCTATCCCAATGTGAAGGAAGTATATATGCCAGGAGGAAAGGCCCCTGAAAAAGGAGAGATTTTCAAGAATCCTTACTCTGGCCAATACTCTTGAACTTATTGCCGAAGGAGGCAGGGATGCTTTTTATCAAGGGAGAGATCGCCCGGACCATCGCTACATTTATGAAAGAACAGGGGGGATTTCTCTCCTACGAGGATCTGGCAAGTCACACCTCCGAATGGGTGGAGCCGGTCAGTACCAATTACCGCGGATACGATGTTTGGGAGCTTCCTCCCAACGGACAGGGGATTGCCGCTCTTCAGATTCTTGAATATTCTGGAGGGCTATGATGTAGCCTCCATGGGCTTTGGAAGCAGTGACTATATCCATCATTTTGTGGAGGCCAAGAAACTGGCCTTTGAGGACAGGGCCAGGTATTATGCCGATCCGGCTTTTAATGAATCTACCGGTAGAGGAGCTGATATCCAAAGAGTATGCTGCAAAGAAGAGCCCAGCTGATCAATCCACACAGTGCTTCTCGCAATCTGGATGCCGGTGAGATGGAGCACGGCAATACCATTTATTTGACGGTGGCTGATGAGGAAGGAAATATGGTATCGCTGATTCAGAGTAATTATCGCGGACTGGGTTCCGGGATGTGTCCTCCCGGACTTGGTTTTATTCTTCAGGACCGGGGAGAACTGTTTACCCTGGAAGAGGGACATTTTAATGTGTATGAACCGGGGAAAAGGCCCTTTCATACCATCATTCCTGCCTTTATCACCAAGGATGGCATACCATGTATGAGTTTTGGAGTGATGGGAGGCTCCATGCAACCTCAGGGACATGCACAGATCGTTGTAAATATGATTGATTTCGGGATGAACCTTCAGGAGGCCGGAGATGCACCCAGAATACGTCATGACGGATCTTCACAGCCCACCGGTTCAGAGATGACCGATGGGGGGGTGGTAAATCTGGAATCAGGAATCCCTTATAAAAGTATCCGGGAACTGATGAGCCGGGGTCACCAGGTCAGAGTTTTCAAATGGGGGATACGGGGGTTACCAGGCCATCATGTGGGATGGGAAAAAGGGGTCTATTTTGGAGCTTCAGAGTCCAGGAAGGATGGGCAGGCAGCCGGGTATTAGTGTTGCTTAGAAGGGCCAGAACCTGGGAATAACCAGGAGGGAAATGATCAGATGCCAGGATGTTGAGTGGCAGTCCGATTTTCCAGTAATCACTGAATTTGTAGTTGCCAATGCTCTGGACGATCAGGTTGGTCTGGTAGCCGATAGGGGTAGAAAAGCTGGCCGAGGCTGCAATGCAAATGGTAATAAAAAATGGCTTGGGATCCACTCCCAGCTGGATGGCTGCTGCGTAGGCAATGGGAAAGGTGATGGCTGCAGCGGCATTGTTTGTGATGATCTCTGTAAATACATTGGTGATGATAAAAATGGCTGCCAGTACCCCCAGAGGTCCAAATCCTTTAGAGAGATTGATGGTGGTGCGTGCAATAAAATCAGCGGCCCCGGAATTCTGTAGAGCACGGCTGATTCCGATGGCACAGGCGATGGTAATCAGCACATCCCAGTTGATGGGCTTGGTATATTTTTTTGCAGAAAATATTTTCATAAGCGCCATAAGAACCACGGTAACTGCGGCAAAAAAGAACATGTCGAATTGATGTTTACCCTTTGCAGGAATAAACTGACCGGCCGTGGCTCCGGCGATCATCAGAAAGACAAGTATCATGGCAATCCACCTTCGCCGGCGGTCCTTGGCATCATCCATTTCGCCTTTCTCGGTAGCCATGTAGAAGACCCTGGATTCGCCCCAGTACCTGGTGAAATCTTCCGTGGTCAGAAGCATCAGATTGTCACCAGCCTTTAGCTCCAGGTTTTGCAGGTTGGTGGTGATCCTTTCCCCGTTGCGATGAACGGCCATAACTACTGCATTGTAGTGTCCGAAAAAATCGAATTCCCCCAGGGTCCTTTGAATACCGGGGAACCGGGGAGCCAGAACAACCTCCACCTGGCGCAGGGATTTTCTGAGGAAATCGGGATCAACATCTTCAAGCGCTTTCATTTTTACCTCTGTAGCCTGTGTCAAATACCCTACATTTTCAGAGCTTCCTGCAACAATTAGCTGATCCTCAGCCTCAAGCATAAAAGGAGAATTGGAGATACGGATGTGTTTTCCATCCCGGATTATTGTCCGTACTGTAAATTCATTGAGTCCCGGAAGCCGGCGCTTTTCAATTTCTTTTCCGATCAGATTTGAATTTTTCGGCAAATAGAGATCGAAATTATACTCCCTGGTGTCGTTGGGAAAACTAAACCTGGGTATCTTCTCCCCGGGCAGGAGGCGGTTGGAGAATATGTTCATGTAGAGGAAGCCGAAAAAAACGATGAATAGTCCCACCTTGGCCAGTTCGAACATACCCAGTCCGACCATTCCACGGTCGAGCATCATGCCATGCACCAGTAAATTTGTAGAAGTACCGATCAGGGTGCATGTACCTCCGAATATGGTGGCATAGGAGAGGGGAATCAGGAATTTCTGGGAGGGCAGACTCAGTTTATCGGCCCATTTTTTCAGCATGGGACCGAATATAATTACCACAGGAGTGTTGTTTAGAAATGCAGAGATGGCCGATACGGGGATCATGATCTGCATGAGCAGCCTGGGAATGGGTTTCCGTTTTTTCGGAAGGATAAGCGTGCCAATACGGTTCAGCACCCCTGATTCTTTTACCCCTTCACTGACCAGGAATAATAGAGCTACCGTGATCATTCCTTTGTTAGAGAAGCCCGACAATGCTTCCTCAGCCGATAAGATTCCGAAAGACATGAAGATCACCAGGGCACAGAAAAGAATCAGTCCGGGGCGCAGAATCTCACGGATCAGGGCAACGATCATCAAAAGGATTATGCCAAGGGCTATATAGGAGGTGATTGTCATTACTTATCCCTTATGTCTACCCACCCGGGTAATGGCCTAATTGCGGGTCTCCGGCCATAATAAAGATCATCCAATTTAAGTGCCAGATGCCGGAAAAGCAAATTATTTTTTATACCCCATCTGATAAAGCGGTGAAACAGCTCATCGGGGTGACTGTAAGGACAGGCCGAAATGCACCTGTCCACAATCGGTTCCGGGTGCCAGCATTCTCCGAGAGAGAACAGCATCGGCTTCGTGAAACCTTATTACGGGCCGCTTATGGAGAAAGGCTCGACCACCTTTGACAGGGAGAAAAAAGATCAGTCCCAGGACTACAATGATGCAGAAAACTATGATTAGAGGGGTCATCCACAGAAGCTTCTATGCTGCAATAGTAAAAAAAATTAGTTAATTTGAACAGCGGCCAATCCTCAGGGAACCATGAAACGCTTCAATCATCTGGTGCTGCTGGCGATATTTATCTTGTCGGCACCCACTATTTTGGCTCAACAGGGCTTTACCAATGAAACCCGGGCGCTGTTTATTCTAGATATCTCCCGGTATGTCCAGTTTGCCGATTCTGCCAAGGGAAGGGACCAGTTTATAATTACTATTCTGGATAATGACTCCAATCTTTACTTTGATCTGGAGAAATTAGCGAGGACCAGGAAGGAGATTCAGGGGAAGCCAATAGCTATTAAGGTATGTACAGATATTCTTTATCTGCAACCCTCCCAGGTGGTTTTTCTGAACCGGGAAGATGGATTTGAGATCGAAGAGGTCATCAAAAAAACAAAAGGTGGGCATACCCTGCTTATCTCAGAGGGGTATCCCTTTCGCTCCTCCATGATCAATTTCGTTGTTTTCGACGGAGAACCCAGATTTGAGGCAAATGAGGAGCTAATGATTCAGGAGGGACTCTTTGTAAATGAGCTGTTTCTGGCCCAGGCCATTAAAACCCGTGAGGATTGGGAATCTCTGTATGAGGTTACAGAGGGGGAACTGAAAATGGAGAAAAGTATTACCGAAAAGCAGTATTTATTAATTGAGCAACAGCAGGATCAGATACACGATCAGGAGCTTCTGATTCGGGAGAACCGCCAGACCCTGGAAAGCCTGAGAAAGGAAATTGAGGACAGGGAAGTGGAGATTGACCAAAAAACAGAAGTGCTTCAGACCCAGGGTGCTGAGATTGAAATGCAAAAAGCGACTATTCAGGCCCAGGTAGAAGAAGTAAGGGAGCAAAAGAGTGTGCTGGCCGATCAGGAGTTAAGCATCACGGAAAAAGAGGAGGCCATTTCCCAAAAGGAGGAAAAAATCAGGAAACAGGACGAAAAGATCGTGCTGCAGGCAGAGGCCATTCAAACCCAGAGAATTATTATTTATGCGGTTGCCCTGGCCCTGCTCCTGGTATTTGGACTGGTGTATTTCATCTGGCGTAACTTCCAAATTAAGAAAAGAGCCAATATCCTTTTGCAGGCTCAAAGGGATCAGATCGCCTACCAGAAGAAACATATTACCGATAGTATTGAGTATGCCAAAATGATCCAGACCGCCATTCTTCCTTCCATGGAACTCTTTTCCCACAAACTGGATCATTTTGTTTTGTTTAAGCCGAGGGATATTGTAAGCGGAGATTTTTACTGGGTGAAGGAATTGAACGAGAGAAGTTCTGATTGTCACAGCAGATTGTACCGGTCACGGGGTTCCGGGTGCATTTATGAGTATGCTGGGAGTCAGTTTGTTAAACGAAATAATTATCTCAAAAGAGATCAGCAGGCCGGATCTGGTCCTGAATCATCTTCGTGATAAGATCATTGAAGCACTCAGGCAGGAAAGCGGAAGCACCGTTAAAGATGGAATGGATATGACTGTTTGCCTTTTTGATCGCAAAACGCTGCAGCTTCAATTCAGCGGGGCCAATAATCCACTCTATCTTATATCCGATGGAGAGCTACAACAGCATAGAGGAGACAAGATGCCAGTAGCCATTCATGATATCATGGATCCATTTGTATTGCACCATTTGAAGCTGAAACCGGGCGATACCTTTTATACCTTCTCAGATGGCTTCGCGGATCAGTTCGGCGGCCCGGACCGGAAGAAATTCCTGGCTAAGAATTTTAAAAGGCTGCTGCTTTCCATACAGGACCTATCCATGATTGAGCAGGGGAACCGTTTGGATGAGGTATTTACTGAATACCGTAAAGAGGTGGAACAGATTGATGATGTTGTGGTTATAGGTATAAAAGCCTAATAACAGTTCCAGTAGGTGGTGATCCCACCGATGGTAACAGGGGGTGCGTCTTCCTTGTCCTTTAATTCTTCTCCGCAGAATGGCAGAGGGGTTCCATAGCTGACGTTACCTTGTCCATCATCTGTGACCAGCTCACAGGTGCCGCACTCTTCAATGATATCGCATGCTGGAAGTATGCCCATAGCCAAAATAACAGCGGCTGCAATTGCTATATTTCTTTTTTTCATCTATGTGTGAGTTATCCTGCAAAACTACAATAAGTAGCAGGGAAATTCAATAAGGTATACGAAGCATTTTGGCAAAAGGTTCGATTGTAATGACGGCTTATTATTAAATTAGGCATAGTTTTGTTATATTTTTAAACGTGGCTAAAAGGAAATTTAAACTAGTAAGAATAGCAGCCTGGATGGTTGCAGGGATTATTTCGCTGGTCCTGATCGCAACCCTTGTATTTTATCTGGGCAGGGGATATTTTATGAACAGGGCGGTAAGCTACCTGAACGAACAGCAACCGGGAGAGGTGCAAATGGATCAGATGAACCTGATACCCTTCCTGAATTTTCCGGATATAACCCTGCAACTTCAGGGAGTTAACTATTATGAAAAAGAGTTGGGGGATAAGGCGCTCTATCAGGAGCCCATCCTTTCGCTTCAGGAAATAGGAGTCACACTGGACCTGATAAAGCTTTTAAAAGGGGGGGTCATGGTTTCGGAAGCTAAACTGGAGGATGGCTTCGTCTATGTGAAGGTTTATGAAGACTCGGTCACTAATCTGGAACGTGCCCTGGGAATCAGGTTTGGAGAACAGATAGAAAAAGACACTACGGAGGAACAAAAGCCTTTGGCCATTGATCTGGATAAGATCGAGCTCAGGAATGTTCGTGCGATTTTTGACGACCGGCTTAAGCAGGAACATGTAAATGTGAAGGTGAACCGCTTTGAAAGCAGTTTTAGCTACCTTTCGGGAGAGGTGGTTGCCAAACTTGAAGTAGATATTGATATAGATAGTGTTAAATACCAAATAATCAATGATAAAGTAGATAAGAATATCTTACTTAATGGAAGTATAGTTTTTGTTCCTGACACCCGGGAGATGAACATTCTGCCCAGTAGTTTAAGCGTTTCCGGGTTTGACTTTGAAACCTGGGGGAATCTAAGTTTCGGAGAGTCGCCCAGGGTAGATTTAGCCTTTAACGCTGCTAACGAAGGCCTGGAGCTGTTGAATTATCTTTTCAGAGGGATTCTTGATCTGGAAGAGATCGAGCAGATTGGCGAAGGGAGTATTACCATGAACGGTACTGTTCAGGGAGGGGTGGGTGGAGAGGACCTGCCCGTTATACGCGTAAATGGAAATGCCAGAGACCTGGGATTTAAGATCAGGTCCCTGAACAGGGAGGTGACCGGTATTTCTTTTCAAATGTTTGGTACCAATGGGAGCAAAAAGGATCTGAGTGAAGCTTATTTGGATGTACAGGACTTTAGTGCATATTTTCCAGAAGGATATATTAAGGCCAATCTTACAGCGAATAATGTAAGTTCACCTGAATTAAATGTTGAACTGGATTGTGCGGCAAATCTGGTGGGCCTGGAAGAGATGTTCAAAGGAGATTTTTTAAGCAGTCTGTCTGGTACTGTTTCTGTTCAGGGACAGCTAAGTGGAAGTGTTAAACGGAATGCCGGTAGTTTTCTGAATGAGGGTGGTTCCGTGACGGCTCTTTTCGAGGAGCTGTCCTTTGTGATGAACCACGATAGTCTGCAAAAGGATAGTATACAGCATATGTCCGGAGAACTGGTCATTCACGATAGCATTATCGGAACTAAGAACCTGCAGATGGAAATAAACGGGAATTCCCTGAACCTTGGATTCACTTCGGAGAATATTCTGTTATACCTGCTCGATTACAACAAGGATGTAAGGGCCGGAATCACCCTCTCCTCTGAATTGCTAAATCCGGCAACGCTTCTTCGGGACAGCTCCCTTTTGAATTTGCTGGGTGGTGAGATTCAGGACCTGTTCCTGAAGGCAGAGGCTTCAGTGGAGAAAGGGGAGCTGGATGACTTTATTCGCCTGGATTCTATTCCAGAGTTTGAATTTACTCTGGATAGCTTTGGAGTACTTCTTCCACTGATTGCCCCGATATCTGGTGTGAATGCAGCATTAAGCTTTAGTCCCGACACGCTGTCACTACATCATTTGCAGGCCACTATCGGGGAGAGTTCATTGGATTTCTCCGGGATTATTGCCAATTACGGAGCTCTGGCCCGGCCCGATTCCGGGGGAGAGGTCTCACTTGATTTTAAACTCTCCTCAGAATTGTTAAGAGCTGAAGACCTCTTTACAATTAAGCAGGAATTTTTGCTTCCGGAGGCCTATGGTTCGGAACACCTGGAGGAGTTCCGCTTGTCCGGAAGACTGGAAGCTTCAGCTGCAGGGCTGGTTTATGACAGTGTCTCCATGGACTTTGGGATTGGTGTGGCGGATCTTGGATGGGGTTTCCGGTATTACCCCAGCAGGTTCAGGGATTTTCAGATCCAGATGGAGAGGAAGGCCGATACTTTGAGAATCGATAATTTTCAAGGCAGTGTGGGGAAAAATAATTTGAAATTATCTGCCACACTGGTGAATTTTGCAGACACCCTGATGGAAAACATTTATGGCAATGTTGAGCTAAAGTCCGACCTGCTCGACTTCAATGAGTTGCTGGCTTATGGCTTACCCCTTGAAGAAGAGGAGAGCCAGGAAGCGGATAGCCTGGAACAGGCTGCCCCTCTTAAACTCAATGAGGTGGTCTATCCAAATATAGAATTCCTGGTGGATATTGGAGAACTCCGCTATGACAAGAATACCATACTCAGGACGAATGGAAAGTTCAGAACCAGTAAAGAAAAGATATTTTATATGGACCAGCTTGCCACTTCACCTGAAGGAAAAGGAACCCTTGAGTTTACCGGGCAGTTAAATGTTTCCAGTCCGGATCGTTTTTCACTTATGGCAGATCTGGATCTGAAGGGGATCGATATCAGCGACCTGAACCTGGAACTTCAGTCCGGGGATACTATCCTGGCAGTGAATGATCATTTTCAGGGGATTGTGGATGCAAGAGGATTGGCCGAAATCTTTATTAATCCGGACCTAAAGGTGGATCTGCCCACTTCAACGGCAGCCTTTAATGTCACCATAAGTGATGGGGCTCTGATTAATTTTACCCCTCTCCGGGCCGCAGGCAAATTCCTGGACAGCAAGGATCTGAATAATGTCAGGTTTGCAACGGTCAGAAATAGTTTTACTCTGACTGATTCAAAAATCACCATCCCTTTAATGAATGTGGAATCTACGGTTGGACAGCTATTGATTCAGGGAGAGCAGGGGCTCGATATGAGCTATCTCTATCTGGTACGTGTTCCCCCGAAACTGGCCAGGGAAGCTGCCCGAAGTGCCATGTCAGAAAGGGAAAAGGATGTTGGGGAAGATCAGGTAAACCAAATGCAACGAGGTGATTTTTTGATGATTACCGTTTGGAGCAATGGGAAAGAATCAGATTTTAAACTGGGAGATAAGCGGCGAAAGTTTCAGGAATGAGGGAGATTCGATTTGCTTTGGGCTATATGCCTCACCGTTTATGGGGAAGTATTATACTTGCGCAGGTACTTGAGAAGGAGTCAGGGAAGGAGTTTTATACCCCCGGGGAATATATTCAGAACGACAGCTCAACCCTGGCTTATCAGCGCCTGAGTCCCATGCAGCGGGAGGTGCTTCAGGTGATCGATAAATACAGCGACCGCAAGCTGCACCGGGAATTTTCCAGACAAAAAACAGTAAAACAGTTCCTGGATCAGGTGGACGGCGACACCGTCAAAAGTCATATCAGACCCTACATAGAAAAACAGCTCTTTGTGATCTTCCAGATTGCAAGGGAGAACCGCATTCCGGTATTTATAAAAGAGAAAAGCACCAGGAATGTTTTTCCTGAGGATTTTCTTAAGCTGGAGCGTGTACCAGCGATCCCCGTATTCAGCTTCCACTATCAGGATCAGCTCTCCTATGCTCTGTCACTTTTTCATCGGGAGCATCAGCTGATCCTGAAGGATACTCCACTTGAAATTGTTACCAATGATCCCTGCAGCATCATTCTGGGCGATACACTTTACCTGGTCAATGATATTGACAGTAAAAAGTTAAAGCCATTTATGAGCAAAGAACGGATCCTGATCCCGGCGCAGTTCGAAGGAAAGTATTTTGCATCTTTTGTCAGGAAGGCCCTCAGGGATTATCATACGCTGGCTGAGGGATTTGAAGTGAAGAATATCAGGCCTTCACGGAATGCCATACTAAGCCTGGAGATAGGGATATCCAATCGACCGGTCTGGATCCTGTCCTTACAGTACGGGGGGCATAAAATCGCCCGTGAAAGTCGGCTGAAGCGCTTTGTAAATTACCTGGGAGAAGAGAAAGGGAACGCTTTCGAGATCTTTGAACGGGATCATGACTGGGAACAAGAGATGGTAAACCTCTTGAATGAGGCGGGACTCCGATCCAGGGATGAGGCCAGTTTCTACTTAAATCATAAGTTTAGTAGATCTGGTGAAAGTGACATAAATTCAGCCATTAACTTTATGAACGAAAATGGTTCTACACTGGAAGATTCCGGCATGGAGCTCCGGCAGCGGCTGAACAGTGAATATTATCTGGGGGAAATTCAGCTGGATATTGAATCAAAGGACAAAGCCGATTGGTTTGATATATATGGACTGGTTAGGCTGGGAGACCTGGAGATTCCTTTTCTCTCACTCAAAAGTTATATTCTGGAAGGAAACAGGGAATATCATTTGCCCGACGGAAGGATACTGGTGCTGCCCGAAGAGTGGTTTGCCCGTTACCATTCCATGTTTGAATTTGGGAAGTCCGCCGGAGACAGGATCAGGATCCAGAGACAGCATTTCTCCATGGTAGATGAATCAGTCCGGGGAATGAATGCGGAGACCCTGGAGAAACTGGAGGCCTTGAACAGCGTGGAAACCCTTCCCGCAATGGCCCTCCCCGAAGGCCTGAATGCTACCCTCAGATCCTACCAGGTCGAGGGATACAGGTGGTTATGTCTTCTGCAAAAGAATGAGTTCGGAGGTTGTTTGGCAGATGATATGGGCCTGGGAAAAACCCTGCAGGCTATTGCCATATTACAGCGATCAAAGGAAGTGGGGAGGGATGAAGTTTCTTCTCCAGGGGAGCGGGGGGCCTTTGCGGAAGAGGGACAATTTTCTCTCTTTGGTCGGGCTTCCGAAAAGCAAACGTCTCTGATTGTTGTTCCGGCCTCTCTGCTTCATAACTGGGAAAGAGAGTGCAGGAAGTTTGCGCCGGGATTAAAGGTGCTTAGCCATATGGGGAACCAGCGCAACCGCGAACTGTCCAACTTCTCCTATTATGATCTTGTTATTTCCACCTACCATACCGTGCGCCAGGACAGCCTGACGCTTTCCGCCTTTCGCTTCCACTATATCATTCTGGATGAGAGCCAGATGATCAAGAATCCATCCTCCAAACTATATGATGCAATTATCACACTGCAAGCGGAGCATAGACTGGTTCTGACCGGCACCCCGATTGAAAACTCCTTAACTGATTTGTGGTCACAGATCAATTTCGTCAATCCGGGCTTGCTTGGGACCCTCAGTTTCTTCAAACGCAGTTTTGTCCAGCCCATCGAAAAGAAGGGGGATGAGGATCGGGAAAAGAAGCTAAAGGAGCTGATTAATCCGTTTATCCTCCGGCGTACCAAAGATGAGGTTGCCAGGGAACTGCCCCCTTTATTTGAACAGCTCAGGTATGTGAATATGACCGATTCCCAAAAAAGGTTGTACGAAGAGGAGAAATCCCAGGTGCGCAATGCAATTATGGAGAATTTCGAGGAGCTTGGAATGAAGAAATCTTCCATCCTGGTACTTCAGGCGCTGACGCGTCTCCGGCAGATCGCCAATCATCCCGATTTGGTGGAAGAATTCAGTGGGGAAGAGTCAGGAAAGTTTACAGAGGTATACAGAGATATTGAGAGCGTTATCTCAAAGGGTCACAAGGTACTGGTTTTCTCCTCCTTTGTAAAGCATCTCGACCTGTTCAAGCAACGTTTTGAAGAGGATGGAATCGGGTACGCCTATCTGACCGGTTCACGAAACCAGCGGCAAAGGCAGCAGGCCATCAATGATTTTCAAACGAATAGTAAATGTTCACTCTTCCTGATCTCTTTAAAGGCAGGAGGAGTGGGACTTAACCTGACCGCCGCCGATTATGTATTTATCCTGGACCCCTGGTGGAATCCGGCTGCTGAGATGCAGGCCCTGAACCGGGCCCACCGTATTGGGCAGGAAAACAAAGTATTTGTTTACCGTTTTATCTCCAACGATAGCATTGAAGAGAAGATACAGCGCTTACAGGAACGAAAACGTGAACTGGCAGAGACTTTTGTTACTTCCAACAATCCCTTGAAATCACTGTCTGAGAAGGAACTGCTGGAGCTTTTCACTTAGGAGCAGAAGCAGTCTCAGAATCTTAAAACCAGCGTAGCCATGGCTCCCCCGGACAGGGGGGAGAGTCCCACCTGGAGGGAGGCAGATTTATTCTTTTCCATTTCCCTGGCAGCCTCTCGTGCATGCAATGGACCCAGACAAAAGAACAGCAGAGCCATAAACGGGAAGAATTTCTCTATCATAGCGCTGATATTTTGTTACAAGTTTCTTATAAAATTCAATTCAGGTCTTACCTTTATTCTATGCGAGACTGCCTGGTCAGGGAACTGCAATACAAAACAAGCCGGTCGTCAGGACCGGGGGGGCAACATGTGAATAAAACGGAGTCGCGGGTGGAACTGAGGTGGTCTCCTTGTGAAACCGCCTGTTTGAGTGAGTCCCAAAAAATGATCGTGATCGCACGCCTCACAAAAAGGCTCACAGAGGATGGCAACTTGATTTTGGTTTCGCAGAAGTACAGGTCGCAGTACAGGAACAAGGCTGAACTTACAGAGAGGTTTCTGGAGCTGATTTTTACCTGCCTTCTGCCGGTAAAGAAGCGCAAGCCCACCAGGCCCAGCCGGTCCAGTGTGGAGAAGAGGATCCGGGGCAAAAAAATCAGGGGAGAGCTAAAACGATCACGAAGGATGGGACCTGAACAGTAATTTAACACAGTCAATGAGTTATGCCAGCATCCACTCCAAAGGTATCCGTGGTTCTTCCTTTCTACAATGCCGAAGAGACTCTTACTATGGCTCTGAAAAGCATAGCCGATCAGGATTTTTTCCATTGGGAGTGTGTGATGGTAGACAATAACTCCAGTGATGGAAGCCGGGATATTGCTGCCGGATGGGAGGGAGTCGATTCCAGATTCAGACTGGTTGAAGAACCCCAGCAGGGAGTTATGTTTGCCTCAAACAGGGGGTGTGAAGCGGCCCGCGGCAGGTATCTGGCACGGATGGATGCGGATGATGTGGCCCGGCCGGGGAGGCTGAGGCAACAAAGTGAATTTCTTGATTCCCATCCCGGGTATGGGGCTGTTGCCGGATTGGTGACTCATGTGGGGGATCCGGAAACAACCGGAGGTTTCAGGCGCTTCGTGGAGTGGAGCAATTCCCTGGTTTGCTATGAAGATATTTATAACAGACGCTTTATTGAAGCTCCCATTGTAAATCCAACAGCCATGTGGAGAAGAGAAACCATGGAGCAGTACGGACTGTACCGGTCCGGTGATTTTCCCGAGGATTACGAAATGTGGCTGAGGTGGCTCCACCAGGGAGTCAGGATTGCGAAGGTTCCGGAGGTGGTCCTGGACTGGAACGATTCGCCCGGGAGATTAACCAGGACGCATCCCATCTACAGCGACAGGGCTTTTTTTAAGATTAAGAGCCAGTACCTGGCCCTGTGGCTATCAGAAAACAATCCCAATCACCCCGCGGTCTGGGTCTGGGGGGCCAGCAGAATCTCACGCCGGAGGGCCAGGCTCCTGGAAACAGAGGGCATTCGAATCGACACCTATATAGATACCAAAAAGAGCCGCCAGCTGGACAGGGAGCTCTTGTTCTATAAAAACATACCCGAGGCTGGATCTGGATTTATCCTGACCTACATCAGGCAAATGGATAACCGGGAGAAGATCCAGGCCTTTCTGGAGGAAAGGGGATACGTGGAGGGGAAAGATTACCTGCTGGTTTCATAGTTCAGAGGAGGAAATAAGGTTTTCATGTTCAAATGGTATTTCTGGTTCTCTCTATAAAGCTTTCCAGAGGATAATTTGCTACATTTAAGTTCTTCGATTTTACTTTCAACTATATAAAGCGATACTATGCAACGCAGATCTTTTCTTAAAAGTAGTGCGGTAGCCACCGGAGCCCTGGTTAGCGGTGGACTGGCACATGCCTCAGCGGCTTCGGTTACAAAACCTGCTGCAGGCAAACATCAGTTCAAATTAAAATATGCCCCTCATTTCGGCATGTTCAAACACTCGGCCGGGGATGATCTTCTGGACCAGCTCCAGTTTATGTCAGATACAGGATTTACTGCCATGGAAGATAATGGTATGAAGGGGAGGGAGATTGCCATGCAGGAGAAGATTGCCAGCAAAATGGCCAAGCTGGGCATGGAGATGGGAGTTTTTGTGGCTCATACCATTTACTGGAGCGAGCCCAGTCTGACCAGCGGTAAACAGGACAAGCTGGATCAATTCCTGTCAGAGATCAAGGAGTCGGTGGAGGTGGCCCTTAGGGTCAATGCACGCTGGATGACTGTGGTTCCGGGATTTGTGGACCTGAAAAAGGACATGGATTACCAAACAGCTCATGTGGTCAATGCGCTTAGACGTGCCTGCGAGATCCTGGAGCCGCATAAGCTTACCATGGTATTGGAGCCCCTGAATTTCAGAGACCATCCGGGCCTCTTTTTGAATAAGATGTCACAGGGATTTGCCATCTGCAAGGCCGTGAATAGTCCGTCCTGTAAAATATTGGATGATCTTTATCACCAACAGATTCATGAAGGGAACCTGATTCCCAATATTGACCTGGCCTGGGATGAGATTGGCTACTTCCAGATGGGCGATAATCCGGGAAGGAAAGAGCCCACGACGGGAGAAATTAATTATCTGAATGTGTTCAAACACATCCATAAAAAAGGATATACGGGAATCATGGGGATGGAGCACGGAAACTCCATACCTGGAAAAGAGGGTGAACTGGCACTTATTCAGGCTTATGCCAGCGTAGATAGTTTTTAAGGGTGCTATAGCATAGAAAACCGGGTCGCTCAAAAAGAGCAACCCGGTTTTTTATGCGAAAGGCCGGAGACTTTCGAAATACAAGTAGGCTTATTCCGGAGCTGAACCAGCAATCGGAGGGATTTTGTTCATATCAACCGGCCCCAGTTTAATTTCAGATTTAGGTCCCAGTTTCATGCCTGAGCCCATCATTTCCTCCCAGGTCACTTTTTTACCGGTGTAAGCAGACTCCCTGCCCATAATGGCCGTAAGGTTTGACTTGGCTGTCTCTTCGGCTTCAACAATCTGGTTTCCTGTGCGGATGGCTGCTACCAGGTCAATATGCTCCTGGACGTAAGGATCATTTTCCTGGCGGTTGCCCTCAGCATCTTCCGGAGAGGTGTATTCGTAAATGACGTTCGCATCCCGATCAAAGAGATGTTGCCTGCCATCCCCGGCAATCATAATGCCCTTGGTACCTGTGATGTGCTCACTTACACTGTTGGCACAGTCATTTATCTGGCGGCACATGCTGCCCATATGGACTTGCTTGTCGTACACAAAATCGACACTGAAATTGTCATAACAATCACCGGTGGGGCTCCTTAATCTGCTTCCCATTCCAACAGCTTCCAGGGGAGTGGCACCCATGAACCAGTTGCTCACATCGATGTTATGGACATGTTGTTCCACAATGTGATCTCCGGAGAGCCAGGTCCAGTTAACCCAGTCGCGAATCATATATTCCATTTCGGTCCAGCCCGCCATCTGTTCTTTGTGCCAGAGCTTGGACATGTTCCAGTAAACATTGGTGGAAACGATGTCTCCGATCATACCGGCCTTAACACGTGCATAAAGATTGTTATAGGACCACTGGTGACGTCTCTGTGTACCTGTTACCACGCATAAGCCGGCAGCTTCAGCCTGCTTGGAAGCAGCCATGACAGCACGTGCTCCAACGGGATCCACAGCCACAGGTTTTTCCATAAATACGTGTTTACGGGCTTCCACACAAGTCTGAAAATGTTCCGGACGGAAGAAGGGGGGAGTCGCCAGAATGACGATATCCACATCTGTTTCAATCAGTCTTTTATAGGCGTCAAATCCGGTGAAACACATGGAATCTTCCAAATCCACGTTTTTCTCCTCTTTGAGTTTCTTGCGGAATCCGTCGACCCTGTCCTGAAATACATCGGCTGCTGCAACAATACTCAATCCGGGTCCGGCATCCAGGAAGTTGATTGCTGCTCCGGTTCCACGACCGCCACAACCAACCACACCTGCTTTCAGGGCTTGTCCTTCAGGAGCGGTAGGCAGGAAAGAAGGCTCTTTTACCTCAGCGGCGCTTTCCTCCGGTGAACATGATCTGATCAGCTGACTGGCGCCTATGGCACCAATAGCACCAATGGCAGCAGTGTTTCCTAAAAATCTTCGTCTGCTTGTTTTGTTGGTTGGTTTCATCTTTGAAGTGAGTTTATGGTAAAATATATTCTTAGAAAGTTACAAATTAATCCCTTATAATAGGGTCATTATATTCACAGACTACCCTGAATCCCACATGGAAACAATCGGAATACCACCAGACACTTTTGGGTATTTGAGGATCGGTATTCATCCAGGCTTCTGTTTTCGTATATTCCCGGGAAGCACTTCGCACATTATCTGCGTCATCTCTGTAGGAACCTCCTCTGATCACCTGTTCTTCTCCGGCAGCGGGTCCGGTAGGATTTATCTGAGTGCCCGCAGGATATTGTGCATAGGCATCTGCTGCATACCAGTCGGAACAAAGCTCGGCCACGTTTCCAAGCATATTTACCAGGCCGAATGGATTTTCTGCGATCTGATCCGGTCCGGCCGGTTTGGCCCCGCTGTTTTCCATGTAGGTGATGTAGGTATTGATCCCGGTGGTATCCACTCCAAATAGCTTGTTCCTGATCCCTTTTTTCACATAGCGTTTGGGATCGCCTTCAAAAAAATAGGGAGTGGTAGTCCCACCTCTTGCGGCATACTCCCATTCGGCTTCTGTGGGAAGCCTGTAGGTTTTTCCTGTGATTTCGGATAGCCACTGGCAGTAAACTTCAGCGGCATGATGGAGTCATGGTAATGGCAGGCATTTTTCCTTTTCCCCAACCCTGATCGGGAGCACCATAGGGAGGGGTGGGGCCCGAAATTGCATCCACGTCATCCCTGTTCCGCGTTGACATAGGTGTCGGTGGTTTTTACCCTGAGCTCCGGTCTGCTTAAAGAAGGCCAGGTATTCATCCCAGCTATACCTCAATTTTTGCCATAAAAAATGAAGAGACCGATACCTCCTCACAGGACCTTCATTATCATTTCGGAATGGTTCATCCTCCGGACTTCCCATCTGGAAAGTACCACCGGGAATGGCCACCATTTCAAAACTTACGCTGGATCCGGGAATATATTCAGTAAAGTTGTTGAAGCCATCCATCACTCCTGGTTCTGTATATAGTTCCGTTGCAGCAACTTCAGCAATTCCAAAACTGGTATTTTGTTCGTGAAGCCTGTCCGGATCGTAGTGACCCACCGTGATGTGGCAATTGATACAGTGTAGTTCTCCGTCCTGTTTTTCGTAGTAGAGGTGTGCTTCCCGGCCTTCATCGGTCAGACCCAGTGGATAATTGTTCTGATGACAGTGTATGCAGGAGCTTTCAAAGGCATGTCCCTTGGCATATTCAATCTGCGATTTGGCCTCCCAGTTAAAGCTTGCAGAGATCCTTAAACCAGTTTGGCCCAAACATCCCGGATGCCGGTCTTCGCCTTTTCAACCAGGTACCCTTCTCCATGGGGAGGAAGGTGGCAGTCCACACAATGCACCTGAATGCCCCGGTTATTATCATAGTGGGTGGATGCGTTTCCAGCTTTGGGTTGAATGGGGATGAACATGGCAGGAGGCACAATATTCATCGGTGGATGTTTTGACTACTGCTTTGTTTCCCAGGAAGATGAGCAGGGCCGCAATAACCATTCCGGACAGGAAAATGTATCTGCCGGCTTTCTTTCTCTTTTCGTCTCATAATCAGTGAGGTAAAGAAAGTGATTTTTGCCCTGAGATTCAAGAAAGATGTATCCGGTACACTTATTTAAACAGATTCTAATGTTTGAACTGCCCTTCGTATGGTGAAACTCTTAAAGATATACTTCGTATACTTGTACAAGGAATTCAACTGTTGTCATCTCATTTGTGTAGCGGGTATCTTACCAACAAATTGACAATCAGTAATATAAGTTATAGCTAAAATTAATGTAAGCATTAATTAAATGAAACCTGTACACCCCACTGTAACCCTCAAACAGCTATCGGCTGACGACCTGAAATTCTTACAAAACCTGGTAAAGAAAGGGGGTCCGGAGCCTCATGAGTACAAAGAATTTACGGCCATAATTAACAATCTGGAGGATCCTGAACTGGAGTATTTCAGAGATACCATTAAAGAGTCCTTGAATGCGAATACGCTGATTGGCCACGGTTATGTAAAACCTTTTGGATATCCTGGCGATTTTAGTATCATCCATAACATCTATAAGTTGTATGTGAATCCCGATAAGAAGTATTCTAACTGGGACCGGTTTTTCCAGGACCAGGCCGGGGCGCATGCGGTGCGTAACAGGAAGGATTATTTCCTCAAGCGTTGTGCTGAAGTGGAAAGTCAGCAGGGTGGGGAGAAACGAATTCTTATCCTGGGATCGGGTCCGGCCACTGATGTGAACGAATACCTGAAGAGCTGTCCGGACAGTACCATCAAGTTTGACCTGATCGATTTTGATCAGAATGCCATTGATTTTGCACAAGAAGCAAAATGCAGAATTCAAGGATTCCATCGAGTATTTTAAGATCAATGTTCTCCGATTCAAGCCCTTTCACTGGTACAATCTCATTTGGAGTGCGGGACTTTTTGACTACTTCAAAGACAAGCACTTTATCTATATGATCAACAAATACTATAAATACCTGGTCGACGGGGGTGAGTTTATCATTGGCAACTTTAGCCACAGCAATCCTACCAAGCGCTTGATGGAGGTGCTGTCAGACTGGTACCTGGTTCACAGGTCAAAGTATGATCTGGTGCGAATGGCCCTTGAAGCTCAAGCCAAGGAAGAGCAGGTGGAGGTTGAAATGGAGGAGCTGGGGGTAAATCTGTTTTTACGAATAAAAGCCGCCTAAAATGTTAAATCTCAAATCCATGTTTCAGGGTGACTATTTTGGGATGCCATCAGCTGGCCGGGATGACTGGAAGTTGAATCGACTAACCCTGGCGTTCTCGGGAGAGATCAAGCAGTATGAAAAAGCGTTCAGGGATGACTACTTTGCACAATCCCTCAATCCCATGCGATTCTCCCTGGTGCTCTCTCTGTTTTTCTTCGGGATTTTTGCATTTTTGGATGCATTACTGCTTCCCGAGCTGAAAAGTATGTTCTGGATCATCAGGTTTGGGATCATCTCTCCACTCCTGATAGCGGTGATTTTATTCTCCTTTGCTCCCTCTTTTAAGAAGTTTATGCAGCCGGTGCTGGCAGCCATCATGTATATCACGGGACTGTCTATCATTATTATGACCATTTTTGCAGCCAACCAGGCAGGTAATTATACCTATTATGCAGGTCTGTTCCTGATTTTCATCATCGGCTATACCTTTATCAGAGCACGGTTTATCTATGCCACGGTTGTGGGCTGGTCCATTGTTGCGTCCTACGAAGTGGCCGCCATTTGGATTTCGGACACCCCCCTGGAGATTCTGATCAATAACAACTTCTTCTTCATAAGTGCTAATGTTATTGGTATGTTTATCAGTTACTACATGGAGCGTTCGGTCCGGAGGGATTTCTACATGAGGATCCTGCTGGAAAAAGAGCAGGAGAAGGTGCAGACTGCCAATAATGCACTGGAAAAACGTGTTCAGGAAAGGACCCGGCAGCTGACATTTGCCAATAAGGATCTGAAAAAAGAGATAGAGATCCGAAAGCGCCATGAGAAGGAGAAAACCCAGTTGGAAAGTCAGTTGGTACAACTCCAGAAAATGGAAACCATTGGAACTCTTGCCGGTGGAATTGCTCATGATTTCAATAATATCCTGACCCCGATTCTGGGGTATACCGAAATGGCTCTGGAGGAGTTATCGGATGAGAGTACTCTCCGGTATGATATAGAACAGATCAATAGTGCAGCCATGCGGGGAAAGGACCTGGTTCAGCAGATACTAACCTTCAGCAGACAGGTTGATTTTGATAAGAAACCCTTGAGAATGGACCGGATCGTGACGGAAGTATTGAAGCTGATGAGATCCTCCTTCCCTTCCAATATAGAAATAAAACAGGAGCTGGATAAGCAGTGCGGGACCGTATTGGCGGATTCCACCCAGATGCACCAGATTATCATGAACCTCTGCACCAATGCCTATCATGCTATGATGGGTGTAGGTGGTACACTTACCGTTGTACTGGATAAACAAAAAGTAGGAAACAGGCAGCCTCCGGGGCTGGCCAAGATTGAAAAAGGCACTTATATTCGGCTGACCATTTCCGATACCGGTCACGGCATGGATAAACGAACCATGGAACGGATATTTGAGCCTTTCTTTACTCAAAAGGAGGTGGGCTCAGGTTCAGGGCTGGGATTATCCGTGGTGCACGGCATCGTAAGCAACTATCATGGAAGCATCGTGGTTGAGAGCGAGCCCGGCATTGGCTCTTCTTTTATGATTTATCTCCCCCAACATTCTGAAACTTATATAGAGGAAAAGGATGCTCCCCAGGAATTGAAGAAAGGCAAAGGCAGTATCCTGTTTGTGGATGATGAAAAGGAAATTACGTTTATGGGCAAAAGAATGCTGGAGAGCCTGGGTTATACGGTGGAAATAAAAAGCGATAGTGAGGAAGCTCTGGAAGCCTTCAAGAAAGACCCCTATAAGTTTGATCTGCTGGTTACAGACCAGGCCATGCCGAAATTTACAGGCACAGAACTGATCGGGGAGCTCAAACAGATCAGGCCCGAATTAAAAACCATAATCATTACCGGCTACCAGGAATCCATCCCGGCCACTACCATAAAACAATTTGGAATTGCCGATGTTATATCAAAGCCTCTCATATTAAGCGAATTCAGCATACTGATAGGAAAAGTGTTAAACCAGGACATAAAAAAAGCCTCATGACACCAAGAATTCTAATCATAGACGATGATCATCACATCTTGTTGATGGTAAAAAAAATGTTGGAAAGAGCAGGCTTCGAAGTGGATCTGGCTTCGAACGGTGAAGAGGGATTAAAGCTTTTCAAAAAATTGTCAGTGGATCTGGTTATTACTGATATCATAATGCCTGAAAAGGAGGGGCTTGAAACTATCCGTGAGATGAAAAAGCTGCGTCCCGATCTGAAAATTATTGCGATGTCAGGAGGTGGTAAAGTATCCTCCAAAAATTACCTGGACACTGCAAAAATATTTGGGGCCACGAGAATCCTGGCTAAACCTTTTACACAGAAACAGATGGTTTCTGCTGTCCGGGAGCTTTTGGGAGATGCATCCGGGGGCAATTCTTTTAATGGAGGAGACCAGACAGCGGATGGCTTAGAACAGGAGCAGGGCAGATAAGAGGGTAGTGACAATTACAACGATCCTGTAGACTTTTTCGGGCAACAGCCTTACCAGCCAGATTCCCAGAAAGGCCCCTGCTGCGATTGCAGGTATCATCAATACATCCAGAAAAAAGGAGTTCAGAGTTATAGTCTTCCATGACCAGACATGCAGGGGAACCTTGGAGAGGTTTATAATGAAAAAAAACCAGGCTCCGGTGCCAATGTAACTATTCTTTGGAAGGCGCATGGAGAGAAGATAGAGCGCCATCACCGGGCCGGCTGCATTTCCGATCATGGTTGAAAATCCGCCCAGGAGTCCGAGACTGCCCGCAAACCACCTGGACTCAGGAATCCGCAGTTTATCTGATCTTAGATCTCTCCAGATGAGGATCCCGATTCCCCCGAGAACCAGGGCAGCCAGCAGGCGGTTGAATGTCAGATCTGAAATAGATTTACCTACCAGTGTGGCGACCACAATACCCAGCAGAGCCCATGGAAGCAAACGGAAAATGTGCTTCCACCGGGCATGACGGTTGTACCAGCTTACGGCAAACACATCGGCAAAGATCAGGATGGGCAGCAGCAATCCAACAGAGGGTCGGCCCCCAAAAGCGTTGGCCAGGATGGGAACCACCATCAGGCCCACCCCGGACAGTCCGGTCTTGGACATCCCGATCAATAGTCCGCAGCTGGCCAGAAGCACCCATTGCAGAGTACTTAGTTCATATGACTGGAGGAAAGTTCCCAGATCAGACCTTGATAAAGATTTTCTTCCTGTACAGGATCAGGGCTGGCACAAAAATGATCAGCATATAGAGCAGGGCGTAGAGCAGGGAGGCAAGCCTGGGATCAATTCCAATCTGGGTCAGGCCATTCATAAAGGAGTCGTTGAGGGAAGCCCCTCCAATCTTCATGCGGTAGAAGACCAGGGTCAGTATTCCAGCCAGCACATAGGAGGTGATAGCGTTGGCTCCGTATACCCTGCCCAGGAAGGTCCAATTTTTATACCCCCACATATCGACTACCAATATACAGGTGGCCAGTCCAAGGGTTCCCAATCCCGAGGTATAGAGCACATAGGAGCTGGTCCAGATGTTTTTGTTGATGGGGAAAAACCAGTTCCATAAGCCACCAGCCAAAAACATGGAAAAACCTGCAAAATAGAGCCATACCAGTCGTTTATTCTCGTCTTTCACCGTCAGGTAGAGTTTTCCGATCAGCATTCCGATCATCCCGGAAACGATGGCCGGAAAGGTGCTGAGGAATCCTTCCGGATCCCAGGTTTTTTGCCACATGACCCCGGGGAGTATCAGCGTGTCAAGGTAGTTGGCCCAGTTCTTCTCGGGGAGCGAAAGATCGGGTTTGCCTATACCAGGCATCGGGATGTAGGCCACCCAGACCCAGTATACCAGCAGGATGGCTGCACCAATTTTAATCTGTTGTTTCCAGTTGGTATTCAGAAAAAGAAGGGCACAAGCCAGAAACACAAAGGCAATCCTGGGGAGTACTCCCACCCAGCGGATGTTTCCAAAATCAAATTCGGGGAACAACCAGAGGAAGATTCCCAGAAGGTAGATGTTCACCGAGCGGATCAGGATTTTCCGGTACAGGCTTTTTTTAGGGGCCCCTGCTTCCAGGCGCTTGGAGTAGGCCAGGGCAATAGACACCCCTACAATAAACAGAAAGAAGGGAAAGATCAGGTCGGTGATGGTACATCCGTTCCATTTGGCATGCAGAAGGGGCCAGTAGACATGCTCCCAGGAGCCGGGGTCATTCACAATCACCATGGCTGCAATAGTAAATCCCCGGAGGGCATCCAGGGAGATCAGACGCTTCGATTTTGCTGGGGTAAAAGTATCAGTCATACTTACTTATGTTGAAGGATTTTGTAGTTTTGCTGAGACACTAATCTACAAAGAATTAAAGAATAAATTTTACTTCCCCATGAAAAGATCCATTCTGCTTCTAATGATACCTGTGATCCTCTTATCCTGCAATAAAAAGAATTCCAGCCATTCCGCCAGCGATAGTGGTGTGGCCCTGAGTTGGGAATTTATGGGGAACCATCCTTCGTGGGAATACTACAGCGCCGCGTTTATCCTGGAGAATCAAAGCAAAAAAGTACTGGGCGATCAGGGATGGCTCCTCTATTTCAACCAGCAGGGACTGGGTGTAATTGACGAGTCTGTGACCGGCAACGTGAGTATTGAACACGTGAACGGGGACCTGCTGCGAATTGTTCCCAGGGAAGGATTTAAGCTGGAGCCGGGTGCTTCCGTAGAAATTGCCTATCGAAAGCCAGGAGCGTTGCTTCTGGAGTCAGAAGCGCCCCTGCACCCCTACATGGTCTTTGGAGAATCGGAGAACGAGGCGGGTGTGGCCATCTCCATCAGCGACTATTCTTTGCTTCCCTTCCCGTCCCTGGAACAGTTTTATCCCGGGGAAATGGGAATCGTGCTTCCCGATGCAGCCTGGGTATATGGGAAAAATAGCTCCACTTCCCTTTTGAAGCCGGGTGAGACAGGCCTGGTCCTGCCCACCCCGGTAAAGGAGCTTCATCGGGCTGAGTCCGTCTCCCTGAATGAAAACATGCAAATCTATTACCAGGATGGTCTGGCTGCCGAGGCCCGCTATCTGGCTGATATAATGAAACAGTTGACCGGCGAGGCCCCAGAGCTTATTGCCGGGGGCGCGGGCGGTGCCGGGAAAATCTCACTGCTTACCAATAGTAAGATAAGCGGAGCTGAAGCCTACCAGCTTGTTGCCAATAATGAAGAAGGAATAGTGATCTCAGGAAGTGAGCCGGCCGGGATTTTTTATGGAATCCAGACATTTTTATCTCTAATTCCGCCGGAGGCCTGGGCCAATCCGAATCCCGGGTTGGCTATCAAATCGGTGCTGATAAGGGATCAGCCGGCATTCACCTACAGGGGATTTATGCTGGACATCGGCCGGAATTTTGTTGAAGCAGAGGATATAAAACGATTGATCAGGATGATGGCCTTTTATAAACTGAACAGGCTGCACCTGCATATGACCGATGATGAAGGATGGAGATTGGAGATTCCATCCCTGCCTGAACTGACTGAAGTGGGGGCTCACAGGGGGTATACCCTGGATGGTAGGGATCATTTGAACCCTGCCTATGGATCTGGACCCGATCCTTCTCCGGAGGGCAATCATGGAAGTGGATATCTTACCCGGGAGACCTTTATTGAGCTTCTGAAGTTTGCGGATGCACATCATATAGAGGTGATTCCGGAAATAAATTTTCCCGGACATGCCCGTGCTGCCATTTATGCCATGGAGTCACGGTATGACCGCCTGATGAAAGAGGGACGACAAGAGGAAGCTGAGATGTACCGGCTTATTGACCCCGGGGATGCCTCCAGGTATAATTCTGCTCAGAACTTTCGAGACAATGTAGTATGTGTATGTACCGAGGGCCCTTACAGGCTGTTTGAAACGGTAGTGGATGAGGTAATGGACATGTATCGAGAAGCCGGACTCACCCTGAATGTCCTGCATACCGGGGGTGATGAAGTTCCCCGGGGAGTCTGGAAAGGCTCACCCATTTGCCAGGACTTTTTGAAAGAGCATCCCGAATTTGGAAATTTTGAAAATCTGCAGGCATACTTCGGAAGCAGGATTTTTGAGATTCTGGAAAAGAGGGACGTGGTCATGGCCGGATGGGAGGAGATTGTCATGAAAAAGAACGAAGAGGGAACCTGGATTCCCAACCCGGAGTTTGTGGGAACGGATATGCTTCCCTATGTGTGGAACAGTATCTATGAAAACCTGGATCTGGGCAACAGGCTGGCCAATGCCGGGTTCCCGGTAATCCTGTGCAATGTAACCAACTTCTATTTTGACCTGGCCTACACCCACCATCCGGCCGAACGGGGCCTGTACTGGGGAGGGTTTGTGAATACACGCAGTTCCTTTGAGTTCACCCCTTATGATGTATTTAAATGTACCCTGGAAGATAAGTGGGGTAATCCGTATAATCCTGAAACAGATTTTGTTGGAATGAAAAAGCTGGAGCCGGAAGCCTATCCGCGAATCATCGGGCTACAGGCAGAACTCTGGAGCGAAACCGTAAAAGGCGGAACCATGGCAGAGTATTATTACCTGCCCAAATTGATCGGATTTGCTGAACGGGCCTGGGTGGGACAGGCAGCGTGGGGAGATATCACTGACCAGGTGCAACGAGTAGAAGCCATGAACAGGGATTGGAACCGCTTTGCCAATATTGTAGGGCAACGAGAATTACCACGGCTTGATTACCTTTTTGGCGGGTTTAATTACAGGCTCCCACCTCCGGGGGCTGTTGTATCAGAAGGCAAGCTTTATGCAAATGTCGATTTTCCCGGACTGACTATTCGTTATACTATGGATGGTTCGGAACCTGGAACCGATTCTCCAGTCTACGGCGGTCCGGTGGAAGTTAGTGGAAAGATTCTGTTACGATCCTTCGATACCCGGGGAAGGGGAAGCAGGATCTCCATGGTGAGATAAGCTATTTCCGGTATTTATCACTTAAGCCGATTCCCTCCAGGATCATGGGGATTGCCTTTTCAAGACCTTGTGGCCGGGTCTCTTCCCGCCTGGCCGATCCAATATAGTCAGCAAATTCTCTTCTTTTGAGAGAGAGAGTGCATGAAAGCTATCCTTCAGGGAGGGATTCTTTCCATTTACCGCTGGAAGAAATATACTCTGTAATGCCGGCAGCTTTTTTCATAGCAGGGAAAAATTGACAGGATTTACAATTGAGGCTATGCCTAATTCAAAGGAATCCATAGCGTCAGAAGAAGATTGGTTATATTTGGCTTCTGAAAACAGAGGCTTATGAAAATACTTATTCTGTGTACCGGCAACAGCTGCAGAAGCCAGATGGCCGAAGGTTTCCTGAAGTCATTTGATCCTGCCCTGGAGGTGTTCAGCGCAGGGACCGATCCTTCGGACCGGGTGCATCCCAAAGCAGTTGAGGTCATGAAGGAGAAAGGGATTGATCTTTCGGATCATTCTCCCAAAAAGGTCGATAAATTCCTGGAGGACCGCTTCGATTATGTAATCACAGTGTGTGGTCATGCACAGGAGAATTGCCCGGTATTTCTGGGTGAGGTGGGGCAGAAACTCCATATAGGCTTTGATGACCCTGCAGAAGCAAGAGGTACAGAAGAAGAGATATATGCCGTTTTCAGGCGTGTCAGGGATGAGATCCAGGGGCGGATGTTCGCGTTTCTGAAAACGCTATAGCTATTTCAAAGTGATATATTTTCTCAGGTCCGAGTTCAGTATATGAGTTAGCTCGGCCTCATTGCTGGCACTGGTTTCAGCGAAGAGGAAACCAAATACAGAGTATTTGTTTACATCAAGTTCTCTGATCGTCAGTGGTTTCTCAAAATCGTCACTCAGAAGTTTATAATTGAAACCTTTTATCTGCTCCGGTGCATAACCTGAGTTATTGTTGAGGACAATAATGCTGAATTTCTTATTTCCTTTGCCATTGAAGATCTTTGACCAGTCAGGTTTTTCGTTTCGAACATATAATTCATAAGGGCTGATTCCGGTGGCAATTCCCAGTAAATCTGCCGTAGTACACCAGCCTCCGAATCTTAAGGGGTTGACTTCTATTGGATTAATGGCTCCTTCCTGGTTGATCCGTAATTCCACGTGTGCAGGAAAATTCTTTAATTCTGCCTGCCTGCCCAATGACTGAAGAAAATCTTCAAAACGATCCTTATACTGTTGAACGATCTCCCGGGAGGTGGTGTATACTCTGTCGCTGGTATCCGCTCCTGAAGAAAATTTGTGATGCAGGATATTTAAAATCACCACCTCCCCCTGCTGGTTGAAGTAACAATCGATGGCAAATTCTTCGCCTTCCAGGTACTCTTCTATAATGAACACAGAGGTATCCAGCACATTCGCAGGATAAATGGATTCCATATTTTCAATAGTCAGCTCTTTTTTTGTAAGTGCCCAATCCTCCTTGCTCTTAACCACATGAACCCCTATACTGAAAAATCCTACGGAAGGCTTTATAACAAAGGGGAGAGCTAAATCCTCCAGTCTCAGGTGAGGAATATCTTTCAGTTTCACCGTTCTGAACGAAAAATCGGGATAAGCTGCCTGTATCAACTCCCTGAATTTGGCTTTATCCTTAAATAGCCGGGCCTGTTTTGCAAATGAAGAGTCAGATAAATGCTTATCAATCCAGTTCAGGGCATTTTCGGAATTCGTATAGAGTGGAGCTTCAGGATTTGCCCGTAGATGGTTGATCGCCTGTTCTTCACTTACCCAGAACAAGGAATCATCCTTACATAGCTCTCTGGCTACTTGAGTTGAAATTAGCTTGTAATTATTCTCCTTGATCTTCTCCAGAAGAAAATCTGAGGCATAGGGTAAATCAATTAAAAACATAGCTGCAAAGAAAGGGACTTTTTTTATAGTTTTCGCCACATGATACAGGCGTCTACGTATCCAAATTCTCTGTGATTAAATGCCCCCGGAATCTCTCCTTTGATTTCAAATCCCAGTTTTTGCCACAGCCGAATGGCCCTTTCATTGGTTTTGACCACTATATTAAACTGCATTGCCCGGTATCCCAGGCGCTTTGCTTCCTCCAGGGAATATTCCCCCATGGCTCTGCCAATGCCCTTTCCGAATGCGGAAGGCAAGGTCATGTAGGAAGCATTGGCCACGTGTGATCCAAGTCCCGGGTAATTATCCTTGATGATGAATGTGCCAAGCAGTTCCTGGTTGATTTCGGCCACATAAGTATGCTTGTCCGGTCCGCACCAGTATTGCAGCATCTCATCTTCGGTGGAATCGGGGGCAAATACATAGGTATCCCCTCCTGCAATTACTTCATGTAAAATCTGCCAGATTTTCGGATGATCCCGGGTATCAGCTTTTCTGATCCGGATCATAATTCTAAACACATAATTTTTTCGGTTTGTTCCTGCACCTGCATGTTTGGAGGTGCACTTTCTTCCATGAAACCCAGTTTGCTAAAGAGTTGATGGGCTTCCGGCAAGTCCACTATGGTTTGATGCCAGAGTGCCCTGGCTTCATTCTCCATGCACCGGCTGATACAGCGTTCAATCAGTTTTACCTCGATCTCAAAGTTTTTATAGATGGGATTGGCATAAGGTCTGTCACATTCAAAATTATGGTCATCCATTCTTTTCAGAGCCACGAAGCCCACTATTTGTTCCTTGTACCTGGCAAAGAACAAAAAGCCCCCTTCGATAAAATGCAAGGGATCAGGAGCCTGAAGCGTAATCCCGTCTTTTTCCTCCAGCTGACCATTACCCTCCCCGCTTAACCAGGGGCCGGCCAACTCATGGAAATGCTTGTTGAGCCCGGGTTTGTAGTCAATCACCACGATTACATCCTTTTCTGACTGGGAAAGGCTCAGGTGGAGAGGGGTTTTTTCTATCTGGGAATCAATTCGATTCAAGGTATTCATAAAATCCGGGTGACCGGTCTGAAATATTTTCTTCAGGGTGGCAGAAAGCGATATCCAGATGGGCTTTAGCCTGTATATTAGTTTCTGCCCTTTGGTGGTCAATGAAACCAGCTTTGACCGTCCATCGTCTGGATTAGAGATAATCTCTACATATTCAAATTGTTCCAGCTCCCGGAGTACATTCTTTACAGTTATGTGAGAAAAGTCAATTTGCTCTGCAATTTGCATGACCGTGATGGGTTCTTCCGCCAGTGCCAGCACATAATATACCGGAAACCAGCTTGCTTTAAAGTTGATCCCGGCTTCCCTGTAGACCTTATCTCCGTCCACATACAGTTTTTCACTTATACGTCTAAATCGTGTTATACCAATAAGATAGCTTAGTTTTGCACTAACACTTGCCATATGTCAAAGAGTTATAAAAGTCCTTTCTCAAATATATAAAAGACCTTTCATATATGAACTATAAGGAACAGAAAAATATTCGAAGGATTGATGCCCTACTCTGAAAAGGATATCTTTGCAGCTCAGATTATGGAAGTTCAAGTATCAGCTGTTATCCTTAGCCTCAACCAGGAAAAGAACCTCGGGCGCTGTCTGGAGTCAGTGAAGGATGTTGTGGACGAAATTGTGGTCGTGGACAGTTATTCAAGCGACCGGACCGAGGAGATTTGTAAAAAGTACGGAGCGGTTTATATCCGGCACGGGTTTCAGGGTCAAATGGAACAGAAGATCTGGGCCATTGATCAGGCTACATTCCCATATATTTTATCCCTGGATGCGGATGAATGTTTGTCTGAAGATCTAATACACTCGATTGCAGGGGTCAAAAAGGACTGGAAATATGATGGCTATTATTTGAACCGGCTGACTTCTTATTGCGGGAAGTGGATCCGCCACACCAGCTGGTCGCCCGGCCCTGAATTGAGATTATGGGACTCCCGAAAAAGCCCCTGGAAAGGGATCGCCCCGAATGACCGGTCTGTTTTGGAGAAAGGTGCCACAAGAGGGCATTTGAAAGGCGATTTGCTTCACTATTCCTATGACACGCTCAGTGAGCATGTTGATCAGATAAATGCAGATTCTACCATGGAAGCGGAATCCAGCTTTCAGCTTGGAAAGAGAGCAGGCATTCCGGGGCTATTAGTCCGCCCCCTCTGGAGCTTTCTAAAAGAGTATGTTTTACGACTGGGACTGCTTGATGGGTACCCCGGACTGTACATAAGCATAAATTCAGCCCATGCAGTTTTTCTGAAGTATGTCAAACTCAGGATTCTGCATAAGGAACATCGGGAGAACCAGAAGCAAACCATCTGTTTTTTTAATAGCACTCCTGCCTGGGGTGGGGGTGAGAAGTGGCATTTCGAATTTTCAAGCGGACTTTACCGCAAGGGCTACTCTGTTATGCTGGTTACAAATTCCAGGGGAGAGTTAAGAAGCAGGGTGATGGAAGCCGGAATGCCTTCCTACGGCATCCATGTGGCTAATTTGAGCTTTCTGAACCCCATAAAAGTTTTAAGGATCGCCAGGATTTTAAAGAAAGAGAAGGTCAGGCTGATCATTATGAATTTGTCGGCAGATATGAAGCTTGCCGGGATCGCAGCAAAAATAGCCGGAGTTCAGAGAATCATTTACAGAAGGGGGAGTGCCATCCCCATCAGGAACAGTCTGATCAACAGGTTTTTGTTTCGAAATATCCTGGATGAGATCCTGGCAAATTCTTATGAAACCAAAAGAACGCTTCTTAAAAATAATCCCAGAATGATTGATCCCTCGAGGATCAGGGTCATTTACAATGGGCTCAACTTCCAGGAGTTTGAGACCAAAGAGAAAAAGCCCTGTTTCCAGCGTGATGGAGAAGAGCTTATTCTGGGGAATGCCGGGCGACTGGAGAAGCAAAAAGCTCAGGAATATTTGGTGGACCTGGCTGTTGAACTAAAAAAGCGGAGGCAAAATTTCAGAATCATAATCGCAGGGGAGGGCCGCCTGGAAACCAGGCTCCGGGAATATGCAAAGTCCTCAGGGGTGGAGGACAGGATCGTTTTCCTCGGGTTTATAGAGGATATGAAAAGCTTCCTGGACTCGATCGATATATTTGTACTTACTTCCCTGTGGGAGGGCTTCGGGTATGTCATTGTGGAGGCTATGGCAAACAGCAAACCGGTGCTGGCCTTCGATGTAAGCAGCAATCCCGAGATTATTGAGGATGGTAAGAACGGATATCTGATTCCGCCCTATGATATCAAAAAGCTAGCGGATGGGGCGGTTGAGTTAATGGAAAACGAAAGCCGAAGAATACAATTCGGTAAATATGCCAAAAATTCTGTTTATGAGAGATTTAGCTATGATCGTGTGTTGAATTTGGTGGAGAAATATCTGACAGAAAAGTAGAATACTCTATATACGAAAGGCCTTTTATAAATAAACGAAAGGCCTTTTACATATCTGGAATTTCCTCAGAAATCCCCATGTTTATGGAAGCCTTACACTTTATGGTGTAGCCCTGAGGAAATAACATTGAAAAAAAAGCAGACAAATATGCTGCATGCTTATCCTGGATCTTTCAGTGCTTGATTCCAGAGCTATCTCGTTTCTCTGAGCCCGGGAGAACCCGGTTGTGTTCTTATATGAAAGGACTTTTATAAAAATATGAAAGTCCTTACCTAATGTAAGTGCCTAAATACTAGTTTTTTCCACTACTATTCAACAATGGAATAGTACCCCGGATGTACAATAAATTGTTTTGTCCCGTTGGTAAATAGTGTGGGTTTGTGCCCGACAACCAGTTTGAAGTCATTAATAAAATGAGCCTGATCATAATATCCAAAGTGGTAGGCCACACTGGTTAGATCCATGGGGTGGTTCTGTTCAATCAATCTGATTACCCGGTTGATGCGAAGCAGTCTCAAATAGCGTTTAGGACTGACACCAATCACATTCCTGAATTTTCTTTCCAGCTGTCTTTGACTGATGCACACCTCATCCGAGATTTCTTTTACACTGGTAATGTCCGAGTATCGCATGAGTTCAGCTGCACGCATCACATAATCTCTTTTCTCATAGTGATGCTGGATTTTTGAGATCAGAAACTCCTCAGTGCGTGCGATCATCGAAGTGGTGGAATGATCCTCGCGAATTCGGTGACAAAAGTTACGAAACGAAGTATCGAGTAAGGAAGTGGTATCTTCATATCGCTCCAGTACCTCTGCGCCCTCAACCCTGAAAAGGTTAAACAGTGCTTCGGGTTTGAAGCGAATGGAAAAAACAGACACCCTGTGAGGAAATCGCACAGTATGAGCGCGGGTAAATAGTCCAATCAGCATATAATCAGGGGAGTGGATCCATTCTTCATTTTCGTGAATATTACAATGAAGATCATCCAGATGAATGATGAGTTCTATGCAACCGCCCGGCACAACCGGAAATGATGCATCCGGATCACTGTTAATATTGTATATGCCACGGGTGTAGCATTCCACATAGGGTTCAAGTGGAGAAGAGGGCTTGTATTCCTGTACCGAGATCATCAGGTCTGTGATTTTTGGAAATGATATCTTACCTGGTATAACAATGAGGCGGTCCGGATTGTTGGATGTGAGTTATTAATCCCCCCAGACCTACCTCAATTCCTAATTCACATGGAGTAGTTCTTGCTTCAATTACAATTAAAGTGGATCTGCGCATTGTGGCAAAGGAATTCGCTTGCAGGCTGGCGAGCGTTAGATTGATTTCCCCTTTTCTACATTCTTAGGTTCAAAATGTCCTTCCTTTTTTAACATGAAGTATGTCCATAATCCTCCTATGAAGTCAATTGCGGAAATAATAATGATGACAGGTGAAACCAATTCAAGAAGGGCGAAAGCTGTGAAAAAGAAAATAATTGAAAAACGAATGAAAGATGTCGCCTTCAATATCACTATAATTTCATGCTTAGCTCCCAAAATATAGTATACGGCAATAGCCATTAGTAGAATTCCTGAAAGTCTTATCCAGACTTCATTCGTAGGTTCAATTCCTAAAGGTGTTATTAGCAAATTGGGGACAGATAGAAGCAAAAGTCCGATAATTGCTAAATAGATACCAAAAATTAAAACACTTCTCGCTGATTTACTCATTTGTAGTTCAGTTTTAGTTAATTAATCTGATGATCAGGTGGATGCGCAGCAGTCGCATATGGCTTTTGGAACTTACTCCAAATTCGCTTTTGAATTATCTCTCCAGTACCTCTGTACTTCTAAGCCCGGAAAAGGCTGAGCAACCCTTCGGGTTGTTGGAAGTGATGCATTATTCTTCCCACACCTCCCTCAATACATTATCCAGATCGAGCAATGCTTGCTTGCAATTGCCATTATATGAGGATCCGTGCATTGCCGCAAGGGTATTCGGTTGCAGATTGGCGAGCGTTTGAAGGATTTCCCGTGTTCGATTAGTATAGGGAGAATACCCCATGAGGGGACCCCTTTCAAATTCCAGCAGTGATTTTTTATGAAGTGAAAGGATATCCCTGTCTGTTAGTTCCACCACATTCCCATTTTGGTGGAATAGGTCGGAACATAACAGGGTTTTATGGGTTTCCTCGAACAATACACCGGCATCCCAACCGTGGGGAAGATGAGGAGTCCGTATAAACCGATAACGGTATTTCCCTGTGGTTAACAAATCGTCTCCAGCCATGGCGTAAGCTGGTTTACTGGAAAAATCACTCATATTGACCAGGGCCCCAGCCTCACTACAAACAGGCAGAGCATTGGGAGCGATGTGCAACCATTCATTCAGAGCTCCGCATTCATCCACTTCAAAATGGCTAAAGCCAATCCACCTCAGCTCACGCGGATCTATGACTTTTTGCACCGCTTCAAGCAATAATGGAAACATTTGTTTCATCCCGGCATGGTAGAGCATGGGTTGTTCATCCTTGATCAGGAAGTGGTTAAACTGCAGGTTCATCTTTTCCACATAGAATGAGAACCGATAGACATCTGGAGCAATTTCTGTTGTTTTCATCATCTCTATCTTAGATTTTTGTGAATTCTAAAGTCAAAAATAGAGCACCTCCCGTTTCGAGAATTGTAAAAAATCGACATTGTTGTTTGTTTCCGAGCGAATGTGGTGCATTCACTCATGCAGGCATGGCTCGCAGTCACAAAAAAACCCCGCAGCCTATGGCTGAAGGGTTTGTGCTTGTAGCTCCAACAGGACTCGAACCTGTATCTACGGTTTAGGAAACCGCTATTCTATCCCTTGAACTATGGAGCCGGATCTTCCAGTGATCGAGTGCGGCCATTTGCTGGCAACGGTCCCAATTTGCGGGGACAAATTTAGCTTAATTATGATAGTTCGCCAAATATCATTCTGATTTACTGACAGTAGCCTGAAAAAGCGTAAATTCCCTTATTTGAACTCTAAAGTGATGTGAAAAATGAACTTCAGAAGATTTTTTCATTTTGCCGGCCTTTTATTTCTCAGCTCGGCGCTTTTTAGCTGCAACAACAAGCAGTGGGAGTCGCTCTTCAATGGCGAAACTCTGGATGGATGGTCCGTCAAATGTATTGCTGCCGACCAGGGAAAAGAGTACTGGAAGGTGGAGGATGGCAGTATTATCTGCAACTCCATGGGGGATAAGGGACACAATTATGTCTGGCTAGTTACCGACCGGGAGTTTACAGATTTTCATTTGAAGCTCAAGTTCCAGGTTTTCAGGGAGTCGGAAGGGAACAGCGGAGTTCAGGTTCGAAGTTTTTACGATAACTCTGAAAAAGCCACTTATGGCGGATGGTTGAATGGGCCCCAGGTGGATATTCATGGCCCTTTGCCCTTTCGGACCGGGTTGATCTACGATGAAACAGAAGGGGTCCGGAGATGGATCCACCCCTCCCTGCCCGATTGGAGGATCACGCCGGAGCAGGCACCCGCTGCGGCACTGGAAACCAGGCTGGTTTATTTTGAAGAGGATGCTGAAGCGTGGAACAGCATGGAGATCATCTGCGAGGGAATGGAGCTTATAACCATTGTCAATGGAAACCGGGTCTCTGATTTTGACGGGGAGGGGATTCTGAATGATGAAGCTCATCAAATCGGGAAGTCTGGTATGACAGGATGTATTGCTTTTCAGTTGCATATGAATGATGAACTAAAGATAAGGTTTAAGGATATTACTTATTAAAGATTTAGCAAAATGAGCGTCTATTTTTGGCCAGTATCAAGATAAAAAATGAGGAGGAATATCAGCGCTACCTGGACCAGAATCCACCAGTATTTTAATTGAGGGGGATTCGTTCTTACAATAATATTAGTCTAATGAACAGCCAGAAACACTTGTTCCGCCTGCCCGAAGGTATTCACTACCTGAATTGTGCGTATATGTCCCCTCTTCTGAAATCGGTGGAGGAAAAAGGGATTGAAGGGATGCGGCTAAAAAGAAATCCTCTTTCCATAAAGCCGGTCGACTTTTTTACCGGAGCAATCAGTGTCAGGCAAAAGTTTGCCCGTATGGTAGGGGGTACTCCGCAACAGATTGCTCTGATGCCCTCTGTTTCGTATGGGATGAGCAGTGTGATCCGGAACATTCCCTGTGAAAAAGGCCAGCACGCACTGACGCTTTCAGAAGAGTTTCCCAGTTGCTACTATACCGCCCGGCGCTGGTGTCAGGAGCATGGAGCCGATCTCCGGGTGGTGGCCAGAAGAGAGGATATTCCTCAAAGGGGCAGGGACTGGAATGAACGGATTCTGGAAGCCATTAACAGGGAGACCGCTTTTGTTGTGATGGCCTCGGTACACTGGATGAACGGGACGAAATTTGACCTGGAGAAGATCGGCGCCAGATGCCGGGAGTTTGGAACAAAACTGATCGTGGACGGATCTCAATCGGTTGGAGCTCTACCTATCGATGTGAGGAAAACAAACATTGATGCACTGATCTGCGCTGCCTATAAATGGCTGATGGGGCCCTACTCTACTGCGCTTGCTTTTATTCATGAAGATTTTAACCAGGGGGTCCCGCTGGAGGAATCCTGGATGACCAGACCCAATGCTGAGCGATTCGACAGGCTTACCAATTATGTAGAAGGGTATAAACCGGGGGCTATTCGCTTTGACGTGGGACAGAGCAGCAATTTTATCTCTCTGCCCATGCTGGATGAGGCTCTTGGACAACTGCTGGAGTGGGGCATCCATGACATACAGGATTACTGCCAGGTGCTGGGGACTGCATTGATCGATTTTTTCCTGGAAAAAGGAACCCCCGTGGATGAGGAAGTGCACCGGGCCCATCACCTGATGGGGCTGCAATTACCTTCCGGCACCGATGGCGAAAAACTGTTGAGTGAGTTGAATTCCAGGGAGGTATATGTTTCACTCAGAGGGAACAACCTCAGGATCTCTCTCAATGTATTCAATGAAGAAGCAGATGTCCGGGAGCTGATTTCGGCACTGGATAAATAAAATCTCTTTTTTCCTGTAGTTTTTTTGCCCTTTCTGTAACTAATGGCATACAAACCAGAATCAATTGATTAAACAGGTACCTGACAAAGCATTTTTTGTAGAGATGGTTTTTACCCATATGGGGATCATCTACAAAATATGTAATCTCTATGCGGACGGGGAGGATCGGGAAGATCTGAAGCAGGAAATTATCTATCAGCTCTGGAAGTCTTATCCGGACTACCGAGGTGATTCCAAATTTCAGACCTGGATGTACCGGGTTGCGCTGAATACGGCCATGCTGGGACTGAGGGCCCGAAAGATCAAATATACAGGGCTAACGGGTCAGGAACTTGGTATAACAGAAGATCCATACGAGAACCAGGATGAAGAAGCCCGGATACATCAATTATACAGGCAAATTTCAAAACTCAAAGATCTGGACAAGACCATTATTTTCCTTTACCTGGAGCAATGTACCTACAACGAGATTGCCGAGATCACCGGGATCAGCCAGAACAATGTAAGTGTACGACTGACCAGGATCCGGGAGAAGCTCAGGGAGAAGTTGCACATTCAAAATCAAGTATCATGAAACAGGATGAACTGATGCATATGTGGCAGGAGGGAAGTGAACGTTTGTTCCGGAACGAAAAAACGGACAAGGATATGATTACACAATACTTAAGCGAAAAGACACTGAAAGGAAACAGAAGCATTCAGTACAACCTGATTTTCTATGGAGCGATTCAGGTGGCCAACATTATCCTGATTTCAATGAATCTGGCTGGATATCAGAATAACACAAGCCTGCTTTGGATTCTGATTTCGCAGCTGGCCATAAGCATCGGGATCCTTGTTTTCAGCATGGATATGTATTACAAATTCAGAGAGATTAATAATTATAGTGATTCCTTACTGAGCCTGATAAAAAAACAGCTGTGGTTTTACCAAAGGCCCTATGAGATCTGGCTGTTCCTGGCCGCTGTTTCAGTCATCATTCTGAGTAGCAATTTGAACCTGTATATTGATAACGACAATGGTTCCTATGTGATCTACAATAAGCCCATGTTTCTGGGGGTCACCCTGGCAGCTTTCCTTTTTATTTATGGGGCGCTGAAAGTGGCCAGCCTCTTTGGACTGAGAAAGCTGAAGGCCTACCTGTCAGATCTCCAGCTTGGGGAACTCGATCAGAGCAGGCAGCTGGATCGTACCAGGAAACGTTACCTCTGGCTCTGGATTGTTGTTTTTATCTTACTTACGGCCTCCCTCGTATTTGGAATACTTATGGCAGTTAAATAAGTATTATCCTCTATATATCACCCGGTGGCCTTCCTGTAATCTTCAGGGGTATCTATGTCCAGAAGGATTCCAGGCTCATTGACTTCAACCTCCAGAACATCCTGAGGAAATTGGTGACGAAGCGCCCTGAGGCCCTCTTCCAGATCCAGCTTTTCCACCTCTTTCCGGTATTTCATATCCACCAGCAGGGGGTGTCCCCTTCGATGATCATACACGGGGATCACAATTCCAAATAATTCCTCATTATAAGAATCAATTATACGGTTGGTGACAGCGGGGGAAATCCCCGGCTGATCGCCCAGGAATATAAGGGCTGATAAGGCATCTGAAGGTAGAGCTCTGATACCGCAAATAATAGAAGAGAGCATCCCTTTTTCATGATCCCGGTTGTGACAGAACTGCACAGGCCTGTTCCCGATGACCTCCATGATCTCTTCATGCTTCGGGCCAAGCACGATCATCACATGATCGACCAGGGAGGCGATTACATTATCAATGACGGTTTCAATGATGGTGTTCTCACCGAAGGGGAGCAGCATTTTCTGGCTGCCCATACGTGTGGAGGAACCTGCGGCCAGTATGATGGCCCAGTTATTTCCCATTTGTCTCTTTATTTTTATTGCGTACTTCCACCAGTTGGGCTGCAATACTGATGGCAATTTCCTGAACTGTTTTTGATCCAATGGGGAGGCCAACAGGGGTAAACACGGAGGACCACTGTTCACTGGAGGCCCAGCCTTTATCCAGGAATTGTTTTTTCATGATCCCCACCTTGTGCTTGCTGCCAATCATCCCTATATAGGCTGCCCCGGAGCCGATGCAGGCTCTCAGAGCTTCACCATCATGAGTATGCCCTCTGGTTGCAATGACTATATAGCTATCTTTTCCGGGCTCCTGTTCCTTCATCCCCTCGCCTACCTCTTTAACTATCAGGTGATCAGCATCAGGAATATGCTGCCTGTTGGCAAATTCCGGACGCTCATCCACTACCGTCACTTCGAATTCAAGGAGCGACCCCAGGTGCGCCAGGGCCCTCCCTATATGGCCTCCCCCTGCAATTAGCAGTCGAGGCATCGGTTTGATATGTTCCAGGGTGGCCATATTTACCTGATGCTCAGGCATTGTATTTAAATCAATTCCGGTGAATCCATATCTAACTGCCAGGTTTAAATGTGTCCCTATAAGCTCTTTGAACTCCGGATCCATCCCGGAAGGGAGATCCTCTGTCCGGGTACCAGGAATCCAGTATCGCCTGATGCTCCTTCCCTGGTCATGTTTCCGGCTGACCTCTGTAAGGAGAAATCCCTCCTGGCGGTAGGAAAGGCTGTTTTTAATGGATTCAAGAGGCTCCAGATGAGCCGAAGGATCTGCATCTACCAGTACCCGGGCTTCACCTCCACAAATGGCACCTTCGCCTCCCTCATCCGAGTCCAGATTAAAATAGAAATAATCGGAAACTCCTGATATCATCACACTTTCGGCAATATGTTGCACCTCTCTTTCCAGCATTCCTCCTCCAACGGTTCCGGCCAGGAGACCGGATTCTCCGAAAAGTGCTGAACTGCCGGGTTTCTGGGGGGTTGATCCAGCAGTATCCACCACCGTAGCCAGAACGGTATTGGATCCTGAGCGAATCTGTTCAAGTAAGGTATGGTAGATACTTCTCATTTATATTCTTGTTTAAGGAGGAAGCAGTCACGGTTTTGGAGTTTTGTTCTATAAAAATATGATTTTTATTGACTTCCCGGGTCTCAGGTCGTAACTTGCACAGGAAGAAACCCCCTTAATATTCCTGATCATGAATAATCAGTACGTCTGTCCTCACTGCAGGGGCCATTTAAGGGTAGGAGAGTACCTTGTTTTCAAAATACGGAATACCAGAAGAGAGAAGGGATTGTTGCTGATGCATCCTGAAATCGGTAACTATTCCAGCATTAAACATCCACAATTTCACTTTGAGGAGGGTGAGCGAATCGATTTCTTTTGTCCACTCTGTTTACAAAGCCTGGATGCCGAGCTGGATGAGAACCTGATTCAGGTGTTGATGATAGATGAGAATCTGAAAGAGCACCAGATCTATTTCTCCCGTATTGCAGGGGAAAAAAGCACCTATAAGATCTCGAAGGAGGGTATAACAGCCTGCGGGGAACATTCCCACCGCTATACCATGTTTAAGCTGTCCGATGAGCTGCTTCAATACCTGCACTATTAACTTCTGTACTTTAGGCTTTCGGGTTGTTTATCTAACAAAACAGCCCTGCTATTGTTATATCATTTTAGAAGAAATTTTGGTAAAATGGAAAGCAACAATAGCGTATTGAAGATCGAACCCCTTGGATTTCCCTGGGCCACCAGGGATCCCTTTCTTTTTTGTGTTTATCATGCCGATGCCTATCCTGAGGGCAATGGAGCCTATGCTCCTGCCGCCTCTCTTGCAGGAAGGAACCTGGGGAATGATTTCCAGATTAAAGATGGCTGGCGCATGTATCACGGCAAAACCATCCCTGGTTTTCCAGTCCATCCCCACAGGGGCTTTGAGACAGTGACGGTAGTGAGAAAAGGAATAGTGGATCATTCAGATTCTCTGGGAGGAGCGGGTCGTTACGGGCATGGGGATGTGCAGTGGATGACCGCAGGGAAAGGAATTCAGCATGCTGAAATGTTCCCCCTGGTAAACCAGGACGCACCCAATCCCCTGGAGCTGTTCCAAATCTGGCTGAATCTTCCTAAAAAAAGCAAGTTTGTAGAACCTCATTACTCTATGCTATGGCGTGAACAAATTCCGGTTGTGACCAGGATGGATCCGGATGGCAGAAAGACCAGGATGGAGATAGTTGCAGGTTCCATGGAGGGTTTTAATGCTCCGGATCCGGCACCCCACTCCTGGGCCGCCACTTCCGAAAACGAAGTGGCCATCTGGTATATTGAGATGGAACCAAAAGCCGGATGCAGCCTTCCTCCGGCTTCGGGGGATATAAACCGAACCCTGTATTTTTTTGAAGGGGATCAACTGGCCATAAATGGAACACCCGTGGCATCTGGTAATTTAGCAGAAGTTGAAGCGAAAAACCCCATGCAGTTGTTAAACGGGAATACCACGGGCCGGGTTCTTCTGCTTCAGGGCCGGGCCATAGAGGAACCGGTCGTAAACTACGGCCCCTTTGTTATGAATACCGAAGGGGAGATTCGACAAACATACCTGGATTACCGGGAAAACCAGTTCGGGGGCTGGCCCTGGCCGCGTCCCGACCAGGTTCATTCAGGTGATAAAGGCAGATTTGCGCTTCATCCGGATGGACAGGAACATTTCCCTCCCGGGAAACTGTAAGTAGTTAGGCTTTCTTACGACTAAGGTTTCTAAAGGTGCTTCCCTCATCATAAGCCGCCGGCTTTAAGACTAAGGCTTGGTATCTACTACTCTTATAGCATAAGTTGTGAATGGAACTCAATTCAGGTCAATTATGAGACGGATATTATTTTTTGGATGTTTATTTTCTTTTATGCTCCTGTGGGGCTGTGAGGATGAGCCCGGTAACAGTGACAAACCGTTTTCTCAGGGACCCGCAGGTCAGGATGGCTGGTCCATCCCTCGGGATGAAATTTTTGACGGCGGACCAGGAAAAGATGGAATCCCGGCACTGGAAGAGCCAGAATTCATCCCTGCTGCCGAGGCTGATTACATGAGCGACGATGAGCTGGTGATTGGTTTTGTGACCGGAGGGGAAGCCAGGGCCTATCCACACCACATCCTGGACTGGCATGAGATTGTAAATGACAGGGTAGGTGAGGTGGACATTGCTGTTACCTATTGTCCGCTTACAGGAACAGGGATCGGATGGAATCGGGAAATCGATGGGGGCCTGACCACCTTTGGTGTTTCAGGTTTACTTTATAATTCTAACCTGATTCCTTATGACAGAAAAACCAACAGCAACTGGTCTCAGGTCAGACTTGATTGTGTGAACGGCAAACTCCGGGGCAGTGTGGTGGAGACTTATCCCCTTATTGAAACCACCTGGCTTTCCTGGAAGCGGATGTATCCTTTTACAAAAGTACTTTCCCGAAATACCGGTCACAATCGGGATTATGGACGGTATCCATACGGGAGTTACCGTACAGAGGAGGACTTTTTAATATTTCCGGTAGCTTACAAGGACGAACGAGTTCCCAATAAGGAGCGGGTGCTTGGAGTTATCCTTACGGGCAATGCCCGGGTTTACAGGTTTGCGGAATTTAGTGACACGGTCACGGTAGTTAATGATTCCTTTTCAGGACAAAAGCTGGTGATCGTGGGAAATCAGGAGGACAATTTTCTGGTGGCTTTTCTCAATGATCTATCAGGCGGGTCTGCCCTCTCATTTAGCTCCGTGCAGGGAGACTATCCTGTAGTGATGACCGATAATGAAGGAAATATGTGGGATGTAAACGGCCTGGCCGTAGCCGGTCCGCGAAAGGAAACAAGGCTGGAATCGCCGCCCTCCTTTTTGGGGTACTGGTTCGCTATTGCAGCGTTTTATCCCGATCTGAGTCTTTATGGGAGTTTGTAGGGTTCGAACAACAGCCAGGTGTCCGGATCGAGCCTCAGGTCTTTGGCCTTGAAAGAGGGTGTTAAGGTAAAATTCTGGGAGGCGCTGTCAATGTTAAGCGTCTTTCTGAAAGTTTCTCCCCGGGTACTGGTCAATTCAATATCCAGCGGGAATTCAAAAAGACACTCTGGTTGATGTTGACGAATGGTCAGAATGGTTTTCTTCCCGCGTCTCTTCCATTGTGCAGAAAGCACAGGATGACCTTTTTGATAAAACCACTGACGGAAGAACTTGTCATACTTTTTCCCGGTAAGGGACTCCACCACCTCCTGGAAATCCCGGGTAAGGGCGTTACCGAATTTATATTTTTCATAGAACTCCTGAATACAGTCCTGAAACAACTCGTCTCCCATGGAATGTCTTAACATATGGAGAACCCAGCCGGCTTTTTCATAGGTATTCTTATTCAGGAGCCGGGTGGAAACAGCCAAAGTAGTATCGACAATGGGAGCCAGTCTCCGGCGGGCAAATGTGAGCACCTGCTCCCTCTCGTCCAGCATAGAGGCTACAAAGGCCTTCCGGCCAAAAGTCTGCTCGATATAGAGGTCGGTAAGATAGGTGGCAAATCCCTCACTCAGCCAGATGTGGTGCCAGTTCAATTCAGAAACAGCATCTCCAAACCACTGGTGTGCTATCTCATGAGCAATCAGAATTTCATGATCCTGTTTGCCGTTGACGGTGCGTTCGTGATAGAAGATGCAACTGGCGTTCTCCATGCCCCCATACACTGTTTTGGATTGTACATTGGCCAGTTTGGCATAGGGATAGGGGGCGATATAGGATTCGAAAAAATCCAGGGGCCGGGTGGCGATGCTGTAATCAAAAAAACCCTCTGCGCTGTTTTGCGGATAGACCCAGCTGGAGACCGGTATCCCGGATTTGCTAAGCATCTCCTGGACCGCAAACGGACTGACACCAATCACCATCAGCTTGGAGGAGAGAGGAACTTTGGTGAGCCAGTGTGATATGATTCTTCCGGACTCTTTTGTTTCGGATACTCGTTCCCCCACCGCAACCACACCATAATGGTCCGGTGCTGACACGATGAACTCCACCTTAGCTTTATCTGAAGGGTGGTCCACCATGGGCAGCCAGTGATGCCCCCGGTTGGGCCAGTTATCTCCAAAAAAAGTCCGGTCCCCAAATTTATTTTTTGAAATGATCAGTCCATCCCCGGGAATCCCGCTGTAAATGATCCTGAAACGATGTTGAGATCCTTCCCGGGTATGGGGAATGCTTAGAGAAATCTGATCCTCCTGGTGAAGAAACTGCAACTCCCGGCCGTCAGAGGTGATCCCTTCCACCTTCATTCCTTTGCCATCGTCCTGGGGAGAAGCCAGATCGAGCTGGAATTGGTCCAGCTCTTTTTTAAAATAGATATCCAGGTCAGCGATCCCTCGAATCATATTTGTGGAATCGTTCAGATCGATCTCATACCGGTATTTCAGCACATCAATGGCTTCAAACCGAAGATGATGATCCTGGCTTTTTGAAGGCGGGAAAAGAAACAGTGAGAGAATGGTGAACAGCAGAAGTCTTTGCATGATAATCAGGTTCGAAACTGGAATTCTGGAGTAGAGCACTCGGATCAAGGATAAAAGAAGGGCTATTTTACTGCTTTCTTGAAGCTTATGGCCATTCCTCCCCCGGAATTGTTGACCCTTGTTTCATAGTGGCTTAAACCTTGCAGAAACTGCAGATAATCCCGGTTCCAGCGTACTCCTGCTCTGTCTGATACATTGTGCGTGGTATAGCATCCCCCCACTTTCATTTTTGGATCAACCGCTTCAAAGTAATTTTGATACCATCCTTTATCCGCATCGCTGAATACAAAATCGAACGGACCCTTCAAGTCTGGAACCAGTTTATGGGCGTTATCTAGACGCGCGTCAATAAGATGGTCCACCCCTGCTTCTTTGAAATTCTTTAGGGCCTCCAGGTGTCTGGATTCATCAATCTCAATGGTGATCAGTTTACCTCCCGTTTTGCTGAGTGCCCAGGCCATCCAGATGGTGGAGTGGCCGGTGGAGGTTCCTATCTCAAGGGCCTGCTGGTATTTGTTCTCAAGAATGAGATCGTATAAAAGTTTTCCATCTGAAGCAGGAACATTCATATCGTACCATCCTCCATGTGTTTGAAAGAATTTCTCTACCTTTTGATCAATATCCTGTTGGGTCCGTTGCTGGGTATAGGAAAGGGTGGAAATAGAGATAAGGAATGCGAATAGAATGGCCTTTTTCATGATCTTGCTTTTGTCTTTTTCAAATGTATGTCATTTGAGGAATTTTCACCGATTATTCGTTGGGTTTTAACATCCCGCGGAGAATATTAACTAATTTTAAAATAAAAAATGAGTACCAAAAAGCATGCTGAACATCCTCATTTGACCGGAGAGCACCGGTGGGGAGATTCGGGTCAGTTGATCCTGCTGGTGATGTTCCTGGGGCTGTGGATTACCGATTCATTTATATTTCACTACTCTACCTTCCTGGTGGAGGTGGTTTCAAATTATATCCGTGTTCCGGTAGCCGGATTAATACTTCTTGCCGGCTGGTATTTTGCCCGGAAGGGGATGAGAGCCGTATTCGGAACCCACCGAGAAAAACCCGAAGTGATCCAAACAGGTGTTTTTGCCATGGTCCGACATCCCATCTACCTGGGAGCAATCCTTTTTTACCTGGGGGCCTCCCTTATTACCATGTCTTTAGCTTCCTGTGCCTTTATCCTGGTGATTGTGGTTTTTTATGTTGTTATTTGCAGATATGAAGAACGCATTCTAGCAGAAGCTTTTGGAGATGATTACCTGAAGTATAAGAAGAAGACTGGTATGCTCTTTCCCAGATTTCGTTCGAAACAGGCTATTATCCATTAAATGCATATTTAAAGAGATTGGAAAGAGTTGGTTTTTGCCCCTGGATCAGGATCGCAGTTCTGAATATCCTGGCGCCGATCCAGACAGTAAATATGGTAAACAGAATTACTCCCAAAAGTCCTAGCACCGGTTGCCACATGGGAATAGTAACTGAGGATGCCATTCTCATCACCATGACTGTGGGAGTAAAAGGGGGAATCAGGGACATGGTAGTTGCCAGGGGGCCGGTGGGATCGGCAAGAACCGGGGCAATCAGGAACAAGGGTATGATGGCAGGAAGAATGCCTGGAAAAGTCAGAGATTGTGCATCCTTATTGTCGTTACAGGTGGCACCTAAAGCCGCCATACCCGATCCCACCATCAGGATGAACAGGACGGTAAAGATAAAGAACCAGGGCAGTACATCCAGAGGGATCAAAGATTCCATTCCCATGTACTTCAGGGTAAATACCCCTGCCCCCACATAAATGGCTGCGGTGGTCAGGGAAACCCCAATGCCCCCAAGCACCTTGCCCATCATAAACTGGAAAGGCGTGATGGTTCCCAGGAGGACCTCTGCAATCTTTTCATTTTTTTCCTCCATGACACTGGTCAGCTGTGGTATGGCACTCATCATAACCAGCATAAACATCAGAAGCAGGAGCACATAAGGAACCAGGAAGCTTTGAAGCTCATTGGTTTTTTCTGCCTCCTGCTGCTCCCCTGTTTTTTTGTCGACCGTGACCAGTCCCATCCCTTCCACATTGATCCACCAGAGCAGCTCCTGGGCCTGAGCCTCCTCCAGGTTCAGCTCTGCTGCCCGCAACTCCCTCAGCTTGTTGTTCACCACATTCTGGAACCAGTATCGTATCTGGTCGTTGAATGAGTGCTGGGAGTAATATTTTAAATAGGCCTCCTTTCCTTCTCCCGCAGGGTGCAGAATATCGGGGCCGATTTCTATAAACGCATGCAGCTCCTGGGATTCGACCCTGGCAGACAGAGCCAGCTGCTGAGCTTCGGGATCCTGAAGATCCGGCTCCAAAAACTCTACTGCGTAAGACGCATCAATTTTTTCCCCGGTGTTCGAGTGAAAGATCTCGGTGGTGTTTCTTGCTTCTAGTGCTTTGTTCAAAGGATCGATCATCAATCCCGAGTGGTCGATCACCACAAAATGCTTATCGTCCGTATCCTTGTTTTTCTCCATGATAATCATGGCAGCAAATCCGCCTCCCATCATGATGGGTACCAGGATCAAACTGATTATAAAGCTTTTGGTTCTTACCGCGGCCCGGTATTCACGCTTAAAAAGGGTCCAAATTTTAATCATTGCCGGCCTCCTTTCTTTCCGGGGATGCGATCCGGATAAAAATATCGTTAAGGGATGGTTTAGTTATCTCAAATTTGCTGATGCGGGTTTTTTTCAGAAGCTCAGCCAGGATCTTCTGGGGGTCGATACCCTCTTCCAGCCGGATCTCCTGCAACTTTCCGAAATTATTGACCTTGTCAATGCCTTTAAGCCCCTCCAGAGCTTCGGTTCCCAGATCTGACTGAATACGCAGTGTATCGTTGCCATATTGATCCTGAATGTTTTCAAGGGTGCCATCCAGCACCTTCTTTCCCTGATAGATCATGAAAATATAGTCGCACATCCGTTCGGCCATGGCCATGTCGTGAGTGCTAAAGATGATGGTTGCCCCCTTTTGCTGGAGCTCCAGAATGATATCTTTCATCATGTCGGCATTTACCGGATCCAGGCCGCTGAACGGTTCATCCAGGATAATCAGCTCTGGCTGATGCAGGATAGTGGCGATAAACTGCAACTTTTGCCTCATCCCTTTACTGAGGGTCTCCACTTTTTTCTCCTTGTACCGCCTCAATTCCAGCCTTTCCAGCCACTGGTCAATACGGTCAGGAAGATCGGTCCCGTTATTCAGTTCCCCGTGAAACTGGAGCAATTCCCCGATCTTCATTTTTTTGTAGAGACCCCGTTCTTCAGGCAGGTAGCCCACATTTTTGAGACGTTCGAAATTGGTTTCCTGACCATCAATAAGGAGCTTGCCTTGGTCGGGATACATGATCTTCATGATCATGCGGATGGTGGTGGTTTTGCCGGAACCATTGGGACCGATGAAGCCATAAATGCTTCCCTTGGGTACTTCCAGGGAAAGATTATCTACAGCCTTTACCGATCCGAATGTTTTGGTAACACCGGACAGTTCAATAATATTCATCATGAAAAATAACTTATGAGGAGACCTAAGTTATATATTTCCATTCAAATATTCCTGAACAGGATCAATTTTCATGAAGCTTACTCTTCCAGGGTGCTCAGGTCTCCTTCCTCCTGACCCAGGGCCCTGGCTTTCAGGACCCGTCTCATAATTTTCCCGCTCCTGGTTTTTGGCAGGGAATCGGCAAAAACAATGAATGCAGGTTTGGCAATGGGACCAATCTCATCAGCTACATGCTGTTTCAGTTCATTGGCAAGCTGCGTCCGAGGCTGAAAACCCATCTTTCAGAATCACGGTGGCATGAATGATATTGCCTTTCAGTTTGTCGGGCAAACCGATGGCAGCAGCTTCGGTAACTGAAGGGTGACTTACCAGGGCACTTTCAATCTCAGCTGATCCGAGCCGGTACCCGCTCACTTTCATTACATCATCGTTTCGGCCAATGATCCACACATACCCATCCTCATCGATTTTCGCGGAATCTCCGGTCAGATACCAGCCCTGTTTCTGGTATAAGTTGCCAGTATTTTTCAATGAACCTGTCCGGATCTCCCAGAATGGTACGTGCCATGCCCGGCCATGGATTTTTAATCACCAGGTTTCCTTCTGTTCCTGGCTTCACCTCTTTGCCCGATTCATCCACCACGGATACTTCATTTCCGAAGAAGGGCTTTGTGGCCGATCCTGGTTTCAGGGGGGTGATCGGCAGGGGGGTGATCATAAATCCACCTGTTTCGGTCTGCCACCAGGTATCCATGATGGGGCAGTTGTTTTTTCCGATCACTTCGTAATACCACTTCCAGGCTTCCGGATTGATGGGTTCACCCACCGATCCAAGGAGTCTCAGGGTACTCAGGTCATGTTTATCGGCCCAGGAAGCCCCATAGCGCATCAGGCCTCTGATGGCTGTTGGACTGGTGTAAAAGATATTGACCCCATATTTCTCGATCATCTGCCACCAGCGGTTGGGATAGGGATGGTTAGGGGCCCCTTCGTAGAGGAGAATGGTGGCACCGTTAATCAAGGGTCCATAAACAATGTACGAATGGCCGGTAATCCAACCCGGATCGGCGGCACACCACCATCGGTCAGATGGCTGAATATCAAATACATATTTAAAGGTACTTGAAGCATAAACGGAATATCCTCCATGGGTATGCACCAGTCCCTTGGGTTTTCCGGTGGTGCCACTGGTATACAGGATGAAGAGGGGATCTTCTGCGTCTGTTTGCTCGGTTTCGCATTTGGCCGAAGCGATGGGCATGCCCATTAAATCATGCCAATAGAAATCACGGTCATTTTCCATGTAGCACTCTTCCCCGGTGCGCTTGACTGTGATACAGACATCGATGGTGGGAGAACGTCGCATGGCCTCGTCGGCAATGGTTTTCAGCTTGGTGGGTTTCCCTCGCCTGAATCCTCCGTCGGCGGTGATTAAAATTTTACTGTGTGCATCAGCGATTCGTTCAGCCAGAGCCTCCACGCTGAATCCGCCGTATACCACACTATGTACAGCCCCGATTTTAGCACAGGCCAGCATGGCAATGATGATCTCAGGGATCTGGGGCATATAGATGGTGACTATATCTCCTTTTTGGGCACCCATGGCCTTGAGGACATTGGCAAACTTGCTGACTTCCCGGTTCAGTGCAAAATAGGAGTAGGTGCGAACATCCCCGGGCTCTCCTTCCCAGATCAGTGCCAGTTTGTTTTTTGTTTCTGAATTCAGGTGCCGGTCTATTGCATTGGCAACGATATTGGTTTTTCCACCGGTAAACCATTTATAGAAGGGCTTGGTACTGTCATCCAGGACCTTGTCCCATTTCTGATACCAGCTTAATTCTTCAGCTTCTTTGGCCCAGAATCTTTCCCGGTTGGTGATGGATTCCTGATAGAGTTTGTCGTAATCTTTAACACGTGCACGCTTTTTTACTTCTTTAGAAGGATGGAATAAGGAATTTCCTGATTTTTGATCTGTTGCCATAGTTGCAGAATTTTATTTAGAAAACAAGGTTTTGAATCTTAGGCTGAAAGACATATTTTGACATTCAGTTTGTAGAACACCTGTACCACGGAATTGTTTATCATACAGGTGATTTCAGTGTAGCTCCTCTCCAGCTTTATCTTTTAATCTTGCTCCTGCGGAATCCCTGCATCTGCAGCTCCAGATCGAAATTGGGATTGTACTCCTGGTCGTTGGTATAGATCACATTGCCCAGGTCATCCACCCACCGGTGATCCCATTGCTTGGTTCCCCGCTCTATTTCATTGGTATGTGGATTAATATAGTCTTCCTGATCGGTCAGGTTGAGATAGGCCTGGAGATTGATTTTTGCATTGGTCTCTGCATGACTTTTCTGTATTTCCTGGCCTATTCTGTGGATATCGTTCATGGTCCTGATCAGGGTACTTCCTCGTTGCATCTGTCCCCTTAGTTCCGCCTGGATCCATTGCGGGTTCAGTTGAACTGATTTGCCGATTTCCTGAAACAGGGGTTCCCAGTAAGGGAAAGATGCCTCAGGGGCCCGGATAACCACGGTACTTCGATTTTTCCACATTCCGGCGGTATAGGGCCCCATATCATGGATGATGCAGAATGCACGTTCGTGATACCGGACCTTTTCTTCCACATAGAAAAAATCCGCTACAGCAGAAGAATACCTGCTTTGCATCTCTTTAACTACATCGGTTTCGTAGCAGAGTTTCTCTATCTCAGGCAATGTCCGGATTTCCCTTACAGATACCTGAGTGTCCGGGTGCAGGTAGGGAGCCAGGTGGTTTTGAAGAAAGGCGGATGCATTCATTTTATGCAGTACGGGCATGCCATTGTAGAAACTGCCCTCGGGAAACATTCCGGCTGCCATGGAGCCGGCCATGTCAACAAAATAGATATCGGGCAACCAGTGAATCTGAACGGTTCCTCCGGGGTCACTTTTTAGTGCAAAATCAATTTTCGCTTCAATGGCATTGGCAGCCCCTCCTGAAGCTACAGGATCCCATCTGGAAATCCCGCCCTCCATCTCCCAGGCCCGGGGCTTAAGAATGGTGAAAGCTTTTTCAAGGGGTTCGTGGACTTTTTCCATAACCAGCTGATCCGGCAGCTGGCCTTGGATGCGGGATGCAGCGAAAAGCATCCCACACATCAGAATGACTGGGAAATATTTCATAGAAAAAAGTTACGGAAAATTTGCTACAAGAGGATGGGCCAGTGTTTCCTTTTTGCAATTCTCTGCAAACGTTTATCGGGGGAGACCGCTACAGGATATCCCACGGCTTCCATCACATACCTGTCCGTGTGTGAATCGCCATAATACCATGCTTTTTGGGGATCAATCCCATGGTCCCTGCAGAAGGCCAGCATGCGTACTTTTTTCTCAGGTCCGTAGACCAGTTTTCCGCTGGTATTGCCTGTCAGCGTCCCCCCGCTGGTTTCCAGCTGGGTGCAGATCATTGCATCCAGGCCCATGTATTTGGTAACCGGGCAACAGATGGGATTGGTTGCCGATGAAAGCAATACTACGGAACCATTTGCAGCCCGGTGTTCGTGAATGGTCTCCAGGATCTCAGGCCGGATGGTATCCTTAATAGTGCTGTCAAAAATCTCCTGTGCCAGTGCTATGATTTCAGCTTCTTTCAGCCCTTTCAACCAGGAAAGCATCCGGTTGATCATGTGGGTGGGCTCCCCCAGGTTTAGTTTGTAGAGCAGGGAAAGCCAGACGGCCTGTCGGTACTGTTTTTCACTCATTACTCCCCGCTTGCGGGCCTCCATCACCAGGTGGGTGGCACTGTTCCCATCCAGAATAGTGTGATCCAGGTCGTAGAAGGCGGTATAAGTGTTACTACTCATTAAAAAAATGATTCCCTGAAGGATTGTAGATGATCTGGAGTGCTGCCGGCAATAAACTGACCTCAAAGGTAGTGTCAAAATAGAGTTCTCCATCCACATGAAAGGGAACTTTTTTCCCAAAATCGACTGTTAATTTTTCAGTCTGATAATAATCCACCTTTTTGTCTGCAATATGGGTCCCCTTGGGAACCATGGAAAGAATCTTAAGACGTTGGATCAAATTCAGCTTTTTGATCATACAAACATCCAGCAGCCCATCATTGGCTATGGCCTCAGGTGTCAGGAAAAAACTACCTGCAAATCGTCTTCCGATGGAAATGGTGTTGATAAAACAGTCGGTTTCCTGCTGTTTGTTTTCAGAGGTGATCCGGACCTTTCCCTCTTTGTAAAACAGAATAGTCTTGAGAATATGCCAGATATATTTTCCTTTTCCGCTGGCGTTGGCAACTTCTCCGGGCTCCACATAATTTTCTGCAGCAACCTGGGCATCAAATCCCAGTCCCATGCCATTCAGAAAGTAGTGGCCATTGACCTGTCCCGCATCCATATGGATGGTGGACTGTTTAAAAAAGATATCCCAGTGCTCGGGGCTGAAACGGTCCGGGAACCCGAGTATCTGTATAAAATCATTTCCGGTACCTGCAGGGATCAGACCGGTGATTACCTTTTTTTGACCGATCAGGGGTGTGGCCACCTCATTCATGGTCCCGTCGCCTCCAACGGCAATAATATGGGTGCACTTCTTTTCAAGACTTCGCTGAGAAAGTTCTATGGCATGATTATGATGCTCCGTGAGTACAATGGAAGCGTCCAGTCCCCGCTTTGCCAGCTGATTTTCCAGTTCAGGTATAAGCTGTTTCCCGGCTCCTCCGCCTGCAGTTGGATTAACAATAAAACTCCATTTTTCTTTAGTTCCCATGGTTTTTCAGATCAGTGTTGGCAGATTCTAAAAGTTCAATGACCCTGTCGATGATCTCTTCATCACTTTTATCTGCCATTATTTTTCCCTCCAGAGGGCGGTGAATATGCACACTCAGTTTTGCTCCAAAATGGATACTGAACCTGTTTTTAGGTTTTAGTTTGTAGAATCCATTTAGCGTCACAGGCAGGATATCATTTTCAGTGGCTCTGAGGAGGTGGATAAAACCCCTGTAGAAGGAGTTTATCTTTCCATCCAGGCTACGGGTTCCTTCCGGGAAAATAGCCACAGTGCGATGTAAGGCCTTATTTTCCAAATTCTCCAGCATATTCCTTGTATTCTTTATATTCGTGATGCGCATAGGAATATAATCAGTCATTAGAAGCATTTGTTTAAATAGAGGGATACGCAGTAAACGCTCATGTCCGAACCATGAAACATCTGGATAGAAGGCCATGATCGCCATAATATCAAACATGCTGGCATGGTTAGCCAGCAGAATATAGCGCTCACCTTTCCGGATATTCTCTTTCCCGCTAATACGGATCCTTTTTCCCATGAGTGGAAATATGGATCTGGCCCAAAATCCCATGAGGATTCTGATGCCTCTTTTAAAGCGCAGATAGGCCATCATAAGAATAAGGAAAACCAACACAGCAGTATAGGAGTAGAGAAGCAGATATACCGGCGCCGATAGGATGATATGAATCCGTCTGTTTGGCATAGGGGAAGGTGGATAAGATACAATATTAATTCCAGCTGTCCGGAACCCAGGGCCCTTCCAGTCCCGGAATCGCTTGCAGCCGGGTCTTTTCAATGATTAATCAGCTCTGAGGGCAAAGGTTCAGGGTCCCCGGCGTTTTGATATACATTGGAGGATTTTTTCCAGGGTTCTATGGTCACCAGGATGGCTGCTATAATCAGGATGATAAATACAATGATCCCAAAGCGTTGTTTTTTGCTTATTGACATGGAGCAAATTTAGAATTTTTAGTACTTTAAATGCTTACTGTTATGAAGAATTGCTGGTACATAGGGGATATTCACGGAGAGATAAGCCTTCTCGATACCCTGCTGACAGCTATCCGGAAATACAAGCCTTTTCAAATTGTCTTTGTGGGGGATTATATCGACCGCGGGCCACACAGCCGGGAGGTGATCGATCGTATAATGGAACTGGAAATGCCGGTAGCCTGCCTGATGGGAAATCACGAACAGATGATGTTGAATGCCCTGGAAGATTCGGTGTTTGGGATCAATCCCATGGAGTTATGGTATCGGAATGGAGGGGAGACCACTCTTCAGTCCTTTGGTTTTGCGGGATTTTTCAGTTTCCAGTCTCAGATGGAGGAGCGCTACCTGAAATTCTTCCGCAGCCTGTTAATGAGCCACCTCACAGAGTCTGGAACAGATCAGAAGATCCTGGCCACGCATGCGGGTATTTCACCTGCCATACCGGTAGCGGATCAGCTTTTACTCAAAGACTATCAGGACCTGCAACAATATTTGCTGGATAAGCAGCTGGATGCGGGGGACTCTTTTCTGTGGGCCCGGGAAAGTTTCTTCGAAGGTTCCACCGATCTCTGGAAAGGATATCTGGTGGTGCATGGGCACACTCCTACGCTCAAATTGAAAAGCTTTGCGGAGGCCAGGAAATATCCTCATTTTCATTTTGTGGGCAATGACCTGGCCATTCGCAGGGATGGGCACGATGGGCGGGTGGTATCGGTGGGGATCGATTCTGGGTCAACCCTCAGCGGAAGGCTCTCCGGGCTGGGGTTTTTTATGGATACAGAGAATGGAGCCGGTAGTCCTGTTCAAATGCGGAGTCTGACGGTTACCCGCGAGGATATCATCCCCAGGGACCTGGGACCAATCGGTCCATAATGAGTACCTTTGCCCTTTAGAACGAGAGATAGTAATGATTGAAAAAATTAAGATAATCGGTTTTGATGCCGATGATACCCTGTGGGTCAATGAACCCTATTACAGGGAAGTCGAGGATCAGTTTGTGCAGCTGGTGACCTCCTATGGAGTTAACGGGAATATTGCCGGGAAACTTTTTGAGACAGAAATTGCCAATCTCCGGCTGTACGGTTATGGGATAAAGGCTTTTATGCTCTCACTGGTTGAATGTGCCATTCATCTGACAGAGGGGGGGGTGTCCAGCAGAGATATCAGCCGGATCCTTGGATTTGGGAAGTCCATGCTGGACCGTCCCATAGAGTTGCTGGATGATGTTAAGACAGTTCTGAAACAGCTGGCACCGCATTACAGGCTGATTGTGGCGACCAAAGGAGATCTGCTGGATCAGGAGAGAAAAATGCAGCGCTCCGGCATTGCGGATTACTTTCACCATATCGAGGTAATGAGCGATAAGAAAGAGCAACAATACGTGCAGCTTCTTAAGCATCTGGATATTCCTCCCGAGTCATTTTTAATGATCGGGAACTCTTTAAAATCTGATATTATTCCGCCGCTTGAACTGGGATCCTGGGGGATATACGTACCCTACCATACCACCTGGGCCCATGAAGAGGTGGACAAAGAACCTGATTCTGCCCGTTTCTTTCAGGTAGAGCAATTACACCAGGTTCTGGATCTGCTGCCACTTCCCTAAGCTTTCTCCAGGGATTCAGGCAACTATTTGGCCCTGGTTCGCGTTCCATCTAAAGGGCACCCTAAAGGAATTCGAATATGAAAAAACTCAGATTTTATTTTACGGTCTTCCTCCTGGTATGGCTTTCTGGAACGGTCTCGGCACAGTGGGCTGTTGGAGCCCGTGGTCTTTTCGGTGTTGACGGAAATGCATACGGAGGTCTTGAACTTTCGGTTCAGAATATTGGGCGAAGCGAATTTGACCTTGGCTGGGCCAATGAATCATGGAAATTTACCGGATTGAAGCTTTTCAGCTTGCTGCGAAACAGAAGTTTTGGACTTTACGCCGGCTTAGGCGGCGGAATCGGATATCTCAATACGCATGTGTATGATGAGTTTTACGGAACTCTGGCCATGAACCTGGGTACTTTTCTGAAAGCTGGACCGGTGCAGGTGGGGCTGGATTGGAGACCGGAGTGGTATGTGATCAACCATTCAGGAAAGGACGTTTCCTTCAATGTGGCCCTGAGTGCACGACTGGTGCTGGGAAGAGAAAGAAGGTAGTCTTTAACCATTAAAATTACGTACCCTTTCGACTCGCATGGCAAAAGGAACATTGTCGTGCGAAAACTCATATTCGACGGCATGGCTTCCTTCAGATCTGCTGGAGGCCATAAGCTGAACTTTTTTCATGCTGTCCTCCAGTTCAGTACTGAACTGCTTTTCAATCAGGATCCGGATGGTTCCGTAATAGAGCTCGGTAATCATGAATACTCGCCGGATGCTTCCATCATATTCTCTCCACCGGGAGGCCTTCATCTGTTCCAGGAACTGGTCTATCTTAATACGCATCAAGTTGTTCATCTCCCTCATCTGAAGGTTTCCAAAGGTGAATTTGCCGAGTTTTTGTGTCACTAAATCAGCACTGATCTTCCCAATCTTGGGATGCTGAAGCTCCTGGATAAATTCAACATTTACATCCACCATACGTGCTGCAAAATGAGCAGGGACAAGAGGAGTCTCCTTGTTTTCCTTCCTGAACTGTTCCCAGTCCTTCTTACTGAGCAAGTCCGGCATCCAGAAAGGCGGTATAGATGGTATTGGGCATTCCTTTCCGGGAGAAATCAGGAGGACCAAAGATGGGATCCCATACCAGGTCCCCAGGAACGATGCCTTCGTGTGAAGCGGGGATCAGCTCCAGCTTATACTCCGATCTGAATTTTCGGATCTCCATGGCGGATTATTTTCAATAGTCAATATCAGCTTTTTTTTGATCCAACGCAAACAAAAATATTATCATATCTCCGAAGAATTCCGTTTATTTGTGCGTCCAATTCACCCATATGAATATCCTTGATATTTTATTTCTGGTACCCTTGCTTTTTGCTCTTTACAGGGGATTTAAAAAGGGTTTGCTCCAGATGGCGGCTTCTCTGCTGGCCCTGATTCTCGGGATCTTTGGGGCCATCAAACTGCGACCTGTATTTGCCTCCCTGCTGGATTCGATTTTTGATATCTCACCGGAATATCTGAATGTCATTGCCTTTTCAGTGGCCTTTGTTTTTATTGTACTCCTTGTACATCTGTTAGCTTATATGGTCGAGAAACTAGTTAAAGCGGTGGCTCTTAACCTGGTAAACCGTGTATTGGGAATGGGATTTGGACTGCTGGTTACAGCTTTTGTTATCAGCATGATACTCTGGCCCGTAAACCGGGTCAACCAGGATAAACAGATTATTAAACCAGAACGTATTGAAGGATCTTTGCTGTATAAACCGCTTTCGGCGTTTGCTCCTGCTGTTTTCCCCTATTTGAAAAAACAGAATTGGAAAGAGTTTATACCTAAAAACAAAGAGGACACGGAAAATACCCTGCCGGTGGCAATATAATGACACTTAATGGGTTAGTAAGTTAATGGCTTAAGGAATGGGAACAATCTCTATGGATAAAAACTTAGTTGAAGAGTTAAAGTGGAGAGGAATGATCCACGACATCATGCCCGGGACGGAGGACTTGCTTGGCAGTGAACAGGTAAGTGCCTATGTGGGAATTGATCCCACGGCCGATTCGCTTCATATCGGGCATCTGGTGGGCGTCATGATGCTTAAGCGAATGCAGCATGCCGGACACAGGCCTATTGCGCTGGTGGGGGGTGCCACAGGCATGATTGGTGATCCCAGTGGAAAGTCGCAGGAACGGAATTTACTGGACGAGTCCACCCTCAGAAAGAACCAGGAAGCTTTAAAGAAGCAGATTGCGCGCTTTCTTGATTTTGAGACTGAAAGTTCCAACAGGGCTCTTATGGTGAACAATTATGACTGGATGAAGGAGTTCACCTTCCTGGGATTTATCCGGGATATCGGGAAACATATTACCGTCAACTACATGATGGCCAAGGATTCGGTGAAGAAGAGGCTTGGATCCGATAGCAAATCAGGAATGTCCTTTACGGAATTTACTTACCAGCTGGTGCAGGGATATGATTTCCAGGTACTTTACCGGGATCATCAGTGTAAACTGCAAATGGGAGGATCCGACCAGTGGGGAAATATTGTTAACCGGGACCGAACTTATCAGGCGCATTGAAAGAGGGGAGGCATTTGCTCTTACCTGGCCCCTGATCACCAAAGCGGATGGAGGAAAATTTGGAAAAACCGAGGAGGGAAATGTCTGGCTCGATCCTGCCCGCACCACTCCTTACAAGTTTTATCCAGTTCTGGCTCAATGTATCGGACGAGGATGCAGAGAAATACCTGAAGATATTCACCATGCTGTAAAGCAGAGAAATTGAGGCCCTGGTCGACGGAACATGCAGAAGCGCCCCACCTGAGGGTCATGCAGAAAAGACTTGCCGAAGAACTTACCGTTATGGTCCATTCCCGGGAGGAGTATGATATGGCTCTGGAGGCATCGGGCATTCTATTTGGAAAAGGAACCACACGAATCGCTTGAAGAAAGATCCGTGAGGATGTATTTCTTTCGGTTTTTGAAGGGGTGCCTCAGTTCGAAATCTCTTCAGCGGATATGGACCAGGATGTACTGGAACTTGCTGGCTGTGGAAACAGGCGTTTTTAGCATCCAAGGGAGAAGCCAGGAGAATGATCAGCGGTGGAGGCGTTAGCATCAACAAACAGAAGATCTCCGGACCGGAGCAGCGGATTACCAGGAGAAGACTTCATCAATAACAAATATTTGCTGGTACAGAAAGGGAAAAAGAATTACTACCTCATACGGGTAAAAGAACCTAATAAAAGGATGACATGGAGAACAAGAAACAACACAGGGTATAACTTCAATTCGGTGGATCTTCTGATCTACATCTGGAAGAAACGAATCATTCTGATGGCAGTTGGATTGATTGCCGGAGTTGCTTCCATTGTGATCTCCTCATGATCACTCCCATGTTTCAGTCCTCGGTGATTATGTTTCCGGCTTCCAATGCCTCGGTTTCCAAGGACCTGCTTTCACAGAACTATTCCGGAAGGCAGAATGTGCATGGTTTCGGAGAGGAGGAGCAGGCCGAACAGCTTTTGCAGATCATTAATTCGGAACCCATCCGTACACGCATTATTGCAGAAGTACAATCTGATGGAGCATTACGAAATCGGAGCCGATGCCAAATATCCTCTTACACGAGCTGTATGAAGCAGTATAGGTCCAATATCAATTTTCGGCTCACCGAGTTTATGTCGGTGGAGATTTCGGTGATGGACCAAGATCCAGACTATGCAGCCAACATTGCCAACGATATCTCCTGACCTGGTGGACACGGTTTATAACAGCATGAAAAAGGAGCGTGCCCGGGAGGCATTACGGCTGGTAGAAAGGGAATACCTGGAAGCTGCTCAGAATCTGACATACTTAGGGATTCCATGAACATACTGAGTGCCAGAGTCTCCGGAAATATGAAGACCAGCGGGGATCCGGGGAATAATCTGATCAAAGCCATTTCGGAAAACGGAGCTCTGTATATTACCATGATGAATATGCTGCGCTATGAGACCAGCCTGGTTTCTGATTTGAATCTCAAGTATAAGGAGGCCCGCCTTGAAGCTGAGCAGAATCTTCCTCATAAATTTGTGGTTGAAGCGGCCTATCCCTCGGAGAAGAAGGCCTATCCCAATAAGTCTCTGATCGTCATTGTATCTACCTTTGCCTCCCTCTTGTTTGCTTTAATTGTGCTGATTGTCATCGACAATGTCAGAGACAGGGTGGCCATACAGGAAGAAAAATGATAAACGGAATCCAGTCCAGGTATCCGAAGACTCTCTTATGGGGGATCCTCCTCTCCTTCATTGTTCTGAACAGTATTATGCTGGCCCTGGAGATATTCTTCATCCCCCTGGTGCCTGTTGTACTATTGTTCCTGGCCCTTGCCCTGGTCTCAGCGGACAAATATCTCCTGGTTATCGTCCTGTTTGTGCCGGTCTCCATTCCGCTAAGCAGGCTGGTTGAAGGACTAAGTATCGATATGTATCTTCCGACAGAACCCTTGCTGGCGGGCCTGCTTTTGCTCTACCTGGTAAAATATCTCATGGGCGACCGGATTGATCTGAAGGTGCTCCGACACCCGGTAACTCTGGCCATCTATTTTCACCTGGCCTGGCTGTTTATCACCTGTCTCACCAGTCAGGATATGCTGGTTTCCTTCAAAATGCTGGCTTCCAGGCTCTGGTTCATTGTGGGGTTTTACCTTCTGGCAACTCAGTTATTCAGGGAAGAAAAGAGCATGCACACCTATGTGTGGCTTTTTGTTATCACCTTTACCGGAGTGATTATCTATACCCTGGTGAAGCAACTGCCCTATGGCCTGGATAACCAGGTGATGGCGCATTCGGTTGCCGCTCCCTTTTACAAGGACCATACTTCCTATGGTGCCACCCTGGGCTTTATGCTCCCCGTTCTGGTGGCCCTGTTCCTGCATATAAGGCGAGAGGATATCAATACCAGATTCTTAATGGTATTATTGATCCTGTTGTTTGCTTTTGCCACCATCGTTTCTTATACACGAGCCACCTGGATAAGCATCCTGGCATCGTTTGGAGTCTGGGGCATTCTAAAATTGAAAATCCGCTTTGAGATCGTTCTGGTGGGGATGGTCATCCTGGTGGGATTCTTCTTTTCCATTCGGACGGAATTGATGATTCAGCTTGAACAGAATCGTGTGGAATCTTCCGGGGAACTGACAGAACATGTCCAGTCCATTTCCAATATCTCCACCGATCAATCGAATCTGGAAAGAATTAACCGCTGGAGCTGTGCCTACCGAATGTGGAAGGACAAACCACTTTTTGGATTTGGTCCGGGCACCTTCCAGTTTGAGTATGGCCCTTACCAGCGTTCCTATGAAAAAACCCGTATCAGTACCGATTTTGGTACCATGGGGAATGCCCACAGCGAATACCTGGGACCTTTGGCCGAGTCGGGCGTTTTTGGACTGCTGAGTATATTGCTCGTGGTTGGAACAAGTATCTATACCGGGATCCGGGTGTACGCCAGATCAAAAAAGAATTCCATCAGGATCTTTTCTCTGGCGGTGCTGGTGGGATTGGTGTCCTACTATTTGCACGGGGTGCTTAATAATTTTCTGGATACGGATAAAATATCGGTCCTTTTCTGGGGATATACCGCTATGCTGGTGGCCATGGATGTCTACCACCGGGACCAGCCCGAAGAGGAAGCATTTACCTAGTGGAATCCATTCTTCCCCGGGAATTGTGCACCAATGATGGAGATATCGTCAAAAATGGAGGCGGAACCCTCCAGGATCTTCTGATTTTTAATAATGGAATGGATATTTTCTTCCAGCGGGAGGTTGTTTATGAGCTCCTTTTCCAGGTTCTCTGTTCCAAATTCAATTCCTGAATCCTGGATGACCTCCACCAGTCCGTCTGTGTAACAGAAAAGTTTAGCCGGTTCTTCCATGAGAATTGCTGCTTCGTTCACAAAGGGGAGGTCGTCCAGCATGCCCATGCCCACGCAACCACTGGCCAGCTGTGACAGTTTCTCTGAACCCGGTTCGTATAGCAGTGGAGGGTTATGCCCTGCATTTACATATTTCAATTCCCTGGTCTTATAGTGATACCTGGCAATAAAAAGGGTAATGAATTTTTCTCCTTTGGCACTGTTGATCACTGTGTCATTCAGACGGTGCAGGGTGTCGGTGAGGCCATGTTCTGCGGTAAAAAGTGCACGGAGATTGGCCTGGAAGTTGGACATCAGGATGGCTGCTGAAATCCCCTTACCGGATACGTCTGCAATACAGAAACCAACTTCATCCTTGCTCAGCTGAATCACATCGTAGTAGTCGCCTCCCACATCAAAATGCGGATGGTAAAAGGCTTTTATCAGAATATGTTCATTGGAGGGGAGTTTCTCATTGGCGGGGATCAGCATGTTCTGCATCTTGCTGGCCAGTTCCATTTCCCGCTTCAGTGCCTCCTGGCGCAGGGTTTCCTGGAACAATCTTTTGTTCTCAATGGCAACAACGATAATATTGGAAAGGGTCTGTATGAATCGAAGGTGCTTAATGATGGGACTAACCCCTTCTCCTTCCTCTTCAATGTCCCCGATCAATACGTAGGCGATGGCTTCATCTTTATGCGTAACCGGGATGACAATATCAACCAGCTCGGGGAAGTGCTGAGGTTCTGAAGTAATAAATGAGATCTCATCAAAATGCAGGAGGTCCCGGTCCAGATCCACCTGCTGAAAGAAGCGGTGTCCGAATCCTGAGTTCAGCAGACATTCCCACTTGTCAGAAAGCTTCAGGACGATCACCTTCCCGATATCCAGGTCATCAGTTAATAATTTCTCATAGCGGCGTATTAGTTCACTGGTGGATACATTGTCATTGATTGCCAGTGTGATATCCAGTAAAGCATTTAGTTTGAATGTGGAAAGCTTCAGCCGGTTTTCAGAAAATTTTGCCATAAAGCAGCGTTTATTCTATTTTTTCACTCGTTCAGAGTAAGAACGATCCCTGGTATCCACTTTAATCATCTCCCCGGTATCAATAAAGAGGGGGACCATAATTTTAGCTCCGGTCTCCAGTTCAGCCGGCTTCTGGGCCGAAGTGGAGGCTGTGTTCCCTTTTTCTCCGGGTTCGGTATAAGTCACCTGGAGTTCAACGAAAGGTGGCAGGTCAACGGTAAGAGGAGTCTCCGTATCTGCGTGAACTACAATTTCCACGGCCTGACCTTCCTTCATAAGATCTGCATTCTCAATCATATGCACCTGTATGGAGATCTGCTCGAAGGTCTCCAGGTGCATGAAATTCAGACCCAGATCGTCTGTATAGAGGTACTGGTAAGGCCTTCTCTCCACCCGGGCCGTATTTACCTTCACCCCGGCAGAAAAAGTATTTTCAACCACCTTCCCCGTGGTCAGGCTCTTTAACTTGGTTCTTACAAATGCGGGGCCTTTACCCGGCTTTACGTGTTGAAACTGAACGATGGTATACAGGTCGTTATTATATTCAAGGCATAATCCGTTTCTAAAATCTGATGTCGTTGCCATTTGCTCTGTTTATTATGTAAATATATCAATATATTATTTGAAGCCGGTGCGGGCTACAATACCTTTTTCTTTGGTATGGTCGCAATGAAATCTTTCAGGTAAAAGGGCTCAAAATAGGCTACGTCCTCAAACTGTTTTTGAGAATACTTTGTGAGTACCGGAGTGATCATTGAGCTTGCCGTGGGATGGATTCCCTCCAGAAAATGTGCGTTTGGATGGTCCAGGAGGGCCTTACATTTTTCGGCGCCATTGCCAAAAAAACAGACTGGATGTGTTTCCAGGATCTGGAGGTAACTACCCGTATCTATAATATCTGCGGCCACCTCCCTGAATATGCTGTTTTCTTTCGTGTAGAACCCTGCATAGACCTCCATTCGCCTGGCGTCCAGCATAGGGCAGAACAGTAAAAGATCGCCAAACTCTGCGATCATCTCTTCTCCACTGCTACTGGAGATCGCCCCGAAGGCCATATTCTCCAGGGTACCCGTTGCCAGAAGGGGAATATTTAGTGCATAGGCAATGCCTTTTGCCGTGGAGACACCGATTCTTAAGCCTGTATAGGACCCGGGACCTTTACTGACAGCAACTCCATTCAGCTCTTTGAACTCTTTTCCGCCTTCTGCCAGGGCCTGTTTTATAAAGGCATTCAAAAGGGTTGCGTGAGAGCGTTCCTGACCACTCTCTACCAGTGCAAGTTGCCGGTTCCCTTGTGAAAGAGCGGCCGAACAGATATCAGTGGCCGTTTCAATATGCAGGATCAGGGGTCCGGTCATCCTCTCCTAATCTCTTTTCTTTTTGTCTCCCTCGAAGAGTTCCTCCTGGCTCACTACCTCCACATTCAGATCATTCTTCAGCTGTCGGGAAATGGCTGAATAGGGAGCCACAATAACTTCCGCACCTGCATCAAGGCCTTCGGTAATTTCAATATAGTTGTTGTCCTGGATCCCGGTCTTCACCATTCTCATATAGGCCTTCCCTTCAGAAACCTCGAAGACTACCACCATGGGCTCATCGCTTGAAACTTTCTGGTCTGAGGGAAGGGTTGTATTGCTGACTGTTCCGTCGGAGCTAACCTGGCCGATCTGCTCATCTTCCCTGTCGGTAGCAGCTCCCGTAGTATCCATTCGTGTGGTGACTGCCTGGATGGGAATCGAATAGATCCCGGTTTTACGGTCTGTCTGGATATCGGCAGTGGCAGACATTCCGGGACGAAGCGGGTAGGGATTGTTGTCAGATATTTTATCTTGATAGGATTCGCGAAGCAACAGGACCTTTACCATGAAATTGGTGACCTGGTCGGTGGTTACCCCGGTGGTATTGGCGGAGACCGGAATTTCCGAAACCACCCCCTTGAAACGGGTATCGGGATAAGCATCCACTTCTATCAGGGCAGTATCCCGATTGGTTACACGGACAATATCGTTCTCATTGACCTCCACTTCCACCTCCATCCGGTTCAGGTCCGCAATTCGGAGCATCTCTGTACCAGACATCATGGAGGTTCCAACCACGCGTTCACCCAGCTCCACAGAAAGGCTCGAAACGGTGCCGCTCATGGGAGCGTATATGGAGGTCTTGGTCAGGCTCTCATCTGCTTCATCAAGGGTGGCCTGCGCACTCATTACGGAAAACTCGGCCGCCTCTTTCTCAGCAATTGCTGTATTGTAAGTAGTGAGGGATTGTTCAAATTCTGCAGTTGAGATGGCCTCCTCTTCGTAGAGCTGTTTATTCCTTTTGAAGTCAAGATTGGCCATCTCCAGCTGAGCTTCAGACTGTCTCTGCCGGGCCCTGGCATTATTCAAGGTGGCCTCAGCCCTGTTGCGTGCCATCTGATAGGCCTCCGGCTTTATTTTTAGCAGGTATTGTCCTTTTTTGACCTCGTCCCCCTCTTTCACTACCAGTTCCACGATTTCGCCCGATACATCGGGAGAAATGGCTACTTCGGTTTCAGGCTGAATTTTCCCATTTGCAGTGATGACTTCCACTATTTCTCTTTCGATACCTGTTTCAACAGCAACTTTCAGGTATCCTTCATCGCCGAACCAACCCTGCTTTTTTCCGATACCCAGCAGGCTGAGGATGACAACCGCTGAGACAACTATGATGATGATTGTTTTTTTTGATTTCATTGATTTGATGGATTAAAGTGTGATGGGTTCTCCCTGGTAGAAATTGAGAATTTTTGTTCTGAAAATAAAATCGTATTTAGCTTGCAGAAGATCGGATTGTGTGGCGATCAGCTGGTTTTTCGACATGTTATAGTCCACCGTGTTTACCAGTCCGACTTCAAACTTCTTTTCGGTGTATTTAAATGACTCCTCCATGGAGATTAGAGCCTGCTGGGTGGCATTGAATTTTTTCAGAGCAGCCAGAGCATCAGCATAGGCCTGCTGAATGGAAGCATAAAGAGTAAGCTTTTGACTTTGTAAATCAAGTTGTGCATTTTCATGCATGATCCGGGCATTGGCAATATTGGTATTTACGGTCCAGCCATTGAATATGGGGATGGACAGACCAAGTCCAATTCCGGCGGAAGTATTGTCCCTGACCTGTTCAAAAAACGGGTAGGCCCCGTAGATGGGCATTTCCTGAGGGAAAGAAACCACTCCTTCTCCGCTCGTGGTCTCCCCGATAGGCAGTTGCTGCGGGGGACCCAGGTCGACCACCTGTTGTCGTATATCCGAGTACCCCGAATTATAGTTAGCTGACAGATATAGTTGCGGCGACCGCCCCCCTTTTGCGATGGCGAGCCCCTTTTCAGCACTTTCCAGATTCAGCATGGCACTTTTTATCTCAGGCATATTCTGTTCTGCAATCCGGTATACTTCCAGAGCATTAATAAGCGGTGGAGTTTCATCCGGATCGGCCAAATCCGGGATACGCACTTCAAAAGCTGAATCGATGGGCAGGTCCAGGATTTGCTGCAAATTCAAAAGTGAAATGGCAAGCTGGTTTTCCGCATTAACCACATTAAGCTCTTCAGAGGCATATTGTGCCTGCAGCTCCAGGGCATTTCCCTTGGCCAGTTTCCCGGCATCTACCATTTTATTGGTACGTTCCACCTGCTGACCGGTAATCTCCAGCTGGCTGCGGGTGACTGCAAGAAGTTCCTGGTTGAACATGATGGACAGGTAAGCCGCAGCAATATTCAGGGAGATATCATTTTTCACCTTTTGAACATCCTCGTAACTGGCCATCAGGTTTAGTTCATTTTGCAGAATGGTGTTTCTAACCTGCAGTCCGCTAAAAAGATTTGCTCTGGAACTTATTCCCATGCTGATGGAGTTGATCTGCTGGTCATCCGTAAACTGGTAGGTGGTCTGGTCCAGCGCACGACCCCAGGAGAAGCTGTAGTTTGCACTTCCACTCAGACTGGGGATCTGTCCCAGTTTGGACTGCTTCAGCAGGTTTTCGTTATATTCGGTGTTCAAAACCGATTGTTTGATCTGAATGTTGTTCTCCATAGCATACTGGATGCAATCTTCCAGCGACCAGGGCTGCTGAGCCAGCAGGGTGAATCCCATAGTCAGCAGTGCCATGGAGAGCAAAATTGTTTTTCGAATCATAAATTTTTTTTTTAAAGAGACGTTAAAGTTATAGATAACAGTTCAATCTGTATGCAAAAAACTCAAAATATATTGCATTATAAGGGGATCGGCGCTGTTTGTTACGTAAAAAACAGTCGTGCAAAAAATCTGGCCATAAGAATTAACCCGCTGGGGGAGGTCAGGGTAACGGTACCGCGCCACATGAGTTTTCGAAGAGCAGAGTGGTTTTTTCTAAGCAAGCAAGAATGGGTGCTGAAGCGTTTGAATAGCCTGAAAATTAAGGATTGTGGTAAAACGCTTCCCCCGGAAGGGGGTTCCATCCGGATCAGAGACAGAGAATACCCCCTCCACCTGAAAGGAAGCGAGAATGGGGTGGAGGCAGCTATCTGGAGAATAGTGGGAGTGGAGGCAAAACACCACCTGCCTGGCAGGGTGGCTGAACTGGCAGCCAGGCACGGATTTCAGATTAACGGGTTAAAGATCAGGCAAATGAAATCCCGCTGGGGTAGCTGTACTGCCCGGAAGAGCATCAACCTGAACAGCTGGTTGATCATGCTTCCCGAACATCTTTCTGATTATGTGATTCTTCATGAACTGGTGCATACCAGAGTCCCCAACCATGGTGAAAGATTCTGGGAGGAGCTCGATGCACTTACCGGCGGCTTGTCAAAAAAACTCAGAAGGGAACTGCGAAATCAGCAGATCATGTGTTTTCCGGACCAGCAAAGGGATCAGTAAATGCCAAAAATTAATTCGGCAGTAAAGGTAATGGAGTTGAATGCTTTGTCTCCTCTGAAATCCATATTGTAGGAAGGCACGAGACTTAAAAACATATGTTCGTCCAGCTGACGCTGGTATCCCACCCCCAGCCCAAAGGATGACTTCACGCGATTCTTAATGTCTGTTCCTTTTAAGGCATTTTCACCGTATTCCTCCGATTTTGCTTTCAATCCAGCCACCACCATGGTATTCAGCGTCGCGGTAAGCAAAAGAGTATTTCCACCCGATTCTAAAGGACGGAAATAGAAGGAAATGGGTATACCAACAGTGTGTTCCGTATAGGAAATACGAATCTTGTCCTCCGGGCCCACCGGGATAATCTCAAAATCATCCGGGTAATCCAGGATGGAAGAGTTCCTTAAATTATAGTCAATTCCTGTTTTCAGGAACCAGTATTCAAATTCCCAGTACACAAAGCTAACTCCTGCTCCGAATCCTGGTTCACCAGTAGCTTCGTCCCCCCTGATCCAGGAGACGTTCCCCTGCAGGTTCCCTCCCATGTAGACATTTATTTGTGCCAGGGAAGTCACAGAAAACAGTAGAAATACGGCCAGATAAATAGCTCTTTTTATCATGGGTAAGCGATTTTCACAAAGCTAACACATTATTTATTTGATCAATCAGGAATTTATCAAATCAAAGAGCCGCTTCCGTGGATGGAAGCGGCCAGGGTCAGACAGCGCAGGTCTTTCTTGTACAGTTCAGGCTGTGGGAAACGAGGCTATTGTTTATCGAAAACAAAGGTTTCGAACATCTCGCCCATGTCCGAAGCAGCTTCTGATTCCATGACCAGATTCCCGTCTTTCATGGACATGACCTGGGTAAGGGTATAGCTCATACCCTGAACTTCCCCATCTGTAACAATCTTCAGGGTTTTTGTTTTTTTATCAAAGGCCGCAGTGGATTTTGTGACAGAACCCTCTAAACCGGGATTTTCACAAGTCTCTCCGTCCAGGGTATAGTGCGCCTTACTTTCGTATTCCTGTCCATCCCATTCGCTCTGATTGGTAAGATCGAGTGTCTTCTTGCTGTGTTCGACCGTCATGGCTTTTGGAGCAAGGCTGAATTCATATCCCAGTTCACTTTTCCCTTCATTGAGTTTCCACTCTCCGGAAAAATTCACTTTCTGTCCAAAGGCAGTGGCGGACAAAAATGCCAGGGCAATAATAAAAACAAAATTTTTCATCTCTTGATAGTAGTTTGGTGTGAACAGCAATATAGGAAATCTTATGAATTTCCAGGCAGCTGTTAAAAGCGGGGGGAGTTATAAATAAAAATACCCTGCCTCAGATGGAGACAGGGCATCTTTATTTCTCTGTTGACCCGCCAGGGCTCGAACCTGGACTCTTCTGAACCAAAATCAGACGTGTTGCCAATTACACCACGGGTCAGAGGTGGTTGCGAAAACCGGGTTGCAAATATACAAAATATTAAAATTAATTTGCAATTTTTTCCAAGCCTTCCTCGGTCATCTTCCAGGATTTTCCAGCCATATTCCAATCGGAAAGGCGATCAACATTGCGAACACCTTCCAGAATGTCCCTGGTCTGACGATCGAGCACAACCACTTTTCCTTCCGGAACCCTGACTATTGTTTCTACTCTTGGGAATCTCCATTTATGGTCGAGTTCCACCGAGAAATAGGGATCCAGCACCAGTGTATTTCCTTTAGTCCGGAAATGGTAGTCTATATTGGCAGCATTGTTCTTGGCACGGTCCCAGTGATCTGCCTTTTGACTCTTTATCTATTTCAAGCAGGAATTCTTCGCCGTCTGTTTTTTCAATGTCCAGAGTGATACGCTCCATAGAAGGCCTCTGCATCTTCAAGCAGGAACCACCTGTCGTCCAGGTCGATGATGGATTCATCATCCAGGTAGTCATCCTGGCTCTCGTTGATCTGATATAGAGCGTATCACTGACTTGTATCCAGTTCCTGTGAAAAGCTGTCCCGTCCAAAATCGGAATAGTTGGCTACTTTCAAAGGCTACAATACCAATGATGCAGAAGAGGCTACTATCCACAGGGTGAATGCTCCCAATGCTCAGTCCGCGGTTCCTGGTTTTTATATTAAAGATCAGTTTGACCAGGCCATAGAGCATGGCTGCAATCGGAATCAAGCAGCAAGCAGGGTAATGGCAATTACCAGAAGGGTTACCGAAACAGGATCGGTAAAGGGTATCAGAACATCACCCAGGGAAAAACTATACGAATCGAACGGAAAGACATGTACTCCAACAAATGGAAGGGCGATTAATCCGATCAGAAGCCCGATACCTCCAATGACGAGGCTGGTTCCGATGATAATTAAGATGACCTTAACGAACACCAGAAGTATTTTTCCCAAAACGTCGAAAAAATCCGAGGCGGCCCTTTCTGTTTTTTGTATGTATCAGAACTTTTGGCTTTTGAGTACCGCTTTTCACGTTGTCTTTTACATTATCGTACTCTTCACGAATTTTTTTTTCGAGGTTGGAGACATTTACTTTCTCCCCTCGCATCTCCAGCTTTTGAGCGGCTGTCTCTGCCCTGGGGAGTACGATCCAGAATGATGACATAGACCAGGATGGAGGCACCACCGGCAAAGAAAAAGATCACGAACAGCAAGCCTGAAAATAACCGGATCCACATTGAAGTAAGCGGCCAGACCTCCGCAGACGCCTCCTATCACAGAATTCTCAGGATCGCGGTAAAGCCTCCGGCTCCTGCTGTATGCTTCATGAAAGGTGCGTTGTGATTCGGCCTCCTCACCGGTATCTGCAATATCCTCGGGATTGCCCATGATATCGATTACTTCGTTGACAAGGGGGAGGGTAATGACCTGGGTCTCCTCCGTGATTTTCTCCTGGAACAACTCGGCAATCCTCGCCTCTATATCGTCGATGATCTCTTTGCTCTCCTGTTTGTTTGAGAAGTGCCTGCCGATGGTATCCAGGTAGGTTTTTAGTTTTTCATAAGCATCCTCATCGATGTGGAAGATGATTCCGCTTAAATTAATTTTGATCGCTTTCTTCATAGCATATGGCTTTATTTGTAGTTCTTAATTGATTTTACGGAGTTGATCAGGGCATCCCACGAGTCATCCAGCTCCTTTAAATAGAGTTTTCCGGTCTCGGTAAGACCGTAGTATTTCCTGGGGGGTCCCTGGGTACTCTCCTCCCATCTGTAACTTAGCAAGCCGGCATTTTTCTGCCGTGTCAGAAGTGGGTAGAGGGTCCCTTCGACCACGATCAGGTCGTTCTCTTTTAAAGCCTGGATGATATTTGAGGTATAGAGGTCTTTCTTAGCCAGGATGGATAAGATGCAATACTCCAGGATACCTTTCCGCATCTGTGCTTTTGCGTTGTCAATATTCATAGGTCTCTATTTTAATGCGGTGATGTAAATAAGGATCATTATTGGACTGAATGTTCTATTCAGCAAAGAGATTTTCACTGGTGTTTTCTGACGGACAGAGCGTGTGCTATCCCTTTTTTGAAACAGGGAATCCAGAGAAGGGCCTATCTGGAGGCGTCTCTTTTTGTCGGATTCAGCTGCCGCATTCTGAGTTTCTGCAGGCGGCGCCTGAACCGGAAGGGGTTCCCGGACCAGCGGATTTGCAGCATAGACCGTATCGATCATAGATTCTGGATGCCTGTGCAGGTGATGGGAGGTGATCAGATCAATGGTCGGTTTCTGGGCTGCCAGCTCTGAGGTGAGGAGCAAAACTCCCACCAGGATTGTTATTCTATATACTACTATGCATTTCATGCTATATGTCTATACAAGCAATATTACATTACAAAGATATATATAAATATTAATACCATGCAATACATAGTAGTAAATAAATGCAAAAAAGTAGAAATATTGTTATCTTCGGGTGTATGGAAACTATAGGAAACATCAGGAAAATGGAGTCTTTCCAGGAGAAGGTGGTACATTACTTTCTACCTATTGGAACACAGAAAATTGATATGAATGAGTTGCTTGGAACTCCGATTTACATGGAATACCAGGGACAGATTCACTGTATCAGGTGTGGCCGGGAGACCAGGAAATCTTTTTCCCAGGGGTATTGTTATCCCTGTTTTACTAGTGCTCCTGAGACGGAGGAGTGCGTTCTCAGACCCGAGTTATGCAAGGCTCATGAAGGGGTGGCGCGGGATATGGAGTATGCCGCTACTCATTGTCTGATAGAGCAGGTAGTTTACCTTTCACTTACCAGTGGAGTCAAGGTTGGGGTAACAAGAAATACCCAGGTCCCTACGCGGTGGATTGATCAGGGTGCCATCCGGGCTGTTGAATTAGCCAGAACCCCCAACCGTTATACTGCCGGACTGCTTGAAGTGGCCCTGAAAACACATGTTGCAGATAAAACCAATTGGAGACTTATGTTATCGGGATCGGATCCCGGGGAAGTGGACCTGATCCGGGAGAAGCAAAGGCTTATAAGCCTTGTCCCTGCAGATATGGCATCTTATATTACGGAAGATACAAAACTGGTGGAGCTTGAATATCCGGTGATCCGGTACCCGGAGAAGATCAGCAGTCTGAATTTTGATAAGGATCCCGTGGTTTCCGGGGTACTGACAGGAATAAAGGGTCAGTATTTGATGCTTGACAAGAACCGGGTGATCAATATGAGAAAATTCGGAGGCTACCAGGTAAGAATACAGACGGGGCTTTAAACTTCCAGTGCCCGGATCTCCCTGCGCAGGTTTTCCCAGTTGGCTTCATCCAACTTTGCACCTATCAGTTCTATGACCTTGCCTGAAAGGATGGCTCCCATCTGACCGCAGATTTCTGCGGAGTGTCCTTTCATATGTCCATAAATATAGCCGGCAGCATAAAGATCCCCTGCTCCTGTAGTGTCAATGGCTTTTGCCGGTCTGACACCTATTCTGACCAGGCCTTCGTCGCAAATGCTGAAGGAGCCTTCTGCACCCATTTTGATCACAGCCAAATCGCAAATCTTTTTGACCTCCCGGGCTCCCTCTTCCGGGGACAGGCCAGTGAGGGCCCTGATCTCTTCATCATTGGCAAAGAGGAGATTAACGTATTTGGTGATCATGGATTTAAAAAAGTCCACATTCTCCTCCACGATATTGTAGCTGGCCAGGTCCAGGCAGATGGTCAGGTCCGCATTTTTCGCAAGCCGTAAAGCTTTTTCAAACATCATACGATCCTGTACCAGGTATCCTTCCACGTAGAAATAGTCGTAGCCCTTAAAAAGATCCTGGGCAATATCATCTGCAGAGAGATCGATTGCAGCACCCAGGTAAGTTGCAAAAGTACGCTCGGAATCTTTAGAAATCAGGGCCATGGCCCTGCCCGTTTCACTCATGGTACGAAAGAGAATAGGAGTGATCTTATTGATCTGCATATCCTTTTTGAAGAACTTTCCATAGTCATCATTTCCCACCGTTCCCACAAAACCGGTCTTGACCCCCAGATGGGCCAGCCCGTGAATGGTGTTGGCAGCGGATCCACCAGAGGCCCTGGACTTGGGCATGCCGGCAGTCTCAGCATGGATGAAATTGGAAGTATCCAGATCCACCAGGGTCATGCTGCCTCTGGGTAAACCAAAGCTTTCCAGGAGTTTATCATCTTCAATCCGGGTGATAATATCCACCAGGGCATTCCCCATTCCAAGTACTTTTGTCATTTTTACCGCGTTTGTTGTAAATATAGACTAATTGTATTTCTTCCCACACATACGAATTTTTGTCGGGAAGGTTTTTTTGAATTGTATTGTTTTATTGATGAAAAGCAACTATTTTTGCGTCGCTTAATTAAGCACAGTTTACAAGACTGGAAAAATTCCTCAGTAGCTCAGTTGGTTAGAGCGGCGGACTGTTAATCCGTAGGTCGTAGGTTCAAGTCCTACCTGAGGAGCTCCCGGGCCCGGAATTTCCGGGCCTTTTTTTATACAGGAATTTTACTGGGAGAGCATTTTCAGAATTCCCCTCACATAGCCCACCGATTCGGCCAGTCCTGCCAGGGGATCCATTCCATCCTTTTCGTATTCGAAACTGGCCACATGGCTGTACCCTTCCTGAATCAGCATCCCGAGAAATCCTGGCAGGTCTATTACTCCGTGACCCATTTCACAGGCACCCCCTGAGGAATCTGCCCGATCCACATCCTTGATATGGATATCAAGAACCCGGTCCATATGTTTTTTAGTCTCTGCTATGGGGTCTTCTCCGATCCGGACTGTATGACCGATATCAACGCACAGACCCATGCCGGGATCCAGATCTTTAATCAGCTTGTAGGCACTTCCCACGCTGGGATATTTTTCATCCCCCGGTCCATGGTTATGTATGGCCAGCTGGATGCCGGTCTCTTTCACTTTTCTATTACAGTGTGCCAGTAGCGTATGCTCCGGTACGCCAACAATCAGATTCATCCCTGCGTTTGCAGCATAGGCAAAGGCCTGGTCAACTTCCTCCGGAGTTTGCATGTAGATAACCCCCCCTCCATAAAGATCAAGGCCGGAATCTATCACTTTTATTGCCAGGGATTTAATCTCCTCAGCACCCAGATCCAGCGGCATATGCATACTTTTCAGGCAAAGCTTCCTGATACCCAGCTTCTCGGTCATAGCAATGGTCTCCTCCAGGCTGAATTCCCGGAAGGTGTAGGAGGCGATCCCCAGTTGAAACGGTATTTCTGGTTCACTGGAAACAGCCGCGTGACGGGCCGACAAAATGGAAGGAGCCTGGGTAGCCATAAGGCCAGCACCAGATAGCCGCAGGAAAGATCTTCTGGAAACTTGCATGAGTTCTGTATGGTGTTTGTTAAACCGGGATTGAAGAAGTTAAATTAGGAAAAAACTGATATACGACATAACGGGAGATAAATTTTTCTGTGTAACTTCAATTTCCAATTAGTGGCTGATCAAATGAATAACTAAATATAAAAAGTATATGAAGAAGAATAAATTGGTATTGTCAGTGATCCTGCTTATCGCAATCTGTGTGAGCACCCTGGCACAGGTAGATCCCATGTCACCCATGCCCAACGATGAAAATGTTCGTTACGGGGTACTGGACAATGGACTGAGCTATTACATCAAATCCAATCAGGAACCCAGGGAGAGGGCCTCCTTTTATATCATCCAGAATGTAGGTGCCTTGCTGGAAGAGGACCATCAGAATGGCCTGGCCCATTTCCTGGAGCATATGGCTTTTAATGGAACAGTACATTTTCCGGAAAAGGGGATCATCGATTTCCTGGAGCGGCATGGAGTTGCTTTCGGTGAGAATATCAATGCGTATACCAGTCAGAACCAGACTGTGTATAATCTTTCAGATGTGCCGGTTAACAAGCCAGGCATTCTGGATAGCTGCCTTTTAATCCTTAATGACTGGTCCAACTACCTTTTACTTACCGAGGAGGAGATCGATGCTGAGCGAGGAGTAATCAAGGAGGAGTGGCGCACCCGGAGGAATGCGCAATTCAGAATGTATTCGGCTTCCCTGCAATACCTCTATCCAAATTCCAGGTTTGCAGAGAGGGATGTGATTGGGGACCTGGAAGTGATCGAGACTTTTGAGTATGATGCCTTGCGGGATTTCTATCACCAGTGGTACAGAACCGATCTTCAGGCCATAGCCATGGCCGGTGATTTTGATGCAGAAGAAATGGAGAAAAAAGTGATTGATCTGTTTTCAAAGATACCGGCGGTTGACAATGCACCCGAGCGGCCGTTTTTTGAGATTCCGGATCATGAAAAGCTGGTCTATGGACTGGTTACCGATGAGGAGGCTGACCAGACCATCATCCGCTACATGATTCGCAACAGAAAAACAGACGATGGCCCTGAAACCTTTATGGGACATCGGGAAGGTTATATTCACAACCTTTTTAACTCCATGATGGGTCAGCGGATCCAGGAGCTGCTGCAAAAGGGGGATCCTCCGTTTGTGATTGGCTTGATTAATTACGGGGACTTTGAAAGGGGATACGAGGCCTTGAGTGCCATTACCATCCCCAAACCCGGTCAGGAGGATGTAAGCTTCAGGGCCCTGATGACTGAACTGGAGCGGGTTAAAAGACATGGCTTTACCCAGGGAGAACTGGATCGGGCCAAGGCTGAAATCCTCGCCCAGTGGGAGAAACATTATAAAGAGCGTGATAAGATAAGCAACGAGGAACATATTAATGGCTATGTGGATCATTTCTTAAATGGGGATGCCTATCCCTCGACGGAATTTGGATACCAGGCGGTTCAGGCCATTCTGCCCACCATTACCCTGGGAGATTTTAATCAGCATCTGGCGCAGTGGATCACCCCTAAGAATCAGGTATTGGTGGTTCAGGGGCCCGAAGCACCAACCGGAGAGGAAAGGCAGCATCTGACCGAGGCAAACTCCCTGGCCATTATAGAGCAGTTAGCTACTGCCGAAATAGAAGCTTACCAGGATGAAGCCCTTGCTGAATCACTGGTTTCCAGCGTACCGGATCCTGCAGGAGTGCTCAGTGAGAGGAAGCTGGATGTGCTGGATGCCGTGGAATGGACCCTGGAGAACGGTGCCCGGGTAGTATTTAAACGTGCCGATTTTGAAAAGGATCAGGTGGAGATCAGGGCTTACAGTGTTGGGGGGAGCTCCATATACGGGGACGAGGATGTACCGACCGCAGATATGCTGACTTCCTTGATCCAAATGTACGGCGTGGGAGAGTTTGATGCCATGGGGCTGCAGAAGATGCTTACCGGGAAAAATATCTCCCTGCAGCTAAGCCTCAGAAACCTCAGTGAAGGATTAAGCGGAACAGCCAGTCCCAAGGATATGGAGGCAATGATGCAGCTGGTTTACCTGTATTTTAACCAGCCCCGGTTTGACCAGGAGGCGCATGATGCCATTATAGCCAGATACATGGCTTTCGTGGAAAACATGAACAACAATCCACAAAAAGTCATGGGGGATTCCCTGAGCCTGATCGCCACCAATTATCATCCGCGGACCCGGGTACTGGATCAGGAGTTCCTGAAGGATGTCTCTTTTGACAGAATCGAGGAGGTTTACCATGACAGATTCGCCGATGCCAGTGATTTCATTTTTATCATCGTGGGAAACATGGATCAGGAAGAGGTAAAAGTGTTGTCTCAGAAATATATAGGCACTATCCCTGACCTGGAAAGGTCAGAAAGCTGGATCGATCGCAAAGTATATGAACCTGAAGGAATAATTGAGAAAACCATTCCCATGTCACTGGCCACTCCAAAGGCCAATGTGAATATTCTGATCAACCAGGAGATGAGCTATGATCCCTATCACCGCATGGTGCTAAGAGTGATAGAGGGTATCCTGGACCTCAGGTATGTGGAGTCCATCCGGGAGGAAGAGGGTGGAACCTATGGAGTAAGGATCAGAACCTCCATTGATAAATGGCCCCTGGAGAAAGCCAGCATGCAGATCAATTTTGATTGCGATCCCGAACGGGCATCCGAGCTGAAAGGAAAGGTATACGATGAGCTGGAGAAACTGGCCAGTGAAGGTCCCTCGGAGGAAGATCTTTCCAAGACCCTGGAAAATATCCTGAAGGACAGGCAGGAAAGCAAGGAGCACAATGTCTATTTCCTCTCCACGCTCTACTCCTATTATCTCTATGGAATAAACTTTGATGATCCAAAGAACTATGAAGATATCGTCCAGAATCTCACTGCTAAAGATGTACAAAAGGTTATGCAGGCTTTCTATGATACTCCCAACATCGTTGATGTGGTTTTCGTTCCAAAGGAGGTAGCAGCCGTAGAATAACTTCAGAGATCTGTCCAGCAGATATTTGAACGGGCTCAGCGTAGCCCGTTCTTTTTTTAGCATGGTCAGAGGGTCTTTTAATATGCGAGATTACATGCACAGGCGGATTTTAGAAGAGTCCGTGGATCTGTGCGTTGATGTTGTCGATAACTGTACTCAGGTCTTCCGGTTTATCGCGAAAATTGTAATTATCCACATTAACGATCTGCAGCTTCCCCAGATTGTAGGTTTCCACCCACGCTTCGTACCTTTCGTTCAGGTGTTTCAGATAATCCAGGCGAATATTGTTCTCGTATTTCCTGCCTCTTTGCTGAATCTGGTCCACCAGGGTGGGAATGGAGGCACGAAGGTAAATCAGCAGGTCAGGAGGTTCTATCAGGGAGCTCATCAGATTAAACAGAGCAAAATAATTTTCGAAGTCCCTGGTGCTCATTAATCCCATGCTATGCAGGTTGGGAGCAAAGATGAAGGCATCTTCATAGATGGTTCGATCCTGAATGATTTTCTTTCCCGATTGACGAATTTTGACGATCTGACTGAAGCGGCTGTTGAGGAAATAAATCTGCAGGTTAAAGGACCAGCGCTGCATGTCCTGGTAGAAGTCATTCAGATAGGGATTATCATCCACATCCTCATATTGAGCTTCCCAGTTGTAATGTTTTGATAGTAAACTTGTTAATGTCGTTTTACCGGACCCGATGTTTCCCGCAACAGCTACATGCATATTCCTTAATTTTATGGGTGAGCCAGACTAAAGATAGTAACTTTTATCGGCTTAGAATGTTACTTAGCTCATCTAAATATTTTCGGTCGTTGGCCAGCCTCGGTATTTTGTTCTGTCCCCCCAGTTTCCCCCGTTTTTCCATCCATTTATAAAATGTTCCGGGTTCCAGGGAAACTACTTTTGGAAGCAATAAGGTGAGGTCCTTGTATCGTTTGGCTTCGTAGTCCGAGTTCACGGACTTCAAGGTTTGATCAAGCATGCTGGTGAATTTATCCAGGCTTTCCGGCGGAGTTTCAAACTCGATCATCCATTCATGTCTCCCTTTGGAGTCATCACTCATAAACATCGGGCCGGCGGTATACTCTTTGATTACGGCTCCATTCTCTTTGCAGGCCTGCATCAGTGCCTTCTCTGCATTCTCCATGATCACTTCTTCCCCAAAAGCGTTGATGTAAAATTTGGTGCGCCCCGATATCTTGATTCGATGCGGATTCAGGGAGGTAAAAACCACCGTATCTCCAATCAGGTAACGCCATAATCCACCGTTGGTTGTAATAATCATGGCGTAATTCACTCCCATCTTCACATCCCCAACGGTATAGAGGGGCGGATTGGGCTCTTCCAGGTGATCCAGGGGAATAAACTCATAGAATACCCCCAGGTCAAGCATCAGCAACATATCGTCCCGTTTTAAATCATCCTGGATCCCGAAGAAGCCCTCAGAGGCATTGTAAGTCTCCAGGTAATTCATCTTTTCCGAAGGAATCAGCTTTTTGAAGGATTCACGGTAGGGAGTAAAACTGACCCCCCCATGGGTGAAAAGTTCCAGGTTCGGCCATACTTCCAGGATGTTGTTTTTACCAGTGAAGTCCAGGACGGCCTTTAATAATACCAGGTTCCAGGAGGGCACGCCGGCGATGCTGGTGACGTTTTCATTAACGGTGTGACTGGTAATTTTGGCCAGCTTCTCCTCGAAATCGGGAATCAATGCAATCTCTGCAGCAGGGGTTCGGATAAATTGCGCCCAGAAGGGCAAATTTTTGATAATCACGGCAGAGAGGTCTCCATAATAGGACTGGTTGCTGAATTTGTTTACTTCAGCACTTCCCCCCATCGTCAGGCCTTTGCCCTTGAGGATCGCGTTGTCAGGTTTCTGCTGGGTATAAAAGGCAATCACATCCTTTCCGCCACGAAAGTGACAATCCTCCAGGGCTTCATTGCTTACCGGGATATATTTGCTTTTATCTGAAGTGGTTCCGGAAGACTTGGCGAACCACTTGATCTCCGTGGGCCAGAGCAGGTTCTGTTCGCCCTCCCGAAGCCTTTTGATATATGGTTTCATATCCTCGTAGGTGCTGATGGGCACCCGCTCCTGGAACTCTTTGATAGTGGAGACAGAGTCGAACCCGTATTGGACGCCCCAGGTAGTGCGGAGCGCCTGTTCGATCAATTTTGAGAAGACCTCCTGCTGCACATCAAAGGGATATTTCATGAACAGCTCAATCTGGTGAAGCCGTTTCACATTCACCCAGGATATGATGGAGTTTAGCAGCGGCATCTTTTGGCTTACAGGATCAGCATGGCATCTCCATAGGTGCCGAACTTATATTTCTCCTTAATGGCCACCTGATAGGCATCCATGAGGTAATTGTACCCTGCAAATGCCGATACCATCATCAGCAGTGTGGAATAAGGCAGGTGGAAATTGGAAACCATTCTATTGGGTACAGAGAATTCGTAAGGAGGAAAAATGAATTTGTTGGTCCATCCTTCATATTCTTTGAGGAATCCGTCCGTGGAAACAGAGCTTTCAAGAGTGCGCATCACCGTGGTGCCCACGGCACAAACATTTTTTTTCTCTTCCTTTGCAGAATTTACCAGCCTAACTGCATTTTCCAGTATCTGAATCCGTTCAGAATCCATTTTGTGTTTGGTCAGGTCTTCCACATCAACACTTCGGAAGTTCCCCAGGCCCACATGCAGGGTAATGTATGAAAAATCAATCCCTTTGATCTCCAGACGTTTTAATAGTTCGCGGCTAAAGTGCATCCCTGCAGTGGGGGCAGCCACCGCACCCTCATGTTTGGCATAAACGGTCTGATAGCGTTCCTTGTCTTCCGGTTCCACTTTTCTTTCAATGAATTTAGGAAGGGGGGTTTCTCCCAGCTCAAAAAGAGTCTTTTTAAATTCATCGTAATCCCCGTCATAAAGAAAGCGCAGGGTTCTGCCACGGGAGGTCGTGTTATCAATCACTTCGGCTACCAGCACATCGTCATCTCCAAAATAAAGCTTGTTCCCAATCCTTATTTTCCGGGCCGGGTCCACGAGGACATCCCACAGACGCTGTTCTCTGTTTAGTTCCCGCAAAAGAAACACCTCAATCTCTGCTCCGGTCTTTTCTTTGTTACCGTATAAACGGGCTGGAAATACTTTGGTGTCATTAAATACCATTACATCTCCGTCATCGAAATAGTCTATGATATCTTTAAACAATTTGTGTTCAATATTTTGGGTATCGCGGTGCAGAACCATTAACCTGGATTCATCGCGATTTTTTGCCGGGAATTTGGCAACCAATTCAGCAGGTAAATTGAATTTGTATTGGGATAACTTCATATGATAGGTTGTGATTGTTTATTTGTGCGAGCCTCGTTATACGTAAGAAACACAAAAAAGTTACAAAAGTTTAAGATTTTCAATAAAGTTCTCTAAGGAAATAGCCTGTTCGATCCTGTAAGGACCTATTCTGGTGCGTCTGAGACCACTTAAATGAGCCCCCGAGTCCAGCTTAATACCCAGATCTCTGGCCAGCGACCGGATATAAGTACCCTTACTGCATTCCACGTGAAGGGTGAGTTCAGGTAGTTTCTCCGACAACAATTCCAATTGGGAGATATGTACCTGCTGGGGCTTCAACTCTACCTTTTTTCCTTTCCTGGCCATAAGATAAGCCCGTTTTCCATCCACGCTTTTAGCTGAAAAAAGAGGGGGCATTTGTTCCTGGTCACCTGATAATTCAGACAGGGCCTCTATAATGTGATCGGATGTGATGTGTTCCCAGGGATAGGAAAAATCGATCTCGGTTTCCAGATCGAAGGAGGGAGTAGTGGCTCCCAAACGTACCTGCGCGGTGTAGGCTTTATCCATATCCTGGAACTGCATGATCTGTTTGGTGGCTTTCCCAGTGCAGATGATTACCAGTCCGGTCGCCAGCGGATCCAGTGTTCCCGCATGGCCCACTTTTATTTTCTGTATGCCCAGATAGTGCCGGAGGGATTTACGAATTTTATTGACCACATCGAAGGAGGTCCATGTCAGAGGCTTGTCAATATAGAGGACCGCTCCGTCCAGGTATTTTTCGGAAGCTGTATGTTCCATAAACTCAGGAAAAGATTATTGAAACGGTTCCTACAATGGCACAATAGAGGGCAAACCAGTAGAGTTTACCCCTTTTTATAAGATTGATCATCCACCTGCATGCCAGGTACCCGGACAGGTAGGCTGCCAGGAATCCAACAATCAGCGAACCTGTGGCTATGGCAGCTTCTGAACCTGAAGAATGAGAGAGAATATCCAGAAAGGCGGCCCCGATGATGGGAAGTAAGACCATGAGGAAGGAGAACTGCGCCACTTCACTGCGTCCGTTCTTTAATAAAAGCCCGGCAGAGATGGTGGCTCCGGATCGTGAAATTCCCGGGATGGTTGCCATGGCCTGTGCAATCCCCATCAGAAAAGCATCCAGAAAGGGAATCGTCTTATTACCGGTTTTAACCAGCTGGGTGGAAATCAGCAGGAGCGCGGTTACCAGCAGAGCACTGCCTACCAGCACCAGGTTTCCCGAGAAGAGGGATTCAAGCTCCTCCCGGAACAGAATGCCCACGATCAGCACCGGGATCATCGACATCAGTATCTTGGAGACATACCGGGTCTCTTCGTTCCATTTGAATTGAAACAGTCCGCCGGAGAGTTTCAGAATATCCTTATAGAACACGGTGATCGTACTTAGTACCGTGGCAAAATGGACCAATACCGTAAAGGAGAGGCTTTCTTTTATCTCTACATTTAACAGTACTTTTCCAATTTCAAGATGTCCACTACTGCTTACCGGAAGGAATTCCGTAAGCCCCTGGACCATTCCAAGGATCAGCGCTTCAAACCAGGTCATTTGCGATCCGATTTGGGCTTTTTCATAATGGCCCAAATTTCGAAGATAAATCCAGCCAGTACGATGAGGGGTGCCAGTGTAATCCGGCGAAAACTGAATATCTCCTCTTCATTAAATATGGCAGGATCTTCTGATTTTCCTCCGATCATCAGTATAAAACCCAAAACGATGATAGCAAATCCAATAATCAGTAATAGGTAATTCTCCCTGGCGAGAGCAAAGCTCTCCTTGTCCGTGCTTTTCTTACTCATGTTGACTTCTTAGTAAAGCTTATCTGTTTGAATATTGAGGTATTTATTCACTGCAAAATAGGTGGATACCCAGTTGAGGATAATCCCTGTGAGAATAACTCCCAGCGCCAGAATAGAGAGCATGTCATAATCTTTGAAGGAAATTACCCCCTCAAACTCGTCCTGAAGCAGATAGATCAACCCAAACAGGATCGCCAGTGCTATCAGGCTTCCTGTAAATCCGCTGGCTGCGCTGGTATACAGGAAGGGCCTTCGGATAAAGCTTCTGGTCGCACCGACCAGTTCCATGGTATTGATAATAAAACGTTTGGAATATATCGACAGCCTGATGGTATTGTTGATCAGGGTAACGGATATCAATGCAAGCAGGATGGAAAATCCCAGGATGATCAGGGTGATCTGTCTGATATTCTCATTCACGGCATACAACAGGGATTTTTTGTAATAGACCTCCTCAATGGAGTCATATTTCATCAGGTCCTGCTCAATGATCATCACAGAATCAGGATTGGCCCATGGTTGGTGCAACCTGACCCGGATGGAAGGGGGTAGGGGATTGTAGCCTAAAAAGCGGATAAAATCTTCCCCCAGCATCTGTTCGGTTTCCAAAGCAGCCTCCTCTTTGGTAATATACTCTGTTGAAAGAATAAACTCCCTGGAATCCAGTATTTTCTGAAGCTGATAGATATCAGCCTCTTTGACATTTTCTTTGAGAATTACATTAAAGCCAATACTCTCCATAACCTGCTTACGGATGTTACGGCCGTTAATCAGCAAAAGCCCGACCATCCCCAGCAGTAATAAAACCAGTGAGATACTAATGATCGAGGTAATATAGGAGCTACGAATTCTCCGGGTATATGTCCTGCTATCCTTCTTTGACATGCCTGAAAAATTGGCTGTCGCAAAGATAGGAATTTAATCGAGGATTTTGGTCCATCCGAAGGAATCCTCCAGATCACCGTTTTGGATTCCAAGGAGGGTTTCGTAAAGCTTTGTAGATACAGGACCGGGGCTGATCCCATCCCCGTAAGAATAGGTAATCCCCTTTTCCACATCTACCACTTTTCCGATGGGTGATATAACAGCAGCGGTGCCGCAGGCGCCTGCCTCTTCGAAGGTACTGAGTTCCTCCACGGGTACGGGTCGTACTTCCACTTTCATACCCATATTCCTGGCCAGATCCTGCAGGCTCCGGTTGGTGATGGAGGGCAGGATGGAATGAGATTTCGGGGTGACGAAGGTATTGTCTTTGATCCCAAAGAAATTGGCAGGACCGCATTCGTCGATGTATTTCTTTTCTTTGGCATCCAGGTACAAGGCCGTGGCAAAGCCATCCTTGTGTGCCTGTGCAATGGATCCCATACTGGCCGCATAGTTGCCCCCCACTTTCAGATGGCCGGTGCCAAGTGGTGCGGCTCTGTCATGATCCCTGCAGATCATAACATCCACCGGTTTAAATCCGGCTTTAAAATAGGGTCCAACCGGCATCACAAAAATCAGGAAGGTATATTCTGCGGCGGGTTTTACACCCACCTCCGGCCCGGTACCAATCAATAAAGGCCGGATATACAGGGATGCACCGGTGCCATAGGGAGGTACAAAGCGCTTATTTAACAGCACTACCTTTTCCACTGCTTCCTTGAATAAGTCCACTGGAACCTCAGCCAGCAGAATACCTCTGGCTGACTGGAGCATTCTCCTGGCATTTTCTTCATGCCTGAACAGCCGGATGTGACCATCCTTACCGGTGAATGCTTTCAGTCCTTCGAAGGACTCCTGCCCGTAGTGGAGGCAGGTGGCTCCGATATGAATCGGAAGATACTGATCCGAGCTTACTTCCAGTTCACCCCATTTACCGTCCTTATAAAAACATCTCACGTTATAGTCGGTCTTCATGATGCCGAAGCCCAGGTTTTTCCAGTCAAGTTCCATGATAATATCTTAGAGGTTATTGTAAGAGACCAAAAGTAATCAAACTATGCCGCTGCAACAATAATGAAAGGATGTTATAAAAGGATGTTTTATATCCATCTCTCCTGTTCAAGGATGGACATTTGATCGTTTCCGGAAACTTCCCTCATCCTTCTGGCCGCCACAGTATAGAACTGAAAATCATGCAGTAGTTCCAGTTGCTGTTTTTTAAATTGCTGACCGTTGATTTTTAAGCCGACCTGCCTTAACTCCTGGTACAATAGTTTAATCTGATCGGAATAATCGGGCCGGCCCAGGAATTCCATTTTAGCATCGATCAGGATTTTTTCCAGGCGGTTATTGGGATCAAAGGGACTTTTGGTAGCCAGTATCAGATTGCATATCTGATCGATCTGACTTTCTGAGTAGTAATACTCGGGCAGGATCTCCCGGCAAATCACCGAGGAACGATTTTCGAAATTCTGATAATCCTGTGTGAGCCCGGTATAGAGCATCAGGGCGGCCGTCCTTACCAGAAGCCTGTCCTCCTGTTCAATCTCTTCAGAGCGGCAGAGCAGGAAAGATTGATTATATACTTTTTTGGCAAGCTCTACCCGATGAAAAGCAAGCGATTCAGGCAGGGTTGTCAAAATGCCTTCAAAAACCTTCTCCTCCAGGTCGCCTAATCTGAGTATTTGAAGCTTTGTATAAAAGCGTTTGTTGGGAATCTCCTTCAGGTCGACCGATAACTCCGGGCGCAATCCGCTTACATAATACATATCTATGTTCCCTTTGTACTTTACAGGTAACTTGCCCCTGTATTCACAAATGAAGTAGTCTTTAACCATGCCATAGGTGATCCCGGAGATGTTTATTTTCCCGGCAGTGCCCGAGGACTCCATCCGTGAGGCAGTATTTACGGTATCGCCCCAAATATCATAAGACATCTTTTTATGTCCCACCACCCCTGCAATAACCGGTCCGGTATGGATCCCGATTCTTAAATCCCAGATTTTGGCCCTGGTGGATTTCAGTTCTCGCATATAGCTTTGCATCTCCAGGGCAGCCAGCACAACTTCCACCGGATTGGTGCTGTTTTTACGAGGAATCCCCCCTGCGGCCATATAGGCATCCCCGATGGTTTTAATCTTCTCAATATTGTATTTTTCAACCACGGAGTCAAAGTGAAAAAAGAAGGTATCCAGTTCATCAATCAGTTTTTCCGGATTCATCTCCTCCGCTATTTTTGTAAATCCTTGTATGTCAGAGAATAAGACAGTTGTCCGGTCATATTTCTCCCATTTAGCCTTTCCCTTGCCTTTGATTTGATCGGCGGTCTTCTTTGTCAGAAATTCATCTGCCAGCCTGTCCGATCTTTCTTTTTCAGCAGCCAGGTTCTGTATCTTGACTTCCATCCGTTCTGAAATCCTGGATTCAGCCCTCTGGTAGTTCAGCAAACGCCATTTTTGAAAAAGGAAGAGTAGCAAAAGTAAGCATAAGGCATATGCCGAATATGCATACCAGGTAGCGTAAAAGGGTGCTGCAATCTCAAATGATACTGCTGCGGTATCGCTGATTCTCCCATATAGATCCATCGCCTGTACCTCTATGGAATATCTGCCATGCTTCAGGCTGTAAACCGTGTAATCCCGGCTGGAATTCCATCTGGACCAGCCTGTATTTCCGGGCAAAACTCTGTATCTGAAAAGGGCTTCGGGCAAACGCTGTAATTCAAGCCCGGAGATATGAAATCGCTGACCATTTTCAGGATTATCTGTTTCCCGATGGCTCACAGAGATTTCAGCGGATTTCCTGTTCAAAAGGTGCAGATCAAAAAGTGAAATTTTGTCCTTTCCGGTCAGGTACAGAACACTATCCATGAAAGCCATATCAATGATTTCTCCCAGGCTTTGCATCACAGGAAAGTTGGCAAAGTTAGCGGGTTCATTCAGCTCATCGGTGTAGAGTACCCGGGAAAAATAATTGCCATTGTTTTGAAGGATCCAGAAATTACCCCCGGTGGCTGGCAGGATCATATCAGATTCGGCGAGCAGTTTTGACCGGTGATTAGCGGGTAGTGGTTGAAAGGTCTCTTCATGGGTATCGTAGCGATATACCTGCTTACTGCTCACCAGAATCAGATCGTTTTTCACCTGCAGAAGCTTGTAGAGCAGTTCATCTGCATGAAAGGAAAGGGGAATGATTTTTTCGCCTTTGCTGTTGATCTTAAATACATTGTTGTTGCAGAGAAAGTAAGCAATATTATTATAAGAAATAAAGGAATGGGAGTTAAGGAGAGCAGGGTCCAGGGGAGTGGGTTTCCACACTCCGTTAAACAGGTTATACCTGACAGTTCCCTCCTTGCCCGAGGCTACCACACAGCCCTGTCTGATGGCCTGGATTCCTGTGAAGGACCCTTTGTCAATGACTTCTGCATGGTTTTCAGTGATCAGGTACAGGCCATCGGAACCTGCAGCGAAAGCCTGGTTGTTGAGGCTTGAGAACAGATGTATGGAAGGATTGGAATCGGGCAGCAGCTGGTTCATGGACCAGAGGCCCTTCTGCATACTATCCTCTGAAATAGAAAATAATCCCCGGGAGGTTCCCAACAGGATATGGTCCTTGAAATTCATGGATTTCAGGATACGTCCCGTGTGGAAATCTCCGGTTTCAAGCAGGTTCAGAGGCGATGGATCATAGATCAGGTGTAGTGTATAGGCCCCCAATATCCAGATTTCGGTTTCGTTCCAGACAAAGATTTGTTTAATCCCGCCGGCCGAGATACCGATTTTGTCCCCGATCATTTCAATAATCTTCCGATTATAAATGGTATCTACAGGCTCAATCTGAGGGCCCCGGGTGGCCAGATATTTAATTTCAGAACTGGAAAACAGAAAAGATCCAATATCAGAATGGAAAAAAATCCTCCCGGAACTGTTCTGAATCCCTGTTGGGGTGAAACTCCGGTGGGATGTTGGCAGGAGAAGTTTTCGGGAGATGCTGCGATACGAGTGGTCCGCTTGGCGGATGATATATCCCAGGTCATCCCGTGCAACGTAGTATAAGGTATCGGAACCATTGCCGCAAAGATAAACGGGGCCGTTCATGGGGAAAAAACCGGACTCTTTACCATCTATAATAAGCAGCCCGCTATTTTTCCCGACGAACAGGGTTCCACTCTGGTCACGAAAGAAAGTTTCATTTGGAATCTCACTGTATTGCGAAGGGAGGTTTATCTCTTGAACCCAGGGGGTCATTCGGAGCGTTGCCTCTTGCGCTAATCCCCAGTTCCAGCAAGCTACACAGGTGTTGAGAAGAAGAAAAATCAAGTAATTCCGGTATGACTTGAAGAATAAATTCATAACTTGTGTAACTCAGGTAGTGCTTCCTTCGTAAGACTATTATCAAAAGTAAAAAAATATATTTACCCTTAATTAGTAACCTAACAATAGGATCTTCATGGAAAAATTAGAAAGGCCTATTATCGTACCTTGGGATTTCTCACAAGTAGCTGAAAACGCTTTTCAGTATGCTGTAAATATCTCAAAAGCGCTAAACAGAGAGATACTTCTTTTACACGTTGTGCATGAAGAGCACGACAAGGCTGCCAGACACAAGGAGCTGCAAGCATCCATAGATAAACTCGGAAAGGAATATGGCAAAAAGCCTCACTTTGAGGTAGTTGTCGGATCCATTTTTCATGCCATCGGGGAAACCGCAAAGGAACTGAAAGCCGAAATGATTATCATGGGGACCCATGGAAGGAAGGGGGCACAGAAACTGTTTGGGAGCAAGGCCCTGAAAGTAGTGGTTTCCTCCCGGATACCCTTCCTGGTGGTTCAGGATAAGCCTCCAAAAGATAAGATCGACACCATTTTGCTTCCCATTGATTTCAAAACTGAAAACAAGGAGAAGGCTAATTGGGTCTACTATCTGGCAAGAAATTTTGGATCGAAATTCATTATTTTGAAGTCACGGGCCAAGGATAAAGGATTTAGGCGGAAGATACTCTCCAATATCAAATATGTGGAGACCTTTTTGAAAGGGCACGATGTGGAGTATGAAATAGTTACCGCCACGGGCAAAGAAAAATTCAAAAAAGAGATTATCCATTTTGCCAAAGAACACAATGCTGATCTGATTCTCGTGATGGCTACCCGTGATATACGCTGGGTGGACTATATGTTGGGAGCTCCCGAACAGTATATCCTGGCCAATCCGGAAAATCTCCCGGTCATGTGCATGAATCCCAGACCCGCTAAAATTGGAGGTGGATTCAGAGCCGGAGGAGGCGCATAAAAGATTCAAAATAGCTAAATTCAAGGCCGCAAACAGTTGCGGCCTTTTTTTTGTGCCAATGGAAATTGTATTTGCAACCAACAATCTGCATAAGCTGGAGGAGATAAGTGCCCTGCTGGGTGAGAACTTCCTGCTTCTGGGATTGAAAGAGCTCCGGATAGAAGAGGAGATCCCCGAAGATCATGAAACCCTGGAGGAGAATGCTTCTCAGAAAGCCTGGTATATTTACAACAAGACCGGGCGGAACTGTTTTGCGGACGATACCGGCCTGGAGGTAGATGTCCTGGACGGGGCTCCGGGAGTATATTCAGCCAGGTATTCGAGGATTGGTCACCCCACTTTTCCTGAAATGGAAGCGGCTCAGGGAAATATCAGGAAGTTGCTTCTTCAAATGAAAGGAAGCAAGGAGCGTTCAGCCCGCTTCAGGACCGTGATCTCCCTGGTTTTAAATGGAAAAGAATATCAGTTTGAGGGAGTGGTTGAGGGATCAATTACCGAAAAGGCTTTTGGGAATGAAGGCTTTGGCTATGACCCCATTTTTATTCCTGCCGGATATAAAACTACATTTGCGGAGATGGAGCTTTCGGAGAAAAACCAGATCAGTCATCGTGCCCGGGCTGTGCACTTACTTGTAGATTTCCTGAAAGCCATGTAATATGTCCACCCTATTTGCGTATATATAGAAAGCATGGAGATGCGTAGCAGGCTACTTTTTTTTCTTTTAGGGTTGACTACCTGGATTTCGCTTCCTGCCCCGGGGCAGGTTACCATGGGGCAGTGGAGGACCCATCTTCCCTACCAGTATTGTTCCCTGGTGGAGTCAACCAGTGACAGGGTGTATTGTTCCACCACAGGCGGACTCTTTTACTATAATCTGCAGGATAACCTGGTGGAGAAGATCTCCAAGATCGACGGGCTATCTGATAACGGGGTTACCGCCATGCGTTGGAGCGGAGACCTGGAGACTTTGATCCTGGCCTATGAGAGTTCCAACCTGGATATTATCAGGGGCGGTTCAGTTTTGAATTTGCCTGATATTATGAAGAAGCAGATTACAGGAGACAAGACCATCTATGATATCTATTTTTTGGGAACGAAGGCCTACCTCTCCACCGGGTTTGGTATTGTGGTAGTAAACCTGGAGAAAGATGAAATCAGCGAGACTTATCTGATTGGAGACAATGGCCAGGTGCTCAAGGTAAACCAGGTCACCTCCGATGGCACCTACCTTTATGCCGCCACGGACGAGGGGATCAGAAGGGGCTTGATTTCAGATCCCTTCCTTGTGGATTACAATGCCTGGGAGATGCTTTCGGATATTCCCGGATCCTATGGAGCATTTGGATCCATTGCTTATTTTAAAGAGCACCTTTTCACCTCCGCTGTTGATCCGGCTGAGCAGCAGGACCAGGTTTATTATAGCAGTGGATCGGGATGGAACCCCTATCCCTATTTTACCGGGAATTTATGTCATGAGATATTGAATCAGGGTGATTTTCTGACCCTGGTGGATGATACGGCAGTTCATCTGATTAATGAGGATCTTCTGGTGGTTCAGCAGATGTACAGTTCCCGGCCGCTTTCAGCAGCTCTGGATCACCAGGGCGATCTCTGGCTGGCTGATTACGGTTTGGGTTTGAGAACCAATCAGGGAGGGGGAACCTGGGGCATTATTCCCGACGGGCCCTATGCCACTTCGGTATTTGATATGGAATGCTCGGAGGGAGTCCTGCACGCGGTGGTCGGAGCGATTTCCGCCTCCTGGAACAATTTATGGAAAACGGCAACTCTGGAGACGTTTGCAGAGGAAGAGTGGAGCTGGACACATAGCTGGGAGGACAGGGACCTGATTACCCTGGCCATTGATCCGGACGATCCCACGCATGTGTACGCCGGTTCCTGGGGCTCCGGTCTGCTGGAATACCATGGAAAGGAAATCAGCAGGTACAATGAAAGCAATAGCTCTCTTCAAACCATCATTCCGGGTCCCTATGTGAGGATAGGAGGGGTGGCACTGGATCCGGATGGAAATCTGTGGATGACCAATTCCAATGTGGCAGAGCCTATTTCAGTCCTGAAAGCGGATGGATCATGGAAAAGTTTCCGGGTGAATAATCTCATAAGTGCTTATGGGGCCCTGGGAGATATTCTGGTAAGCAGTTCCGGTCACAAATGGGTCATTGTACCCCGGGGAAATGGCCTTTTTGCCATGGATGACAATCGGACCATTGATGAGATCTCTGATGACCTATACTACAAGGTTAGTGTGGTCGATAAATATGGAAAGGTGATTACCAACGATGTATACTCATTTGCTGAAGATCATAACGGAAATCTCTGGCTGGGGACCAATCAGGGAGTACTGGTCATGTACAGCCCCTACCGGCTTTTTACAGATGGGTCCATTTATGCCCAGGAGATCCTTATTCCACGAAATGACGGTAGCGGCTATGCCGATCCCTTACTGGGGACACAGATTGTTACCAGCATAGAGGTGGACGGAGCCAACAGGAAGTGGCTGGGAACAGCGGGTGGTGGCGTCTATCTGGTTTCGGAAGATGGACTGGAGGAGATCATTCAATTCAATGCGAATAACAGCCCTTTGCTCTCAGACGCGATCAAAGATATCTGCGTGGATGGACTATCCGGCGAGGTCTTCTTTGGAACGGATAAAGGGATCATCTCTTACAAGGGCGAGGCGCTTCAGGGGAGCCCGGCCTACAATCAGGTAGTTGTCTATCCCAATCCGGTACGTGACACTTATGAGGGACCTGTCGCCATCAAGGGCCTGGTGGAAGGAACCACCGTAAAAATTGCCGATATGAGCGGCAACCTGGTATTTGAGACAGAATCACTTGGGGGACAGGCTATCTGGGATGGGAAAAACTTCAGAGGGGAAAGGGTGGCAACAGGAGTTTATATGATTTATCTCTCCAACCGGGACGGAACCCTCTCCCATGTTACCAAGGTTCTCTTTATCCATTAACACTCGCTCGCACTGCCATGATCCGGAAAACCAGGGGGATTGTTCTGCACACAACACGGTATGGTGAATCCAGCCTGGTGGTCCATTGCTATACCGACCTTCTGGGCCGGCAGACTTTCATGATGAAAGGGGTGCGAAAATCTAGAAAACAGAACCGTTCCAATCTATTTCAGCCCCTTTTTATTCTCGACTTTGAAGTTTATCATAAAGACAGCCGGGATATTCATCTGGTGAAGGAGGTAAACAGGGCAGTACCGATCAATTCGATTCCCTTCGATATCACAAAAAGTACCCAGGCCATTTTTATGGCAGAGGTCCTCTACAGGGTGCTGAAAGAAGAGGAATCTAACCCCATGCTGGCTAATTTCCTGATTTCAACCATTCAATATCTGGATACCCTGGAGGAGGCCTCTCCTGATTTTCACATTCTCTTCTTGTTTCAATTGTCGAGACACCTGGGGTTTTATCCTCAAAATAATTTCGGGGAAGACAGGTTTTTTTTCAACCTGGCCAGCGGACAGTTTAAAGCTAATCCTGGAGATCCGGAGATTTTTCTGGACCAGGAAGCCAGTGAGCTATGGAGCCGGTATATGCAATCTGATTTACAGTCTGTTAAGGAGGAGGGATTCAACGGGGCTCAGAGGAAACAGATCCTGGACAACCTGATTCGTTTTTACAAATTGCATGTAGCCGGCATGGGAGAGATTCGCTCCCTGGAAGTTTTGCACTCATTTTTCATCAAATAGAGATTGCAGAAAGCCGCGATTATTCTTATGTTCAAGGGTAACTAACACCTTTATATTGCGTATAAGCAACGAAACTAGCTTGAATCAGGTCCTAGTTATTGTTGCAAAGGTTTTATTTCCAGGTACACTTTTGAGTAACCGGATTAAATTTTTAAGAGGTGATCTCCGTCCAACCGGAAACCATACATACTAACCCTTCTGCTTCACCATCCCCTGGTGGTGCAAGGTTTTTGAATCCTGCTCCTGGAGGCAGATTCCTGAAAATCTTTTTATTTACCCTGCTTTTTGTCTTGTATCTGGTGCCTGAGTCGATGGGACAGTGGCTGACAGGATATGGATTCAGAAAAATGATTACTATTCCTGCTGCCAGTGTATCCGGAGCAGGAACGCATACAAACTTTCCTGTTTTAATCGATTTAACCGACGCGGATCTTGAATCTGTATCCAACGGAGGGCCTGGTGGAAAGCGACAATGGATGGGATATTGCCTTCTCCCAGGATCATTCCACCGCTCTCAATCATGAAATAGAAGATTACGACGCCGCAAGCGGTCAGATTATCGCCTGGGTACAGATTCCTTCCCTGAATGCAGTTGGTGATAATATCCTCTATCTGTATTTCGGCAATTCTTCTATCGTGGCAGATCCATCAACCACAGATACCTGGGATCCGGCAGCTTATGTGGCGGTCTATCATCTGCACGATGATTTTATTGATGCCACGGCAAATACCAACGACGGAACAGATATCGGAACTACAAATCAGGCAGGACAGATTGCCGATGGGGAAAATTTTCAGCAAGTTGATGACCAGGACAGGATTGAGATTGGCGACATTCAGGTAACCAGTAGCGCGTTGACCATTTCCGCCTGGGTAGCTCCCATTGTTAATCCTTACATTGATTCCAGGATTGTTTCCAAGGCAAATGGTTCTAATAATGAAGATCATTGGTGGATGCTGAGTGCCATTAATTCCACCCGGTTGAGATTCAGGTTACGTACGGGAGGAACAACGAGTGTTTATGCACCCGGGAACAATGTACTGGTGGAGGATGGCACCTGGCAGATATGTGAGTGCCGTGTACGATGGCGCAAATATGAATCTGGCTTATAATGGCACCACCTTTGGGGCAGGGCTGGTAAAAACCGGAACCATAGATGCCGGAGCAGGCATAGATGCGGCCATTGGGAACCAGCCAGATCCATTTAATAATGGGTACAGGACCTTTAACGGGACCATGGATGAGGTCCGGATTCAGAGTGTGGCCCGTTCTGATGCCTGGCTGACCACGGAATACAATAACCAGTTGAATCCCGGGGGTTTTTTCAGCACCGGAGCTACAGAGATTGTGAATGACTTTCCCTGCCGGGCCCTTGAAATCCCTATTAATGAGTGTTACACCCCTGAAATTTATACAAACCTTTATTCAACAAAATCAGGCGTTCCGGATCCCTCCTGCGGGAATTATGCACCTGCTGGTGTTTGTGGCGATGTCTGGTTTAAAATGGAGGTTCCGGCCAATGGAAAAGTTGCCCTTGAGATTGATACCGAGGAGGCTGTACCTCCCTGGGGCTTCCGGATGGCCATGGAGGTATTTTCAGGAACCTGTAATGGTCTGGTTTCAGAAGGGTGTTATGAAAACAACAGTTATTTGCACCCCCGAACAGCCCGCGCTGTATTCTCTGGATTAACGCCTGGAGATTCTTTGTTTATCCGGGTCTGGGAACAGTTTAATAATCAACCTGGATTCTTCAGGATCTCTGCAATGAATGATGTGACAGATCCGGTCATTTCCAATTGTCCCGTGGATATTAGCCAGACCGCCGATGCAGGTGTATGTGAAGCAGATGTAACCTGGACAGCTCCCACGGCTACTGATAATTGCACCGCAGTGGGGGATCTGGAGTGGGGAAATTCTCACGATCCCTGGGGATACCTTCCCGGTTGGGACCACCACCGTGAGCTACTATGTGGTGGACCTGGGCAGGCGATACCGCATTCTGTACCTTCGATGTTACGGTTACCGATGATGAGAACCCGACGATCACCTGTGCTGCTGACCAGAACCAGACGGCCGATCCAGGTGTCTGTACCGCAGCAGTAACGGTAGTGGCCCCTGTCACGGCAGATAACTGTGGAGTGGCTACGGTGGTGAACGACTTTAACGGTACGGCGGATGCCAGTGACACCTACCCGGTAGGCACCACGACCGTTACCTGGACCGTTACCGATATCTATGGCAATACGAACAACTGTACGCAGGATATCACTGTTACGGATGATGAGAACCCGACGATCACCTGTGCTGCGGACCAGAACCAGACGGCCGATCCAGGTGTCTGTACCGCAGCAGTAACGGTAGTGGCCCCTGTCACGGCAGATAACTGTGGAGTGGCCTACGGTGGTGAACGACTTTAACGGTACGGCGGATGCCAGTGACACCTACCCGGTAGGCACCACGACGGTCACCTGGACAGTAACGGATATCTATGGCAATACGAACAACTGTACGCAGGATATCACTGTTACCGATGATGAGAACCCGACGATCACCTGTGCTGCTGACCAGAACCAGACGGCCGATCCAGGTGTCTGTACCGCAGCAGTAACGGTAGTGGCCCCTGTTACGGCAGATAACTGTGGAGTGGCCACGGTGGTGAACGACTTTAACGGTACGGCGGATGCCAGTGACACCTACCCGGTAGGCACCACGACCGTTACCTGGACCGTTACCGATATCTATGGCAATACGAACAACTGTACGCAGGATATCACTGTTACCGATGATGAGAACCCGACGATCACCTGTGCTGCGGACCAGAACCAGACGGCCGATCCAGGTGTCTGTACCGCAGCAGTAACGGTAGTGGCCCCTGTTACGGCAGATAACTGTGGAGTGGCCACGGTGGTTAACGACTTTAACGGTACGGCGGATGCCAGTGACACCTACCCGGTAGGCACCACGACGGTCACCTGGACAGTAACGGATATCTATGGCAATACGAACAACTGTACGCAGGATATCACTGTTACCGATGATGAGAACCCGACGATCACCTGTGCTGCTGACCAGAACCAGACGGCCGATCCAGGTGTCTGTACCGCAGCAGTAACGGTAGTGGCCCCTGTACGGCAGATAACTGTGGAGTGGCTACGGTGGTGAACGACTTTAACGGTACGGCGGATGCCAGTGACACCTACCCGGTAGGCACGACGACGGTTACCTGGACGGTGACCGATATCTATGGCAATACGAACAACTGTACGCAGGATATCACGGTTACGGATGATGAGATACCGACGATCACCTGTGACGCGGACCAGACCCAGACGGCTGATCCAGGTGTATGTACCGCAGCAGTAACTGTTCTGGCCCCTGGCTACGGCAGATAACTGTGGAGTGGCGAGGGTGGTGAACGACTTTAACGGTACGGCGGATGCCAGTGACACCTACCCGGTAGGCACCACGACCGTTACCTGGACCGTTACCGATATCTATGGCAATACGAACAACTGTACGCAGGATATCACTGTTACCGATGATGAGAAACCGACGATCACCTGTGCTGCTGACCAGAACCAGACGGCCGATCCAGGTGTCTGTACCGCAGCAGTAACGGTAGTGGCCCCTGTCACGGCAGATAACTGTGGAGTGGCCACGGTGGTTAATGACTTTAACGGTACGGCGGATGCCAGTGACACCTACCCGGTAGGCACCACGACGGTTACCTGGACAGTAACGGATATCTATGGCAATACGAACAACTGTACGCAGGATATCACTGTTACCGATGATGAGAACCCGACGATCACCTGTGCTGCGGACCAGAACCAGACGGCCGATCCAGGTGTCTGTACCGCAGCAGTAACGGTAGTGGCCCCTGTCACGGCAGATAACTGTGGAGTGGCTACGGTGGTGAACGACTTTAACGGTACGGCGGATGCCAGTGACACCTACCCGGTAGGCACCACGACCGTTACCTGGACCGTTACCGATATCTATGGCAATACGAACAACTGTACGCAGGATATCACGGTTACGGATGATGAGAACCCGACGATCACCTGTGCCGCGGACCAGAACCAGACGGCCGATCCAGGTGTCTGTACCGCAGCGGTAACGGTAGTGGCCCCTGTCACGGCAGATAACTGTGGAGTGGCCACGGTGGTGAACGACTTTAACGGTACGGCGGATGCCAGTGACACCTACCCGGTAGGCACCACGACGGTCACCTGGACAGTAACGGATATCTATGGCAATACGAACAACTGTACGCAGGATATCACTGTTACCGATGATGAGAACCCGACGATCACCTGTGCCGCGGACCAGAACCAGACGGCCGATCCAGGTGTCTGTACCGCAGCAGTAACGGTAGTGGCCCCTGTCTACGGCAGATAACTGTGGAGTGGCCACGGTGGTGAACGACTTTAACGGTACGGCGGATGCCAGTGACACCTACCCGGTAGGCACGACGACGGTCACCTGGACCGTTACCGATATCTATGGCAATACGAACAACTGTACGCAGGATATCACGGTTACCGATGATGAGAACCCGACGATCACCTGTGCCGCGGACCAGAACCAGACGGCCGATCCAGGTGTCTGTACCGCAGCAGTAACGGTAGTGGCCCCTGTTACGGCAGATAACTGTGGAGTGGCTACGGTGGTGAACGACTTTAATGGCACGGCGGATGCCAGTGACACCTACCCGGTAGGCACCACGACGGTCACCTGGACAGTAACGGATATCTATGGCAATACGAACAACTGTACGCAGGATATCACTGTTACCGATGATGAAAACCCGACGATCACCTGTGCTGCTGACCAGAACCAGACGGCCGATGCCAGGTGTCTGTACCGCAGCAGTAACGGTAGTGGCCCCTGTCACGGCAGATAACTGTGGAGTGGCCTCAGTGGTGAACGACTTTAACGGTACGGCGGATGCCAGTGACACCTACCCGGTAGGCACGACGACGGTCACCTGGACAGTAACGGATATCTATGGCAATACGAACAACTGTACGCAGGATATCACGGTGACGGATGATGAAAACCCGACGATCACCTGTGCTGCTGACCAGAACCAGACGGCCGATCCAGGTGTCTGTACCGCAGCAGTAACGGTAGTGGCCCCTGTCACGGCAGATAACTGTGGAGTGGCTACGGTGGTGAACGACTTTAACGGTACGGCGGATGCCAGTGACACCTACCCGGTAGGCACCACGACGGTCACCTGGACAGTAACGGATATCTATGGCAATACGAACAACTGTACGCAGGATATCACTGTTACCGATGATGAGAACCCGACGATCACCTGTGCAGCGGATCAGAACCAGACGGCCGATCCAGGTGTCTGTACCGCAGCAGTAACGGTAGTGGCCCCTGTTACGGCAGATAACTGTGGAGTGGCCACGGTGGTGAACGACTTTAACGGTACGGCGGATGCCAGTGACACCTACCCGGTAGGCACCACGACCGTCACCTGGACCGTTACCGATATCTATGGCAATACGAACAACTGTACGCAGGATATCACTGTTACCGATGATGAGAACCCGACGATCACCTGTGCCGCTGACCAGAACCAGACGGCCGATCCAGGTGTCTGTACCGCAGCAGTAACGGTAGTGGCCCCTGTCACGGCAGATAACTGTGGAGTGGCTACGGTGGTGAACGACTTTAACGGTACGGCGGATGCCAGTGACACCTACCCGGTAGGCACCACGACGGTCACCTGGACCGTTACCGATATCTATGGCAATACGAACAACTGTACGCAGGATATCACGGTTACGGATGATGAGAACCCGACGATCACCTGTGCTGCGGACCAGAACCAGACGGCCGATCCAGGTGTCTGTACCGCAGCAGTAACGGTAGTGGCCCCTGTCACGGCAGATAACTGTGGAGTGGCTACGGTGGTGAACGACTTTAACGGTACGGCGGATGCCAGTGACACCTACCCGGTAGGCACCACGACGGTTACCTGGACCGTTACCGATATCTATGGCAATACGAACAACTGTACGCAGGATATCACTGTTACCGATGATGAGAACCCGACGATCACCTGTCCGGGAGATTTGAGCGTAAGCAACGATGCTGATCAGTGTAATGCAGTTGTTAATGGACTGGCCCCGACAGCTACAGGTGACAATTGTGGAGTTACGCTGCAGACCTGGAGCATGACAGGCGCCACTACGGGCGATTCACCAGCTACTGGCATTAATGATATCTCTGGTACAACTTTCAATGTAGGAACCACGACTGTGACCTATCATGTGGAGGATGCAGCAGGCAACTTTATCGAGTGCAGCTTTGATGTGGAGGTGACCGACGATGAGAACCCGACGTCACCTGTGCCGCGGACCAGACACAGACGGCCGATGCAGGAGTATGTACTGCAGCGGTAACGGTAGTGGCCCCTGTTACGGCTGATAACTGTGGAGTGGCTACGGTGGTGAACGACTTTAACGGTACGGCGGATGCCAGTGACACCTACCCGGTAGGCACGACGACCGTTACCTGGACAGTAACGGATATCTATGGCAATACGAACAACTGTACGCAGGATATCACTGTTACCGATGATGAGAACCCGACGATCACCTGTGCCGCGGACCAGAACCAGACGGCCGATCCAGGTGTCTGTACCGCAGCAGTAACGGTAGTGGCCCCTGTCACGGCAGATAACTGTGGAGTGGCTACGGTGGTGAACGACTTTAACGGTACGGCGGATGCCAGTGACACCTACCCGGTAGGCACCACGACGGTCACCTGGACAGTAACGGATATCTATGGCAATACGAACAACTGTACGCAGGATATCACTGTTACCGATGATGAGAACCCGACGATCACCTGTGCCGCGGACCAGAACCAGACGGCCGATCCAGGTGTCTGTACCGCAGCAGTAACGGTAGTGGCCCCTGTCACGGCAGATAACTGTGGAGTGGCCACGGTGGTGAACGACTTTAACGGTACGGCGGATGCCAGTGACACCTACCCGGTAGGCACCACGACGGTCACCTGGACCGTTACCGATATCTATGGCAATACGAACAACTGTACGCAGGATATCACTGTTACCGATGATGAGAACCCGACGATCACCTGTGCCGCTGACCAGAACCAGACGGCCGATCCAGGTGTCTGTACCGCAGCAGTAACGGTAGTGGCCCCTGTCACGGCAGATAACTGTGGAGTGGCTACGGTGGTGAACGACTTTAACGGTACGGCGGATGCCAGTGACACCTACCCGGTAGGCACCACGACGGTCACCTGGACCGTTACCGATATCTATGGCAATACGAACAACTGTACGCAGGATATCACTGTTACCGATGATGAGAACCCGACGATCACCTGTGCCGCTGATCAGAACCAGACGGCCGATCCAGGTGTCCTACCGCAGCAGTAACGGTAGTGGCCCCTGTTACGGCAGAT